>NZ_CP183463.1:0-1379386 GCF_048565265.1 Burkholderia theae
AAACATGAATCTACGTTCGATCGATCTGAACCTGCTGGTCATACTCGATGCGCTATTGACGGAGAAGCAGGTCACACGGGCCGGCCAGAAGGTCGGCCTTACGCAGCCGGCCGTCAGCAACGCGCTGGCGCGGCTGCGATTCCTGTTCAAGGACGAGATCCTCGCGCGCACGGCGGTCGGCATGGAATTGACGCCGCGCGCGCAGGCGCTGGCCATGCCGATTCGACAAATCATGCAACAAATCGAGGAATTATTTGAATCGGATTATCAATTCAATCCTTTTACGTCCGAGCGCCATTTTACGGTGCGCATGTCGGATCTCACCGAATTGCTTTTGCTGCCGGCCCTGCTGCGCTGCATGCGATTGACCAGCCCGAATATCGGCATGGACGTCGTGCACATGAGCGCCACCAGGACCGCCGACGCGCTCGAATCGGGACTGCTCGACCTGGCGATCAGCGCCGGCCTCGAACATTCGGGCACGCTGTCGTCGCGCATCGTGTTTCATGACCGGATGGTCTGCGTGATGAGCTGCAGCCATCCGGACGCGGCCGCGCCGCTGACGCTCGAACGATTCCTCGCGCTCGACTTCCTCAACGTGACGATCAATCCGGTCGACCACAGCCTGATCGACAACCTGCTCGCGACCATGAACTGCACGCGGCGCATCGCGCTCAACGTGCCGCACTGGCTCGTCGTGCCGAACATGCTGGATGCGCTGCCGTACGCGGTGATCATGTCGGAGCGGCATGCGCTGAGCCTCGACGATGCGCGGCTCGTGATCCGCGAACTGCCGCTCGCGATGGAGCCGGTCGCGTGGTCGCTGTACTGGCACCGCCGCTACGACGGCAGCAACGCGCACGCGTGGCTGCGCGGCCGCATCGTCGAGGTCGCGGAAGCGCTCGAACGGCACGTCGTCGCGGCGGTGGCTTAGGCGTAGGTTGAGCACGCCAGTCAGCCGACGACGAGCAGCGGCGGCAGCGACGCGACGTCGGGCTGCTCGTCGAGCCGCCACAGGTAATCGAGCGCCGCGTGGATCTGTGCCGGGTTCCAGTGCCGCCGGCAGTTCTTCGTGAACTTCGCGACGTAGTCGTCGCGCCGCATCGGCCGCGTCGGCGAGCCGGGCAGGTCGTCCACCTGCTTCGTGCAGGTCGTGCCGTCGTCGCACACGGCCGTCACGCGATTCGGTGCCTGCGCCGGATAACGCGCGGTCAGCGCCGGGTCCTCGCGCACCGTGATCCGCTCGATCAGCGCGCGCAGCGCCGGATCCTGCAGCGCGTCGTGCCGGTAGCTTTCGGTCGTGATGTCGCCGTCGAGCATCGCGCGCGCGACGATGTACGGCAGGCTGTGATCGGCGGTCTCGTGGGTCGATGGCGCCCATTTTTCGCGGTCGCGGCCGGCCGTCACGTAGCCGACCTCGGTCGTGTCGATCTCGATGCGCCGGATGCGGCGCAGGTCGCCGACCTGCGCGGCGACGTCGATCGCGGCCGGAATCGCGGTTTGCGTGAGCCCCTGGGCGGGATAGAACTTCACGAAGCATTTGCCGATCCGGAACGCGCCGCCGCGCCCGCCGAATTCGCGCGTGTCGACCGCGAACGGCCCGGACACCTGCGGAAAGAACCCCGCCATGCCTTCGAAGATCGGCGCGGGGCCGGTCAGCCCGGCGCGCGCGAGCTGCGTCGAGAACACCGCGTTGCGTGCCGCGTCCGCATCGGCGAGCGCCTTCCAGTTCGACAACTGCTGCACGCGCGTCTGGTTCAGCGCGAGATGGCTGTTGATCGACAGGTTCACCGCCTGCACCAGTTGCGGCGCGGGCATGCGCATCAGCTTGCCCGAGGCGAGCGCGACGGCGGGCAGGCTGTAGCACGTGTGGTCCCAGCCGCGCGGGCTGATCGCGGCGGCGTCCATCAGCCGGCACGCGATCTCGTACGCGATCGCGATCGACAGGATCAGGTCGCGGCCGTTCGCATGCTGCGCTTCGGCGACGGCGAGGCACGCGGACATGTTGTCGCTCGGATGGCCGGTCTCCTTGCCGGCGTAGGCGTCGTTGAAATCGTAGTAGCGCAGCGCGGTGCCGGTCGCGAACGCGGCGAGATCGGGGCTCGTGCGCTCGCGGGTGCCGACGATCGTCGACACGCCGCCCGGCGAAGCAAGCGCCACATCGCGCGCGATCCGCACCGGGCGTTCGTCGTGTGCGGCGATTGCGCAGCCGAGTGCGTCGATCAGGTGCGCCTTGATCGTCTCGACCGTCGTGTCGTCGAGGTCGCGATACTGCAGCCCGGCCGCGTAGTCGGCGAGCTGCTGCGCGAGATCGGGGCGGCCGGTGGTGACGCCGGCGGCCGGCAGCACGCCGGCGCGGGCGTGGGCGAACGGCAGCGCGAGCGCCGTGCCGGTCAGCGTGGAAAGGAAGTGGCGGCGGTTCATGGTGCGTGGCTCCGGAGGTTCCTGAAACGGGGGGAGAGGCGGGCTCAGAACAGCTTGCGCAGGCCGAGTGCCGCGCCCGCGCTGCTGGCGCGGTCGCCGGCCAGCGTGTAGTGGAGGAAGTTGTAGTTGTAGTTGTCGAAATCGAGCGCGGCGCGGCGCGCGTAGCCACCCGCCAGGTACACCGTGACGGCTTTCGACAGGAAGTAGTTCAACTGCAGCGTGACCTGCTGCGGGTTCGCCGGGTGCGGTGCGGGCGTCTGCGCGTTCGGCGGATTCTGCGCGCGGATGTCCTCGTAATAGAACGCGCCGATCGCCTGCAGGAAAGGGGTGATCGCGTAGCGCACGCCGGCCCACCAGAACGTGTAGCGCGTCACGACCGATGGCGCGGCGACGCCGCTCTGTCCGTGCGTGACGCCGGCCAGCAGTTGCACGCGGTCGATCGACGCGATCGCGGCGGCGGCGTAGCGGCGGAAATGCGCGAAGCCGCCCGGCTGCGGCGTGTTGACGTTGTCGAACGCGGCGGCGACCGAGAATGCGCCGCCGGCATAGTCGAAGCCGGCGCCGTAGGCGGCGTTCGACTGGAACGCGCCGGGTGTGCCGCCGAACGAATAGTGCGTTTCGAGCGTCAGCGCGCCGATCTTCGCCAGGTACTTGGCGACGTTGTTCTCGCGGAAGTTGACGCCGACGATCGCACCGGCCGGCTCGTACAGCGTCGAGTACGCGCCCGTCGGCGAATAGTGCTCCATGACGTCGAACAGCGTCGTGTACTGGTGGCCGAGCCGCAGCGCGCCCCAGCGCTCGTGCTGCAGCCCGACCCACGCGGAGCGGTCGAAGCCGCCCGCGCCGGTGCCGGTGCCGTTGTTCAGGTTGATGCCGCTTTCGAGCCGGAACGCGGCCTGCCAGCCGCCGCCGAGTTCCTCGACGCCCTTCAGGCCCCAGCGCGAGCCGCTCTTGCCGCCCGACGCCATCCGCACGAGCGATGCCGACGCGTTGTTGCCGGGCGCGGCCTGGTGGGTGAGGAATTCCGTATAGACGTCGGCCACGCCGTACAGCGTGATCGTGTTCTGCGCGCAGGCGCTGGCCGATACGAGGCCCAGTCCGCACAGTGCGGACATCCGCTTGCCCATGGCTTGTCTCCTTCGTGGGTTTATTTATTGGATTGCGGCGCCGCGCCGGTCGAGCGGCGCGACGGTGCTGCGGGGCGACGCTATCCGGGCCGGGCGGCGAACGGGTGGCGTCGCGGCGGGACGCACGCGCGCATCGCGCGACCTGCGCATGCGCAGGGACGAAGCGCGGCCATGAAGGGCTGAGCGCGCATCACCGGGGCGTGCCGCCGGTACGCACTTCGACGGCCGCGTGACGCGCGAGCACGCGCTTCGCGCGGGCGACGCCGGGTGCGTCGACCATCCTGCCGTCGACGCGCAGCGCGCCGCGTCCGTTCGCGCGTGCGTCGTCGTAGGCGGCCAGCACCGCGTTCGCGTCGCGCACCGCGGCGTCGTCGGGCCGGAACGCGCGGTTGAGCGCGCCGACCTGCAGCGGATGGATGCAGGTCGCGCCCGCATAACCGAGTTCCGCGGACATGCGCGCGATGCGCTCGAACGCGTCGAGATCGCGCAGCTCGTCGAGGCCGCCGACGAGGCCGAGCGGCAGGATGCCGGCCGCGCGCGCGGCGATGATCAGCAACTGCTTCGGCACGCGCAGCACGTCGGCGCTCGCGCCGCTTTCGCAGTTCAGCGCGAAGTCGCCGCCGCCCAGCATCATCGCGACGACGCGCGGCGACGCCCGCGCGATCCGGTCCATGGCCTGGAACGCGCGCGGCGTTTCGACGATCGCGACGATCCGCGTGCCGCCGGGCGGTACGCCGGTTTCCTCTTCGAGCGCGGCCAGCAGCTCGTCGATCGCCTCGACGTGCGAGCTGCCGCGCACCTTCGGCAGCACGACGCCGTCCACGCCGGCCCGGACGGCCGCGCGCAGGTCGGGCACCAGCAGGTCGAGCGGGCCGTTGGCGCGCACCAGCACGTCGCGGCCGGGCGTGCGCAACGCCGGCACGGCGTCGGCCAGCCCGTCGCGGGCGGCCGCCTTGCACGCGGCCGGGACGCTGTCCTCGAGATCGAGGATCAGCGCGTCGGCGTCGCTCGCGGCGGCCGATGCGACGAAACGGGGGACGTGGGCGGGGACGTACAGCAGCGAGCGCCAGACAGGTTGATGCGAAGAATCCATCGTTGATCTCTAAAAATGAAAGTCACTTTCATTTTTGTGATGGATGATGGCATTCGTCAAGATTATCGTTAACGCCTAGTTTCAAAGGAGATTGAGCGACGATGAGCGAACGAAGCCGTGCGGATTCATGTTGATGTCATCGATGATCTGCGTATAATGAAAGTGACTTTCATTTTTCGAGTGCCGGCCAACACGGCGCTGGCACCGATGCCCGGCATCGCAAGAGGTGGACATGAGCAAGGTGGAGACAAGCAATCCGGCAGAAGGCGGCGTGGCCGCGGTCAACCGCGCGCTGACCGCGCTGCTGGCGTTCGGCAACGCGCCCGGCGGGCTGATGCTCGCGCAGGTCAGTGAGGAGACGGGGCTCAACATGAGCACGCTGTTGCGGATGTTCGAGTCGCTCGAACAGTTCCGCTTCATCAAGCGCCTGCCGGACGGGCGCTACGTGCTGGGGCCCGCCGTGTTCCAGCTGGGGATGATGTATCGCGAGTCGTTCCAGCTGCGCGAGTACGTGATGCCGATCCTGTCGACGCTGTCGGCGGAAACCGGTGAGACGGCCGCGTTCTATGTGCGCGACGGCGACCAGCGCGTGTGCCTGTTTCGCATCCAGGCGCAGCGCTCGGTGCGCACGCATCTGCGCGAGGGCGACCGCTTCCCGCTCGACGTCGGCGCGGCCGGGCGCGTGCTGCTCGCATTCAGCGGTACGCGCGGCGGCGACTACGAGAAGACGGCCGAGCAGGGCTATGCGGTATCGATCGCCGAACGAGACCCGGAAAGCGCGGCGATCGCGTGCCCGGCGTTCGGTGTCGGCCGGGTGCTGAGCGGTGCGATCTCGCTCGGCGTGCCGCGCTATCGCTTCAACAAGAAGGTGCTGGCCGACTACCTGCCGCGCGTGCAGGCGGCCGCCGCCGAGCTGACGCATGCGCTGGGCGGCGATCTGCCCGCCGCGGGCGCGGCGTTCCGCGCGGCCGACCAGCTCGGCGCGCTGCTCGAGTAGCGCCGTGCGCGGTTGAGCGCGCGCCTGACCGGCATTCAGCATCGAACGACGCACAAACCAACCAGGAGACAAGCATGTTCGTTCCCGACCCGCAGGCCGCGCACGCGGCCGGCGCGCGCCGTCGCGCGTCCACCGGCCCGATCCATCCGAAACCGTTCGACGCCGGCGCGCAGGGGCCGCTTGCGGGCGTGCGCGTCGTCGACCTGTCGCGCCTGATGGCGGGCAACATGCTGAGCGTGCAGCTCGCCGATTTCGGCGCGGACGTCGTGAAGGTCGAGAGCGAGCGCGGCGATACGCTGCGCGCGGTCGGCGCGGGCGGGATCAGCACGAACTGGAAGGTGTACGGGCGCAACAAGCGCAGCGTGTGCGTCGACCTGCGCACGCCCGAGGGGATCGACATCGTCCGCCGGCTGGTGCGTGACGCGGACGTGTTCGTCGAGAGCTTCAAGCCCGGCGTCGCCGAGAAGATGGGGCTCGGCCCGGACGACCTGCTCGCGATCCGGCCGGAACTGGTGATCGCGCGGATCTCCGGCTGGGGGCAGACGGGGCCGTACCGCCACAAGCCGGGCTTCGGCACGCTCGCGGAAGGGTATGCGGGGTTCGCGGCGATCAACGGCTTCGCCGATCGCGAGCCGGTGCTGCCGCCGATGTTCCTCGGCGACATGACGGCCGGGCTGTCCGGCGCGCTCGCCGTGCTGGTCGCGCTGCATGCGCGCGACGCACACGGCGCGGCGGGGCAGGTGATCGATGTGTCGCTGTTCGAGCCGCTGCTGTCGATCCTCGGGCCGGCCGCCGCGAACTACGTGATGACGGGCGAGATCAAGGCGCGCACCGGCAGCCGCTCGTCGAACACCGCGCCACGCAACGCGTATCGCACCCGCGACGGCAAGTGGCTGTGCCTGTCGAGCTCGACGCAGGCGATGGCCGAGCGGCTGTTCCGCGCGATCGGCCGCGCGGAGCTGATCGACGATCCACGCTACGCGACCAACGTGCAGCGCGTGCAGCATGCGGAGGCGCTCGATGCGATCGTCGGCGAATTCATCGCCGCGCGCGATCTCGACGCCAATCTCGCGTTCTTCGAAGAAGCGGGCGTGACGGTCGGGCCAATCCAGGACATCGCGCAGATCGTTGAGGACCACTACGTGATCGAACGCGAGGCGCTCGTCGAGCTGCCGGACGACGACGTCGGCAGCCTGCCGATGCACAACATCACACCGCGCCTGTCGGCCACGCCCGGCACGTTCCGCCGGCCGGCGCCCGCGCTCGGCGAGAACAATCGCGAGATCCTGCTGCCGCTGCTCGGCGAACACGAATACGAGCGGCTCGCCGGGCTGGGCGTGATCCGCACGCGCTAGCCGCGAAACCTCGGGCGCGACACGGCCGCGAAGGACGGCCGTGCGCGCCTGCCGCCACACCCTGGATATGGCATGGAGGAGACACCATGAAACCACGCTGGACCCATCGGCCGCCCGGCTCGAACTGGGGCGATTTCGGCCCGGACGATCAGAAAGGGCGCTTGAACTGGCTGACGGCCGACGCGGTGCTGCGCGGCGTCGCGGAGGTGCGCGAAGGCCGCGTGTTTTCGCTGAGTCTGCCGCTCGACGTGCCGCGCGGCGGCGGGCTGAACGCGCGGCGCCGGCCGCCGGCGATCATGCCGGCGCTGCTCGGCGACAAACCGTACTTCGGCTATCGGGCCGACGAACAGGTTGCGAATGCAACCGACGTGGTCTGCGACGACTCGTTCTGCATGCACTCGCAGTTCTCGACGCAATGGGATGCGCTGTCGCACGTCGGCTCGCTGTTCGATCCGGCGGGTGACGGCGAGCCAGCCCGCGTGTTCTACAACGGCTACCGGATGGACGAGCACATCCACGTGCCCGAAGCGGGTGCGCCGCGCGGCGGTGCGGGTGCGCTCGGCATCGAGGTGATGGCGCAAACCGGCGTGCAGGGGCGCGGCGTGCTGGTCGACCTGCGCCGCCACTTCGGCGACGAGCGGCGCAAGATCGGCTACGCGGAATGGATGGCGGTGTTGCGCGCGGACGACGTGGTCGTCGAGCGCGGCGACATCGTGTGCGTGCACACGGGTTTCGCCGATCGTCTGCTCGACGCCGACGCACGTGGCGAGCCCGGCGCGCCGGACCTGTGCTGCGTGCTCGACGGCAACGACCCGCGCCTGCTCGAATGGATCGCCGAATCGGGGCTCGCGGCACTCGCGGCGGACAACCACGCGGTCGAGGAGCGCCCGCGCAATGCGTCGGCGCGCGAGCGGCCCGGTGCGCTGATGCCGCTGCACGAGCTGTGCCTGTTCAAGCTCGGCATTCATCTCGGCGAGCTGTGGCACCTGACGCCGCTTGCCGAATGGTTGCGCGCGCACCGGCGCAGCCGCTTCCTGCTGACCGCGCCGCCGCTGCACCTGCGCGGGCTCGTCGGGTCGCCGGTCAATCCGGTCGCCACCGTCTGAACGCCGGCGCCGCGCGCATGCCGCGCCGGCGCCTTGTCCGCCGCTTCGCGCCGGCCGCGCGGGCGGATCATCGAGGAGTCGCCATGTCCCATTCCCATGCGGCGTCGATCGCCGCGCGCATCGATCGCCTGCCCGCGACGGCCAGCATCTGGACGCTCGTGCTGTTCCTGAGCGTCGGCGGGTTTTTCGAGGTCTACGACCTGTTCCAGATGACCTACCTGCCGCCGGGGCTGATCCGCGACGGCATCTTTCACGCGGGCTCGCACGGCGTGCTCGGCATGTCGGATCAGGGCGCGCTCGGCGCGGCGACGTTCGCGGGGCTGTTCGTCGGCGAGATGTTCGTGTCGCGCCTCGCGGACCGCTTCGGGCGGCGCGCGCTGTTCACCGGCGCGCTGCTGCTCTACACGGCGGCGAGCCTGGCGATGTGCGTGCAGACGCATGCGCTCGGCATCCTCGTGTGCCGCTTCATCGCGGGCTGCGGCATCGGCGCGGAGCTGATCACGATCGGCGCGTTCCTGACCGAGCTGGTGCCGAAGGCGGTGCGCGGCCGCGCGTTCGCGCTGTGCTTCGCGGTCGGTTATCTCGCGATGCCGGTGCTCGCGCTGGTGTCGTGGTTATGGGTGCCGCACGATCCGCTCGGGATCTCCGGGTGGCGCTGGGTCGTGCTGCTCGGCGGCAGCGGCGCGGTCGTCGTCTGGTGGCTGCAGTCGCGGTTGCCGGAGTCGCCGCGCTGGCTCGCCCGCAACGGCCGCGAGGCCGAGGCCGAAGCCGTGCTGCAGCGTCTCGAGCAGGCGGTCGAGCGGGAATCCGGCCGGCCGTTGCCCGCGGTCCCGGCGCCGGCTGCAACTGCGCCGGCCCCGCGGCGCGCGCCGTCGATGTGGGATGCGCAACATCGCGGCCGCACGGCGATGCTGATCGCGTTCAATGCATTCCTGAGCATCGGCTTCTTCGGCTTCAGCCAGTGGCTGCCGACGCTGCTGGCCGCGCAGGGCGCGAGCGTCACGAAGAGCCTCTGGTATGCGTTCGTGATCGCGTTCGCGTATCCGGTGTCGCCGTTCGTCGCGGGTCTGCTCGCCGACCGGATCGAGCGCAAATGGCTGATCGTCGCGTCGGCGTTCGGCGTCGCGCTGTTCGGCACCGCGTTCGCGATGTCGGCGCAGGCGCCGTTCGTGATCGCGTTCGGCCTGCTCGTCACGCTGTCCAATACGGTGCTCGCGAGCAACGGCACCGCGTACCAGTCGGAAGTGTTTCCGACCGAGATCCGCGGGCGCGCGCTCGGCTTCGTGCATTCGATCGGCCGCCTGACGGGAATCGCGAGCAGTTTCATCATCGCGCTGCTGCTCGAACGCGCCGGCGTGTCGGCGGTGTTCGTGCTGATCGGCGGCAGCATGGTGATCGTGATGGTGTCGATCGGTGTGTTCGGGCCGTATACCAACAACCGGGCGCTGGACGAGATCACGGGCGGCGGCGGGGAGGGGGGCGAGAGCGTGGCGGCGGTGCGCGGGCTCGCTGTCTTGCCGACTCGGCGTGTCGACGGGCCGCGTAAGGGCGCCGGGGATCGGGCGGTGTAATGACGTCGGCGGCAACGTTCATCACGCCGTCTCGGCCGCCGACTCACGCATCGCCGCTCACTCGCGGCGGCGCGGTCGAGCGGTCGCGTCGGTGACGCGGTCGACCCAGCCCCGGTAGAACGCGCGGTACTTGAGCACGAGCTTGTCGTACTTGCTGTACGCGCCGCCGCCGTCCGGCTTCATCCCGTTCCAGATCTTGACGTCGTACCCCGCGGCCTGTCGGGTCTGCAACCCGAACAGTACGAAGTCGGTCGCGCGGCGCAGGGGGCCGCCCACCTTCTTGATCGAGATGAGCATGTGCATGACGTTCTTGCCGTCGCTCACCGGCGTCACGCACTGGAGCAGTTTGTATTTGAAGTCTCCGTCCAGCGCGACGGTCATGACGCACCCGCCGGGGTAGCCATCGAAGTGCAGGTTCATCTGCGACATGCTCAGGCCGAGCGCGCGCGACAACATGCCGAGGGGCCCGAAATACCGGTCCACGGTGAAGTCGATCCCGGCACCGAACCACGCGCCCGCCCGGGCCAGCGGCTCGACCTCCGGCCACGGGCGCCAATCGTCGAAGAGCTTGAGCTCGAAGGCCGAGATCGGGAGCGCGTGCACGGGGTTCGCGTGCTGCGCGTCGTAGAAGTTCTCGACGATCCGCAAGACCGCCGTCGTCGTCTCGAACGCGATGTGCAGGTGCATGAAGTCGCCGTTGTCGACGTCGGCCGCGGCGATTTCGGGCAGTGGGTGCAGCGGCAGCGGGGAGCCGTACCAGACCCACACGTAGCCGTATCGCTCGGCGGTGACCCAGGTCGGCTGGCGCGCCCCGCGCGGGACGGGCTCCAGCCGGCTCACCGCCGAGCAGTGGCCGGGGATGTGAACGCACTGGCCCTGCTCGTCGTACCGCCAGTGGTGGAACGGGCACTGGATGCACCCGTCCTCGACCCGCCCGTCGGCCAGGTTCGCGCCGAGGTGCGAGCAGTGGCGGTCCATCACCACGGCCCGCCCCGTCGCGCCGCGCCACGCCACGCACGGACGGCCGAAGAGCGTCAACGCCGTCGGCTTGTCCTCGAGGTCGTCCGAGCGCATCGCGACGTACCAGCTCGCGGCCACGCGCGTGGTCGCGTCGTACGCCCCCGAGGGATGCTCGTCGGTGCGCGCTTGATCCAATTGAACGTCGTTCATCGTTTTCGTTCCGGAGCCGGCCGACTACTTCAGCGCCAGGCCGATGCGGGTCGTGACGTACGCCCTGAGCAGCGCGAACATCGGGTTGTAGTCGAAGTACCTTTTCACCTCTGCCGGCGCGCTGGTTTGCGTCCAGTGCAACAGCTTCATCGCCGGCAGCAGGCTGTACTTCGAGTTGTTGAGCTGCGGCCTGGCCCCGGTGATGCAATACCCGAAGCCGAACATCGGCCTGGCGAAGTCTCGTTCGTCGATGAGGGCGTGAATCCGCGCCGCGGCCTCGTCGGCCGGCTTGCGCCCGGCGCTCACGGCCTCGACCTCGGCCTTGGCGTCGTTGAACAACTGGTAGTACCCCTCCATGTCCGCGCACAGGTACCCGAGGTACGGCGGGTTGTCGTCGAGGTGATCGAGGTCGCCCTCGTTACGCGACGCGCGGAACCGCGCGTGGGCTTGCACGAGCCGGAACTGCCCGAGGATCGTGCCGACCGCCCACAGCCGGTGGAACGCGTCCCACAGGCGGAAATCCGAGAACGCCGTGTAGCAGCAGCTGACGAAGTCGTCGTTGTGGTCCAGCAGCTTCTGCTGCAGGCGCTCGATGTACTCGAAGCGCTCGGGCGAGAAGTCGTCGTCGCGCAACGCCTTGATGAGGCGTGCCGCGAGCGCGTGGATGGTCACCGCGGTGTTCTCGAGCCCCCGGGAGAAAAGCGGGTCGATGAAGCCGTTCGCGTGCAGCATCAGGCAGTAGCGGTCGCCGACGCAGGCGTGCGACGAGAATTGCAGGCGGTCGGTCTTGACCCAGTCGCGCACCGGCACGGCGTCCCGGAACTGCGCCGCGATGCTCGGGAACCGCGCGAGGAATTCGTCGAATTCCTGCTGCGCGGAGATGTCCGTTTTCGGGTAGACACGCGGGTCGAGCTGCAGGCCGACGCTCACCAGGTTGTTGGTCGACCGCGGGTGGTTGTTGAACGGAATCACCCAGAGCCAGCCGCCCGCGAACATGTGGTGCAAGGTCCCCTCGTGCCAGCGCCAGCGCTGCCCCTTGACCTTGAAGATGTCGTCGAACGGCTTGACCCCGAGCATGTGCGTGTAGAGGCTGCGCGAGTGCGTCTTGAAGCGACACGGCTCTTCGCGGAGCTTGAACTGGGTCGCGAGCGGTGCGCGCGGGCCTCCGCAGTCGATCATGTACCGGCCGGTGAACCGCTCGCCCTGGGCTGTGGTCACCGCGACGCCGTCCTTGTCGGCGTGGTATTCGGTCACGTTCGTCTTCTGGCGGACCGTGCAGCCGTATTTGATGGCGGCCTGCAACAGGTAGGCGTCGACGTCTTGCCGGTAATAATGACTCTCCGGACCCCACGGCAGCTCGGGAATCACGCACTGCGTGAACTCCTTCGGGTCGTGCTCCTGGCCGGGCTTGTGGAACACGAAGCCGAAGTTGCGCTTGATGCCCGTGCTCGACGCGACGTAACGCTGCGTCGCGTAGAACGACGTGATGTGGTCGAGCTCCGGAATGCCGTAGCGATCGGCGATGATGCGGTTCATCAGCGACGTCTCGGGGATCGACGATTCGCCGATCGTGAACCGCGGGTGCGACGACTCCTCGACGATCAGCACGCGAAACCGTTGTCTGGCCAGGATGGCTCCCATCTGGGTGCCGGACATGCCCGAGCCGAGGATGATCACGTCGAAGTGATTGCTGTCGCGCCCGTTCGCGGGGCTGTTCTGAGTCATGGGGGCAAGTTCTCCTGGTGAGATGGAACACAGGGCCGCACGCTTCAGGCGTCAGCGCGCGTCGAGCGCGGCGTGGACGCGGGACCGCGCGGCACGCGTGAGCGTGAGCAGATCGACGAGCGCGCTGGGTGCGTACCCGCCGCTGCCGATGGCGGGGCCGCTTTGCCCGGCTTCGTACGCCCGCTCCGCCAATTTGAGGTGAGGCGCCCGGAAGCGCAGCAGGACCTCGAAGACCCGATCGAGGGCCGCCAGCCCGGCCCCGACGGGCTCGCCCCGCGCGCCGACCGCTTGCGCCTCGCCGAGCACGCGGTCGACGAGCGCCGGCTCCCCGGCGAACCGAGCGTAGACGGCCCGGTACGCGGGAAGCACGTAGGGCAGGTACGTCTCCTTGAATTCTCGATAAGCCGGGTGGTCCGATTGCGAGCCCCACAGCACGTGCTCCAGCACGAAGAGGGGCATTTCCACGGCACCGGGGCCGAGGTAGCTCTGGCCCCCGACTCGAATCGGTTCGTAGAAGGGGCGGAGCTCGTGGTAGAAGACCTGCAGCGAGATGAAGCGGTAAGCGTAAACGACCGATTCGACCATTTTCTGCAGATAGGCCGCCAGCTCGTCGCACCCTTGCGCGAACGCGGGCGATCGCAGGGGCACGTCGTACAGCTCGACGGTCACCGCGATGGCCGCCTCGAGGGCCGCCATCGAGATGCGCACGCTCTCGAGCAGGTGCACTTCGTCGCGGAGCCCGGAGTAGCTCCGCTGCGCGTCGGCCGCCGCGGGGTTCCAGACCGTCACATGCAGGAGCGTCTCGCGCGGCGGCAGGTCGGTCGCGCGCGCCAGGTCGAGCAGCACCGGCTCGAGCCCGGGCACCACGTCCACGGGCTCGTGTCCGTGCCGCTTGAGCGACCCGAGGAAGAACCCGATGTCCCGCATCGCGGCGGCGGCTTCGACGAAGCCCCAGCCGGAGGGCACGCCGCGCGCCGGGAGGAACTCGCGCAACAGGCCGACGATGCCGGGCACGTCCTTGTTACGGTTCAGGCCCGGCAGCTGCAGAACGAGCGCACGCGCCCGCAGCGGATCGCAGGCCGCCACCGCGGCGTGCGTGGCCGCGAATGCGCATTCTCGGCCCAGGGCGCGCTCCACTACAGGATTTCCGGCGTCGCGAGCGTCGGCCCGGGCTGGCTGCGAGACCGCCCCGCGTCGCCGTCGCGCAGCGACCGCAGGTAGTCGTAGTTCGTCGGCAGGCTCGTCCGCAGACGCTCGGCCTCGCGCCGGATGCGGGCGAACATCGCCTCGGCCTTGTCGATCGACTCCGGTCGGTGCCGCAGGAGCGGCAGCGACCGGTCGGGCAGCATGCCCAAGCCGGCAAGGATGCAGTAGTAGTTTCCGTTCAACCAGAAGTTCTTGAATTCGTAGTCGAACGTTTCGTAGTACGTGGAATCGTCGAACGACGTGGTGGTCAGCGGCAGCCCCGCCTTGTAGCGCTGAACCTTCTCCTTGATGGCATCCGAGAGCCGCAGGTCGTGCCGGTTCGCGAGCCAGAACGGCGTGTCTTCGCGCGACGTCGCGAAATAGTGCGCCTGGACGAAATCCCGGCAGTCGTCGAACATGTAGACGATCTCGGCGTTGAACGCGTCGGTCAAGCGCGGATCGAACGAGGTATCGGGGAAGTGCTTCACGAGCTGGTACAGCGCCGCATAGATGAAGTAGATTCCCGTCGATTCCAGCGGCTCCAGAAAGCACGACGACAGCCCGATCGCGACGCAGTTGTTGACCCACGCCCGCCCGTTGCGCCCGACCCGGAACTTGATCTGGTTGAGCGGCTGGTTGTCCGGGAGGCCCCAGAGGTTGAGGAAGTCGGCGGTGGCCTGGTCGCGCGACGTGAACTTGCTCGAGAAGACGTAGCCGCTGCCGAACCGGCCCAGCATCGGAATCTTCCAGGTCCACCCCGAGTTCATGGCGATCGCGGAGGTGTACGGCTCGACCCCCACGCGCGCGTCGGCGTTGGGCACGGCGCTGGCGACCGCGCTGTCGCACAGCAGGTAGTCGGACATGTCGATGAAGGGTTCCTTCAGGGCCTGGTTGATCAGGAGCCCCCGCATGCCGGAGCAATCGATGAACAGGTCCGCCTCCAGCGTCCGCCCTTCCTTGGTGGACAGGCTGGAGATGTAGCCGCGATCGTTCAGGCGAACCTCCACGACCTCGTCGACCACACGGTTCACCCCGCGTTCGACGGCCCAGCGCTTAAGGAAGTCGGCCACCAGGTGCGCGTCGAAGTGCCACGCGTGGGACATCTGGCGGGTGCCGTCGGGCAGGCACGGTGCCAGCTTGCCGTCGAGCGCCCCGGGCTGCGGGTAGCAGGCGTACTCCATCGGCTGCTGGAAGCCCTGTTCGCGCTTGCGCAGCCAGTAGTGGGTAAGCGGCACGCCGTCGCAGTTCGGCACGCTGCCGAACAAATGGTAGAAGTGATCGTCGCCCGCGCGGTCGGGCGACTTCCTCCAGTTCACGAACTTGATGGCGGCCTTGAACGCGCCGTTCACCTGGGGCATCCACTCCCGCTCCGGTATCCCGAGGAAGTCGAAGAACACCTTCTGCAAACTCGGGATGGTCGCCTCGCCCACGCCGATCCGGGGGATCGCCTCGGACTCGATGAGCGTGATGTTCGTGTGCTGCTGGAGTGCCCGGACGAGGTACGAGGCGGCCATCCAGCCCGCGGTGCCGCCGCCCACGATGACGATATTCTTGATCGGGTTGCTCATGACACGCTTCTCATAGGATTTGAAACCTGAATGGATAGTGCCGCCTTATCGAGCTGAACTCTCAACTCATCCCGTACGCGTCATGACGTGTCGGACTCCTCACGACACATGACACCGGAAAGGCAGAGTGAATCGCAGCGAAGTTCGGCAAAATGGGGGACGTCCCTTCACGCAATATCCGGACATCCTTGCCCGCATCCCCGGGGTCTTATCCGAGGCGGTTCCGCTCTCGGTTCAAATGGAAGCACGATCGAACAATGCGGGGCACTCACCGCATCGGCAGCACATCGCGTAACGGATGCCGCATCAACAGACTGGCTTGCTGACACGGCCAATCGCCATTAGCACATCGAGATGCTCAGGCAACGTCAGCTTCCCGAGGCTTGCCATACCATGCACGTCACCTCTGCGATACACCATAGCAGTGTTAACGATGGCATACCTCGCAAAATTTCATATCAATATCAGCTGATCCAGAGGAATACTTAATCTAGAAGAATATCGGCGGAGTATTTCAAAACAAGCTATTTGATTGTTTTAAAAACGGAAATTGGATTATTCATCTTTATCGTGCGAGCAGACGAATTTGTTGTATAAAAATTAGAAATGAACGACTGAATTAACATGAAAGAAACAAGGTCGTCACTACTTCCGAAACAAAGATGTCAACCTTTGCGTATTTCGGCGATCTTGATCTACTCCCCGCGTTTATTTCGAGGCGATCGTGCATGAATACAGGTTCATGACAGGCGCTAGCGGTTGAGTACGGAAAACACCAGCGTGCCCGCGAACATCCACAGCACGACCGACGCACCGCGAAGCAGCGTTCCGGTATGTGCGGCCAGAGACCGGCGCGCCGTCAAGACTCCGCCGATGGTCAGCCACATCGAACCGATCGTGACGGCGAGCACCGTGAAGACCGCGATCGAGCAGAGATAGAACGGAACCGATACGAACGCCTGCGGGGGAAAGATCGCAGTGGCGAACAACAACGCCTTCGGGTTCAGGGTCGTCGCGACGAACATGTCGCGAAAGCCGATGGGGCCCGCCTGGATGTCTTCAAAATGCGGTCTTTTCCATAGCTGCAGGGCGAGATAGAAGATATAGGCCGAGCTCCCCAGCTTCAGCACATCGTAAAGCCACGGCCGCGTGGCCGCGAAGGTCGCCAGGAAGAAACCCCACAGTGATATCGCGAAGCCATAGCCCGATGCCTCTGCAACCAGGAGCGGCGACGATTGCCGGAAGCCGACCTTGATTCCCGAGGACAGCAGCAGGGTATTGGTCGGCCCTGGCGTGGCCAGGATCAGCGAAACGTAGAGTGCCATCTTCAACATCACGTGCAATGTCGGCATCTTGTTTCCTTGGGGTCGATGACGATCGCCACGCGTCGGGGCGACCCGTCGTATTGGTTGTGAGTCGTTCTGAATTCGGGCAGCTGTTGGCGTTCACAATGAGCGCGAGTGGTGCTCAGGAACCGTGTTTGCGGCGATCAAGGGTGGAACCGCCGCCTGAAACGCCGGACACGGTCACCCACTTACAATAGCGGGTAAACGGGGTGTCGGTCGCGCCCGGGCGTTATCAACATTGGGTCCAGGCTTTGGGAATGCGATCTTTAAAGACTTGGCGTTGGAACTTGCAAAGCCGCGTGTTCGGTTGTTTCGGGAAGGTACCCCGTGCACGCTTGTCATGTCTGTCGGAACTATGCTTGCGATGACCATGCTTTGATCAGATCGCGATCAAGCAATGATGCAAGTTGCCAAGCCCCGCTCGTCGGTTCTGTCGGGCCCGAATGGCGCCCTACAACAACGACATCTGGCCCGGCATGCTCGACGGAGCCGCAGGGTTGCTTTCCGGCGCAGTTCGGCTCGACTGGTGTTCGGGTTCCGGATCCTCACTCGAACTCGCATGTGCGTTGGTCTGCCGATACTTGCGCGCCCACTCGACACCCAGTACATCGGCTGAGAACACGACGCCCGGTGCAATCTGAACAAGCTGGCTCATCGGCAGATCCTCCTGAGCGGACTGAACGTCGAAGTGCGCAGCGGCGTCGCGCGCGCTGCAGTTCCACACTTCGACGCCGTCACGGGTGAACGTAGGCCATCCATCCTTTGCGATCCTCTCTGCACGCGGCAATACGTCGCCATGCCGGTTTGCCGCGACAGCCATGAGCCGAGACGGGACGCCGAGCGTCACATCTGCTTGAAGAGGCCCGCGCATGCGCGGCTGACGGGCAGGACGTCGTTGTTCCCGCGCAAATGGATACGCAGCCGGCCGAGCAGATCGCGTTCGATGTGATCGATGGCCGCATAGGCGACGATGACGCCGCGATGCACCTGCGCGAAGCGTTCGGAATCGAGCCGCTGCAGCATGTCCTTGAGCGGTGTGCGGATCACGTGCCGCTCGCCCGCGGTCACGACCTCCGTATATTTGTCCGTGGCCTGGAAGTACAGCACCTCGTCCACCGACACGAGCCGCGTCGTGTCCCGGAGGCCCACGGTCAGCCAGCGGATCGGCGCGGCATCCCGCTGCTCGCGCGCGTGCGCCAGCAGGGCGGTGTCTGCGGGCGCCGGGCCGCCGCGCTGCAGCTTGACGATGCAGCGCAGCAGGCGCTCGTCGGTCACCGGTTTCAGCAAATAGTCGATCGCCGACTGGTCGAACGCCTGGACCGCATACTCGTCATAGGACGTCACGAACACGATGTGCACGTGCGGTACGAGACTCGCGATTTTCAGGCCGTCGATACCCGGCATCCGGATGTCGAGGAACGCGAAATCCGGGCGCTTCGCATTCAGCTCGGCGAGTGCGTCCACGCCGTTGCGGGGCATCCCGACGATCTCGAGTTCCGGCCAAAGCGGCGCGAGGCGCGCGGCAAGCTCCGCGGACAGGTTGGGTTCGTCGTCGGCAATCAGGGCGGTCGGCATATCAGGCGATCGGGATCTGCAAGGTTGCGGTCACGCCCCGCATGGCGTCGGCATTCGCGCCGACCGACACGCGGCCGCGCTCGCCATAAAGACTGATCATCCGCGCGCGAACGTTCGCGAGCCCCACGCCGCCGTGCAGCTTCGTGCCGCTGTTGCCGAGCCCCACGCCCGTGTCGCTCACGCTCAGGACGAGCAGGTCGCCGCTGCGCGTGCCGCGAATGAGCACTTCGCCGCCGTCGACCGACGGCTCGATGCCGTGCAGCAGCGCGTTCTCGACGAGGGGCTGCAGCAGGAGCGGCGACAGCGGCAACGCCCGCAGCGCGGCCGGCACGTCGATCGCATAGCGCAGGCGTTCCTCGCCGAGCCGGATCGTCGCGATCTTCAGCAGCGCCTCGACCAGTTCCAGCTCTTCCTCCAGGGTGGAGGTGGCCTCGCGCGTCCGGCTCAGGCTCGCGCGCAGATAGCGGTTCAGGCTGTCGAGCATTGTCGTGGCGCGGGTCGGATCGCGTTCGATCAGGCTTTGCACGTTCGCCAGCGTATTGAACAGGAAATGCGGCTCGATCTGGGCCTGCAGCAGCGCGAGCCGCGCGGCCGTTTCGGCCTGGCGCGCCTCGGCGGCCTCGCGCCGCTGCGTTTCGAGCGACGCGCGCATGCGCGCGGCCTGCACGAACACCGAGACGAATGCGCAGGCCGCACCGGCGATAACGAACGACGAACCGTAGGCCAGCCATACCTTGATACCCGCATGTCCGATCAGGTGCGGAACGTGCCCGATCGTCGATGCCGCGATCTCGAAACCGATGAACACGCTGGCAGGCGCGACGATCAGGATCTTCGGCACCAGTGCCAGCTTGCCGCGCACGAGCCTGTCGGCGGCGAAGCTGAGCAGCATCGCGCTGAAACCGATGCCGTTCGCGACGACCAGGTACGGCAGCAGCGCCTCGTTGCGGCGGGTGGCCCAGAAGATCAGTCCGACACCGGTGTTGAAAACAAGGAGGCCCAGCAGCGATCGGCCGCGATGGGCGGGGCCAACATGCGGCGCGGACGACAGGAATGGGAGGAGCCTGCTTTGCATGGCAGCGAGCGAGTGCGGATAGCGGAGATGGTAACGTAATTCGCGGCAGCGTCACCACCGGCAATCGGCCGCGACGCCTGCGCGACGGCTTCGATTCGCGCAGGCGCCCGGCGTGGATGTGCCGCGCCGTCGGGCTGTTGCAATGCAGCAGCGCGTGTGGACTGGCGCGACGACGAAGCGACCCCGCACGGACATTCGCCGGACGCAGGCGCCGTTCATCGGCCGATTCCCGCCGTTCATCGCAAAGCGCGGCAGGCGGACCTTGCGGCCGCTATAGTCGTCGACATATCCGCCGCGCGCGGCGCTTCCGAACAGGTACCCCATGCAACATCTCCCGTCATACATCTACGTGTTGTTCTGCGTGCTCGTCTATATCGGCGTGAAGCGCTGCTTCGCGCGCGAAGTCCGGCCCGTACGTCCGATCCTGTTTCCGATCGTGTTCGTCGGGCTCGGCCTGTCGAGCCTCGGCCACCTGTTTCCGCGGGCGGGGGGCGATGCCTACGCGGCCGCGCTGGCCGCGCTCGTGCTGGGCGCGACGGGCGGCTGGTTCCACGCGCGCCGCTGGCGGCTGCAGTTCCGGGCCGGGCCCGAAGGCATGCTCGTGCGCCTGCCCGGCGACGCGAGCCTGCTGGTCACGCTGCTCATGACCTTCGTCGCCGAGACGTTCATTCATTACGCGATCGCCACGTCGCGGCCGTGGGCCGCCACCGGAACCTTCGCGATCCTGTCGTTCGCGGTCTGGGGCCTGCTCGTCGGCATGCCGCTCGGACGCGCGATCAACGTGGTCACGCGCTGCATCCGTCATGCGAACGGATCGTCCGACGAAGGCGCCGCACCGGCGTTCGAGTCGCGCTGAACCGGCGCAACCGGCGCTGAACCGGCACGGTCGCCTGTGAGGGCGGCCCTCGCGCCGCGATCTTCTTCCGCGCCCGACGCATTGCGCCGGGCGATTCGCTTTCCGCGCCATGAAGCAACCTGTCCGTCGGCCTCGATCCCCGGCGTCGTCGGGCCGCGCATCGCCGCGGCCACCACCCGCTCAAAAGAAGAACGTCACGATCCCCTGCACGATCTCGCTTTGCGCCTGCCCGCCGTAGACGCTGCGCGCGGAGCCGTGGTTGCTCTGCCATTGCACGGCGAAGTCCGTGCGCGGCCAGTGATAGCGCGCCTCGAGCCACGTGAAATAGCTGTGATCGTCGAGGTCGTAGCGCGCCATCGCGGCCAGCGCCAGATGCTGGATGAAGACGTCGGGCATCGACGCGTAGACGAACAGCGAGTGCCGCGTCATCAGCTCCTGCGCGACGCTCGCCGTGTCGCGATAGCGCCAGTATCGCGACGGGTCGCCCTGTAGCGCACGCCAGGCGGCGGCGCTTGCGCTGGCGCCGTCGTAGTCGTACTCGAGTGTCAGCGACAGCTTGTTCGCGAAGGTATGGGTGACGCCCGTCGCGAGCTTCGAGGTCCATGACGACGAAGCCTGCGCGAAGTCCGCGGTCGCGCTGCCGCGGCCGATCGCGTATTCGAGGAACCCGACCGTCGCGTTGTCGATCAGCGTGGTGGCGTTCAGGCCCAGCTGCGGCGCGATGCCTTCGCCGCCGTACAGCAGCCACTGCGGCGCGAAGTCGCCGAACAGGCGCTGCGATCCGCTCAGCATGTAGCGCGTGCGCGCGTTCGTCGCGCCGAGGTCGGGATTGAAGGTCGCGTCGTTCCGGTGCGTGTCGAGCCGCGGCGACACCAGCGCGGTGACCGAGCCGCCGTTCCACAGCAGCTGCCCGCGCGCCATCACGCTGCCGAGGCGGTTCTCGCGCAGGCTCTCGGTGTCGATAGACACCACCGAGCGCAGCGCGCCGGCCTTGAAGAAGTCCGTCGGATTGAAGCCCGACGCGACGCCTTCGCGCAGGTTGACGCGGCCGACGTCTACGATCGCGTTCGGGCTTGCCTGCCAGCTCACATAGGCCTGCTTCAGCGTGTCGACCGCGTTGTACTGCGACGTGCCCGCGCGCCATCCCGCATCGAAGCGATTCGACAGGATCACCCGCCAGTTGCCGAACGTGCCGTCGTACGACAGCGTATTCGACACGCGCGCGTTGTCGTCGAGCGTCACGGGCCCGGTCTGGCTCGCTGCCGTGTAGTTCGCCACGGCCGCCTCGAACGTGCCGTGCCAATTGCTCGGGGCCACGGGCGCGGCAGTCGCCGTGTCGGCGAGCCGCAGCGCGTCGCCGTCCGCGTCGCCCGCCGCGAGCGCGGGCTGCGTGGCCGCGAGGCCGGCCGCGCAGACCAGCGCCGCGACCCGGGATCGCGCCATCGCTCAGTCGGCCTTGAAGCGCGACAGGTACGCGCGCTGCAGCCACGCGTCCGGAATGTCGCGCCACGCGTAGTCCGAGTAGCGCATCACCGTGACCCAGCCGGGATCGAGGCCGTCGATGATCACGGTCTCCGTCGGCCGTGCCGCGCCCAACTGGTCCTGGTAGTGCCGGTAGTAGGCGATTTTCAGCACGCTGCCGCTCGCCGCGAAAAAGCGCGCCTTGACCGGCCGCTTCGTGTCGCTCGCGATCCACAGGTCGATCGCGTGATACGTGACATCCGGTGCGCGCGCCGTCAGGTGCAGCCGGTAGCAGTGCCGGGTCTGGTGCTCGCCGTCCGCCACGTCCTCCTCGCCGGCGAGCGACGCGTCGTAGTCGTTCGCCCAGTTGACCGTCACGACGTCGCCGTTCGCGGCCTGGCCGAGCAAACGCTGCTGCGGCGAGATCCGCACGCTGGCCTGGCTGGACGGATCGTAGAACCACAGATCGTTGCCGCTCTTCAGCATCAGCTTGTTCGCGTCGCGGGCAGGGGCGACGAACTGCACCAGCGTGCGGAACTGGCGGGTCGCCGGGTCCGCCTTCGAGTAGACCTTCAGGATCTCGGCGTCGGTCTGCTGTCCATTGCGAAATTCGAGCAGGGTCGTCGTCAGGCCGAACGGCTTGTCGGGGTTGCGCACGGCGTCGCTTTGCGCGAGCAGCTGTTGCGCCGCGGGGTCCGCGGCGGCGGCGGTGGCGGCGAGCGCCAGCAGCAGCGCGGCGGCGCGCGCGATCCGGATGGGCAATGTCATGGTGTCGGTCTCCCGGTCAGGCGAAGCGCAGCGCGTCGACGATCGGCAGCCGCGCCGCGCGGCGCGCGGGCAGCCAGGCCGAGAACGTCGCGACGATCGTCACGCCGAGCGCGTAGCGCGCGATCATCCCGAACTCGCCCCACACGCGCACCGACAGCGCGACCGGATCGGTCTGCCCGGGCGGCGTCCAGTGCAGGCCGGCGCGATTGATCGCGAAGCCCGCCGCGAGTGCGAGGAGGGTGCCTGCGACCGCGCCGCACAGGCCGAGCAGGCAGCCTTCGCAGACGAACAGGCGGCGAATGCCGGCGCCGCGCAGGCCGAGCGCGCGCAGCGTGCCGATCTCGTGCGTGCGCTCCATCACGGCCATGTTCATGGTGTTGCCCACCGTAAACAGCACGATCGTGGCGATCAGCACCGCGATGAAACCGAAGATTGCGCCGAACATACCGGTGACCTGGCCGTACTGCGGATTGAGCGTCGCGAAGCCGAGCACCTCGAGCGGCTCGCCGGCGAGCCGGGTGCGCAGCAGCGTCTGGATTCGCGCGCGCGCGGCCGGCAGGTCGGCCGTGTGCCTGAGCTGCACGACGACGGACGTCACCTTCGCATTCGGGCCGCTGCCGTAGACGAGCTGCTGCGCCTGCGGCAGATGGACCTGCACGAACATGTCGTCGATTTGCTTGACGCCTTGCTTCTGCGCCGCGATCACCGACAGTGCGGCGACGTTCGGCGCACCGTACGCATTCGACGTCAGCAGTTCGAGACGGGCGAGGCCGGCGGGGCGCGCGGGCTTCGCGGCGGTCTCGGCCCGCGCGAGCGACGCGATGTCGTCGGGCAGGTCCGACGCGTCGGCCGGGGCGGCGGCCGCCGGATCGCGGCAACCGGGCACCCGCAGCGCGTCGCAAAGGTGCAGCACGCGTGCGACACCGGTGCCGATCACGGCGGCGTTCGGCGCGCTGCCGGTCAGCGCGACGGGCGTCGGCCGGTCGGCGAAACCGTAGTCGTTCCACTGCCGCATCCGGTTCTGGTCGGCAACGACGATCCCGCTGCCCGAGACGGTGCGCGAGACGCCCGCCGCGAAGTTGCCGGCGATACCGTTGATCGTCAGCACCGGCGTCACGACCGTGACCTTGCGTGCCAGCTCCGGGTCGCCGAGCACGGTATCGATGACCTTGCCGTAATCGCCGATCCCGTACGAAACGGGGTCGCCGCTGCCGTACAGGAAATAGTCGCGGTGCTGGATCTGCAGATGGCCGCCCTGGCGGACGTAGCTGGTCTGGAGTCCGTAATTGATGTCGCGCGCGTAGCCGCCGAACAGCAGGATCGCGGCCAGGCCGACGATCATCGCGAGCAGCGTCGTCGACGAGCGGCGGCGATTGCGCAACAGGTTGCGGAAGGCGAGAACCCAGAGGCTCATTGGCAGGCCTCCTCGCGCGACGCAACGGAACGAACTTCGACCACGCGCCCGTCGCGGATCATCGCGACGTCGTCCGCGGCGGCGATCACCTGCGGATCGTGCGACGAAAAGACGAACGACGTCGCCCGCTCGCGCTGCATCGTGCGCATCAGCCCGATGATGGCCGCGCCCGTCGCGCTGTCGAGGTTGGCCGTCGGCTCGTCGGCCAGCACGAGCGCCGGCTCGGTGACGAGCGCGCGCGCGATCGCGACGCGCTGCTGCTGGCCGCCCGACAGCTGGCCGGGCCGGCGATGCGCCATGTCACCCATGCCGACGGCGTCGAGCAGTGCGAGCGCCTGCTCGCGTCGTCGCGCGCGGGCGACGCCGAGGAGGGTCAGCGGATATTCGACGTTCTCGAACGCGCTGAACACGGGCAGCAGGTTGAACGACTGGAAGACGAACCCGACGTGGCGCGCGCGGAAATCCGCCAGCCCGTTTTCGTTCATCGCGTCGATCCGCTGGCCCGCGACCGTGATGGCGCCGCGCGTCGGGCGATCGATGCCGCCGAGCAGATTGAGCAACGTCGTCTTGCCGCTGCCGGAAGGGCCGGACAGCACCGTGAAGCGGTTCGCGACGATATCGAGCGACGCATCGTCGGCCGCCGCGACGGCGAGCGTGCCTGTTCCATAGATTTTCGTGACATGACTCAAGCTGGCCGCTAACACGGGCGCCTCCCGGGGTATCTGATCGATGTCGCCACCTTAGCGGGAACCGCTCCCCCGTATTGCGCGGTGCGACGAATGGCGGAACGCGCGGACGAACGGCATTCTTCCCCGACGAGCGGCGGCCGGCCGCGCCCGCTTGCGCGCACCGGCACGGCGCGCGGTGCGGGCGCACCCGCGTTGCATTCCATCGGCGCCAAGCGCGGTTCGTCGCCCGTTTCTGCAATTGGTCGCATGATCGTTTCTTTCGACGACGAATCGATACACTCGCAGCCAATCAGCAGTCGATTCGCACGACACCGGCCGATGTGAGAGCGGTCGCCGGGGTTCGGGAAGCCAAAACACAGATATAACAAGGCATAACAATGAGCCATACCAGGTTTGAGAGGGGGAGCGAGATGGCGCGGCCAGGCTTTCTTGCCCTTTGTCGAGTGATCCGCGATCCGTCCGATCCCGCGCGCTTCGCGGGCGACGCCGATCCGCGACGGTATCGCGACTGGCCAAGCGCGCGACCGGCGCTCCTTGTCATCGAAGCGCTGCATCAGTTCGCGGTCAAGGCGGCGCGCGCGATGCACGGCGAGCCGGCGCTGATGGTGCCGGCGCAACTGCGTGAACTGACGCTGAGCCACGTCGACGGCTATCCGCGGCTCGCGCTGGCCGGCACCGTCGCGAAACACGGCGATGGATACCGCGTCGAGGTATCGGCGCGCGACGCCGACGCCGGCATGTATCCGGCCGTCGCGTCGGGCACCGTGTTCGTCGCGCTGATGCCGGCTCGCCGGCCCGCGTCCGCCGCACCGGGAGAACGGCCGTGATGGCCGCCACCGCGACGCCGGCGGCCACGATCGCCGGCGAACACTTCGGCGTGATCGACGTGGCGAGTGCCGCACCGCTCTTCGACGAGCACTTCGAACAATTTCCCGTGCTGCCCGGCTCGTTCAGCCTGAGTCTCGCGATCGCGATGCTGTTCGACGCGCTCGGTTTCGCGGCGGACCGCCCGCACCCGCCGCTCACGCTGCGCAAGGTCAGCTTCATCTGCCCGGTACGGCCGGGCGAGCGCCTGAGCGCGCGCCTGCGGCGCCTGCAACAGGACAGCGCGCGCACCACCGCGCACGTCGAGCTGCGCAATGCGGACGGCCAAAGCGTGATGGACGGCATCCTCAGCTGGGAGCACCACGCATGACGAAACTTGCGATTGTCACGGGCGGCACCCGCGGGATCGGGCGCGCGATCGTCGATGCGCTGATCGCCGACGGCCATGCCGTCTACTTCACCTATCGATCGAATCCCGAGCTGGCCGAAACGCTGGAGCGCACATACGACGGCGCGGCGCGGGGCTTTCGCGTCGACGGCGGCGACTGGGCAGCCGTGCAGGCGTTCGCCGACCGCGTGAACGCGGAGGCGGCCGTCGACGTGCTCGTGAACAACGCGGGCATCAACGACGACGCGATGCTGATCGGCGACTCGTTCTCCCGCTACTGGGAAGCGTTGCGGATCAACCTCGGCGCGACGATGGCGTTTTGCCATGCGTTCGGAGAAGGGATGCAGGCGCGCCGGCGCGGGGCGATCGTCAACGTGTCGTCGATCGCCGCGCGCAAGCCGAAGGTCGGTAACGGCGCGTACGGCGCGTCGAAGGCGGCGATCGAGCGTTTCACGAAAACCCTCGCGCTCGAGATGGCGCGCTTCGGCGTGCGCGTCAACGCGGTCGCGCCGGGATTCGTGCGCTCCGACCTGTTCGAGCGCTTTCTGGCGTCGCAGGACGCGGCGGCGTTCTATCGCCAGATTCCGATGCGGAAGATCCTCGAGCCCGACCAGGTTGCGCGCGCGGTCCTTCTGCTCGCGAACGGCTCGCTCGCAACGACCGGAAGCGTGATCGATCTCGGCAATGGCGAAAACATCAGTGGCTGACCCCGTGACTCAAGGAGAGTGGAGCATGAAGGAAGACATCAAGGACATCGTCGCGCAAATCCTCTATCTGAGCGGTCCCGAGCAGGTGGCCGACTCCGCGTCGCTGTTCCGCGAACTGAACATGAGCTCGATCGATTACGTCGACCTGTGCTACGAGCTCAAGGACAAGGTCGACAACCGCATCAGCCTCGAAAACCTGTGGCCGTTCAACCGGATGCTGCTCGACCCGCAATACCACACCGGCACCGAATGGACCGATGCCGGCTGGCAGCAGGTGTGCGACGTGATGAGCTGGAACGGCCACGAGAAATGCAGCCTGCAGGACCTCTACGAGCACTTCTCGGTGAACTACATCGAGCGCCGCATCGCGCAGTTCAGCTGACCGGGGCCTTCCCGCCGCATTGCAGGGACGCCGCGCCGCGCGGCGCGGCGTCTCGCACCCGATCGATTCCCGACTCACGTGAATGGGGAGTTGCCATGTCGTACATCACCGGCCTCGGCATCGCGACGGCCGCCTTTCCCGACATCGCGTCGCTGCTGGACGTCGACTTTGCCGAGCGCGAACCGCTCGCGCCGGCAGCGAAACCCGGCGACTATGCGCGCGTCAACTTGCCGTTCCCGCTCGTTCAGCGCATGGCACGCGAGGACCGTTCGCTGCTGAATCCGAGTTCGCGTCTCGCGCTGCAAGTCGCCGCCGAGGCGTTCGACGCGGCGTCGGCCGGCCGGCCCTACACGGCCGAAGAGCGCGAGCGGTTCGCGGTGTTCACCGGCGTCGAGGGCGAGGATGCGACGATGGCCGTGCTCGCGCCGTTGCACGAGCGTCGCGGTGTCGATAGCTGCGGGTACTTCGGCGAGGTCAAGGCGCACCTGAATCCGCTCGACATGCTGCGCCTGCTGACCACCAACGCGCTGTACCAGATCTCGAAGCTGTTCGAACTGCGCGGCGAAGGTTATCCGCTGCAGCGGATGTCGCTGACCAGCCTGTGTGCGCTCGAGGAGGCGCACCGGCAGATCGAGGGCGGCGCGATCGACCGGGCGATCATCGCGGCCGTCGGCGACATGACGGCGCCCGACAACGTCGGCGCGTTCGAGAAGATGGGCCTGCTGCGCACCGCGTCGCACCCGGTCGGCATCATCCCGGCGTTCGGGGCGGTCGGCGTGGTCGTCGAAGGTGCGCCGCGCGAGGGGCGCGCGCCCTGCGCGCAGGTACTCGACGTCCATTCGCTGTACAAGCCCGATACGTCCGTGTCGAGCGGCGACTGGTCGAGGCTGTTCGCCCGCTTTCCGGGCGAGGCCGCGCTCGGCGTGCCGCACGTCGTGCTGTACCAGAACGGCGAACCCTCGCTGGGCAAGGCCGAGCGCAACGCCGTGCAGAACGCGTGGCCGAATGCCGTCATGCACGCGTACAAGCCGCACGTCGGCTACACCGGGCGGGCGAACAACCTGATCGACCTGGTCCTGGCGATCGCGGACCCGGCCATTCCCGTCGGCGCGCCCGTGCTGGTCAACGGTATCGGCGTGTCGTCGGGCCTCGGCGCGATCCTCGTGCGCAAACTGAGCGGGGTGGGGCGATGAAGCCGCGATCGGACGCAATCGTGATCAGCGCATTCGGCGCCGTCACGCCGCTCGGCGGCAGCTACGACGCGCTCCACGCCGCGCTGCGCGAAGGCCGCTCGGGCATTCGCAGGATCGAGAAGTTCGATTGCTCGACCTATACGACCCAGCATGCGGGCGTACCCGAGGAAGGTAACGAACGGGTGCGCTGGCCATCGGCGCGGCGGATCTCGGCCGAACAGCTGTACGGCGATCTCGCCGCCGCGCGCCTGCTCGCGCAGGCGCCGTTCGTCGCGCGCGACTACGCGCCCGAACGCATCGGCTGCCTGGTCGGCGTCGACGTGCCGGCTACCGACGTGCAGAGCGCGCTCGAGCTCGTCGACAAGGTCAACGGCGACAAATCGCGCGACGCGCTGATCCAGGTGCTCGTGTCGCACATGCGCATGAGCGAATTCGTGAGCGGCGACGCGACCTCCGTGTTCGGCGCGATCCATCGCCACATCCCGTTCAGCGGATGCGCGCTTGCGCATGTGGGGCTGTGCTCGGCGTCGCTGCAGGCGATCGGGATGGGCATGCTCGCGCTGCGCCAGGGGCGTGTCGACGCGGCCATCGTCGGCGGTGTATCCGGCAAGGTCAATCCGCTCAACCTCGCGAGGCTCGAATCGCTCGACGTGATCTCGACCGACCTGAACCTCGACCCCCGGCACCGTTCGCGGCCGTTCGACGTGCGTCGCTCGGGCTTCGTGCTCGCGGAAGGCGCGGTGCTGTTCCTGATCGAGCGCGAATCGGCCGTGCGCGCCCGCGGCGACACGCCGCTCGCGCGCGTTGCCGGCTATGGTGCGAGTCTGGCCGCCGAACACATCGTGATTCCGCACCTGCAGTCGCTCGAGATGCGGCTCGCGATGCAGCGTGCGCTGGACGACGCGGGATGCGCGCCAGCCGATATCGACTACGTCAACGCGCACGGCACGTCGACGGTGCTCAACGACAAGCACGAGTCCGAGGCGATCCGCGCGATCTTCCCGATGCGGCCCGAGATGCCCGTCACCGCCAACAAGTCGCAGCACGGCCACCTGATCGCGACGGCGGGTGCGATGGAGGTGCTGAACACCGTGATCGGGCTGCGTGAGCGCTTCATTCCCGCGACCGTCAATCTCGACGAGCAGGCGCCGGAGTGTCCCGTCAACGTGGTGCGCACGGCGACGCCGAGCGACGCGCGGCGCGTGCTCAAGAACTCGTTCGGCATGGGCGGGCTCGCCGCCTCGCTCGTGCTGGAAGGAGCGGCCGCATGAAGTTCGCGTCGCTGCTTGCCCGCGATGCGAGCTGGCGGATCATGTTGCATGGCGCGAGCCTGACCGCCGGGGACCTGCGCGCGCGGCTGCGCGCCGCCCGGCGGGCGCTCGGTGCCCTGGAACCGCAGCTGCGCGGGCGCAGCCGTCTGATCGCGGTCGGATTCTCGGGGTTCGACTATTTCCTGTTCACGCTGCTCGCGTCGACGCTCGGCTGCCGGATCGTCCTGTGCGACCCGAGGATGCTGTCCGCCGCGCTGCGCCAATACCGGCTCGACGCACTCGCGGTGGTCGCGACCCGGTCGATCGCCTGCGACGGGCTGCCGGTTGTCGTGCTCGATCCGGCGGCAGCCGATGCGGAAGAGACGGGGCACGACGCCGACGCGTGGGCCGACACCGACGCGCCGCGCGCGCAGATCGTCTTCATGACGTCGGGCACGACGAGCGCGCCCAAGCTGGTCGTCTACGACGAGGCGCAACTCGTCGAGAACGCGCTGGCGGTCGGCCGCTATCTGGGCGTGCAGCCCGGCGACGGCGTGCTGTGCATGTTCCCGACGCACTACATGTACGGCTTCTCGACGCTGATGAACGGCTTGCTGGCCGGCGCGACCGTCTGGCTCGAACGGGCGTCGCTGACCGCGCACGAGGTGCTCGGTTACCTCTGCAGTGGCCGGATCCGCTTCGCGCCGCTGATCCGCAGCATTGCCGAGCGCGTGTGCGAGCTGGCCGAGGCGACGCCCGGCGTGCGTTTCGACGGGATCGTCGTGCTCAATGCGTCCGACCGCATCTACGCGGCGCAGGTGCGCCGCCTGCTCGCGCTCGGTGCGTGCGTCTGGAACAACTTCGGCCAGACGGAGTCCGGGCCGCGGATCTTCGCGCTGCCGCTCACGCCGGACGACCTGCCGCGGCTGGATTCGTACTGCTTCGAGGGCGTCGTCGCGCCGGGCCGCCCGATCGATCCACGCATCGAACTGTCGATCGTCGACGCGCAGGGCCGGCCGTGCGCGCCCGGCGAAACCGGCCATCTGCATTACCGCACGCCGTACGCGATGCATGGTTATCTGCTGCCCGACGGCAGTCTTCAGCGATTCACGACGCTCGAATCCGGCGACCTCGTGTTCCGCCGCGACGACGGCATCGTGTTCTGGGTCGGCCGCAAGGACGAGACGGTCAAGTGCAATGGCCGGCTCATCAACGTCAGCCTGCTGCACCAGCACTTCGATGCGTTCGACGACATCGCGAAAAGCTATTTTCTCGCCGATCCGCAGACTGGCGCGCTGACCGTGTTCGTCGTGCCCCGTCCGTCGCCGGCCAGCACGGACGTGGATTTCGAGGCGAGGATCCTGAGCCGCTACCGGGCCGCCTTTCCGTTGTATCCGCGTATCGCCGACGTGCGGTTCGTCGACGACCTTCCCGTCACCAGCACGGGGAAGATCTCATTGCGTCTCCTGCGCGAAAGCGCATGACGGCCGCCTGAACCTGGAGCCCACGATGTCCGACCGCACGACCCGCTTCGATTCCTCCGCCGTGAGCGAAGCGCTTTCGTACGATGCCCACTATGCGCGCTTGCTGCCGGCGGGCGTGGCCAGCTACGCGGCGTTCCGCGCGCAGGTCGCGATCGAGACCGCCGACGACCTGAAACGGCGCGTGCTGGAGCGCCTCGATCACGACGGTCTCGCCGGCGCGACGTTCTACACCACGTCAGGCACGAGCGGCGAAGCCAAGCTGCTGCTCAGCGCGACATCGCGCAAGCGGCCCGATGCGACCTACGGCCGGGCGCTCGCGAACGCGCTGGCGGGCACGGTGTTCGCGCCGACCGACCGGGTGGCGAACCTGTTCACCGCCGGCGGCTTTTCCACGCTGTACGACGGCGTGAACCGGCTGCTGGAGGCGATCGGTGCGAACGTGCTGCCGATCGGGCGGCTGGACGCCTACGGCGCCGATCTGCCCGCGATGCTGAACCTGATCGGCCGCACCCGTCCCAACGTCCTGGTCGGCACGCCGACGAGTGTGCTGCAATGCCTGCGGCTGCTCGACGCGCACGGCGTCGACCTCGACGTGACGAAGATCCTCTACACGGGCGAGGCGTTCTCCGCGCGCAAGCGCGAGATCGTGCGGCGCTGCTGGCGCAATGCCGAATTCTTCGGACTGTACGGCACCACCGAAACGGGCTTTCTCGGTTATCACACACCGCACTGCGATGACGGGCATTACCACGTGCTCGACGACTGGTTCTTCCTCGAGGAGGAGGACGGCCAGTTGCTCGTGACGAGCCGCGCGAACCCGGGCCTCGCGATGCTCCGCTACCGGATCGGCGATCGCGTGCGCATCGGACCGTCGGTGCGCTGCGCGTGCGGCGAGGCAGGGTCCGTCGTCGTGCTGCAGGGCCGCGCGGACCAGCGCTTCAAGTTCGCGGGCAATCTCGTCAGCGTCGCGCTGCTCGCCGATCGGCTCGCGGCGTGCGCCGGCCGACCGCTCGATTGCCAGTTCCGCCTGGGCGCCGACGCGCAGGGGCGCGATTGCCTGAAGGTCGCGGTCGACCTGGCCGACGACGAACTCGCACCGCTCGCGCCACGGCTCGCCGGCGCGCTGCTCGAGATCGAGGACGTGCGCGAGTGCATCGACAAGGGCGAGGGCCGCCTCGACGTGCTCGGCCGCGATGCGTTGCGCTTCTCGGCGCGCCAGAAGCTGCCGCGCCTGATCGACGAGAGGCACGCTCATGTCCGATGATCGCGCCACCGCCACGCCCGTCGCGTCGGGCGCGTCGCGCGCCGAACGCATACGGCAGTTCGCGGCCGAGGTGCGTGCGACCTGGCTGATGCTCTATCCGATGGTGCTGTCGTCGATCGCGGGCTATTGCATGACGCTGTTCGACTATCGCTGGATCCGCGACCTGCCGGCCGAGGACATGGCGCTGCTCGCGCTCGTCAACGGCAGCGTCGTCACCTTCATGTTCCTCCTCAGCAAGAGCTTCGAGGAATCGTTCGTCGCGGTGTTCGCCAAGGCCCCCCGTGAGGACCAGGGCCGGTTGTTCGTGCAAAGCCTGGTGTTCGCGGGCGGGATCGGCGTGCTGGTCGTGCTGGCGTTGATCGGCACGCGGGCGCCGCTGATGATGTTCATTTCCGGCGGTCAGTTCCACGGCGACCGCATGTTCGGCTACTACGCGCTCGTCATCGGCAGCTTCCCGCTCACGCTGCTCAGCACCACGCTTTCGGCGGCGATGCGCACGTATGGCGACACCAAGTCGCCCGCGCGCATCAGCATCGTGTGCGGCGTGATCAACAACCTGCTCGACCCGCTGCTCGTGTTCGGGCTGTTCGGCCAGCATCCGACGCTGCAGCTGTTCGGCCTCGCGCTGACCGCGTGGATCACCAAAAGCCTGTACCTCGGCTGGAGCATCGGATGCATCCGCCCCCGGCTGCGCCGCGAGCAGGTCGCGTTGCCGCGCCCCGGCGTGGAATGGCCGACGCAGCGCCGGCTGCTGCGCATCTTCGTACCGTCGGCCGCGCTCGAGACGCTGACCTTCCTGGCGAACACAGCCGTCTATTCGATGATCGCCCGCTACGGCGTGCGCGCGATCGGCGGCTACGGCATCGGCTTCGAGCTGATGACGATCGGCTTCATCCTGATCAAGGGCTTGAGCATGGTCTTCATGATCCGGATCGGCCATCTCGTGCGCAGCCGGGCGCCGTCCCGCGCGGCGCTGCAATCGGTGATGCTGCTGGGTGTGCTGTTCACGGCCGCGATCAGCATCGCGTTCTTCCTGCTGCGCGCGCTCGCGCTGCGCTTTCTCGCATCCGACGCCGGCGTGATCGCCGTCGCGAGTGCGCTGCTCGACTATGTGCCGCTGTTCGTCTTCAGCTATCTGCTGACGAACCTCGTGACGGGCTGCTTCCAGATCCTCGAACGCCCGGCGTACGCGATGGCGCTCGGCCTGTTCTTTTCCTGGATCGTCACCCCGGGCGCGATCTATCTCGGTGTCACGCATCATCTCGCGCTCGCGCAGCTGTTCGCGCTGCTCGCGGGCGTGAGCGTCGTGCGCCAGACGGTGTACCTGACGATCTTCCTGCGGCTCATGCGCAGGCTCGGCGCGGCACCCGCCGCCGCACCGGCCGGCGCGCGCCACGCCGTCGGATGAATCCGCGGCTGCCTTACCCCTCGACCTCACGACTGGAGACCTGCATGCGTACCAACACCCCCGCCGAAGTCAACGCCGACACCTACGATCATTACGTCGACGCGTTCACGCTCGAATGGAACCGCAATCTCGTGCAACGCGTCGAGCACGAACTCGCGCAGCGGCGCATCGCGTCGGGCCGGTTGCTCGACGTCGGCACCGGCACCGCGCGTACCCTGATCGAACTGGCCCGCGTCCCGTCGCTCGCGCCGCTGGGCTTCGTCGGGGTCGACTATTACGACGACATGGTGCAGCGCGCCGAGCAGAACGTACGCGCGGAAGGGCTGCGCGAGCGCATCGAGATCCGCGCGGGCGACGTGCACGCGCTGCCGTTCGACGACGCGACGTTCGTCGCGGTGATAGGCCGCTCGGTCGTGCATCACTGGGCCGATCCTGTCGGCGCGTACCGCGAGATCTTCCGCACGCTCGCACCCGGCGGCTTCGCGCTGATTCACGAGCCCTGCAGCGATCCCGACCCAGAGGCGCTCGCGTTCTTCAACGAGCGGCGCGCGGCCGCGAACGTCCATCCGGTCCATCTCGACGGCAAGTTCACGGTGGCGGAGTCGATCGAGCAGCTGCGCGAAGCCGGTATCGGCGAGTACGCGCAAGTGTCGAAGGGATCGGGGATGCTCGCGATCGGCTTCGAGGTGCTGATCGCGAAGCCGGCGCGGCAGTAAACGAGGCCCGCCGATGCGACTCGACCATGACCTGCCGGCGCGGGAGGCTGTCCGGCCGCGCGCCGCGCGCGACGAATGCGAGATCGACGCGGTGTCGATCGCGCCCGACCGGCTCACCGTGCGGGGCGTCGATCTGCTGCAACTGATCGAGTCCGTCGATTTCACCGCCGCGATCCTGCACGTGCTCACGGGCCGGATGCCGGACGCCGCCGACGCGCGCGCGCTCGATCGCGCGCTGGCGGCGCGGCTGACTGACGACGGCACGCCCGAGGATGGCCTGCTTGCCGCGCAGCTGGCGCGCCGCCAGCGCCGGCCCGAGGTGTTTCTCGCGGCGGCCGTCGCGGCCGGGCTCGCCGACGGGCCGCCCGCGCGGCCGGTCGCGTTGCCCGAAGCGTTGCGCGATATCGGGCAGGGCGCCGAGATCGCGACGGGCCTGGGCATCGTCGCCGCATTGCCGCGCCTGCTGTCGGTGTGGCGCGAGGCGTCCTGCGGGACGGCAGCCCGGACGCCCGCGACAGACGCCACGCGTGGCTTCAGCGCGGCGGTGCTGGACTGCCTGGGCGGCGGTGCGTCCCGCGACGCGCAGGCCAGCCTGTTCGATGTGCTGCTGGTTGCGCTGCACGGCGGCTTCGGCCTCGTCGCGCCCACCATCGCGCTGCCGCGCTTCTCGGCCAGCACCTACGCGAGCGTCGACTTGAACCTGATCGCGGGCTTGACGGGCAGTGGCCCCGCGCACGTGGGCGCCTGCAGCGACGCGACGCGCTTTCTCGCGCGTCTCGTCGGCAAGACGTCCGCCGAGATTCGCGATTGCGTCGCCGAGCGTGTGCGCGCGGGCGACCGGATTCCGGGTTTCGGCCACCCGCTGCTCGAGCGCGACCCGCGGCCCGCCGCGCTCGAGCACCACGCGGCGCGGCTGGGTGTCGGCGGGGCGGCGTTCGACGCGTATCGGGCGGTGTGCGACACGATGCAGGACGTGCGCGGCCTGCCGCCGAATATCGATGCGGCCGCCGCGGCGATCCTGCTCGAACTCGGCGTGCCCGCCGTGCTCGCCACGCCGGTGTTCCTGTTTGCCCGGATGCCGACGATGCTCGCGCACGCATTGCAGAAGAAAGCGCACCCGCCATTCGGCCAGACTCGCCCGATGGCGCGCGAACGCCTCGCCGCGCTGCCGAAGGCATGGATCTGACGCCGGCTCGCCGGCGCCCCACAACCCGAGATTGGATCGACATCGACATGCTGACCAACCTGCCGCTCGCGCCGCATTGTGCGGCCAACGATACCCAGCACCGTATCGACTTTGTGAAGACCCAGATTCATCGCTGGATAGACGAGATGTTCGTGTCGCCGGACCGGCACGATCTGCGCGCCTGTTTCGCGAAGACGCTGCTGATCCGCAACTACCTGCTGTCTCCCGTGCTCGATGCGCACGAGACGGAACGCTTCCTGCGCGACGCGACGGTGCGCGAATACATGAAGCGCTTTCAGGCGCTGTCGCTCGACAACGAGGTCCGCTTCGAGCGGCAGATGAGCGACGTGTTGCGCGCCGGGCCGTCGAGCGAGGGGCTGCTCCTGATCATCAAGGAGTACTACGCGGAGATTTACCGGCTGCTCGCGCGGACCGAGATGTTCCTGTCGGACATGTGCCCGGATTCGACAGTGGCGATGGTCGGATCCGGCGGGATGCCGCTTTCGCTCCTGTTCATGCAGTCGTTCAGCGGCGCGCGCATCGTCGGGCTGGATCTCAGCGAGGAATCGCTACGAACCGGCGAGCGTTTCGTCGATCATCTGTGCGCACTGCATCCGGCGCGCTATCGCCGCGACGCGATCGAGATGGTCCACGCGGATGGCGCGGCCTACGACTACGGCGCGTGCGACATCGTCATCCTGTCGATCCACATCGAGAACAAGACGGAGATCGTCGAGCGGATCATCGAGACGGCGCCGCGCGATCGCCGCGTGATCGTGATCGAGCGGCAAGTGCAGGGGCTCGGCCAGTATTTCTATCCGAACCATGGGTTCGATCCAGCCGGGCTACCGCTCGCGAAGCTGGCCACGTTGTGCTCGTCGCTGCTGGTGAGCACGGCATACCAGCTCGACCGGTAGGCGGGCGCGATGACGGGATGCGAGATGCGCACGGGCGGGATCGGTCTGTTCCACGCATGGGAACGACAGGTGCTCGCGCTTTACATGGAGGCTTTCACGACCGGGGCCTACGCCGGGCACTATCTCGACGAGGCCGCGGAACGGGGCTGGATCTACCGGCTGTTCCGCGAGCATGCCGCGCGCTGCCATCTGTGGGTGACCGGCGACACGCTGGCTGGTTTCCTGCTGTCGGCCGATTCGTGCTACGACCGCAAACTGCCGGCGTCGCTGCGCTCGACGCTCGGCGACGGGCCCGTGCTGTCGATCGCGGAACTGGCGGTCGCGCCGAGCTGGCGCGCACGCGGGCTCGGCGAAGCGCTGGTGCGGCGCTGTGTCGAGGAGGCGGCGCCCGGCTACCGTGACGTCATCGTGCGCAGCAACGGCAATGCGGCCGCCGCGCACCGGCTCTACCTGCGGCTCGGGTTCGAACCGTTCGGATCGGTGCGGGTGCGAAACGACATGCTGAGCGACGGGCGGCACGGCGTCGAGTGGGTCGACAAGCAGTATTTCCGTTATCGGATGGCTGGCAACTGATCGTGAGCCGGGTAGGGCGCGAAAGACGGGACACGCGCATCGTCGATCCGGACTGGGTGCGGTTCATGGCGACGCCACAGGCAGAGCGGCACGACGGCCGGCGCGGCGCGCACCTGTGGCTGAACGCCGGCGTCGACGGCGCGCGCCGGTTTCCGTCGCTGCCGGAGGACCTGATAATGATGGACGGCTTCAATCACCCGTTGGTGGTGATCGTGCCGTCGTGCCGCGCGGTCATCACACGGCTGGGCGCGACGGTGGACCGCGGCTGGGACACCGAACGTTTCGTCGCCGACGTGATGGCGAGCCTGCCAAGCTGCACTGGCCCGACAACCACGACCGCTGCGAGGTAAGCGAATCATGAGGATTACCGTACGTGACGCTGTGGCCGCCGATATGCCGGCCCTGCGCGAGCTGTTCCTGCGCTCGCGCCAGGAGACCTTCGTCTGGCAGCCGGCCGGCGCGTTCCAGTTGACCGATTTCGAGGCCCAGACGGAAGGCGAGCGGCTGCGGGTCGCCGAGGACGACGGCGGGCAACTCGCCGGTTTCGTGTCGGTCTGGGAGCCCGATCATTTCATCCATCACCTGTACGTGCACCGGCCGCATCACCGGCGCGGCATCGGCCGGGTGCTGCTGCGCGCGCTACCGGGCTGGCCGGCAACGCACTACCGGCTCAAGTGCCTGCGCGCCAACGCGCCGGCGCTGGCGTTCTATGCCGCGTGCGGCTTCGTCGAGATCGGCGCCGGCAGCGCGGAAGACGGCGAGTACCTGCTGCTCGAGTCCGGCGGCAAGGACGGCCGATGACCGTCCACCTGCGGTACTGCCTGTGGCAGGCGGCGTTGTGGGGCACCTTCGGCCTCGTGCTGCCGGTCGTCACGCTGTTCCTGCTGCACAACCATTTCACGCTGTTCGAGATCGGGCTTTACGCGGCGCTGTTCAGCCTGTCGACCATCGCGCTGGAGCTGCCGTTCGGCGCGATGGCCGACCGTGGTACGAGGCGTCCGATTATCCGGAGGTCGAGGCGTTCACGTCGACGATCGAGGCGTCGGTCGACATGCTGCGCGAGGAGTTTCTCGCGCAGGTCACCACGCCGATGCTGCTGCCGTACGAAGAGCAGGTGGCGGGACGTTTCGAGTCGATCCGGCGGAACGACTGGGGGTCGTTCTATATCAGCCAGCATCTCGGGCTGGATTTCCGGCCACCGTGGGCGCAAGCGGCCGCGGCGTGAGGCGGGGACGGGCGACCGGCTGGGGGCGGTCGCCTTTTGATCATCAAGCAAGGCCATCAATATCGACATACACATCGTCGATCTTGACGATCGGAAGGCTCACTCCCGGCGCGGTGCCGTGCAGCGTCACGGAGAGGTTGATCGTTGCACCAATGCCCTTTAACGCGCTGCGATGGTCGGTGAGCCATGCGCTGACGGCATTGGCGAGCGAGGTGATGTTCGACGACGACGGTTCGCCGGATGGCATCAGGGCGACGGGTAGCGTGATGCGAGGGCCAACGCCCGCTTCGCTGATCGGGTACCGGGCACTCGCGCTGACCTGTGCGATCACCCAGCTTGCATCATCCGTCGCCAGCAATTGCGTGAAGAACGCGTCGAGATACGCCGATAGCTGCGCCGGCGGCGAGACCGGCGGCTTGAGCGAGGCGAGGTCGTAGCGCGTGCCGGGTGCCGGCACGAGCGGAACGGCGGGTGTCGCGAAGGCAACGGGCGGCGTCGAGAACACGAAGTCGTTGCTGACCGTCCGGCCGGGAACGAGATCGAGATTTCGCTGGAATTCAATCGACGTGTCGCCCGTCTGGTAGCGAACCGCATCAAGCGCCGAGAAGGCCGCCGTCATGGGCAGTCCGAGCGCGGCCTCATAGCCGAGATACTGCTTCGTCGCGGAATCGTAATAGCGATAGGTCGCGGGGTACGTCGAGGGCGGATCGGCGGGCAGCGGGGTATACGACGTGGACAAGTACTCGATGAGCGGGACGAGGCTTGCGTCACCGCTCACATGATCGACGATTACTCGCGCCGAGCCATCGTTTTCGTCCTCTTCCAGCTCGACCGAGAAGCTGAGCGTGACGGGCGGTGGGCCGGAGGGCGCGGCGTCGAGCAATGCGGGCGCGGAGCGCTTGCCGTTCGCCCAATCGGCGTAAGCGGCATTCAGGCTCCCGATCAGCGTCTTCCATGCGGCGAGCGCGGCGGCTGCGTTGAGGTAGGCGGGGGTGGTGGTGCTGATATCCGGCGTGATCTGTGGCAGATACGTATTGAAATCGGCAAAGATCGCGGGCGCGCAGGAAAGCAGTCCGGCGAGCGCGACGAACAGCGCATTCGACGGTGCATTCGCGCTGTTCGATTGCATGGCGCGCGTGTTGAAAGCGACCGTCCCCAGCAGCGAGTCCTGCGCGACGCCGCTTGGCACGTAGGTGAACGTGTAGTCCCAGTGTACGAGGTCGTGCGGGGCAGGGGCCGGCGGCAGCTTGCTCGCGTCCGCCGTTTGCGCCTGCGCCGTCGGCGGTGTGGGCAGCGCAAGCAAGGCGACCGGAATCTCGAGCGTGTTGCCGGCATTGATCGGATACGAGATCGGGCCCGTGATGAACCCGATCCAGCTGCTCTGGCGGTACCCGTCGATACCGGCCACGGCGGTGATGTCGTTCTGCAGATGCGTGATCTGGTACGTGAGCGGAATGGACACGTTGGTCTGCAACGTGGGGTTCGAGCACGTGAACAAAAAGGCGAGCGCCGACTCGGCTGTTGCGTTTTCTTCGGTCTTGCCGCCTGTGGCGGCATTGAGCGGCAGGAGCGCCTGCGAAAACGTATAGTTGGGCGTCCTGGCGTTCGGTGCCGAGGGTGCCGGATTCACGGGGAGCCCATAGAGGGCCGGCGGACTCGCGGTGCCCGGCTGAGGCGGCTCGTGGGTCGTGGCGTTCGTCACGGGCAGCACGACTGTCGCGGTGACGGCGTAGGCGTTGCCGAGCTGCTGAAGCAGAGACTGTTTCAACGTCTCCTTGGCGGCCGCCAGCGTGGCCGGCGAAGCGTCCGGCTGGGCGAGGATCGACCGGATGGTCCCGGCGATCGTCGTGGCGAGTGCGGATTTGTCCTGGAGTATGTCGAAGAGGAAGCCCGCGGATGCCGGATCGTTGCCTTGCAGCTTGTCGAGCATGAAGGTCTGAACGACATACGCGGGCGACAGGAAGTTGTCGATGAGTTCCAGTGCTTGCCCAAACCAGCTGTTCAGGTCGACGTTCGTAAAGCGTGTGGAGGGGCCGCTTCCAAACTGCAGCGGCTTTCCTGTCGTGTAGACGGGCAGGACGACGCTGCCTGAATAGAGGCTGTTGGCGAGCGGCTTCGGCGCGAAGAACGAGGCCGCCGTACCCAACGTGAACGCGATCCCTTTCGACGAGTTGTTCAGATTGAAGCGAACCGACCATACCGTGTAGGTCTGGTTCGAGAGCGCCTCGTCGGGGTCCGCTGGCCCGGTACCCGCGCGCAGTTGCCAGTCGTGCGTGACGAAGGCGGTTTCGAAGCCGCGGGCGAAGGTCAGGAGCGCGTCCACTGACGCATCGGAAGCCGCGTCGTCTGCTTCGCCCGCAGGCGCCGGCGCCGGCACGGAGAGCACGTAATCGAGCTGAGGCGAAATCTCCGTTTCGATCGATGCACCACCCGTCGTATCGAGCAGGCTTGGATCGACGAGATCCGTCCGGCGGCTCTGAACCAGCCAGAGCTGGAGACGCGTGACGTTCTGATCGACAACGCTGGCGAGATCGATGTCGAGCGTGAGCTTGACGGAGAGGTCCGCCGGCGGTGCGACAGGCTGGCTTGCGGCGGCGGCATTGACGGTCTGTGCGCAACGGTTGACGAAGTCGATCAATTGCGCGGCGGCCGTCGCGTCGAGTGGCTGTGCCGCTGCGCCCGTCAGGCTGTTGCGGATCGCGAGGGCGACGGCGGCGCCGGTGAGCCCCGGGATGTCGAGGCGGGAATAGTCCTGATTGAGCTGGAAGTAGACGTTGTTGAAGAGCGTCGCATCGGTCACCGCCGCCTGCGCCGGCTGGCCCGCCGAAGGCTGGTAGGCCGCGGTGTTGAGCTGGAGTGTGATCTGCAGCTGCGGGGCGCCCGCGGAGCCCGCATAGCGGTAGGACGCGCTGACATTCGGCCACTGGCTCAGCGCGATGAGCCGATCCGTGTAGAGGATCGGTATCGGGGCGTTGTTCAGCGGGCCGGTGTAGCCCGTCGGCGGATCGTTGAAAGGCGTGGCGGTCTGGTTGCCGAATACGTCGAGCCAGCGCAGGCTGAGCTGCGCAAACGTTCCGACGCCCAGATACGGATTGGCGCTCGCCGGCGGAAGATTCGCCGGCGGATTGGCGGGCGCGGCGTTCGCGAGCGCGTTGGCGCCGAACGTGAGCGCCTGTTCATAGCCGAGGATGCCGCTGGCCGCTTCAGCCTGCAGCATGGCCCGGCGCGCATGAGGGTCGAGGATGGCGGCGACGCGCGACGCATGCCGCAACGACGCTTGCAGCGTGCGATCGGCGTGCCGTGCGGAAAGCTGCCGCCGGGTCTGCGGCGCACTGCTGTTGTTCGTCGGCCCGAACGGAAGGCCGGCGACGCTGTTCGAAAAGAACGGGTTCGCGTGGTAGCCGGCGTCGAGCAGGGAGTAGAGCGAGAACAGGTACTGCTGCCCATAGTCGGCGCTGGCCGGATCTACGGGCGCAGGGAGATTCGCACGCGTGAGCTGCAGGCCGATGTTGCCGACGCCGATCGACTGCGATACCGAGAAGCCTTGCGAATCGACGTTGAGCGCTTGCGTGTTCGCAATCAGTCCCGCCGCGCGCTGCGCCATGCTGCCGACCTGCTCCACGTCGAGGCCGAAGTATTCGGCGATGCCGGAGAAGGTATCGCCCTGCTGCACGACGTAATCGATCGTGGGAATGAACAGCAGCGTATAGAGCACGGGCGCCGTGGCGCGAGGGTTATAGCCTTGCAGGGCCGCGGCGGTGATGACCGTTGCCGGTGTGGCGTTATGCGAGTAGTAGCGCGCGACGGTGCCCCAGACGTCGCCGCTGGCGATATCCGCGGGGGTGACTTCGTGCACGGCGGCGCTCAATGCGAAGGTGCTGCTTGGGGTCAGCGGCGCCAGCGGGTTGTCGCGGGCGACCGTGCCGGGCGTCATCGAATAGCGCGTCGCGAAGCCGGCGAGCGTATCGGCGCTGCGCATGCTGGCCGTTTGCGGATTCGACTGCGAGACCATGACGAACGTGCTGCGGGCCGGATCGATGTTGCCGGTCGTCACGACGGCGTTGCAGCAATCGGTCATCCGGGCGCTCGAGGGCAGGCTCGCGTCACGCGCATAGGTGACGAGAATCGTGAGCGTCGCATAGCCGCTTGCGTCGAAGATGCCGGACGGCAGGGCGGTGCCCTTCGCCAGCCCGTTCCAATAGAAGCTGTAGCCGCCGGACTGCACGGTGCTCAACTCCCAGAGCAACTGGATGAATTCGCTGAAGTCGTTGGCGAAGTTGTTGACGAGCGGTTGCTGGGCTCCGTCGGCGGAAGCCAGGCCCGCGGCGGTCCCGCGAGCCTGGGGCGGCGGATTGCCCTGCGTCGACAGATTGGTGCGCGTCACGAACGTGTAGACATCGCTCGTCAGGTGGCCGACGAGGCCGGCCTGTGCGCCGGAGGGGTCCCCGTAGCCGACGATCAGGCCGCTGATGGCCGAAGGCCCGGCTGCCTTCAGCAAGAGCAGGATGCGCTCCAGCAGCTGCGCGTCGCTGGGGTTGGGGCCGAGCAGCTCATAGGCATTCGGGGCGAGTTGCGTGACCGGGGGCGCGTTGCCGGGACCGGCCGGCAGCAGCGTGTTCGTCGTGGCCGTCTGGGTCTGTGCGCCGGCCGATTGCTGCAGTTGACGGATCTTGAAGTCGATGCGCGTGGCCAGCGTGAAATCGGCCACGGGTGCCGGGATCGCGATATGCGTGGTCGGGTCCGTGGTGAGCGTCATCGGCGCCAGTACGGGCAGATAGGGGAGCGCCGCGCTCAGGTCCGCATCCGCCGTCAACGCGCCTTGCTGAATCTCGACGGCGCTCAACAGCGAGGACGGAAGCGCCCACACGATGGGCTTTACCTGCGCCGTCGGACTCGGCTTGGAACCCGGCGCCGATGCGATCCGCAACATCTCGGCCGTGCCCGAGGTGGTCCATGGCAGATAGGCGGACGCCGCGAACTGCTGGGGCACGAGCCGAAGCGGCGCTTCGGCGGCGACGGTCAGCGGCGGCTCCACGTTCTGGCCGTTCGGGTTGTAGCCGTGGGCGATGGCCCAGTCGAGCACGGTCTGCAGATTGGCCGCTGCCGGCGAGAGATCCATCTTTCCCGAGTCGTTGCCGGCGCTTCCGTTGATTTGCAGCCAGTCGAGCGTTTTCTCCTTCGCCAGCGAGATCGGAACGTCGGTAAACGAAGTCACCGGGAATTGCTGGCCGGTCAACTGATAGAGACCGTAGTCGGGCTGCTGCGCGGGATACAGGAAGGCCGACGGCAACGTGAGCCCCGGCGTGTTGGGCAGACGCAGCCCCTGCAGCATGAAGCGCGAGACCATGCCGGCCGTGTTTCCGATGGTTTCGCCCGCGGCGACTGCCTGAGCCAGCTGCTCGCCCGTGAGGTCGTCCAGGTTGGACAAATGGACGAGCGTCGTCTGGCTCGAATCGAATTCGAAGAGGCCGGCGACGGTCAGGTTTTGCGCCACGCCGACGAACGCCTCCGTCGTGAGCCCGAAAGAGTTGAAGATCGATTCGAGCGTGTCGAGCGGGCTCTTTGCCGTGGTGTAGGCGATCGACGGGATCGCAAGCGTCGCTCCCGGCAGCAAGAGCGTGTTCATCGCCCACAGATCCTTGTCGGCGGCGAGCGTGGCCAACGGGATCCCGAGCGCGTCGGCGACCGACGCGAAGCTGCTGCCGGGTTCGGTCGTCGTCGATGCCGTCCCGACCGTGATCGTGACGCCCGGCTGCAGCAGCGCCGTCGCGCGCGCGTTGGCGTCGAGCTCGATCAACGCATCGGGGGTCGTCGCGTAGGCCGCCGTCGAGTTCGTCGGCGCGGTGTAACGGACCGCGATCGCGTCGAGCGTGTCGCCGCTTTGCACCGTGTACCCGAGGCCCGCAAGCTGGAGAACGCTGCCGGCGGTGAGCGTCAGCGCGCTGTTGGCGTTGACGAGATCGGCGGGCGTGAAGTCGGGATTGTGCTTGCCATCGATGTGCGCAAAATCCACGATCGACTGGATCGAATCGTTTTGCCGCAGGACGTACGGGTAGGACGTGTAGGCGTCGATCGCGGCTTGCAGGAGCTGGCGCGCGATCAACGCGAAGGAATCCTCGAAGACGACCTGCGTGAGCGATTCCGGCGTCGTGCTCGAGGTCGCCGGCGGGCAGTCGGAAGGTGGCGGCGACGCCGGAGGATTCGCCGGATTGACGAGCGTCGCGGCGAGCTTGTTGAACGCTGCGATCAAGGCGCTGCGATAGTCCGGCGTGACCTGCGCCCAGTTGCCGAGCGCGATCGAGACGGTCTTGCCCCCGGCCGTGGGGGACGGCACGGTGAGCTCGAGCCCCGGGAGCGCGGGGAAGATCACGGCACCGGCCTTGAAGCGGTCCTGCAATGACTGGCTGAGCAGCGAAGGGTCCGTGACGACGTCGACCGTGAAGGTCGCCTTCAGAAAATCGATGATGCTCGCCATGGGAATGGCAGGCTGCGTGGTGGGGCACGCGAGCGAATTGAGCGTGACCTTCAGATCCTCGATGGTGACGGGGGTCGTGTCGAACGCGTCGGCGGCGATGCCCGGATGGGAGGTGATCACCCACGGCAGCAGTGCGCTGCAGAGGCTCGCGAACGACGAACCGGAGGCGTTGCCTTTGCCGTCCGCCGAAGGCGCGTCCATCGAGAACAGCGTGACGAACGCGCCTTGCTGGCCCTTGAGCGTGAGATTGGCGACATCCGGAGCGAGCACGGTGAATTGCGGTGCCATCAGGATCGTCAGGGTCGCGGGGGCTGCGTCGGCCAGACCGGCCGCATTGGCTTTCGCACGGGCCGTGAACGAAGGATGCGCGGCAAACGTCAGCGGAACAACGCCGCGCCGGGCTTCCATGCGGCGCATCCGTCCGACCTTTGCGCGGTGACGGTTGCTCGCCGGAAGCGCCCGGCCGCGCGGCGCTTCGAGCGCGTATGCGGCGCCTGGCGGCGTAAGCCAGGGCGCCGGGTCGCGGCTCGGATTCCGGATCGTGAAATCCTCCGAGATCGTCGTGGCGAACGAGAAGCTGATCGAGAACGAGAAGAGGCCGAGATTGATGCGCACCGAAACCGATACCGAGACGGATGCGGAGACCGAAAGCGGGATGTCGTGGTAGGCCTCGTAGACGATTTGCGCGGCGATGGTGATGGTGAGCGAGACGCTGGCCGAGATGATGGCGAAATTGACGGTGCCGTAGAGCTTGCCGCAGATGCCGAACTGGCCTTCGAGCCAGAAGTAGTTGGTGGCCTGGACGCTGGTGTCGCTGCCGGGCTTGCTCGGCAGCTGATAAGGATGGTAAGGCGCGATGACGCCCTGAATAATCCCGAAGAACGTGATCGAGAAACCCGCCGAGAGGATGCCCTTGTCGATCGAGTAGCCGATGCCGGCCTGCAGGCCGAGGCCGAACTCGATCACGGGATCGAAGGTGCCATGGATCGTTTTCGGCAGGTTGGTCGCCGTTGCATGACTCAGTTGACCGTAGTAGAAGCCGCCGCCGCCCATGACCGGTATGCCGGGTGGCACGATCATCTGGATAACGAACGACTGCGAGAAGTCCATGTTGTACGGGAAGCCGACGTCGAAGAGGAAATCTCCGTTCGTGTACACCTCCACGCCGATCGACGGCAGCGTGATGTTGACCGCGCCGAAGTTCCACTGCCGCAGCGCGGTGGGAAGCGTGAACTCGATCTGATAGACGCCGATGCTGTCGGTGACCTTCTTGTACATGATGTCGAACGACAGGTCGGCGAGCGGGCCGGCTTTGCTGCCTGCGAAGGCGAGGCGCAGGCCGTAGAGATTGGGGTCGTTGAAGACCACCATGACGTCGATGGTGTAGGTGTACCCCTTGCCGCTCGGGTTCTTTACGCCGAGCAAGAGCATGTGAGCGGCAATCAGCCAGTTGCTCTGCGCGTTGTAATACGGCTGATTCGCCGCGCCGCTGCCGGGATTGACGGGATTGCCCCCGCCGGCGAGCGTGCTCGGGATGAGCTTGAGCGAATCGATGACCTGCTTCGTCGTGTTGAGGTTGGCGTCGTTGATCGACACCCTTTGGCCGAGGGCCAGCAGCTGCAGGTCGAAGAGCTCGTTGCCCTGGCCGGGCACACCGGGCATCTGGGTGACGTCCTGGCCCTGCGCCGGCTTCGACCCGTCATTGTCGGGGCTTGCGAAGAGATTTTTCCATTGGTCGCTACTGCTCGCGAGCGGCGACGAGCCGCGGATCGAAAAAAGGATCTTGTTCGTCTTCGGATCGCGATTGAAGTCGAAGCCCTCGATGTTGAGAAAGCCGGTGGTGATCGGGCTCGGCAGCGTGTAGGAGGCGGTGATCTGGTTTTTCGCGTCGGCGGCGAGGTAGAACGTAATGGACAGGCCGTCCAGCGAAATCGAGTTGAGGAAGGTCCAGGGGCCCGACAGCGAGAAATAAGAGTCGCCGGTCAGCTGTACGAGTTCCGTCACCAGCGTGCCGAGACTCCAGCCGTTGAACGACAGCGTGATGGTCTGATGCGTGCTGTCATAGGCGCCCGTCACGCCCGCCCATTGGACGGTCAGCGTCGTTCCGCCCTGGCTGCCCGGCTGGTTGAACGCATAGCCGATCGTGAGCGAGGGGATCGACGCGAGGCTGATGGTGCCGAGCACGGAGCCGGAGAACCGGTTGGTCGCCAGGCTGCCGTCATAGGCGAGCGCGAGGCTTGCCTTGCAGGCGATCGGCAGCCCCGGCAGCGCATCGGTGCTCCAGTCCAGGGCGCCCGAGATCGAGTACGAAGACGCGCCGGTGCCAGTGGGAATGGCGGCGTCGACCGAGAACGTTTCGACGACGAGATGGCTTGGCAGGAATTCCGGGAGGAATCTGCCGAGATCGCTGTCCAGCACGTCGAAGAGGTCGACGAGCAGTTCGCCGAGATTGAGCGGCGACGCGAGCGAGCTGCTGAGCAGCCATTGCGGGCGCGCCGCTGCGCCGTCGTACTCGATTGCGACGTTCAGCCCCACGGGGCCGACGATCAGCCCCCCTGTCATCGAGGCGCTGTAGGTCGTCTTCGCGCCCGCCGTCCGCGGCGTTTGCGCGCCGATCGCCAGCACCATGTCCTGCACGCGCAGCAGTGGATTGCCGTTGTAGGTGATGACGTCGACTTCGAGGTTGACGACGAAGGAGAAGGAATACGCCCCGGCGCTGGTATCGATGGAGAGCAGGACGTCGCTGAACGTCACGTCGATGCCCGAGGGCATGCCGACGAGGCCGCCGGTGATCGCCGGCAGCAGGTCCGCCAGGCTGACCTGGCCGTTGAAGGCTGCGGTGATCGCGTAGTCCTGGTCGATCGTCACGACGAACTGTCCGCCATCCTTGCCGTCGTTGTCCTTGAACACGGTCGGCATCAGTGTGAACGTGCTCGTGAACAGCAGCGATTGCTGCCTGGATTTGGCGGTTGGATTGAGAACGTACCAGTCCAGCTCGAGCGAGGTCAGGGTGACGCTGAACTTGCCGGTGGGATCGTCGATCAGGACCAGGCTGAAGCCGTCCACCGTCCCGACGGAGACACCCGTCGAGGTGATCGACGGCGTGGCGGCGCCGGAGGCCCACACGGCCGTGACGTTGACGCCGAGGAGGGCGATGCTCGTGAAGAAGCGCTGGATCGGCGCCGGCACCGCGCCAATGAATTGTGTGTCGACGCCGGCGATGGCTGCGATATTCGCGGGCGTCAGGGCGTTGGGCAGTGCCTTCGACGGCGTGAGGAACAGCGAGTAGTTGCCGCCACCGGCGGCGTTGTCCGCGAAGATCATGACCGAGCAGTCCACCACGAGCGGCGGCGTGGTGGCCGTGGTCACGGTGGCGGCGAATACGTAGGCGATGTCCTGCGCGGCGTCCTCGTCGTCGTCGGGGTCCGCGTCTGCCGGGACGGGGCCGATGGAAAGCTCGAAGCGCGGCGCGACGGCGCTGAAGCCGAGCAGCGAGAAGCTCGTCGACGGCAGCCATGCGTTGAGATCCATGACGGGATAGGCGCCCGAGGCGGCGACGGCCGACGCGTCGAACGGACCGCTGATGACGAGCGGCGAAGGCAGCGTCAGCACCGGGCTCGTGAAGCTCAGGATCGATTGTGCATAGTCGTTGAGCTGCGCCGTTCCTGCGAAGTTCATGCCGGCGGCGAGCGGGATTGCGCTGCTCGACGGCGTGGGCCAGTTCACGCTGCCCGCCGCGGAGGAAAACAGCATGCAGGGCTGCGTGATGGCGAGCATCGAAAACGGCTTGCCCACCATCTGGAAAGAGCTGGTGGCGAAGCTCCAGTCCCCGCGCAAATTCGTGACGATCTGGACCAGCAGGGTCGAGGTGTCCGCCGGCAGCGTGAAAACGAGCGCGACGGCGGTATTGGCGGCCGTCGCACCGAAGAGCCCGTTCGTCAACGTCGCGCCGGTGACGCTGAACGTGTCGCCGGCCACCGCGCCGACCGTGCCTTGCCCGACCGACAGCCCCGTGGCATCGCCCAGGCAGAACGCGCTCTTGAGCAGCGCATCTAAGTCGGCAGGCGGCGTCACGCCTGCCGAGGAAAGAAAGGCGGCGTTGAGGTTGACGGGCCACGAGGCGTTGGCGAAGGCGGTCTGCAGCGACTGAAGAGACACGATCGAACTCCTGGGTAGTTAGGGCTGCATGACGTTCGAAACAGGGGCGCCGCGCTTCTTCTAGAAGCTGAAAAAAAGAGGAAGGTGATCGCTGGTCCCGCGCACCGTGGGGTAGTTGCCCAGATTGCGAATGAACCCGTTCCGGATGCCCAGGATGTTTTCTGCGTTGGCCCGGACGGCGACGTCGGGCGGTATTTGCGCCGGCGGTACAGGCGGCGGCGGGGGATACACCAGATTCCAGACGGTTTCGAGCTGCGTCGTGAATGCCTTGTGGCCCACATTGGCCGCGCCGGGGTTGCCACCCACGGCACGATAGACCGAACCGACGACACCATTGATGATCGTCATCTGCGGCGGGTTCACGACGGCCGCCGCCGCGCCGGCCTTGTACAGGATGTTGTCGAGCGAATCGGAGGGCGACACGATGTTCCCTGCGGCGTCGTACGACACCGACGTGTAGTCAAAGCCGGGATAGTTGCTGGTCGTGGTCGACGTGCTCCAGAAGCGCGCTCCCGAACGGATGACGTTGCCGTATTCCTTGTCCTTCGTTGATTTGATCGGCAGGATATGCGTCGCGAAGTAGGCCCGGTACTGGCCCACCATGCCCGGCACAGGGGCGGGGCCGATCGGGTTGGGGAGCAACCCCACGGCGAACGGATAGGTAACCGGCGCCGCGCAGAGCCTGCCGTAGCAGTTCGTGTAGGCGCCGGCCGGCGTCAGCAGGTTGAGGTTGAAGTCTCCCAGGACGAGGCGTATCTCATTGGCGGCAGCGGCGCCTGTGATGACGGGAATCGTGGCCAGGTTGTTGAGAAAGGTCGCGGCCGCGGCCGGCGATGGCGGCGAGTGCACGATGAAGAGATTGACGTTTCGATTATTGGCGATATCCCAGAACGTCGCCTGCATCGGCGCTCTCAGCGTGCCGAAGTCGATGTTGCCTCCCGGTGGGGCCGGCAGGGCAAACTCGACGCGCGCCGCGCATCGGTTCTGGGTTGCGCCGCCGCCATGATTCCATGCGCCGGCAGGAATCGCGGTGGCGGCCATGGTCTGCCAACTCAATGGATAGTCGGCACTGGTTGCGAAGGTCGTGGCGTTCGGCGATGGCGCGGTGCCGCCGGCCCAGAAATTGGGACCGGTGAATACCAGCTGGTCGCGACGAAAGAAGATGCCGACGCTCTCGTGGTTGCCCGTCTTGATGGGTGGCACCAGATCGTACGGTCCGATGGTCTGCAGACTTTCCAGCAATACCAGCAGTCCGGCGCCGCCGCCGCTGTGTTGGTGGACGAGTTCTCCGCGCGCGGCGAGCTGGGGCGCCTCGACCTCCACGACGACGAAGATCTGCGGTTTCAGGTCTTCGACATGGTCGGCGATGTAGTTCAATCGGAGCGCCGAGTGGGTGTCGAGCTTCCGGCGCTTGCCGTATTGGTTGCGCTTTTGCCCCTGGTCCTGAATCTTGTTGATCGCGAAGTCCTGGATATTCCAGTAGAGAATCGTGCTCATTGCGCCGTCTCCAGGGAGGTAGGCAGCCTGGCTATCGCGGATGCGCTGTTCTCGACGTAGGCCGCGTACCAGCCCAGGCTTCCGGTGCCGTTGGGATCGCCGAAGAGAAACATGTCGATGCTCGCGCTCGAGGGCAGCTTGGCAAGGCCCAGAAAGCTGACGGCGATATTGCCGAGACACAGCGTGAACGCGTAGGTGGGCGGCGTCGCACCGTTGTTGATCGGCGCATACGAGAGCGAGATGTTGCCGACGGTCAGCTGGACCACGCCCTGCAGGCTGAATGCGCTGGCGCCGGGGGAGGCCCCCGGAAGCTGCAGGCCCGCGAAGGCCGCATAGCGTGTCGCGCTGCGGGCTGATTGCGGGCTCCACGCGAACAGCAGTTGAGAGGTGAACCCCGCGGCCGACGCGAGCGCGCCCGGGCCGCCCATGTTGACCAGAAAGGAAATGCCGTACCAGTCCTGGGACACCGGCAATTGCGGCGGCGCGCCCGTCGTGAAGCGCACCGGCAGGAAGCCCTTGGCGGCGGGCGTCGTGCCGGCGGTTGCCGCCACGAAGCGCTGCGGTTGCAGCGCGAGGCCCGCCGCCGTGCTTCCGGCTCGAAGCAGACTGCCTGCCTGATCGAAGACCATGTCCGTTTCGACGATCTGGTACGTCGTCATGTTGGGACTCGCGACCGGCGAGGACATATCGATGTGGAGGTTCGAGAATGCGAGGCCGCCCGTGGCCTTCGCGGAATCCGTGTCCGCCGGCATGCCATAGGACATGACGTCGAAGTGGTTGCCCTGGCCGTCGTTGAGCACGGCGAAGTCGAGGCTGCCCCAGATCAGGATGCGGCTCAGGATGTTGGGCGGCGTCGCACCGTCGTTGCTGGTGAGCGTGTTGTAGATCATCTTGTCGATCACGAGCGCATCGAGGATGTTGCTGTCCGGCACCATCACCGTCGTGGCGTCGCTTTCGAAGAGGTAGGTGCCGGTGTCGCCCTGGCTCTGGTAGTACCCGGTCAGCACGACACCGTTGGCGGCAAGCTGCGTGGCGCCCGCGTACGAGGCCGTCACGGTGGAGCCGAGGGCTTGATTGATCGTGACCTGTACGTGGCTCTGGAAATCGACGAGGGTGCTGTTGAAGAACAGGCTCTGCAGCTGCAGGACGGTGAAGTTGTAATTGCCGCTGACGGGCAGGGGCAGCGGCTGGGTAGGCGACCCGCCGGCGGCGATGTTCTGCACATAGGCGGGCAGTTGATAGTCGACGAGTCCGAAGAAGCTGCTTTGTCCGGGGATGGAGAAGTTCTTGCCGTCGTAGTGAACGGGGCTTGCCGTCACGCCGAAGTGGTGGGCGCGAAATTGACTGAAATCGATGCCCGCGGCAAGGCCGGCGAGTTGCGGCGGCAGATCCTCGGGCGTCATGTCGGCGGCGAGCGCGAGCACGCCTTGCCACTGCGGATTGGTCACGATCGCCTTGAAGTTCGCGTACAGCGCGTTGCCTGCGTCCGCTTTGGCGATCGCGCTTGCGAAGTAGCCCTGCAAGGCTTGCGACAGCACGGCCACGCCGGAGCTGGCATCCGGGTTGGAGAAGTCGGATGGGTCGACCCATGCGCTCGGCGTGGCCACGAGGTCCGTGAGCGTGCCGATGCAGAACTTCAGGATGAGCACGTTGCTGACGTTCGACGAGCTGGCGGTTTCTCCGACATTGATCTGCATGGTCCAGCCGGCGACGTCCACCGTGTTGGCGAACCTGCCATCGGCGGAGGTGCCCACGTATTGGTTGTTGACGATGACGGCAAACAGCTGGTTGGTCTGGAAGAGGCCCTGAAGCTCCGGGCTCATGCTCAGAAACGCCATCTGGATGGGTGTCTGGGTCGGATCAGGCTGCGACTGGGCAAGAATCACCGCCGCATAGTCGGTGTGGCCGTCTGCTGTCTCGATTTGCGCGAGCAAGCCTTGCGGGGTCGTGCCATTGGGGATGACCGCCGGCGGGGCGGCTGTCGTCGCGAGCGCCGCGCGAGCCGCCTTGGCAGAAGCGATCAGGGGGCGCGCGGACGCGAGAATCGTATTGCGCCGTGTTGCCGAGAGCACTTTGGCCTCGTAGCTGCTCCATTGGTCCGGCGGGATTCCCGCTGTGGCGGACAGCGGCACCCCGGCCCAGGGCGCCAGCGGGAAACTGACGGGACCGAGCGCCGTGGTGGGCTGCAAGGCGCCGACGACCGTGCTGCCGTTGCCATAGGGGCCAGCCTGGCCAAAGAGCGGATTGCCCTCTGGTTGAGCGCTGTAGGTCGGCGCCGCTTGCGCGTTGGCGACGACTTCGGTCCAGCTCGTGAGGTACGCCGTCGCGCCGGCGGCGGGCTGTGGCAGAGGCGGCGTCGCGACACCCGAGGAAGGGTTGGACAGGTCGGCTGCCGGCAACGGAAAGACCGGCGTATAGGCAGGCGAACACGCGATAAACCGCAGCAGATCCGCTGACGCCGTACCGCCGACGGGCTCCATGTTCAAGGTTTCGGTGCCCGCGAGCCCGCACAGCACCGAAATCTGGGTCGTGCTCCCCGCGACGCCGAGCCGATAGTCGCCGACGGGCGCTGCGTAAGACGTGGTGCTGACCGGCAGGCCGGTCGCCGGATCGATGACCATCGGCGTGGCGGGTTGGAAGACGAAGCCTGCGTCGTACGCGGCGGGCCCTGAAGGCACGCTGCCGCTCGCAACGGGAAGCAGGCACACCGGTTGATTGGTCGCGGTGCGGTAGCAGCTCGGCAACGATACCTCGGCACCCGGTGCGGGCAGCGTCACGATCGTGCGATAGATGCCGGCGTCCGGTTGCGATCGCGACAACGGGCCAGTGCAGATCGGATCGATAGGGTCGAACGACGCCAGGTAGGGCATCGTTTGGGCCGCACTCAAATCCAGCAGGGGAAACTGCTGCACGGTATCGGGCGCACCCGGACTCCCATAGGCGAACTGCATGCCGACCAGAAGAGCGCTGGCTCCGGGCGTGATGGTCATCTTGCCGGCCACGATGAGGCAACCTGCGCAGTTCCCCGAGAACGGAAGGTAGGCCTCGTTCGCGGCGTTTTCGTTCGAGGCAACGGTGAAGCTGAGCGTGGCGGGACAGTTGATGGCGATAAAAGGACTGAGCCCCCGGAAATGGAGGCTGTCTTGCTGCGTGTCGAGAAAGATCCCGCTTGGCATCGCGAGAAAGAGATCCGTTCCGACGTTCGCATTGAAGTCGGACTGAAGCGTCAACCCCGCGATCTGCCGTGAAAAGGAGAATGCGAAATACTTTGCGTTGCTGTCGCTGAAGGAGGGCGCCCCGAAAGTCAGCGGAGCGGCACTGGGGAGCCAGACGCAATACCGTCCCAGCACGCCGGAAGGCGCGAGCCAATTCTGAACGGCCGATACGAAGTCGTTGGCGGTTTCCGTACTGGTGAACGACGGGGCGGCCGGTGCGAATACAAAGGAGCCGCTATAGCCGGTCAGCGCGTCTTGAAGCGGGATCGGCGCGTTCGGATTGTCGTCCTGGGGGGAGAGGAGATAGGCGCACCAACCGATGGAGGCGCCGGGCGGGGCTTGATACAGGCCCGACTTTGCCACTTGCTCGAACGCTACGCTCATCTTTGCTCCCCAGAGGCCAGATCGCGATATCGGCTGCGAAGTTCGTAGGCGGTGCCGTTGCTGACGAGAAGGTGCAGGACAAGAACACTTGTCCGTTCGCCAGCCCGGAAGGCGGCGTGAGCACGAACTGCGCGCTACCGTTGATCTTGTCCGAACCCACGATCAGGTCGGCCGGCACAACGGCAACCGGAGAAGACGGTAATAAGAAAGCGGTGAAGATCTGCTGCCCCGCGTCGATGAAGGCGACCTCGGCACCATAACGACTGCCGTTCTGGATACGTGTTCTGGCCAGGACGGAACTCGTAAGGTTGTAATCCATCTGCGCGAGTACGGCTGTATCAGGTACGTTCCATGACACGACACTGCCTTTAAACTGAAACGGTGGATTCTTCTGCGTCTGTATGGAGAAGACGCCATCGATACGGGACGGATCGGGCGAAGCAGCGATGACGAGACTGATTGAGCCTTCTGCCTTGATGCTGTCGAAAGCGACTGAAAAGTGATGCAGCGGCTTTGAATACGTGAGGACGAAATGATCGACGCTTGCGCCGCCCAGGCTTAGCGAAATATCTGCCTGCACTTGCGGGGTGTTGCTGGTCGAGTAAAAGACGGTAAGCGACGATATTTCGCGCTGGCCGGACACAGTTTGTGCCGCGGCCAGCGTGTGAACGGTGATGAGGGTCGCTATCGTGAGAAGACGACGCATCATCACCGAATGATTATTTATCCGTCAGCGTCCAGCTGTACAACTGGTTTTGCAGTTGGATTCCCTTGTTGTCGCCGCTATCGTAGGTGAGATTGGCGAAGATGTTCCCGGATTGTAGCGAGGTGGGTACGGTCAACGTAAACGAGCTGCCGGCGTAAATCACGACTTCGGCGCTGCCGCCGCCGATTTTGATTTCGGGCGTGACGCCGGTGTTTGCGCTTTGAATGAGTACCTGGGTCCACATGACCGTGCCAGCGTTGATGATGCTGACGGTGGCCACGTTATTCGTCGATGCGCCCTGCGACGTGACTACGGTTTGAATTTGTACGGTAGGCGTGAGGTTATAGCTAAGAGTGGGCACGGGTTCCTCCAATTAGGGTTAAAACCGCTCTTTGACTATGGAGGTGGCGCACTAAAGTGTCAAGGCATTTCCCATATAAGTGGTTTTGTTTTGGCGGGAAAGCTTGGTATTTCATTTTATTGAATAAAGTTTGCGATACTCTCATTATTCGGCCGATGGTGGATTGGAACCTGGCTGAAAGATTGATCGATCGGTTTATGAAGAAAACGCTTCATGGATAATCGATTGCGGCCCGTGTTGCCCCGCCGTGGAATTGGCGAGAACCATGCCAAGATCTGTCGCATGTCATGGTGAAGTGGTGTCTGCTATGGGCAAGGGCACGATGGAGGGGCGAGCTTTGTACCGCGGTGATTTCAGTGTTGTTGCCGGGTAGGTTTATTATTTGACATAATGCTGACTAGCGAAGTTTTTATGGGGTCTGGTTGATATTGGAGGACTGCAGTCAACGTCACGAACGCTGACGTCCGCGTCGCCGTCGCCGATCGCTAATTTCGCGCGCGGCCTTCGGCAGGCCGTCGCGCACACGGGCCTCGAGCTCCGCCAGCGTATGCGGTACCGGCCGAAGCTCCATCACGTCGGCCACCGCTTCAGGGGGCACAAGCAACGTGTCGGATCCCTCCATAAAGTATCAATTGATACCAGCGTGCGGTTCACATGGTGCCAGATACAGGGGTGCCACGGCGCGACCGAATCGAATGGCGGTCGGTCACTTCGGCTTGTGGCCGGCGAGCCCGCGCAGCGCAGCGCGTTGCGGATTCATTACTTCTGACGTGGCATAGGTGCCGCTGGCGACCTGCTGCCGCACGCCGTCGGCCATCTCGCTCGGGAGGCTGATACTCATTGCTGGGCGATGCCCGTGGTGCCTCCTACTCCATCCTCGTAACGCCGTCACGGACCGTGGTTTGCCAGGTGCGCGCCGGGCGGGCCGAAGTACAGCGCCGCGCGATACCAGCGCTGACGCCGCTTGCGAATCAGTGTGAGCAGATCGGCACACGTAGCGACGTCGGCGGCCGTGAGCCGCACAATGAGCTGGGGTCGAACCAGCCCTCGAGCGCGTGCTCGGGCTGTGACGTCTCAACGAGACTCGCAGCCCTCCGCGCCCTGCTTCGGGTATGAAGAGCGATGCGAGCGCGGATCTCGCGCAGGGCCCCGCCGTGGACATTGTTACGTATTTAAATGCATATCCGTGCCGATGTTCAAGAATACGATGCGCTTCAACAGCGTATTAAGGTTGACTTAACAGTTATCACATTGTCGTCGCCGGATTTTTCGGGATATCGACTACCCCGACATCTGCAGCCGATCAAGATGGATTTTCTAAATAATCGTTTTCCAAGCACCTATGCCAGACTGCTTCCGCTTTTAGGACCGCCAGGCGCGAATCTCATCGTGGTGCGGGAAGTCATTCCCCTAAACGGTGCCGAATAGATTTACGCAAGCCAACAACGACATCGAAATCAGTCTTGCAAAAAAAGGGGGGCCATAGATTTTCTGAAGCGCCCCGAAATTCTCCTTGCATTTCCCAAATCCTGACCAATACTGATACCACTTTAATACCAAATACATACCAAAGTAAACCAGGCTTTATCACCGGCATCCGCCATAAAGCAAAGGAGAATGCAATGCAACGTTCGATTTACCGCCTGTGCCTGCCCCTGATCGGCGCGAGCAGCCTCATCGTGGCCAGCTCTGCGGCCCATGCGCTGCCCAGCTGCAGCGCCTGGCAATCCAGCCAGATCTATAACGCGGGCGATTACGCCTTGTACAACGGCCAAACCTGGCAAGCGCAATGGTGGACGCGAGGGGAAACGCCTACAGCCAGCCAAGGGGCCGTTTGGCAGCAGCGCGCCGCCAACTCATGCGCGCCTGTCAGCGGCGGCGGCTCAGGCAGCGGCGTGCCGCCGGAACCCACGCCCACCGTGGGCTACAACGTGGGCTCTTATTTCACCCAATGGGGCATTTATCAGCGCCAGTACTTTGTGAAAAACCTGATGGCCAGCGGTGGCGATAAAAAACTCACCGTGCTCAACTACGCTTTTGGCAATGTCTACGCCAACGGCCAGTGCGGCATGGTCACGGTCGCGGAAAGCGGCAATGGCGATGGCGGCGACGCCTGGGCGGATTACCAGCGCGCCGTCTCCGCGGCGGAGTCCGTGGACGGCCAGGCAGACAGCTGGGACACCCCACTACGCGGCAACTTCAACCAACTGCGTAAGCTGAAACTGACAAATCCGCAGCTCAAGGTGCTGATCTCCCTGGGCGGCTGGACCTGGTCCAAGAACTTCTCCACCGTAGCCGCCAGTGACGCCAGCCGCCAGGCGCTGGTTTCCTCCTGCATCAACCTCTACATCAAGGGCAACCTGCCGCAACAAGAAAACGCTGGGGGACAGGGTGTGGCGCTGGGCGTGTTTGACGGCTTTGACATCGACTGGGAATACCCGGTGGCCGGTGGCCTGCCCACCAATCATTACAGCGCGGCGGACAAGCAAAACTTCACCCTGCTGCTGGCGGAGTTCCGCCGTCAGCTGGATGCGCTGGGCCAGCAGAACAAGCGTCGCTATTACCTTTCCGCCGCGCTGGGCGCCGGAGTGGACAAAATCCGCAATACCGAACCGAGCAACTACGGCGCTTACCTGGACTGGGCCAATGTGATGTCTTATGACTTCCATGGCGGCTGGGAAGCGCAAGGCCCCACCAACTTCCAGTCCAACCTCTACCCGGATCCGGCCAATCCGGCCCAGAACGACGCCAAGTTCTATGATATCGACGACGCGGTGAATGCCCTGGTCAGTGCTGGACTGGCCCGCAACCGCATCAATGTAGGCATCCCCTTCTATGGCCGCGGCTGGACCGGCGTGGCCGCCGGCCCTTATGGCAATGGCCTGTATCAAAGCGCCACCGGCCCCGCGCCCGGCACTTACGAGGCCGGTTACGAGGACTATCGTGTGCTGGGGGGCCGCGCAGGCGCGCGTTATGTGCATCCCGTCACCAAGCAGCTGTGGAGCTATGACGGCACGCAGTTCTGGAGTTATGACACACCGGATGTGATCCGCACCAAGCTGGGCTATGTCAAAGCCCAGCAACTGGGCGGCGTGTTCAGTTGGTCATTGGATGGCGACGATATGCAAGGCTCACTGCTGTCCACCATGGGCGAGTTGCGCAGCGCCACCGCCGCCACCAAGCCCACCGGGGTGGCGCCGAACCGTTAATGCCAGCAAGGCATTTTTAGCTGGAGTCCAGCCTGCCGGTCCGCGTGCCCGATCCCTCGCTCAAGGTACGCGGACTTTTAACGACGCACCGGCATTGTCACGTTTGCGTAGGATAACGACATGAAAACGACCTCGCTCTATCGTGGACGCCGGTTTCCTGCGGCCACCATTGCTCAGGCCGTGCGGTGGTATTTCCGCTTCCAGCTCAGCCTGCGCGATGTCGAAGAATTGCTGTTCGAGCGCGGTGTCGTGGTGAGCTGCGAAACGATCCGGCGCTGATGCGACAAATTTGGCGGGCCCAACGGGTTCATTGCGTTTCTGCGCCATCGAGGATAGAAGTGGCCTCGCAAATTCGGACAGCCAGATAAGTGGATCGGCCGGGGCCTGAGCCAGCGATAATGCTGGCAAAGGAACCGAGGAAATGACGAAGAGAACCCGACGCACGCACTCAGCGGCGTTCAAAGCGAAGGTGGCGCTGGCAGCGGTCAAGGGCGAGCGCACGCTGGCCGAGCTGGCGCAGCAGTTCGATGTGCACCCGAACCAGAACCGAATGGAAGCGGCAATCGCAGGAGCGTGCGGCGGACGTGTTTGGCGCAGCATCAAGTACGAAGAGATTTACCTGCGGGCCTACGAGTCGGTCAGCCATGCCCGGCGCTCCATCGGCGACTACATCGAGTTGTACAACCGGAAAAGGCCCCATTCGAGCCTGGCGGATCAGACTCTCGACCGTCGAGCTGACCAACGCACTGGAGCAGGAGAAGTCCACCGGCAAACAAGGCCAGATCGCCCATAAGCTGATGTACGTCGACCTGGTGATCCTCGACGAACTGGGCTACCTGCCGTTCAGCCAGACCGGTGGCGCATTGCTGTTCCACTTGCTCTCGAAGCTGTATGAACACACGAGTGTCGCGATCACCACCAACCTCAGCTTCGGCGAGCGGGCGACCGTGTTCGGGGACGCAAAGATGACGACGGCGCTGCTGGACCGCGTCACCCATCACTGCCACATCGTCGAAACGGGCAATGAATCCTGGCGCTTCAAGTCCAGTTCTGCCAAGGCGAAGGCAACGAGAAAGAGAGCAGCAAAAGCAACAGGCAGTGAGGAGCTATCCACATCGGAATAGATGTACTACGCTGTCTCGGGGTGGGTCAGATTCAGATGAATACGGTGGGTCACGATTCGGTGGAAATCAACAGAGACGGAACAGCTTCTAAAATATTTCGGAGATAAAGCAGGCAGCGGCATTCGTGACCGCCGCCTGCAGTACTACCCTCCGCTGTCGATTTATCGGCATAGCCACGAGTTCTGCTCTGATGGTATGCCTTGCCTACAAATTGACGAACAAGCCAGAATGCCCGAGCTGCCTATTGACGCCCCAAAGTTAGTCGATCCTTAGGAGCTTTTCCCGGAAGTGCGGGCGTCGTTGCTCAGCGTAGAAGTATATATTTGTCTGCAGCTTGATCACTTCTTCGTCCTGACCTTTCCCCACTGAAGTATCCCACTGTAAAGTTAGTGGCAAGGCCGCAGGAGAAACCTTGTCATGAAGAAGTCGCGGTTCAGTGAAGAGCAGATTATCGGGGTGCTGAAGGAAGCCGATGGAGGCATGAAGGTCGCAGACCTGTGCCGCAAGCACGGCATATCGGATGCGACGTTCTATAACTGGCGTAGCCGCTACGGTGGCATGGATGTGTCGGAAGCACGACGATTGCGGCAGTTGGAAGAGGAGAACCAGCGACTCAAGCGGTTGGTGGCAGACCAGGCGCTGGACATCCAGGTTCTGAAGGACGTTCTCGGAAAAAAGTGAGTTCGCCCGCGCAGCGCCGGGAAGTCGTGCAGCAGGTGATTGAACGGCACGACTATTCGGAGCGCCGGGCGTGCGTGCTCATTGGTCTGAATCGCCGGACGTTCCGGCGGCCGGCCCCGCCAGACGCCGACCACGAAGTGCGGCAACGGCTACGCGAACTGGCGCAGCAGCGGCCACGATTTGGCTCGCCCCGCCTGCACGTCTTGCTACGCCGAGAAGGTCTGGTGCAGAACCACAAGCGCACTGAGCGGCTATACCGCGAAGAAGGCCTGTCGCTTCGCCTGAAACGGCGAAAGAAGCGGCCGAGTCATTTACGCGTGGTAATGCCGACACCCAACGGCACGGACGAAAGCTGGGCGATGGACTTTGTTGCTGACGCGCTGGTGCATGGCCGACGCATTCGAATGTTGACCATCATCGACACGTGGAACCGGGAGTGCCCACACGTCGAGGTCGACTTCTCGCTGACGGGTGTTCGCGTGGCGCGTGTACTCGAGCAGTTGCGGCAACGAGGACGGCATCCCAACCTGATTCAGGTGGATAACGGCCCGGAGTTCGTCAGCAAGGCGCTTGACGCCTGGGCGCACGAGCACGGCGTAAAACTGCAGTTCATTCGGCCCGGCAGACCGGTGGAGAACGCTCACATCGAGAGCTTCAACGGTCGACTGCGTGAAGAGTGTTTGAATCAGCATGCGTTCGTCAGCCTTGACGATGCACGCGGGAGAATCGAAGCGTGGCGCACTGACTACAACGCGGTGCGTCCGCATAGTGCCTTGGGGCAACTGGCGCCGGACCAATTCCGGCAATTGCATCAACCAAAAAACGGCGAGCCCACTAACTTACGAATGGTGCACTCAGCGGGGTAAGGTCAGTCCGACAACATTCGCACCACCTTAGCGGGCGAACCGAGAATCAGCGCACGATCCGGAAATTCCTTGCCAGATGTCACGATTGCGCCCGCACCAACCAGAGACTGACGTCCAATCCTGGCTCCGTCCAGGACTACGGCCTGGATGCCAATCAGAGAGCCTCCACCGATTGAGCAACCATGCAGTACGGCTTGATGACCGACCGTGATGTGCGAATCAAGCTCCAACGGGAATCCCTTCTCGGTGTGTAGCACGGCGCCGTCCTGGATGTTGCACCCTTCTCCGATGCTGAGCGGCTCGGTATCGCCGCGCAGTACAGCACCGAACCACACGCTCGAATGGGCTGCCAAGTGGACATTGCCGATGACCGCTGCCGTGTCCGCGACAAATACACTGTCGTGAATCGTGGGTGTGCGATCGCTGAGTCGATAGATGGCCATTTCGTCCTCAACACGTCATTGGTGAGCCAGCTTCTGCGACCCCACCGCACCGATCGGCATGCTCAGCATATCCCGTACCTGCGCGGAGGTTTGTACAGCAATGCCCTTTGCATGGAGCGCCTCGCGCAACATTCGGACCTGTTCCCACGTGCCTCGAGCTTTCCGTACGCCACCTGGGGCGCGGCTGTCATATACGTTCAAGCCGTCCTCGAGCCCAACTCGAACCCCATCGAGCCCCAAGCTGAGTGCCACATCGGCCAGCATCACCTGCATCGGCCCGGGCAAGAGGATTGGGGCGCCTTTGATTTCCATGCGTTTTTCCGGTTAGGCGCCTTTAGGCCTGGCAAGGCCTTGCCTTGCGGCCCTAAATATTTATTCCGACAAAACAATGGGTTAGTGTCTACCCTTTGCTAACGAAGCAGAGGGCATCTCCAGACGTGATCGCATTGACGATGAGCGGTCCCTTGACCGGCGGTACCAGTACACCCCGTCGTTAGGCGCTCCGACTGGTTGACGAAATGGGGTTGTCGGCCGCGATGCTCGGCAAAATCCGCTTTGCATACAGCGACACGGGAAAATTGAAGGTTCCGCGCCAGTTGATGCCCTCGATATGAGTTGGGGCGATTCGCCGGAGTTGCTCGGTCGCGATCGGCTGCCCCCGGCTAGCTTCGATGTTCTCCAGGGCTCGTTGCATATGGGTGGTGTTCCAGGCCATCAAGATGTTCGAGAGCAGGGTCAACGCCGATGACACTGCCGCGAGCGATTCCTGGCGCCGAGCTAGCTCCACCGGAATGCGACCGATGTGAATTGCGCGTTGCACGGTATGCACCGCTTCTCCCCGATTTAGGGCATGTTGCAACTCCGACCGGAAAGAGGCATTGGTGAAGTAGTCGATCAAAAAAATGCTTCTGAATAAGCGGCCGATGTGAACGCCGCCATCGTACACAGCCTGCCCGCGAGCAGCAGATCCGAATCTCGCAATCGCTTCGACAGCCGTGCATTGGCCAGAGCGAATCGATGCGGCGATCCTCACGAATTCGTCCCACACGTCAACGATGAGGCCGAGTCGGACGTCCCGATCCGTGACCCCTGCGAGCCGCGCCGGCACAACCTGACTGCGAGGCACGTGAAGACGTCGGTCACGAAGGTGTGACAGGCGAGGGCATAAATCAAAGCCAAGTGCCCGGGACACGCTCATCGCGAAATCGGTGTAACCGTGGGTATCGACGGCGAGTTGAGCTATGTCCTTGGTGGCGCTTTGCCGGACGACGCCCTCGATTGCTGCGCCTGCTTGTCGCTCATTCAGGATGATTGGCTGGTCGTAGAAAATGCCCCAACGATCCAGCACATGCGTGTACATCCCGATGGATGCAGTCCGGCGACGTGGATCCGCACGCGCTCGCCAAATCGTCCGGGTTGTCTCCAGCGACATCATGTCGGACGATGCTAGATCGGCTCGCCCCCAGTGGGCGGCGATCGGGTGTTCGTGCATGAATTCAAGGACGGCGTCGGCCGCTGTACGCAGCATTCGTTCGTCCGCGAGACGCTTCATCATTTGACGAATCGCCTCAGTTGACACTTCCGGGACCATCCGAGAAATATCAGCAGCCGTCAGCGATGTGCCGTGAGCCAGGATCGCCGAATACACCATCAGTAACTCGGTGCGCGACCGCGGCTCGCGTCCAAGCAGGGTCCAACTGAAGCGTGTCGCACTATCGATCTCGAGGATGATCTCGGGAAATTGGCCTGGCGGATGAGCTTCGAAGATCTGACGGCGAAGTTGATCGGCTTGTGGGTCTGGATCCTGCGCAGCCATCGGGTCGAGGTGGACAGCAGTATCAACACGGATCGAACCATTGACCACGGCATCATCGAGTAGTGCGAGGCGCTGTTCGAGCTGTTCAAGGATTGGTCCGAGAAATTCGTTCGGGTCTTGGGGCAGGCCGAGGTGTCCATAGTGATTGTTCCGCTTCGCCTTCCACTGCTCGGCCGAGATCAGCATATGCGACTGACTTCTGAACGAGAAGCTGTGGTCGATGAAAACCGAGCCGTTGCGCAGGGCGACACGGAGCGCAAAGAGGGTGGCCCACTCGAAAGCAACCATGGCCCGCAGCCGATCGTAACCATCGATCGCCTCGCGCCACGCGCGCCCAAGCCTGATATTGACCCCGTCGGGCAGGAGATAAGCGCGACGTCGATATAGCGCACGTAGTAACGAGAGAGCATCGACTACAGGATGAGCGCCCTCGGCCTCGAACGGCAGCTGCACGATCCGATTCAAAAGGTTACGGGCGTAGTACCGCTTTCGGACCAGGCACTGCCGTATCTGGCTCCGACGGCTGGTGGGATGCGGTTGCAAAACATCGTCTGCAAGCAGACAAAGCTTCTCCCCGAGCTGTTCGCGCGAGAGGGTTTCATCATTGGCAAGTGCTTTGACGGCAAGCGCGAACTCGCGGAGTTGATCCGCGGCCTTCATCCGCATCGCATCCACTTCACGTGACGTGTCGTTGACAACCTTCAGTACCCATCGCCGGAGCATCTCGAGTACCTGATCAGTCGCAACACAGAGGGAATACCGCATGAAGCAGGCGGCTTCGATTCGTCGGCTTTGGGGTTCGATTCGCTTGCTGATCGATGGCGGGCGACTTGCACAACGGCGGGCGTAGTGGCGCACCATGGCATCGTTGCATTCAACCGGAAAACGCGTTGCCACCTCGTGCATCGTGAGCAAATTGACTTTGTCGAGGATCTCGCTCATCTGATGGGTCGAGTTGCGCAGCGGGACGGCCCACAGCCATCGCTGGAGACTTGAATGTTCTCCATGGGGCTGAGCCAGTACTCTCGCCCAACTCTCGAGTTTTTCCATACCGACGGCATGCTCGAGCGCGCCATGCAGTTGTCCCTCAATGTCGCGTACGGCCTGGACGACAAACTGCCTGAGCATGCGCTCCGGTGGTATCACGATGCGATGGTCGTAGAACCAACGTTTGAGATCGTTCGTCAACTGGCCGCGTTCGGGGCGGCCGGTGAGTTGTTCTTTGAGCCAACGGATGACATACCGACGTTGATGTTCCGCGACGGCTCGAAAATTGATGGCATCCCGAGCAAAGCGCTGGTGGTCGGATAAGGTCTTGAGGTTGCCATCGTAAAGGGAACGTAACGTGCCAAGGTCTGGCGGCTTCACATTCAGCTGTCGTCCAAGATGTCGCCAGAGAACCGTGGGAATCTGCTTGTACGAGCCGAGCGGCCGACCGGTCGTGCGAAGAAAACCGATGTGCAATGCGACCGCGAGTCGAAAGAGATCGGTGCGTCTTGAATCAATGGCAACACGCTCCCGCTTGGAGAACGTGAAGAATGTGGCGAGCTCGAACTCGCTCAGCTCGCGCGGCACCTGCCGGATCCCGAGATAAGCCAATCGCCAGTGGTCCATCAGCGACTCCGCATCAATGACGAGAGCGGCCAAGCGTAGCGAGGCAAAAAATGAGGTGCTACGGGGAAAGTCGGGATGGCGGCTGCAGGTGTCGGTCGCCTAAGAATGGTGTCGGAACGAAAACGAGCCGCGGCGCTCACGTTGCGGTATTTCCTTGCGACCCCAAAATATCGCTAGGTTTAGCTTATGTCAAATAAAGTGAAGGGTATCGACGCGCTCGACGATCAAACCTCCTTTTTCATACCGTTCGCCGAGTCGCCCAACACTCTTGCTGCGATATCCCGCAACCGCGGATCAAATTGAGCCCGGCGGTGTGCTCGCCGCCGGACATGATAGTGGCTACTCAACTGGATCAGCCGGACATGCGCCGGCGGCACCCAACCGTCAACTGCTCTCAGCGGCGGTGAAGTCGCCGGGCGGCAATGGTCGGTTCGCCACGTCCTTTGCTTCGGCGCGCGTCAGGCCGAGCGTCTGCAATACCATTGCCGCAGCCCGCTCGGGGAGCCGGCCTTCGTCTCCCCCCGGCTTCCTCGCATCGCCCGCAGCCGTGTCGGCCGCGTAGCACTCCGCCGCGATCGCCGCCAGGATCGTCCCCGTCATTGCGAGCACGCTCATGAACGGATCGCCGACGACGAAGCGGCGTACCGCGATTCCGCGCTCGCTGTCCCGCCGCAAACGCCGGCCCAGCCCGTGGTCGAGCGCACGCGCGGAAAAGCCCTCCCGCATCAGGAACCGTCCCCAGAGCCGCTCGCGGCGCGCGCGCATCAGCGTGTGACGCACGCAAACCGACACGACCTCGGCCGGATCCGACAAACCGCTCGCAAGACGCTCGAGCCCGTCTGCGAAATCGTCGAACACCCACTCCGACAGCGCGGCGAAGATGCCGTCCTTCGATTCGAAGTGGTAGTAAAACGAGCCGAACCCCACATCCGCCGCCTCGGTGATCTCGCTGATCGCGACGTTGTCCCTGCCCTTTTCCGCCATCAGACCGAACGCAGCCCGCAGCAAGCGCATACGTGTCGCCTCCTTGCGCCGGGCACCGCGCGGTTGACGCTGTTCCGCATCGGCCACTGACGCATTCGGGCGACGCGGCCGGACCGGTTTGTCGTCCACGAGCGCACCTTCCCTTTCCATAAGAATTTTCTGCATGACGCAATTCTAGATTACTCACTCATACTTGACAATATTATCAGTTATGAGTCTAATCTCGAAAACAGCAGAACCGGTTCCTGTCCGGACACTGTTCCGGACCCACGTCAGCGAGCGTCGGTGACGCGCAGGCGGCCATCGTCGTGCGCAAGCCGTGTCATGTCGGCAATCGGAACGATCTGTACCTCGAACGTCGGAGTACTGATTGATTGTCATGCGCACCGTCGGCGGAGACGCCCTCGCGCGCCTGCGTAAACCGGGGTGACCCGACGTGGTCGCCGAACCATTTTTAGTTTGACCCTCACTTGTCTTGGAAACATCGTGAAATCACCCGGACTTGACGCGCGGACCTCAACGCGCCCGCTTCTGACACGCATCGCGCCACCGCTTCGGCGCGCCCCGATCGCATTCGCCTGCTGTGCGATTCTTCTCGCGGCTTGCCACTCGCACGAGGCCCCGGCGCCCGAACTGCAACCAGTGGTCGCGCTGCCGGTTCATGCGGACGACGGCGCAGTGCAGCGCGTGCTGCCCGCGCAGGTTCAGGCGCGATATTCGACGCAGCTGTCGTTCCGGGTTGGCGGCAAGGTCGTCGAGCGGCGTGTGCGAATCGGCGACACCGTCAAGGCCGGCCAGACCCTCGCGATGCTCGATCCGGCCGATCTGCACAACACGTTGCTGAACGCGCGCGCGCAGCTCGATGCCGCCGAGCATCGCGTCGCCTATGCGAAGCAGCAACTGGATCGCGACCGCGCGCAGGCTCAGGCCAACCTGATTGCGCCCGCGCAGCTCGAGACGACGCAGGACGCGTATGCATCGGCGGTCGCGCAACGCGATTCCGCGCTCGCGCAAATGGCGCTCGCGGGCGATCACCTGCGCTACGCGACGCTGGTCGCGGATCACGACGGCGTCATCACGTCGGAGGATGCCGATACCGGGCAGAACGTCGAGCCCGGTCAGGCGGTGTTTCATCTGGACTGGAGCGGCGACCTCGACATCGTCTGCGACGTCGCGGAGCGCGATCTGCGCGATCTCGCGGTCGGCCGCACCGCGCACGTCAGCCTGACGGCACTGCCGGGCAAGGTGCTCGACGCACGCGTGCGCGAAGTCGCGGCGGCCGCTGATCCGCAAAGCCGCACCTGGCGCGTGAAGCTGACGCTGGTCGCGCCGGGGCCGGACGTCCGCTCCGGGATGACCGCCAGCATCTCGTTCGACGGCGCCGGCGACACCACCGCGGACCACACGATCACGCTGCCGGCCACCGCACTCTTCCATCGCGGCGAAGCGCCGGCGGTCTGGGTCATTCGCAAAGGCAGCGACACGCTGGAACTGCGCCCGGTAACGGTCGGACGCTACGACGAGCGTACGGTCACGGTCACGTCCGGCCTCGCGGAAAACGAGCGCGTCGTGATGCAAGGCGTCCATACGGTGAGTACCGGCCAGCACGTGCGCGTCGTGCCGCCGCTGCATGCGGAGGACTTCGCATCATGAACGCTCCAGAACACCGGTCCTCGATGGACGGTGCGCTCGGCGCACAAAGCGGTGCCGCGTCGCGCGACGACGGCGGTTTCAATCTGTCGGCATGGGCGCTGAAGCATCAGCAACTGGTGATCTTCCTGATCGGCCTCGCGACGATCTTCGGCATGATCGGCTATACGCGCCTCGCGCAATCGGAGGATCCGCCGTTCACGTTCCGCACCATGGTGATCCAGACCTATTGGCCGGGCGCCACGGCGCGCGAAGTGCAGGAACAGGTCACGGACCGGATCGGCCGCCAGCTCCAGGCCGCGCCTTACGTCGACAACATCAAGAGCTATTCGCGCCCCGGCGAGTCGATGATCTTCTTTGCGATGAAGGATTCGGCGCCGGTCGACCAGGTGCCGGAAACCTGGTATCAGGTGCGCAAGAAGGTCGGCGACATCCGGGCGACGCTGCCGAAGGGCACTGTCGGCCCGTTCTTCAACGACGAATTCGGCGACGTCTATACCAACATCTATGCGCTCGAAGGCGACGGCTACTCGCCCGCGCAACTGCACGATTACGCGGACAAGCTGCGCACCGTGCTGTTGCGCGTGCCGGGTGTCGCGAAGGTCGACTACTTCGGCGACCCCGCCCAGCACGTATTCGTCGAGATCTCGAACGCGCAACTGACGCGGCTCGCGATCACGCCGCAGCAGCTCGCGCAGGCCATCGACGCGCAAAACGCCGTCGCACCGGTCGGCACGATCACGACATCGGACGATCGCGTGTTCGTGCGGCCGAGCGGCGCGTTCAAGGACACGCAGGCGCTCGCCGACACGCTGATCACGGTGAACGGCCGGACGTTCCGGCTCGGCGACGTCGCGAAGGTCACGCGCAGCTACGACGATCCGCCCGTCACGCAGATGCGTACGAACGGTCACGCGGTGCTCGGCATCGGCGTCACGATGCAAAAAGGCGGTGACGTGATCGACCTCGGCAAGGCGCTCGACGCGAAGGCAGCCGAGCTCCGGGCTGGTTTGCCGGCCGGACTGAAGCTGACCGCGGTGTCGAGCATGCCGCATGCCGTCAAGCACTCGGTGGACGATTTCGTCGAAGCGGTCGGCGAAGCCGTCGCGATCGTGCTCGTCGTCAGCCTCGTGTCGCTGGGCCTGCGCACCGGCATGGTCGTCGTCATCACGATTCCGATCGTGCTCGCCGTGACGGCACTGTGCATGCACGTGTTCGGCATCGGCCTCGACAAGGTGTCGCTCGGCACGCTGGTGCTCGCGCTGGGGCTGCTGGTGGACGACGCGATCATCGCCGTCGAAATGATGGCGGTGAAGCTCGAGCAGGGTTGGAGCCGCGCGCGCGCGGCGGCCTTCGCCTACACGAGCACGGCGTTCCCGATGCTGACCGGCACGCTCGTCACGGTATCCGGCTTCCTGCCGATCGCGCTCGCGAAATCGAGCACCGGCGAATACACGCGGTCGATCTTCGAGGTGTCCGCGATCTCGCTGATCGTGTCGTGGTTCGCGGCCGTCGTGCTGGTACCGCTGCTCGGCTACCACATGCTTCCCGAGCAGCAGCATCACGACGCTCATGCACATGGGCAGGACGTTTATGAAACGGGCTTTTACCGGCGGCTGTCCGGATGGATCTCGGCGTGCATCGAGCGCCGCTGGGTGGTGCTGGGCGTAACGGCCGTGCTGTTCGCGATCGCGATGGCGGCATTCACGCGCGTGCCACAGCAATTTTTTCCGAACTCGGAGCGCCCCGAACTGCTGGTCGACATGCGTTTGCCCGAAGGCGCTTCGTTCGACGCGACACTGCGTGAGGCCACGCGGCTCGAGAAGGTGCTCGACGGTCGGCCTGAAATCGATCACGTGGTCGATTTCGTCGGCACCGGTGCGCCGCGCTTCTACCTGCCGCTCGACCAGCAGCTCCAGCAGCCGAACTTCGCGCAGTTCGTGATCACGGCCAAGGACGTCGAATCGCGCGACCGCTTGTCGCATTGGCTCGAGTCGACGCTGGCAAGCCGCTTTCCGACCGTGCGCACGCGCGTCGCGCGCCTCGAGAACGGGCCGCCCGTCGGCTTTCCGATCAAGTTCCGCGTGAGCGGCGACGACATCGCGACCGTTCGCGGCATTGCCGAAAAAGTGGCGGACAAGATGCGCGCCGATGCCCGCACGCGCAACGTGCAGTTCGACTGGGACGAGCCGGCGGAGCGATCGGTGTCGTTCGAAATCGATCAACTGAAGGCACGCCAGCTCGGCGTGACGTCGGAAGACGTGTCGAGTTTCCTCGCGATGACGCTGTCCGGCTATACGGTCACGCAGTATCGCGAACGCGACAAGCTGATCGACGTCGACCTGCGCGCGCCGAAGCGCGAACGGATCGACCCGTCGCAGCTCGCCGGCCTGGCGATCCCGACGCCGCACGGCCCCGTGCCGCTCGGCACGATCGGCCACGTGCGCGACACGCTCGAATACGGCGTGATCTGGGAACGCGACCGCCAGCCGACCGTCACGGTGCAGGCCGACGTTCGTGGCGAAGCGCCGAGCATCGGCGTGACGCGCACCATCGACGGCACCCTGGCGACGCTGCGCGCCACGCTGCCGACCGATTACCGGATCGAGATCGGTGGTGCAGCCGAGGAGAGCATGAAGGGCCAGACGTCGATCAACGCGCAGATGCCGCTCATGATCATCGCGGTGCTGACGCTGCTGATGATCCAGCTCAAGCGCTTCTCGCGCACCTTCATCGTCGTGCTGACGGCCCCGCTCGGCCTGATCGGCGTGGTCGCGGCGCTGCTGCTGTTCGGCAAGCCGTTCGGCTTCGTCGCGCTGCTCGGCGTGATCGCGATGTTCGGGATCATCATGCGCAACTCGGTGATCCTGGTCGACCAGATCGACCAGGACATCGCGGCCGGGGAGCCACGCTTCACCGCGATCGTGGGCGCGACCGTGCGCCGCTTCCGGCCGATCATGCTGACCGCCGCGGCCGCCGTGCTCGCGCTGATTCCGCTGTTGCGTTCCGGCTTCTTCGGCCCGATGGCCACCGCGCTGATGGGCGGCATCACGATCGCGACGGTGCTGACCATCTTCTTCCTGCCGGCCCTCTACGCGACCTGCTTCAAGGTGCGCAGCGACGAACGCGAGTCGCGCGCGATGGACGTCGCGTCCTCGGAGACATGCTGATGAAATTTCCCCTTACCACATCGGTGCTCGCCGCGAGCGCGGCGCTCTGCCTGAGCGGCTGTGCAATGGCCCCGAGCAGCACGCCGCCCGCGATGCCGTCGCCGGCGCACTACGGCGCGACGCCTCAGGCGCCGCGCACCGCCGAAGCGGCAGGCGTCGCGCAGCAGTTCGACGTCGGCGCCGCGCCCGTCCCGCAATGGTGGCGCCTGTACCGGTCCAGCGCGCTCGACGCGCTGGTCGACGAAGGCCTGCGCGCGAACCCGACGCTGGCCGCGGCGGAAAAGACGCTCGCCGCCGCGCAAGAGGAGCTGCGCGCGCAGATCGGCGCGTCGACGCTGCCGTTGATCGACGCGAACGCGCAGGTGGCCCGCACGCGCACGCCCGACATCTCCGGCGCGGGCGCGCAAAGCCTGCGCTACAACGTCTTCGTCGGGCAACTGCAGGCGCATTACACCTTCGACCTGTTCGGCGCCACGCGATATGCGAACGAGGCGAGCGCCGCGCGCGTCGACGTGCGCGGTTGCGAACTCGAAGCGGCAAGGCGTGCGCTGGCGGCCAACATCGTCGGCACCGCCATCCGCGCCGCGACGCTCGACCGCCAGATCCTGCTGACGGAGCGCCTGGTCGCCGTTGCCGAGGCATCCGCACTCGAAGACCAGCAGCGTTACGCGCTCGGCGCGGTGTCCCACGTGCAGGCGCTGGCGTCGACACAGGGCGCGGCGTCGCTCGCCGCGACGCTGCCGCCGCTGCGCCAGCAGCGTGCGAGCGCGGTTCACGCGCTCGCGATCCTGCTGGGCCGCACGCCCGACGCGCCACCTCCGGTCCCCTCCTTCACCGGACTGTCGCTGCCGGAACACGTGCCCGTGGTCGTGCCGTCCGACCTGCTGAAGGCACGGCCGGACATCCGCGCGGCCGCGGCAACCGTGAAAGCGGCATCGGCGGACGTCGGCGAGGCGACCGCCCAGTTGTTCCCGAGCCTGTCGCTCACCGCGACGATGGGGCGCGGCGGCTTCAGCTGGCCAGCGCTGTTGTCGGGCGCGGGCGGCCTGTGGGCCGTCGGCGCCGGGCTGTCGCAGCCGATCTTCCACGGCGGTGCGCTGCTGGCTCACCGGCGGGCGTCGCGCGATGCGTACGACGCCGCGGTGCTGCAGTACAAGGCGGCGGTGCTGTCCGCATTCGGCGATGTCGCCGATTCGCTCGCCGCGCTGGACAACGACGCGCAAGGACTGGCCGCGAACGAACTCGCGGCGCGCGCGGCAGGCGAGGCTTTCCACGAAACGGCGCAACGCCGCACATTGGGTGCCGTTCCGATGTCCGCGCAACGGTCGAGCGAACAGCTCTATCTGAACGCGGAACTCGATGCGGTGCGTGCCGCGAGCCGCCGGATGACCGATACGGCGGCGCTGCTGCAGGCAATGGGCGAACTGCCGCCCGCCACCGGCACGACGGTCGCGGCCCGGCAATAGCCGCTGCTTGCGTCGATGGACCGGCTGCGCGCCTTCGGGCCGCGCCGGTCCGCAATCTCGAAGCCCGATGCCCGGCGTACCGTGCATCGCGCGGCGCCGCGCCTTCATTACCCGCATGGTTGATTCCCGATGAAATCCGACAACCTGGTCGCCTGCCACGAATGCGACCTGCTGATTCAGCGTCCGCCGCGCCTGCGCGCGCTCACGGCACACTGCCCGAGATGCCGCGCGCGTGTGAGCGGTGCGGCGCACGGCCGCCGCTCGCTCGACCGGCTGTGCGCATTGACGGTCGCCGCGCTGGTGACGTGTTGCGTCGCGCAGGCCTTTCCGATCGTTGCGCTCGATGCGGCCGGCATCGCGTCGCATGCGACGCTCGGTGACGCGGTTCGCGCGCTATGGTCGAACGGTCAGCCGCTGGTGGCCGCGCTCGTGTTCTGCACGACGATGCTGTTTCCAATTCTGGAGCTCGCCGCATGGCTGTACCTGCTCGCGCCGCTGCGCGCGGGCCGCGTACCGCTCCACTTCGCACAAGTGCTGTGCGCCATTCACCGATTGCGGCCGTGGAGCATGGTCGAGGTGCTGATGCTCGGCGTGCTCATCACGATCGTCAAGCTGACGAGCCTCGCACACGTGCTTGCCGGGCCCGCGCTATTCGCGTTCGCCGGGCTTACCGTGATGCTCTGCGTGCTGTCGACGATCGAACCGGCCCGACTGTGGGAAGCGCACGACGAACTCGTCGCACTGCGGTCAGGCGATGCCGACCGTACGAAACCGCCCCGCCCCGACACGACGCGACATGCTGCGCCCCGGGCCGCGGAAAGCAGCGGATCGGCGGGCATGACGGCCAGCGCCGCGGGATGGATCGCCTGTCACCTCTGCGCGCGCGTGCAGCCGGCACACACATGCGGCGAGCGCTGCACGCGCTGCGGATCGCCGCTGCACGCGCGCCGTCCGCACAGCATCGCGCGCACGGGCGCGCTCGTCGCTGCCGCTGCGTTGCTCTATATCCCGGCGAACCTGTTGCCCGTCATGCACGCGACCTCGCTCGGCCGGGCCGAGGACGACACGATACTCGGCGGTGTCGCGTACTTCTGGACGTCCGGCGACTGGGCACTCGCCGTCATCGTGTTTATCGCGAGTGTGCTCGTGCCGATGCTCAAGCTTGCGGCCCTCGCATTCCAGGCGATCGCCGTCCATCGCGGCGTGCAATGGCGGCCGCTCGAACGAGCCCGGCTGCATCGGCTGGTCGAGCGCGTGGGCCGCTGGTCGATGCTCGACGTATTCGTCGTCGCGCTCACGATCGCGCTCGTGCATTTCGGCTCGTTCGCCGACATCACGCCCGGCCCCGGCGCGCTCGCGTTCGGCGCCGTGGTCGTGCTGACCATGTGCGCGTCGATGCAGTTCGACCCGCGGCTCATCTGGGACGGTGCGCCCCGCCCCGTCGCCGCCCATCACCAACCTTGAACCGGCGCAAGCGCCCGCTTTATTTCGAATCCCAAAACGATGTCTTCTTTCGACTTTTCTCCACCCGAGATCCGGCCGCGCAGCCGCTGGATCCCGTCTCTCGTCTGGATCGTGCCGCTCGTGTGCGCGCTGATCGGGCTGTCGCTCGTGATCCGGACCGTCACCGCCAACGGTCCGACGATCACGGTCACGTTCGCCAACGCCGAGGGCCTCGAAGCCGGCAAGACCAAGGTCCGCTACAAGGACGTCGATATCGGCTCCGTCCAGACCATCACGCTCACCCCCGACTTCAAGCGCGTGGTCGTCGGCATTCAGCTGACGCACGACGCCGCGCGCTTCGCGAACCGCGATACGCGCTTCTGGGTCGTTCGACCGCGCGTCGGTGCCACCGGCATTTCCGGCCTCGGCACGCTGCTCTCCGGCGCATTCATCGGCGCGGATCTCGGCCGCTCGCCGCAGAAGCAGACCGATTTCACCGGTCTCGAGACGCCGCCTGCCGTCACCGCGGACCAGCAGGGCCGACGCTACCTGCTGCACGGCGACTCGCTGGGCTCGGTCGACATCGGCTCGCCGGTGTTCTACCGGCATCTGCAGGTCGGTCAGGTCGTGGGATTCTCGCTCGACAAGGACGGTACCGGCGTCGACGTGCAGGCGTTCGTGAAGGCGCCCTACGACAAGTACGTCAGCGTCAATACGCGCTGGTGGCACGCGAGCGGCGTGGATCTTCGGCTCGATTCGAGCGGCCTGAAACTCAACACGCAGTCGCTGGCGACCGTGATCGTCGGCGGTCTCGCGTTTCAGTCGCCGCCTGGACAGGCGGACGCGCCGCAGGCAGCCGACAACACGCCGTTCCGGCTCGCCCCGGACGAAGCCGACGCGATGCGCGACCCCGACGGCACGCCGCTGATGGTCGTCATGCGCTTCGACCAGTCGCTGCGCGGGCTGTCGGTCGGCGCGCCGGTCGATCTGCGGGGCATCGTGCTCGGTCAGGTCACGAACATCGGGATCGAGTACAACGAACACACGCGCAACTTCAGCATGAAGGTCGCGATGGCGCTGTATCCGTCGCGACTGAGCCGACACAGCGATACGGCGCTGCCCGCGCCCGATACGGCCGGCGGCCACGAACTGCTCCAGCACCTGGTGCTCCAGGGGCTGCGCGGGCAGTTGCGCACCGGCAGCCTGCTGACCGGTCAGCTCTACGTGGCGCTCGACATGTTCCCGAAGGCGCCGCACGCGAGCGTCGACGCGCGCCGCACGCCGGTGGAACTGCCGACCGTGCCCAACACGCTCGACGAACTGCAGGTGCAGATCGCCGACATCGCGCGCAAGCTCGATCAGGTTCCGTTCGACCGGATCGGCAACAATCTGAACGGCGCGCTCGCGCATGCGAACCAGTTGTTCGGTCACCTCGACGAGCAGGTCGTGCCGCAGGCGCGCGACACGCTGGCCGCCGCGCAACGCACGTTCAGCGCGGCAGAGTCGACGTTGGGGCAGAATTCGCCGATGCAGTCGGACGTTCATGAGGCGATGCAGTCGCTCACGCAAACGCTGCAGTCCTTGAATGCGCTTGCGGACTATCTGGAACGTCATCCCGAATCGCTGCTGTTCGGCAAGAAGGGGGACCGCCAATGAAAGCGCGTTCGTTTGGTCGTCTCCGTATGCCGGCGCGCATCGCGACGTGCGTCGCACTCGCGGTACTGAGCGCGTGCGCGTCGCCGCCGGTGCATTTCCATACCCTCGCGGTGACAGACGATGCGGGTGTTGAGGCCACCGCTGCGCATCCCGCCTGGCTGATCGACATCCAGGCCGTGCACGTCGCGGCGCCTGCGGACAGCAACCGGCTCGTCGTGCAACGCGGCCCCCAGCGGACCGACATCCTGGAGCAGGAGCGCTGGGCTGCGCCGCTCGGCGACGAAATGCGCGGCGGACTGTCGACACGCGTCGCGTCCGTGCTCGGCACGATCGATGTTCACCGCGTCGCCCACCCGGACGGCACGCCCGTCTACCGGGTCGCGGTGGACATGCAGCATGTCGAGTCGTGGCCGACGTCGCACGTGCTGCTCGATGCGGCCTGGAGCGTAAGTTCCGGGGTCGGACAGCCGGCACTGACGTGCCGCAGCATCGTTCGGGCCGATACGTCGGCGGGCTACGATGCACTCGTCGATGCGTATCGCCGCGCGCTGGATGCGCTCGCGCTCGGGATCGCCGCGGGCATTCGCGCGGCGGCCACGCACGCCGCGCCGCCGGCCGATTGTCGAGCGGGCGCATTCAAGCGCCCGATCGCGTCCTCCGCTGTCAATCGCGGCGCGTCGGACGCGCTCGACGATTGAATCGGCGCCGTGACGACGCGACAGACCGGACCATCGACACGATTCCGATCACCGGCTTCAGCAGAATCTTCAAGACCGGAGCTCGTCCATTCGTTCCAGCTCCAAGCCGACACGACATTTCGCGCGGCGCGATATTGCGCCGCTTCAATCATTTCCACCGCACGGACAGCACAGGATGAAACCCGCCCGCCTCACCCGCATGCAACGCCGGCTCGACACCCGCGAGCGGCTCATCGTCGCCGCTCGCGAATGCTTCATCGCGAAGGGCTTCGCCGACACGACCGTCGAGGATATCGCGGAGCGCGCGGGTTACACGCGCGGCGCGTTCTATGCGAACTTCGGGCACAAGCGCGAGCTGTTGATCGAGATCCTGCGCCGCGACCGCGATCGACTGCTGACGAAGGTGCGGCCGGCGACGCGCACGCGTTGCGGTTCTCGTACGGTCGCCGACTACGCGGACATTGCCGCCAGTTGGGAATGTTTCCCGCTGTGGGTCGAGGTCCATCTGTACGCGCTGCGCGATGCCGGATTCCGGCAGGTCGTCGACCGCCTGCATGCCAAACCGGCCGCGCCACCGGATATGGCAGGCGGCTTGGCGGGTGCCGCGGACACGATGCCGTTCCCGACCGAATGGGCGGCCGCGCTCGGCGTTGCGCTGCTGAGCGTCGGCGCGCGATGCGCACGGCGTGACGATGCGGCGTAGCGGACGGGCCATGCGAGCGCTCGTCGGGGCCGTCGCCGTACCTGATGCCGTCGTGGGTCCAGACGGACCGTGTTGTTAGCGGATGGTCTTCGTTCCACTCACGTCTGTCTCCCTCCTTTCGAGACGCAGAAAGGTGTCTGCGGCCACCAGTCCGAACACGATGTGGGCAATGAGGCTGATCCAGCTCCTGGCGTCTGCGAACCAGGGAAACAACCGGGTCATGCCGTAGAAGTCGACCAAGTACACGGCGACACCGAATAAAGCCCCCACCAGCGAGGCCATTCCGATGCTCGAATCGAAGCTGAACGGCGCCATGATCACCGCAAGAATGAGCGCGAAAACGATCGATAGCGCAAAATGGACGACGAGCGCCACCAGCATGATGCCCGGGTCAAACGTGGCAGGCTGGGCAAGCGCATCACGTCCCAGGGCGATTGCCGCGATCATTCGCGGTGGTCCCCATGGGCTCTGCCCCGTGACCCAGATGGCAAGCAGTTCGAGCACCAGGAAAACCACGCCTGCGACACAGCCGCCGATCACGGCTGCGCGCCAGTCAGGCGTACGGCGAGTGAAATGGTGCGAATGCATGTGAAGTTCCATGGCGACCTCCTTACAGTAACGCGGCTCACCTGTACCGCTCGCGCGAGCTGCCGTGGACGTCATTGGCGAGCTTGCTCCCCGATTGATACATCCCAGGTTCCCGAAAGCGTGCTTCGACGTGATACTTCTGCCTTCGACGTTTCGTTTTGCACGAAATCGTGTCCGCCGCAACAGCGAATGACATGAACTGGCTATGACGAGATGTCCGTGCCGGGTATCGGTTCGTCCACGCCTGGAATCGAGCCGAAGCATGACTTTGCTGCGGTTTACCGCTTTGTCTTTACCTCCTTGAACTCCGCATCCACTACATCGTCCTCTTTTGTCGCGCCATCGGCTTCCTGACCGGTCGGGCCGCCTGGGCCTACGGCTTGCGCGTCGGCATACAGCTTTTCGCCGAGCTTCTGCGAGGCCGTGGCGAGCGCATGCACGCGGGCGTCGATCTCGGCCTTGTCGGATCCCTTGAGCGCCCCCTCGAGCTCCTTGACCGCGGCTTCGATCTTTTCCTTCTCGCCCGCCTCCAGCTTGTCGCCGTACTCGGTGAGCGCCTTCTTCGTGCTATGCACCAGCGCATCGCCATGGTTACGCGCGTCAACCAGCTCGCGCATTCGGTGATCTTCAGCGGCGTGAGCCTCGGCATCCGTCACCATCTTCTGTATTTCCTCCTCGGACAGCCCTGAATTGGCCTTGATGGTGACGCGGCTTTCCTTGCCGGTCGCCCTGTCTTTGGCCGACACATGCAGGATGCCGTTCGCGTCGATGTCGAATGTCACCTCGATCTGCGGCACGCCGCGCGGCGACGGTGGGATGCCTTCAAGGCTGAACTCGCCCAGCAGTTTGTTGCCCGTGACCATCTCACGCTCGCCCTGATAGACCTTGACCGTCACGGCAGGCTGGTTGTCGTCGGCGGTGGTGAAAATCTCCGAGAATTTGGTCGGGATGGTGGTGTTCTTCTCGATCATCCTGGTCATCACGCCGCCCTGTGTTTCGATGCCGAGCGACAGCGGGGTGACGTCGAGCAGCAGCACGTCCTTGCGCTCACCTGCGAGCACCGCGCCCTGGATGGCTGCGCCCACCGCCACGGCTTCGTCAGGATTGACGTCCTTGCGCGGCTCTCGGCCGAAAAACGCCCGAACCTTGTCCTGCACCCTGGGCATGCGGGTCATCCCGCCCACCAGAATCACGTCATCGATCCTGTCCACTGCCAGGTCGGCGTCCTTGATGGCGATGCGGCATGGCGCCATCGTGCGCTCGATCAGATCTTCTACCAGTGCTTCGAGCTTGGCCCGCGTGAGCTTCAGCGTGAGATGCCTGGGGCCGCTCGCGTCGGCCGTGATATACGGTAGATTGATTTCGGTCTGCTGGGTCGACGACAGCTCGATCTTCGCCTTTTCGGCGGCTTCCTTCAGACGCTGCAGTGCGAGCACGTCCTTCGACAGGTCGACGCCTTGCTCCTTCTTGAACTCGCCGATGATGTAATCGATGATGCGCTGGTCGAAGTCTTCGCCGCCGAGGAACGTGTCGCCGTTGGTCGACAGCACTTCGAACTGTTTTTCGCCCTGCACGTCGGCGATCTCGATGATGGAAATGTCAAAGGTGCCGCCGCCGAGGTCGAACACGGCGATCTTGCGGTCACGGTTTTCCTGCTTGTCCAGGCCGAACGCGAGCGCCGCCGCGGTCGGCTCGTTGATGATCCGCCTCACTTCGAGGCCCGCGATGCGACCGGCGTCCTTGGTCGCCTTGCGCTGGCTGTCGTTGAAGTACGCCGGCACCGTGATCACGGCATCCGTGACGGGCTCGCCGAGGTAATCCTCGGCGGTCTTCTTCATCTTGCGCAGCACTTCCGCCGATACCTGCGGCGGGGCGAGCTTCTTGTCCCGCGCCTCGACCCATGGGTCGCCGTTGTCGGCCTTGAAAATTCTGAAAGGCATCAGGCCGATGTCCTTCTGCACTTCCTTCTCTTCGAAGCGGCGGCCGATCAGCCGCTTGACGGCAAACAGCGTGTTCTTTGGATTGGTCACGGCCTGGCGCTTCGCCGGTGCGCCGACGAGCACTTCGTCCTCGTCCATGTACGCGACGATCGACGGCGTGGTGCGCGCACCTTCCGAATTTTCGACTACCTTGACCTGATTGCCTTCCATCAGCGCCACGCACGAGTTCGTGGTGCCGAGGTCGATGCCGATGATCTTGCCCATGGTGTTCACTCGCTCGATCTGGTTCGGGGATGGTCACGTGAGTCCCGCTCCGTCACGCCGCCATCCCACCGCGCATCCCGGTCAATACTCCATCTCGGGCGGTGACACGGCGGGTCGGGCCTCTTCCTTCGGCAACTCCGCCACCACCGCGTCCGTAGTGAGGATCAGCCCGGCGACCGACGCGGCGTTCTGCAGGGTCGTGCGCGTCACTTTCGTCGGATCGACCACCCCCATCTCCATCAGGTCGCCATAGGTATCGGAGGCCGCGTTCCAGCCGAAGTTGCCAGACTGCTCCTGCACCCGATTGAGCACGACCGAGGGCTCTTCGCCCGCGTTCAACGCGCTCTGGCGCAGCGGTTCCTCCAACGCGCGCAGCACGATCCTGATGCCGGCATCCTGGTCGGTGTTGGCGCCCCGTAGTTCCTTGAGTGCCGCACGAGCGCGCAACAGCGCAACGCCGCCGCCCGGCACGATGCCTTCCTCGACGGCCGCACGCGTGGCGTGCAGCGCATCCTCCACGCGCGCCTTCCGCTCCTTCATTTCGACTTCGGTGGTCGCTCCTACCTTGATGACCGCGACGCCCCCGGACAGCTTCGCGATGCGCTCCTGCAACTTCTCCCTGTCAAAGTCGCTCGTCGTCTCTTCGATCTGACGTCGGATCGCCTGAATGCGTCCGTCGATCGTCTTGCGGTCGCCCGCGCCGTCGATGATCGTGGTGGCTTCCTTCTCGACCTCCACCCGCTTGGCGCGTCCTAGGTCTTCCAGCGCCACGTTCTCGAGCTGCTTGCCGGTTTCCTCCGAAATCACCAGGCCGCCGGTCAGCGTCGCGATGTCTTCCAGCATCGCCTTGCGGTGATCGCCGAAGCCCGGCGCCTTCACCGCCACCGTCATGAGGATGCCGCGCAGCGAGTTCACCACAAGTGTGGTCAGGGCCTCGCCCTCGACGTCCTCGGCGATGATCAGCAACGGCTTGCCCGCCTTGGCGACCGCTTCCAGCACGGGCAGCAGGTCGTGGATGCTCGAGATCTTCCGGTCATGCACGAGAATGTACGGTTCCTCGAGCACGGCGAGCTGCTTCTCGGGATCGGTGATGAAATATGGCGAGAGCCAACCGCGATCGAACTGCATGCCTTCGACTACCTCCAGTTCGCTCTGCAGCGACTTGCCTTCTTCAAGGGTGATCGCGCCATCCTTGCCGACCTTTTCCATCGCTTCGGCGATAATCCGGCCAATCTCCTCATCGGCATTCGCCGAGATGGTGCCGACCTGGGTGATTTCCTTGCTGGTCGTCACGGCTCTCGAGAGCTTCCTGAGCGCGTCGACAACGGCACCCGCAGCCTGGTCGATACCGCGCTTCAGGTCCATCGGATTCAGGCCGGCCGCGACGTACTTCATGCCTTCACGCACGATGACCTGGGCGAGCACGGTGGCAGTGGTCGTGCCATCACCGGCGACATCGGAGGTCTTCGCGGCGACCTGCTTGACCATCTGGGCGCCCATGTTCTCGAACCGGTCGCGCAGTTCGATGTGCTTCGCCACGGTCACGCCGTCCTTGGTGACCGTCGGCGCGCCGAACGATCGCTCGAGCACGACGTTGCGTCCCCTTGGACCGAGCGTCACCTTGACCGCGTCGGCAAGCAGATTGACCCCCGTCAGAATGCGGTGGCGGGCGAGATCGTGAAACTTGACGTCCTTGGCTGCCATTTTCCAGTTCCTCCCGACATGTCGGACAAAATACAACACCGTGCGATGGTGCCGCCATCGATCTCCTCATGGAGCGGAATCTGCAGTCACCACCGCCAGCAGGCATGGCGATTCCGCGCAAGGTGCTCAGCCAGCCCCCGAAGTCACCGCGGGGCGCCTGATCGCGGATCGTCCCCGCAGGTTGACTAGATCCCCTGGCCGGGTGCTACAGACGTACGGTTTGCTCGTCTCGACGCCCGGCGTGTCCGCGGCGCGCCCGCCTCGGACGCCAGCGTGCATGCATGGCGTCGCTGGACGGAAAGGTTTCCCGCAGCGCCTCGTCGAGCAGCGCGTCTGCATGGGCGAGGTCCGAGTGTGGCGTCCTGAGGGTCTTCATCGTTCACCTCCATGCTCTCGTCATCGTCTTCGTGCGGCTCGCGCAACTGAACCGGCGGTCCGCCTTCCAGGGAGATCCATCGGCCCTCGTCGGTCTGCCGGCGGCTCACTTCCTCGGCGAGCACGTCGAGCGCGATCTGGTAGAGCCACTGTCTCGGCTCGAGCTTGCGTCGACGCTGTGCGAGTCTTTCGCAGGCGCGGGCCAGCGTCTCGTCGACGACCTCATCGACGGCAGGGTCCCCCGTTGCGAGATCGCCGCGCGCCTGCAGGTAGGCAAGTTCGCGTTCCACGAAGCGCTTGAGCTCCGGCAGCAATGGGCGCACGAGATCGCTGAATAGCGCCAGCCCGGCGCCAGCGGGACCGGTCGCCGTGTCTTTGAGGCGCAGCAACCCCGCGCGGCGCTCCTTGCGGCGCCAGTTGTCCTCGTGACGCAGATGGGCGATGTGGCGCTCGAGTTGCCGCTCCAGTTCCGCGAAGGAGAGTTCGAGGGCTTTGCCGAGCTCGGGCGATTCGTCTGAGCAGGCGAGTGTGGCGCTCGGAAATCCAAGTCGGAGCCTTGCCCGGTAGAGCCTGCGATGGCCGCTTCGTTCGAGGGTCGCACGCAACCGGACGAGTTCGGCGGGGAAGTGCGACAGGTGCGGCTGGAGGTGTCGGCCGAGGAGATTGCCAATCAGGCCTTTCAGGTCGGGGCGGGCAAGCTCCGAAATGTTCCGGTAACTGATCGCCGTTTTCATGACAGCCCTGCACGTCTTCCACTGGCCGCCGCATCGGAGGCAGCCGTCACTCTCTCAGGGGCGGGCGCGCGATCGCCGGCGGGACCACCGGCCCGACGCTTGCGCTGCGAGGCTCACCGCATCCGGCGAGATTTCGCTTCGCACCCCTGACTCTGCCCGCTCGCCGTGTTTCCCAGACACGCGTCATCCGACGTCACGGACATACGCCATTTGCCCTTCATCGCTATCCGGGCTGGCAAAACAAAATATAAAAACAGTGGCGAAAAAATCAAGGTCGTCGATGCACTGTTGGACATCGCGGGCGACTGCAACGACATCCGCCCGGTGCGCGGACCGAAGCCGCGCGGAAAATGGACGCCGCGCTCGGTAGCGCATGCGCCTTGGAAGCTCTTCCGCCGGCTCAGTAGATCGGGAATACGAAGTCCGGCGTCGGTGCAAACTGGATTCCGGAATCCGGGCAGGTAATGCGCCCTTTCACCGCGACCCGCTGGTTCAGATACGGCAATAGCAGCAAGTGTTCGGTGGTGCCGGCCTGGCCGAGCAGAATGTCGGTCACGACCTTGTCGTTGCACGGTGACGCGGCCGGACGATCCAGCCGGATCGTCGTATAGTCCCCCGGGGCGAACTCCCCGTTGCCCCGCTGGATCGTGCCGGAGATCCAGATGTCCTGCAGGGCCGGCAATGTCCGCGGCAGCGGCGCCACGGCAACCACCGCCCCAGGGAAGGCACCCGCGGCCAGGGCGGCCGCGGCGAGTAGCCCGCGTGAACTTACTTTCATGATGGTGCTCCCATTCCGCGATCGTTGCCGCCGCGCCCGCCCCGCGCTGGCATGGCAGGAGACGCGAACCTGTGCCGGCCATATGGCGGAGCGCTGGACCGATCGGTCATTGGATCGGCGGTGCCGCACCCAGCTTCTCTGACAACATTCGCTCGTACACACCGAAGTGTAGATCGACCTCCTTCTGCGTGACGTGAGTGACCGTGATGTTGATCTGGTCAGGCAACAGGCCCAGCACAACCGCAACCGCGGCTTCAAGTTGCGGTGCACAAACCTTGTCCTCCGCCATCGTCGTGCCGACCAGCACGTCGTAGGTCTTTTCATGCCGGCAGACGACCTCGACGAGTCGCGCCCGCGCGCTCATGTTGTTGTCGATCGCGAGCCTGACGACCTCGGTCACAGTGCGCATCGTCTCGGTTGGAAAGCCCTTCATCGAGCGCAGCCGGATACGATGCCTGCCCAGCGTAAGCCAGTCCGTGTCGAATTCCATGGCGTCCTCCGCATGCAGTAACGAGCCGCTGCGATGATAGGTGCCAGCACCGAAATTTCAAGTGCAAAAATCTGCCGACGCCCCTTGAAATTTTCCGCAGAGTGCCTATCTTAAGTTTCGCTCAGGCAGCCGCGCGGATCGCTTCATTCCGTGCGCTGCGTGTTTCGATTTGTTTGCCAGCAGTCCGGCAGGCGAACTGGAGCGCGTAGGCCCGTTCGCCTCCCGGCTGCACTCAAGGAGGATACGATCATGAGCGATCTTTACTTCGGAACCGATCTCTTCAGCGAGTTCGACCGTCTGCAGCAGCAGATGGCGCAACTCTTCGGCGGTTTCCCGTCCAGCATCCGCGCCGGCCGGCTCGGCGCGTTTCCTCAGATCAACATCGGCGCGACCGACGAGTCGATCGAGATCGTTGCCTTCGCCCCGGGCATCAACGCCACCGAACTCGACGTATCGATCGACAAGGGCCTGCTGACCATCAGCGGCGAACGCAAATCGACGCAACCCGACACTGGAAGCGAGTCGCGCACCTATGCGCAGGAGCGCTTTGTCGGCACCTTCCGGCGCGTCATCGAGCTGCCCGACACCGCCGATCCCGACAAGGTCCAGGCACGCTACGAAAATGGCTGCCTGTCGATCAGTGTTGGCAGGCGCGAATCGTCCAAGCCGCGCGCCATCACCATCCAGTAATCCGAGGAGCCGATCATGACTGACACGACCCAACTGGCCGAACGCGACCCATCCACCGGAGCACGTCGCGACACTGAACAGTCCACGCGCCGGATGACGCTCGTCCCGGCCGTCGATATCTACGAGGACAGCCAGGGCGTCACGCTATGGGCGGATCTGCCCGGTGTAACGAAGGACAAGCTGGACGTCAAAGTTCACGACAACAGTCTCTCGATCGAGGCCGAGGCGGTGGTGCCGACGCCGGCAAATCTGCGGCTGCAGCATGCCGAGGTCCGCGAACCGCACTTCGCCCGGACGTTCACGCTGTCACCGGACTTCGATACGTCAAAGATCGAGGCGAGCCTCCAGGACGGGGTGCTGAAGCTGACAATCCCGCGCCGCGACGAGGCGCGCCCACGGCGCATTGAAGTCAAGTCCGCCTGACCGTCAGCAACGGCAGGTCAGAAGCAGCGGCGGAAGCGATCGCGCTGCCGTCGCTGCGAATTGGGAGCAGAGGCACCGGTGTCTGATGTCATGCAGGAGTCCTGGAAAGGACATGCGATTCGCATCCGTACGATTCCCGTGCGACAGATCGTGACACGCATGTCCATACCGGACGGCTATATCGCGAACGTCCGGATCGACGGGAACGATGAGGTGTTGGCCGACTGGCATCTGCCGCGCTTCAGCGAACGCTGGGGAACCGCGGCCGAAGCGCAGCGTGATGCGCTCGAATACGCGGTGAAACTGATCGATCGCGGCGTGCCTGGAGCAGTCGAAGCCCAGGGCGCGCTCGCTGCCTGATGGGATGGCCGCCACGCTCAAATCAAGTTGAAGCTGAATCGGAGGACGCTATGAATACCGATCTGAAAAAGTGGAACCCCTTCAAGTTCCTTCGCGGAGCTGCTCGCAAGTCCGATGCAGAAGGCCCGGAAAGCCCGCCGACGAGCGAACAGTGGATGGCCTCGTGGCCTGACGTTCCGCGGCTGTTCTCGCGTGCAGTGGAGGAGTTCTTTCATGACCCGTTTGCAGGCCGTGGCGCGCTCGAACGATGGTTTGGCGATTTCAGTTCATCGCGCTTCCAGCCGCGCATCGACGTCGCCGATGAAGGGAAGGTGCTGCGCGTGACCGCCGAACTGCCCGGCATGGAGCGCGAAGATCTGAAGGTAAGCGTCGAGGATGGGGCAATCGTGCTGCGCGGAGAGAAAAGGCAGGATGTGCGCAGCGAGGAAAATGGCTGCTACCGGCTGGAGCGCGCCCATGGAAGCTTCATGCGCACGATCCCGATGCCGGAAAACGCCGACCCCGATCACACCTTGGCAAAGTTTGATAACGGTGTACTCACGTTGACCGTGCCGAAATCGGAGCCGGCGCAGTCCGCGAGTCGCACGATCGACATCGGCTAGGGCAAGCACGCAAAGTGCCACGGTGGCGGACCCACGGGGCGGATATCGGACGAAACGCGCCATCAACGCGGGCTGTCTCGACGACACCGGTTCGCCGGCGCGCTTCTTTGCGTGACGGGTCGCGCTGCATGGTAGCGCGGCCCCTATACGGCCTGCACGACGTGTCGTTTTTCTGCACCGTTCCCCTGCATTCGGGACCATGTTTTACGGGAGACGGAGATGCTCAGTCCACACGAATTTGCGACCTTGATGCTGGTTCGCCAGGCGCCGGAGCAGATTGACATGAATCGCGCCGAGCTTGACGCGCTGCTCGAACGCCAACTGGCAATGCTGGAACATTGCGCCGCGGGCGCACGCCGCGCGTACCTGACCGAGAAGGGCGAAACGTTCCTCGACGCGCTCCACCCGAGCGACACACCACGCCGAAGCCGGAAGACCGCCGGCAACGGCGGTGGGGAAAGCACGGAGACGCCTTCCGTGCAGGATGGCCGCACAAAGGAGATCGTGGCGCCTGGACGCGCAGGCTGAATGGCTGCGCGATCGCAACGACAAGCTTGTCGTCGCCCCCGTGCTTAAGATAGGAAATTGCGCTTACCTTGCTCATCCCCCCATGAAGCTGGAAACGCTCGACGCATATCGCACTGCGTCGTCCTCTGAACCTGGCTTGATCTCGCACCAGAATTCCTGATGACGGGCACCGAGACGCCGGGCGGCCTCATAGCGGTGAAAGTGACTGGCGAGCCAGAACCGGCAGCCATCAAAGAAGACCTTCATTGCCGGCCGTGCCGCACGCATTGAACCAGCGCGAATGGCGCTCATGGCTTCCTCCAGCGCTTCGTCGCCGAGTGACGCCTCGCCGAGAAGCTCATCATCAACCGAAAGTTGTAGAAACTTGAGGTAGTCGATTCCGAGCACGCCAGCAGGAAGCCGAACCGATGAGCGGACAGACGAACGAGAATCGCTGGGCATCGTGATGTCTGATTCTGCGGGACAGCAAGACAGTCGAGACACGGATCTATGTCGCCACCGCCCTAACCTGCCTGGTCGGGCAAGTTCATTCGTCGGCCATGAGATGACGGATGACCAGCGCCGGGTCTGCGATATCCAGAATCAGCCGGCGAAGTATGCGTCTGCGCATGTGCTCCTCGTCGAGACTCCAGGGCTCACCCTTTTCGCTGAGGTAGCGCGCAAGTGTGTCCTTGTTGTCTGCACCTGCGGGCAGGTTAAGTCGGGCGGTCAGCAGTCCTGCCACGACGTCGTCGAGCTCGATTTCAAGCGGTTTTGCGTCGATGCGAAGTTCGAGTTTCATGTTGGTTCCCGGCAAAAAGCGGCGCCGCATTACGAGGTCAGCGTGCGGCGCCGAACGCATTGCGCCGGCTGCGACTGTTGACCGGCGTATGCACGACCCGCTGCCGGGTCAGTACTCGAGTTCCGGTGTGGCGGACTGCACCGGCATTTCGTCTTTCGGCGCTTCGGCAACCGTTGCATCCGTCGTCAGGATCAGCCCGGCAATCGATGCGGCGTTCTGCAGAGCCGTACGCGTGACCTTGGTGGGATCGACCACGCCCGCCTCGACAAGATCGCCATACTCGCCGGTGACCGCGTTGTAGCCGAAGTTGTCCTTGCCTTCGAGTACCTTCGCGATGACCACCGAAGGCTCATCCCCCGCGTTCGAGGCGATTACGCGCAGCGGTGCTTCGAGCGCGCGCAGCACGATTTGGACACCGGCGTCCTGATCACCGTTGGCGCCTTTCAGGCTCGTCACCGTCGAACGCGCTCGCAGAAGCGCGACGCCACCACCCGGCACGATGCCTTCCTCGACCGCCGCGCGTGTGGCATGCAGCGCGTCGTCCACACGATCCTTCTTCTCCTTCATCTCGATCTCGGTCGCCGCGCCAACCTTGATGACGGCTACACCGCCCGCGAGCTTCGCCACGCGTTCCTGCAGCTTCTCGCGGTCGTAGTCGCTCGTGGCTTCCTCGATCTGCGTACGGATGGACTTCACACGCGCATCGATGCGCTTCTCGTCGCCCGCGCCGTCGATGATGATCGTGTCGTCCTTGCGCACCTCGACGCGCTTGGCACGTCCGAGATCCTCGAGCGTTGCCTTCTGCAGTTGCTTGCCGGTTTCTTCCGAGATCACGGTCGCGCCGGTCAGGACGGCGATGTCCTCGAGCATGGCCTTGCGCCGGTCGCCGAAACCGGGCGCCTTGACCGCCGCCACCTTCAGGATGCCTCGCATCGCATTGACCACGAGCGTGGCCAGCGCTTCGCCATCGACATCTTCCGCAATGATCAGCAGGGGCTTGCCTGCCTTGGAAGCCGCCTCGAGGACCGGCAGCAGATCCCGGATGTTCGATATCTTTCTGTCGTGCAACAGGATCAGCGCGTCGTCCAGATACGCGGCCTGCTTTTCCGGATCGTTGATGAAGTACGGGCTGACGTAGCCGCGGTCGAACTGCATCCCTTCAACCACATCCAGCTCGTTCTCGAGCGACTTGCCATCCTCGACCGTGATGACACTTTCCGTGCCGACCTTCTCCATGGCGTCGGCGATTATCTTGCCGATCGTCTCGTCGGCGTTCGCCGAGATCGAACCCACCTGCGCGATCTCCCGGTTCGTGGAGATCGGCTTTGACAGCTTGCGCAGCTCGTCGAGCACGGCGGCGACAGCCTTGTCGATGCCGCGCTTGAGGTCCATCGGGTTCATGCCGGCGGCAACGTGCTTCATGCCTTCCTGCACGATTGCCTGCGCGAGCACGGTGGCCGTGGTGGTACCGTCGCCGGCGACATCGGCGGTCTTCGATGCGACCTGCTTGACGATCTGCGCGCCCATGTTTTCGAAACGGTCCTTCAGCTCGATTTCCTTCGCGACCGACACGCCATCCTTGGTGATGATGGGTGCGCCGAAGCTGCGCTCGATCAGCACATTGCGGCCCTTCGGCCCCAGCGTGACCTTCACGGCATCGGCGAGGACGTTCACGCCTTTGACGATACGGGCGCGGGCGCTGTCATGGAATCGGACGTCTTTTGCACTCATGTTGTTGCTCCGGGTAGTAGTCGTTGACTCAACGCGCCGCGAACAATCCGTCGGGTGTTCGCGACCGGCTCAGGATTTCAGGCGGCCTTGCGGGAAGCGCCGATGTCGGCCTCGAGGAGGCCCATGACGTCTTCCTCGCGCATGACGAGTAGTTCCTCGCCATCGACCTTGACGGTCTGGCCTGCGTATTTGCCGAAGAGAACCTGGTCACCGACTTTCAACTGGAGCGCGCGCAGCGTCCCGTCATGCAGCAGCCGGCCGCTGCCGACTGCGACGACTTCGCCTTGTTCTGGTTTTTCTGCCGCTGAATCGGGTATCACGATGCCCGAAGCCGTCGTCCGCTGCGTCTCGATTCGCTTGACGATAACCCGGTCGTAGAGGGGACGAATCTGCATTTCCATCTCCTGAGCGATTAAAGGATCACCAATAAGGGAATCCGGCTGCATACCGGGGCGCATGGAACGCCGCAATGCAGCCGAGCCAATGTCTGGCAGATTGCGAAATAGAGGCGCCCATCGCGTGCTTCAAGAGGGCGTGAAAACGGCTCTTTGTAACAAATTGTTTCAGCGCGGCAGCAGGATGCGATGGACCCTGCCGAGGCGATATACGGTGCGGCCACGTCCCTCCGGGCGGCGAGGCTCAGGCGGCACGGGACAGGGGGGCTGGCGTCCGCCATCGGCGTCTAGGGTGTCGTCGGACTCGTCGGGCTCGTCGGGCTCGTCGAGCGTGCGCCACAGGCCGCTCTTGACGGGCCGGAACAGCCAGCGAACATAGCCCCGGCGTGCAGCGAGTTGCATCAGTTCGTCGCGAGCGGTCTCGTCAATGAGAAGCTGCAGGTTGCGGGCCACGTTCTCTCCGTAGTCGCCGAACGCCTGACGGCACGCGAGCGCCTCCGCAGCGCTGGCGCCGATCACGTTGCAGCCGCGCCGCTCGACGCGCTCGACCTCCCATGCTCCGGATCGCCAGGCGGCATCGAGCAGCATGGCATCCACGGCCTCGAAGCTGTGCCACGGCGCATCGATCTGGACGGCCGAGCCCGGAACCGGTCGTGGCGGGATCTCGACGCCGGGCAGGACGAGCGGTGTCGCGCGCCGGAATCCGTGCCAGTGGAGTATCGCAAGGAGCGGCGTATTCACCTGTGCGGCCGCCGTGAGCGTGACGGCAAAGAGCGGCATGCGCACACTCTCGATCTGTTCCTGAAGCCTGTCAAAAAGGTCCATGAAGCCTCCCGGATGATGTTGCAGGGCCTCTTGAAATTTCCATCGCTTGCGCTATTTTATGCATCGCTCAGGCAGCCGCGATTAGCGCTGCGCGTTTCGATTTGTTTGTCAAACGGGATCCCCGGGCAGCGAACCGGAGCGCGTGGTCCGGTTCGTTCTAATGCGATGCACCGAACAATCGAATCACGACGCCGCGCAGCCACCGGTTGCCCGCCTCATGGTGATAGCGCGCATGCCAATGCTGCCGTACCGCGAAGCCTTCGACCGGGATCGGACACGCATGAACCGCCAGATCGCTCGCTTGAGCCAGTGTCTGGCCGATATGACGGGGTAGCGTCGTGATCAGGTCGGTCGTCTGGACGATCGCGCCCAGACCCAGAAAACCCGGCAACTCCAGCATCACATCTCGCTCGATGCGCGCCTGCCGCAGCGCCTGTTCGAGGAGTTGCGCCCCGGTTCCCGCGGTAATGGCGACGTGGCCTTCGGAACGATACTGCTTTGCCCCGAGGCGACCGCGAATCCTCGGATGATGCCGGTTGGCCAGACATACCCAGTCCTGGTCGTACAGCTTCTGCTGATAGATGCCGCCACCTAGCCACGGCACATAGCCGATCGCGAGATCGGCTTCGCCGGATTCGAGCGCGCGTTCCGTATTGCCGTCGATCCGTGCGGCTTCCAGCCGGACACCGGGCGCCTGCGCCCGGACATGGGCCAGCAGCCTTGGAAGCAGCGTGATGTGGCTCGCGTCGGTCATGCAGATGCGAAAGCGTCGCTGGGCCGTCGCTGGATCGAACGCGATCTCCCACGCGGTGAAGCGCCGCAGGGATTCGAGAATTTCCCGGCATGGCCCGATCAGCGCGTCGGCTTGCGGTGTCGGCGCCATGCCGCCGGGTGTGCGGATAAAGAGCGGATCGTGCAGGTGCTCCCTCAAGTGCCCGAGCCAGATGCTGACCGTCGGCTGGCTCTGGCCAAGTTGCTCGGCGACGCGCGTGACGCTGCGCACGTCGTACAGGAGATCGAAAAGCTGAAGCAGCTTCAGGTCGGGCAGGTCGGCGGGCATCGTGGCCTTATTGTCCATAGCAATGACGCCATTGTATCCATTGCATTGTCGGCATGAGCGGCGACTCCTATCGTGAGGCCATACGTCAGCTTTGCATGGGACCAGAGTAAGGCGCCAAAGCGCCAACTCTGGTCGACAAAGGAGAAGCCATTGAAAATAGCAATTCTGGGCGCTGGCGCACTGGGCTGCGCGATCGGCGCCACCCTTACCCAAGGCGGCCACGAGACCTGGCTGATCGACCGCTCGCCTGCACACGTCGATGCGATGCGCCGTGACGGCCTGCGCGTCGACGACGCGGGCGGCACCCGCCACGTACGCGTCCACGCGACGACCCAGGCTGCCGATGTCGGCGTGGCCGACCTGGTGGTGGTGCTGGTCAAGTCGTTCCAGACCGATGCGGCCATCCGCGGCGCTCAATCGCTGGTGGGGCCGGATACCGCCGTGCTGTCGCTGCAGAACGGCCTCGGACACGAGGACATCCTGATCGACGTCGTCGGCCGCGAGCGCGTCCTCGCGGGCAAGACCTACGTCGGCGGCGTGCTGCGCGGCGCGGGTCATATCGAATCCGGCGTGATCGGCAAGTACACGTATATCGGCGAACTCGACGGCCGCATCACGCCGCGCGTGCAGGCGATCGCCGACGCGTTCAATACCGCCGGCCTCGCCACGACGATCAGCGACAACATCGTCGGCACGATGTGGGACAAGCTGCTGGTGAACGTCGCGACGGGTGCGCTGACGGGGCTGACCGGCCTCACCTACGGGCAGCTTTACGACGAGCCGCTGCTGAAGGCGACGTCGCTCGCGGCCGTGGCCGAGGCGATCGCGGCGGCGCAGGCAGCCGGCGTCACGCTGTCGATGACCGATCCCGAACAGGCCTGGACGTTGGCCGCCGAGGGGCTGCCCGCGACCTTCAAGACGTCGATGCTGCAAAGCTTGGAGAAGGGCTCGATCACCGAAATCGATTTCATCAACGGTTCGGTCGTGCGCTGCGGGCAGCGCTACGGCGTGCCGACCCCGGTCAATGCAACGCTCGTCGCCTGCATCAAGGGGCTCGAGCGCGCGATGGCCGATCGCCAACGGCAGGAGGCCGCCGCATGAATGCCACGAAAGCCTATCTCGAACACGTTGCGATCTGGGTCAAGGACATCCGCTGGCACATCCGCTTCTTCGAGGACGTGCTCGGCATGACCCTGCGCGAAGTGGACGGCACGCTCGACGCGCCGCGGCAGTACTGGACGCTCGGTGGCCTGCAGTTCATCCACGCGCCGGAACACGATGGTCCGGAAGGCCGCCTCGCCCATCTCGGCGTGATGTGCGAAGACCTGGAGGCCGCGCTGGCCGCAGCGCAACGATTCGGCGTGACGGAGATGCCGCAGGGGCGGAACTGGCTTCGCCTGCCCGACGGGCTTGCCGTCGAACTGATCCAGGCCAGACCGGCTTCCTGCGTGGCGCAGGCGCTGGCCATTGACCCGCGCTCGGAGGCGTGACCATGACGATCGTCGAGAAATACTGGGACGACGCCCGCGAGGGTGACACATGCACGAGCCCGAGCTACACCGTGACTAAGGCGCGCATTCTCGCGTACGCCGACCTCACGGGCGACCATACGCCCGTCCACGTGGACGAGGCATACGCAAACGCGAGCCATTTCGGCTGCCTCGTCGCGCACGGGCTGTTCGGCTTGTCCATCGCCGACGGCCTGAAGACGCAGAGCGACTATCGCTTTCTGCCGGGCATGTCGCTCGGCTGGAGCTGGGATTTCCTGCTGCCGATCAAGGTCGGCGACGTGCTGCACGTGAAATTCCGCGTCGGTTCGATGCGGGCCAGCAAGAGCCGCCCGGACTGGGGCATCGTCGTGCTGCCGTCGGAGCTGATCAATCAGGACGGTCAGGTCGTTCAACACGGCGAGCATCGCCTGATGGTGCCGCGCCGCCCGGAGGCACTGTGATGCAGGCTCGCCCACTCGAAGGCATTCGCGTCGTCGACTACAGCCACTTCCTTGCCGGGCCGTATGTCGGGCGCTGCCTGGCCGCGCTCGGCGCCGAAGTCATCAAGGTCGAGCGCCCCGGGTCAGGCGACGCCGGACGCCAGCACGCGACCGTGCTCGACGACCAGCAAAGCGGCTACTTCCTGCAGCTCAACATGGGCAAGCGCGGCGTGAGCGTCAACATGAAGGACGCGCGCGGCAAGGCGTTCATGCAGCGGCTGTGCGACTCCGCCGACGTGTTCATCGAGAACTATCGGCCGGGCGCACTGGACAAGCTCGGGCTCGGCTATGCCGAATTGTCGGCGCGCAATCCGGGCCTCATCTACTGTTCGATTTCGGCGTACGGGCATACCGGTCCCGATGCGCATCGCGCGGGCTTCGGGCTGATCGCGGAAGCCAAGAGCGGAATCATGCAGATGGTGGGCACGCCAGGCGAGCGGCCGCCGCTACTGCGCATCTCGCTCGGCGACATGTACACCGGCATTCATGCGGTCGCGGCCATCAACGCCGCGCTGCTGGGGCGCGTGAAGAGCGGCCGCGGGCAACACATCGACATGGCGCTGTACGACACGCTGGTATCGATGCACGAATATGCGGTGCAATGCTACACGCTGCAGGGCGTGCTGCCCGAGCAGACCGGGCACGACATGCCGACCTCGACGCTCTACGGCGTATTCCGTGCAGCGGACGGCGATCTCGTGATCGCCGCGCAAGTCGACGACGCGTGGAAACGCTTCGCCGATCTGATCGCGACGCACGGCGGCCCGGCGGACTTCGGCGCCGACACCCGGTTTCGCGACAGCACCGGCCGCAACGCGTACCGCGCGGAGATTCTGTCGGTGGTCGAGCCGTGGGTGGCCGCGCGGTCCGTCGCGTCGGTGCTCGAACTGCTGGACGGCATCGACGTTCCGTGCGCGAAGGTGCAGCGCATCGACGAGGTATTGAACGATCCGCAGATCCAGGCCAGAGGCATGGTCGTCGAACAACAGCATCCGCGCTACGGGACGCTGCGCTTGCCCAACCTGCCGTTCCGGTTTTCCGATTGCGATACGACGATACGCGAGGTCGCGCCCGATCTCGGGCAGCACAACGCGGAAATCGCGCTTTCCCTCGGGTTCGATTCGGCCGAAATCGACGCGATGCAGGCCGACGGCGTCCTCTATTCAAAAGCGAGCCAATGATGACCGACCAATACGCGGTGATCGGCAATCCGATCGGGCACACGAAATCCCCGTTGATTCACGGCCTCTTCGCGCAGGAGACGCGGCAGGACATCAGCTATACGGCGATCGAGGGGGCCGTCGAGCCGGCAGGCGCTTTCGCTGCCGCGGTTCGTGCGTTTTTCGAGGGCGGCGGCAAAGGCATCAACGTTACCGCGCCGTTCAAGCTCGACGCGTTCGCAATGTCGGACGAACGCAGCGAGCGTGCGACGCTCGCGGGCGCGGCCAACGCGCTCAAGTTCGACGGCGGCCGCATCCTGGCGGACAACTTCGACGGAATCGGACTGGTTCGCGATATCGAGGCGAACCTCAATCTGCCGATGGCTGGCAAGCGTGTCCTGGTGCTCGGTGCGGGCGGCGCGGCACGCGGCGCGCTGTTGCCGTTCCTCGAAGCCGGACCGGCGGAACTGGTCATCGCGAATCGCGACGTCGACAAGGCGCGCGCACTCGCCGCGCAGGTTGCCGGACGCGGTCCGCTCGTTGCCGGCGGCTACGCAGACCTCGCACGGATGGGGCGTTTCGACCTGGTCGTCAATGCGACGTCGGCCAGCCTGACCGGCGACCTGCCGCCGGTCCCGCCGAGCGTGTTCAGTCCGGCCGGCACGGCCTACGAACTGGCATACGGCAAGCGTCTGACGCCGTTTCTCCGGCTCGCGAAAAACGCCGGGGTGCACGGGATCGCGGATGGCGTCGGCATGCTGGTCGAGCAGGCGGCCGAAGCGTTCGCGTGGTGGCGCGGCGTACGCCCCAAGACCAGTTCGGTGATCGATCGGCTGGCCGTGCCCTTTGATTGAACACGCGATGGAGAGTCGCATGAAGAAGATCCTGATGCTGCACGGCATCAACCACAACATGTTCGGCAAGCGCGATCCGGCACAGTACGGGACGATCACGCTCGCGCAGATCGATGCGCGGCTGCAAGGGCTGGCGGAGGAACTGGGCGTACGGGTGGACTCGTTCCAGACAAACAGCGAAGGCGCGATGTGCGAGCGCATTCATCGCGCCTTCGAGGAACGCCAGGATGCGGTGCTGATCAACGCGGGCGCATGGACGCATTACAGCTACGGCATTCGCGATGCGCTTGCCATCCTCACGTGCCCGATCGTCGAACTGCACATGTCCAACATTCATGCACGCGAGCCGTTCCGGCATCACTCCGTCCTGGCCGAGATCGTCAGCGGGCAGATTTGCGGCTTCGGTGTCCAAAGCTATCTGCTGGCGCTGAGGGCCGCGGTCTCGGCGCTCGGCGAGGAATAGGCCGATTCCCGCATCGGCCGCCGATGCGGGGCCGACGCACATGCACAGCCGTCCCCTGGTGCACGGCGTGGCGCACCGCGGTGGTTCGCCGTGCGTCGTATCGACGGGCCCCGGTCAGGTCACACAACGGAGTCGATACATCGGGCAGTGACGACTCCACGCATCGCCCGCGTTGCCCGGCACACATATCAATATCTGGAGACGACGATGACCACGACCTTGCGAGACACACCCAGGGGCAGGCAACAATCGAGAAAAGCCGCCGTCAGCGGCTGGATCGGCTCGGTGCTCGAATACTACGATTTCTTCATCTACGCCACGGCATCGGCGCTGATCTTCCCGCAGATATTCTTTCCGCACGGCAGCCCCACGACGGCCATCATCGCGTCGCTGGCCACTTACGGTGTCGGCTATGTGTCCCGCCCGATCGGCGCGTTCGTGCTGGGTCATCTCGGCGACACGCGCGGACGGAAAGCCGTCCTGCTCTTCTGCATGTTCCTGATGGGAATCTCGACCGTCGGAGTCGGCCTCCTGCCGACCTATCAGCAAGCCGGGCTGATCGCGCCGGCGTTGCTGGTGGCGCTTCGCCTGCTGCAGGGTTTCGCCGTGGCCGGCGAGATCACCGGCGCGAGCTCGATGATCCTGGAGCACGCGCCGTTCGGTCGGCGCGGATACTTCGTCAGCTTCACGCTACAGGGCGTGCAGGCCGGGCAAGTGCTGGCCGCCGCCGTGTTCCTGCCGCTCGCCTACTACATGCCGTCCGCAAAATTCGATAGCTGGGGCTGGCGCATTCCGTTCCTGCTGAGTGCGCTGGTCATCGTCGCGGGTTTGATCATTCGCCGCGAGGTCGACGAGTCGCCGGCCTTCGATGAAGCGGTACGCAACCGGTCGCAAACCGGCTCGCCCGTTGCCGACGCTTTCAGGCACCACTTTCCCGACATGGTGCGCGTTGCCTGCATGTCGATGATGAACGTGATTCCGGTCGTCGCCACGATCTTCGGCGCAGCCTATGCGGTCCAGCCGGCGTATGGAATCGGATTCCAGAAAGATATCTATCTCTGGATCACGGTGGTGGGCAATATCGTTGCGATGATCGTGATTCCGTTCGTCGGCAACCTGTCCGACCGGGTCGGACGCCGGCCGCCGATCATCGTCGGCTCGCTGGCGGCCGGCCTGCTCGCGTTTGCCTACCTGTATGCGATCAGCATCCGCAACGTGCCGCTCGCATTCGCGATGTCGATGCTCATGTGGGGTGTCGTGTATCAGGGCTACAACGCCGTATTTCCCGCCTTTTACCCGGAACTCTTCCCGACCCGCACGCGCGTCTCGGCGATGGCAATCGCGCAGAACCTCGGTACCGCGGCCACGGCGATGCTGCCCGCGCTTTTCACGGCGGTCGCGCCGCCCGGCGCACATCACGTCTGGCTGATCGTCGGTGCGATCGCGTTCGGCATCACCGTGATTGCGTCGCTCGCAGCCTTGAGCGCACGCGAGACCCATCGTGTCCATATGAACGACCTGGGACGAGCGAACGCTCAACCGGTCGACAAGGCAGAATACGACCGGTTGCGCGTCGCGGCGATGTCGCGCCATCGCATCGTGCGCGAACACGTGCCAGGATCCGTCGGCAGCTAGGCTGCGTTCGACGGGGCGTCGTGTTCGGCGCCCCATCCGCCAATCATTTCCAGCTTGCGCCGCGCCCTCACTGACAGAGCCCGCTTGCGTTACCGATGCCTGATACCGTGCCGAAAACCGTCATGCCGGACACCATGCGCCCGGCTCGCCTGAACTTCGCGCTCATGTTGCCGCTTCTGCTGGCGGCCCAGCCGGTGGCGACCGACAGTTACCTGCCGGCGCTGCCTGAAATCGCCGCAACGCTGGGATCCGCCAGCGTCAGCCTCACGGTTTTCGCATTGATATTCGGTATCGGGCAATTGCCGATGGGCAGCCTGTCCGACCGATTCGGCCGCCGTCCCGTGTTGCTGAGCGGCCTTGCGCTCTATGCGATGGCAGCGCTCGCGGCTGCGCTCGCCTCGAGCGCAGCGATGCTGGTAGCCGCTCGCGCGATGCAGGGTTTTGCCATGGCCGCGATCCTGGTATGCGCGCGCGCGACGGTGCGCGACCGGTATTCGGCAGCCGATGGCCCGTACGTGATGGCACGTGGTTTCATGGGAATGGGGATGATGGCGTTCCTCGCGCCGATTCTCGGTGCGTATGTCGCACAGCATGCCGGATGGCGATGGGTGCTCGCGGGGATGAGCCTGTATGCATTCGGGCTGCTCGTCATGTGCTGGTACGGCTTCGAGGAAAGCTTCGTCAGAATCGCTTCGAACCGAGGCTCGATCCGGGACGTGCGCGAGATATTCGGCAATGCCACGTTCAGGGTATGGGCGTTGCTGGCCGCCTCGACGTACACCGGCATGTTCTGCTTTCTCCTGCTGTCTCCTGCAATCTACATCGGGCAGCTCGGCATCCCGCCCCAGCGTTATGGCTGGATACCGGCTGGCGGTACGCTCGTCTATGTCCTGAGTACGTATGGCTGCCGCCTGTTGTTGCGACGTCAGAGCATGCTGCGAACGGTGCGGCAAGGCGCAACGCTGAGCCTCTGCGGCGCGGTGATTCAGGCATTGGGGTGTGCGCTGCTTCCCGGCAGCATCTGGCCGCTGCTCGCCGGGCATGGCGTGTATTGCCTCGGCCACGGGATCCATCAGCCGTGCGGGCAAGCAGGGGCGGTCAGCGGCCTGCCTCACCTTGCAGGCCGCGCCGTATCCTGGTCCGGCTTCATCATGATGTTCTTCGCCTTCAGCGTAGGACAGACGGCAGCCGGATTCGCCGATCCGCGTTATCAGTGGGGCGCGTGGCCCATGGTCGTGCCGATGCTCGTCGTCGGCGTGACGCTGGTAACGATTGCGTATGCGTGGCTGCCAAAAATCATCCACGCGACCTTGGTCGCCAGGTAATCTCCTCGATTTCCATGATCCGACGATCTGCCGCAGCGCAAGGATCACACGCCTCGACGAGACCGGGCTTTCACCGGCCCGTTACGTGCTGGCTGCGCGTGCCGGGCGTGCGACGGCACTGCTGGAGCGGTGCCGACTCGCCGCTCGAACGGATCGCCGAACGATCGGGATCCGGAAGCGCGGACGCGTGACAGCGTGCGTTTGCAAAATGCGTCGGCGCATCGCCGCGGGACTATCGTGCGCGGTTCGGGCAACAACGGCGGGCAAACCCGAAGACATCGGGTTTCAGGCAATGCAACGCGCATGGCGCCGGCAGAATCATGCACAATGCTCCGCATCTGAGTGGCGGAGATCTGCCTGTGGGGATCAACTTCGATTTAACCGACTTGCAGGCATTTCGCGCCGTTGTGGAAACGGGAAGCTTCCGAAAGGCCGCCGACGCAGTCAACATTTCCCAGCCGGCCTTGAGCCGTCGTATCGACAAGCTCGAGGAAGCGCTCGGCGTACGACTATTCGAGCGCACCACGCGTAGCGTCTCGCTCACCACAGTCGGTCGCGTGTTCGCGCAGAGTGCCGAACAACTGCTCGACGATCTCGACGCCGCCCTGCTCGGCATTCGCGACGTTTCATCGAGCCGCCTGGGCCATGTGACGATCGCATGCGTGCCGTCGGTCGCCTACTACTTTCTTCCCGCCATCATCGCGCGCTATCATCAGCGCTTTCCGCGCATCAGGGTGAAACTGCTCGATGCAAGCGCCAACGAGGTGCTCGGGGCCGTCATCAGCGGCGAGGCGGATTTCGGCGTGAGCTTCATCGGCAGCCAGGAGGCGGAGATCGAGTTCAAGGTGTTGCTCCAGGAACGGTTCGTTGCCGCCTGTCGCCGCGACCACCCGCTCGCTCGCAAGAAGCGCGTGACCTGGAACGAACTTTACGAGCACGAGTATGTGTCGGTCGACAAGACTTCCGGCAACCGCCTGCTGCTCGACCAGGCGCTGACCGCCGTCGCCCCGCACGTACCGAGCGTCTGCGAGACACGCCACGTGACGACCCTGCTCGGATTGATCGAAGCGGGGCTCGGCGTCGCCGCGGTACCCTCGATGGCGATGCCCGGGCATGACCACCCTATTCTCACGAGCGTGCCGCTCGTCGAACCGGTCGTCAAACGACGTGTGGGAATCGTGAAGCGGCGCGGACGACCGCTCACACCAGCCGCCGAGGCATTTCATCGGATGGTCATCGAGGCGAAGCGTGGCGGTATCGCACGCAGCGGCGCATCGGTGTAACGACGACAGAGAGACACGAAGGAAGAACGGACAGTGAGGTTGGCCAGGCTGCTTAGATCGCTTTACGTGCAGGTTCTGCTCGCGATGATGCTCGGCATGGGCATCGGTCACGCATGGCCGGCGGCGGGCGCGATGCTCAAGCCCCTCAGCGATGCGTTCGTCGGCCTGGTCAAGATGACCATCGCCCCGATCGTCTTTTGCACGATCGTCTCGGGCATCACGTCGCTGGCGAACGGGAAGGCAATCGGCCGCACGATCGTGCGGGCACTGGCGCTCTTCTATCTGTTGACGGCCGCCGCGCTCGCGCTCGGGCTCGTCACCGCATACGTGCTGCAACCCGGCGCCGGCATGCACATCGATGTCCACCACCTGGATGCGAGCATCCTCGCTCCGTATGCGAAGCATGCGGAACCGCGGGGGCTTGTTGCGTTCGGGCTGAGCGTGATTCCGGACACGATGCTCGGCGCGTTCGCCAAAGGCGACGTGTTGCCGGTGCTGCTGCTGTCGCTGTTGTTCGGCTTCTCGTTGAATGCGCACCCGCGGGCCGGCCGGCCCGTTCTTGCGCTGATCGACGGCGTCGCCCAGGTCGTCTTTCGCGTGCTCGCGATGATCATGCGGCTCGCGCCGCTCGGCGCATTCGGCGCGATGGCCTTCACAGTGGGCCGTTTTGGCATCGGTTCGGTCGGCTCGCTTGCGAAGCTGATGGCGTCCTTCTATGTGGCCTGCGTGCTGTTCGTCACGCTGGTGCTCGCACCGCTTGCGCGACTGCACGGTTTCGCGCTGTGGCGGCTCCTGCGCTACCTGCGCGAAGAATTGCTCATCGTCCTCGCGACGTCGTCCACGGAGCCCGTTCTGCCGCGTCTGATCGTCAAGCTAGAGGCACTCGGCTGCGACAAGGGTATCGTGGGACTCGTGCTGCCGGCGGGCTATTCCTTCAATCTGGACGGTACCGCGATCTACCTGACGCTCGCCGCATTGTTCATCGCGCAGGCGTGCGACGTGCCTCTCTCCGCGTCGCAGATCGCGGTGATGCTCGCCATCATGCTGCTCACATCAAAAGGTGCGGCTGGTGTTTCCGGTAGCGGGCTGGTTGCGCTGGTCGCCACGCTCGCCGTCATGCCCGACCTGCCCGTCGCCGGGGTGGCGATGCTGGTCGGCATCGACCGCTTCATGTCCGAGGCGCGCGCGCTGACCAGCGTGATCAGTAATGCCTGCGCGGTGATCTTCGTGTCGTCGTGGGAAGGCGCGTGCGATCGTACACGTCTTACGCAGAGGCTCGCCATGTCTGACCCGGCATCCCCGAACGGAGCCGATGACAACACGGTCACGGCAGATGCCGGCCGGCGGTGACGGGAAGGCGGTCTGACGCAGGCCTTCCCGCCGATCGGGCTCAATGAGCGGAAGCGGAATCCAGCCCGGTCGATTTCACGTCGGCCTGCACGTCGGGCGACACAAGATAGTCGAGCAGCGCCTTCGCTTCCTTCGGATGCTGCGCGCCAACGGGGATGCCGGCGGCGAAGCGCGTGACGGACTGCAGCGATTCGGGAATCTTGTCGACGAAGGTCGCCCCCTTGACCGGCAGCAGCTCGCTGACCTGCTGGAAGCCGATTTCGTAGTCGCCGTTCGCGACGACAGAAGCGACCGGAATCCGCGGAATCATCTTCGCCTTCGACTTCACCTGGTCCTCGATGCCGAGCTTCTTGAACAGCTCGCGTTCGATATACACGCCGCTCGCACTGTCCGAGTAGGCGATCGACTTCGCGTGCAGCAGCGCCTGCTTGAGACCTTCGGCGGTGCTGATGTCGGGCTTTGCCGCGCCGTCGCGCACGACCATGCCGATGCGCGAGTCGGCCAGTTCGACGCGGGATCCGGGGATGACCTTGCCTTGCTTGATCAGTTCGTCCAGCGCGTAGCCGACCATGATGACGGCGTCGGCGGGCTCGCCGCGCGCGAGCCGGTTCGGAATCGCTTCGGGCGACTGGCCCATCGACGGGCCGAGCGCGGTATCGAGCGTATTGCCGGTCGTGGACGCGAACCGGGGGCCGAGCAGTTTATAGGCGGCGGTGAAGCCACCCGAGCTCATCACGTGGAGCTCGGCCGCCTGCACGTTGACCGCAAACGCCGCGGTGGCGACGAGCGCGGTCGCGCAAAATTTCAGGAGCTGATTTCTCATGGTCGTGGTCATGCGAACTCGTGTGTGTTGGTGAAGTTCCGGATGGGCCGAACGTCAATGCGCCGGCGTGAGCGTTGCCGTGCGGTGACGGTAGAGCGCGAACGTCGCGAGCAGCGCGCACACTGCGGCGAAGCTCATCCAGTAGCCGGGTGCTGCCTTGTCGCCCGTCATGTGAATGAGCCCGGTCGAGATGGCCGGCGTGAAGCCGCCGAACACGGCCGTCGCGAGGCTGTAGGCGAGCGAGAAGCCCGCGACACGCACCTGCACCGGCATCACTTCGGTGAGCGCGACGACCATCGCACCGTTATAGATCCCGTACATGAACGAGAGCCAAAGCAGGACGAGCAGCATGTTGGCGAACGACGGCGCGTGAGCGAGGAACGACAGCGCCGGATAGGCGGTCAGGACGGTGAGCATCGTCATGCCGACCAGCAGCGGCCGACGGCCGATCCGATCGGACAGCGCACCGCCGAGCGGCAGCCACACGAAGTTCGACACGCCTACGCAAAGCGTCACGAGCAGGCTGTCGGCGGTGCTCAGATGCAGCACCGTCTTGCCGAAGGTCGGCGCGTACACCGTGATCAGATAGAAGCTCGTGGTGGTCATCGCGACCAGCATCATGCCAGCGACCACGACGCCCCAGTTCTGGACCAGCGTACCGAACACTTCCTTCATCCCCGGACGATGCTTGCGGGCCTTGAACTCCTGGGTTTCCTCCAGGTTGCGGCGCAGCATGAAGATGAACGGCACGATCATGCAGCCGACGAAGAACGGCACGCGCCATCCCCAGGCGGCGATCTGCGATGCGTTCAGCCACTGATTGAGCGCGAAGCCGAGGCCCGCCGCGATGACGATCGCAACCTGCTGGCTGGCCGATTGCCAGCTCGTGAAGAAACCCTTGCGGCCAGGCGTCGCCAGTTCGGCGAGATAGACCGATACGCCGCCCAGTTCGGCACCTGCGGAGAAGCCCTGCAGCAACCGCCCGATCAGCACGAGCACGGGCGCCAGCAGGCCGATGGTCGCGTAGCCCGGCACGAACGCAATCAGGATGGTGCCGCTCGCCATGATGGACAGGGTGACGATAAGACCCTTGCGGCGGCCGACTTCGTCGATGTACGCGCCCAGCACGATGGCGCCCAGCGGGCGCATCAGGAAGCCGGCGCCGAACACGGCGAAGGTCATCATCAACGAGGCGAACTCGCTCTGCGCGGGGAAGAAGACGTTGGCGATCTGCGTGGCGTAGAAGCCGAACAGGAAGAAGTCGAACTGCTCGAGAAAATTGCCGGCCGTGACGCGAAAGATCGCAGCGGCCTTCGAACGTTCGGCCGGAAGGCTGGACGAGGGGTGCATCTGGGTGTCTCCTGAAAAACCTGAAATACGCGGGATGAGGCTGGTCGATTGTCGTTTTCTGGAATGTTCGCCCGGCATCGATCAAACGATAAGTGCGATTTTTGGAAGGATTGATGCAACGTGGTTATCAATCGACGCGACCTCGCCTGTTTCGATCAGCGCCTGGCCCACCGAACGTCGCGCCGCACGGGGTCACGATGGCACGATCCTCGCCCGCAAGGGCAACGACGGCGTCGCGGCCTTCGTGCAGCGCCTGCCGGGCGCGATCGGCTACGTCGAATGGGCATACGCGAAGCGGAACAACGTGGTCTACACGGCCCTGTAGAACTCGACTACATAGACATCGGCTTGCGTTCCGGTGCATCGACCAGGATCGGCGACACCGCATGCAAGCTCGACCGGATTTCGTCCGACGGAATCGGCAACAGTCAGAATGGCATGCTAGCGCATGCGAGCCAGTTGTTCGGCCACCCCCGACGAGCGGGGCGTGTCGCGCACGGGACACGCTGGCCGCTGCACAACGCACGTTCAACGCGTTTGAGTCGACGTTGCAGCAGGATTCGCCGATGCCAACCGTCGTCCACGAGTCCATGCTGGAGCTGACCCGTACGCTCCAGTCGCTCAATGCACTCGCGCACTATCTGGAGCGTCATCCGGAATTGCTCGTATTTGGCAATAAAGGAGGTCAGCGGGTTAGCCGCGAAAGCGACCTTTCGTGCGACGTCCGGATGGCGAGCATCCGATATGACGCCCGCATCGACCATGCGCTGCCCCGCTTCGACGTGTGCCGGCTGGACGAAATACGCCAGGCTCGGCGCAACAAGTCAGCTGACGGGTACTGCACAAGCGCTTGCGATGGTCTCGCCGGCGCTTGCGTCACCTCGTTGTGTCACTGTGCCGTCTCAGCCGCCTCCACAACCGGCAGCGGCCGGCTTGCGATCTTCTCGGCTTCCGCACGCTTGAGCCCCAGCGTATGCAGAAGCGTCGCCGCCGTGCGCTCCGGAAAATGCTCTCCGCTGAAGCCGAGTTCCTTGAGAACACCGGCCGCCGGCGCGCCCGGAGCGACGAAGTTGAGCTCGGCGGCAATCGCGGTCAGCACTGTACCGCCAACCGAAAGGAAGCCGATGAATGGGTCGGCAACGACGAAGCGCTTCTCGGCGATACCGCGCTCGATGTCCCGCAGCAGGCGTTGACCCAGGCCAAGCGTCAGGACGCGCGCCGAAAAGCCCTCGCGTATCAGGAAGTGTCCCCATACCGGCTCGCGCCGCGCACGCATCAGCGTATGTCGCACCGAGACGGAGATGATTTCCGCCGGGTCGGACAGGCCGCTTGCCAAGCGATCGAGCGAATCCGCGAACTCCTCGAATACCGATTCCACCAGAGTGGCGTAGATCGCCTCCTTCGATTCGAAGTGGTTGTAGAACGAGCCGAAGCCGACGTCGGCGGCCTCGGTGATCTCGTTGATGGCGACGCCTTCCATGCCCTTTTGCGCCATCAGTCTGAGCGCGGCGTCCAGCAGGCGGGCACGGGTCTCCCGCTTGCGGCGCGCGCCACGCGGCTCACGCTCTTCGGCGACCGCGGGACTGGATGCTTCCGGAGCGGAGCGCTTTGGTGTCCGGCGACTCGGGGTATTCGTCATGACGTTTCCGATGCTTGTTCGTGCCCAAGTATAGATTCAAACGTCTACATTGACAAGATTATCATTTATGATTTTAATGTCACAAAAGGTGGCTGACAAACCCTCAAGAACCGATCGAACGACGAATGGAGATACGGTGGAGACACAACTGCACACGGGCGCCCGCGCGTCCATTGACAACAACTCGCGCTCTTCGACCGAGCGTGCGCTGCCTTTGGCGCTCGGCACACTGATCGCAGGATTCGGCGCATTCGGCGCCGCAATGGCCAATCGGCGGGCTCGTTACGAAGTCAACGTCTTGATCGTCGACAAGGCTGCCGAGATACGCGTCGCCCCACGCGCAATCGCACTCGGCGACGAAGCGCTGCGGACTCCCGGCACCTGCGACGAGGAGCGCCGCCTCCATGCGAAATCGACGATCGACTTCGCAATCTTCACGGGCCGGCAAGTCACGTCGTGCCGCGATTCGATTGCATGCCTGTCGTTGCGCGGCAAGCCCCTCGGTGCGACGGCGTGTGCCTTCGCGAGCACCATTCGATCCGCCTGATTGTCATCCGCCATGAAACTGACCACCACACAACCGGCTCGCCACCCACACCCCACAACGAAGGCGTCGGCGCTCGCCTATCTGATCTTCGATCGTCCCGATCTCGACGAGGCGGAGCACTTCCTCAACGACTTCGGTCTCCGAACGGTGCTTCGGAACGACTCGCTGTTGCTGCTGCGTGGAACGGGCACCGCACACTTCTGCTATGTGGTTCGCCAGGCGCCGAAGGCCCGCTTCGTGGGCTTCGGATTGCGGGTCGACAGCCGTGCCGATCTGGAGGCGCTCGCCAAAGTCCCTGGCGCGTCGGCGATCGAGGCATCGGATTGGCCCGGTGGCGGCCACCGGGTGCGTCTCGCCGATCCGTCGGGTTTTCGGGTCGATGCGATTGCCGGCCAGACACGCGCCGACACGTTGCCGCATCGTGCTCCGCTCCCGTTCAACTCAGTCGACACCCCCGTGCGGATCAACGAGACGCAGCGCCCGCCGGTGCGCGCGCCCGAGATCATTCGGCTCGGGCACGTCGTGCTCGAACTCGCCGACTACCAGGAAACCTGCGCGTGGTACACGCAGCATTTCGGGCTTATCCCCAGCGACGTCCAGGTGCTGCCGGACGGCTCACCCGCCGTTGCGTTCATGCGGCTCGATCTCGGCGAGAGGCCGGCCGATCACCATACGCTCGCGCTCGCTCAAGGGTTCGTGCCGACGTATAGCCATAGCGCGTACGAACTGGTCGACGCCGATGCCGTCGGCATGGGCCAGCGCATGCTCCGCGACAACGGGTGGACGCACGCGTGGGGCATCGGCCGGCACATTCTCGGCAGCCAGATCTTCGACTACTGGCAGGATCCATGGGGCGACAAGCACGAACACTATTGCGACGGCGACCTTTTCACGGCCGACGAGCCGACGGGCGTGCACGCGGTCAGCCGCGAAGCGATGGCGCAGTGGGGCCCGACGATGCCGCGCAGCTTCACGAAACCCCGGTTCACGCCGTCGAGCCTCGCGGCGCTGCTTCGCAACCTGCGCCGCAGTCCCGATCTGACAATCAGCAAGCTGCTGACCCTGGCGAAGCTGTTCGCCTGATCCCCATCCGCCTGTTCGACTCACGAGAGACACATTCATGTCACTGCATGTCCTGCACTTCCGGCATCATGGCCGCGCCCAATGGGGTGTGGTCGCCAACGGCGCCGTCACGCCGATTCCCGGCGACTTCGAGACAACCGCGAGCTTTCTCGCGGCGAATCCGGTTGAACGACTCGTCTCGCTCGACGGACCGACGATTCCGGAGTCGGACGTGGAGTGGCTGCCACCGGTGACCGCCAACCAGCAGTTCGTTTGCCAGGGGGCGAATTACCGTCGGCACATGATCGAATCCGGCATGGATCCGGACGCGAAAAAGTTCAACATGATCTTCACGAAGGCGACGAGTTGCATCGTCGCCGCCGACTCACAAGTCGTGAAACCCCGGCACGTCCGGTTTCTCGACTACGAAATCGAGCTCGGCCTCATCCTCAAACGCGACATCACGTCTCATCAGCAGATCACCGACGCGAACCTGCACGACTATGTCGCCGGCACCGTGATCGTCAACGACTATTCCGCGCGCGATGTCCAGATCCCGCAGATGCAGTTCTACAAGGGCAAGAGCTTCCGGACGTTTGGCCCGGTCGGCCCCTATCTGTGCCTGCTCGAGCGGCGTGACTTCCCGAAGCTGAAGGCGCTCGACCTGACGTTGACAGTCAACGGCGCGGTGCGCCAGCAGGACTCGACATCGAACCTCGTCTACGGTCCGGCGGAAACGTTGACCGAGTTGTCGGGCGTGCACGACCTTCGCGCCGGCGACCTGCTCGCGACCGGCACGCCGGCCGGCTGCGCACTCAGCATCCCGTCGCCGCTCAAGCAGCGAGCCGTCGCGCTTTTTCCCGAATCCGTCAAATGGAAGATGTTCATGAAGGTGCAGGCGGGGCGAGCGCAGTATCTGAAGGCCGGAGACATCGTCGAAGCCCGGATCGCGAGCCGCGACGGGTCGATCGACCTGGGCGTGCAACGTAACGAGATCGTGGACGAAGCAGCATGAACGGTATCGCGACCCAGGACGACGTGCTGGCAATCGAAGCGCAGGGCCTTCCGGCCAACCTTCCGGCCAGCACGTACGAGATGATTTGCGCCGGTGCGGCCATCGATCCGTCCGCCCCCGCCCTCTCCTTTTTCATGACCGCCGACGCGCACCGCGACGCCGAGTGCTGGACCTATCGCGAGCTGGTCCGCGACATCACGCGCACGGCCAACATGTTCGCGCGCCTCGGTGTGAATTCGCAGTCGGTGATCGCTTATTTGCTGCCCAATCTGCCCGAAACGCATTTCGTGATCTGGGGCGGACAGGCGACCGGCATCGTATGCGCGATCAATCCGCTGCTTGAAGGTGAAGCGATCGGTCAGCTGCTCAAAGCCGCCGGCGCCAGCGTGCTCGTGACGCTCGCGCCATTTCCCGGGATCGATCTCTGGCAAAAAGTCGCGGACATCCTTCATGAGGTCGAGCCGCTGCGGCATCTCGTGCTGGTCAACCTGGCCGATCGCGTGCGGGGCATGGCGCAGTCAGCGGCACGCACGCTCCAGCACGACGCGTGTGCGCAGCTGTACGGCGATGGCGGTTTGCGCAGCGCCGTGCCTGCGCACATCCAGATCCACGACTTCGGTACGGCAATCGCGCAGGAATCCGGTACGGCGCTCGACAATGCGCGCCGCATTCAACCCGGCGACATGTCCTCTTACTTCTGCACCGGTGGAACCACCGGGTTGCCAAAAATCGCGATGCGCAGTCACGGCAACGAAGTGGCGAATGCCTGGAGCGCCGGCCGGTTCCTCGCCGACAGTATCGGCCCCGGCAAAACGACTTTTTGCGGCTTGCCGCTCTTTCACGTCAACGCCGCGATGGTGACCGGCCTCCTGCCATTCTCGCGCGGTGCCCATGTCGTGCTCGGCACACCGCAGGGTTACCGGGGCGACGGCGTCGTCAAACGCTTCTGGGAAGTCGTCGAACATCATCACATCAATTTCTTCAGTGGCGTCCCGACGCTTTATGCTTCGCTGCTCGACATTCCCTCCGAGGATCATGTCATTGACTCGCTCGAATACGGCCTGTGCGGTGCCGCGCCGATGCCGGTCGGCGTCTTCAGGGCCTTCCAGGAAAAAACGGGCATCCGGATTCTCGAAGGTTACGGCCTGACCGAAGGAACGTGCGTGAGCAGCGTCAACCCGCCGAACGGCGAGCGTCGGCTGGGATCAATCGGGCTTCGCATCCCCTTCCAGGCGATGAAGGCGGTCGTCGTGGACGATGCGGGACGGTATCTGCGCGACTGCGCGGCTAACGAGGAGGGGTTGCTCGTGATCTCCGGGCCGAACGTGTTCACCGGCTACACGCGTCCCGACCAGAACGAGGCCCTGTGGCTCGATCTCGGCGACGGCAAGCGCTGGCTCAACACCGGCGACCTCGGCCGCTGCGACATCGACGGTTACTTCTGGCTGACCGGCCGCAAGAAGGAGTTGATCATCCGCGGCGGACACAATATCGACCCGGCGACGATCGAGGAACCGCTGCATCGACACCCGGCGGTCCAGATTGCAGCGGCGATCGGGCGCCCCGATGCATATGCCGGCGAGTTGCCGGTCGCGTATGTTCAGCTCAAGCCGGGCATGACCGCTAGCGAACACGATCTGGAAATGTTCATGCAGCAGGAGATCGCGGAACGCGCCGCCCTGCCCAAGCACGTCCGAATCGTCGAAGCGATCCCGCTCACCGGCGTCGGCAAGATATTCAAACCGGAACTCAAGCGCCGCGAGACGAGTGACGCACTCCGCGCGGCATTGGACCAGGGCGGAGCGCCAGGCGCATCAGTCGACGTCTCGACCAGTGGTTCCGGCGGAATGTCGGTCTCGGTCGAGCTGAGCAATCCCGGGCTCGAGACTGCCGCGCGCTTCGTGCTGGGACGTTTTCCGTTTGCATTCTCGATCTCGTTCGCAGCGGAACCCATTCGATCGTCCGGTCCGGCAGCAACAGATCTGCGGTGACGAAGGCGCGCGACTAGCCGCGACAACACATACTCCGAGAGCGGCTCGTCACGATCAATAAGGTATCCAAATTAACTGTAGTTCTTTAATCGGACCGAGACAGAGGAGACGCAAGATGAAATTGAGGCGAACGACGAGTTTCGCAGGTGCGGTGGTTTGCATCTGCACGGCAGCACTTGCCGACAACGCAGATGCGCAGACCGCCGGAAGCATCACTACGTCGGTTGGATGGCTGCACGTCGCGCCCCAGGGCGACGCGACGCCCCTGACCGTGCAAAGTGTCGGCGGCGTAACGGTGAATCAGCAAATGGCTGGTACCGGGGCGCATGCCAGCTCGACGGATACGATGGGCATCACCACCGAGTACTACGTCACCGACAACATTGGTGTCGCCATGCTGTTTGGACTGCCACTGACAGTCAATCTGGTCGGTGACGGGACGTTGCAGAAGTACGGCACCCTCGGCACGACAAGGCCGATGCCGCCCGCCATCGAACTTCGATATCACCTGTTTTCAGCTGAATCGAAATTCCGTCCGTACGTAGGACTTGGCGTCAACTACACGTGGTTCACCCAGGTTCGGGCGACCAATCGCCAGTTCGTCTCCGACAGCTTCGGGCCGGGCGGCTCGGCGCGCGCGACACTCAGTTCATCGTGGAACCCGGTGTTCGAGCTCGGGGCGAGTTACGCGATGACCAAACATTGGTCTGTCGGTGCTTCCGTCGGCTACATGCCGGTGAAGACCCATCTCACGTTATACGGACAGACCGCGACCGGGACGCAGATCGTTTCCACATCGACGCTCCGACTCAATCCCGTCAACGTTTTCCTGAACGTCGCTTATACGTTCTAACGGGTGCGCCCCAATGCCAGTCCCCCGCATGGAAGCAACACTTTGGATCGAACGATGAAACGACAGGCTCTCAAGACCATTCTTTTTGCCTTGCCCAAGGTTCTGGACCTGACGGCGCGCCGCTTCCCCGCCTATCGTGATCGCCTCAAGGAGCGCAATCTCGTCGCGTGGATCGGGCTCATGGATCAAAGCATCGGTCGCGCCATCGAGTTCAGGAATGGCCGCATTCGGTCGCGCGCCGGCAAGCATCCGCGGCCCGACGTGCGCATGGCCTTCAAGGATGTCGCCACGGCCCTGAAGTTCCTTTCGCCCAGCCCGGACCAGGGCGAAATCGTCCACGCCGCCAAGAACTTCAAGGTGGTCACCGAGGGCGACGACGAACTGCTGGTTTGGCTCATGCAAACCCTGAGCATGATGCGCACCGTCGGCCTGCCGATGGGCACGCCCATGCGCGACGGCACCAGACGCTACACCACCTGTACCAATGGCGGGCCCTTGTTCGTCTACGTCAAGGATGGACGCATCGTCCGCGTGACCCCCATCGAGCTGGACGATACCGATGCGTCAAGTTGGGTGATCGAGGCACGTGGACGCCGCTTCAGCCCACCACGGCGTGGATTGGTCGCGCCCCACGCGTTGACCCTCAAATCGCTGGTCTACTCCGACAAGCGCATCCTTCACCCGATGAAACGCGTCGACTTCGACCCTGACGGCGAGCGCAATCCGCAGAACCGCGGCAAGTCCGGCTATGTGCGTATCAGCTGGGACGAGGCCCTGGACATCGTTGCCAAGGAAATCAACCGGCAGAAGCGTATTCACGGCCCCGGCTCCATCACGTTCCCGATGTCGTCCCACCATCAGTGGGGTAACGTGGGCTACTACCTCAGCGCGCTGACGCGCTTCGCCAACCTGATCGGCTTCACCCGGGTCGCCGCGAATCCGGATAGTTGGGAAGGCTGGTACTGGGGCGCCATGCATCATTTCGGCAACTCGATGCGCGTCGGCGTGCCCTCCGGCTATGGCGGCCTCGAGGATGGTCTCAAGGAAGCCGAAATGATCGTCTTCTGGTCCTGCGACCCCGAAAGTACCAACGGGGCCTATGCCGGATTCGAAGGAACGCCGCGCCGCCTGTGGGCCAAGGAGCTCGGCATCGAGTTCGTTCACATCGACCCGCACTGCAATCCGACCGCACAGCTGCTGGGCGGCCGCTGGATCCCGATCCGGCCGCAAACCGATGCCGCCCTGGCTACCGCCATCATGTACGTCTGGACCGTGGAGGGCCTGTACGACAAGGACTACGTCGCGACGCGCACGACCGGCTTCGACGATTGGAAAGCCTACCTTCTGGGCGAGACCGACGGTACCCCGAAGACTCCCGAGTGGCAGGAGAGCGAGACCGGCGTGCCGGCCAAGGACGCCCGTGCGCTTGCGCGCCTATGGGGCAAGAAGAAGGTGCATCTCGCCGTCGGGATGACCGGCGCGGGATTCGGTGGCGCGGGCCGCGGCGCGACCGGGGCGCAATGGGCGCGCTGCATGATCATGATGATGTCCATGCAGGGCTGGGGCAAGCCGGGGGTGAATTTCGGCTGCCTCGAAATCGGTGTCCCGCACGATCTCCAGTTCTACTTCCCTGGCTACGCGGACGGCGGAATTTCGGGCGACCTGGCGTGGACCGCCAATGCGGTGGACAACTACCAGCGCATGCCGCATATCCTGACCATGAATCCCGTCAAGCAGATGGTGCCGCGACAGCAGATGCCCGATGCGATTATCAACGGTCACGCCACCGGTTATCTCTGGGACGGCATGTCCCAGGAAGCCCAGTTTGCGCCGTTCACCTACCCGATGCCCGGCTATTCGCCGATCCACATGATCTATCGCTACGGCGGATCCGCGTTCAGTACCGTGACGAATTCCGGACGCTGGACGGAGGCCTACCGGCACTCGAGCATCGAATTCGTCGTCAATCAGTCGATCTGGATGGAAGGCGAAGCCCAGTTCGCCGACATCATCCTGCCTGCGTGCACTTCGCTGGAGCGCTGGGACATCGGAGAATGGGCGAATTCGGGCGGCTACGCCCACCATGGGTATGGCACGGTCAACCATCGCATGCTGACGCTGCAGCACAAGTGCATCGAACCCTTGGGCGAGTCCCGCTCCGACTACGACATTTTCACCGCCATCCTGACTCGGTTGGGCCTGGGTGGCGTTTTCACCGAAGGCTGCGGCGATCTCGACTGGGTCAAGCGCGTCTTCGACTCGTCGGACCTGCCCGATCACATTTCGTGGCGCGAATTCTGCCGCAAGGGCTACTTCGTCGTGCCGCCCGAAAAGCCCGAGCTTCGCCATCCCGTGGACATGCGTTGGTATGCGGAAGACAGGAAGAAGGACCTGCCGGAACCTCATCCGCTGCCGTCACAGTTCTCGGAAAAGTTCGGCAGGGGCCTGCAGACGCCGAGCGGCAAGCTGGAGTTCGTACCCGAGTTGCTGAAGCGGCACACTGCGGACAATCCCGAGCGGCCACCGCTCAACCGATATATCCCCTCCTGGGAAGGTCTGCGCTCGGACCTGGCTCGGCGCTACCCGCTGCAGTTGATCGCCACCCACAGCCGCTACAGCTTTCATACCCATTGTGACGGCAAGAATTCTGCGGTGAACGGCATCGACGATCATCGCGCACTGATCGCAGGGCACCGGTTCTGGCTGCTGAGGCTCAATCCGGCTGACGCCGCCATTCGACGCATTGCCCATCGCGATCTCGTCAAAGTGCACAACGACCGCGGCGCCGTGATTTGCGCGGCCGATGTCTCGCCCCTGGTGAACGCTGGAGTGGTGAAATCCTACGAGGCGAGCGCTGAATTTCAGCTGATCGAAATCGACGGCGAGCAAGTCGAGATTGGCGGTTGCATGAACATGCTTACCCCCGACCGGCCGCAGACCTCCGGCACCAGCAGCATGAGTCCGAATTCCTGCCTGGTGCAGGTCGAGAAATGGCGCGGTGCCGAGGCGTTCATGCTCGGTCGCGCAGCTTGAGGAATTTCAAATGAGCAAGTGGAACCTGATTATCAAAGTCGGCCGTTGCGAGAACTGCCAGAACTGCGTGATCGCCGCGCGGGACGAGCACGTCGGCAACGACTTCCCCGGTTACGCGGCACCCGCTGCGGCCAGCGCCGAGAGCCCTATCCGCATCCTGCGTCGTGTACAGGGTGATTCGCATATGATCGAGACCACTTATCTGCCGGTCATGTGCAACCACTGTGACGACGCGCCCTGCATACGTGTGGGCGGTAGCGCCATTCGTAAGCGCGCCGACGGCATCGTCATCATCGATCCGGACAAGGCGCGAGGCCGAAAGGACATCGTCAAGGCCTGCCCTTATAAGGCGATCGTCTGGAACGAAGAGCTGCAACTGCCCCAGATCTGGATCTTCGATGCTCATTTGCTCGACCAGGGGTGGTCCCGTCCGCGTTGTCAGCAGTCGTGCCCCACCGATGTTTTCGAGACGGTCAAGCTCGATGACGCAGCGATGACTGAGAAGGCCCGACGCGAGGGACTCAAGGTATTGCGACCCAACCTGGGCACGAAGCCCCGCGTCTGGTATAGCGGCCTCGAGCGTTGGGAAACGTGCTTCGTCGGCGGAAGTGTCAGTGTCCAGGCAGGAGACGTGGTCGAGTGTGTCACGGATGCGGCCGTCACCTTGTACGTCGGCAATCGGCAGGTAGCCGAAACCGTCTCGGACGGCTTCGGCGATTTCCGGTTCGACGGCCTGGCCAGGGGCAGCGGCCCCTACCGAGTCAAAATCCGACATGCCCTCGGCAACGCTTGGCGCGAGTGCGAATTGGACGACAGCACCTACCTGGGCGAGATCAGGCTCAGTCAGTCGACAAACGCCGTGGCGATCGATTGTTCGTGATCCGAGCAAGGCTGGCCGCTGCGGCAATCGCACCGGTCTCCGTAGCACCGCCCGCTGGTTGCATGAGAACTTCACCGACCACAGCCAGGCGGCTACCGACTCCAGTGGCCGTGACCAAACTTCATTGAATCGGGAGAACCGGGATGACACACCTGCATGCCGATTTCAGCAACATCGGCGATCCATAGGTAAGCCGACTGCTCACGGCTTCGATCGGCGCAGCGCACAAGAGGGTCAATCCTTCAATTGAAATTGCCGGCCATGACCTTGCTGCCGAGCAACTGGACCATCTCAATAGTCCCGAGTTCGCCGTGGTACGAAGCTCGGAATCGCTCGCCTGCCCCACTGTATCGTATAGTCAGCAAGCCTATGATTATTTTGACTATTAAATTGGGGCCTTGACGCAAAGCACCGCCAGGTTGAGGTGGATCTAACCGGAAAATTGCACAGAAATCAAAGGCCTCCCTGGTTCACATCGACGGCCCCGGGCGAGCCCCTCATCGCCCGGAGCGCACATGTCTACGAAGTCACGCTGGCGCTGGGTTCGAGCGCAGAGTGGCTTTCCTCTGCCCCGGGCCGGATCTTGAACCAGATCGAGTACATCGCTGGCAGAAACACCAACGTCAGTATCGTTCCGGCGAAAGTTCCTCCGATCAGCGTATACGCCAGCGTGCCCCAGAACACGGAATGGGTCAGCGGAATGAACGCAAGCATCGCGGCAACCGCAGTCAGGATCACGGGCCTCGAGCGCTGCAGGGTGGCCTCCACCACCGCATCGAACGGCGCCATGCCCGCACGCGTGTTCTCTTCGATCTGGCCGATCAGGATCAGCGTGTTGCGCATCAGGATGCCGGACAGCGCAATGAGCCCCACCAATGCGTTGATGCCGAAGGGCTGATTGAACAGCAGGAGCGTCGGCACCACGCCGATCAAACCCAGCGGACTGGTTGCGAACACCATCATGGTCGCGGCAATCGAGCGCGTCTGGAAAATGATGATGAGCAGCGTCAGCGCAATCATGATCGGGAACAGCGGCGCGAGCGCATTGGTCGCCTTGTTGGCCTCCTCGATGGAGCCGGCCTCCTCGATCCGGTAGCCGCCCGGCAGCTTCGCGATGATGGGCTGCAATTGCGCGAGCATCGCGGTCGACACGTCGGGCGGTTGCAATCCTTCGGCGATATCGCCACGCACGGTGATCGTCGGCGTTCGATCGCGACGGCGCAGGATCGGATCCTCCATGCGGATGTCGACCTTGCCGACCTGCGAGAGCGGCACCCGCTGCCCTGCGTTTCCGATCAGCGTGAATCCTTCGATCCGTTGCGGGTCGAGCCGGGTGTCTCCCGCCGAACGCGCGACCAGCTCCACCGAACGAATGTCCTCGCGCACGTGCGTGACGGGAATGCCGGTCAGCAGGAATTGCAGTTGCTGCGCGACCGAGCTGGACGTCAGCCCGAACGACCCGAGACGATTTTGATCGAGCGTGAAATGCACGGTGGGAACGCGCGGCCCCCAGTCGGCGTTCACCGTTCGCATCATCGGGCTGGCGTTCATGGTCCGCTCGACCTGCGCGGCGATGGTGCGCAACGTCCCCGCGTCCGGGCCCATGACCCTGAACGCAACGGGGTAAGGCGAGTAAGGGCCGAACACCAGCTGCGTGACGCGAACCTGCGCCCCGGGCACCAGTCCTTCGGCGATGACCTTGCGCAGACGGAATTTGAGCGCTTCCCGCTGACGCTCATCGTTCGTGCGGATCACGATCTTCGAGAAGGACGAATCCGGCAGCTCCGGGGACATGGCCAGATAGAAGCGCGGAGCGCCCTGCCCGATGTACGAGGTCACGATCTGCGCTTCCGGCTGCTTCGCGAGCCATGCCTCGACCTTTTCCGTTGCCGACGCGGTCTGCTCGATCGAAGTCCCATAGGGCATCTGCACTTCGACGAGCACTTCCGGGCGATCGGACGTCGGGAAGAACTGCTTCTTCACCAGTCCCATGCCCATCACGGCGACGACGAACGACGCCACCACGATCCCGGCGACCATCCACTTGCGGCCGATCACGCGCCCGAGGAAACAGCGAAAACGCTGGTAGTTCCGCGTGTTGTAGATCGCCTCGTGGCCGCCTTCGATCACGGCAATGTCGGGTAACAGCTTGACGCCGAGGTACGGTGTGAAGACGACGGCCACGACCCACGAGGTGATCAACGCGATGCCGACGATCCAGAACATGTTGCTCGTGTATTCGCCGGCCGTCGAGCGCGCGAAGCCGTTCGGCATGAAGCCGACCGCCGTGACCAGCGTGCCCGACAGCATCGGCGCGGCCGTGTGGCTCCAGGCGTAAGCCGACGCCTGGACGCGGTTATAGCCCTCCTCCATTTTCACGACCATCATTTCGATCGCGATGATCGCGTCGTCGACGAGCAGGCCCAGCGCGAGAATCAGCGAACCCAGCGTGATGCGGTCGAAGCTCTTGCCCGTGGCGGCCATCACGACGAAGACCCCCGCGAGCGTCAGCGGCACCGCCGCCGACACGACGATGCCGACGCGCCATCCCATGCTCGCGAAGCTCACGACCATCACCACGAGCAGCGCGACGAAGAACTTGACCATGAATTCGTCGACGGCCGAATGGATATTGACGGCCTGGTCGGTCACCTTCGTGAGGCTCATGCCCAGCGGCATCCCGCCGTTGATCGACGCGACCTCCGCGTCGAGCGCCTTGCCGAGGTTGAGCCCGTTCCAGCCGTCCCGCATCACGACGCCGAGCAGCAACGCCGGTTCGCCGTTGTTGCGAATCTCGAACGTGGCCGGGTCTTCGTAACCGCGCTCGACGGTCGCCACATCGGAGAGCTTCAACGTGCGGCCCTGAACGACGATCGGCGTGTCACGAATGGTCTGCAGCTTGTCGAACGCGCCTTCGACGCGAATGAACACCTGCGCGCCCGCCGTATCGATCGAACCGGCCGGCGTCAGAACGTTCTGGTTGTTCAACGCGGCGAAGATCTCCTGCGGCGTCACGCCGAGCGTCGCGAGCCGGTCGTGCGAAAACGAGACATAGATCCGTTCCGCCTGCTCGCCGATGATGTTCACCTTCTTGACGCCCGGCACATGCAGGAGCCGCTGGCGCAATCCCTCGGCGTCGCGCACCAGCACTCGTTGCGGCTCGCCTTTCGCCTTGAGCGCGAACAGCGCGAACGTTACGTCGGAGTACTCATCGTTGACGAGCGGGCCGATCACGCCGGGCGGCAGGTTGTCCGCCTCGTCATGCAGCTTCTTGCGCGCCTGGTAGAACTCCTCGGGCACGTCCGCGGGCGGCGTACTGTCGAGCAAGGTCACGGTGGTGAAGGCCAGCCCCGGCCGCGTATAGGTCTCGGTCCGGTCGTACCAGCGCAGTTCCTGCATGCGCTTTTCGAGCGGCTCGGCCACCTGGTCCTGCATTTCCTGAGCGGTCGCGCCGGGCCACGCCGTAATGACCGTCATCGACTTGACGGTAAAGGGCGGATCTTCGGCCCGCCCCAGTTTCAGGAAAGCGATCACGCCGGCGATCGAGATCAGGATGATCAGAAACAGCGTGACCGAGCGCTCCCGCACCGCGAGCGCCGACAAGTTGAAGCCGCTCATTGCGCCGCTCCTTGCGCGGAGACGGATGCCGCGATCATCTTGTCGAGACGCACCTGCTCTCCGTCGTGCAACAACTGGGCACCGAGCGCGACGACCTGGTCGCCCTCGCGAAGGTCGCCTGTCACCGTCGCACTGTCGTCGCTCAATGCGGTGACACGCACCTTGCGCCAGGTCACACGCGACTGGGCCCGGTCGACCGTCCAGACCCCGGTGCCCGAGCCCGGATCGAACACGGCGCCGACCGGCACCACCATGCCGGCGGTTGCGTGGCCGGCATCGCCGGCGAGATCGAGCGTCACGGTCGCGCCGAGCGGCGCATTCGACAGCGCGCCCTGGAGGACGTACCGCGCCTCGTAGGTTCGCGTCAGCCGATCCGCGGAATCGGAGAGCTGGCGCAGGACGGCGGGAACGGGCTTCCGGGCCGCGCCGTACAGCGTCGCCTCGGCAATCGAGCCGGATGCGGGACGCAGCGTCTCGGGAAGCTGGACGACGGCCTCGCGGGGGCCGGCATGCGCGAGCCGCACGACGATTTGCCCCGGCGCGACGACCTGGCCAGGCTCCGCCAGCGTCTCGACCACCACGCCGTCGGCGTCCGCCATGACGACGGCGTATCCGGACGCGTTGTTCGCGAGCACCGCCTGCGCCTGCGCCGCGACGAGCTGGGCCTTCGCGGAATCCGCGGCCGCCTTGAGCTGGTCATAGGTCGATGCCGAAACCGCGCCTGCCGCGACGAGATCCCGATAGCGCGCCTCGTCGGCGGCCGTCTGCGTCGCCCGCGCCTGCGCGGCATCCACGAGCTTCTGCTGCGCACGGGCCTGCAGCCCCAGATCGATCGGATCGATGCGCATCAGCGGCTGGCCGCGCTTGACCGCCTGGCCCGCGTCGACCAGCCGCTCGATGACCTTGCCCTGAACCCGGAAACCGAGATCGCTCTGAACGCGGGCGCCCACGACACCCGAAAACGACCGGCTCGCCCCCGCCGCGCCGTGAACGGCGCTCGTACGTACAAGTGGCGCCTCGGTGCGCGGATCGGCAGCCGGATGCTCGCCGCATGCCGCGAGCGCAAGCGAAGCCACGCCCAGTGTGTAGACAAAATGATGGCGCCGGAACATGAGGTCCCCTCTCGCAAAGAACAGGAGCCCTCATTCTGATACCAGTGACCAATTTAGTCAATAGTCACAACAAGATTCATGGTGCGAGACTTCTGAGGACCAGGTTCGCGAGTTGGGTCGTCGCCTGTTCCGCACCGTCGAGGTTGTACTGGAGCAGCAGCGGATTGAAATAGGGCTTCATCACCAGAAAGATCCCGTTCACTGCCTCGTCCTGCGGGGTCTTGCGTTCGAATTCGCCGGTTTCGCGCCCGAGCCGCAGGATCTCGGCGACGAGTTGCCGGATCTGGTCCTCATAACCCTGGACCGATGGCCAGGGCGATGCGGCCGACACGGCGGCGATGTCGTAGAGCTTGCGATCCTGGAAGAAGAGCTCGCTTCCGGATGCCAGCAAGGTCTTGAACATGCAGCGAAATTTTTCCGTCGCGCTGTGCGCTCCTTCGATGTTTTCCTTGACCGCGGCGATCATCGCGGCGAGACGATTCGCGCAGATGACTTGACCGATCGCCTGTTTGGAATCGAAGAATTTGTAGATGTAGGCTTTCGAAAACCCGATTTCCTTCGCGAGGTCGGAAACGGTGGTCTTTTCGAAGCCGTAGCGGCTGAAGTATTCCGTTGCGGCGTCGACGATCTGCGCGCGAACTTCGTGGTCCGAGGGGCCGCGGGACGGGGAGGCGGAGGGAGTCGGTTTGTTCATGTCTCAAGCTTAGCCGCTCAGCCGTGAGTTGACAACTTGTGACCATATTGTATATTGGTCACACCATCCGCTCTCCCTTTGCGCTCCCGAGATGATCATGCCCCTGCACCGTCCACTTGTTCTCCTGGCCAGCGTCGCCGCCCTTTCAGCGTGCGCCGTGGGTCCCGACTACCACCGCCCGGATGCGCCGCTGGCGCAGCACTACATGACCAAGCCGCCCGCCGGCACGGCACAGGCTCCGGTTGCCGATCTGTCCGCCTGGTGGGAAAGCTTCAACGACCCGCTGCTCACGCGCTACGTTTCGCTGGCGCTGGCGCAGAACCTGGATCTGGCCCAGGCCGTCGCGCAAATCACTCAGGCGCGCGCACGCCTCGGCACGGCCAACGCGGCGCTCCTCCCGTCGGCCTCGGTTTCCGCGTCGGCGGCCCGCGCCTATCAGTCCGTCGACACGCCGTTGGGGCAATTGCTCAATGCCACGCCGGGTTACGCGCGCTGGGGCACCGAGTACGAAACCAACCTGGAGGCCGGTTGGGAGATCGACATCTTTGGCGGTCTGCGCCGCCAGCGTGAAGCCGCGCTCGCCGATTACTCGGCGACGCAGGCGGCGGCGGTCGCCACCCGCCTTGCCGTCGCGGCCCAGACCGCGGACATTTACGTCACGATCCGGGGGCTCCAGGCCCGTCTGGACATCGCGACCCGACAGGTGCAGACGCAGCAGGCACTGCTCGCGGACGTGAAACTCCTGTATTCGAAGGGTGCGGCGGCCGACTATCAGGTTCAGCAGGCGCAAGGCGCGCTCGATCAGGTTCAGGCCGGCGTGCCCGTCCTGCTCGCGGCGCTCGATGCAGCGTCGAACGCCCTCGACGTGATGCTCGGCACGCCTCCCGGCACGCACCGCGCGGAGCTGAGCCCGCCCGCCGGGATCCCCGTTGCGCCGTCGCTCGCGGAAATGGGCACGCCGGCCGATCTGCTGCAAAGACGTCCCGACCTGATCGCCGCCGAACGTCACCTCGCCGCGGCCAATGCAAGCATTGGCGCCGCGATCGGCGAGTACTACCCGACGGTTTCGCTGAACGCCTTCCTCGGCAGCGCGACCTCCGCCGCTGCCGGCACGTTGTTCTCGGGCGGCGCCAACCAGGCGGCCGGCCTCGTCGGGCTGCGCTGGCGCCTGTTCGATTTCGTGCGTATCGGCGCCGACGTCGAAGCGGCGAAAGGCGCCGACGCGCAAGCGCTCGCGGCATATCGGCAGGCCGTACTCCGCGCGTCCGAGGACGTCGAAAACTCGCTCTCTTCATTGGTGAATCGACAGGCGCAGGCTGTCACGCTGTCGCATGCCGAGTCGTCGTTTTCCCGCGCCAAGGATGCCTCGATGACCGCGTACCGCAGCGGTGCCGCGAGCTTCATCGACGTATTGCACGCGAACGAGACGCTGCTGCAGGCCGCCGACGCGCGCGCGCAAGCACAGACGGAATCCGCGCGGGCAGCGATCTCGACGTTCAAGGCGCTCGGCGGCGGCTGGGACCCGGCATCGCACGTCGGTCAGACGTCATTGAGTTCACGCTGACGAAGCCGCCCTGCGTTGGCGCGCGCAACGAAGCCCGCGCACCTTCCGGTTCCGCGCGAGTGCGACGCGCACCATTGGCGTGCGCGTCGCACCCGCGATCGGACAGCGTCGCGCGCGTGACTGCACGCATCGCGCGGCCGTCATCGAATTGCGCTAAATTGGGCCTGATTTCATTTGAACCCGCCGTCGGGTAAAGGCACGCCACACCCGAACGGGCGCACTCCAGGGCGCGATGAATGAACGACAAGGATCCTGTCGATTTCGGGCAACCCGTTGCGGACGACACACTCGCCAAACGGTTTCTCCTGCGAGATGCACCGACCGTGCGGGCCGGCGTTTTCTCCCAGGGGCAACCGATTTCGTTCACACGGTTGATCAACCCGCGGCCCCAGCCGGGGCGCTCGCTCACGCCGCAACCGGAGGAAGCCTTCGTCTTCCAGATGCCGCTGATACTGGGCCCCGATCCCGGCCTCCGTTATTCAAGCGGCAATCTCGACGCGTCCGCGTCGTGCAGTCCCGGCAGCTGCTTTCTGCTCGACCTGCGCTCGAGCCCGACGCGCCGTCTCGACATGCCGTTCGATACCATGCGGCTCTATCTGGCCCAGGGCGCGATCGAGGAATTCACCGATCAAAAGCGGCGCCGGCGCATAGGAGGACTCGTGCAGCCGCATCTCGGCGCCAGCGACCCGGTGCTGTTCAGTCTGTCGCATACGCTGCAGACGGTCCTGCGGCAGCCCGACCTGACGAGTGCGCTGTTCATCGATTACCTCGCACTGGCGTTCTGCGAACACGTCGTCACACGCTACGGCCGAGCCGATCCGGCGCTCCGGCCGCGCCGCTCCGGACTCGCTCCCTGGCAGATGCGGCGCATCGAGGATTATTTCGCGTCCCACCTGCACGACAATCCGTCGATCGCCGATCTCGCGCGCGAGTGCAATCTCTCCACCAGCTACTTCGGCGAAGCCTTCAAGCAGACCACCGGCAGCACACCCCATCAGTGGCTGCTCAAGCGCCGTATCGAGCGCGCGAAATCGCTGTTGCGGGAAACCGATGCGAGCCTGGCCAGCATCGCATCGGATTGCGGATTTTTCGACCAGAGCCATTTCTCGCGCGTGTTCTCGCGTCTCGAGGGGTGCGGGCCGAAAGACTGGGCGCAGCGCAACCGATAGCCCCGGACCGGCGCAAACGTCACGGGCGGCGCATGTGTGCCCGCTCGATATGCGCCGACGCACCCCGCACCACCGCCCCCTGATCCGGATTCAGCCCCTGCCCCCGATATTCGACGGTCGTCCGCGAATCGTCCAACGAACCGGTGTTTTATACAAGATCGCGCGGGCACCCCGCGGGTACGCTTCTCTCACATCGACTCGTCGATGCCTCCGTGGCGCGTCACTCGTCGAACGGGTGGCCATCGCGGTCCGGCCGTTTCATGTCGGCGCACCTGCCGAAATAGCACGTTGATTTTCCCGTAAAGCCTCGCGCGGCCGCCCGCCCCGAAACGGCATGGCGCTGCGCCGGTTCGCCCACCCCTCCTGGAGTCGACGCATGAAAACTCGCGATACGTCTACGCGTCTCGATCACGCAACGGGTGCGCCCGTCGCCGACAATCTGAACATCGAAACGGCCGGCCCGCGCGGTCCCGCGCTGCTGCAGGATATCTGGCTGATCGAGAAACTCGCGCACTTCGACCGAGAGGTCATTCCCGAACGACGCATGCACGCCAAAGGATCGGGCGCGCACGGCGTATTCACGGTGACGCACGACATCACGCGCTACACCAAGGCGAAACTCTTTTCGGAAATCGGCAAGGCCACGCCGGTATTCATGCGCTTTTCGACAGTCGCCGGCGAGCGCGGCGCCGCCGATGCCGAACGCGATATCCGGGGCTTCGCGGTGAAGTTCTATACGGAAGAAGGGAACTGGGACATCGTGGGCAACAACACGCCCGTGTTCTTTTTCCGTGACCCGCTGCGTTTTCCCGATCTCAACCACGCGATCAAGCGCGACCCGCGCACCGGACTGCGCAGCGCAAACAACAACTGGGACTTCTGGACGCTGCTGCCGGAGGCGCTTCATCAGGTCACGATCGTCATGAGCGACAGGGGCATCCCGCGCAGCTACCGCCACATGCATGGATTCGGCAGCCATACGTTCAGCCTCGTCGATGCCGACAATCGGCGGACGTGGGTGAAATTCCACTTCCGTACGCAGCAAGGCATCGAGAATCTGACCGACGGCGAAGCCGAACAACTCGTGGGCAAGGACCGCGAAACGCATGGCCGCGATCTTTACGAGAGCATCGAACGGGGCGAGTTCCCGCGCTGGACCCTCTTCATTCAGGTGATGAACGACGACGAGGCCAGGGCGCTCCCGTTCAACCCGTTCGACCTGACCAAGGTCTGGCCGAAAAGCGATTTCCCGCTGATCGAGGTCGGCGTACTCGAATTGAACCGCAACCCGGCCAACTACTTCGCCGAGGTCGAGCAGGCCGCGTTCTCGCCCGCGAACGTCGTGCCCGGCATCGGCTTTTCGCCGGACAAGATGCTGCAGGCGCGGCTCTTCTCTTATGGCGACACGCAACGTTATCGACTGGGCGTGAACTTCAATCACATTCCCGTCAATGCGCCGAAGTGCCCCTTCCACAGCTACCACCGCGATGGCGCCATGCGCACAGACGACAACCTCGGCGGCACGCCGTCCTACTACCCGAACAGTGCCGGCGAGTGGGAAGTGCGGCCCGATCTTCACGAGCCGCCGCTGCGGATCGAGGGCGACGCCGCACATTGGGACCACCGCGTGGACGTCGATCACTTCGCGCAGCCCGGAAATCTGTTTCGCCTGATGAGTCAGGCGCAGCAACAGTTGCTGTTCGATAACACCGCCCGGCAGATGGCCTCCGTCCACGCGCATATCCAGGAACGCCACATCCTCAATTGCGCGAAGGCGGACCCCGAGTATGGCGCGGGCGTTCGCGAGGCCCTCGCAAGAATCGGGGCGACGACTGCGACGAAGTAACCGGCCATTCGCGTGCGGCGTCCACCAGGGCGCCAGCATCCGCTCACATTTCGATGGAGAACCGTCATGTCCCAGGTCATTCAGGATGTCGCCGTGCCCGACAGTCAGCTTGCACGGGAAATTACCGAGTTCGTGCGCGACACGTCCACCCCGCTACTCTTTCATCATTCGAGCCGCGTATATTTGTTCGGCGCCCTGGAGGGCGTACGCCGCGGCCTGAAATTCGATCCGGAACTGTTGTACGCGGGCGCCATGTTTCATGACGTCGGCCTCTCCGGGGCGTACAGCAGCGCCACCGAGCGCTTCGAAGTCGACGGGGCCAATGCGGCCCGCGAATTTCTATCGAGCCGGGGCATCACCGCGGCCGATATCGACCTCGTCTGGACGGCCATTGCGCTGCATACCACGCCCGGCATTCCGCGCCATATGCCCCCGATCGTTGCGCTGGTGACCGCCGGTGTCGAGATGGATGTGCTCGGACTTTCGTACCACGCGTTCTCGCACGAGGAACGCGAAGCCGTGACGCATGCACATCCGCGCCCGCCGCACTTCGAGGAAGAGATCATTCAGGCGTTCTACGACGGCATCAAGCACAAACCGGAAACCACGTTCGGCAACGTGAAAGCCGACGTGATCGCCGACAAGGAGCCTCACTTCCATCGGGGGAATTTCTGTTCCGTCATCCGCAATTCGGCATGGCCGGGTTGAAGATGCCATGTCCCGCGCATCGACGGCCGGCCAGTCGCGCCGCGCCAAGCGATCGCGACCGCATGCAGGTCCGCATTGGCAGAAAACACCGGCGATCGCATCGTGCGAGACGGCAGGCCGGTGTCCATCAACGGAATCATTCACACTGAGGTGAACATCATGGGCAAGCTTGCAGGGAAAGTGGCCGTTGTAACCGGTGCGTCGAAGGGTATCGGCGCCGCCATCGCCAAGGCGCTCGCGGCTGAGGGTGCGTCGGTCGTCGTGAACTACGCCAGCAGCAAGGCCGGCGCGGACGACGTCGTGTCCGCCATCACCACGGCCGGGGGGAAAGCGGTTGCCGTGGGCGGCGACGTGTCGAAGGCCGCCGACGCGAAAGGCATCGTCGACGCGGCGATCGAAACGTATGGGCGCCTCGACGTTCTCGTCAACAACTCGGGCGTCTACGAGTTCGCGCCGATCGAGGCGTTCACGGAAGCGCAATACCGCAGGCAGTTCGACATCAACGTGCTCGGGGTCCTGCTCACGACACAGGCCGCCGTCCAGCACCTGGGCGAAGGCGCCAGCATCATCAATGTCAGCTCGGTCGTCTCGACGCTCACACCGGCGACGACCGCCGTCTACAGCGGCACGAAAGGCGCGGTGGATTCCATCACCGGCGCGCTCGCGCGCGAACTCGGGCCGCGCGGCATTCGCGTGAATACGATCAACCCCGGTGTGATCGTGACCGAAGGCGCGCAAAGCGCCGGCGTGATCGGATCGGAGTTCGAGCATTCGGCGGTCAGCCAGACGCCGCTCGGGCGCGTGGGCAGACCGGACGACGTCGCATCGATTGCGGTTTTCCTCGCTTCCGACGACGCAAAGTGGCTGACGGGCGAGCACATCGTCGCCAGTGGCGGCATGCGCTGACGCAGGTTCGCGAAACCGCGGGCGTACCGTCGGCCTCGACATCGACAAACAGAAACGTGACGGTCGTTCCGGATCGATCGTGGTTCAGTGGGTTGCCGCGTGAAATCGACGCGTGACGACTGCAGCCGCTGAAACGAAACGACGATGCCCGCGCTTCGTGAGTGTGACCCGCATGCGCGGGTCGCTGCTCGCCGCCACGCCGGAAACCAACGGGCGCCGGTGCGACGAGCCGTTCGCGATCGCAAACTCGACTCGATGCTTCGTATTGCCCTGCCAGAGACTTCCCTTCAAATCATCCTGATCAGGAACGTGCCATGAGCTACTTCAATTCCACGGACGGTACCGAAATTTTCTACAAGGACTGGGGGACAGGCACGCCAGTTGTCTTCTCCCATGGGTGGCCGCTCTGTGCCGACGCCTGGGATGCACAAATGCTGTTCCTCGGCACCAAAGGCTATCGTGTCATTGCACACGATCGTCGCGGCCACGGCCGTTCCGGTCAAACATGGGAAGGGAACCACATGGATCAGTATGCCGACGATCTCGCGGCACTCCTGAACCATCTCGATCTGCGGGGCGCGGTGCTGGTTGGGCATTCGACCGGTGGTGGCGAGGTCGCACGCTACATCGGCCGTCACGGAACCGGGCGCGTCGCAAAGGCGGTGCTGATCGGCGCAGTTCCGCCGATCATGCTCAAGACAGCCGAAAACCCTGACGGTTTGCCGATCGACGTATTCGATGGTCTTCGCGCCGGAGTGGTCAACAATCGTTCGCAACTCTACAAGGATCTCGCCGTACCGTTTTACAACTTCAACCGCTCGGGTGCCGACGTGTCACAGGGCACGATCGACGCCTTTCAGGCGCAAGGCCTGATGGGTTCGATAAAGGGGCAATTTGATTGTATTCGTGAATTCTCCGAGGTCGACTATACGGAAGATCTGAAAAGAATCGACGTACCGCTCCTCATTCTGCACGGCGATGACGACCAGATCGTGCCGATCGACGCATCGGCACGACGGTCGGTTGAAATCGCCCCGAATGCACGGCTCAAGATCTATCCCAGCGGCTCGCATGGCATGGCCACGATAAACGCGAGCGCAGTCAACCTCGATCTACTCGATTTCCTTCAAAGCTGAATCGTCTGTCTGTGATGAGCCTGTGCAGCGCTTTGCACAGGCCTCGTGCAAAAACCGTACGCCTGGCAGCACCGTTTCTCCCGCTGCATCCAGCATCCGATGGCGATAATCAAGCTATGGAAAACACTCCAGGTATCGAACATGCCGCAAACGGCATAAGCGACGGGTATCGCTGGGACAGGATCCTCGACGCCCTCCGATGGCCTTCGGCTGCACCGATTTCCCCGGCAATAGACGAGCGTGCGTGCAGAACCGATTCGAACCTCGAGGCGGTCCGCATCGTGATTCTCGAGCGCCCGTCCGCCGATACCGTTCTCGTCTCGTGGAGCAGTTCAACGGCGTGTCGATATGGAGAACAGACCTGGCAGAGAGTGATTGCCCGAAAGGACGGCGTTTGCATTCTGACGGGCGACTTGATTGCACGGGGGGATTCGGTTTTTCGTCCAAAGCGCGCGCGGAACGCGATGTGCAGCAACGCGACGGCGATGATCAAGGCGTCGTCCATCGACCCGCCACCTTGCCGGGGCGGTCAGACATCAGTCGGGTCGGTCGCTGATCCAGGGGCCTCGACGCCAAACCGGCCTGCTGATCGGCACGCAGATGCTTTCCCCGAACTCGAACCGCACTTTGCGCAATTCTTCTCCGAGGCTTGAGTCGGAGACGGACGTGGCAGAAATAGGAGACGTCGCGTGGATCAATCGCTCGAACACGCTATCGCGAGCATCGTTCAAACTCGCGCTGGAAAACATCCGATGCCGGTTGTCCATTCATTTTTTGACGAGGCGACATCAACCGCCAGCTATGTCGTTCATGATCCGATCTCGCTTGCGGCAGCGGTCATCGACCCTGTCCTCGACTTCGACGCACCGACGTGCCGATGTTCGGAGACGTCGGCCCAGGCTATCGTCGCCTATATCGAATCGGAAGGCCTCTCGATCGTATGGTTGCTCGAAACCCATGTACATGCAGACCACCTGACCGCCGCGTCTTTTCTGCAGGCGCGTGTCGGCGGTACGCTCGCAATCGGACGCGCCATAACGACGGTACAGCGAATCTTCGGCGGCTTGTTTAACGCCGGACCGGAGTTTCTGCGAGACGGCTCGCAGTTCGATCACCTGTTCGATGACGGAGAGGGATTCAAGATCGGGGCGATCGAGTGCCGGGTTCTTGACGTTCCCGGACATACGCCGGACGGTGTCGCCTACGTCATTGGCGACTCGGTGTTCTGCGGCAACACGATGCTCATGCCGGACTACGGTACGGCAAGAGCCGACTTGCCGGGCGGAGACGCCAGGCGGCTTTTCCGCTCCATTCGGCGGCTGCTTTGCCTTCCCGACGAAGCAAGACTATTCGTGAGTCACGACTACAAGGCCCCCGGCAGGGACGCATACGCTTGGGAAACAACAATCGGGGTCGAACGCACCACGAACGTACACGCTCGCGACGGGATCACTGAAGACGCGTTTGTCGCGGCACGCACCGCGCGAGATGCGACGCTGACCTTACCGAAGCTGCTTCTTCAAGCGACGCAGGTGAACATGCAGGCCGGTGCCCTTCCACCAGTGGAAAACAACGGTAAACGCTACCTCAGAATCCCGCTGAACACGATCTGAAGCGGTCGACCTCGAACTGCATATTCCGCATATCAAAGTCCTCATATCTCCCGACGCGCTGGAGTTCGATCAATCTGGAAGCACGGTTGACCTGAACCCTGAAGCCGACATGCGAGGACAGAAAGTCATCGATTTTGCTGATTACTGGTTTGGGGATGGACCGCTAAGTCTTGTCGCATCTAGATCGGTGTACTCAGGTAAAACGCAGCAAAATCAAGGAGCCCCCTAGCACAGCCCTCTCGTTTCATGAGAACTTCGCCGACCACAGCCCGTCGGCTACCGTCTCCGGTGGCCGTGACCGAACTTCATTCAATCGGGAGTATCGGGATGACACTACTGCATGCCGATTCCCGCATCATCGGCGATCAATCGGTAAGCCGACTGCTCACGGCTTCGATCGTGCGCATCGCACAAGAAGGTCAATCCTTCAATTGAAATTGTCTGCCATGACCTTGCTGCCGAGCCGCTCGACCATCTCAACAGTCCCGAGTTCGCCGTGGTACGAGGCTCGGAGCCGCTCGCTGGCTCTACTGTATCGCATAGTCAGCGAGTTTATGATTACTTTGACTATTGAATTGGGGCCTTGACGCAAAGCACCGCCAAGCTGAGGTGGGTCTAACCGGGAAATTGCACAGAAATCAAAGGGGCCCCGGTGAGCTGCGAAACGATCCGGCGCTGATGCGAAAAATTTGGCGGGCCCAACGGGTTCATTGCGTTTCTGCGCCATCGAGGATAGAAGTGGCCTCGCAAATTCGGACAGCCAGATAAGTGGATCGGCCGGGGCCTGAGCCGGCGATAATGCTGGCAAAGGAACCGAGGAAATGACGAAGAGAACCCGACGCACGCACTCAGCGGCGTTCAAAGCGAAGGTGGCGCTGGCAGCGGTCAAGGGCGAGCGCACGCTGGCCGAGCTGGCGCAGCAGTTCGATGTGCACCCGAACCAGAACCGAATGGAAGCGGCAATCGCAGGAGCGTGCGGCGGACGTGTTTGGCGCGGCATCAAGTACGAAGAGATTTACCTGCGGGCCTACGAGTCGGTCAGCCATGCCCGGCGCTCCATCGGCGACTACATCGAGTTGTACAACCGGAAAAGGCCCCATTCGAGCCTGGCGGATCAGACTCTCGACCGTCGAGCTGACCAACGCACTGGAGCAGGAGAAGTCCACCGGCAAACAAGGCCAGATCGCCCATAAGCTGATGTACGTCGACCTGGTGATCCTCGACGAACTGGGCTACCTGCCGTTCAGCCAGACCGGTGGCGCATTGCTGTTCCACTTGCTCTCGAAGCTGTATGAACACACGAGTGTCGCGATCACCACCAACCTCAGCTTCGGCGAGCGGGCGACCGTGTTCGGGGACGCAAAGATGACGACGGCGCTGCTGGACCGCGTCACCCATCGCTGCCACATCGTCGAAACGGGCAATGAATCCTGGCGCTTCAAGTCCAGTTCTGCCAAGGCGAAGGCAACGAGAAAGAGAGCAGCAAAAGCAACAGGCAGTGAGGAGCTATCCACATCGGAATAGATGCACTACGCTGTCTCGGGGTGGGTCAGGTTTAGATGAATACGGAGGGTCACGATTCGGTGGAAATCAACAGAGACGGAACAGCTTCTAAAATATTTCGGAGATAAAGCAGGCAGCGGCATTCGTGACCGCCGCCTGCAGTACTACCCTCCGCTGTCGATTTATCGGCATAGCCACGAGTTCTGCTCTGATGGTATGCCTTGCCTACAAATTGACGAACAAGCCAGAATGCCCGAGCTGCCTATTGACGCCCCGAAGTTAGTCGATCCTTAGGAGCTTTTCCCGGAAGTGCGGGCGTCGTTGCTCAGCGTAGAAGTATATATTCGTCTGCAGCTTGATCACTTCTTCGTCCGACAACATTCGCACCACCTTAGCGGGCGAACCGAGAATCAGCGCACGATCCGGAAATTCCTTGCCAGATGTCACGATTGCGCCCGCACCAACCAGAGACTGACGTCCAATCCTGGCTCCGTCCAGGACTACGGCCTGGATGCCAATCAGAGAGCCTCCACCGATTGAGCAACCATGCAGTACGGCTTGATGACCGACCGTGATGTGCGAATCAAGCTCCAACGGGAATCCCTTCTCGGTGTGTAGCACGGCGCCGTCCTGGATGTTGCACCCTTCGCCGATGCTGAGCGGCTCGGTATCACCGCGCAGTACAGCACCGAACCACACGCTCGAATGGGCTGCCAAGTGGACATTGCCGATGACCGCTGCCGTGTCCGCGACAAATACACTGTCGTGAATCGTGGGTGTGCGATCGCTGAGTCGATAGATGGCCATTTCGTCCTCAACACGTCATTGGTGAGCCAGCTTCTGCGACCCCACCGCACCGATCGGCATGCTCAGCATATCCCGTACCTGCGCGGAGGTTTGTACAGCAATGCCCTTTGCATGGAGCGCCTCGCGCAACATTCGGACCTGTTCCCACGTGCCTCGAGCTTTCCGTACGCCACCTGGGGCGCGGCTGTCATATACGTTCAAGCCGTCCTCGAGCCCAACTCGAACCCCATCGAGCCCCAAGCTGAGTGCCACATCGGCCAGCATCACCTGCATCGGCCCGGGCAAGAGGATTGAAATCTTGCCCGTCGGGAAAATATTTCTAAGTCTCTCGACTACCGGTTGCAACTGTTCGGCCGCGATCGAAACGGCCCGCTCCCTGTGGGCGAGGTCGCCGATCGACAAGAGTTTGCCGATTTCCTGGCGACAGGCAGGCTCGATCAGCGAGTCGTCCTCCACTTCTCCGGTAATGGGGTCGCGACGGTACTGATCCACGCCTGCCACCAGCATGAATAGGACCGGCTTGCCCGCGGCATCGAGGTGCTCTCGGTACAATGTCGTCGCGTTGTCAACGATCGTGTGGTTGAATACCTCAACTTCCGGGCGGGTACCGGTACGCCAAAAATGCGTGAACTGTGCGGCCAGGAAATCTGGCGCATTATCGTAACCACCACCACCCTGAAAGATAACCGCCGCTGGGCTGAGCGACGCCATTTCCGGAACATCCGCGTCGCCGTACGATTTCAAATGTGCGCGGCGCAAATCACTGCGAGCACTTTGGCGATCACCGCGTACACTCGTTGACAAATTCAAAATTGCCGATGCGTCACGCGCCTTGACTGCAGGCACGATTTGGTCGTAATGCTCCAGCACGATCTGATTGCGTTGCGAACCCACCGTGATCTGGCCGAGTCCGGGAATCTCGATTTGTCGACGGTCAGCGAGTTCGCGTGTATGCAGGTGAACGACTGCCGCACCTTCTTCCAACGATCGTATGGATTCCTCAATAATATCCATCGGAGAAATTGGCAGAAATGGCGAACGCGCCTTACCCGGTTGCCAGTATCCGGCCCCGCAGACCTGCCAGCCACATCCCTCCATTTTTCTCAACAAGGGCTGACAATTTTCGCGGATTGAATCGATTAAAGCAGGAGGGAAATAGCTATGAAGCTTTGCATGCTCCCAAATGAGATCGCCTCGTTCCGAGACCACCCAGCCATACGTGGTCAATTGCAAAACGATTTGTCGCACCAATGGCATCGACTTAACATCCATCAGCCATTCGCGTGGCAACGTCGTTGCTTCGGCAGCGGAAGTCTGCGGAGCATGCCACGCTTGATCCCGACGCAGCCATCCTTCCGATTCCAACGTCTGTCCGGCAGTGCCCGCATCGGCATGTTGCTCGAGCCAACTATCTGCGATGAAACTGTCGTGTCCGCGTGTAAGCAGCATCCCTCCGTGCGGAACAGCCTCCCAGCCATCAGCCTGCAATTGCGCAAGAATGCGGGCCGACTCCGAACCATCGATCAATTGGAGCAAATAGGACGGAATAAAGGTTGGCTCCAATGGATTGATCCATTTTGGAACGGCCCCGATCGGCGCAGCGGTAATGTACATTGAAGTCATGAATATCCTCCAGAGAATTGGACATTAATGCTTGTAGCGGGTACCACAGGCCAAATTCTACGCGACATAATTTTTAATGCAAGTAAACTGAAAGCATATCATCATGTTGATGAAAGAATTTAGGCTTAAGCGGAATTTTCGTAAATAATCTCGACATCTGTTTCGATAATATGAAACTTTCACCCTATCCTTTGCAGTAATTTCTCGAATTTTTTGGAGGATTATCAGATGAGTACGTGACGCACGTGATTTTTGATAATATAAATTTGTTGAAATTGCATCAAATCCGCGACTCGACGCGCTCATTTCCATATTCACGCGTGTGGTCGCATGATGTGAGAGCGTGTGGAACTCCGTGAGGACCACGTGAGATCACGCGCAAGATCTGTCAGGATCCGTGAACCAGTCTGGCAGTTTAGTGGTCAACCAATCCCGGACACTGTGTTAAGTTTTTCTTCCTCAACAGCCGGCGCCAGCCCATCGGCGAACTGATGCGGCCGCATCCAGTTGTTCCGGTGCATCAGGTGACGGCTGATATCCCAGTGTGCTCCCTGAGCCGACGCATACCACACTGGCGGCAGCCATTCCCTCTTTCCGCTGCGGAATAGTCTGTCGCAAATAAATAGATTCGATCAACCTCACGATCGAGCATTGCGACTACGAACTGGAAAGAGTCCGCGTATTGAGAAAAAGTGTCGACAATGTCAGGCGAGCCTACTTTTTATTTAACATCAGAGTACAAACCAAATGCAGGCGAAAAATCACCCACAAGAGAAAGGCGATAACTGATTCGCAGAGCGTCCGTCTTCTGAATTAGGCCAGATATTGACCTGCTTGGAGATGCCTGCGGAAATTTTCTGTCGATACTCGGGATATAGGTTTTTTCGTAGCGTTCGCTGTCCGCGTTCTTCGCCGCCGATTTCGCCGCGCGCTTCCCCGACTTCATCGCGCAGGTGCCGGATGACTGGCACATGCTGTTTCTCGGTGCGTATCACTTCGCGCCGCCCATTCCCGTCGCGCCGAACGTCGTCAAGACCGTGGAGACGCTGACCGCGCATGCGTACGTCGTCAGGGACTCGCTTTACGACGCGTTCATCGCGATCAACGAACACCCGCCGGCCATCAACGACCGCAACAACCTCGTCCTGCAGAAGACGTTCAACTGCTACTGCTTCGAGCCCAATCTGGTCGGCCAGGAGTCCGGCTACTCCGACATCATGGACGAAGTCATGTCGGAAAAGCCGCTGACCTATTCCATGCCCATTCCGGATGGCTGGTAACGCCTGCGGTCCACGCTCGCCGCAATCCATCACTCGACAGGCCATTGAATCTCATGCAAATCACTACCGTCGACCATGAAGCGGCGTTCGTACAGGCCGCGCTGGATGCGCTTCACCGGGACCGCAAGCTCGGCGAGGCGATTTCGCTGGCTTACGGGAAATGCGAATCGACCGCCGGCGTGATCGACCTGATTTTTCCGTTGATCACGAAGAAACTGCGGATCGATTACATCCTCATGTACAGCATCGAAAGCAATCCCCGCACCCTCCTGAAATTTCTTCGGCTGATCGAGTCGCAGCTGATCCGGAACGACGGCTGGACGGCCGCGTCGGTCGAGGCCGCGCTGCAGGGTGTGGCCGATTCCATGAACGTCGCTGGGACCGTGCGCAGCGCCTGCTGAAGTGCTGCATCCTGTTTTCCGATTCGTCGTTGGAAATCGTCGAAAGCATCACGTTTCTCGGAAGGCACGAGGCCTCGTCGAGATTGAGATCAGCGGCACACGCCATCGAACTCAGTCACCTGGTCAACTGAGCCCTTCCCGTTTTCACGCCTTTCCGAATAGCGACTCATGGACTCCGAGCAAAGCAAATCGCCGCCGTGGCACTCAGCCGTCACCCTGATGTGGCGCAGTCATCCCTGGTTGACCCTGGGCACGGTCCTGACGGGCCTCATCAGCGGCGTGGCGTCGATCGCGGGCGTCGGCCTGATCAGCCGGGTGCTTCGCGACCAGGACGATCGACCGATGCTGTTGATGATCTTCATCGCGGTGAACGTCGTCACGGTGATCTCCCGGAGCGGCGCTGCCGCGATGCCGTCCTACGCGTGCATGAAGATCATGACGCGATTGCGCGTCAACCTGTGCAAGCGCATCCTGGCGACGCCGCTGGAAGACATCGACAGGCGCGGCGCGGCGCGCCGCGCCGCATCAGCGGATCGACGTGAATGAGCTGCCGGTCGCAAGCGGCCACGATCCGGTTCCGCAGTGGATGCGTCTCAGGTTCCCGCTCGCCGTGCACGACCGGTGCGCCTCCGCGTCCGTCGTCGCGCGTCGCGTCGAACGCACCGAGCGATTCCACGTGGACCACTTCGCCCGCCGGCTCGTCGAGCGTCCATTCCGTCATCCTGGTGGTTGCGACCGGAATCGATCCAACCAGCAATGCATGCATGTCGGATGCGAACCGCTCACTGCCGGCACTCGAAATCACCTTTCCGAGCTTCGCGAAGATCGCGACCATCTGACTCTCCTTGTCGTGCGTGCTTGAGGACGGCGGCGCAGGGATTGACGATTGCTGGCGAACCCTGCCATAAGCTGAAACATTTATTTCGATCATTGAGTGTCGCGGGATAAAAGCACTCTTGGCGTGTTTGCCGAAGAAAACGAAACAAAAAATCGAAACGATCCCGTTCATTGATTTGATGCACGAATACCCTAGCTGCGTATGATATCTACGATTTAAGATATTTTGCAGTTAATTGGATATTTTCCTCAGACGCCTCGTCCAACAAAACGGAAATCGATTGATGTACCAGTTTCGAATGAATAGATTCGCCATTATTTGGCACGATATTTTGCAACAATCCAGCCATGCATTGCGCGCGGGATTTTTAGTTTCTATTTCCGTTTTTGTTTCCGTTTGCGAAACATCGTTCGAGAGAAGGCGAGGCGGATTTAATCCAGGATTATTCGTTCTCCACCGTGCTTTTTTGCATTGATCACCGCTTGTCACACATCGAACAGATTGATACCATTTCGGCGATGCAACGAGTAAATCATCAACCGATCATGAATTGCGAGTGATTTTATTTAAAAATGTGAAAAATGAGAATAAATATTCACGCGCAATCGTCCTTTATTGATCGTCGCGGCTAGCGCTTCGTCACGCGATATTCAGTCGAATTCCCCTACTCGCCTGCCGGCAGGACAGGCCGGCGCCAGTTGAATAAGAAACCGGGCGACTTCTGGATTTCCTTCCAGAGGTCCGCGGTGATGCGCGTCCGCGAATCGCGGAACCGGTCGTCTTTTCAATCCTGACCGGCCAACGCTTTAGCTCGCATCGCTGCTGTTCGAATTGCCGCATCCCGGTACCAACGCGTCATCTGTCGTCTTTCCGATCGTCAAAACCATTCCAAAAAACTGGAGCACACCATGAGTCAAGACTTCCAAGACGAACCTGCGTCGCGCCGCGCTTTCCTCGCCGATATGGCGAAGCTCGCGGCCGCGGGCGTCGTCACCGGCTGGACGCCGCTCTACCAGATTGCGGCCAACGCGCGGACCGCTGACGCGACGCCGCCCGGCTTCCCGGCCGATATCCCGCTTTACAAGCAGGCGTTCCAGAACTGGAGCGGCGAAATCGCAGTGCAGGACGTGTGGACCGCCGCGCCGCGCTCTGCCGACGACGTCGTCGCGGCGGTCAACTGGGCGCGCGCGAACGGTTACCGGATCCGCCCGCGCGGGTACATGCACAACTGGTCGCCGCTGACGCTGGATCCGGGCGCCGGTGCCGCGAACCTGGTGCTGCTCGATACGACGAAGTCGCTGATTGCCGTCTCCGTCGACACGTCGGCACGCCCGGCGCGCGTCACCGCCCAAACGGGCATCTCGCTGGAGTCGTTGCTCGCGACGCTCGAGCAGTATGGCCTCGGTGTGATTGCCGCGCCTGCGCCAGGCGACATCACGCTCGGCGGTGCGCTCGCGATCGATGCACATGGCACTGCCGTGCCGGCGGCCGGTGAAACCGTGCAACCGGGCCACACCTACGGCTCGCTGAGCAACCTCGTGGTCGCGCTCACCGCGGTCGTGTACGATCCGGCCCGGCAGCAATACGTGCTGCGCCGGTTCGAGCGCAGCGATCCCGAGATCGGCGCGTTCCTCACGCACATCGGGCGGGCGTTCGTCGTCGAAGTCACGCTGACGGCGGGCCCGAACCAGCGGCTACGCTGCCAGAGCTACGTTGACATTCCGGCATCCGAACTGTTTGCGCCGGCCGGCACATCGGGCCGCACGATCGCGTCGTTTCTCGATCGTGCGGGCCGGGTGGAAGCCATCTGGTTCCCGTTCACGTCCAGCCCGTGGCTTAAGGTCTGGACGCCGACGCCCAGCAAACCGTTCCTGTCGCGCGCCGTCACGCAGCCGTACAACTATCCGTTCTCCGATTCGATCCCGCAGTCCATCTCGGATCTCGTCAAACGGATCGTGATCGGTGGCGAAGGCGCATTGACGCCGCTGTTCGGCCAGACGCAATTGGCCATCACGGCCGCCGGTCTCGCGCTCACGTTCAGCGGGGATATCTGGGGCTGGTCGCGCACCGTGCTGCAGTACATTCGACCGACGACGCTGCGCGTCACCGCGAACGGCTACGCGGTACTGGCGCGGCGCGCCGACGTGCAGCGCGTGATCAGCGAATTCGTGCAGTTCTATCAGAACCGCGTCGACACGTACAAGGCGCGCGGCGAGTATCCGATGAACGGTCCCGTCGAAATCCGTATCACCGGTCTCGACAAGCCGGCCGATGTCGGCGCCGGCGCAGCCGTGCCCACCCTGTCCGCACTCAAGCCGCGCCCCGACCGGCCGGATTGGGACGTCGCCGTGTGGTTCGATATTCTGACGTTACCGGGCACGCCGTCTGCCGATCGCTTCTATCGCGAGATCGAGCAATGGATGCTCTCGAACTACACCGGTTCGTATGCGACGCTTCGCCCCGAATGGTCGAAGGGTTGGGGCTACACCGATACGGCTCCCTGGCAAGACGACACGATGCTCACCCGCACGATTCCGAACCTGCATCGTGAAGGACAGCCGGCGTCGAGCACGTGGGATGCGGCGCGCGCGACCCTCGAACGCTACGACCCGAACCGGATCTTCCGGTCGCCGCTGCTGGATCGGTTGATGCCGTAGCAATCCCGGCGGACGCCGGAGTCGAAATTCGTGGATATTGCCGATGGCGTTCGCTTGAACGCCAATCTTGGCACGCCGGATGACGGTGGCGAAGACCTGCTTGCGCACTTCTCCGAGGTTCAGGGAAGTGGCTTCAGATCGCTTCGGGAGGGCCGGAAGGTCAGCTTCGAGATCAAGCAGGCCCCCAGGGGGAAGCAGGCTGCCTGCATCGAGCCGCTGCAAGTATTCCCCGCAGCGAATACGCCCGTTCAGGACAACGATCAGGCCGACGCCTGATCGCTGCAAGTCTGGAGCCGGGCGCACGCCCGGCTTGCCCTAGCGCTCGAGAAAGGGCCTGAGCTTGTCCGCCCGGCTGGGATGCATCAGTTTGCGCATCGCCTTGCTCTCGATCTGACGGATCCGCTCGCGGGTCACGTCGAACTGCTTGCCGACCTCTTCAAGCGTGTGATCGGAGTTGGTGTCGAGACCGAATCGCATCCGCAGAACCTTGGCCTCGCGCGGCGACAACGCGCTGAGCGCCTCGTCGATCGCCGCGCGCATGTTCGCCTGAATCGCGGCCTCAGCCGGCGAACTCGCCGAGACATCCTCGATCATGTCGCCGAGCGTTGCATCGGCGTCGTCACCCACCGGGGTTTCGAGCGAGACAGGTTGCTTGGCGATCTTGAGGATACCGAGCACTTTTTCCTCGGACATCTCCATGCGCTTTGCCAACACGGCGGGATGCGCTTCCTGCCCTGTCTGTTGCAGGATTTCGCGCGATATCCGGTTCAGCTTGTTGATCGTCTCGATCATGTGGACCGGCACGCGAATGGTCCGCGCCTGATCGGCGAGCGCACGCGTGACAGCCTGCCGGACCCACCAGGTCGCGTAAGTCGAGAACTTCCAGCCGCGCCGGTATTCGAACTTGTCCACGGCCTTCATCAAGCCGATATTGCCCTCCTGGATCAAATCCAGGAACTGCATGCCGCGGTTCACGTACTTCTTTGCGATTGAAATGACAAGACGAAGGTTCGCCTCGATCATCTCGCGCTTGGCCTGCCGCATTTTCAGTTCCGCGGCACTCATCTGGCGGTTGATCTGCTTGAGCTGCTGGAGTGGCAACGAGACCCGGGACTCGATGTCGACGAGTTTCTGCTGCGCCGCCTGAATCGCCGGCTGATGTCGCTCGAGCGCCGCGCCAAACTGCTGCGAGGTCGCCGCCGCGCGGTTCGTCCATTCGAGGTCGGTCTCGTGACCCGGGAACGACTCGACAAACGCGTCGCGCGGCATGCCGCAACGGTCGACAGCAATCGCCAGGATGCTGCGCTCGATCGCGCGGACCTCAGTCACCTGCCCATGCACAATGGCGCACAGGCGGTCGATGGTCTTGGCCGTAAAGCGGATCGGCGCGAGTTCCCGCTGGATCGCCGTGCGCACTTGCGCAACTGCTGCGGAACGTGCATCTCCTGTGACAGGCAGATCCGGCAACTGTTCGAACAGTGCACGCACACGCGCAAAAATCACGAGACTGTCGTTCGTGAGTTCTTCGAGGCGTGCCGCGTTCACCTTCTCCGAATCCCCGGCGTCCGTTTCAATGCCGTCTTCGTCCGACTCATCGTCGGCAGCGAGTGCTTCCGCATCCTCTTCCTGGGACTCCGGCGTCATTTCGCTTTCATCGGCGTCGACACGGATGCCATCGACCAGTTCGTCGATGCGCAGTTCGCCGGCAACGATGCGGTCGACATCGGCAAGAATCGTGGACACGATCGACGGACACGCGGCAATCGCTTGAATCATGTCCTGCAGACCATCTTCGATCCGTTTCGCGACCTCGATTTCACCGGCGCGGGTCAGCAGTTCGCTGGCCCCCATCTCACGCATGTACATCCGAACCGGATCCGTGGTGCGGCCAAATTCGGAATCGACGGTCGACAACGCAGCTTCCGCTTCCTCGTCCGCCTGATCGTCCGATGCCACGGCCGGCGCAGCGTCAGTCAACAGGAGCGCTTCGGCGTCCGGCGCTTGTTCGTATACGGCCACGCCCATGTCGCTGAACGTGCTGACGATGGTGTCCATCGCCGCCGTTTGGGCAAAGTTGTCGGGCAGGTGATCGTTGATGTCCGCGTGGGTGAGATAGCCGCGCTCGCGACCGAGCGCGATCAACGCGCGCATCTGGTGCTGGCGCTCCTCATTCTGGCGTGCCAGGGACGCGATGTCCGTCGGTGTCAGGGCCTGGACCTTTCCCTTTGACACACGGCGGCCGACTTTTGCCGTGGCGGTGATTTCAGGGGATATAGAATCGTTCCGATCAGGAATTGCCAATACATGCTCCTCGACAGATGAGCCGACGATCGTCGTGCACATGACACCAGAAGAATGGGTTGCCTGCCGGGATGCGAACGGAATCGTGTACGCACGGATAGTCGAGGGCGGGACGCCTCGCGCGAAATCCGTGTGTGCAGCTTGTGGGGGGCGTGAATGATACCGGAATGTATTGTGCGGCACAACCTTGACGGCGGACATTCGCAGCCGTGGCGCATCGGATGTCTGGAAAACCGCCTGTAGCGGCCTCAACAAGTGGCTTCCCCGAACGTCCGCCAAGGCCGGCGGATTCAACCGGTCGATGCAACGGCTTGATGGAATCGTTCAGCCGGTGTATCGAAGGCATGCGCTGGCTTATTGACGGATACGGCTCAGGATCTGCTGATAGATCCCGGGCGCATTCCGATGAGTTGCACGTGCAGCCATAGCGAGTTGCTCCCCCAGGAACCGCCACCCTTGACCGGGAATCCGTGCATCCCATGGCGCGCCCCAGCCATCGAGATTGGCGATTCCCGTCGACGCCTCCACATACGCGGCGTGAAAATCGCCGGCCTGCAGCCGCAAGGCGGCCAGCAGGAACCTCGGCTCCGCACATTGGGGCGCGAGCTGGATGCAGGCCCTGAGCGCTTGCGCGGCATGGCTGGAGGGCGCGGCGAGTGCATGCTCATACAACGTGGACAACCGACGTTCCTGTACGTCGCTGATGCTGGGAGCACGGATGAACGACCGCGGCACGAAGCCAATGCTTCGGAATCCTTTGCACATACCGGACAACCACGGCCCGTCGATCCTGAACAGGGTTCTGCGTTGCTCGGCTTCGTTGGCGAGATCGAGCAGTCGCAATGCCCTGCACTGAGCGGCCGTCACATGCAGTTCACCGTCGCCCGCGTGCGTCCGTATGCGCAAAGGCCTGCGCACCGGCGCGAGGTCAAGGCGCTCGGACGCCCGACGAAGGCTGTCCCGATCGACGGCGCAAAATGCATGGGCGAGCGCTTCGATCCGTTGGCCGACCATCATCGCAACCCGCTCGCGTTCGCCCGGCGCCACGACGCGATGGCGGAAGTACTGGGTCGAGTAGATGCTGTGAATCAGGCCTGCGAGACGGGTGTCGGGATCGGCACCCCACCCCGACAGCACCTCGTAGGTCCCCAGCAGGTGATCCCAGAGCGTCGAACCGGAATGCGCGATGCGCATCGCATCCGCGACGAGGGCCAGCGTGGCGTTCAGACGATCCGCGTCGATGGGGGCGTCACGCATCGCAGGCCACGCGCTCAGGTACGTCCGGCCTTGCCCGCGACGCTTGCGAGGCGCGGCGCGATGCGCTTGCCGTCGAACGATGCGAGCGTGTCTCGCAGCGCGGCGATACAGGTTGCGATATGGGGTTCCAGCTCGGCAACGCCGGTAGGGCCCGCGCCGGTCACGAACGGCCGCATGGCGTCCGGCATGCCGGCCAGCGACGCTTTCAGCGCGTCGAGCAGGACGTCGCCGACCGTCGCGCCGCTGTGATTGAATGCCATGTTCAGCGCGAGCGATCCGCCGTCACCCGCCCTCGCCTTGTGCCACAAGCCGGGCGGCAGGCAGAGCAGGTCGCCCGGATAAAGCGTGACCTTGCGGATCGTCTGCCGCGCGACGGCTCGATGCACGGCGGCCATGTCGGTGCGCGTCGAATTCTCGGTCGGAAACAACGTATGAGGCGACATGGCGTACCACCAGGTCTTCTCGCCATCGAGTTGTAACGTGGTGGCGGTCCTCGCGTCATAATGAAAATCGAAGCCCGAGGATGGCGGCGAAAGATACGCGCGGAAATCGACCCGCCCGGCAAAGCCGATTTCCCGCCGGACGTTGCGGGCCGCCGTCCACAGCGAACGGTGCGCAAGCTGCATGTCCGTCACGCAGATCGTGGCCCCGGCTTCGTACATCTCCCGGATATCGGCGGGACCGATGGTCGCCTGCTTCAAGCCGCCGAACACGCAGCGAATCTCGGTGACCTTGTCCAATCCGAAGATCATGCGCGACGGTTTCATCAGGAAATCGAATTTCCCCGGTTGCCCGCGAATCAGGAGCGGGCGCTTGCCGAAAGACTCGCGCAGGAACGCATCGATCGATATCGGATCGAGAATTTTCGCGAGGGTCGCGCGTGGGTTCGCTTGGGCTTTCACGTCATGTTTTCCTTGATGCGGCGCACGAGGGCATCGGTGTCGAGGCCATGCGCGCGTCTGAGGTCGGCGATGGCACCCGATTCGCCATGCCAACCCGACGGCCACGACAGAGCGCGCACGGTGACGCCAGGCGGGGCGATCCTGCGAACGGTGTCGGCCAGGCCGCCGACCGGTCCATGGTCTTCGAGGACCACGATGCCGCGCAGGCGTGGCTGGCTCGTGATCCACCGAGCGAGCACGGTTTCGCCGAGATGCGCGATGTGCCGCCACGGAATCGGCACGCCGTCGGCTGCCAGCGCCTGCACGGCCTCCTGTGCCCAGTGCGATGCGTATCCGCACGACAGCAGCACGGTCTCGCCGGCCACGCCGTTGCCGCGCACGACGCCCGGCGGCAGCCGCAGGTCGCCGACCGGTTCCCGGCTCGTTCTCACGTAGGCCGGCCGCGGCGAAGCGGCCAACGACCCGACGGCCAGTTCGACGTCGGCGGCGTCCGCGGGCGCCCAGAGATCCACGCCGCCGATGGAGGCGAGGACACCGAGGTCCGACAGGCTGGCATGGCTCGCGCCATTGGTGCCGCTCGCCGCGCCCGCATGCGAGCCGATCATCACGACGGGCAGCCCCTGCGACGCGACGCAGGTGCGGATCTGATCCGCACCCCGATGGCACAGGAATGCGCTGAACGAGAACACCCAGGGCCATTGCCCGCTCACGGCCAGCCCGGCCGCGACGCCGATGAGCGCCTGTTCCGCGATGCCGGCCTGAACGAAGCGCGAGAACACGGGCCGCCCCTGCGCGTCGTACAAGCCGTAGGAATCGCCCAGGTCGCCGTCGAGCACCCAGATACGGTCGCTCTGTTCTGCCCTCCTTCGCAACTCGTCGACAATCGATAGCGCCAGTCTTTTCATGCGGCAAACCTCTCATCGATCAGGCGCGTGGCCGGAGCCCGCGATGCGCGCCCACTCGTCGCCGGACAATTGGGTGCAGTGACGTCGAAACCGATCGAGCTGGAGCCCGAGGCCGTGACCCTTGACGGTTCGCGCCAGCAGGACGGTCGGCCCATGCCGGGGCCCTTCGGCATGCGCATGCGCGAAGCCGGTCAATGCGTCGATGTCGTGTCCGTCCACTTCATCCGCGTGCCAGCCGAATGCACGCCACTTGGCGAGGGCGTCGGGCAAGGGCGTGGAATCCAGCCGCGCGTCGTGCGCCCAGCCGCATTCCTGTTCCCCATTGAGATCCACGATCACGTGCAGATTCGGCACGCCGTGGCGGGCCGCCAGCATCGCGGCTTCCCACACCATGCCTTCCTGGCATTCCCCATCACCCAGCACCACCCACACGTGGCGCGCCTCGCGCGCGAGCGCCATGCCCAGCCCGATGGCGACGCCCTGCCCGAGCGCACCCGACGAGAAATCCATGCAGGCCAGCCGGGTGCGATCGGGGTGCCCCTGCAGCGGGGAGCCGGCGGTACCGAACGTGCCGAGCGGCCCCAGGTCGACGCCGGCCTGCTGCAACACCGCATAGAGCGCCATGCTTGCATGGCCTTTCGACAGCAACAGGGCGTCGCCTGTCGCGTCGAGCGCGGACATCGCACGCGCGGCGAACAGCGCGAGCAGGATGTCGACGCAGCTCAAGGTGCCGCCCAGATGGCCGCCGCCGTTGGCGCGCAATCCTGCCAATATCGCATGCCGCACCCGCAGTGCTACACTGGGATCGGCCAGTTCTGGCCGCACCAGCTGTCTGTCGGACGTCGCGCGCTTGCCGGTAGTGTTATTCATCTCGGATGCGATTCCCTTTGCAGGACGGGGATCGATACTGCCCTGACACTAGGATTCTCAAGGAAAGCCAACATGTCAACTCTCGAGCCGCTCAGCCTGGATATCGTCGTCACCTGGAGAGGGCGGCACGAGCTGAAACAGGCGCTTCCCTCCTTGTGGCAACTCGCCGCCCGGCATGACGGCGGCGTTACCGTGGTCAATTACGGCGGCGATGCCGATCAACTTCGCGACCTGATGGCCGGCCACGCGGCGAACGTCAAGGTGGTGCACGTCGACGAATCCGGCTGGTTCAACAAGGCCCGCGCTCAGAATATCGGCGCCGCGCACACGCGTCGTCCGCTCCTTTTCTTCTGCGATTGCGACATCATCATTCCGGACGGGCAACTCGACGCGCTGGTCCGGCAGTTGCAAGCCGAACCCGACGCCTTCGGAACCGTCGCGGGCGTGACGGAGACCGTGCGCAACGCGCGCAAGGCCGGCCAGGTCGCGATGTTCGGCTATCACCTGAAGCTGCGGCTTGCCAACGGACGCGCGCTCGAGATCATCGACAACGAGGAAGACGCGGCGGACGGCACACGCCAGGCGCCCGGCTTGCTGATGGTGCGTCGCGTCGGCTTCGAATGCATCGGCGGCTACAACGGATGCCTGTTGGGCTGGGGCTGGGAGGACCAGGACATGATCGCGCGGCTGACGCTGAGCGCCGGGCTCATGCGGCGCCAGAGCGGCACCGTGCTGCATGTGTCCCACGACGACGACGCGCGCATTCGTCATTATCCACCCGTGCAAGATCGTTGGGAAAGCCGCGACCGCATGTTCCGGCAAGCCCTGGCCAACTACGATCGCGGGGATTGGCTCGGGACCTATGAGGAGGACGCCTTGCGCGCAACGACGCGCCGCCCGGTTTCAGCGAGCTGAGGCGTCCGTCGCATCGATGGTCGCGCGCAAGCGCACCAGCAACGCGATTTGTTCGTCGAGCGCGTCGGCCCGCCACGCGGCAAGCGCCGCCGGCAAGCGGATATCCAGCGCGCGTTCCGCATCGTCAAGCGAGCGGGTCAATACATAGCGCCCGTCCTCGACGGTCACGCCGTCGTGCAACGCATACGATCTGTTCAGTTGCTCGGCCTGCTCCGGCGTCATGCCGCGCGGCAGCGCGAGATGGAGGCCGGCGGCATCCGCGCGCACCGGATAGCCGCCGGGCCGGCCGTGCAGGCCCGGCGCATGACCCTGCCATGCGTCCGCACGGCCCGACAGGGCGCGCAGCATCGGCGCGGCGAGCGCGCCCGTGAGGCTGTTGAGCGTGGCGTCGGCGGGCAGGCGCACGGGCGCGGTCAACGCGGCGGCTTCATGTTCCGGCAGGCGGCGGCCGTCCAGCCACACGGCCGGCGCGGGCAGTCCGTCCCAAGCGCCGCGTATCATCGCGCCGACGTGCGCGTGATGCGCGAGCAACGACAGGGGCACGCAATCGGTGCGACCGTGCAACATCGACGCGACGATGGCGATATTGCCGATCCCTCCCGCGACCGGAATGCCGCGCCCGGCCAGCACGTGGTTGGTCAGGTCCGGATAGCAGCCGTTGACGAGATGGGCGCCGGGATGGACAGCTGTCGCCGCCCGCATGACCCGGTCGGCGAGCGCGGCCTGCAAGGGTAGCGTGCAGCCGTAGCCCAGCCCCGCGATGAGTTTTTGCCACCCGCGCGTCATCGCCCACGGCGACTGCATCGACGCCAGGGTCAACACGATGCGCGGCCGATATGCGTCGAACAAGCGTGCCAACGATGCGGGCGAGTAGTCGCACGCCACGGGGGTCACGGCAATGCGGCCCGCGCTTCCGCCGCCGAGTGCATTGGCGAGCGTCGCCATGTGATGCACGGCCGTCTCGTTGCGCGCCGCGGCAATCACGTCCATCGGCGCGTCGCCGCATCCGGCGAGACCCATCAGCACCGCGTGAGCCAGCGAGCCGGAGCCCACCACGATCAGATCGACGTCGCGCATGACGGATTCACTCCCCTACCTCGACGCAGAATGGCGATTGATCCAGCTACACAGAACCAGGATCACCCATAGCTGTTCGTGCCACCGGCCGTCGTCTTCGACATGGTCATAAGCGCGCAGCCTCGACAACAGAGCGGTCCGGAATCGCGTGGTCAGCGGCGCGATTCTCCACAGGTCGGAATCGGCGACCTCATCGATGACCCGCTTGCGAAACCGTGAGTCCAGCAGCCAATGCGCGATCGGTGCGAGCAGGATTTGCCGCTTGCGCATCACGATCTCCGGCGGCAGGTAACGACCGGCGACCTGACGCAGCAGGCGCTTGGCCCACCATGCATCCGCCTCGTACCAATAGCTCAGGCCGGGATCGATCGCCGACGCCCAGCCGTAGACATCCTGACGCAGGAACGGGAAATCGAGGCGGGCGCCGTGCATGAGCGCATTGTCGGCGAGCGCCGGCAGCAGCAGCTCGCCGATCCGGAACACATACTCGTGCGCGGACATCGCCTCCGTCGGCAGCGCTTTGGGCTTGACCGCGAGCAACTGCCGATAGAACGCGACGTCATCCGCGAGCAACGCGTCGACGGCCTGCGGATCCCGGTTCAGACGCCGCATCTCGTCGACGGAAAAGAATTCCGCGATGCCGAGGAACAGCACGTCGTCGAGACCCAGCAGACGCGCGGCCGGCAGGTCGTACAAGCCGGGAAGGTCGACGCCGAGCCGGCGCTGATGATGCATCTGGGCTGCGAGACACGTCAGGGGCTTGTGGTAGCCACCGAAACATTCGTCCGCGCCCAGGCCGGAGACCGCGATGGCGTGTCCGTCCGCGACGGTCGCCTCGATCAGGGCGGCATGGGTCACGGCGGCGGGCGCCGTGAGCGGAAACGGAGCGTCCAGGATGCGGTCCAGCAGTTGCCGCGCGTGGTCGACGTCGAGGTGGACGATCCGGTGGCGGATGCCGGTGATGCGCGCCACGGTGGCCGCGTAGTCGGTTTCGTTGAGACCGTAGTCGTCGTCGAAGGCGATCGTATAGCCGGTGACGGCGTGGCGCTCGCGCAGGAGCGCGGCCAGCAATCCCGAGTCGACGCCGCCGGAGAGGAACAGGGCGATGTCGCGCGCCGCGTCGGCGACGTGATCGACGGACGCCCGAAGGCGCGACAGCGCCTCTTCCTGAAGGCAGGACGCATCGTGCGATACCGAAGCGGCTTGAAGGGGCCAGGCGAAACGCCGGACGACGGGCGGCGCACCCGGCTCGCATATCAGCGCCTCGCCGACCTGCAGCGACTGGATGCCTTGCAGAAGTGCATGCGCCGCCCGCGGCCGGCCTCGCCACAGCAGATGCAGCAGCGAGCCGACATCGAGTTCGCACTTGATGCCGAGCGTCCGGACCAGCCGCTGCGGATCCTGATCCCATTCGATGCTGTCGCGCCCGATGCGGAAATAAAGCGGACGACGCGCATGCAACCCGCGCCGGATGATCAGCGCATCTTGCTCGTCACGCGAGACGTCGAGGTCGTCGTCATCGTCGTCCGGCGATGTCGCGCCCCAGGCGATGCGTTCGTCGCGCGGGTCGAGACACCAGTCGGTCTGTCCGTGGTCGATCGGCGCGGCGTCCCGCGCACGCTCACGCAGTGCGGCACAGCCCGCGTCGGTTAACGCCGCCGCGCCTTGCATCGACAAGGTCTGCTTGCGCGCGCGGTGGGTCAGGCCTTGGCTTTCGTCGCGCGTTTCTTCGCGGCGGGCTTTTTCGCGGCTGTCCTGGTGCGTCGCTCGGCGGGCCGGATGATGATGCCGCCTTTCGTGTCACCTTCGGCGCGCCGGATCGATCCGCCTTTCGTGTCGCCGCCATCCAGCGTGATTTCATAGCGCCGCTTGTAGAGCTGTTCGAGCGCGTCGAGATCGATGGAAATGGTCAGTGCCTTTTTGCCGCGCTTGGCGGCGGGCTTGGTGGATTTAACGGCGGAAACTTTATTGGATTTCTTTGTGGTTGCCACGTCTGCTCCTTTCCATGACGATGTGAAGGGAACCCCCGTCAACACACGACGCGCCGCAATATCACGGTAATCGTTGCGTGATGACTGCGTGGAACGATTATAGGAGATATAAATTGAAGTTCCGTTATTTCGCATAACTCAAGCAATGCTGACCGCCTGCCTGATCGTCCACAACGAAGCGAGCGTATTGGCGAGATGCCTGACGTCCTTGATGCCGTGGGTCGATGCATGCTGCGTCGTCGATAGCGGCTCCACCGACGGGACCGTCGATCTCGCGCGGCAATTCGGCGCCCGGGTGCAGGTGATGCCGACGCTCGCGGACGCGCGCGGCAGATTGATCGACTTTGCCGCAGCGCGCAATGCGGCGCTGGCGATGGTGCCCGATGGCTGGGTCCTGTCGATCGATGCGGACGAGGTGCTGGCGATACGCGATCGCGCCGAGTGGCGGCGCCTGATCCGCCGGCGCGATTTGCAGGCGATCGAACTGGTGATCCTGTCGGGCGGCACGCGCTGGTATGTGCCGAGAGTGTTCCGGAAGCAGCCGTGGTCGACGTGGCACGGGCGCGTGCACGAATGGATCGCGCTGCGGGAGCCGACGTGCCGGACGGACTGCGCCACGCTCACCAACCAGCCGGACAAGACGGGCAAGGAATCGGCGGTCGAGCGCGATCTGCGTCTTTGCGCGGTGGCATTGCGCGACGATCCCGACGATTTGCGGGCAGTGTTCTATCATGCGCGCGCCCTGAGGCTCGCAAAGCGCCATGCCGAGGCCATTCCCCTCTATCTGCGCTATTGGCGGCAAGCGGAGTTCCAGGCGGGCCGCTACACCGCCATGCTGGGTGCCGCCACCTGCGCGCTGTTGATGCACGACCTCGAGGCGTCCCGCCGCTATGCGATGGTCGCGTATCGCCTCGATCCCGCGCTTGCCGAGGCATGCTGCGTGCTGGGCGACGTCGCGCTCGGCATGGGGCGTGCCGACCTCGCCATCGGCTGGTTCGAAAAAGCGCTGCACAAGCGCCTGCCCGGGATCGCGCAGGCGCTGTTCGTCGACGAGAGCTGTTACGGGCCCTATCCGCGCGAGCGTCTGCGCTGGATTCGCGAACGGATCCAGGCACGGTAGCGTGCGTTCACGCCATCGCGATATCGAGTCGCCCGGCACATTCGATAATGCGGCGGAAAGAAAAATCATGACACACAGGTAAATCTTTCATGTCGCGGTTTCACCCACCCGGATTGCGAGTGCCGGCTCCTTGCTAGAAGCGGTATTCCTCGCCTATAAATGGACAACATTCCTCGAGCACTTTCCGTTGCATATCTGCTTTTGAAAGGTCATAAGCAGGGCGCACGTATCGTTGAAGTCGATGGCCTTGGCGCCATCAAAACGGAGACGACTGAAAGGGTGGGATCTTGGCCAATCTTCAGCGAAGACGTGAAGACGACGAGCATGCGGCGGCCGCCCCACCCGGTGTCAGCGCGCCTGCGCTAACGCTTCCCAAAGGCGGCGGTGCCATTCGCGGTATCGGCGAGAAATTCGCCGCCAATCCGGTGACCGGGACGGGATCGATGACGGTGCCGATCGCTACCAGCCCGGGCCGTTCCGGTTTCGGTCCTCAACTATCACTCTCGTACGACTCCGGCGCCGGGAATGGCCCGTTCGGCTTCGGCTGGAGTCTTTCCCTGCCGTCGGTCACGCGCAAGACCGACAAGGGGTTGCCGCAGTATTGCGACACGGTCGATTCGGACGTTTTCATCGTTTCTGGCGCGGAAGACCTGGTGCCTGTCCTGGTGCAGGATGCCGCCGGCAATTGGGTGCGGGAAGCGCTGCCACCCAGAACGGTAAATGGCCGGATCTTCCGTATCCGTCGCTACCGACCGCGCATCGAGGGCCTGTTTGCGCACATCGAGCGATGGACAAACACGACCGACGCGACCGAGGTGTTCTGGCGGTCCATCACGCATGACAACGTCACCGCCTGGTACGGGAAGACGGCCGATAGCCGTATTGCGGATCCGGCAGACCCAAGCCGCATCTTCAGTTGGCTGATCTGCCAAAGCAATGATGACAAGGGCAACGTCGCCGTTTACGGCTACAAGGCGGAGGACTCGGCAAAAGTTTTCGAGGATTCGGCCGGGACCAACCTGCCCAGGGCCCGCGAACGTAACCGCACCCATCGGTCCCGTTCAGCGCAGCGTTATCTGAAGCGCATTCGTTACGGCAATCGCTCGCCCTACTTTCCGGAATTGAAGGCCGACGCGGCCTGGCCGGAACCTCCCGACGCCCACGCGCCTGACGGCAGCGATGCGTGGCACTTCGAGGTTGTCTTCGACTACGGCGAACACGACGCCAAAGCGCCGGCCCCCCACGACGCCGAGCCCTGGCCCTCACGACCGGATCCGTTCTCGTCCTACCGCGCAGGGTTTGAGGTGCGCACCTATCGGCTCTGCCAGCGCGTCCTGATGTTCCACCATTTTCCAGGCGAAGTCGGCGTCGAGCGGAATTGCCTCGTGCGCTCGACCGACTTCACTTACCCGGACGAAGTCAACCCCACCGATGCCCTCAATCCCGTCTACACTTTTCTGGAAGCCGTCGCGCAGACCGGCTACCGCCGCGACAATGGCGGCTACGACAGTCGCAGCCTGCCTCCGGTACAGTTCGAATACAGCAAGCCCACCGTGCAGGAGACCGTCGAGGAAGTCGATCCGTCGAGTCTCGACAATCTCCCCGTTGGCGTAAACGGCAGCGCCTACCGATGGACTGATCTGCATGGCGAAGGGATCCCCGGCATCCTCACCGAGCAGGCCGATGCCTGGTTTTACAAGCGCAACCTGAGCCCGCTGACCAGCACGGCGGCGTTCGCGCCGCTCGAAAACGTCGCGCTCAAGCCCGATGTGGCCCTGAGCAGCGGGGCGGACTTCATGGATCTCGCGGGCGACGGCCAGCTCGACGTCGTTGTCATGGACGATCCCGTCCCCGGCTCGTACGAGCATGACGACGCAGAGGGCTGGCAGCCCTTCCGCCCGTTCACCTCGCGCGTGAACCTCGACCCGCGCGACCCGAACCTCAAATTCGTCGATCTGGACGGCGATGGCCGCGCCGACGTGCTCATCACCGAAGACGACGCCTTCGTCTGGCATGCGTCACTCGCCGACGAGGGCTTCGGTCCCGCCCGCCGCGTTGCACAGGAACTGGACGAGGAAAGAGGCCCGCGCGTCGTCTTCTCCGATGGTACCGAGTCCATCTACCTGGCCGACCTCTCCGGCGACGGCCTCACCGACATCTGCCGCATTCGCAACGGCGAAACCTGCTACTGGCCCAACCTGGGTTATGGCCGTTTCGGCGCCAAGGTCACGATGGACAACGCGCCCTGTTTCGACAACCCGGACCAGTTCGACCATGCGCGTATCCACCTGGCCGACATCGACGGCAGCGGCACCACCGACCTCATCTATCTCCACCGCGACGGCGTGCGCCTGTACTTCAACCAGTCCGGCAACGGCTGGAGCCAGCCGCACACGCTGAAGGTGTTTCCACGCATCGATGACCTCGCAAGCATCGTCCCGACCGACCTGCTCGGCAACGGCACCGCCTGCCTGGTCTGGTCCTCCCCGTTGCCGGGTGATGCGCGCCGGCCGATGCGCTATGTCAACCTGATGGGGGGCCTCAAAGCCCATCTGCTGGTCAGGACCGTCAACAACCTTGGCGCGGAAACGCGCGTCGCTTACGCCCCCTCGACCAGGTTCTACCTGCAGGACAAGCGCGACGGCAAACCGTGGATCACCCGGCTGCCCTTCCCGGTGCACGTGGTCGAGCGCGTGGAAACCTACGACCACATCAGCCGTAACCGCTTCACCAGCCGCTACGCCTACCACCATGGCTATTTCGACGGCGAGGAGCGCGAGTTCCGCGGCTTCGGCATGGTGGAGCAATGGGACACGGAACAGTTCGCAGCCGTCGCCGACGGCAGCGTCCCGGCAGATAACGTCGCCGCTGCATCGCATGTGCCGCCCGTGCACACCAGGACCTGGTTCCACACGGGCGTCTACCTCGGTTGGGAACGCCTCTCGCGCCACTTCGAAAGCGAGTATTTCCGTGAGCCGGGACTGACCGTCGAAACCGCGCGGCCGCTCTTGCTCGATGACTCCACTGTCCCGGCGGACCTGACGCCGGACGAAGCGCGCGAGGCTTGCCGTGCCCTCAAAGGCGCCATGCTGCGCCAGGAGGTCTATGCCGACGACGCGGATCACCCGGGCGCGACGCCGCAGCAGATCCAGCGCGCCCGCACGCCCTATACCGTCACCGAGCAGAATTTCACCATCCGCGCCCTGCAGAAACGCGGCGCGAACCTCCACGCGGTCTTTTTCAGCCACGTGAACGAGGCACTGAGTTATCACTACGAGCGCAATCCGGCAGATCCGCGCATCCAGCACACGCTGACCCTGGAAGTCGATGACTTCGGCAACGTACTCAAGCAGGCCGCAATCGGCTACGGGCGCCGGCTCTCGTCGCTGTGGACGCAATGGGATCGCGACCGCCAGACAACGGCGCTGCTCACCTATACGGAGAACCGCGTCACCAACGCGATCGGATCGTCCGACGCCCATCGCAATCCGTTGTCCTGCGAGGCGACGACTTTCGAGCTGACGGGCTACACGGCCACGGGCCCGGCCGGTCGCTATCGGGCCTCCGATTTCGTCGAGCCCGATCCCGCCGCTCCCGGCCGCCTGCGTCACAAGTTCTCGGCCCCGGAAGTCGGTTACGAGGCCACTGCCGCCGGGAGCCTGCGCCGTCGCCCCGTCGAAGCGCTACGCACGCTTTATCGGCGCGACGACCTTTGCGACCTCCTCCCGCTTGGTGAGCTGCAACCGCGCGCCTTGCCCGGCGAAAGCTACAAGCTCGCCTTCACTGACGGCTTGCTCGACCAGGTCTTCCAGCGTCCACGCCAGGGGCAGGCCGACGAGCCTCTGCTTCCAGATCCCGACGCGGTGCTGGGTGGCCAGGCCGGCAACCGGGGCGGTTACCTGCGAAGCCGGATTCTCAAGGCGGATGGCCGCTTTCCGGCGAGCGATGCGGATGATCGCTGGTGGGTGCCCTCGGGGCAATCCTTCTACAGCGCGAATCCCGCCGACAGCGCCTCTGCCGAACTGGCGCAGGCCCGGCACCACTTCTTCGTGTCGCGCCGCTACCGCGACCCGTTCGGCCAGCACGCCTTCGTCGACTTCGACGCCCACGACCTGCTGATGACGGAGACCCGCGATGCCCTTGGCAACCGCGTGACCGTCCACGCCAACGACTATCGCGTGCTGCAGCCGCGTCTGGTCGGCGACCCGAACCGGAACCGGACCGAAGTCGCGTTCGATACGCTGGGCATGGTGGTGGGCACCGCGGTCATGGGCAAACCGCTGCCCGCGCCGGTGGAAGGCGACACGCTCGCCGGCTTCGTTGCAGACCTCACGCAAGCTCGGCTCGACGGCTTCTTCGATGCGGACGATCCGCATGCCGCCGCTGTGGGGCTACTGAAAGATGCGACCACGCGCATCGTCTACGACCTGAACCGCTTCCGCCGTACTCGCCAGGCCAACCCCGACCATCCGGACAAGTGGCAGCCGGCCTGTGCCGCCACGCTCGCGCGCGAAACGCATGTCAGCGCGCCGCTGCCACCGCAGGGCCTGAAGATCCAGCTCAGCTTTTCGTACTCCGACGGTTTCGGCCGCGAGATCCAGAAGAAGATCCAGGCCGAACCCGGTCCGGTGCCCCAGCGCGACACGACCGGCAGGATCGTCATCGGCGCGGATGGTCAGCCCGTGACGACACCGGATGACGCGAGCCCGCGCTGGGTCGGCAGTGGCTGGACGATTTTCAACAACAAGGGCAAGCCGGTTCGCGAGTTCGAGCCCTTCTTTACCGACACCCACCGCTTCGAGTTCGCGGTCAGCATCGGCGTCAGCCCGGTGCTGTTCTACGACCCGGCCGAGCGCGTCGTCGCCACGCTGCACCCGAACCACACCTATGAGAAGGTGGTGTTCGACCCGTGGCAGCAGACCACCTACGACGTCAACGACACGTGCGCGCCGCGCAACGCGCAGACCGGCGACCCGCGCACCGACGCCGACATTGACGGCTACGTCGCCGAATACTTCAGGACCCAACCGGCCACTTGGCAGACCTGGCGCGCGCAGCGAATGGGCGGTGCCATGGGCGTGGACGAACGCAACGCCGCCCTGCGCGCCGAAGCGCATGCCGACACACCTGCCACCGCCCATTTCGATGTGCTGGGCCGCCCCTTCCTGACCGTGGCGCGCAACCGCGTCGTTTGCCCCGGCCATGACCTCGACGGCAGCGAAGAAAGTTTCGCCACCCGCATCGAGCTCGACATCGAAGGCAACCAGCGCGCCGTGCGCGATGCCATCCAGCAGGCCGGCGACGCGCTCGGCCGCATCGTCGTGCGCTACGCCTTCGACATGCTGAGCCACCGCATCCACCAGCTCGGCATGGAGGCCGGCGCACGCTGGATGCTCAACGACGTGACCGGCAAACCCATCCGCGCCTGGGACAGCCGCGGCCATGGCTTCACCACCCGCTACGACGCGCTGCGCCGCCCGACCGAACAAACCGTGCACGGCACGACCAGCGAGTCCGACCCACGTACGCTCGACCTCGACATCCTGGTCGACAAGATCGAGTACGGCGAGACACTGCCGAACGCCGAAGTGCTCAACCTGCGCACCCGCATCTATCGGCACTCAGATTCCGCGGGCGTGGCAATCAACGCGCGGCTCGATGCCACAGGCAACCCGACCGAGGCTTTCGACTTCAAGGGCAACCTGCTGCGCAGCACGCGGCAACTGGTCAGCGATTACATCGCCATCCCCAACTGGCTGCTGAATCCCAGGCTGGACGATGAATGCTTCGAGAGCAGCACCCGCTACGACGCACTTGAACGCCCGGTCCAGTCCATCCCGCCGCACAGCAGTCTGGGACGCGGCCAGTTCAACGTCATCCAGCCGGTGTTCAACGAGGCCAACCTGCTGGAACGGGTGGACGTGTGGCTGGAGCGCGCGGCAGAACCCGTCGAGCTGCTGGACACCGCCAACGAAGCCCCATCGCCGGTCGGCGTCGCCAACATCGACTACGACGCCAAAGGCCAGCGCCTGCGCATCGACTACAAGAACGGCGCCAGCACCTTCTATCGCTACGACCCGCTCACCTTCCGACTTGATCGACTGCTGACCAGGCGCAAGGCGGCGGACTTCCCCGCCGACGATCCGCGGCCGCCCGTTGCCGGCTGGCCGGGCAAGCAATTGCAGAAGCTGCACTACACCTACGACCCGGTCGGCAACATCACCCACATCCAGGACGACGCGCAGCAGACGATCTACTTCAGGAACAAGCGCGTCGAACCGAGCAACGACTACGTCTATGACGCCCTGTACCGGCTGATCCAGGCCACTGGCCGCGAACACCTGGGCCGGGGCGGCACGCCCATCGCCCATTCGCCCAATGACGCCGGCCGCGTGGGCCTGGTCAGCGCCGACGCGGCTGGGCGCTTCGCCCCCAACGACGGCAACGCCATGGGTACGTACATCGAGCGCTACGTATACGACGCCGTCGGCAACTTCCTGCAGATGCAGCATCGCGGCAGCGGTCCGGCACATGCGGGCTGGACGCGCGCGTACGACTACCTCGATCCGAGCCTGATCGAAGACGGTAACGGCGGTGCGCTGCTCAAGGCCGGCAACCGCCTGACCCGCACGACGCTGAACCCGGCAGGCACCACGCCGCAGCCGGAAAGTTACATGCACGATGCCCACGGCAACATGCTGCGCATGCCGCACCTGGGCGGTGGCCTGCCCGGGCCGAATATGCACTGGGACTACAAGGACCAGTTGCGGCAGGCCGATCTGGGAGGGGGCGGCACGGCCTGCTACGTGCATGACGCCTCAGGCCAGCGCGTGCGCAAGGTGTGGGCGAAGGCGCCGGGTCTCACCGAGGAGCGCATCTACCTCGGCGGCTTCGAGATCTTCCGCAGGCACGGCGGCTCCATCGGTACCTACTCCGCCAAGCTGGAGCGCACGACGCTGCACGTGATGGACGACAAGCAGCGCATTGCGTTGGTGGAGACGCGCACGCTCGACACGGCGGGCGACGACCCGGCGCCACGACAACTCATCCGCTACCAGTTCGGCAATCACCTTGGGTCGAGTTGCGTGGAACTGGACGAGCAGGCGCAAATCATCTCTTACGAGGAATACGCGCCCTACGGCAGCTCGACTTATCAGGCGGTGCGCAGCCAGATGGAGACGGCGAAGCGGTATCGGTACACGGGGAAGGAGCGGGATGAGGAGAGCGGGTTGTATTACCACGGGACGAGGTACTACGCGCCGTGGCTCGGGCGATGGACGGCCTGCGATCCGGCCGGCGAGGAGGAAGGTCCCAACCTCTACCAATACTGCTTCGACAATCCGGCGGGCTTCGTCGATCCTGACGGCCAGAGCGGCAAGAAACTCGCCATCGTCATGCACAACGAAACCAGGCCGGCTGGAACGGAACTCCCCAAACCCGAGAAGCCCGTCAAGCCTGATAAGACGAAGGTCAAAGCTCCCGGAAAGAATGCTTCAGATAAAGAGAAGGCGGAATACGAGAAGGACAAGAGTAAAGCCGATAAAAAATTCTCGGAAGGCATGAAAAAGTATGAAGCGGAAAAAAAGAAATACGATCAAGATTTGAAAGAATACAAGGCAAACCAGAAGAAATGGAGTGCCTATCATAAGTCGCAAAATGAGTTTGAAGCGTCTGAGAAGGCGCTGAAAGCCGCAGGTTATGACGTCGTGAAAGTCGATTCCGGCAAAGCGTTGCTCGAGGCGCTCCAGAACGCTGGAACGATCAAGGAACTCGTGATCGTGCACCATGGCACGCCCTTTGGCGTGGGCGGTGAAGGGGCTGGCGCCGGTCTGTACACCGACAAGCCGGCCCCCGGCACCCCGCTCGACGCCACGCGCGGGGCCAAACTGTCGGACCTGAAAAAATTGATCGACGAGAAGAAGATCGTGTTCGATGAGGCCGCGACGATTGTCCTGGCAGGGTGCAGAACTGCTGGCGGTAAAGAAGGTTCGCATCCCGGGTCCACGTGGACCGGACCGATCGAGGACACCTTCGCTTATCGGCTCGCAAAAATGACTGGCCTCGAAGTCTTCGGCAGCAAGGGTGTCACATCATACGGCAAGGACCAGCGAAGCTCGACGCCGTTGCGCTATAGCGCCATTAGATGGCATCGATTTACGCAACAGGGAAACTCGATCAAAACAGAAGAGCTGAAAGGGAAATATTTGAATGTCGTGACGCGACAAACAAGCAAGTCCCCGCCTTGATGCGGCGCCGGGAAGGTCAAGGCATGTGAGCCGCTACTGCTGAGCAACGTCGACTTCAACGAAACAAAACGCCGGGCGACAGCTCGATTTGTGCCGAGGAGATAGACCATGCCGCAAATACTCGTGATCCGGCTCCACCCGGACACACCCATCGGTGGCACGCGTTTCAGCGATTTTCTGACCGGCCTGAAAATCTCGGCCTTCGATCTGAGCGTCGGCGATCCCAACGTGGGCCAGCATATCGGTGATGCCGCATTCGTGGCACCGGCCGCGCCACCGATCCCCGACCCGGGCACGACCATCGTCCAGCATTACACGCCGCCGATTCCACCGCTGCCGCTCACGATTTACGCCGAATCCGAAGCAACGGCGGTGATCCCGATCACGCTGCCCGCCGGATACAAGGAATACGTGACGCCCGACGTCCGGCTCGAAATCAGCCGCGGTGGCGCGAAGATCGCGAGCAAACTCGTCTACTATGACGTCAACGTCGTGACCGTCGGCGCGTTGCCCGCGCCGGCAACGTATCCCGCCATTCCGGCCAGCGAGGTCGGGATCTATCTGCCGCTCCCTCGCCCGCTGTCGCCCGGTCTCGCCCAAATCGACTTGAGCCAGGGGCAGGCGCCCGATTTCGAATCGCTCAAAACCGCCGTGCAAACGGTGTTGGCCGCGGATCAGGGGCCGGTGCCCGCCATCACCGACATCACGCCCGTCCAGGCGACGCATATCGCCAATGAAATCATCTGGGGCCCGCAAGATCCGCTACCGGCGGCGCCTGCGAGCGGTACGACCGGGTTCGACGATCTGGGCGCGTTATATACCAATCCCCCGAACGACGGCACGATCGGCAACCAGCTCGAACAGAACCGGCAGCAGTTCGAAGGCAACCTGAACAGCTATTACGCGACGCATAACGCCAACGTCGATCGGCTGGCCCGCTACACGTTTGCACTCGGTTGCGCGATGGCCTGTGAAAAGATGAGCATCGACGCCGAGATGGCGTTGTTGGTCTTTCCGGTCAACCCCGGTGTACCGAGTCCAACCACAACGATCAGCAGCGCCGATGTCGTGCTGGTCCAAAGCGGCGGCGGTACCCTTGCGCCCGCATTCAAGGTGCCTGCCGAGTATTTCTATGCGCTCGGCGTCATGCTGCCCATGCAGATGCCGGCGAAGCAGCGATATCAACTCGCATGCCGCGACAACGAGGAACGTACGCTGCCTGCGCTGACGTCGGCAGTCGATGCCGGCACGATCAGCGATTCGCTTGCCGTCAATCCGGCACAGGCGGCTCGGCGGATTGCGGCACTCGTGCCCGGCGTGCAATACGACGCGACCGCGCCGCACTGCGAAGTCGATGCCACGCTCACGCCGCTCGTCAATGATTGGCTTGCGTATCCGTCTGCCGCCAACTGGCGCGACTATCACCCTGGCGACGATACCGTCGGGTTCTGGACACCGGAAATCGCCGCGCAGCCGAACGCCTATCTCTCGCTCGACCTCGCGGCGGTGACGAACGACCACCAGCCGTTGATTGCTGCGATTCGTGCCATTCCCGTGACGAGCGTGGGCCAACTGTCGCTGATGTCGGTCACGGATTGGAACAATCTGTTTGGCACGCCGCCCAACATCGTGCTGCTGCCGCCCTTCACTGCGCCGGGAACGGCTCAAGCGCGCGTGGCGGCATTCATTCGCCGCGTCCAGAAATTCTTCGCGGTCGGTTTCGGGATCGCGACACTGCCGTCCGCCGCCGCGCCCGCCGCACCGGTACTCGATTTGCCCACGGCCGACGTCATTGCCGACTGGGTCAGCGCTTATCAGGCGCTGGTAGGCGGCACTTTTTCCTTCGGCGCGGGCGCGCTCGTGGATGCAAACGCGACCGCTGCCGCGCAGACGGCGTTGCCCGGCGACCCATCGGCGCAGGCGTGGCTCGTTCAGCGCGTCACGGTGTTGAATGCCTTGTGTCAACTGGCCGGCGTTGCATCGAATGTGATGCCGCCCGTGCCGAGCTTGGCGTTTTCCATCGCCGAAGCGTTGTATGCGCGCGGCTTCACCAGCGCGATGGACATCAACCGGCTGAACCAGGCGGATTTTGCCGATGCGATGCGCGGGACCGTCGCGTTCGATCAGGCCAATGCAATCTGGAGCGCGGCAGGCGGCGTCAATCCTCCCGCGCCGCCGCCACCCGGCCCGTTCCAGCCGGTGAACCCCGGCGGATTGGAGAACTGCGTGCCGCCGTGCTACCTGTCGCCCACGGGCACGGTCGAGTATTTGCATGAACTGCTGCGGCTTTCGGAGAATTCGACCTGCGCGACGCCCGCTGCGCCGCCCGATCAAGGCAGGCCGACGCTCGAAGAGGCAATGGCCGCCCGCCGCAGCGACCCAGGCTTGCTGGACGCGAGCGCGGCAAACGCAATGACGCCGCTGCCGCTCGTCGACATCGTCATCGAGCAACTCGAAAACCTGGTCGCGCCACCGGCTTCCGGCAGCGTCTACAACACGGCCGAACATCACCTGAACGATCACAAGCTGTGCTCCGCGGACGAGTGCGCCGACGTGGTCGAGAATACGGACAAATGCCAACCGCCAGCCAGTGTGTTTCGCGCGTTGTCCGAATTCAATTCGCCGGCCACGCCGGTTGCAAACCGCGCGGCGTATGACGCGCTGAAAGCCGATTTTTCGTCACCCGCGCTACCGTATTCGCAGCCTCTCGACGTCAACCGTGCGTACCTCGACGCGCTTTCATCGTGCCGTTTTGCGGCGATGCGCGGCTTCAGAAAGGAGATCGCCGAATTCGCACTCGACCCGACAGTCGTTGCGCCGACGTTTCAAAGCCATTTGTGGCGATACCCGGTAAAGATCGATATCGGCATCGAGTATCTCGGCATCAATCCCGAAGAGTATGCGCTGCTGTTCACCCACGACATTGCGCTCGTACCGACGCCGGGCCAACTGGTGCTGTATGAGTTGTATGGCTTTCCCGTAGCGAACCCGGGGGGCTTCAATTGGGTCGACGTCGTACTGCGGTTGCCTGAATTCCTGAAGCGCACGGGCCTGACTTATTGCGAACTCGTCGAGCTGCAAAAGTCGAACTGCTTCCGGTTCGCCGTTGTGCAGCAGCAAAGGCAGCGCGATACCAACACGCCCGCCGGCATGGATGCGACGAGTGGAGGCGAGAACTCGGGATTGCTGCCCGTTTGCGAGCCTTGCTGCCCCGAGCATTACCGGATCGTTTTCCAGGACCCCAAGAATCCTCTCGATGCGTTGAGGTTTCTCGCGGTATATCTGCGACTGTGGCGCAAGCTTGGGGCCGTATGCGGAGCGCGCTACACGTTCACCGAGCTTTGCGATATCTGCGAGGTGCTTCAGCTTTTCATCGGCGGCAGTATCAACCCCGATTTCATCCGTCAACTGGCATCGTTCCAGATTCTGCGCGACCAGTTCAGCTTGCGTCTGACCGATGGCACGGCACCGAAAGGTGCACATGGCGCGGACCGGACGCATCTGCTCGCGCTATGGGCGGCGGCCCCACCGGCGGCGAAGTGGAATTGGGCTGTGCGCCAGCTGGTCGATCGAGTCATGCGCTATTCCCAGACACGCATCGACCATTGCCCGAAACGGCCGCCCCATTTCATCAAGCTGCTGGTCGAAAACCTCGATTCACTGTCGGCACTGGCCGGATTCTCGACGACCGTCGCGAAGGACAGTTGGCATGCCGTCCCGACCCATACGCTGCGGTTTGCCGAAGTCCTCGCGAAAATCACCGCCTCGCGTTTCGGCATCGGCGAACTGCTGTACTTGTTTTCGGTAGAGCCGCATCTTGACGGCGACGATCCGTTCCCGCTGCAGGATGCCAACGAATCGCTCGACCATCCCTTCGATCTGCCCGAGGAAGAATCGCGACAGACCCACGCGCGTAACGAAGAAGGTGCGCAGGGCCACAGCCTGGATGCGTTGCGCAAGAAGCTGCTGGCAGTCGCCGTTGACGAAAGCGAGATTCATGACTGGACTTGGCACCGGATCGAAAGCGCATTGAAGATGGAGTTCGGTTATGCCGTGCCGCCCGGCGGCACCGACTACCTGACGTCGCTCGGCAAGCACTTCTTCCCCCGCACGCTGGAGCGCGCCGGTGTTGCCGTTGGGGCGACGGATCGGCAATACCGCACGCCGTTGACGACGGCATCGCCCGACATGTGGAATACGCCGGCGGAAGGTCCGTTCAGATTCGATGCGGCGACCAACGAGCTCTACACGCAGCTTCCGCTGAGCGATCGCGCCGTGATCGAAAAGCTCGTGCACGTCCGCGACCTCACGCTGGACGAGCAACACGCCGTGCAGAACCTGCTTGCGATGCCGCGCGTCGATCTCGCGCCGTTTGCGATGTTGTTCCCCGACTTCGCAGCGGCGGAACAAAATCTGATTGCCGAGCACGACGAAGAAAGGCGCTGGCACTGGTTTCGCGAGCGGTTTGCACTGATGGTCAAGCGCTGCCACGTGATTGCCGCGCATCTGGTCGGCCATGTCAGTGCCGTCGCGAGCGCGTCGCTATGCGGTTGCACCGACGCGCCGTTGCCGCACGAAACGCAAACGGCATGGCTGATTCTGCGGCACCTCTTCGGCGACGAGAACCGCGGTTTGACTTCGTGGGAAAGCGATTCGGGTGCGATACCCGATGTCATGTGGAAGCCGTTGCCGTCTGGCGGGGCGTTTGCGGCGCTGCTAGGACTCGTCGGAACAGGATTGATGGGCGAGTTCCACACCAGCGGCGGTGAGCTCGTCTGGCGCGAGCTCCGCGCGAACATGCGGGCGTTCGATACGGAGAAGAACGAGAAGAACGCGCCATTGCCTACGATCCTGCCGGCGCTCGAGTTGAGCCTTTCTCCCGAGCAACTGAAGCTCTTCGGCGTGCGCAACGGTTTCGCGATTCAGAACCGCCGCGGCACCGAGCTCGGTGGTGCCGCCGGCTTTCATATCAAGTGGCGTGGCGTTCTGATGGTCGACGAGGAAGGCCGCTACCACTTCGAAGCCGACGTACCGCGCGGGAACGCAGGCAAGGAGAACGGCGAAGACGAGCGCGAGTGCAATCCGGAGCGCCGCTGGCGAGTCACCTTGAGCCGCGGGCAGAAGACGTGGGCGGTGCTGTCACATCATTGGAAAGATGAACCCGGCGAAAGCGGTTCGACACTGAATTTGAAGTCGGGCGCATACAACCTCGAAGTCGAATTTTTCCAGAACGAACCGCAGTTTGCGGGCGAAGACGATGTGCGTCCGTTGCATACCGGCTTCGAAGTCAGGTATTCGGGCGCCGATACGCACGGGCAGCTCGTGGTGCTGCCGCTCGACAAGCTCTTTTGCACGAGCAAGGACGAACAGCTCATCGGCAAAATGAGCTTTCCGAAGGGCAGCAGCGTTGCCGAGTACCTGTACCTGAGATACACGAGTACACTGCGCGACATACGTCGTACTTACCAACGCGCGTTCAAGGCGCTGCTTTTCGCGCATCGTTTCGCGCTCACGGGCCATCCGGCGAAGCCGTTCGGGCAGTCCGAGCTGGGTTATATGTTCGCGCATGCGGACTTGTTCGCGGGCGTCAGCTATTACCGCAATCCGGGTTTTGTCAGGCACGCCGCCAATTTCGACATGAACCTGCTGCCACTCCTCGACTACTATCAACCACCGGCAGCGAGTCAGGATCAACGCACCCTTCCGAGCAGCCAGCGCAGGCAGGCGCTGTTCGATTGGTGGGAGCGGATGTTCGATTACTCGCGAATGCGCGGGTCCACGGACGAAAGGGAAGACGAGAGCGGAAAGACGGCGTGGGCGCGCGCAAGACCCGTCTGGCTGTTGTTCGAAGAAGCGGCTGAGAAGCAGCCCGACAACCCGGCTCAACTGCTGCGCCATCTCGACGTCGACCTGGATCACGCGCCCTGCGTGCTGTCGTATTTCTCGACGCAGACGACCCCCGTCTACAAGATCGACAGCGACGACCTGAAGGACGATCGATGGGCCGTCAGGGTCTGGCATGCCGATCACTGGATCGATGAACTTGTCGAACGTTGCCCGCCGAACGACATTCGTCTCGCGCGGCCGGACTTATGGGCGTCGGACGACCCGGGCGCGCTGGTGCCCGGTGAAGCGCAAACCGGCAATGTCAATCTGGTGCGGCTTTTCGAAAACGCGATGATCGAGCCCGACGAACCCGATCTGCGCCGCTACGACGATCTGCAAAAGATCAACGATTGCCTGCGCGTGCATGCACGCGCGCATTTGCTCGCGTATCTGTGCGGAATGAATCGGGTACCGCTGCCGTGGGGTGGCTACGCGAAGTCGCCTGAAGCGTTGAGCGCCCTCCTCCTCATCGACGTCGAAGCCGGCTTCTGCGAAAGGGCCAGCCGGATCGAAGAAGGCATCACGGCGGTGCAGACGTTCGTGCAGCGCGCGCGGCTGGGGTTGGAGGACTGGGCGATCGGACCGTCGTTCCTGAGTCTGTGGAAGAACGTGTTTGCCAGCTACAGGGTCTGGGAGAGCTGCCGCTGCAGGACGCTCTACCGAGAGAACTGGATCGCGTGGGACGAGCTGAGAAAGGCGCGCAGAATCGAAGCATTCCAGTTCCTCGAAGATCAATTGCGCCACTCGACGCTGACGTTGGCCGCACCCGGCGGCCTGGAATACTGGGCGGCGTCGCTGCCGCCAGCGCATCCGGCGGTCGAACTGCTGCAGCAGCGCACGCCTTCCTCGCTGCGCTTGCTGACGCCGCCGAGGGAAGGGCTCGGCGTGCTGGGGACACCCGAGCGCGATGCCCGGCCCTCGTGGCTCGCGCCTGACTCCGGTACGCCTCAAGGGACACCCCAAGGCTCGAACAGTCCCTCATCGCCCACCATCGCCCGCGTCGCGGACACGCGTGCCGCGGGCGCGGTCGTCGCGACGTCGGCCTCGAGCGCGTCACCCGCAGCCGCGTCCGACAAGCCGCCGTTCTGGATCGAGGCGGCCATCCGTCTTGGCGTGCGCTTCATCCGCGTTGCCGCCGGTGGCGTGCCGCCTGCCGCGGCGGCGTTCGTTCCGAGCGACTTTCATGCCGAACCGGGTTGCTGCACCGAATGTGGCTGCGCGCATCCGCCACTCGTCGACGAATACTATTTCTGGCTCGTGCCGGCGCAGACATTCGACGAGCCGTTCCAGGACGAGTATTACGACCCGTCGGAACAGATCTCCCTTTACTGGCACGACCCGCAGCAGATCCCGACGCTTCTCGACTGGAAGCCGGAATCGGCCGTGCGGCTTGCGTGGTGCCGAGTGCATAACGGCGAATTCAAGCAGCCGCGCCATTCCGCTGGACTGGTCAAGCTGTCTACCGGCGCGACGCCTGACCTGACCTACGTCGGGAGGCTGGACGACTCGCTGACTTTCGCAGTGACCGGCGGTATTGCGCCCACGCCCGTCGGTTACAACGGCACGGACGCCCCGGGCTTCCGCTACGACATGGCCGTGGATAGGTGCGTGACGCTGCCGCTCGTGGCGGATCCGACGCCCGTCGCGAGTTCCTGCCCCGCCGGGTTGCCGGCCTACCCGTATTTTGTTTTCGTCGAGCCCGGCGAGCGGCTTTTCGTCGAATCGATGTTCAGCCCGTCGATCGAAATTGCCGATGCGCTGCGCTGCCATTGTCATTTCGAACCGGCACTGAAGTGGTACGAGCTCGTGCGCAATCCTCTGCAATCCGACAATATGTGGGTGCATTGCAGCACGGGCAACCGGCCGGGCGGCGGCACCCTGGGAACGGTCGATGTGGCCGGGCAACCGGCCGACGTTGCGGTGGCGGAGCAGCCGTCGGCGACGCATGGGTCCTCGACCGACGGCGTGGATGTGCCTGGCCCTGGACGTGCGCCGCTCGACATGTGCTGCGATAGCACGAACATCTCGGCACAGACTGCTCGCGATCGTGCGATCGTGCTCGCTTATGCCGAAACGCTCGTCGAGTGGGCGCGCGCGCTGATGCGGAAGAACTCGCGCGAGTCGGCGCAAGAGGCCCGGCTGATTCTCGACACCGCTTCGGCCATTCTCGGTCCCTGTCCACCGACCGTGCACAATCCGTCAAGGCCGCACAAGCAGACCGTCGCGACGTTCGTGCCATTGAACCCGCCGCTCAATCCGCGGCTGATGCAGTTGTATTGCCATGTTCGGGACGGCCTTTCGCTCGTGCATCGTTGCCTGAGCGACAAGCGGCTGCGCAACCCGGATGTGGCGGGTGCGTGCGGCTCGCCGTACTGGGGGCAGGATCCATGCTGCTGCGATCCGGCATCCCACCGGCCGTGCGACGAACCCGTTTGTTGCGAGGATGACGCCTGGTGTCACCCGCTCACGCAGTATCGCTTCGTCGTGTTGATGCAGAAAGCACGAGAAAGCGTGGGGCACCTGCGCGAAATGGGCACGGCGCTCCTGGGTGCATTCGAACGCGGCGACGGCGAGTATCTGGCGCAGATGCACGCGCGGCACGAGACAGAGCTGGCCGACATGACGGTCGATATCCGGCAGCAGCAATGGCGCGAGGCGGACTGGCAGGTGCAGGCGCTGCGCAAGGGCAAGGAGGTGCAGCAGACGAACCGCCGGTACACCAAGCGACTGATCGATGTCGGCCTGATCAATGGTGAGCTCGACTATCAGGACAATATGAACAACGAGATCGGGCTGCGCACCACGGCAACCGATATCGAGGCCGTGGCGGAGGCAATGGAGCTGATTCCAGACCTCTTCGTCGGCTTCCCGTGCGAAGAAACCTGGCTTCCGCTCGGCACCAAGCTCGCCGGTATGTTCAAGACGATCGCTCGCATTACAAACGAGATCGGCGAGATCGCCGGCCTCAATGCGCAGCTCGATCTGACGCAAGCAGGCTGGCAGCGCAGGCTTGACGAGTGGGTGCATCAGGTCGAGGTCCTTGATCTGGAAATCGAACAGATGGAGATCCAGATCCTCGCCGCGGAGAGAAAGGCCCACGAGACCTTGCTCGAATTGAATCTGCACCAGCAGTCGCTCGAGCAATCGCGCGAAAGGCTGAACCTCTTGCGCGACAAGTTTACGAGTCACGAGCTATGGCTATACCTGCAGAAGGAAGGCATGGCCATGTACTGGCAAATGTACGAGCTGGCGCAGCATGTCGTGCGGCAGGCACAACGGGCGTTCAATTTCGAGCTCGGTTTTACCGGTCGCAATTTCCTGCCGTGCGAAAGCTGGAACGGCCTGCAAGAGGGCTTGCTCGCGGGAGACAAGCTGCAACTCGCGCTCGACCGGATGGAAAAGGAATATCTGCAATGCCATCAGCGCGAGTACGAACTCACGAAGCACGTGTCGCTCGCGTTGCATTTTCCATTGCAGTTCCTGCAACTCAGATTGACCGGCTACTGCGAAATCGAAATACCCGAGTGGATGTTCGACATGGACTATCCGGGGCAGTATATGCGGCGCCTCAAAAGTGTCAGCGTGACGATACCGTGTGTAACCGGACCCTATACGGGCGTGCATTGCAAGCTGACGCTCCTGCATAGCTGGACGCGTATCGACCCGTGTCTGCCCTGCCCCGTGACGCATTGCTGCAATGACAAGCCGAAGGGTGCCTGCGGCTGCCGTCATCCCTTGCACGAGCATTACGAGGCGGGATGCTGCGATCCACGCGGCGTGAAGCTGTATGGTGCGCGCGAAGCGATTGCGACGTCGAGCGGCCGCAACGATGCGGGGTTGTTCGAACTGAATTTCCACGACGATCGGCATTTGCCATTCGAATATGCCGGCGCCGTCAGCTGCTGGCGCATCGAACTGCCGCAGGAGAGCAACTACTTCGATCTCGATACGTTGGCCGACACGGTACTGCACCTGAACTATACGTCGCGCGAAGGCGGCACGGCATTGCGCGATGCGGCTCGCGCGGCCATTCGGGAAAGGCTGCCCGGCAATGGATGGATCTATCTCGACGTGCATCGCGACTTTCCCGATGTGTGGGAGCAGCTGCGTCGCTCGCGCAGCGCGATGCAGGACGGCGTGCGGAGGCGCAGCGTCGATGACGCGCATCCGGGAGGCGTCATGACGCTTCCTGTCTCAAGGAGGCTGTTTCCGTACTTGCCAGGTGATCCGTCGATCAAAGTCACCAAGGTGGCCGTGCTCTTCGACAGCAGTCATTGCTGCGAGCAGGAATGTCCGCACATCGACGCGTGCCCTTGCGCGCATGAAGTGAAGCGCGGCAGCCACCTCGTCGAAGTGACCGTCGACCACCCGGACAGCGAATGTTCGCCGGACGAGTTCGAAATCGAATGCAGGAGCAGCGTCGATTGGCCGGGGCTGTATCACGGCAGCGGAGAGCTTCGCATCGCTCCGCTCGACAACTGCCATCCGGGCCATACGATGACGTTGAACTTTGCCGATCGCATTTGCGGGCTGGAGCGGGTTTTCGTGCTGTGCCGTTACGAAGTCATCGAACGTTGTTGCGAGACCGTGCGGCCGGGTTCGTCTTTCGACGTTCATGAGGGAGGCTGCCATGACTGCGCGTAAGCCGACAGTGCAAATCCGGGAGGGGAAGGTGGAGCACCCCGCCCGCGACTCCGCCGAAACGGACCGTCAGAAGAAAGTGAAGTACCAATTTGTCACGGGCGTGACGTTGGTGGCGCTTGAGGACCGGGTCAATCAGCTGATTGACGAACATCCGGATTTGACGCTGAAGCAAGTATTGTTTGCGCAGGGAACCGGGTTCGTGGCCGTGCTCGAGCGGTCGGCGTGAGATCCGCGTCGTACCGCTCCTGTACGCCGTAACCGGTCGAAAAACCAAGCGTCCGATCGGCCTGCGAGCTGTCGCCTTATCCATTCGCGCAGGCTCCGAGGCGCAAGCCAGCGCACGCCGACGGCGGCCGGGGCTCGGCGAAGCGCATTTCATTAATAATCCGTGCAATTCTCGAGTGGCGCGAAGTATTCACGAAGCTCCGTGATAAAGCGTAGTACGCGGTGCTTGACGAAAACATGCATCTGCTATCCGTCCGGCGTCGCTTTTTATGACAGGAAACGCAGGTTCCCGGATAGGTGTATCGGGTCGGTCGATTATTCGAGATTCCGCGCTCTATCGACGTGATTGATTCAAAAATTAATTTTCAAATCGATAACGATTCCCCTCGCCGTCGAGCAATTCGCCGTGGCAGACTGATGTCCCGCTCGAGTTCCCGCTTCACACGATCGACCGAAGCTTGTGTTGCGGCGCGGCTCTTGGCAATCGTGAAGGCAAAACTTGTAGCAGCCAAGTTGCCATCCATGGCCCGTTCCTGATTATGATGTCGTTCGACTATCCTGTTCGGCACCCGTCACCCGCGTAATCGACCATTGTGATGCGCGGACGCATCGTGGACAAACCCGCCGCGCTCGCTCGCCTACCGCTGCGTGCTACTCTCGCAAATGGCACCAGCCAAGACAGTTCCGTGGTGCGCGCCCAGTGAACATTGTGGATTCACGCATCATGTACTCGATCTTGCCCGCGTTTGTATCTGCGTTGTTTCTCGGGTTTGGCCTCTACGTGCTGGCCACCAAGGGTCTCACGCGCGTGTCCGTCCCGTTCGCCTTGATGTGCGCGGCGACCTTCGTCTGGCAGGGAACGTGGGCCTTCCTGTTCCAGACGACCGATGCGAACGTCGCCAACCTGCTGGTCAAGGCAGGCTATCTGTTCATCCTTTTTCTGCCGACGACCTTCTATCATTTCGTGACGGAGATCGTGTCGCGTCGGGACGAGCGGCCGATCATGTTTGCTTCCTACGGACTCTGCGTCCTGCTGGCTGGGCTGCTGGTCACGAGCAATGCGGTCGTCGATGGATTCCGCCTGCATTTCTTCGGCCCGTATCCGAAGGCGGGCCCACTGCATCCGCTGCACGTCGTGCAAACGGTATTGCTGGTCGGCCGCAGCGCTTGGCTCCTGATCGACGCAAGACGACAGGAGCGAGCCCGAGACGTCCGGCAACTGCTCGCGCAATGTCTCGTCAGCCTGGGCCTCTACTCGCTCGCGGCGACCGACTATGCGGTGAACTACGGCGTCGAGTTCTATCCGGTCGGGGTGCTGTTTATCGCGGTCAGTCTCGGGATTCTCGCGACGTCGATCGTCCGTTATGGCCTCATGGGCCCCTACCTTCTGGCCGCGACGGTCGCGCACGAAGTGGCCACGCCGCTGGCGGCGATCGGCCTGCACGCGGACGAGCTGCGCAACGTCCTGCCGGTGCTGCTGCGCGGGTATCGGCTGGCGGTGGAGCACCGGTTGTGCGCCGACGGTTTGTATCCCGGACAGCTGGAGCGGCTGCCGACGCTCGCGTCGTCGATCCGGCGCCAGGTCGACACCACGAGTACGGTGGTCGAAATGTCCCTGGCGTCCTTTACGCTGGACCGACTCGATCGCCGCGGCTTCGCGGCCCATCCGATACGGGCCTGTGTCGACGCCGCGGTGGATCGCTTTCCCTTCCGACCGGGTGAGCGCGACCGTGTATCGGTCGACGCGATCGATCCGGACCTTCGGTTCTCCGGATCCGACTCGCTCGTGATCTTCGTCATCTTCAATCTGCTGAAAAACGCCCTGTACGCGATCCACTCGAACGGCCGTGGGCAGATCGAGATCGACGCCCATCGCAGCAACGGTTACTGCGTGGTGCGTTTCAGCGATACGGGCCCAGGCATCGCCCCCGATGTGCTCCCGCGAATCTTCGACGCCTTCTTCTCGACCAAATCGCACGGTCGCGGCGCCGGCATGGGCTTGAGTTTTTGCCGCCGCGTATGCGAAGCGCTCGGCGGCACCATTGTGTGTGAATCCATCCCTGGCGTCCGGACCACATTCACGATTCGGCTGCCGGAGCCCGGTTCGCCGGCGGACCAGGTATTGCGCGATCCGCCGGCACCCACCCGGCGCTATCGCATCGGGTAAGGCGGTCTCACATTCAGTTCGCGGTGGACGGCAGGATCAGTTCATACGCCTTGACCCGCTCGATGATGCCCGCCGGAAACCGGCGGATCCGCTTGTCGGAACCGGCAAACACGATCTGCTGATACCCCAGCGACACCTGTCGTCCGTCAACGTAGAAGCGAAACAGCAGATAGGCCGAACACTGCCGGACCTCGAACGTATTGAGATAGCAATCGACCCGCTGGAACGGGAACGTCTCGTGGACGTATTCCTGATGCGCGCGCTTCGTCACGAACGACCCGCCAGCCGCCAGCAGGTTGTTGTGGATGCATTCGTGAAACCAGCGTTCACGGCACACGCCCTGCCATTCGAAGTAGCGTGCGAAATAGGTATTCATGAAGGCATTGGAATCCTTGAGGTAAATGTCGATCACGTGGTGGAAGGTTTTCTCGGACAGATGTGCCGTTTCGTTGGAAAGGACGTGAAGAATTGCGTCTCGCGTCAACATGGATAACTCCTTGAATCGCTACTGGCGGTAGCGGCGCATTCCTTCAACGAGAAGGAATGGCCCGATTCTCCCCGTGCAATTCCGTTGAGCCGCGTGGTAAAAAACGCCGAATTCGCAAATAACGAGCAGTTGATATGCGTCCCACTTTCGCCGGATAATTGGCGCGGTCGTGCAACGCGACCGTCATTCGCGGTAACGTGTCTCCGGTACCGCATCTTCTTTTGCTGATTTATCGAGACTCGTATGCAACCCTTCGTTAGCCAGCCGGTGCTCTATCCCGTGTCCGTGGTGTTTGTCGACGACAATCCGGATTTCCTGCAGGCGCTGCGGGGCGCATTTCCGGACGAACACCTGAACCGCTTTTTTACGCAACCGCAGGCGGCGCTCGACTTCGTGTCGTCGCGTGACGCGGAGCTGCCACCAACGGCCGCGGACTATTTCGGTGCGGAGAAAAAAGGCGGAAATGCGGTCGGCCAGGATGCGCTCACCGATCCCGCCCGCTTCGAGGCGGTGGGCGCGGTGGTCGTCGACTATTCCATGCCGGAGGTTGACGGCGTCCAGTTTCTGTCCTCCATCCGCAACGCGAACTGCATGAAAATCCTGCTCACCGGCATCGCCGACGAGCGCGTGGCGGTGGACGCGTTCAACGCGGGACTGATCGATTGCTATCTGAAGAAAACCGACGTCGAGATGGCGCGCAAGCTGGCAACCGTGCTGGACAACGCGAAACGCAAGTACTGCGCGGCCCGCGGGCACATCAGCCTGCATGAAGCAGGGTCGACCTACCGGGATCCGCGGATCGTCAAACTGATCGATGAGGTGGCCGCGCGGGAAGGCATCGTCGAATACTACTGGCGCCCCAATCAGGACGCGGTGCTGATGTTCGACGCGGCCGGCGCGCCAAGCGTATTTCTCGCCTGGAACGAAGAGGACTGGTCGTTCCACTGCGATATCGTGGCCGACGCGGACGGGCCGGCCGAATTGTGCCGCGGCATGGAAGCGCGCCGCATCATGCCGCTGTTCTGGCCATCTCAGGCCTATCGGCCGGGTCTCGCGGACGTTCACTGCGCGGCCCCGCTCCCCGTTCCGGGATGGGACGGCACGTTTTATAGCTGGACCCGTCTGGATGATTCGGCCACCGAGCGCGAGCTGCCGACGTTGGCAAAATGGCGTCACGCGTAAGCGATCATCTGCCTGTCTCCAAACGGAAAGGATAGGCGAGGCGGTGTTGTCGCCGACTCGGTAGCAACTCAAATGGGAGTAATCCCTGTCAATATTGACAGTTATCAGCGGCGCGGACTTTTGTTCTAATAGCACCCTATTCCGAGGGCCACCCACTATTCCAATCAGGTGGCACATCCGTTCAGGGCATGCCGTTGACCAACGGTCTGCATCGCCTCCCGATATCGATCGATTCTCGATCCGATGTTGTCTCACGCTTCCAAAAGCTGCAGCGACACGCATCCGTAAATTTCCGACCGGCGCATCGAGGCTCGTTTTCACGGCGCGTCGACGTCACCGCACGGGCGCGGGTCGCGTCTATGGATGACGCGAAAACGGGCTCACGGTCGTGTGCGAGGGAACGCTTCCGGCGCCGGCCCGCCTCGTCAGAAATCACCCCTGTCAGACCGCCTCGCGGCGACCGCGGCCATCGCACAACATGGCCGATTTTCGGTGGATCCTCGCGCGGCGTTAGAATAGCGCCCCTTCTGATGGGAGACGAAAATGTCCTGGTTCGTTTACGAAGTACCTGAATACCATGAAGACGCTGCGCGCATCGAGCCTTTCAGCGACCTGCGTAGCCGCGTGCTGCAAGTCGGTGGCCCGGCCATGGCCGATGAACTGGAAAGCGTTCGCGAGAACGCCGCGGCGACAGCGGACACGTCCGAGCGCCCCCTGCGGACTCCGGAGAATCCGCATGTCTTTCCGATTCCTTACGCCGACTCCATGATCCTGGTCGGATTCATCTTCGATCTGAAACGCGAATTCCGGCAACTGGTCGTGTCGCCCGTGGAAATGCCCTGGCTGAAAGACGCGTAAAAGGTGGTCGGAACGGAAGCCGACGGGAGCGTTGCTCCTGTTCCGGAGCCCCGGCCGAATGTCCAGCGCACGCTTTCGGATACACGCGCCTCGAGTTGAACCCGCGCGTCGGACTGAATCGGGCTTCCCCGTTCGCTTCAGCGCATGACGCGGTTCGAGATCGCGTGAGAAATCGCAAGCAAGTGTACGCACACAGCATCCGCGCTTGGGCGATCTACCGGCGTCCCGGCTTCCAGAAACGGGCATGTAATGACCGCGATGGCGTTCCCTGCCCTATCCAGCAACGGGAACGACATGTTTTCCAACCCGCTGAAGCTCAAGCTCGATATGCGTGCGTATCCCATTCGACAAATGGCGTCGAGCTGTCCGTGCGGGATTTCCGCGAGCCCGCCTTCGTCAAGCGTCGCACGCTGCGTGGCGCGCAGCATCGCAATCCGGGCCTGGACACCCTGAAAAGCCAGCAGGGCCAAGCCCGGCGCGGTGTCGATCACGCCAAGTTCTGCGCCGATCCTGGGTGTAATCGTGAGTCGGTCCGGCGGCTCATACGTTGCGACGACGCGCACCTGGCCGTCGTGAAAGACGCCCAGGAAAGCGGATTGAGATACTGCCCGGACGAAATTCGTCATCTCCGGATACAGGGTGTCGAGGATGTCACGCAATGCCGGATGTTGCATCGCCAGTCGATAGATTTTGGAGGAGAGATGGTAGCGATCCCCGCCGGATGCGCGATGGACGTATCCGCGTGAGACCAGCCTCTCGACCATCCGATAAATCTCGCTCGGATTGCGACCGAGCGCCGTCGACATCTCGGTGCGCGACAAGCCGTCAGCCTGCCCCGCAAGCAATTCCAGTATGTCGAGCCCCTTGTCCAGCGCGGGTGCGTGATAGCGATCGTGCCTGACTGCGCGATGCGCGTTTTCCAGAGAGTGGGATTCAGAACCAGTCATCAGTTGTACAGATCGATCCGGTGAAATGCACCAGGAGTGCGCGGTGCGGAGGCATCGGCTCGCATGACGCGACGGTTGTAGTCATGCCCGGAGCCGACGCAATCATGGCCGGAAGCGAGCACTGCTCTTCGAACAAGGGGAAGAAATAGGTTTCTAGTTGTTTTTATCGACACGGCGCTTGTCGGTCGTCATCGCTCGACATGTGATCAACGCAACATCCGTCGCTCGAACGGTCGGACAGCGCCGCGCTTCCGGCCCCGCCCGGCCCGATTGGACCAGGCGAGGCTGGAGAGGGACGAGCCGCTGCCCGCCATCTTCGCGCGCAACACCCCGTCAGCCAGCAAAACCCTGCCGACCGTCCGTTGACGGCGATGGCATTGTGGTCAACGAGCGCCCTCGTGCCGATTTCTTGTGATGGCTCGTCGGAATGCCGCCGCCCGCCCGGCCCTGTTGTTTTCTGCGTCGATCAAAGCGGCCACATGACCGATCGACGCGCCGTCATCGCGCGGGGCGCTGCCAATGGTGGCATCGCTGGTCAAGGTTTCCGGGAGCGCATTGCCGGCGAACACGCCCCGTCTCCCTTGATTGGCGCGAATCTTAAATGAACGCGTGCGGCGAAAGCTGACAACTTCTGACATCCGGCTCGCGTGCGCAGCGGACGCCGTGCGGCCGGACGACGTCGGGCGTTCGGTTATAGTGACGCCCGATCGCAGAAACCGACACGAATCGCGTGATGCTCCCGCTCATATTCTTCATATTATTTTCCTGGGCCTCGGGAGCGTTCGCGTCAACGCCCATTCCGCTGCCGGATGGCGGGCGCGTCAACATCCAGGCAGGCTGGGATCTGCTGCGCGATCCGGGCAACGCGCTCACCGTCGAGCAGATATCGGGCGCCGAGATCGCACGCCGGTTCGTCGGCCAGACGTCGGAGCCGGCGCTCGGTTATGTCAACGGTGCGGTGTGGCTGCGTCTGACCGTGATGCGGCCGGCGAGCGCACCGCCGATGTGGCTGCTGGAATTGCGCTCGTCGCTGCTGAACGACGTCACGCTGTACGTGCCACAGCCCGACGGCGGCTATCGGCGCCACGTCGCGGGCGACCGCAAGCCGGTGGAGCAACGCGACGTCGCGTACCGCAACCCCGTGTTCCGGCTCGATCTGCCCGCCGGCCAGCCGGTCACGCTCTATCTGCGGATCCGCAGCACCAGCACCATGAGCTTCTCGATGGTGCTGTGGTCGCCCGACGCGTTCATCTCCGCGACGAGCAAGGAATCGCTGCTGTTCGGCCTGCTGGACGCCGCGCATCTCGTGCTGCTCGCATCGAGCCTGTGGCTCTTCCGGGTGACGCGCGACGCGTCTTTCGGGCTCTACGGGCTGAGCGTCATCGTGAACCTGCTCACCGCGCTCGGTGCCGAAGGCTACCTCTACCAGTACCTGCTGCCGGACTTTCCGCTCGCAAGCAACGCGGTTTACCTGCTCAGCTGGCTATTCGGCACGCCCGTCGGCACGCTGTTCACCGCGCACTATCTCGGCCTGTTCAACGCGCGCTGGCGGCGTCCGGCCATCGCCTTTTGCGTGCTGACGATCGTCGCAGCGCTGGCTGCCGCGCCGCTGATGCTGGTCGTCAACGTCTGGTGGGTGCGTCCCCTCTACCTGTTCTGGCAGATGGCGGTCATCATCGTGATGATCGCCGTTTCGATCTGGCTCACGGCGAACGGACAACGGCATGCACGCGTGATCGTGCTCGTGCTGCTGCTGTTGCTCGGCGGCAGCGCGTTGCGGGTCGCGCGCAACGTCGGCTGGGCGGCACCGGGGCTGCTCGTCGACAATGCCGGCTATCTGGGTATGCTCGCGTTCATGCTGATCATGAATTCGGCGATCAGCGCGCGCTACAACGCGATGCGCAATGCGATGGAATCCGCGCAGGCAGACGCTTTGCGCGTTGCCCGCCAGGCCGAGCGCGATCTGGAAGCCAAGGTCGCGCTGCGCACCCAGGCGCTTCGCGAGGCGATGGAGCAAGTGGAAGCATCTCTGGCGATTGAAAAGCGCGCGCAGGACGAGCAGCGCCAGTTGCTCGCGACCGTCTCGCACGAGCTGAGGACGCCGCTGGCCGTGATCGACGCCACCGCTCAAAACCTCGAGCTCGACGATGCCCATGCCGATGCGCTGACCTCGTCGCGCTACCAGAAGATCCTGCGTGCGACGCAGCGTTTGACGGTGCTGATCAATGACGCGCTGCACGAGGACGGTTTCGAACTGCTGCGGCGCGGACCGCGCATCGACCACGCCGGCCTGGCAGCCTTGCTCGACGATGCGGCCACCGCCGCCGGGGTGCTGTCCGATGGCCACCGCATCGAAATCGACGCGACAGATCTCCCGGACGCCTTTGCATGCGACGTCGGCCTGACGCGTCTCGTGCTGCGTACGCTCGCCGACAATGCCGTCAAATACACGCCCGGCGGCACCCGGATCGTGTTGCTCGGCCGGCGTGTGCCGGGCGGCGTGGAACTGGAAGTGGAGGATGGCGGCCCCGGTATTGCACCGGCGGACCTGCCGCACGTGTTCGACCGCTTCTATCGCGGCCGCAACGTGGGCCGCAAGCCCGGCACGGGCCTCGGCCTGCCGCTGGCACGCCGCATGGTCGAGATGCAGGGCGGTACATTGAGCCTGGTCAGCAACGAGGGGCACGGCTGCCGGGCGACCGTCTTCTTGCCGGCGAACGCGGACGCGGTGGCCGTTGCCGCTCAGCCGACCATCAGCGGCGCGGCGAACGCGTAGCCGGTGCGATGCACGGTCTTCAGCGGCAGCTCCGAGCCCGACTCGCCACGCCAGCGCTGCCGAAGTCGGCTCACCATCGTCTCCAGCCTGCGCTCGTCGTAGTCGACCCAGTCGAAACCGAACGCCTCCGCGATCTGCCGCCGGCTGACTGCCTCGGACGGATGGCGCGCCAGCAGTGCAAGCAGGCCGATCTCGCCGGCCGACAGGTCGAGCCGCCCGCCGTCCGGCGCGAACAGCACGCGTGCCTGACGGTCGAGCCGCCAGTCGCTGGCGACCCGGCGGCCGAGGGCCTGAAGAATGGCGTCGAGTTCGATCAGCTTCACCGGCTTGACGAGATAATGATCGGCCCCGCCAACCAGGCCATTGATCTTGTCCTGCGTCTCGCCTCGCGCGGTCAGCATGACGATGCCGCAGTCGCGATGCCGGGCCCTGAGCCACGCAGCCGCGTCGAAGCCGCTCCCGTCCGGCAGCATCACGTCGATGATCGCGAATGCGAGATCCGTCGCCCGTTCCCGGAACTCCGCGACCGTGCCGGCCTGACTGACCAGCCAGCCACGCCGTTCCAGAAACGCGGCGATTTCCTCGCGTAACTCGACCTCGTCATCGAGCAACAGCACTTTAGCCATACCACCACCCCGGCCCCGCGTTGTGCACTTGCGGAGTTTTCCTTGTTTCCGTCGCCGATCGGCGGTTGTGCCGCGCTGGATTGCGCGATGCATTCGTCATCGGCCCCACATGTGCTTGCGCGTCGCGAGCACGGGGAATTCTAGCCGACGATTACCGTGGCGATGATGACCGGTTGCAAGGAATCGAAGGCCGGGCCGGATGCGTCGCTCACGCGGGTGTCGACCGGCCAGCGGATCGTGTTGTTGCTGGCCGGAACCGTGGAAGAGAAAGAAAAATCACAGGGCGTCGGCTTCCCGGGCCCTCTCCCCACTTCGCTCTACCCAGCCCCCGCCCAACGCACGGTAAAGCGTGACCAGGTTGGTCCAGCGCGCCAGCCGCGCATTGATCAGCGACTGCTGCGCCGAGTACAGATCCGTCTGCGCGGTCAGCACCGACAGGTAGCTGTCGACGCCTTTCCTGTAACGCAGGTCCGACAGGTCGAAGCGGCGCTGCTGCGCGTGCTCGTTGCGCTCGAGCGCGGCGATCTGCTGGTCGTACGTGCCGCGTGCGGCCAGCCCATCCGATACTTCGCGGAACGCCGATTGAATCGCCTTCTCGTAGTTCGCGATCTCGATGCGCTTCTGCACGTGCGCGAGATCGAGGTTCGCGATGTTCTGCCCACCCTCGAAAATCGGCAGCGCGATGTTCGGCGCGAACGACCACGCCGCCGTGCCGGCCTTGAACAGGCCGCCCAGCGTCGGGCTCGCGGTACCGAACGCCGCCGTCAGCGAGATCTTCGGGAAGAACGCCGCGCGTGCCGCGCCGATGTTCGCGTTCGCGGCCAGCAGCGTCTGCTCGGCCTGCATCACGTCAGGGCGACGCGTCAGCAGATCCGACGGCAACCCGGCCGGCACGTCCGTCAGCAGGTTCTGCGAGTCGAGCGGCATGCCCGGCGGCAGATCGTCCGGCAGCGGCTCGCCGATCAGCAATACCAGCGCGTTCACGGCCTGCGCGCGGGCACGTGCCTGAGCCTGCTGGTTCGCGAGCGCCGTCTCGACGACCGTCTGAGCCTGACGCAGGTCGAGCTCGGAGCCCGTACCGTTGTCGAACTGCAGCTTCGTCAGGTCGTACGACGCCTGCGCGGATTTCAGCGTGTTCTCCGTGACCTTCAGCAGATCGTCGGTCGACAGCACCGTCAGGTACTGGTCAGCCACCTGCGACACCAGCGAGATTTCCGACGCCTGCCGCGCATACGCGGTCGACAGATACTGCGCGAGCGCCTGATCCTTCAGGCTCTGCACGCGGCCGAACAGATCGAGCTCCCACGACGCGGACAAGCCCACGTTGTAGGTGCGCGTGATCAGCGACTGCTGCGTCGTCGACACACCAGCCGGAACACGCTGGATGTTGCCCGTGCCCGTCGCATCGAGCGTCGGGAACAGGCCCGCGCGCGTGATCTGGTACTGCGCACGCGCCGCCTCGATGTTCAGCACCGACACGCGCAGGTCGCGGTTGTTCTTCAGCGCGATTTCGATCAGCCGCTGCAGGCGCGGATCGACGAAGAATTCGCGCCAGCCGATGGCGGTCGCCGCCTGGCCGTTCGCGCTGCGCGCGCGGGCCGCGGCACCCGGTTGCGTCGCATAGACGCCACCGGACGGGAATGCCTGTGCGACCGGCGCGTCGGGCCGCGTGTAATGCGGCGCCATCGTGCAGCCCGTGGCGAAGAGCGCGGCTACCGCGGCAGCCGCAACGCGGATCCGATTCATGTTGCTCCCGTTGCGCACCCCTGCGGCGCGCGTTTCAAATTGCTCGCTCATACCGTCTCCAGCACACGTGCCCGCTCGCTGGTCGCCGCCTCGCGATGCCGCTTGGCGATCAACGTGTAGACGGTCGGCAGCACGAACAGCGTGAACAGCGTGCCGACGAGCATGCCGGTCGAGACCGTGATGCCGATCGCGAAGCGGCTGGCTGCGCCCGCACCGCGCGCGAAAATCAGCGGCACGAGCCCGGCGACCATCGCGGCAGTCGTCATCAGGATCGGCCGCAGCCGCACCGCGGCCGCGTGCTCGATCGCCGCGCGCCGGTCGAGGTGCTGCGTGCGCTGCAGTTCGTTCGCGAAGCTCACCATCAGGATCCCGTGCTTGGAAATCAGGCCGATCAGCGTGACGAGCCCGATCTGCGTATAGATGTTCAGCGTCGCGAAGCCGAGATACAGTGGCACCAGCGCGCCGCACACCGACAGCGGCACCGACACGAGGATCACGAGCGGATCGCGCAAGCTTTCGAACTGCGCGGCGAGCACGAGGAAGATCACGACGAGCGCGAACACGAACGTGACGGTCAGCCGGTTGCCTTCCTGCACGTATTGCCGCGATTCGCCGAGCCAGTCGATGTCGTAGCCGGCGGGCAACGGCTGCTTCTGCAGGAACTCGACCGCCTGTCCCATCGTCACGCCGGGTGCGGCCACCGCCGACAGCGTGGCCGAATTCAGCTGGTTGAATTGCGTGAGCGCGTTCGCCTGGCTGCCGTTCGACACGCGCACGACGGTCGACAGCGCGACCATCTTGCCGCTGCGCGTCTTCACGTAGTAGCGGTTCAGCATCTCGGACGACAGGCGCTCCGCGCGTGCGACCTGCGGAATCACGTCGTACGAGCGGCCGTTGTGATCGAAACGATTCACGTAGTTCTCGCCGACGAGCACCGCGAGCGTATCGGCAATGTCCTTCATCGTGACGCCGAGCGCATTCGCCTGATTGCGGTCGATCGTCACGCCCACCGCGCGGCTGTCGAACGTCAGGTCGCTGTCGACGACCGCGAACAGCCCGCTCTTCGACGCGGCGGCCTTCAGCTTGTCCATCGTCGCGAAGATATCCTTGAACTCCGCGGGCGCGCGCAGCACCATCTGGATCGGCAGGCCGCCGCTCGACGCGGGCAGCGACGGCAGCAGGAACGTAAACACCTGGTCGCCGGCGATGGCATTCGCGCGCGTCTGCACGAGCGCCTGCAGGTCGGCGGCGCCGCGCGTGCGTTTCGACCAGTCGACGAGGTTCACGCCGGCGAAGCCGAGATTGGCGCCGCCGACGCCATTCAGCACGAAACTCGTATCGGCCTCCGGCAGCGATCGAAACACCTTCTCGACCTGCGGCGCGTAGCGTTCGAGGTAATCGAGATTCGCATACTGCGGCGCCTTGACCTGCAACATGATCGAGCCCTGGTCCTCCTGCGGCGCCAGTTCGCGCTTCACGCCGCTGAACAGCAGGCCGATGCCGAGCAACACGCCCGCGCCGAACACGAGCACCGCCGGCCGTGCGGCAAGGCTCGCATGCAGCAGGTGCCGGTAGCCGTGCGTGACGCGCGACAGCGTGTGCTCGATCGCACGCGCGATGCGCCCTTCCGACATCTTGCTGTCGAGCAGCAGCGAGCTCAGCATCGGCGACAAGGTCAGCGCGATCAGCGCCGACACGCACACCGCGCCCGCGAGCGTGAACGCGAATTCGCGGAACAGCGAACCGGTCAGCCCGCCCATCAGCCCGATCGGTGCATACACCGCGATCAGCGTGATCGTCATCACGATCACCGGCGACGCGATCTCGCGCGCGCCGAGCAGCGCCGCGCGCGCGGGTGGCTCACCGGATTCGATGTGCCGGTGGATGTTCTCGACGACGACGATCGCGTCGTCGACGACGAGCCCGATCGCCAGCACCATCGCGAGCAGCGTCAGCAGGTTCAGCGAGAATCCCGCGGCCAGCATCAGCGCCGCGGAGCCGACGAGCGCGAGCGGAATCGTCACGACCGGGATGATGACCGCGCGGAACGAGCCGAGGAACAGGAAGATCACGACGACCACGATCGCGATTGCCTCGATGATCGTCTCGCGCACCTCGTCGATCGACGCATTGACGAAGCGCGCCACGTCGAACACGTCGCCGATCCGGATGCTGGCCGGCTTGCTGCGCTCCATCGTCGGCAGCAGCGCCTGCACGCCGCGCACGATGTCGAGCGGGTTGCCCGACGGCGTCGCATTGATGGCGATATTCACTGCGCGGTGGCCGTTCATCAGCGCGCTCGCGTTGTACTGCTGGCCGCCCAGCTCGATCGTCGCGACGTCGCGCAGCCGCACGAAGCCGCCGTTCGCATCGGACTTCACGACGAGGTTGCCGAACGCGGCGACGTCGGTCAGATCGGTGTTCGCGGAAATGTCGGCGACGGTGAGCGCGCCTTTCAACTGGCCCGGTGCGGCCTGGACGTTGTTCGCCTTCAGCGCGGCCGACACATCCGCGGCCGACAACCCGTGCGCGGCCAGCCGCGCGGCGTCGAGCCAGACCCGCATCGCGAGGTTCTGCCCGCCGACGATCTCGGCCGATGCGACGCCCGGCACCGTGGTGACCAGCGGCTGCGCGACCCGCACCACATAGTCGGTGATCTCGGGGATCGACAGCGTATCGCTCGAGAAGCCGAGATACATGACGGCCGTGGGCGCATCGGTGAGCTTGGTGATCACCGAGTCGTACGCGCCTTCGGGCATCTTGTACTTGACCTCCTGCACCTTCGCCATGATTTCCGTCATCGCGCGGTCGGCGTTTGCATTCAGGCGCAGCCGCGCCTTCACGACGCTCTTGCCCTGGGTCGACGTGGACGTCAGGTACTCGATGCCGTCCGCGGTCGCGATCGACTGCGCGATCGGCGTCGTCACGAAACCCTGCATCAACGCCTGCGACGCGCCGGGATAGGCGGTCTCGACGCTGATCGTCGCGCTCTCCAGCATCGGATACTGGCGCACCGGCAGCGCGCCGAGCGAGCGCAGCCCGATCAGCAGGATCAGCACGCTGCACACGAGCGACAGCACCGGCCGCCGCACGAAGATATCGGTGAAACGCGCACCTTGCGTGGTCTGGCTCATCGCACGGTCTCCCGTTGCGTGGAGGCATCGGCGAGCGCCTGCACCTTCGCGCCCGGCGCGACGCGCAGCTGCCCGGTCGTCACGACCGCGTCGCCGGCGCGCAGCCCGTCCTCGATGACGATGCGGCCCTGGTCGCGCGTGCCGGTGCGCACCTTGCGCACGCGCGCGACGCCGATGCCGCGCCCGTCCCGCTGCTCGACCACGACCACGGTGTCGCCCGCCTGCGACGTCTGCACCGCCGTATCCGGCACGCTGATCACCGCGTCGCGGCCCGGCAGCATCAGATGGGCGTCGATGTACATGCCCGGGCGCAGCAGTTGGCCGGCATTGGTCACGGTGGCCTGCACGGTGATGTTGCGGGTCTCGTCGCCGACCTGCGGCTCGATGGCCGTCACGCGCCCGTCGAACGATCGTCCCGGATACGCATCGGTCGTCACGCGCACGGTCTGACCGAGCGCGACGCGGCTCAATGCCTTCTGCGGCACCGTGAAATTCGCATGCAGCGTATCGAGATCGGTGAGCGTCGCGATCGCGTCGCCCGGGTTCAGGTACTGCCCGAGATTCACGCGTCGCAGCCCGATCACGCCGGAGAACGGCGCGCGAATCAGCTTCTGCGTGATCACCGCCTGGGTCTCGCGGATATCGGCGCGCGCGGCATCGAGTTCGTAGCGGCGCACGTCGAAGGTCGCCTTCGGCTCGGCGCCGTTCGGCGCCAGCTGCTCGGAGCGCGCGAACTGGCGGCGCGTGTAGTCCGCCTTCGCCTGCAGCCCGGCAAGCTTCGCCTGTTCGGGCGCGTCGTAGAGCTGCACGAGCGCTTGACCGGCGCTCACGCGCGAGCCCGCGACGAACTGGATGCCGACGATGCGGCCCGCGACTTCCGGCGCGATCGTCACCTGCCGCACGGCTTCGAGCGAGCCGACCGCGTCGAGCGTCGGTGCCGTCGATTGCGGATTCACGACGACGGTTTCGACCGGCAACGGTGCGGGCGGCGGCACCGGCCGATCGGCAGCCGACACGCGCTCGGTGCGCCAGAGGAATAATGCGCCGAACAGGACGGCCAGCGCGCCGGCGGTAAAGAACATTGAGCGTCTCATGGAGAATTCCCGATCGAGTCTGTCATGGCATCAGTTTGGACAGGACAGCATGAGCCGGATGTCAATTTTTTGAATTCCTGATTAAATATTTCGCGCGCCCGAAGCGAAAAAAAACCGCATGCCCGGGACGTCGGGTCATGCGGCCAAAAAAGCACCTGCTACGACGGTCAGAGGGTCGCAGCAGGCGAGCGCCACGCGTGAAGGGTCCACGCGCGAGCATACGGATGCGACATCGCCAGCACGACCGCGCCGAACAGCAGCAACGGGTTGGTGCTGACGGCACCGCACATCAGGAACAGCGCGGACAGCGCGGCCGCCGTGCCGATGCCCCAAGCGGTCGCGATGCCGAGCAGGATCGACACGCCCGCTGCGAGCTCGAGCCAGGGCACGGCGAAATTGACCAGCGCGACGTGCGGCAGCGCGACGTGCCCGATCGCGCCGATCAGCGCACTTCGCACGGCTTCCGGCGCCGCCGCCGAGCGGGAGACGGCGGCCGTGAGGAACGGCCCGGCATCGAAGTGTCCGGCCAGCTTCGTGAGGCCCGCCCAGCACCAGAAGGCGCCGAGCACGAGCCGCAACGCGAGCGCGAGGGCCGTCTTCATCGCGCCACCTGCGGATGCAGGCGATGCAGTTGCCGGAAGCCGACCATGGTCACGCCCAGCAGGCACGCGAACATGACGGCGATCGCCGCATTCGTTTCGATCGGCAGCGCGCTGACGACCCCTGACACGATGGAACCGAGCGCCAGCATCAGGCACCCTTGCAGGCTCGCCGCGGCGCCTGCCCGACCCGGGAACAGCGCCATCGAGCGGGCCATCGCATTGGAGAAGATGAAGCCCTGCGCGAAGGCAATCAGCATGATGCCGCCGAGCGCGGTCAGCAGGATCAGCTCGCCGCCGCTCGAGGCCACGCAGGCCACCCCGAGGGCAAACGTCGCGATGCCGCCGCGCATCAGCTGCTCGCCGCTGTAGCGGCGGATCAGGCTCCGGTTCAGCGTCGTGCCGCCGAGGTAGCACAGCCCGACGCCGAGCGCCGTCGAGCCGAAATACGACGCGGAATGACCGAGACGGAACTGCACGATGTACGGCCCGATCACGTTCCACATCAGGAACGCGGAAAAACTCATGCCGAGCATCGCGACCGCCGACAGGAAATGCGGATCGGACAGGATCTCGCGGTAGCCCGCGATGGTTTGCCGCGGCGTGCGCCGCAGTTCCGGCCGCAACGTCTCGCGCAGGCCGGCGAACGCGAACGACAGCACGACGAGGCCGTACCCGCAGTAGACGACGAAGTTCCAGCGCCAGCCGGCCCATTCCTGCACGTGTCCGCCGATATACGGCGCGATCACGGGGCCGAGGCCGAACGCCAGGCTGAGATAGACGATCGCGACGCGGAAGCGGTCGCCCTTCAGCCGGTCGACCAGCACGGCGCGCGCGACGACCTGGCAGGAGCCGATCGCGAAGCCCTGGATCGCGCGCCCGATCATCAGCACTTCGAACGACGGGGCGACGACCGCGAGCACGCTGCCGGCGATGAACAGCGCGAGGCCGAACAGCACCGACGGGCGGCGGCCCCACCAGTCGGCGAGCATGCCGAATGCGAGTTGGCCGATCGCATAGAACACGAGCGTGATCGTGATCGTGTTCTGCATCATGCTCGGCGCGACGTTGAGTTCTCGACCGATGGCCGGGATGCTCGGCGCATAGAGGTCGATCGCGATCCCGCCGACGCTGTTGATCAGCGGCGCCAGGAACACGAGAAAGTTTTCGTATCGTTTGGAATCGGACATGGGGACGTTCCTGAAATGACGGGACAGGCCGACGCACATGCGTGCGGCCCGTCGGGATCAGTGACCGTTTGCGGCCAGTTCGACCTGCCTCAGCGGCATGCGCGCCGACGGTGCGTCGTCGAGCGGGCTCCACATCGGCAGATCGTTGCGGGCGGCCAGGTCGTCGATCTTCACCATGATGACGCGCGGCGCGTTGTCGTAGTACGTGCCCCAGTCGACATGCGTGTCACGTACCCGGCTCACGCACGCGGGGCCGAGATCGTCGTAGGCGATCTGCAGCGACTGCACGATGTGGCGCACTCGCTCCGTCGCCGTCATCAGCACGTACCGGTAGTGATGCTGGGCCAGCGTGCGGAACACATTCGAGATCAGGTAGCGCCCGGCGCCCTTCGAGCCGAACGACGAGAACTGCCCGAGTTCGACGAGTTCCGCGCGCGACAGCCCGTACAGGCGCGTGAGCGACTCGTCGAGGTAGTGTTCGGAGAACAGCGGCGCGCTGTCCCCCCAGCTGAGCCCCACGCACGCATAGCCGGGCAACGACATCGCGCGGTCGGTCAGGCACCAGAACTGGTCCGGCCGCGGCTCGGGCCGCGCGCCGTGCGCCTGGTAGTAATGCTGCGTGACCGCGAGCTGGATCTGGCGATAGGCGCCCTGACCCGGATGGAAGGTTCGTACGATGTGCACGTTGGGCTCCCGGTCAGTACAGCGACGCCGCGTGATCGCGCTCGATCAGCTGGCGGCGCGGCCGCCCGGTGACCGTGTAGTAGTCCTTGCGGAAACGCTCGATGTCGGTCACCACCCTGACCCGTCGAACCCGCGCGAAATCCGCGAGCCGAGGTTCGAGCCGCGCCATCTCGTCGCGCACCGCCGCTTCGTCGTGCGCGGACAGCACGATCGCCGCCGGCTCCTCGCGCCCTTCGCCGAACACCACGATGTCGTCGATCAGCGCGCTTTCCTTGTAGACCGTCTCCACCCACTCCGGCGAGATGTTGCGCGCCGTCGACAGGATGATCACGTGCTTCTTGCGGCCGGTGATGTACAGGAAGCCGTCGACGATCTCGGCGATGTCGCCGGTATGCAGGTAACCGTCGGTCAGCTCGCACGACGTGTCGTCCGAGTTGTAGTAGCCCGCGCAGAGCGTCGGCGTGCGTACCCGCAGCTCGCCGTCGACGATCACCGGCAGGATCCCGTCGAGCAGCGTGCCGGCCGAGCCGATGCGGCGCTGGCCCGGGTAGTTCAGCGAGATGATCGAGCTGTTCTCGCTGAGCCCGTAGGCCTCGTAGACCTGCACGCCGCGCTTGTCCAGCGATTCGAGCACGGTGGCCGGAATCTTCGCGCCGCCCGTGATGATGTGCGGGTTGCGGCGGCCGAACAGCTGCGTCACGCTGGTCGATTCGAGCAGTGCATCGGCTTCCTCGAGCAGCTTCGGCGGCAGGTACAGGAAGTTCGGATCGACGCGGGCGATCAGGTCCAGGTAGTCGCGTGCATTGCCGCTGCGCGAGCCGTACTCGGCGTAGTTCGCCGGCATCAGCGTCAGCGAGCCGCCGGACAGCACCGGCAGGAACACGCCGAGCACCTGCTCGATCAGCAGGCTCATCGGCACGATCGACAGATAGTCGAGCGGGCCGGCCGGCACGCGCTTCAGCACGTTGGTCACGAGCAGGCCGACGGCCTCGTCGCGGATCTTCACGCCCTTCGGCTTCGAGGTCGTGCCGGACGTATGGATGATCCCGCAGATGCCGGGCTCGATCCGCTCGCCGGTGCGTGCGCCGGCTGCCGGCCACGCGTCGCGCCCGCTGGCGGCGTCGAGGCAGGCGATGCCCGGCAGGATTGCGCCGATGCGCGAGGCGGTATGCGCATCCTGCGTGAAGATCGCGGTCGCCTTGTGCAGCAGGCTGCCGATCTGCTCGTCGGAGAATTCGATCGGTACCGGCAGCAGCACGGCCTTCACGCGGAAGATGGCGAGCATCGTCGCGACCCACGTGTAGCTGGAGCGCGCGGCGATCCCGAACACGAGGCCGCTGCAGTCGCCGTACACGTCCTGCAGTGTGGCGGCGATGCGCGCGACGTCCGCGCGCAGTTCGTCCAGCGAGTATTCGCGGCCGTCCATTTCCTTCACGACGACGCGGTTCGGTGCTTCGGCGAAATGACGTTCGATGAGTGCGCTGATCATGCGATGGCTCCCTTGCGATAGCTTTGGGCACCGAAGATGCGGCGTCCCGTGTCCGCGAGGCGGCGGCGGCCATGCATCACGCGGCTGTTGTCGATTGCGACGATGTCGCCCTTGTTCCAGAACAGGTCGTACGTATAGCGGGCGGTCACGTCCTTGATTTCGTCCCACACCTCGAAATCGATGTCGGTGCCGTCGGCCCAGGTGATCAGCGGCGGCTCGTAGTTCACGCTCGGTCCGAGCAGCGAGTTGCAGAACGCGCGGCGGCCCGAGAAGCAGCTGGTGGTGATCGCGTCGGTCACGCGCTCGGACGATACGAGGAACGGGTCGAGACGGCGATACTGCTGGCCGCGCACGCGCTGGTTGACGACCTCGAGATGCGAGTCGTTCACTTCGTCGGCCGGCACCTGCAGCTCGATGCTCAGGAAGCGCTGCACGTTCGGCCAGGGAATGCGGCGCGCATACTTGATCTGGCGCTGCTCGAACAGGCGACGCACGGCCGGCGTCAGTTCGTGCAGCACGCGCTGCCCGTCGCAAATCGTCGTCTCGGAGCCGACGCGCGCCGGCTCGAGGCAGTAGAACCATTGCAGGTCGGGCGTGAACGGCAGGTTGCCGTTTTCGCGGTGCAGGCCCATTTCGAGCGCGCCGGCATCGATCTCCGCGGTGTTTTCCGTCGAGGTCTTGCGCGCCGGGTCGAACGTGACGCGCGCCGAATGCTGGCTGACGAAACGATTGAAATCCTCGAGCGAGTCCGCGAAATTGCGGTAGATCACGACGCCCGAGTGGGCGAGCTGCTCGTACAACTGGTCGGTATCGACAAGGTCGATCGCCTTCTGGCCCGGTTCGAGGCTTTCGATCAACTCGAAGCCGAAACGCGGCAATGGTTTGTGCTGAACCTGCGCAGTGACTACGTCAACTACATCCATCATGGTTGCCTCTCAGTGTGGTTGGTCTTGAGTTCGAAGCGCGGCTTCGTCGAACACTGACCAATCTACCGACACGGCTGGGCAGACCGTTTTAAAAATTAAATGGTGAATGTAAATTTTGTTGAGGGTCCTGAAAGGAAGCCGGCCTTTGCTTCCTCACCATCAACAAACCGGACGTCGGCCGGGGTCGATTGCTACGCGCGGGACAACTCCCCCGGCTCGAGTGCGTTCGCGCTCGCGAGATCCTTGAACAGCGTGCGCATCGTGCGGATGTCGGGGTTCTTTTCCATCTGGGTGGACCAGATGACGTCGAGAGTGAAGGTCGGGAAGCCGAGCGGCACCTCGCAAATCTGTACGGCGGTCGGAATCGACAGGTAGGGAATCAGGCGCCGCGGCAGGATCAGCACGACCGGTAGCCGCGCGACGATATTCAGGCAGGCCTGGTACGTGTTCGCCCGCGCGACGATGTTGCGCGACCGTCCGAGCTTTTCGAGCCAGCCGTCGATCATGTTCCGCTCGGAAATCCACGGCGTCGGAAAGACGTGGTGCATGTCGCAGAACTCGTCGAGCGATACGCGTGTCGACGGGGCAAGTGTGCGCGACGCGGTCAGGCACACGAACGTGTCGGACAGGACGGATTCCCATTGCAGGTCGGGATGGAGCCGGTGATAACCGGGACCAAAGCCGATCGCGAAATCAATTTCGCCGGCCAGCAGCCGTTCGACCGGCAGTTCGCGGCCAAGCCGGTCGACGACCAGCGAGGTTTCCCGGCCACGCTTCATGAACGACTCGAGCACGCCCGGCAACAGCAGCAGCTCGAAATACTCGGGTGCGCAGACGCGAATCACACGGCGCGCCGACGCAGCGACCTGATCGTCATCCATGTCCGCACAGTGGTTCACGGCGTCGATCACGTTACGCAGATAAGGCTCGATGGCCTCGGCCTTGGACGTCGCGACGAGACTGCCGTGATCGACGTCGAACAGCGCGTCGTGGAAGCAGTTGCGCAGCCGTTTCAGGCAATAACTGACGGTCGGCTGGCTGATGCTCATGACTTCAGCGGTGCGTCGCGCACTTTTGTGTTCGTACAGGCACAGGAACACCATCACGTCCTGCAGATCAAGTTGGCGCAATACGTTGTTGTTGAGCACGTTATTTCCTGATCGTTGTTGTTGTCACTGTTTCAGGCCCCTCGCAAAACCCGGCCAGATATCGCATGAGCGTACGCTCTCCCCTGTCGCCGCTAATCCTCGCCGTCCGGCGGCAGTGCCTCGCCCGGCAGCGCAAGCAGCGCGCGCTTCAGCAACGCGGCAAGCGTCGTACGCGCGTCGCCGTCCAGGCCGCCGAGCAACAGGTTCTGGGTGTCGACGTGAACGTCGACGGCACGGTCGATCAGTTCGAGGCCCGCTTTCGTCAACCGCACGGCAAGTCCCCGGCCGTCCTGCGGATTCGGCACGCGCTCGACGAAGCCGGCCTGTTCGAGTCGCATCAACCGGTTGGTGATCGCCCCCGACGTGATCATCAGCGAGCGATAGAGCTGCGTCGGCGACAGCTCGTACGGCTTGCCCGCCCGCCGTAACGTTGCCAATACATCGAATTCGCCTTCCTTGAAGCCGAACGGCGACAGCGCCTCGGCGCGCGCCTTTTCGCAATGCTTCGCGAGCCGCGCCAGCCGTCCGAAGATCTCCATCGACGCGACGTCGAGTTCCGGACGCTGGCCATGCCATTGCGCAACGACGTGGTCGACGTGATCTTCCTGGCCCCGCACGGTCATGAACGCCCTCTCATTCGAAGATGCGCTCGATGAGCGCTTGTCATCAATATATCTCAATATTAAGATAACCACGAGGGCGCCCGTGCGCACGTCACTGGAGCAGACAATTGACAAAACTATCACTCAGAGACCACGACATCTATTATGCGGACGTCGGCAGCGGCATTCCGATCGTGCTGATACATGATCTGGGCAGCTGCGGCCGCGCATGGGCGCGGCAGATTCCGTTCCTTCGTCAGGCAGGTTATCGCGTCATCGTGCCTGATCTTCCCGGTCACGGCGCATCGTCTCATCCCGATCGCACGCTCGATACCCCGGCGCTGGCCAGCGCTCTGGAGCATCTCCTCGATCATCTCGGTCTTGACAGCGCGACGCTGGTGGGCCTCTCGTTCGGTGGTGCGATCGCGCTGACGATGGCGATCGATGCACCGTCGCGCGTCGGGAAGCTGGTCGTCTGCAACGGATTCTCGAATTCGACCGCCGACGATGCCGTGCGCCGTTTCGAGCTGTGGAAAGCCGGATTCCAGCGCGACGACGGTGCGATCCGCTGGTTCGAGGACATGTGGCCGTTACTGGTCAGCGCGGAGTACGCGCAATCGGAGGACGGGGAAATCGCGTATCAGATCGGACATGCACAGGCGGCTGCGGCCAATCCCGCCTATCTGGCGCGCTTGTGCGACGGCATCGCAAGCTACGACGTACGCAGGCGACTGAATCTCGTACGCAGCGAGACACTCGTGCTGCAAAGCGAGGAGGACGGAATCCATCCGGCCATCGAGGGCCAGCGACTTGCCGCGATGATTCCGGGCGCCCGGTTCGGCATGCTGCCCGGAAGCGGCCATCATCCGAACGTCGATCGTGCCGGCACGTTCAACTGGACGCTCCTGCGATTCCTGGCGGGACATGAGGTGCTGGATGCGGCGTGCGAAACGTGCCCGCAATAAGCGTCGAGCCATGCCGGAATGCAGGACGTGGCTGTGCGTTTGGGATCGGCCGGCGATTCATGGGCACGCCCGCTCACCCGGTCAAAACACAAGGGGCGCTTCGCGGCCCCTTGTTTGTCGAGCAAATCGCAACCTTCCGTTGTCTTTGATTCGTGCATTTACGTTGCCGTCGACAAATGGATCGCGGTGTTTCCGCTTCCGATGACCGCCGCGGCATCTGCAACAAATGCACTTGCATGGATGCCGAACGTCCGTTGCACATTTAAAGACAGTTGCTGCAATAAATGATAAGTGCTGCATCTTGCGGCAATTTTATTTCCGCGAACGAGAAGGCAACAATCAGAGTGAATATTCAATAAAATAGATTGTGGCTGTCGTTGTCGTTCCGCATCAATTCGCCCGTTCCGCTCGAACGGCGTCATGCCCCGCCCCGCTCCACGCCTGAATCTCCCGACGTTCGCCAAGCACACACCTTCAGCGCGATGTTGCCGATACCGCCAATTCTGCCGACAAGATCATTTCATGTTTTTCACCAAATCCTGACTTGATTAACATCTTCATTGTCAAAAATTAATCAAACAGAAAATATCTTGTAATTATAGAAGCGACCTTCTAGCATGCGTTTGCGGTTCGCGACATGTCTTATATCAAGGTTGGTGCTTGATGCATTCCTCGAAAGTCACGCTTTTATTCATAATCTGGGGGATTACATGAAGAAACTGTCTCGTCTGCTGTCCATCACCGCGATTACCCTTGCGAGTCTCAGCGCTTTTGCCCAAGCCGGCGACCAGTCGGCCGCGGTCGACAAGGCGCTGCAACTGATCCAGCAGAACCCGTCCGCCTTCAGTCTGGCTACCGGCAGCGCCGCACGCACGTTGAAATTCGCGGCGCCGCTGGCGGGCGCGCCGACGGACGGCGACCAGTTCCAGGTCCGCGACGTGATCGTCGATCCCGACGGCACCGAGCACGTGCGCTTCGACCGCTTTTATGCGGGGCTGCCCGTGATCGGCGGCGACGTCGTCGTTCATTCGAGCAAGGGGCAACTGAAGCAAGCGAGCGTGACCCAGCCCGCGCCGGTCAATCTCGCCGGCAAGATCGGCAAGGTCGGCGACCGCTTCGTGGTGCGCAACGCGCCCGACGTGGGCGCGGCCCGGGTCAAGCGCATCGCGGCCGCGCGTTTCAATTCGGACGTGCGCCGTGTCGACGAAGCAGAACTCGTCGTGTTCGCACGCGACGTCACGCCGACGCTGGCGTATGCGGTGCGCGTATACGGCAAGTCGACCGACGCGCACGGCGATGCGGTGCTGTACTACGTCGACGCGCGCACGGGCACCGTGCTCGATGCGCAGGACCTGATCAAGACTCCCGCCGCAACCGGCACCGGCCGCTCGCTGTACTACGGCACGCTGACGCTGACCACCGACCAGACCGGCACGAACGCATACCGGATGCTCGATCCGAATCGCGGCAGCGGCTCCGTGTACGATGGCCGCGGGCTGATCGCGGAGGACGTCGAGCAAGCGACCGACCTGCCGATCTTCACGAGCAGCACAAACGTGTGGGGCAACAACACGACCACCGACCGGCAGACCGTCGCCGCCGACATCGATTATGGTCTCGCATTAACTTGGGACTACTACAAGACGACGCACAACCGCAACGGCATCTTCAACGACGGGCGCGGCGTGAAGAGTTTCGCGCACGTGGTGTTCGACACCGGCAGCGGCACGACCGGCGCGAACGCGGCATGGATGCCGTCGCACATCATGGTGTACGGCGACGGCCAGCCGGGCACGAGCCTGCCGAAGCCGGTCGTGTCGGTCGACGTGGCCGGTCACGAGATGAGCCACGGCGTGACCGAGGCCACCGCCAACCTGAACTATTCGGGCGACGCGGGCGGCCTGAACGAGTCGACGTCGGACATCTTCGGCACGCTCGTGAAGTTCTACGCGAACAACCCGAACGATCCCGGCAACTACGTGATCGGTGCGCGCGTGGTGAGCGGCGGCCTGCGCAAGATGTACAAGCAGGATCTCGATGGCCGGTCGTTCAGCTGCTATCCGTCCGGCGGCTTCTCGTGGTCGAATCCGCGCCACGATCCGCACTTCACGTCGGGCGTCGGCAACCGCCTCTTCTACCTGCTGTCGGAAGGCCCGGTGGTGCCGTCGACCGATACCGGTCTGTCGAGGACGCAACTGGTCTGCAATGGCGACACGACCTTCAGCGGCCTGGGCCGCGAGAAGGCCGGCAAGATCTGGTACCGGACGCTGACCGTGTACCTGAACGCCAACTCGAGCTACCCGAACGCGCGGCGTGCGTCGATCCAGGCGGCGAACGACCTGTATGGCGCGAACTCGGCCGAGAGCGCAACGGTGGCGCGCGCGTGGAGTGCGGTCGGGGTGAATTGATGGCGCTTGCGTGGGTGTGTTGAACGCCGGAGGGTCGCGTGGCGGTATTTCGTTTCGGAGGAAGGCGCACCGAACGAAGTCGCGCGGTTCTCTCGCGTGAGACAGGCACGTGTTGATCAGCCGCCTGCGATTGCAGGTGGCTGATCGGCGAAAATTTCAACCGTGCGGCGCGCGTCGGGCCATGCCCTTCATTCTGCCTTCGCCTCCACGTTCGTGCGCTTGATCGCCAATAACCTGCCCGTGGTTTTCGACGGATGGCCGATTCCGCCGTCCTGCAGCCAGTAGCCGAGGCCCATGAGCGCCAGCGTATATTCTCGTGTCTGTTGCCAAAGCAACGTGACAAGCAACGCTTCTTCCATTTTTAGAATCGGGAATGTTGGCCGGCAAATCGTGGACTACTGCGATGAACTCTTTGGTGCGGCACCGCCCGCGAGCAGCAGTTGGTCAACGAGCTCAAGTTTCAACGGCTTGTCTGCGTCGAGCTTCTTTTTCTCGATCACATACTTCCAGCCGTTACCATTGCCAGGGTTGCGGTAGAACGCGACGATCGCGACATATTTCGTGTCTGCCTGCATTGGCTGCGTGAGGCTGGCCGACGCACCTGGATTCAGCACGGACGCGACGCTCGCCTGCATGTCCTGGGCGAGGACGATCCGATCGTTCTTCAACAAGTCCTCGTAGGACGCGCCATCGAACATCTTGCGATCCTTCAACTGGTATACACGTACGGCGACCGAAGTCGCGCGGCCTGCGTCGTCGGGGTTCAATGCCTCGCGAGCGGACAGATCGACGTTGAGCACCTTCACTTGCTTGAAGAACACCGCGTGATACGCGCTTGACGAGGCGTCCGAAACGGATTGCCACGCGCCGCATGCGGACAGGAGCACGACGGAAGCAGCAATCGAAACTACGAAACGGATTGACATTGACGCTCCTCAATTAGGCGTGTTGTGAGTTGTCTTCCTGTTCGGCGTCGACAAGCTACTGTCCCGAAACGCCCGACGCATTGGAAGTGAAATCGATCACTGGCGCTTTCGAAATGGCTGCCTTCCGGTCACGCATACGGTGTAGCAAGGTGCGGATTGGGCCCGGGCGCGGCGAACGCTTCGTAGACGCCGAGCGGGATATTGACGACACGATCCTCTTCAGCCGGCAGCACGGTAGTCCAGCCAAGCCGCGGCGCCGGACCGCCATTGCCCCGACCGATCGCGGGTTCCGGCGCGTAGCGCGACGACACTTCCATGCGCACGTGCACATCGGCTTTGACACCCACATACAACTGCAGATAAGCCATCAGATCGCGATGCAGGGTCCCGCCGGGTAGCAGGCCATGTGCCTGTTCCGCATCGGCGGGATGCAGCGTCACGCGCACCGCCCGGCTGCGATACGCCATGCGTTTGCCCAGTACATAACCGCCTCCCAGACCGCCGCGCTTCCCGCTTTCCGGCGTGCCGATCGCATCGCCGGCCGAAGTGAGCGGCTGAGGTCGGCCGGTCGACGTCGTGACAGGCCAGAACTCGTCGACCCGCACGCCAACGCGCGGAATCGCCAACGCGACGACGCCGGCCAACCCTTCCGGGGTGCGGGTGCGCTGAATCAAGAGCCCCAGTAGCGCCAGCATCCGTGAATCAGGCAGGCCGGCACGCTTCGGCTTGTCACCCCAGCCGAACCCGGCCAGACACAGCAGACTGCGCGAATGCGCATCGACACCGCCGGGCCTGAAGTGCTCCGGATAGCGGTACTTCTGCCAGGCGCGATACAGCAGCGTGACGTACCGGTGATTGAACTGGTCGAGAAATGCTTCGACCACCTCGTGCCCTTCCTCACGCAGCGCGATCTCGTCAAGCATGTGCGAAGGCATCGCTGCGTCGACGCCGTACAGACCCATGAACGTCGTGCGCACGGTCGGCGGCGCGTCAGGCCGTTCGTCGTCGAACTCGACAGACGCAACTTCGCCGGTGGGGAAGCCCATGCGCGGCCGCGGTCGGAATCGCACCGGATCATGCTCTGGGGTGTCCCGCGCACCGAACCCCGGGAGGTCAGGCATACGGACTTCGAGCAACCGGCACAGCTGCATGAAGTTCATGCGTGGTGCGCGCGCCAACAGCGACGCGAACAGCGGACCGAGATTGGGGAGATCGCGAGGCTTCATAGCGGTACCCGTCCGGCCTTGCTGCGTGACCATTCGACGCGGGCCTGCGACGGCAGGCTGACGATCGCGAGCTTCGTGAACAGATTGATGTCGGCGTAGAGCGCGAAGAACCGATGTAGCAACTCACCGAACAACATCACGTCGCCCTCACCTGAAAACGCGTGGCTGTCGAGCGTAACCTCGATCAGTACGCCACGCTCGACCGAACCACCGGACACTTCCTCGATCAGTTCCTGCGACACCCGCAGAATGCCCGCGAGCCGCCGACGGTTGAGTTCGTCGTCCGTCCAGTCGTAAAGCGCGAGCGCTCCGCGCAGCACTTCCGCGTTCATCATCGACAGAAAGTTCGGCGCCAGATGAGACAACACGCGCCACTGGAAGCGATCTTCCGTCGGCGGATACAGCGGCAGTGTTGGCGACACGAGATTGCGCACGCCGGCGACGTTCTGCGTGCTGGTCGCGAGTTCGTTGAGGCTCGCTTCCCGCAATCCTTTGCGCGGCAACAGCCCGTTCGTTCCTGTCACACGCAGCGACAGGCTTTCTTCCGGCAAGGTCTGCATCGTTTCCCAGGCGTGACCGCCGAGAATCACCCACGTCTCGTGAAGTCCGGAGACGCCCGGCCTCACCCGCGTATGGAAATACCGCTCCGGTGCCTCGTGGCGCAGCATGCCGCCGCGATGCCGGAACGTAGCGAACGGCACGTATTCGTACCGTTCGGCCGTTTCGTGGTCGAATGCCTCGATCGCGTCGACCGAATACGTTTCGACATGCTCGCCTTGATGGCCTGCCGGCACCACGCGGTATTCAGTTTCGTGATGGTCGATCTGGATCGGCTCGGCATCCAGTTCGAACAGGTTGATCACGGGAGAACAGAACAGTCGCACGTTCTCCGCACTGAAGCGCTGGTCCGATGGATAAGCGTACTTCAGCACGATCTCCAGCTCGAAACGGGTCGAGCTTTCGGGGAGCTTCGTGATATCCAGTCCGCACAGGTCGACGAACAGGAATTTTTCGCGGAACGTAAAGTATTCGAGCAGCAGCTGGTAACCCGAGAACGCCGTATCGGCCTTCGGCCACAACCGTTCTTCGGGCGAGAAGCCGGCCGGCTCGATCGTGACACCCGCAAGCGGCAGCGCTTCGCCATCGCGGATTTCCGGAATGCGCCAGTGGATGGTGTCGATCTGGCGCGTGAGTGCAAGGTGCATCGCAAACGCTGTTGGCAGATCCGCACTCAAGTGCAGGCGCAACCGCGACAAGTCAGTCTCTTTGCGACGTGCCGAGCCGTCGAGCGCGAACCCGAGGCGGATCACAGAGCGGCCGTCGTGGCGCACCGCCGGTCCGGCATGCGTGATCGCGATCGGCTGCAGTGCGACGGCTTGCGTGGTTCGGTAAACGCACTGCACCGTTTTCGACGCCGTGCCTTCGGCACCGTTTGCGGGGGGGACGGCGATCAGGGCGGAGCGCACCGGCACGCCCGCCGGCACGACTTCGGTTCTTTGAAGCTTTTCCGCAAGCGGGACAAGCTCGACAACCGACAGCGACGGGATCATCCGCAGGTAATGCGGCCATAACAGGCTGACCAGCCCTTCCGTCAGTTCCGGTAGCTCGTCGTCGAGCTTCTGGCGAAGCCGACCGGTCAGGAACGCGAAACCTTCGAACAATCGCTCGACGTACGGATCTCGATCACCAACGCGATCGAGGTTGAGCAGGCGCGCGCGGTCAGGATGCGCCTTCGCAAATTCCTTGCCGGACTCGCGCAGGTAGCGCATTTCCGCTTCGTAGTAGCGCAGGATCGGGTCGTCGTTTTCCATCGTAATACTTGTCATGAGAGAGTCAGTGCGCGTGCCGGATCGAGCACGGTCAGTTCCGCCTGCAGTTCGCCGATGCGGCGAGCGAGTGTCGGTTTGTCGGCGTCCTTGCGGTTGCTTATTGCTTTCAACGCACGAACCAGTTGTTGCTTGACCTCGAAGACCAGCGCCGGCTCCCAGCGCATCAGCGGCAGCGACCGGGATGACGTGTCGAGCTCGGCAAGCAGTGCCAGTGCCGTATCCGGGCGGCCCGCATGATCGGCAAGGCGCGCCATCACGAGCCGTTGCAGGTAGCGGTGGCGATCGGTCCTCATGCCCGGCAGCGCTTCGAGCCACGCGAATGCGGTTTCCACGCCTTCGCGCCCGGCCAGTTCCCGCGCCTGCGCTTCGATTTCCGGCCAGTCGCCGGCATTGCCTTCGCAATCGGCAGACACCGGTAGCGGCGCGACAGCCTCGCCCGCTTCGAGGTCGCGCACGACCGCGTGTCGTGCGATCCATTCGAGCGTCGTGTCGTCGGCGAACGGCGTGCCGTCGTTGAATGCCAGCCGCTCGATGCCGGGCAGCCGTTCGAGGAACAGCGCGAAGTCCGCGCGCAGCAGTTCGCGGCACGTGTTGTACGGCATCCCGGCGTGATCGAGGGCGACGTGCTGGAAATACTGGAGGTCGAACCAAAGGTGATTCACGCCTTCCATGAACGCGCCCTCGACGCGCTCGAGCAATTCGTGCCATTGCTTCTGCAACACGAGCCGTTTCATTTGCTGGCGCAGCTCGGCGCGAGGCGGGACGAGGCGCGTGCGGGTTGCGGCATCCGCCGGCGGCACCTCATGCAGCGTGTCCCAGCGGATGCAGCGCACGAGTCGCACCGACGGCAGGTAGCCGTTCTCCTGGTCACGCAGCCAGACCGCCATCGTGCGTGCCTGATCGAGCAGATCGCGTGCGGAGGCGATGGCGACGGGCGTCGCTGAGACAGCCGCACTTGCTATCGCGACGGTTTCCGATTCCGTACCGCGGGCAGGTTCGCCTTTGCGCTCGAAGCGGGAGACGAGCGGTTGCAGGTTCGGACGCGCGGCTTCGGGCCACGCGCTCGTGGCGGCTACCAGCACGTCGAGCGCGGCGAGCGCACGCTCTAGGTCGGCCGGCGCAAATGCACCGCGGCTGTCGAGCAACTCGATCACGCGTGCGGTGGCCAACATTTCGAGCGCGCCCTTCTTTGCCTCGACGCGCGTGGGCAGCACGGCCTCTCCGAATCGGTCGACAAGCGCGGCCGCCAATTCGAGCCCGTCCGCGAAGCCAGCGGTGCCTTCCTGACGCAGTCGCGCGAACGCGAAGTACCCGGCCAGACGCAGATCCTTGCCGATTTCCTTGATCAAATGCTCGCAGGACCTGACGATCAGCCCGTCGTCGATACCGGAAATCTTTTGCGTTTCTTCGCGAAGCTCGAAGAACACGTCTTCGTAGCCCGGATCGCGACCCACACCGCTGTCACCCGAGAGCGGGAGCAGCCACGCATTCCACGCATCGAGCCGCGCACGTACCAACTGCTCGGCGTCTTCGCGAGCAGGAAAAAGACCCTTGAACAGTCCCCCCAGTTTCATTCGACCTCCGGCAACGCGCCACGTGGAAGCGGCATCGCGGCGTGTTTGGCCGCTTCGATCATCGACCGCGGCAGCGGTGGCGGATTCGCGGACGAGAGCTTCGCTCCCGACTTCGCGGAACCCGTCAGGAAAATCCGCGTCGGCAGCGTGAAGTTGCGCAGTTGCAGCACGTCGAGCGGACCCGCACCGGCCTCGCTGCGCAGCTGCACCTTGAGCGGAATGCCCTGGCTCGTATCGGGTGTCCACGTCAGCAAATAGCGTGCGCTGTCCTGCGGCGACACATTCGCGCGCTCCAGCAGCCGGATCAAGCCGAACCGGCCCTGCGAATCGAGCGCTGACCGTAAGCCGCCCTGCTCGGTCTGCCATTCGATGTGAGACAGGTTTTCGAGCGACTGGCCCGGCCACTCGAACGGCACCCATTCCTGCTTCTGGTTGAAGTAGCGCAACTCGCGCCCGGACAGCACGAATTTCATGTCGGTCACACCCGGTGTCGGCACGGCCTGCAGTTCGTACCGCACGCGTGCATCTCCGGACGGGAACAGCACGGTCGAGACACGGGTCAGCTTGTTCAGACTGCTGAGGAAGCCCGGATCGATCGTCAATGCACCGTGGTCGGCGCCCTGCGTGGCGACCCACCGGTCGCCTTGCCGTTCGACGACGCCGGCGAGCTGACTCGTGACGAACTGCGCAATCACGCCGTTGTCGGGCCGCATGAAGCGTGCCATTTCAGGTAGCGACGCGTCGTTGTCCGAGTCCGCGAACGGATAGCGGCCGCCGAACGCCTTGTTCCAGTCAGCCACGATCGCGGTGCGCCAGATTTCGTTCAGGCTCGACGCGGCTGGCTGCACGACGACCTGCCACGCCTGGTCGAACGGCGTCCGAAAGAGCTCGCCGAAGCCGGCCCACTGCTCGCCCAGGCTCGCGGCCACACGGCTCGCGTAGTCGCGGCTGTCCGAAATATCGGACGTCTTGCCTTGCAGCACCGACTGCGCGGCGAGACGTGCGATCGCGTCCGGATCGGCACCGGAGACGATCTGCGACGCCTTGAGGCGCATGGCGGTGACCCGTTCGAGGTAGCGAGCCAGACTGAGGTCCCCTGTCGCAGCCAGTTGCGCCGCGGCCTTGTCCCTGGATTGAGTGCCGGACACCAGATCGCTGCCGGTCAGGCGCAAGATCGGTCCAAAGGCCGTGGCGAGCGGCGCAAGCTGCGGCTGGATCTGTTTCGACGGATCTTTCTCGTCCGCGCCGACAAGCTGCTGTGCCTTGTTGATCAGGCTATCGGAAAGTGACTGCGTGTTCGCGCCCGCTCCCGCCTGATAAACGATCACGTTCATCAGCGCGACGAGCGGCGAGCGTTGCGGGTCGCCCAGCAACGTCAACTGGTCGGCCGTGGCCGACAACGTCGGCGCGGATTGCCACCGCAGGCTGTTGAGGAACAGCGCCCACGCACGCGCATAATCGTCGAAGTAGCGCTGGCGCAGCTCGGCTTTCAGCGTGGACGGCGTCTGGTTGCTGCTCTTGGCGTCGGACAACACCCAGTCGCCCGAGACGTCGCGCTGGGTGCTGGCGTCATCGATCGCCTTCGCGATCCGCTCGTCCCACGCGGTGCGCGTGAACACGCCGGGAACAGTCGCCGTCGTGTTGAACAGGCCACGACTCGTCGTGTCGCCGAGCAGTGTCGCGAGGGAGATTGGCGGATACTTGGGCGTCGCTTCATCGATGATCTGCTGATAGAGCGCGTCCTTGGAGTTCTGGATGCCGCGTACGCCAATCACCGTCTGGCGGGCCGAGGCAATCAGGTTGCCGTCCGGCACGATAGCCAGCGCCGAAGCATTCGACGCACCGTCGCGGCCGAGATGGCCCGCAAAGAAGGCAATCGTGTGCTGGCGCAGGTCTTCCCAGGCGCCGGACGACAGGGGCGAGTTCGCGGGGCGTTCGGGGGCGGCGGTCGCAACGAGTTGCGGGGTCAGAAATGCAGCGACCGCGCGTTCCGGCTTCGCGAGCATCAGGTAAGCCTTCAGCGTGTCGTACGCAGCCTGCACCTGCGTATTGCCGCCGCCGGCGATCTCGGCGTCCGACAGTGATGCAAGCTGGTGCAGATGCGCCTCGAGCTTCTGGCGGATCGGTACCACGAGGATGCGGTTTGCCGCATTGGCGTAGCTCGGCGAGAGTGCATCGAGCAGCGCGTTGTCGCGGTTCAGGCCGAACCGCGCCGTCCACGGTGCGCCTTCACGCTGATGGACTTCCAGCGTATCGATTTGCCGGTCAAGACCGTTGAGGGTTTGCAGGGCCTGCGTGCGATCCTGGGCGGCGGATAGCTGCGCGACCGTATCGGCTGCGTTCCGGATCGTTGCACGGTTGACGAATCCCGACAGCATCGTGCCGCCGATCCAGCAGCCAACAAGGGCGGTCGTGAACCATGCTGCGGTCGTCGACAATGAGAAGCCAACGCGGCGACCGTGGATCTTGCGGCTGTGCTCGGCGACGGTCTGCCAGATCGTTCGGTGTTGAGGTCCGGCCGGCGGTTCGTCGTCGTTCGCTTCGGCGGGCAGCGGTGGCGCCAGCTCCCGTTCCTTGAACAGCGGTGCGAAAAGGAGCCCGTGGACCGCGTGCCGCCATACACGTGACTGGGAAGTTTGCAGTACCAGACCTGACAACGCACTACGAAGGTTCGAAATATGCTGCGACAGCTCGGCGGGGTACCGGTCATCTGCATCCCTCGTCAGGCGTACGACACCGGCGTTCGCCAGGTTGCAGGTGAGGTCCTGCAGTGACGTGTCGATCTCGTTCGCGCTTACGCGCGCGTTGGACCATGTCAAGGCGATCGCCTCGTCGGGACTCGACGTCACGCTGCCGAAATCGGTGACGTTGAGCAGATACGCGGGCGCAGCCCAGCGCAGGGCACGCGGGTAGCGCGCAAGCCGTTGGGCGAGTTCGTCGGTATCGAACGGCGTATTGGCCGAACTGCGGTTACGGGTCACCGCCACAATTGCGTCGATCGGGCGACGGCGGCGCAGGCGGCGGATCTGGTCGAGCCATTCGGTCTCGAGCGTGTCGCGGGTTTGCCTGGCGTACAGCAGGATCGTGTCGCCGGTGATCAGATATCCCCTGTCGATGAGCCCCGGTGCCAGACGCTTCACTAGCGGTACGTCGCCGGCGACGAGTACCCATCGTTCGCGGTAGCGCCAGCGCCAGCCGTTGCGGTCGCGCAGGACATTGCGAAGTGCCGCAGCTCGGTCGGCTTGTCCCGGCGGTTGGCCCTGATCGTCGTGGTCAACGGACGCAGCGCGTTTGCCAGTGTCGTAACGGGCAAACCAGCGGGACGCTCTCAGCGAGGCGATCCCCAGAAGCACCACCTCGAAGTACTTGACCAGCAGGATCACCACCAGCAAGGTGGAAAGCAGCGAAAGTTCGATGATGATCCGGGTATCACGGGACCACCCGCGACGAGGCCCGTCCATCCATATCGCTATACCGAGCGCGAGGAAGACGATGACGGCCGCAATGCCAATGAAGAGGCCGGCTGGTCGAGTCTTGTTTTCGTTCTGGTTGTCGTTCATGTCTGCTTTCTGCACATGAGGGCGATCAGTTCCTCACCTTCGCCACATAGCACCAATTGAGGATCGCCAGTTGTCCAAGCACTTTCTGCGGCAAGGGCGACGGCCAACCACGGCCCGGCGCCTGAACAGTCGCCCACCGACGTCTCGAGCGTGATCCATCGCGTCTCGTCCGGGAATGATGCGGCTTGCCGAACCGCACTCACACTGTCATCGATCAGGCCATGCACCCACACCGTTTGCAGCCTGTCGCGCGAGGATTGTCCCCAACGGGCTGCACGCTCAATCGTCGAAGCGGCGGCATCAAGCGTGCCTTTGCTTGGCCGATGCAGTCGTAGCCCGACAGGATTGGTCGGTGACGTAAGGCGCGGGTGCCCAACGAGCAGGGCGACGCCCGCCTCTGCAACACCATCAGACAGGACGGCACTGATTGCATCGCGAAGCTCAATAGCCAACAGCAAGCGGGCTGTGTTGACGTCTCGCTTGTCAAGCCATGCGTCCGTCCGGAAGAGCGATATCGTGTGTTCACCTGCCACGCCCTCCACCTTCAATGCAGGCACTTGTTCGGCGAGCACTTCCCGTAGCCGGGTCTCGACCGCGTCGGATTTCAGCCTGGACCGATGATGTAGCTCGACCTGAAGCTTCGTGTGTGGTGGAAGAGCGCTGAGCTGCGGCAGGAGACGGTTGATCAGACGCTCGATCAGCCACGTACACACGGCGTGATGGCGGGCATGTTCGACGAGTTCGTTACCCGGCTGAAAACGAATCTCGGGAATGTCGAACCATCGTGCATGGACTTCGCTATCCGGGACCGCGCCGCTTGGCCGTAGTTTCGCCAGTTCGGTTCCGGTCAGTATTCCTTCGAGCGAGTTTTCCGAATCGTTCGCGGCAAAGCACCATGCATGGCCCAGTATCGTCGTTGGCCGGCCCGCCATGGCATGACAAGCCTGTTCTGCCTCATCGCTGACACGGTTAATCGCAATCGCCTGATTGCGACGGACATAGCCATACCCGAGCCAGGAGCACAGCAGAAATGCCCACGCCATGAACGGGTAGCCCGCGACACAGAACCAGAACCACAGCGTGCTCGTCGGCGCGCCCGCGGGCCAGAGCACGATCGCCAGCGCCGCCCCTACGCCAATTACGAGAATTAGCGCGATCGTCCAGACGATCATCGACGGCTGCGGCGCGGGTGGTACCTCTACCCGTGGCGGCACGCGATTGAAATCGACGGGCATCGCTTACTTAACCTGCGCCCCGGTGGAAGAGGCAATGAGGACCGCCCCACACCGCGTGTGATCGCCGTCGCGCGACAGGGGCGTGGTGCCATCCCTCATTCTTCCGCTGCCTTCGACGATCTCGTTGTCGCCGTGGAGCGGGCACGACACTTTGTCGCCGACGCGGGCGGCTCGACGCCCCTTTACCTTGATGCGATCGGAGCCGGTCAGGATCTGGCCGCCGTGGCTCGTTGCGTCGCCTTCGTATGCGAGATTTTTCATTTGGCGTTTTTCCTCGTAAATTTCAGCAAATCTAATTGCCATCAATAAACCGAGAATGGTCCTTTGGGTGGAACCCCAACCCAAAATCCTTTAATTCCATTTCCAATTCTATTCAACATGAATGCTCCACTGGAAATTCGGTCGGAACCCATCTCCAAGAGGTAGTACATCCCATTTTCCACATTTCCTTCTAATGTGATTTTTCGATTTCTTTTGGTATAGCTATAGGTACCATTTAGGCAAATTCCGGTTATCGAAATGGAGTAGCTAATCTCATAAATTCCGTGAATCATGGCAGTGCCGCTGGTGGCATCGGACACAATTGATCCAATCGAATAGCACGAAAAATCACCCTTAAACAACACCGCGTCATCTTTTAGATTTGCCATCAAAAAGAACTTAGAGCTATTTTTCAATGGAATAAATTCATACCCGGCGATCGAGAAAAGCGGTCTATTATGTTGATCAAGCACGACAATCTTTTGTTTGCTTGTCTCCGATGCCCCTTCAGGCGCGCATCTAGCAATTCTGTACGAGCTGGCCTCAACACCCACAGCGCTTGCGCAAGATCCAGGGGACAAGCTCTTAAGCCAATCGTGGTTCACAGTATAAATATTTAGGTTGGCGGTATTGATTGACGAAGAGACATCAAACTGATGAAGTTCTTGTCTTTGACAAATTGCGCCAACCGCTCGTGTTTCTTCGACGGAGTCGTAAGTATTTTTGTACAAACATTCAACATACAGATTTCCGCCAACAAACTCTATTGGCGCAAGAATCTCGTATTTGGTGCGCGATCCTTCTGATTCTATTTTTAGCGCAATCCCATATCCAACGACAGACACTAAACTTGATGATAGGGATGACTCATTCACGATGAGATTATCGTACGAGCCAAGTAGTTTTTCATCTTCGTAGAAAGAAACAGAGTTGATCTGATTATTCGAGGTTATCCGTGCTTCGTATGTATGGCCGTCGCGCGCAGAAACAAACTTCAAAATTTCGGCGCGGGCACCTAGTGGCAGGGCAATGGCGATAAACATGCATGTTATAAATTTCAGCATTTTACGGCCTCGAGAATCGACTTAAATCGAACTGCGAAAGAAGCAATTGTGTCGGCCTGATCAAGGCCATTAATAATTCTTCTGGCGTTGAAGTAATCCTGCTCATCAGCATTGACGTAATCCGCCAGTTTCTTGCCGGTGAATATACCCCTTTCCATCCCGTATACAGTCGCCCACGCAGCGATTTCAGGCTCGAGCATCCGATCGGGTTCGTGAACGAGATCGACTCCGATCTGCTCCCCGATCGTCCGATAGTTATTTTTCCACGTTACCTGAACATACCCTCTTCCGCGGTAAGTGTAACCATCTCCTTGCTCTGTATTTCCATTATCCTTTGCACGTTGTCGACGCTTTTTATTATCGGCCAAAATTGGATCATATTTATTAAAATAACCTTCCCCTCCACCCTCGGTCGTAGGTTCAAAATATATAAATTTTTTCTCACCCTTGTGATATTTTTTTGTCTCGAGTCTAGCTGTTCCAAGCATATAGGCTACATACGGAATATTGCATTCTTTATTTTTGTATTTTTCGTAATAATTGAGAATTCCTTGGATAAGAATCCTTAAATTTTCCTTCGATGTGGCATCAAGTTGCTGAGTGCCAATCTCAAAAGAAATGTGTTGCTCTTCATATATTTGCAAAAATGCATCCACATTGATGCAATTGCAGGTGCACTTGAAATTTCCCACTAATCCAATAGGATTGACATGATAGACATCCGGCCCCGGGATACCGGCCTTCACGTCATCCCACCACGCAAGCGCCTCGATCCGCTTCCGTTCTTCCTCGTGATGTGGCTTTGGGCCCGTTTGCTTTTCCAGCTCGGTAATCAGCTGCGTCCACTTTGACGGATTGGCCCACTCGCTTTCGTGCTTTACGATCAGCCGGGATGCCGCCTGCATCAGCCACGGATATCCGCCTCGCTCGGTCTGCGACAGCGTGCATAGCTCATCAGCTGCCTGCTTGCCATCGCCTTTCTTGAACAGGGCGTCATACACCTTGAGCATCAAAGGACTGAGCTTCGAACGCGAAGCAAGGTCGACAGCATTGGCGCCGCTCGCATAATCAACCCACTCCTGTGTTGTCGCAAAGATCGTGTGCGCCGGATCATGGGCGTCCGCGAAGCACTCAAAGTCGACCCACTTCTGCGCGAATTCCCGCGTCACCCGCCCACTTGCGTGATTGAAATCGCAAACCCAGCCGTCGATCGATTGACCTTGTGCATTCACGCCGTCGACATGCCACCAATTCACCGGGTAACCGGGATTGGGGTTCGGGTTCGGATGCGGCTCGGGGATTCGCAGCTTCGGGTCACGCGCCAGTTCGGCGAGCGAATACACTTGGACCGCGTCCGTCTTTCTCGACTGTGGGTCAGTGCCTGGAACGAACTTGTTATCCTGGGTACGTTGATACAGTACCGTGCCCGGTGCAATCCGCAGGATTGTTGGCGCGGATGGCAGGCCCAGTGCCGCCCAGTCCTCCTTGTGCGGTCCGTGCTGGTTGACCCATGCGCGGCCCTGTTCGAGGAACGACTGGATGCCTTCGTCGCAGAACACCTCGATGTGTGCCATCCGGGTTCCAGACGTGCTTTGATTCAGCGAGTCGTAGCGGCCGAGGTGGCCAATCAGGTCCCCCGCCTTGACCGGAATGCCGCCTCCATCGCCTTGCGGATCCCCCTTTGTGCACGTCTGATTCGTCGTCACGATCACGCGGTCGAACATCGAGTCCAGAATGACCTCCTCGACGACCGGCCCGCCGTTTTCCTGGCCGAGATAAATCCAGCCGCCGATGGCACGGGAGGGCTCGACGTAGCCACCGGCGTCGGGCGGATACGGCGATGCCCCGTGCAGGTCCGTTACCTGGCCCCAGCCCTTCTCCCTTTTGCCGATGCTGACGTTCGTGCCCTGCGGCAGGATGCCAATGGTTTCTCCGCGTGGGTGGCTTTTGCGAACCCGCAGCCCCTGCTGCGACGGATCGGCCACCTGCCCATTACGACCCGGTAAAGGCTTGTCCTGCGCGTGCGGTGTAACCTTCCATTGCCGTTGCCAGTACGATGGTTTTTCACGCGTCGGGAAGTTCGCATAGTCCTCCCACGACATCAGGTGCATATACAGACTGTAGAACATCAGCCTCGCGCCCTGCGGGAACTCCATCGTGTGCCGCACCAAGGCGAAGCCCGTGCTAAACGGCGCCTGAACGGGCGATCCGTTACCGGCCTCGGAGATTTCGCTAAGCGGATAGGTCTTGTTGGCGCGAAACGCAATCAGCACGCCATCGGCGATGCAACGCAGCCCCGCATCAAGATCCAGCGATTGCCCTGCGCCAGCCTCCGTGACGTGGATGCCACCGTGCCACATGCCCTTGCGGCTGACGAGATACGCGCCTGATGGCTCGCGTTCGGCGAGCAGCCGATAAATCTCGTGTTCGTCGGTGAACTGGGCGGAGGCCTCGGACTGGCCCCGCCCCTTGCGCAGGAACGGAAAGGCGAACGACAACGGCTTCAGCTTGGCCTGGGCCGGCGTGGGCGCTCGCGGCTTCTTCGGTGCAGGTTGGCTTGTCATAGTTGAGCTTATTCAGAAAATCCGAAGTTCGTTGCGTTCTTCACGTCGTTGAGCGGCGCCTTGGACCATGTCGGGAATTTGAAGCTGCCACCGTCAGGGTCGTCGACTTTCAGGTTGCCCTTGAGCTCGATTTCTCCGGCTGGACTGCCGAGAATGATCTTGCCGCCCGAGAGCTTGATGTAAGCGCCGGAGCCGTCGCCGAGCGTGACACCTTTGCGGCCCGTGATGACCACCTCCCCATCTGACGAACTGGCTGTCATGTCCTGCATCGACATCAGTTCCATCGTGTCGGACTGCGCCTGGACCTGAACCTTCCCCTTCGCGGCGAGGATCCGGATCCCAAGCCGCGCTGCAAAAACCGAAATCGCCTCGCCAGCGGCGACTGCGATACGCTTCATGACGCCAATGTCGAGCCCGTCACCTGCAGTGATAAACATTTGCTTGCGGGCAGCAAGTTGCATCTGCTGGCCACTGGCGAGCCCGATGCCATCAGGGGCTGTCGCGACGATGACGGGTTTCTGAAGTTGCTTGAGCTTTTGCTGGATCAGCACGCGCTGTTGATCGATGTCAGCCTGTAGCGCTTTCGCAGCGTTTGCCGAGTCGTTGAGCGTATGCAGGATCTGTTCCGCCTGCTCGAGCGTCATGTCGGCGTCCTGCATCGCGAGTTGCTGCCCAGCAGCGCTGGGCTGTCCTTCAGCGGTAACCAACACGCCCTTTGCGCCCCGAACAGCAGCCGGCCCGTCGGTACGCAATTCCGCGCCTTGCCCACGCTCCTTGCGGTCACCGTCGACCATATGCCCCAGGTTAAGCTCGCTGGCCTGAAACGGCGTCGTCAGATGGATGTGCTCGACACCTTCCTTGTCTTCCATCCGCAACTCGTTCTGCGCGGTCGTACGGATAAGGTTCCGGGTGTGATTGAGGTTATTGACGAGATCCGGATGCAGGCTGTCGTGCATCGCACCGATGATCACGGGGCGGTTCGGGTCACCTCTCGTATGGATGATCGCCACCTCCGCGCCGTCAATCAACGGGAAATGATGACCGTAGTTGTCACCGCTATATGGCTTGGCGAACCGCACCGGCCGGCTCGTGCCACCGGGACTCCATTCGTCGAGGTCGAACGGCAGCTTGATCACATACCAACCTTGTTCGGTCAGGTACGCGTACTTGTAGTTTCCGGGCGACGTAATGCGCGCGGGCAGAATGCCGTCGATGACCGGGCGCGAAATCTCAGCCGTCGACGTGCGCCACACGCGGTCGGACGGAATTCCTTCGAAAGTCACCCAATACGACTGGTCGCGGCCGCCTTGCGACTCCACCGATGTGACAAAGATCCCGTGCTGCGCGTCGGCCGGATTCGGCTCGAGCCGCATGACTTCACCGGCCTCCAACCAGAACGGGTTGCCGGTACCCTTGAACGTGACCTGCGTTGCCAGGAACGCCTCGTGCCGCAGACGAGCGAAGCGCTTGCCTTCTTCGGGCGTCTCGTAGTGTTCGCCCCAGCGGTAGTCGACGCCATTCGTCGTCTTGTCGTCGCGCGCGGCGTTTTCTTCGACCAGCAGCGGCACACCGGCCTGCCGGTGGTTGTAGTCGTGCAGCCGCACCGCTTCAGGCACGCGTCGGGTCCGCTTTTCGAGCGTCTTGATCGCATCCGTACCCGAGCTCTCGAGCCCCGAGTCGCGCCGGTACGACACGGTGCGTTGCTTGCGCGCATAGGCGTCCAGGTCGTCGCCGAACACAAGCGCCGCATGATCCTTCTTCTGCTCCCACCGGAACCAGATCCCTTCCTCCGCGCAAAGGCGCTGGACAAAGGCGAACGTCGTCTCGTGATACTGGGTGACGTATTCGTGCCGCTTGTACTTGCCGCGCAACTGAAAAAGGAAGTCAACCCCGGCCCGGTAGCCGTAATGACGCAGTGTGTCGGTAACGATCTCCTCGACCGACTGCTTCTGAAACAGCCGGCTCGTGACACCGCGATTCAGATCGGCGAGCTTCGGCTCGAGCCGGACCCGATAGTGCGTCTGATCGGCCGACGTACTGCACTCGTCGAACTGCGTGACGATGCCGTGGACCGTATACGCCGGCGACATCTCGCTGAATTGCGCCGCGTTCTCGCCGAACATCCTGCGCAGATAGTCCATGTTCGGATCGACCGGAGCGATGATGAATTTCGCCGGTCGGCCGACCACCTGGTCCATCGGGATTCCCGAAATCGGACTCGTGAATTCGATATCGTAGCGGTACAGCTCGCTCACCGCGTCGCGGCCCGTGAATCGGAGCACGGACGTCGGTGCCGGATGCGGCGCCAGCTTCAATTCATAAGCCTGCGACGGCAATATCATCGACATGGGTTTTCTCTCAGGTGCACGCACACAAAGGCGCTGCCGGGGCAACCATCGGCGCCCCGGCGGATCGTGCTTGATACGTCAGATCAGTTCTTGGCCTTCGGCATCTGCGACACCAGCGACAGGCCGATATCCATGCCTTCGACCTGGAAGTGCGGAATGATGAAGAGCTTGATGCGGAAGAAGCCCGGATTGTCTTCGATGTCCTCGACGGTCACCTTCGCTTCGCGCAGCGGATGCGACGCCTGCAGCTCGTCGCCCGGGTCCTTCATTTCGGTCACGAGACCCTTGATCCAGCTGTTCAGCTCAAGCTCGAGCAGACGCCGGTCCTTGGTCGTGCCGATGTTCTCGCGCTGAATCAGCTTCAGGTAGTGGGCGATGCGCGACAGCAGGAAGATGTACGGCAGGCGCGCGTTGATGCGGCTGTTGGCCGTCGCTTCCTTGGTCTCGTACAGCGCGGGCTTCTGCGTCGAGCTGGCCGAGAAGAAGCACGCGAAGTCGTGATTCTTGTAGAACGAAAGCGGGATGAAGCCGAGATTCGCGAATTCGAACTCGCGCGTCTCCGGAATCAGCACTTCGGTCGGGATCTTCGGCTGCACGCCCGTGCCGAGGTCGTACAGATGGACCGGCAGGTCCTCGACCTTGCCGCCTGCCTGAGGGCCGCGGATCTGCACGCACCAGCCGTTGTTCACGAAGCTGCGTACCATGTTTGCCGCGAACGCGAACGACGCGTTGACCCACAGATACTTGTCGTGGTCCGGGCCCTTCACCGCTTCTTCGTAGTTGAAGGCACGAACAGGCGTCGTATCCTTGCCGTAAGGCAATCGACCGAGCACGCGCGGCATCGTCAGGCCGACGTAGCGCGCATCGTCCGTGTCGCGGAAGCTCTTCCACTTGATGTATTCGGCACGATCGAAGTAGTTGCCGATGTCCTGAATGGCCGCGACCTCCTCCATGGACTTCTTCCCGAAGAACGCTGCACCGACTGCGCCGATGAACGGCATGTGCGCGACGGCCGCCACCTTCGAGATGTTGCGCAGCAACGCCACATCCTGCGGCAAATGCGTGAACTCGAAGTCGCTGACCATCGCACTGATCGGCTGCCCGCCCGGCGTGTCGTACTCCTCGATGTAGGTCAGGCGATACAGGCCGCTCTGGATCAGCTCCGGCGTATCCTCGAAATCGCGCTGCAGCGCATCTTTCGATACGTCCAGAACCTCGATGCGAGCGTTCTTGCGGAAGTCGGTGCGCGAGACAAGCATCTTCAGGCCGCGCCAGCGACCCTCGAGCGCCTGGAAGTCCGGCGTGTGCATCACGGCATCGAGCTGCCGGCTGATCTGGCGATCGAGTTGCCCAATGTAGAAATCGAGCAGCGATTTGTCGAGGCGGTCGACCGGCTTGCTTTCCTTCGCGATGAGGTTGAGCAGCGCATCCATCCCGCGCGCCACACGCTCGTCGGCCGACGCTTCCGACAGCGTATCGTTATCGCGGAACGCTTCGAGCGGCCGCGCTTCAGCGACCGGCTTCAGGTTGATCTTGTTGCACAGCGCGGCGTAAACGCTGTCATTCTCGAGCACGACCGTTTCCGATGCGCTCTGACCTGCTTCATTCTGTTTCATGGTTCTCTCAGTCCCGTTTCGTATGGCTGCATGGTTGCGCGAGGCGGTGACGGCCCGCTTCGGCCGACCCCGCTCAGGCATGGCCTTCCGGTTGCGTAGCGGCCGTGGCGATCTGTGCCAGTTCGCCACGCAGCTTGTCCGTGAGGCGTCGGTCCTTCAGGATCTTCTCGAACTCACGGCGGAACGTGCCGTTGTCGAGCAAATTCGACTTGAGGTCGCGCAACAGATTGCGCATTGCCAACATCGCTTGCAGTTCCGGAATCTGGCGAGCGACCTGCTCCGGCTCGAAATCCTTCATCGAGCGGAATGCGAGATTCACCGGGAGTTCCGAGCCGTCGCCGGCCAAGGTGTTTTCCGCGGCAATCTTGAGATCCGGCGCGTAGTCGGCCAGGACAGCATCGAAGTTGTTCTTGTCGATATTGACCTTCTTCCGCTCGGCCAGCGGCGCCTGCTCGCGTCCCGCGCTGAAGTCGCCGGCGACGAGCAGCTTCAACGGTAGCTCGACCTTCTTCTGGGCCCCGCCCGTATGCAGATCCAACGTGATTGAGACGCGACTCTTCGGAATTTCTCTCTGGAAGCTATCCATATGCAATCCTTAATTGTTGATGGCCATGCATGGGCAGGCACGCGATGCGTTCGGCACGATGCTGACCTGTTCGATGCAACGCATACGCATGCAATGCGTGGCATGCCCCGATCGACGCTTCATCGTGTGGTCTCCGTTCGTACGGCGAAATCGCATCGCACTTATACACGGTAAATCCGACGCTCGTCAAAACGATTCACGTCATTGTCATTAAATAAAATGTAAAAAACAGTCATATCATGAATTAATGTTCACATTTAAGAATAACGACGTTATCAAAATAAAGAATTTGTCGATCACGAGAGATCGCTTCAATTGTGACTACATCTACGTGAAACACCGTATGGACTTGAGTTTCGCGAATTGACAATTTTTGTGTTACCTCTTTCGAGGTGGCGAGCCGATCAATCTCAAAAACAAAATACCTCGAAACTGATTGTGTCTAGATTTGACATTTTTCCGCATTAACCAGCCACATCATTAGTAAACCAAACTACTTGGGTTTGCCGTTATTGGTTGCATGTTTATCAGAAGATCGTGTATAGGTTACGCCCTGGTACCGAATAACGATCAGACACACCACACGAGAGACCATGCGAATCGAGAAGCCACTTTGGCACGAGGGCCTCATCCTGACGCAGCAGCATTTTCAGCAGCAGGACAGGTGGACCGAATTTGCGCTACGTCAGTACGCCTCCGCGGCAATTTCAGAGCCGTGGGGAACGCTTGCCGTCGAGGTCGACGAGGAGGCGCTGGCGACTGGGCGCCTGAAACTCGCCCGCCTGAAGCTGTGCTTTCCGGACGGCACCCCGGTCGATACAACCATTGCCGATGCGCTGCCTTCCGCGCGCGATCTGACGCAAGGCGTGCCGGCGGACGTTCATAGCGTCGTCGTGCTCGCAGCGCTGGCGCTGCCGGATGCGAACGGCAGCAACTGCCGTTTCGACGAAACCTCCCTTGCTCGCCCGCGGCGCTCATACCGTGAATTCGTGAAGGTCACGGACCTGAATGGAACCGGTGAGACCGAAATCGCGGCCGAGCGGCATGCGATTCGCCTGCTGTTCGACTTCGAATCGCATGCCGACGATACGGTCTGCGCAATCGCTCGACTGACGCGTGGATCGAGTGGCCAGTTTCAGGTCGATCATCGGTTCGTGCCGCCGTGCCTTACGCTCGGCAGCCATCCGCTCCATCGCGAGCGGATCAATCGCGTTGCGGACATCCTGCACGCCAAGAGCCTCGCGCTCGGTGCACGCCGTAGCGAGCGCATCGAGCAGGTCGCCGAATACGGCGTGGCCGACGTGCAGCTCTTCTGGTTGCTTCACTGCATCCATGCGGCGTGGCCACAGTTGCGGCTGTTTTCGACGCATCCGAGCCGGCCTCCGGAACATCTGTACGCCACCCTGGCACAACTGGCCGGCGCGTTGATGACCTTCTCGACAGGCGCCCAACTGACCGACATTCCGGCGTACGACCACGTGCGTGCCGACGAGGTGTTCGCGACGCTCGAGTCGACAATCCGGGCGTTGCTCGACGCCATCATTCCGTCCCGCGTCGTATCGGTCGGCCTCACGCGCAAAGGGCCGACCACCTGGACCGGCCAGTTCCTCGATGAGCGCATCGTTGCGGACGCCGCAGACTGGTACCTGTCGGTCAACGCGCCGATTCCCGCGTTCGAGCTTGTTGAAAATTTTCCGCGGCTGTGCAAGATCGGCGCGCCTGACGATGTCGAACACATCATCAATTCCGCGTTGCTCGGCATTCCGCTCAAGGCGGTCCAGCGCGTGCCGGGAGCAATCCCGGTGCGTCTGGACAACCACTACTTCGCGCTGGACTCGACCAGCGCCGTACACACCAGGATGCTCGCCGCGCGGGCGTGCCAGATCTACCTGCCCGCGTCGGTACCGGACGCTTCGCTCGAACTCTACGCGGTGCTGCACGCATGAACGCGCTGAATCCCAACCGAAACGACATTGCCCTGCTGCAGAATGCGGCGGGCGCCGGCCGCCCGACCGTCGACGGGATTCGCGATCTGCTGCGCGACACGGCGCTGCTCGTGACGACACTCGGCTCGGGTGGTACGACGCCTGACCCGGTCGCGTTGCGTGGACGGTGCGTGCAGCTCGTCGCGCAGTTCGCAAGCGACCTGGAGCGACGAGGCTTTCCGGACGATGTCCGCAACGAGGCGCTGGTCGCGCAGTGCGGGCTGCTCGACGAGACAGCACTGCGACATCTGCCGGGCGACTCCCGGTCCGCTTGGGAGAGCAAGCCGCTGCAGGTGGAGCAGTTCAACCTGCACGAAGCTGGCGAACGCGTGTTCGAGCGACTCGACGCCCGCATGCGCGAGCCGTCGCCTTCGGTCGCCCTTCTCGAGTGCTACTCGGCGATCCTCGGGATGGGATTCGTCGGCCGATACGCTCGCGACGGCGAAGCGAAGCGCGCTGCGTTGATTGCGTCGCTCGACGCCAAACTGGAAACGCTGCGCTCGACCTCCGATCGGCCGTTTATCGCCGATCGTGCCGGACGGCGGCTGTCCGATTGGTTCTACCGGCTTTCCCCATGGGCAATCGCCGGACTCGCCTGCATCGCCGCCGCGGTTGTATGGGGCGTCTGGTCCGCGGCGCTCGACGTGCAGCTCGCACATCTTGTGACCGCAAAGGCTGCGCTCCCGTGAAGTCCGACCTGCCTGTTCTGTCTGCAGCTTCGACGCGGACGCCCGATCGAGGCCACGAAGGGCTCGGCTATCCGTCGCGAGTCATCGTCGCGTACTCGGCCGTGCTGGCGCTCGCGGTGATCTGGCTGGTGTTGCCGCTCGGTCCGGGTGTCATCTGGACGCTCACTGTACTCGTCGCCCTCGTTACGCTCGCGCTGATGGGGTGGTGCACATGGCGGCTGTCCCGCGCGCGTGAGCAGAGTGCGAACGTGCTTGCCGCGCTGGGCGCCGCGACGTCGGACATTCCGGTGAACCTGCGCACGCGCATGCCGCTCGTGCTGGTGACCGGCGATGGCCTGCACGCGTTATTCGACCGGGTTGACGAATCCCGTCACGTGCACGTCGGTGACGGCGGCATCTGGCTGCGTGTCGACCGCCCTCAGGATCTGTCGCGACTGGCCGTAGCGGTCAGGCAATGGCGTGACGGCCGGCCCCCTGACGGCGTCGTGCTGTCGGTCGCACCGGCGTTGCACGCGGGAGTGGACGTGCTGACCCAAAAGCTGCGCGTCATTCGGCAGGCAGTTGCCGATGCTACCCGGATGCTGGGCACGCGATTACCAGGGTACGTGGCGGTCTACCAGCGACTTACCACCGGCCCGGTCGATTTCCCGACGCCGGAGTGGTACGGCGTTTCGTCGGCTACTCAAATGGCGGACGCCGATCGTTTCGAGTCCGTGATCCGTGCGGCGGAGGATGCGGTCCGGCGTGCGCATGGCGATCGCGTGGTCGCGACGCGTGCAGCCGCGCTTGCGTCGATCGTGGGTTGGACGCAGCGCATCGTGCTGGGTGCGCTTGCGGACCGGCTGCAGCCGGCGACACCGTGGGCATTGTTCGGCGCCGGCTGGGTCGACTGCGGCCCCGCAAGCGGACCGGACGCTCCGTGGGAACGCGATGTCGAAATGCAGACTCGCGTGAGACGTGCAACCTCCATCACGTCGCCGGCGCCGTGGCCGCTCCCTCAGCCGCTGATCGAGGCGATGCCCCGGCGATACTGGATGTCGCCTCGCCTGGCAGCCATCGCACACGCGCTCGCTCTGCTCGCCTGCGCCGCCGCCGTCGCGTTCTGGGGGGCGGCCAGGAACAACGAAGCACTGCTGACACAGATGGGTTCCGATCTCCATCGCTATTCGACGATCCCGGCCGGTCGTGACGCCGCGAAACGCGATGCGCTGCAGGCATTGGTGGCCGATCGTGATCAGCTTGACCGATATGCGCGCACCGGCATCCCGCTGCGCTTGTCGTTCGGTATGTACCGCGGTGCGCGGTTGATGCCGGTGCTGAACGATGCGATCGCATCGTATGTGCCCCCACCGCCGCCGCCCGCAGTGGTCACGCTTGACAGCATGTCGCTGTTCGACAGCGGTCGTGCGCAACTGAAGCCCGGCTCGAACCGCGCGATGGTCGACGCGCTCGACATGATCAAGTCACATCCCGACAAACGAATTCTCGTTGCCGGCTACACCGACAACGTAGGCAATCCGGACAGCAACCTGAAACTCTCCACGGCGCGCGCAGAGGCCGTGCGCGACTGGCTGATCGACGCGTCGGGTATTCCGGCGACGCAATTTGCGATCCAGGGTTATGGCATCACGCGACCGATCGCAAGCAATGACATACCTGACGGGCGTGCGAGGAACCGCCGCGTAGAAATTACGCTGGTTCCGGATCTCGCCTCCGACCACGGTGTGGTCAAGTAAAGAACAGGCTTTAGCCCCTGAAGCATTTCGCTTCGGGATTCTGAGGCTCGGGGGCTCGCTCCGGGCAATATTAGTAGTACGTATAAAGGAGTGAAGAAATGGCAATTCCTGCCTATATGTGGCTCAAGGACGATGGCGGCGCCGACATCAAGGGTTCGGTGACGGTTCAAGGCCGTGAAGGCAGCGTCGAGCTCGTCGCATTCGATCACGGCGTGCACATCCCGACCGACGGCAACACCGGCAAACTGACGGGTACGCGTGTTCACAAGCCCATCACGCTGACGAAAGAGACGGACGCGTCGACGCCGTATCTGTACAAGGCGGTGACGAGCGGCCAGACGCTGAAGTCGGTCGAGATCAAGTGGTACAAGATCGACGACGCGGGCAAGGAGAAGGAGTATTTCAACACGAAGCTCGACAACGTCAAGATCGTCGCCGTGAATCCGGTGATGTACGACATCAAGAACCCGGACTACGAGAAGCATAACCACCTCGAAAACGTCGAGTTGCGTTACGAGACGATCACGTGGTCGTACAAGGACGGCAACATCATCCACAAGGACACCTGGAACGAGCGTTCCTGATCCTTATCGCACGGTCGGAACCGCCGAGTCTTTTAGCGGTTCCTTTGCCGGCCTGAACTGGTCTGGCCGGCCTTTTTCTACCCGGGAGCGAGCCACGCCGATGGTTGCGGCTTACTCCTTTCCGTATCCAGGCATCGACATGACTCCGCGCGACACTACTCACCTGCTCCGTCGGCTGAATCCGCACTGCGCCACGGCGCTCGAAGCGGCCGTGAGCCTATGCCAGACGCGTCTCGCGGACGAAATCACGGTCGAGCACTGGCTGCTCAAGCTGCTCGAAGCGGCGGACGGCGATATTCCCGCGATCCTGGGGCACTACGGGATCGACATCGACACCGTCTGGGATGCGCTCATCGCCGCCATCGACCACCTTCCCCGCAATCTGCGAGGTAAGCCCGCCCTCTCCCCGCAACTGGCGACCATGCTGCAGGATGCGTGGATGCACGCGTCGTCGGAGAAGGATGACGCAACCATCCGGTCCGGCAACCTGCTGCAGGCGATTGCCGATACGCCCCATGTGCTGCGTGCCCGGAACGCATGGCCGCTGCTGTCCGTCAGCAGCGCGCAGGTCCATCGGATTCTGCCTCGCCTGGCCCATCGGTCTTGCGAGGGCCGGTTCGACGAAGGCAATGAAGGTGGAACGGACGACGGTGCGACGGCTCCTACCGAAGACAATACCCGGGAGACGGCCGCGCGCATTGCGACGATGACGCCTGCGCCCCAGCGGACCACCGAAGGCGATGCACTCGCCCGTTTTGCGATCGACCTGACCGACAAGGCCCGCCGCGGCGACATCGATCCTGTATTCGGCCGGGATCGCGAGATCCAGCAGATGGTCGATGTGCTCGCGCGCCGGCGCAAGAACAATCCGATCCTCGTCGGTGAGCCGGGCGTCGGCAAAACCGCACTCGTCGAAGGCCTCGCGCTGCGCGTTGCCGACGGGAGCGTGCCCAACGTCATTCGCGGCGTACGCATTCTTACGCTCGATCTCGGACTGCTGCAGGCCGGTGCCGGCGTGAAGGGCGAATTCGAGCAGCGCCTCAAGAACGTGATCGACGAAGTGCAGGCCTCCCCGATGCCGATCCTGCTCTTCATCGACGAAGCCCATACGCTGATCGGCGCAGGCAATTCCGCCGGCGGTGCCGACGCAGCCAACCTGCTCAAACCCGCACTCGCGCGCGGCGAACTGCGCACGATCGCGGCGACAACATGGTCCGAGTACAAGGAGTTCTTCGAGCGCGACGCCGCGCTCGAGCGCCGTTTCCAGATCATCAAGGTCGACGAACCCGACGATGATGCGGCTTGCCTGATGCTGCGCGGCCTGAAGAGCCGCTATGCGAAGTACCACAACGTGCACATCCGCGACGAGGCGCTCGTCGCGGCAGTCAAGCTTTCGCGCCGCTACATCCCGGCCCGGCAACTTCCGGACAAGGCGGTCGACCTCATCGATACGGCCGCCGCTCGTGTGCGCATGGGGCTTGAATCGCCGCCGGCAGAACTGCAGCGTGCAAGCGCAACGGTCGCCGCGCTCGAACTGGAGCAGGCAACACTCGACTCGGACGCGCAGGCCGGCATCGACGACGTTGCGGGCCGACGCGCGGTGCTGGAAGGCGCATTGACCGAGGCACGCAACGTCCTGACAGACCTGCAGACCCGCTATGTCAGTGAGCTCGAACTGGTGCGTCTCGTTCACCGGCATCGGGCCGCGATCAGCGAAGGCAGCTCGATGCCCGAGCGCAACCAGCTTGACGAAACCAAACATCGGCTTGCCGATCGACAAGGCAGGACGCCATTGGTCTTCGTGGACGTCGATGCATCGGCGATCGCGCGCGTCGTCGCGGAATGGACAGGTGTGCCTGTCGGCAACCTGATGGAAGACGAACTGCAGAGCCTGCTGACCCTCGAGCAGCAGTTGGCCAAGCGCGTGGTCGCGCAGGGCGACGCGCTGACTGCGCTCGCGGAGAGCCTGCGTACCGCGAAGGCGGGCCTCAAGAATGAACATGCGCCACTTGGCGTATTTCTGCTCGCAGGAACATCGGGCGTCGGCAAGACTGAAACGGCACTGGCACTGGCCGACTTGCTGTTCGGCGGGGAGGCGGCGCTCACGACCATCAACATGTCGGAATATCAGGAGTCGCACACGGTATCGCAACTGAAAGGATCCCCGCCCGGCTACGTCGGTTACGGCCGCGGCGGTATCCTGACCGAAACCGTGCGGCAGCGTCCCTACAGTGTCGTGCTGCTCGACGAGGTCGAGAAGGCGCACCGCGACGTGCTGGACATGTTCTATCAGGTGTTCGACCGCGGCACGATGCGCGACGGCGAAGGGCGAGAAATCGATTTCCGCAACTGCGTGATCCTGATGACCTCCAATCTTGGAAGTGCCCAGATCGACGACGTGACCGCGGACAATCCGGACGTCACGCAGGCGGCGCTGCTCGATGCAATTCACCCGCAGTTGGTGGCGCACTTTCAGCCTGCGCTGCTGGCCCGCTTCCAGTCAATCGTCTATCGGCCGCTCGACGCCACCGCGCTCGCGTCGATCGTGCGGCTCAAGGTGGCAAAGGTTGCCGAACGCCTGTGCCGACAGCACGACGTTGAGCTGGCGTGCGATGACTCGCTGGTCGCAGCAATGGCAGAGCTTTGCCTGGCGCGGGAGTCCGGCGCACGCAACGTCGATGCATTCCTTGACCAACGCATCCTGCCCACCGTATCCCGTGAGCTGCTCGTACGCATGGCGGCCGGCGACGCGCCCGCGAAGATCGTTTTGTCGGGCTCGGCCGACGGAAATCTGACAATCGATTTTGTCGATCGCGACGACGTTGCGGCCGGCACGACAGAACCCACCACCGCCGTGTCCGTGTAACGGACCGAGGATGATCATGCAGTCGGGACCCTCCCTCTATGACATGCTGCTCGGCCAAATCGGAGGTGAGCCGCTTGACGCCTATGACGACCGGACACTGGAATGCATGAGCGTCCAGCAGAACGTACAGCGCATCCTGAACACACGGGCCGGCGCACTCAAGCACCTCCCCGACTATGGTCTGCCGGACCTGACGAACATCTACAAGGCGCTACCCGCTTCAGCCCACCTGCTCAAGCAGCAGATGGAAGCGACGCTTCTGAAATATGAACCACGTATCCGCTCGATCGACGTCGCGATCCTCGAGAACGACGATCCGGGCGTACTGGTGAATTTCGAGATGACGTGCCATCTGAAGAAGGCCGGACTCGTACAGTTCGGCACGTACTTCGAGCCGCCCGGCCGTATGTGGGTCAAACGCAGAATTCCGGAGCGCGGTTGATTCGACGATCATTCGCGGAGACCAGTGTGAACGGCCATTCCGCGCGAAGGTTGACGCATTGTCCGACCCGATGCCGGGTGGCAAACGGCCCCAAGCAGCCTTTCGGTCGAGGTCACACAGGTTGGCCGGCGCGGATGTGGCGGGCCTGCGGCGACTTTCTGGTCGGGGAAGAGCTGATCGGAACAATGCCCCAGGATCAAAGGTATCCCTTGTTCGCATGAGCGCCCCCTCCACTGGAACGCCACCCCGACCCGCATCACCGCCCGTAAAAAACGACCGGCTCCGGTTCCACACCCCGCTGCATCGCGTCGACGCGCGCCGTCCGCCCGCGTCGCGCATCTTCGGTGTTGTGCAGCGGCATCCCGAGATCGAGCACCACCTGGTCGGCGCCCGGCACACCGCCCGCCGACCACGCCTTCAGCAGCGCGCGAATGGCCGCATACGAGCGCGTCGGGCCATTCGCCAGCCGGATCGCCAGATCCTGCGCAGCGCTTTCCACATCGGCTTCCGGGACCACGAACGCGGCGATCCCCAATTCACCCGCCGTCGTACCCGACATCACCTCGCTCAACATGACGTAGCGTGCCGCACGCGCCGGCCCCGCGCGTTCCGCGATCCGTTGAACGGCGCCGCAGACGGGTATGGTGCCGACCGACGGCTCGATGCAGCGGAACGACGCGTTGTCCGCCGCCACGACCAGGTCGCATGCGAGCGCCAGTTCGAACGCGCCGCCCCAGGCCCGGCCGCGCACCGCACACACCGTCGGAATCTGCAGTGCTTCGATCTTGCGATACGCGTGATGCATGTCGCTGATGAAGGTGCGCCACGCGTTGAATTCCTTGTCGATGAAATCGAGGATATCGCCGCCCTGGCTGAAGTTCGGACCTTCCGCACGAACCAGCAGCGCGCGGATGTTCGCTTCGCTGGCCGCGTGGATCGCGTCGCTCAGGTGTTCGGAAAACGCGGTGGCAATCAGGTTGAGCGGCGGGTTGCCGAGCACGATGTGGCCAACGGCATCGTGACGCTCGAAACGGACGGATTTCATGCTTGTCTCCTTGATCAGGCAGTTTTGCTGGCATTCAAATCGAGTTCCCGGATCATGCTTTCGCGCATCGCGAACTTTTGCGCCTTGCCGGTCACCGTCATCGGCATGTCTTCGACGAAGCGGATATAACGCGGGATCTTGAAGTGCGCGATCTGGTCGCGGCAGAAATCGCGGATCTCGTCCTCGGACGCATCCTCGCCCGGCTTGAGCACGATCCACGCGCAGATCTCCTCGCCGTACTTTTGATCGGGCACGCCGAATACCTGCACGCTCTGCACCTTGGGATGGCGGAACAGGAACTCCTCGATCTCGCGCGGGTAGACGTTCTCGCCGCCGCGAATGAGCATGTCCTTCACACGCCCGACGATATTGCAGTAGCCGTCGGCATCGATCGTCGCGAGGTCGCCGGTGAACATCCAGCCGTCGCGAATCGAATCCCGCGTGCGCGCGTCGTCGTCCCAGTAGCCGAGCATGACCGAGTAGCCGCGAGTGCACAGTTCGCCTGTCTGCCCGATCGGCACGACCTTCCCGTCCGCATCGACCACCTTGCACTCGAGATGCGGCTGGATGCGGCCGACCGTCGACACCCGCTTGTCGAGCGGATCGTCCGTCGCGCTCTGGAACGACACCGGGCTGGTTTCCGTCATGCCGTACGCAATCGTGACTTCCGTCATGTGCATGTTCGCCACCACCCGCTTCATCACCTCGATCGGGCACGGTGCGCCGGCCATGATGCCGGTGCGCAGGCTGGAGAAATCGTGGCGCGCGAAATCCGGGTGGTCGAGCTGCGCGATGAACATCGTCGGGACGCCGTGCAGCGCGGTGCAACGCTCGTCGCTCACGGCCGCCATGGTGGCCGACGCATCGAACGCCTCGCCCGGAAAGACCATGCACGCGCCGCTGGCCGTACACGCGAGGACCGACATCACCATGCCGAAGCAGTGATACAGCGGTACGGACACACACAGCCGGTCCGTTTCCCGCAAGTTCATGGCCGCCGCCACGAACCGTGCATTGTTGATGATGTTCCGATGCGTCAACGTCGCGCCCTTGGGTGCGCCGGTGGTGCCGCTGGTGAACTGGATGTTGATCGGGTCGTTGGCATCGAGCGCCGCGGCGATCGCATCCAGCTCGTCCATCGGCACGCCCGCGCCACGCTCCAGCACCTGCCGATACGTCAGCATGCCCGGCGTGCGCACCTCCTCCATGCGAATCACCCATCGCAGCGTGGGCAGCCTTGCCGCACGCAATTCGCCGGGTGCGCAGTGCTGCAGCTCGGGGGCCAGGGTCTGCAGCATGTCCAGGTAGCGGGATGTCTTGAACGACTCGGGCGCGACGATGGCCTTGCAGCCCACCTTGTTCAGCGCGTATGCAAGCTCCGCGAGCCGATACGCCGGATTGACGTTGACCAGGATCAGGCCGAGCCGGGCAGTCGCGAACTGCGTCACGGTCCATTCGAACCGGTTGGGTGACCAGATGCCGATCCGGTCGCCCCGGCGCAGCCCCATCGCATGCAGGCCGGCGGCCATCGCATCGACTTCGTCGGCGAACGCCTGCCAGTTCCAGCGCACGCCTTGCGCGCGGAATACGACAGCCGGACGTTCGCCGTGAAGCTTCACGGTCTCGGCCAGCAGCGCCGGCACCGTCAGTTCGCTCAACGCGAAGCCGGTGGCGCCTTTGACGTAGGACAGTCCACTGACCGGCGGCGTCGCAGCGTCGCCGGGCCCGGATGTTCCAGACTGCATCTTCATTTGTGTCTCCAGAGTTTCACCGGCGCAACGCTTGCCACGACTCGCGCGTGGGCTTCGTCCGATCCGTTTCCGGGATGCATCATTGTATCTTCCTCGGAAGATGTCAAGACGGGATTTTTCCCGTATCTCGGTGAGAGGTTGTTTCCGCATGAATGGTCCTTAAATCGCGGATAAATCTACAATTTCAACCCGGGATATCGAGTGGAACGATGCGCGCGAACGCTCTCGAAAGACGAGATAACGTCATCCGTGGAAGTTAGCATGATGCGAGCCCGCACGAACGACGCGCGCACCGTTTCTTCAGAACATATGGCGAATGCCGACCATCACCCCGGTCTGGTCCACGCCCGGCGCCGGCCACGAAGACGTGCCCGCGGTGCCGCCGTCGATCGTGAGCACGGAGTCGCGCTGATTGAAGATGCGCCCTGCCGTTACGTAGACGGAGCTGCGCTTCGACAGCAGATACATCGCGCGCGCCGCGATCACGGAGGCGCCGGCGTCGTATCCGTTCACGGTGAGATGGCCGAACTGCGCGTCGAGGACGATGCTTGGAACCGGCAGATAGGTCGCCCCGAGCCACCAGTAATTGCTGCTCGCGTCAAAAACGCCCGGCGCCATTTCCCCGTGGTTGATGCGGTGCAGGAAGCCGCCGCCGATCGTCGCCGTGCCGAACTTCACGTAGCCGTCGATGACGGCTCGGGTGTCGGTCTGCGAGCTGTACGGCAGCGGCGAGTCGGGCCCGCCGCCGCCATAGTTGCGATCGAACGCAGTCGCGATGCCCCAGCTGTCCGCCTCGTATTTCAGCATCGCGGAGATCGACTTGCACGCGCGATAGTCGGTCGGCGACTGGCCCGCGCATCCGCCGGCGGCCGCGGGCGCGACCGCGTCCCGCCCGAGCGAATAGCTGACGCCGAAGGTGAGGCCCGACGACGTAATGCTGTAGACGATCGTGTTGTCGAGGCGCGCCTGGGACAGATAGGTGTCGAGCAGCCCTGCCGCATAGATGTTCGGCCCCATCGTATCGCCCGGTATCGCCCAATAGATCTGCGAATACTGACGGCCGACCGACAGCGTGCCCCACCGCCCCGACAGCCCGACGTACGCCTGCCGGCCGAACAGGCGGCCGCTCTGGTTCAGCGTCCCCTGCCCCGGCGAAAAACCCGACTCGAGCACGAAGACCGCGCTCAGGCCGCCGCCCAGATCCTCCTTGCCGCGAAGGCCCCACCGCGACGGCAACGACCCGGTGAGTTGCGGCACCTTCACCACGCTCTTCTTCTGGGGACCGACGTTCGTCACGTATTCGACGCCGGTATCGATGATCCCGTACAGCGTCACGCTCGATTGCGCGTGCGCCGCTCCCGACGCGCACATCGCGAGCGTCGACAGTCCGAGCCAGACCGCGTTGCGCCGCGCCAACCCTTCTCCAAACCCATTTGTCCGCAGACTCATTTTTGCTGCCTCCATGTAATTCATGTCTTCCACGGAAGATAGTAATCACACATCTTCCATGTCAACCAACAGTCGGGTCGTGAGTTACCCTATGCTCGCTCGGAGCGGCGCGTGTACAGGCTATTGGCGCGAAATTGAAGCGCCTCATAGTTTTCCCTACCTCGACATTTGGTTCATCGTTATCTATCTTCCACGGAAGATAAATGAGATTCGTCTGATCCGATTCATGTGGCGAGACAGGAAAATGAAAGAGTCAGAAGATCATCAGGCGGCCGCTCATCCCCGGAGCATGCCGTCGCCGGCCGACACCGCCCTTCGTCTGGAGCGACGACTACGCGCTCGGTCACGCGTCGATGGACGACACGCACCACGAATTCGTCGCATGCGTGAATGCGCTGCTCACGACACCGGACGACGACCTCAAACGTGCGCTCGATGCGTTTGCCGCGCATGCGCACGACCACTTCGGCGACGAGGATGCCGCGATGCGCGACACGGCCTATGGCTCCGCGGGCTGCCATATCGACGAGCACGCGGCCGTGCTGCGGTCGATCGACGAGGTTCGCGCCGCGCTGGCCGAAGGCCGGCCGCAGGTCGTCCGGGCATTCGCCCGCGCGTTGGCCGGATGGTTTCCCGAGCATGTGCGCGTGATGGACCAGGGGCTCGCGCGCTGGCTCGTTCAGCAACAACTGGGCGCGGCCCCAGTGGTCATCCGGCGCCGTCTTGCGGTCGCGGCGTGACGCACGCCCCCTTTTTCATTCGAATGCTCATCATGGAACAGAACCCCCTTTCACCGAACGTGTTGCTGCGAGTCGGCGTATCCGCGAAGACGTGGCTGGCCGACGACATCGTCGGCTTTGAGTTCGCGCCGCTGTCGGACGATCGGTTGCCCGACTTCGAAGCGGGTGCGCATATCGACGTGCACCTGCCTAGCGGACTCGTGCGTCAGTACTCGCTGTACGACCTGCCGGGCGAGCCGTCGCGCTATCGCATCGGCGTGCTGCGCGATCCGCAATCGCGCGGCGGATCCGCGAGCCTGCACGACGACGTCCGCGCGGGAGACACGCTGTCAGCGCGCCGCGCAATCACTTCGCGCTGCACCGCGGCCCCGAGCAGTCGCTGCTGTTTGCGGGCGGCATCGGCATCACGCCGATCCTCAGCATGGCGCAGCAGCTGGCGCGCGAGCACCGGCCGTTTGCGATGCACTACTGCGGCCGCTCGCTGGCGCGGATGGCATTCGTCGAGCGCGTGCAGCAGATGGCGTCCGTCGACGATCCGCGCGCACGGGTGCAGGTTCACGTCGACGACGGCCCGGCCGAGCAGCACCTCGATGCGCGTGCCGCGATCGGCTCGCCGTCGGCCGACAAGCATCTGTATGTCTGCGGGCCGACGGGCTTCATGGATCACATCCTGCAGACCGCGCGCACGCTCGGCTGGGACGACGCGCATCTGCACCGCGAATATTTCGCGGCGGCGCCGGTCCAACCGTCCGACGAAGACAGCCCGTTCGAAATCGAAATTCACAGCAGCGGCGAAGTGATCCAGGTGCGGGCCGACCAAAGCGTCGCGCATGCGTTGCTGGACGCCGGATTCAACCTGCCGCTGTCGTGCGAACAAGGCGTTTGCGGCACCTGCATGACGAGGGTGCTGGCCGGCGAGCCCGACCATCGGGATCTCTATCTCACCGACGACGAGAAAGCGCGCAACGACAGCTTCATGCCGTGCTGCTCGCGTGCGAAGACTGCGCGGCTGGTACTCGATCTCTGAGGCCGCCGCACGCGACCCGCTGAACACTGCAACGAGGGAATCCACATGTTGACCAAGCAGGACAATGAACTGATGTGCCGCACCGGCCCGGGCACCGCGATGGGCAATGCGATGCGCCGCTTCTGGCTGCCGGTGATCCAGTCGTCCGATTTGCCGCCGCCCGACGGCGACCCGAAAACGATCGAGCTGCTCGGGCAGCGGTTCGTGGTCTGGCGCGACCGGGATGGCAGGCCGGGCCTCTACGACGAAGGCTGCCTGCACCGCGGCGCGTCGATGCAGCTCGCCCGCGCGGACGGCGACGGCCTGCGCTGCATCTATCACGGCTGGAAATTCGCGGTGGACGGAACGGTGCTCGAAACGCCGAACGTTCCCGATCCGAAATTCAAGGACCGCATCAGGGGACGCACGTATCCGGTGCGCGAAGCGGGCGGCCTGATGTGGGCATATCTCGGCCCGGCGGGCAACGCGCCGCCATTCCCGCACCGGGCATTCATGGATCAGCCGGACGCGCATCGCATCAACGTGTGCGCGATCGTCAACTGCAACTTCGTGCAGGTGATCGAAGGGCTCGTCGACTCGTCGCACCTGACCGTGCTGCACAGCTCCGCGCTGGCCCAGACCAACGACTCCGATCTGGACTATGCGGGGAAGATCACGCACATGCAGTTCGACGCGGCCCCTGCGATCGAAGCGGACGAGACGGATTTCGGCTTTCACTACGTCGCGATCCGCCAGGCCGGCGACAACCGCATCGCCCGCGTCACGTCGTTCATCACGCCGGGCTTCATCGCCAACGCGAACGGCGACGTGTGGCTCGCCGCGGTGCCGATCAACGACGAGCGCTGCTACTTCTTCCACGTGTGGTGGGATGCCGACAAGCCCGTCGGCGAAGAGCCGCTGCGCAGCGCGCAGCTCAAGTTCGTGGGCCTCGACGCGCCGACGCTGCGCAAATACGGGATGACGCTCGACACCTGCGACTCGCCGGCGGCGATGTCGTTCGTCAACGGCTATCGCCAGGATCGCCATGCGCAGCGCGACGGCCACTTCACCGGATTCGACAGCATCACGCAGGAAGACGCCGCATGCAGCATTTCGAGCGGCGCGATCCGCGACCGGTCGCAGGAAATGCTGTCGAGCGCGGATCTCGCGATCAGCCGCCTGCATCGCACGCTGCTCGCGTGTGCGCGCGCGGAGCGCGATCAGCAGGACATTCCGGCGTTGCGCGCGGAATCGGGCCGTGCGATCGGCGTGTCCGGCGAAATCGGCCCGGGCGAGGACTGGCGACAGCTGGTTCCGCACCACCGGATCGTGTCGTCTTCCGCCACCCGCACGCAGCGCAACGCATAACCCAGTCTGAAACAGGAGTTCGACATGTTGAGTCACGAAGATAACGAAATGCTGTGCCGCGTCGGTCCGGGCACGCCCGGCGGCGCATTGATGCGACGTTACTGGCACCCGGTCTGCACGTCCGCCCAATTGCCGGACCCGGACTGCGCGCCGTTGCGCGTGCGCCTGCTTGGCGAGCAGTACGTCGCGTTCCGCGACTCGAACGGCCAGGTCGGCCTGCTCGAGGAGCTGTGCATGCACCGCGGCGCGTCGCTCGCGCTTGGCCGTGTCGAGGAAGGCGGCATTCGCTGCCTGTATCACGGCTGGAAGTTCAGCGTGTCCGGCGCCGTGCTGGAAACGCCGAACCACGCGGACCCGAAATACGCGGCGCGGATGAAGGCGCCCGCGTTTCCGGTGCGCGAGGCCGGCGGCATCGTGTGGGCCTATGTCGGCCCGAAGGAACTGGAGCCCGCGTTTTCGCGCTACGCGTTCATGGATGCGGCGCCGAATCATCGCGTCGTGCTGCGCATCAACGTCGCGTGCAACTACCTGCAGCTGGTCGAGGGCGGCGAGGACAGCTCGCACGTCGGCGTGCTGCACACCAACATGGCGCGGCCCGGCTGGAAGGACGACGCGTTCACGCGCAATCCGGACGTCGTGAATCCGGCCGCGCTCGCGTCGAACGATCTCGAACCGTCGCTGAAGATCGAGGACACCGCGTTCGGCTTTCACTACGTCGCGCTGCGCAAGACCGACGAGCCGGGCGTGCGCAATGCGCGCGTCGTGCCGTTCATCGTGCCGTACGGCCGCATCATTCCCGCGCCGGCGTTTCTGTTCACCGTGTTCGAAGTACCGGAAGACGACACGCACACGAGCACCTACATCGTCGTGCACGGCGACTCGCCGGTCACGGAAGACAAGATCATCGAACTGCTGGGCCTGGACGATCCGAAGTATTACGATCGCCAGAACTGCACGTTCAACGCGAGCTGGGCCGATTCGTTCGGCCAGAGCCGCGAGCGGATGAAGGAAAACTGGACCGGGCTGCGCGGCGTCGAAGTCGAGGACGCGACGATCGGGCTGTCCCAGGGGCCGCTCTACGACCGTTCGCGCGAGCATCTGGTGCCCGCGGACCAGGCCGTCGTGCGGGTGCGCCGTGCGCTGCTGGCAGCGGTCAAACGTGTGATGAACAACGAGCCGCCGCCGGCGCTCGGGCTCGATCTGCGCGGCGTCAGCGCGTGCGACCGGCCGCTCGCGGACGATGCGGCATGGCAGGAGCTGCTGCCGACGCATCGCGACACCATCGAAGCGTGAGGAGAACCTTGATGACGAACGATCAAACCCGCAGCGATACGCCGGACTACCTGTCCCTGCTGCGACTCGACGGGCGCGGTTTCGTGGTGCTCGGCGCCGGCCAGGGCATCGGCGAGCAGACAGTTCATGCGCTCGCGCAGGCCGGTGCACGCGTACTCTGCGTCGATCGCGACGAAACACTCGCGCGCCGCATCGCCGAAGCCGTCGACGGCGTGCCATGCGCGGCCGACGCCACGTCGCGCGACGACATGCAGCGCGTGTTCGACACGGCGCGCCAGCACTTCGGCCGCATCCACGGCGTGGTCGACATCATCGGCGTCGCGGGCATCAAACCGCTGTCCGCTGTGGACGATGCGTCGTGGAATCAGCAGTTCGACATCGTCGTGCGCCATGCGTACCTCGCGCTGCAGATCGGCGGCGAGCTGATGAAGGCCGACGGCGGCGGCACGTTCGCGTTCGTCGGCTCGCTCGCCGGCGATCGCGCGGTGCCGAGCGAGGTCGCGTATGCGGCGTCGAAGGCCGCGCTGCACCATCTGGTCCGCTGCGCGGGCGTCGAGTATGCGCCGTACAACGTGCGCATCAACGCGGTGTCTCCAGGGTTCGTGCGCACGCCGCGCCTGAACCAGCGGCTGGACGAAGCGACCTGGACGCGGGTCGGCGAAGCGATCCCGATCGGGCGCGCGGCCACGCCCGCAGAAATTGCCGGCCACCTGCTGTTCCTCGCGTCCGACCTGAGTGCGCACATGGCCGGTGAAATCGTCACCGTCGACGGCGGCCTCGGCGTGAAGGCCGCCATTCCCGCCATCACGTTTGCCCCGTCGGCAACCCCCACACCATGAGCCAGATGACTCAACCTTCTCCACGCGACCTCGTTCATCCGTCGCTGCGCGCGTTCGCCGACGCGGCCGCCGCGCGGCCGAGCCTCGCTCAGATGAGCGCCGACGACGCGCGCGCCGGCATCGCCGCACGCACCGCCACGCGGGCGCCCGGCCCGCGCGTCGACAAGGTCTTCGACCTCACGATTCCCGGCCCGGACGGTGGCATTCCGGTGCGCATCTACCATCCCGACGGCGCCGTCGGCGTGACGATGGCCTTTCACGGCGGCGGCTGGCGGATGGGCAATCTCGACAGTTTCGACGCCGTGTGCCGGCACCTGGCCAACGATTCCGGGCTGGCCGTGATCAGCGTCGACTATCGGCTGGCGCCCGAGCATCCGTTCCCGGCGGCGCTGGAAGACGTGTGGGCGGCGACCTGCTGGGTCGCCGAGCACGGGCACGAGCACGGGCTGCCGACCGGGCGGCTGACCGTATTCGGCGAATCGGCTGGCGGCAATCTTGCCGCCGTCGTGTGCCTGCTTGCGCGGGAGCAGGCACACCCGCGCATCCTCGCGCAGGCGCTCGTGTATCCGGCGACCGACGCCACGCAGCACCACGCGTCGCGGTCCGTTTATGCGGAAGGCTTCGTGCAGCGCACCGCCGACGTCGCGCATGCGTTCCGCGAGTACGCGCTCGATCACGGCGTGTCGCCGTCGGTCTGGACGCTGTCGCCGTTCCATGCGGCCAGTCACGCGGACTTGCCGCCGGCCCTCGTGATCACCGCCGAGTGCGACGTGCTGTGCGACGACGGCGAAGCCTATGCGCGCAAGCTCGCCGAAGCGGGCGTGGCGACGACGTGCGTGCGTTATGCGGGGATGCTGCACACGTTTTACGGCATGCGCGGCGAGGTCGGCGCCGCCGCGCTGGCCCAGCGGCAGGTGGCCGACATGCTGCGTGCGGCCGTACACGCCGGGTAGCGTGCGACGCGAACGTGCGACCGGGAAACTTACGTACAATGGCGGTCAGCCACGCCGGTCATCGCCCCGTTACGATCGATCCGGTCGCACGCCCTTCCAAGGAAGCCATCGAGATGAGCACCGCAGACGCAAAGCAGCCCGCCCGCAACCGAACCGGCAAGAACGCAGCGCCGGCGCAGACGGAATCCGCTCCCAAGGCGAGCCTGCCGCGTCACAGCCTGATCGAACTGATCACGCTGCAATGGCAGCACGAGCACAGCGAACTCGACCTGTCGAATTTCCTGATGGCGATCTACTTCATGCGGATCGGCACGCTCGTCGAGCAGTCGTTCGACAAGATGTGCCAGCGCATGTGGGGCATCAGCGGGTCCGACATGCGTGTGCTGCTCGCGCTGCGCCGCAGCGGGCACCCGTATGCGAAACGTCCGACCGATCTGTATCGCGCGCTGCTCGTGACGTCGGGTGCCATCACCAAGAAGATCGACCGCCTCGCGAGCCTCGGGATGGTGGAGCGTCAGCCCGATCCGGGTCATGCCGGCGGATTCATCGTCCACCTCACCCGGAAGGGGCTCGACGTCGTCGACAAGGCGGTCGTGAAGCTCGCGAACGAATCGTCGATCGCACCGGCGATGGCGCATTTTTCCGATGCCGAGCGCGAAGCCGGCAACGATTTCTGCCTGCGCACGCTCGCGTTGATGGAAGACCTGGTGCTTCCGGACGCCGACGATACGGACAGCGCGCCACCCGCGGCGCGGGCCAAGCCAACGCGTCGCGCGCCGCGCGGCGGCAAGTAAGCGGCGGGCCGGCCGGCGCGTGTAGCGGGATCTATCGGGCACATCAGGCACAATACGCGGCCTCGCCATTCCACCGCGGTCAAACACATGCGCTTCGTCGTCGTCGGAACAAGCGGGTCGGGGAAATCCACCTTCTCCAGCGCGCTGGCGGCTGCCGCGGGCTGCCCGTACATCGAACTCGATCAACTCTACTGGGGCCCCGACTGGACAGCCGTGCCGCCCCAGCAGTTCGAGAACGCGGTGCTTGCCGCGACGGCCGGCGACCGCTGGGTCGCCGACGGGAACTACAGCGCCGTGCGCGACGTGCTCTGGTCGAGGGCCACGCACGTCGTCTGGCTCAACTTCGGGCGATGGACGGTGTTCTCCCGCGTGCTCTGGCGCACGGTAAGCCGCGGGCTCATGCGCACCGAGCTTTCGCACGGCAACCGGGAGTCGCTGCGGATGGCGTTCTGCTCCAGAGATTCGGTGCTGCTGTGGTCATACACCACGTTCGACAAGAACCGTGTCAAGTTCGCCACCCTGCGCAACGATCCGAAATTCGCGCATCTGCAGTGGACGGAAATCACCGAGCCGTCACGTACCCGGGCGTTCATCGACATGCATGCCCGCACCGGCGGGTGAATGCGATGCGGTATCCGCGCGCGTGTTCGGTTTGAACATCACGCCACCCTCGTCCCTATCGCAACGAATAGCCATTAAATATCACGTTGCGATATATCAGGATGTCTGACTGAAAAGCCTGGACACCGTGCAATCCACTAGCCGCGGGCACTTGCCGGAACCCATCGCCGGGCGTATGGTTGATTTCTCTATCGCCCTTATCCGGGAGATATCAACATGGCTGCCACACAATCCGCGGCCACGCCCCTCTCCGACGAGGAAGCCCGGCGCCAGTTGCGCCGCGCCGTCATCGCCAGCACGATTGGCACCACGATCGAATGGTATGACTTTTTCCTCTACAGCACGGTCACCGGCCTGGTCTTCGCAAAGCTGTATTTCCCGCAATCCCACCCGCTCGTCGGCACGCTGCAGGCGTTCCTGATCTATGCCGTCGGCTTTGTCGCGCGGCCGGTCGGCGCGGCGATCTTCGGCCATTACGGCGACCGCATCGGACGCAAGGCCACCCTGATCGTGACCCTGTTGCTGATGGGGCTCGCCACGTTCGCCGTGGCCTTCGTGCCGACCTACGCCGCGATCGGCATCTGGGGCGCGGTCATTCTCACGGTGCTGCGCTTCATCCAGGGCGTCGGCGTGGGCGGCGAATGGGGCGGCTCGGTCCTGATGTCGATGGAGTGGGCGCGCACCAATGCGCATCGCGGTTTCGTCGCATCGTGGCCGCAGTTCGGCGTGCCGGCCGGACTGTTCCTCGCCAACCTCGCCGTGCTGGCCATGAGCTGGTTTTCCGGCAGCAGTTTCCTCGCGTGGGGCTGGCGCGTGCCGTTTTTCCTCAGCATCGTGCTGGTCGCGATCGGGCTCTATATCCGCCTGAACATTCTCGAGACGCCGATCTTCGCGAAGCTGCTGGCCGAGCGCCGGATCGAGAAGACGCCGATGCTCGAAGTGTTGCGCAAGCAACCAAGGGATATCGTGCTGTCGGCGTTCGCGCGGATGGCCGAACAGGCGCCGTTCTATATCTATACGGCGTTCGTGTTCACGTACGGGATCACGGCGCTGGGCGTGTCGCGCGAACTGCTGCTGACGGCGGTGCTGGTGGCGTCCGTGGTCGAGTTCTTCACCATTCCGCTGTTCGGGCACGTGTCGGATCTGATCGGGCGGCGGCGAATGTACATAATCGGTGCGGCTGTCGTCGGTGTGTTCGGATTCCTCTACTTCGCGATGGTCGATACCCGGAACCCGGTCTGGATCTTCGCGGCCATCGTGCTGTCGCTGGTCCCGCATTCGATGATGTACGGGCCGCAGGCCGCCTTGATCGCCGAGTCGTTTACAGGGCGGTTGCGGTATAGCGGCGCGTCGATGGGTTATCAGCTCGCGTCGGTCATTGCCGGTGGCCCGGCACCGCTGATCGCGACGGCGCTGTTCGCCTACTACCATTCGGGGTATGCGATCGCGGCGTACGTGCTGGTGTGTGCGGTGCTGAGCGTGGTCGCCGCATCGAAGCTCGGGGACTACACGAACAAGGATATTTCGCGGGAATACGACGATGCGCGGGGGTTGGGCGATCACGGGCACGCGCCGCCGGTGACCTGACGAACCGGCCGGCGATCGAGCCGTCGGGAAGCGTATGGGGTGCACGCCCGTTTGGCGGCACCCCGCTCACTTCTTGTTATCCGCTCGAACGGCGCCCAGCGCCTCGAGCAACGGCCGCAGCGCATCGAGTTCCGTACCGAAGCCGGCCCAATCCCCCGCCTTCAGCCGCTCGATCGCGCGGTTGTAATGGGCCAGCGCGTCGCGGGCGCGCGCATCCGCTGCGCCGCTCGCCGGTGCCACCGCCACCGGCCCCGTCTCCTTGAAGAGCGCGGCGAGCGCCTCGCTCAGGTTCTCCTCCATCACGACGCGATCGCCGTAGGCCGCGATCACCCGTTTCAGCTCGGGCAATTGGCCCGACGCCGCGCGTAGATAAAGCGGCGACACGTAGAGGATCGAGTTTTCGATCGGCACGACCACGAGATGGCCGCGGATCACGCGCGAGCCCATCTGGTTCCACAGCGAGATCTGCTGCGAGATTTCCGTGCTCTGCTGGATGCGCGCCTCGATCTGGTACGGCCCGTAGATCAGCTTGTCCTTGGGGAATGCGTAGACGATCAGCTTGCCGTACCCGGGCGGATCGCAACGCGCGGCCAGCCACGCGATCATGTTCTCGCGCTGGCTCGGCACCATCGGCAGCATCAGCACGAAGCCGGCCTGCGCGTCGCCGGGCAGTCGCATGATCGTGTAGTACGGCGCCATCCGCGTGTTCGCGGTGTCGGCGCCGTCGATATCGCCCAGCGCGCGCGGAAACTGCCAGAGGTCCTCGCGGTTATAGAACACTTCCGGCGCGTCCATGTGATACGCGCGGTAGAGGTTCGCCTGGATCAGGAACAGGTCTTCCGGATAGCGGATATGCCGTTGCAGATCCTGCGGCATCGCGTCGAGCGGCTTGAACATGCCGGGGAAGATGCGTGCGTAAGTCCGCACCAGCGGATCGGACGGATCGCTGACGTAGAAGTCGACCGTGCCGTTGTATGCGTCGACCACCACCTTGACCGCGTTGCGAATGTAGTTGGCGCCGTCGCCGACACCGGGCGGCGCATACGGAAACCAGCGACTGGTCGTATAGGCGTCCTGCATCCAGAACAGGCGGCCGTTGCTGGCCACGATATACGGGTCGTGGTCGAGCGCGAGGAACGGCGCGATCGTGCGGATCCGGTCGCGGATGTTGCGGTGAAACAGGATCCGGCTGTCGTTCGTGATGTAGTGCGTCAGCAGGATGTTGGGATCGTCGAACTGCCACGCGAACAGGCTGCGCCGCGCCACGCCGCCGATCGCGACACCGTCGCGCCCGCTGTAGGACGTGTAGACGTTGCTGTCCCCCTTCGGGTAGTCGAATTCGGGCACGCTGCCCTTCACGATCACGTAACCCTGCCCGCCTTCACCGAAGTAAATGCGCGGTTCGCTGATGGCCGGCCCGCCCTCCGCGGCAGGCGGAATGTCACGCAGATAAAGCGACGGCAAGCCTTCGGTGGATTTCTCCGTGACCGGCGACATTACGACGCCGTTGCCGTGGGTGAACAGCAGATGCAGGTTCACCCAGGTTCGCGCGTTCTCCGGCAGCATCGTCTGCTCCAGTTCGCGTGCCGACAACATGACCTGCCGGTAGCCGGAGTCGAGCCGGTAGCGATCGATATCCACGGAGAAGAACTTGTAGTAAGTCCGGATCTCCTGCAACTGCGCATAGGTATCCATCAGCGGCTGCACATCCCACAGGCGGATGTTGTCGACGGTCGCGCGATTGGCCTGCAGCGACGCGAGATTCAGCCCTTCCTCGGCTGCAAACGGCTTGACCTCGATCTGCGCGAGGCCGTAAGCCTGCCGCGTCAGCGCGATGTTGTGCTGGATATAGGGCGTCTCGAGCTGCAGCTCGCTCGGCTTCACGTAGAAGCGCTGGAACAGTGCGGGATAGAGGATGCCGAGCGCAAACGACGTGCCGAACACCAGCAGCACCGCAGCGGCCGGCAAACGATAGCCGGGCCGGCGCATGTTGACCAGCATCGCGACGGCCGACGCCGTGGCGAGGCCGACGAGCAGCCACAGCACCGGCAGCATCACGTGGACATCGGTATAACCGGCGCCGACCACGACACCGTTGTTGTCGTAGAGCAGCAAAAATCGTTCGAGCCACCACGACCACGCCTTCAGCAGGAAGAAGAGCGCCAGTAGCGCCGAACCGTGAACGGCGGCGGCAGACGAAAGCCCCTTCGGCCGCCGCAGTGCGATGTCGCCGCGCAGCCAGTAGACGATGCCTGCGGCGATCGCGCAGCACACGACCACTTGCAGCAGCAGGTTCTTCAGCACGATCCAGACGGGCAGCGCGAACAGATAGAAACCGATGTCCTTGCCGAAGATCGGATCGTGTGCGCCGAACGGCACCTGATGCAGATAACGCAGCGCAACGTCCCAGCTCGACATCGCACCGGCGGCGATCGCAAGCCCGAGGAAGGCGGCGCCGGCGGCAATGACCACGCGCCATGGAATGCGCGACGCGACGTCTCTTGCCAGCGCCAGAAGGACTTCCTCCTCGCGCGTCGACGCAGGGTCCTCGACCGGCCAGACATCGACGGGCCGTGCATGACGATGCGCGAGCAACCCCGACGCGCCGATCGCGGCCGCCGCCACGGCGAACACCGCGACGAACAGCAGCACCCGCGTGGACAGGACCGTCCAGTACACGCCGCCATAACCGATCGACGAGAACCACAGCCAGTCGACCAGGACCCCGGTGATGCGCCCGACGACGATCAGGCAGGCGATGACGATTGCAGCCGCGATCCCATAGCGTTTCAGGCGCGAAACGGACGTTGCTTGCGAGCGCATCGAGGCTCCTTTGCCGGGCCGTCATGCGTGGCCGGCTGCGGCCCGATCGGGGTGCGCCGCCGATCCGTCGGTGAGGATCGCGGCTGGCCGCATGTCTGAATGCTACGCCCGTTGCCGAAACGTCGCCATCCGGCGGCAGGCGCGACGTTGCCGAGGACGAGCGATGCAGCGCAGTGCAGCAAATCCGGTCGCACCCGGTGCGACCGGCAAGCCCGTGCCGACGAGCCGTGACGAACAGGCGTTCGATGCACGGCTCGTCGAACCGAACGCTTACGCCAGCTGCGTCACCTGCTCCAGCGCAATCAGCGTGCACGATTCGGGCGGTTGCGGCGGCAGCGGCACGCCGATGTCCAGCAACGTCGCGCCCGAAAGTTCGGCGCCTTCGCCGGCCATCGCCGCGAACAGGTCGGTCTGCTGCACGAAGTGCGGCGCGACCGGCACATGAAGGAAGCGGACGCGATAAACGACATCGCGCCGCAGTCCGTCGATGCGCAGCGGCAATGCGTAGCGCGTGTCGTCCTCGTGCAATCGATAGACGGCCAGCAGCGACGACATCCCGTCGTCGGCGACGGCCTGGGTCCACGACAGCGCACTGCCGGCACGCCCCTGCCGCAAGGTTCCGCCGTGCAGGACCGGCCGCCACGCCTTGTACAGCGCAATCCAGCGGCGGGCTTCGTCGAATTCCTCGGCGCTGAGGGTTCGCGGATCGATTTCGAGCCCGAGGTGACCGAAGATCGCAACGGCGGCCCTGAACGCCAACGTATGCCGCCGCCCTGTCGTATGAGAGCATTCCGCGCCGATGTGCGCGCCCATCACCTCGGGCGGAAAGAACCGCAGGAAGCCGCGCTGGATACCGATCCGGGTCAGCGCATCGTTGCAATCGCTCGTCCAGATCCGCTGAACGTATTCCAGCACGCCATAATCGGCACGCCCGCCGCCGGATGCGCAGCTCTCGATCTCCACCGACGGAAACGCGCGACGCAACCGGTCCAGCAATGCGTAGAACGCACGGGTCTGGCGACGGTATGCCGCGAGGCCGTGGTGGCCCGCGGTCGCAAGATCACGATTCATGTCCCACTTGACGTAAGCGATCGCGTGTTCGTGCAGCAACGCACCGACCTGCGCGAACAGATGCGCTGCCACCTCGGGCTCCGCGAGATCGAGTACCAGCTGGTTGCGCCCCGTCACCCGCGGCCTGCCGTCGAGCTGGAGCACCCACTCGGGATGGGCGCGATACAGCTCGCTGTCCGGGTTGACCATCTCCGGCTCCATCCAGAGCCCGAATTCCATGCCGAGGCCGCGCACGCGCTCGATGAGCGGCGCGAGGCCGCGCGGATACTTGTCGGCATCGGGCCACCAGTCGCCCAGCCCGGCGCGATCGTTGTTGCGTCGATGAAACCAGCCGTCGTCGAGCACGAAGCGCTCGACGCCCAGTCGCGCGGCGGCCCGGGCCAACTCTTCGAGATCCGCGGGATCATGCTCGCAATACACGGCCTCCCAGGTATTGAGCATGACGGGGCGCGGGCGCATGGGCTGCTGCGGCGCGTTCAGCATGTTTGCGCGAACGAAACGATGGAACCCGGCGCTCAGTCCGTTCAGGCCGCACGCGCTATACGACAGGTAGGCGCACGGCGTGCGATAGCGTTGCCCGGGGCCAAGCACGACTTCCCCCGGGGCCAGCCACTCGCCCAACTGGAGTTGCCGACGACCGTCGAGCATGGGTTCGATGACGATCGAATGATTGCCGCTCCATCCCAGATGCGCGCCATAAACCTGGCCTTCGTCGTCACCGAGCGACGAACCGATCATCACGCCCGGAAACGAGTCGTGGGAAGTACGACCGCGCCGGTTGTCCCGGCGCCACGTTGCGACGCCGAGGCGCTCGCGCGTTTCCTGGAACTCCAGCGTCCAGCGCCCAAAGAAACCCAGTACCTGGTCTGCGTCGGGCGGCAACGGCACCGATGCCGCGGCCAGCCAGTCCACGCGAAACGGCGTCTCGCCGCGATTCTCGACCTCGGCCCACATCGTCACGACGTCCGACGCCGGATCGATCGCATAACCGAGCGTCACGCCGAGCGCGGCTTGCTCGTCGCTCAGCTTCAGCAACATGCCGTGCGCGTTTCGGCTGACTTCGTCGAGCCGGAATTGCTGCGCCCAGTCCGTGTCGCCGTCCGTCCCCGGACGGGCGCCCGCCAGTGCGGGCTGGTGAAACCAGCCGAACCCGTGGGTCGGCAGGACGGTGAACGGCGGATCGCCGTCGAGCACCGTCGGCGGGTGCGGTCGCGCGCTCGCGGCGCGCCACACGCCGGCGCGTTCATCGGGTTTCGCGCCGAAGTGACGCCATACCGGCGGCATGCCGGACGACTCCTCCAGCGCGATGCAGACGTTGGAGCCGTTCAAGCACACCAGTTTCGTATCGAACATAGGTCTTACCCTTTGGTGGCCCCCATCGTGAGGCCGGCAATGAAGTGTTTTTGCTTGAAGAAAAAGATCAGGACAGGCGGAAGGGCTGCCACGATCGATCCGGCCGCGACGAGATGCCATTGCGCGACCCAGATGCCGCTCAGCGTCTTCAGCCCGGCGGTGACCGGCATCGCGTGATCGCCCTGCACCAGCACCGTGGCCCAGAAGTAGTCGTTCCACACGAAGGTGAAGACCAGTACCGAGATCGCCGCCATCGCCGGCCGCACCAGCGGCAGCACGACCTTGTAGAAGACCTGGAACTCGGTCGCACCGTCCATGCGGGCTGCTTCGATCAACTCGCGCGGCAGCTCGATGATGAAGTTGCGCATGAAGAACGTGCAGAAGCCGGTATTGAACGCGACATGGAACAGCACGAGGCCCGGCACGGAGTTGTAGAGCCCCAGTTGCAGGCTCATCAGGCGAACCGGAATCATCAGGATCTGGAACGGCACGAAGTTGCCGGCCAGGAACAGGAAAAAGACCGGCAGGTTCAGCCTGAACCGATAGACGCCGAGCGCGAAGCCGGCCATGCAGCTGAGGGCCACCGCGCCGATCACCGCCGGCACCGTGATCAGGCAGGTGTTGACGAGATAGCGCGCCAGCGGCGTATCCGTGAACACGGCGCGATAGTTCTCCACGATGCGCCACTCGGTCGGCCATCCCCAGTAGTTGCCGGCGAAGATGTCGGCGGACCCGCGAATCGACGTCAGCGCGATGGCCAGAAGCGGCAGCAGCCAGACGACGAGCGCGACGGCAAGCACGACGCGGTACAGCCATTGCGCGGAACGGCCGGCCTGTTCGATCGGTGTGGGAAACATTCAGGCAAGCTCCTTTTCCTGCGTGTAGACGCGAACGATGACGAAGCCGATATAGACGAGCATCAGCAGAAACAGGATCGTCGCGATCGCCGAGCCGTAGCCGACCCGATAGCCGTAATCGCCGAGTGCCTGTTCGACCATGTAGTAGGCGAGCACCCGCGACGATCCGTACGGGCCGCCCTGGGTCATGATCGACACCATGTCGAAGCTGCGCAGCGCGCCGACGACCGTCACGACGATCGCCACGAACGTCGCGGAGCGCAACTGGGGCAGCACGACGCGACGCAGCATCGACCAGCCATGCGCGCCTTCGAGGCGGGCTGCCTCGATCAGGTCGGGCCGCACGTTCGACAGACCCGTCAGGTAAAGAATCATGCAGTACGAAATCTGCGGATAGAGCCCGGCGGCAACGATGCCGTAGGTGACGTACCGCTCGTCGGACAGCACGGCCACGGGCGGGATGCCGAACCATTGGAGCACGTGGAACAGCAGGCCGTTGGACGGATCGTAGAACCAGCCGAACACGAGCCCGATCACGGCCTGCGAGATCACGAACGGAAAGAAGAACATCGACTTGACGGCGCGCATCCCGAACACGTTCTGATTGAGGAACAGCGCGAAGAACAGGCCGGCCGGAACGGCCAGCAGAAAGCCGACCAGCCAGATGATGTTGTTCCTGAACGCCGTCCAGAAATCGGGGTCCCCGAGGAGCTCGAGGTAGTTGCCCAGGCCGACGAAGCGCGGCGTGCTCAAGCCGTCCCACGCATAGAAGCCGAAGCCGATCGAGCGTGCGATCGGAACGATGACGTAGACGGCGAACAGCACGAGCGCGGGCGCGAGAAAAAGCCAGGGCGCGATTGCGCGCTGGTGACGCTCCCAGAACGTGACGCGCGGGGCGCCGACGGATGTGGCAGTGGATTGCACGAAACCTCCGGTGGCGGACGAACGCGGCACCGCGTCCGTCCGGGACACGATTCGATCGTTATTTGTAGACGCGCTGGCGAACCTGCTCCAGCCGGTCGAGCACCTCGCCACGCGAGTCGGGTTTCAGCATGTAGCGCTCGAATCCGTCCATCGCGGCCTGGGTCAGCTCGGGCGCGGCATCCCGGTCGAAGAACTGCGACAGCCCCTGTGCGTTCGCGAGCAGCGCCGCGCCGGCCTTCAGATACGGATCGCTCGGCGGCGGCGCATCCTGGTTGACCGCCAGTTCCTCGGTGCGCTCGCCGTACCGGGCCTGGACGTCCGCGCGCGCCATATAGGCGAGGAAGCGGCGCGCGTCGGCCTTGTTCCGCGCATTCGCGGGGATGTGGATCGACTCGATCGGCGCCTCCTCCGCGCGGGGCACCGCGGGATCGATCGTCGGGAACGGCATGAAGCCCAGCTTGTCCGGGCCGAGGCCGGCCTGCTTCATCGGCGCCACCACGAAGTTGCCCATCAGGTACATCGCGCCCTTGCCTTGCGCGAGCGACGCGGCCGCCTCCTGCCACGTGTAGGACGCGTGATTGGCGAGGAAATAACCCGGCTTCGTCAATTGATCCCAGCGATCGAACACGGCCTTGACGCGCGGGTCCGTCATCGGCACCTTGCCGCTCGTCAGCGCCATGTGGAACGGAAAGCCGTTCACGCGCAGGTCGAGATAGTCGAACCACGCCAGATTCGTCCACGGCTCCTTCGTGCCGATCACGAGCGGCGTGATGCCGTTCGCCTTGAGCTTCGCGCACGCGTCGAGCAATGCCTGCCACGTCTTCGGCGGCTCGATGCCGAACTTCGCGAAGAGGTCCTTCCGGTAATAGAGGCCCCACTGGTAATACGTGTACGGGATGCCCCACTTCTTGCCGTCCAGGGTCAGCGCCGGCGCCGCCGACTTCAGCTTGGCGTCGAGATTGCCCTTCGCCCACAGATCGGACACGTCCTCGAAAAGCTTCGCGCGCACGAACGGCTCCATCTTGTGCCCCGGATACCAGTTCACGACATCGGGCGCGTCGGCGGTCAGGAAATTCCGGATCGCCGTCTTGTACGCATCGTGGTCGAAGCGGTTGACCTTGACCTGCACGTCGGGATTCTCGGCCTTGAAGCCGTCCACCGCCGCGTCGAACGCGGCTTTCACCGCGACATCGGACGTATCGGTATTGATGACGAGAGGGGCGGCGCCGGCATGCAATGCGGCCGTGGCCGCCAAGGTGCACAACGCGGTCTTCAGCACGTTCCTGCGGGTATTCATGGGGATCTCCTCCTTGTGGTTCGCGGCGGCGTGGCGCCGCTCAATTCGTTTCGTCGATTGCTTGCGGTTCACGCGTACGAGGCCAGCAGCGGCGCTTCCTCGTCGATGCAGCGCCGCAGTGCCTGCCCGCTGCGGTCGAACGCGTGCAACTTGTCGGCCGGCATGAACAGCGAAAGACGGTGGCCGGCACCGACGTTCGTCGTGCCGGGCAGCTTCGCGATCCACTGCTGCCCCGCCTCGTCGCCGTGCAGATAGACGTAGGTCGCTTCGCCGAGCCGCTCCTGCCAGGTCGCCTCGCGCACGAGATGCTGCCGCTCGCCGCCGAGCGCGAAATCTTCCGGGCGAATGCCGAGCGTGAGCGGTTCGCCGGGGCTCAAGCGGCGGGCATCGACGCAGGCCGACAGCACTTCGCCGCTCGCGAGACGCACGCGGGCCTGACGCTCGCCGGCGTCGACCAGTACGGCGTCGATGAAATTCATCTTCGGCGACCCGATGAACCCGGCGACGAAGCGATTGCGCGGATGGTGATAGAGCTCGAGCGGCGACCCGGCCTGCGCGAGACTGCCGTGCTGACGCGTCGCGTCGCCCGAATTGAGCAGCACGACGCGGTCGGCGAGCGTCATCGCCTCGACCTGGTCGTGCGTCACGTAGATCGTCGATACCCGGCCGATCTCGCGGTGAATGCGTGCAATCTCGTGGCGCGTCTGCACGCGCAACGCTGCGTCGAGATTGGACAGCGGTTCGTCGAACAGGAAAACGCCGGGCTCGCGCACGATCGCGCGTCCGATCGCGACACGCTGCCGCTGGCCACCCGACAGCGCCCGCGGCTTGCGATCGAGCAGGTGTTCGATCTGCAGCGCGCGTGCCGCCCCGAGCACCTTGTCGCGAATCGTCGCCTTGTCGACGCGCGCCAGCGTCAGGCCGAACGACAGGTTTTCATAGACGGTCATGTGCGGAAAGAGCGCGTAGCTCTGAAACACCATCGACACGCCGCGCCGCGCGGGCGGCACCTCGTTGATCCGCCGGTTGCCGATGAAGATCTCCCCGTCGGTGATGTCCTCGAGCCCGGCGATCATGCGCAGCAACGTCGATTTTCCGCAGCCCGATGCCCCCAGGAAGACGCAGAACTCGCCTTCGGCGATGTCGAGATCGACATCCCGCACGATCGGCAGACCGCTGCCGTATGCCTTCGACACGCCTCTCAGTACTACGCTTGCCATGCCAGTCTCCACGTGAATGTCTGGTTCGGATGCATGCCGCGTGCCTATTTCGAAACCTGTACGACCGCGGTGCCTTGCGGGGCGACCGTCACGTCGACGTAGGTATAGGTCGGTCCGCCGCTGCCTTCCGGCTGTTCGGTGTTCGCCGCGCGCGCCACGCCGTTGACGACGACGCTCGGGTAGACGCCCGCGAATCGCGCATGCCATGCATAGGACGTCCCGCCCGCCGGGTTCTCGTTGGCGAGCGTGCTGCGCGTGGTGCCGTCATGTCGTACGGTGACTTTCCCCGCGCCGATCGGGATGTGCGAGACCTGCAGCCAGGCCATGCCGGTGGCCGGCAGTTGCGACGTCGTGGTCAGCTTGCCGGCCGACGCGTCGGGTTCGACGCCAAGCAGCCCGGCAATCGCCTGTCCGACGAGCGTGAACGACACCTCCGGATAATCTCCGTTGACGAAGTTGTTGCCGTAACCGCCGTGGACGTCGTTGATGCGGTTGTACACGTATTGCATCCACGCCCACGCGGTGGTGCCGTCGTGAACCGCGAAGAATGCGTCCGGCAGATAGGTCACGGCTTCGAGGTTGGCGGGTGCCTGGCCGAGCGCGGTGGTGTTGAGCCATCCCATGTACTGGTCGCGGCGCGTGCCCGGGTTCATGATCCCCTTCATCGGCGGGAACCAGCTCATCTCGCCGCCCCACGCGATCGACTTGACTGCCGACGGGTCGTAGGAGCGCACCACATCGGTCGAGTCGGTGGACGACACCACGCTCCACGGCGCGTTGTAATAGGTCTTCAGGTCGCCGGCCCGGGTCGCATAGGTGTTCGCCGTCGTCGTATCGCCGGCCGCCGTCGCAAGCTGCTGCATCGCGACGTACGCGCGGTACTGGCTGGACAGCGCGTCGGCCGCCTCGACCGGATTGCCCGGTGCGCCTTCGTTGTAGCTCGCCACGCCGGCCCAGATGTCGGCGCCGCTTTCCTGCGCGACCTTGACCTGCCGGCCGTTGGCCGTGCCGTCGACGAGCGGCCCGTAGTGCGCGTCGACGAACGCACCCGCGGTGTTCGCGACGAACGCATAGAACGGCCCGCCCGATGCCGCGTAATCGGCGTCGCCGGTCCAGTGGTAGCCGTCCGCGATACGCTGCGCGAGCTCGAACGGTGCCGGCAGCTCCCGCACGAACGACGTATCGCTCGAATAGTCGGTGAGGCCGATGGAGCCGTCGAAGTTCAGCGCCCAGACCGGGTAGCCGCCGCGCGCCGTGTTCGCGGTCGCGGCGAACGCGGCCAGCATCGCCTTGTTCTGCGCGTCCAGCCCCAGCATGTGCGCACCGACGAACTGATGCGCGAAATCGCGCGCGTAGTAGTAGGAGCGGAATGGATAGCCGGCCCAGTAGGACGGCGCGTAGGTCGCGACGCCCTGCCCGCTCGGATGCGATTCGTCCTGGTTGGTCACGCCGGTCGTGCAGGCCGAACGCGTCCACGAATTCGCCTTGACCTTTGCCCAGTTGAACAGCGCGACGACGGCCGTGTTGTCCGACGACAGCTGCGGATCGTTGGGGGCGGAAGGGACGACCTCGATATCGTCGACATTGATCCACGCGCGCCCGCTCGACGACGTGAAAACGATCGTCACGGCCTGATTCGCGGCCACGGCAACATGCGGGAGGGTGTACTTGATGTAGTTCGAATTCGCGATCGTCGACGGCAGCGTGACGCTTTGAACGGTCTGGCCGGCCACCTGAACGGAGAAGGTGCCCCCCGTGCCGTTCGCGGACGTGGCGATCCAGGCGGAGAGATCGAAGTTGCCCGCGACGGGCGCCGTCACGGTCTGGGACACCGAGTAGCCGTCCCCGCCGTTCAGGAATGCGGCGCGCCCGCCGCCATGCGGATTGTTCGACGCACATCCGGCGCCGGACGTGACCGTCCATGACGCCGGGCACGCATAACCGGTTGCCCCCGCGGATTCGAAACCCGGATCGCCGAACTGCAGACTCTGAAAGTTGGCCGGGCATGCGGCGTGCGCCCATCCGGCACCTTGAAGAACGGCGGCACACAGCATCGCCGCGTGGATTTTGCGCTGCGCGAGCGCACCTTTCCGATTGTCTCGTCTCATGATTTTTCCAATCCTTTTTTATGTTCGCATTCCTGATTACTTTCCTGGCATTCTCCGTACGCTTTCCGCCTCGCACTGCTTGTCCGTCGATTGCTTGTGTCGTGCCCGACGATCGCTCGCCGGGCGCATCCGTGACGTGACGACGTGGTCTTTGTCGCGAGGCGGGCGCGCTGCTACGTCTTCCGGTTCGCGCCGCAGGATTGCCGGACGATCAGTGGCGCGAGATCGCGGGTATGCAGCCCGTCGGGCGAATCGCCGGAAATGATGCCGAGCAGCGTGGCCGCCGCATCGCGACCCTCCTGGAACGGTTCGGTGCGGACGGTCGTCAGCGCTGGCGTCGCGAACGCCGCCAGCGGAATGTCGTCGTAGCCGACGATCGCGATGTCCTCCGGAATGCGCAACCCGGCTTCGCGAATCGCCGCCATCGCACCGAACGCGATCGTGTCGTTTCCGGCGAACAGCGCCGTCATGGGCGGCGAACCGGCGAGCATGGCGCGCATCGCGTCATAACCGCTCTGCGAACTGTAGTCGGCGAAGGCAATCCATTCGGGCCGCACGTCCACGTGATGCGTCGCCATCGCTTGCCGGAAACCGTCCAGACGATCGCGGACGACCTGATAGTCCTCCGACGCAAAGCCGATATGCGCGATCCGCTCGTGACCGAGCCCCAGCAGGTGTTCCGTTGCCTGCTGCGCGGCCGCGCGGTTGTCGACGCCGATCGCACACACGGTACGCTGCTCGGCGAGGTTCGAACCGAACACGACGAGCGGGAAGCCCTTCTCGGCCAGTTCATGCAGGTGTCCTTCGTCGAGACGTCGCGGATTCAGGACAGCCAGTCCGTCGATGCGCCCGCTGTCCACGAGGTCGAGGAACGCGCCGGGGCGGTCGGTCTCCTGCACGGGTTCGAGCATGACCTTGTAGCCGTGCGCATGGCACGCGACGCTGAGGCCGGCGAGAAAGCGCGGAAGATAGGCGTCGACGTCGACATGCACGTGATCGCCATGCGGCATCAGGAGCGCGATCGTTTTCGTGGAGCCGCTGGCGAGCGATCGGGCCATCGCGTTCGGCACATAACCGAGCTGCCGCGCGGCCATCATCACGCGCTCGCGCGTTTCCTCGCTGATCCCCATGCCGGTTACGCCATTCAGCACGAACGACACCGTCGTGCGCGACACGCCGGCAAGCTGGGCGACCTGGGTACTGGTTACGCGACTCACGACGCCATACTCCTGATTCGATTTAGTTACAGACTGGAAGGCTGGCGCAGGCAATCCCCGCCCCAGGTTGATCGTCGACCCCAATATACCCGAGGCAACCAGCACCCTCGTCGCAGCGCGCCGAACCACCATCTAACGCGGTTTAGTATAGAGGCGGCACGCAACAGGTCAAGGAAACGAAATTGAGTGAATACCCTTAGGCCGGCGCATGACTGCCGCGCCGGTCAGCCGGCGCGACGTGCGCATGCGCCGTGCATCCGCACGCGCTCCGGACCGCTTCAGGAGGACAGCGTGACCGCCATTTTCGTCACGCTCCAGTTCGGATCGCCGGTGCTCATCCAGATCCCCGAGCCGTCGCTGCCGCCGCAGGTCGGCACCCCGTTCGAATCGGATGTCAGCGCGTAGTACCCCGTCGATTGCGTGCCATTGGACCAGGTCTGCACGACCTTGCATTGCGTATTGCTGCCCTTCGACGGGAACTTCACGAGCCAGTGGAATCCGCTGACCGGCTGGGCGACGGGATCGGAATCGTAGGTGAAATCCGTCTCGATCGTGCCGTTCGCCGTCATCGTCTGCGCAATGCCCGCCTTGACCGTGATCGTGTTGCCCGCGTCATGGAAGTACAACGGGATGTTGTTGACGGCGACGCTGTTGCCGGCCTGGAACGACGACGGCAATCGGGCGAGCGTGACGAGCTTCTTGTTGGGTGCGTCGAAATCGAGACCCAGCACCTTCGTGATCACGTCGGAGATCATTGCGAACGCAACTTCGGGATAGCCCGTGACGCCTGCACCGGATTCCCACGACGCCAGCCGCGTCAGCCATTTCCATGCCGTATCCGGCTGGTTCGCGTTGTAGAACGCCGTCGGCAGATAGGTATGCGACTCGATGCCCGGGTACGAGAGGCCGTGTGCCTGATAGAGCGCCTCCGACTGGGTGTCGACGTAGTTCGCCTGGTTCGTCAGTTTCCCCGCATCGGTAATCACGCCCTTGTAGAGCGGGAAGAGATTCGGCTCCTGCGCGTAGTAGTCGTAGTACTGCAGGCTCTGGTAATTCGACGCGTTGTAGGTCGTGCTCGTCGTGCCGACGAGCCCCACCGAGAAATGCTGCACGGCCGGCAGATACCAGTCGCCGTTGAAACTCGTCGACAGCGTGCCGAACCGGGTCGTCACGTTGGTCGCATCGCCTTGCGCGAGCAGCGACGGATACGCGGAAATCTCGCGGTAATAGGCAATCTCGCTTGCCGCCATATCGCCGCCCAGCAGGATCACGAGATTGCTCGGGAGGTTGTTGCCGCGGTCATACACGAACTCGTTGTAGGTCGCCGCCTCGCCGTTGGTCTGGGCCCGCGCCATCCGGAAACCCTCGGCGTTGATGTAGCTGTTGTTGCTGACGTTGGTAAAGCCGTTGTTGAGGTTGTTCGTATAGTTCGTGAAATCCGCACCCAGATAGCGGCTGTCCGCGGTCAACCGGTACATCCTCGCAATGTTCTCGCCGATCTCGAACGGCGCCGGCGATTCGTCGTTCTGCTCGTACACCGTGCCGTTCGCGCCGATGGCCCAGTAAGGCGCCATCGCGCCGCCGTTGTCGTGCATCAGCTTCACGAAGTGATCGGCCATCTGGTAGTTCTGTTCGTAGAAGCCGAGGTAGTACGCGCCGGTCGCCTGGTGGACATAGTCCCGCGAATAGTAGGCGCAACGATTCTGCAGACCCGCGAGATAACCCGGCTGCAGGTCCTGGGCCGACGACGGGCAACGCACGTCGCTCGATGCGCTCGGCCAGCCGAGGCCGGCCGGCTGCGGCGTGCTGAAGAAGCTCCAGTTGTCGGCCACGAAGTTCAGCTTGCGGGCTTCGACGACCGCCTGGTTGAATGCCGTGGCCAATGCCGCGGCGGAATTCGCGGAATCGGAACTGCTGGCATGCGCCGTCAGTTCGCCATTGTCGACCGCAACCGCGGCATTCAGCGCCGCGACGGAACGCGCAACCGGATTGTCCGATTGCCCGTTGCATCCGAACAGGAACACGCTCGCGGCAACGGCCGCCAGCACGCGCAGCCGATGGGGCGCGGTTCCGCCATCGGCGCCCGGACCGCTTGCAAAGCGCTTGAGATTCATGCGCGCACCCGCGCGCCCCGTTGAACGGACATCCATCGTGAGTCTCCTTGCGTAGTTGACAAGCGCAATCCGGCGCTCCCGGTACGGCTCACCTTCTCCTCCGCTCATCCACGGAGAATGATTTGCAGTTCGAATCAAAACGACGGCATGAGCCGGTGCCGGAAACGACACGCTCGCACTGTCTACACATGCCGGAGCAATATCGAGCCGAACTCCGATGCAGGATACTAACTCGTGTTAGTTGTGAGGCGAAATAAAAGCTCCGGTCCACAATGTGCACATTCATGCGCGATGAGCAGCAACGACGCAGGATGTTGTCGACCTGGAGCTTCAGCAACTAATGCGTGTTAGTTTAGTGTCTCGCGTGATCAAGTCAAGGTGATCCGTGCCTAGGGGTTTCCCTAGGCGCCGGTCGGTCGGGCCCATCGGTGCTCGCACGTCAGGAACCGATCCGCGGTCCGCAATCTTCGAGACGCGTCAAACGTCAATGGCCCGAGGCCAACACAGTGACCTCGGGCCACGAATTCCGCAGCGCGGGCGCCCAGCCGCGGAAAGCGCTCAAACCGCGCTATGCGCCGGCGATGTTGCAGTACTGTCCTCTGAAGTACAGCAACGGCTGCGTAGCGGCCGTTGCTTGCAGATCCAATGCTTTCACCTCACCGATCACGATCAGGTGGTCGCCCGCGGCATGCTCGGCATAAATTTCGCAATCGAGCCAGTGAAGGCTCCCGGCGATGATCGGGTTGCCCAGCGGCGATTCCTGCCAATCGACGCCGTGCCACTTGTCCGTGCCTCGTCGGGCGAATTGGTTGGAAATCCCGACTTGCTCGTCCGACAGGATGTTGACGACGAATCGACCTGCCTGGCGAATTTTCGGATAGCTGGCCGAACCGGACATGACGCTGAACGACACCAGCGGCGGGCTCATCGACACGCTATGGAAAGACTGGCAAGTGAAGCCGATCGGCTCGCCATCGACGTGTGATGCAATCACCGTGATACCGGATGCGTAATGCCCGAGCGATTCGCGAAAGCTCATAGGCTCGATGGCCGTGCTGGAAAGTGACATGGTAGATACCGAATACTGGGTGCGGCTCGGAGATGTCGAGGCGGCTTATTCCGACAGATTCAGGGAGCCATTTCAACGCACTCCCCGATGTCCACGCGGCCTTCGATTCCCCGAGCACGACGTCCGACTTCAGCGCGGAACTAGTTCGAGAGTTCTTGTCGGACGATTTCCGCGCCCGCGCTCAAGGCACTCAGCTTGCCTCTCGCGATGGCGCGCGACAACGGAGCCATGCCGCAGTTGGTGCAAGGATAGAGCTTGTCGGCATCCACGAACTGAAGGGCTTTTCGCAACGTGCCGGCGACTTCCTCGGGGGTTTCAATGGTATCGCTGGCTACATCGATGGCCCCCACCATCACCTTCTTGCCTCGAATGAGCTCGATCAGCTCCATCGGAACGTGAGAGTTGTGACATTCCAGCGAAACCATCCCGATACTGGATTTTTGCAGTTTGGGGAAGGCTTCCTCGTATTGCCGCCACTCCGACCCCAGCGTCTTCTTCCAGTCCGTATTGGCCTTGATGCCATAGCCGTAGCAGATATGCACGGCGGTTTCGCACTTGAGACCTTCAATCGCCCTCTCCAGGGTCGCGACGCCCCAGTCGTTCACCTCATCGAAGAAAACATTGAATGCGGGCTCGTCGAATTGAATGATATCGACGCCGGCGGCCTCCAGCTCCCTGGCTTCCTCGTTCAGGATCTTCGCGAACTCCCAGGCCAGTTTTTCGCGACTCTTGTAATGATCGTCGTAAAGCGTATCGATCATGGTCATCGGGCCCGGCAAAGCCCATTTGATGGGCTGCCGGGTCTGCTGGCGCAAGAACCTGGCATCGTCAACGAAAACCGGCTTTTGCCGGGCAACCGCATCAACGACCGTCGGCACGCTCGCATCGTAGCGATCGCGAATCCGAACGGTCTTGCGATTCTGAAAATCAACGCCGCTGAGGTGTTCGATGAACGTGGTCACGAAATGCTGGCGCGTTTGCTCGCCGTCACTGACGATATCGATGCCTGCATGTTGCTGCTCTTGCAACGACAAACGCAAGGCATCCTGCTTACCCTCGATCAATCCCTCGTCCTGCAATTTCCACGGCGACCAAAGGGTCTCGGGTTGCGCGAGCCACGAGGGTTTAGGCAAGCTGCCAGCGGTTGAAGTGGGTAGCAATTTTTTCACGGTAGACGGTCTTGCGTTTTGTTAGTCAAAGAGCGTAGTCGGCGGACCACTGTTCAAGAATGGCCTGGTATGGCTTGATGAATTGGTCCTCGACAAACCTTCCCTGCTCGACAGCCAGCCGGCTACGTTCTTCCCGGTCGTAAACAATTCGAGTCAACGAAAAATCCTGATGCTTCAAACTGGGTTGATAGGATTTTCCCGCCGGGGAATTCGCATTGTAAATTTCCGGCCGGTAAATCTTCTGGAAGGTATCCATCGTGCTGATGGTACCGATAAGCTCAAGATCGGTGTAATCAGCAAGCAAATCCCCGGTAAAATAAAAAGCCAAAGGCGCAACGCTGTTCGGGGGCATGAAGTAGCGAACCTTCAAACCCATTTTTTCGAAATATTCGTCAGTCAAGGAATATTCGTCCTGCCGATACTCGACACCCAATACCGGGTGCCGATTGGCAGTCTGGTGATAAGTCTTGCTACTCGAAACGCTCAGGCATATAACGGGCGGCTTGGCGAAATTATCCCTGTAAGCACTGGAATTCACGAAGCACTTGAACAGCTTTCCATGCAGGTCGCCAAAGCCGTCTGGCGTACTGAATCCAGGCCGATCCTTGTTATGCTCCAGCAATACCACGCTGAAGTCATAATCCCGCACATAAGAGGAAAAATTATTTCCAGCAATACCCTCAATGCGCTCGCCTGTTTTTCTATCGAGAATATTGGTTTTTAATATCTCGATCAAAGGAAGCGCATTAGCACCGCCCTCCCCTTCGATATTCATTTCAACGGAAATAATTTCAAGCGTGACGGCATAACGATTGCCCTCGGGATTATCCCAATGCGCCAGCGAATTGAAACGATTGTCAATCATCGCGAGCGTGTTGCGCAAGTTCTCCTGGCGACTCTCTCCTCTGGCCAGGTTGGCAAAATTGGTCGTGATACGCGTGTTTTCGGAAGGCTGGTAGTCTTCATCGAAACAGATGCTGTTAATGGCAAATGTAAATTCTTGATTCATTGCGATCTCGCACCCTGGTTTCTGAAATAAGCTGCGCTTGCGCTTTGCTTTCCAATGCTTCCCGCCTTTCTTCTCCGGCTTTTACTCGGCAGCCTCATCGGCATCGACATTCCGGACGAACTTGACGTCGAGCCACGGTCGACCATGCATGAACCGATTTCATACAACCATTAATCATGTTCATGACGCGGTGTACGCGGATCTGCGTGGTGACCATGTGCCGCGTGTTAATCGGAAGAAAAGTAACTGGCAGCGATGATATAGTTCCCGTTGCATGAATAAAAATGGATTTATTTCATGCAAACATTAAAATTGTTCATGGAGTGAGCGATGCTGGATCGCAGTCATCTGATGGTCGTGCGGGAAGTGGAGCGGCAGGGTTCGCTCACGGCCGCCGCCGATACGCTCAATCTCACGCAGTCGGCGCTCAGTCATGCGGTGAAGAAGCTCGAGCAGCAGCTCGGTACGCCGGTGTGGACGCGCGAGGGACGTTCCATGCGGCTCACGCAGGCCGGACAGTACCTGCTGAGCCTCGCGAACCGGTTGCTGCCGCAGTTCGAACTCGCCGAAACGCGCATGAAGCAATACGCGCAGGGCGAGCGCGGCACGTTGCGAATCGGCATGGAATGCGCGCCGTGCTACCAATGGCTGCTGAAGGTGGTGTCGCCGTATCTCGCGCGCTGGCCGGATGTCGACGTCGACGTGAAGCAGCGCTTCCAGTTCGGCGGCATCGGCGCGTTGATCGGCCATGAAATCGACGTGCTCGTGACGCCCGACCCGCTCAAGAAGCCCGAGCTGCATTTTCAGCCGGTGTTCGATTACGAGCAGGTGCTGGTGGTCGGCGACAACCACGCGCTGGCCGGAGAAGCGTATGTCACGCCGGAGCAGTTGCAGCATGAGGTGCTGATCACGTATCCCGTCGAAACGGACCGGCTCGATATCTACACGCAGTTCCTCACGCCCGCGAACATGGTGCCGAAGCGCCACAAGGTGATCGAGACGACCGACATCATGCTGCAGATGGTGGCGAGCGGCCGTGGCGTGGCGGCGTTACCTCGCTGGCTCGCGGAAGAATACGCGGGATGGATGCCGCTCACGCCCGTGCAACTGGGAGAGAAGGGTATTGCGAAGCAGATTTTCCTCGGCACGCGCAAGGCCGATGACGACATCGATTATCTTGCGGCGTTTGTGAAGGCTGCGCGGGAGTGGAAATGGGCGGAAGCGAAGATGCGAGACTAGTCTTGCATCGAGGCTGGCGCTCAACGCGCATCAGCAGCAGGTCGCGCGATACGCGGCAGTGATGGCTTGAGATAAAGCGACGATCACCAACTCCAACGAACGCACATCCCAGCCCTTGCCGGGCGGCCAGCCCAACCGGATCTCCGTACACCAGGAACGGAACGCGTTCGCCGCTTTCACGGCGAACGTCACGAATTGCGTGTCGGGTCACGCCAGGCTCCAGTCGACGAACGGAGCCCATTGCTTACCGACTACGCACGTTCCGCCAAGATCGAAAAATGCGTAAACGAAAAAAGACCCGAAAATCCGGGCTAAATCACTGATTTAGCCAGAAAATTCGAGTCCATTCCTACACCAGGAACTCACGTTCCTCCTAGAACTGATAACCCGCGCCGACCACCGCGCCGAAGTCCGAGCGGGTGTTGCCCGTCACCGACGCCTTGACGACCCAGCGGTTGCTCTCCGTCACGTACGAGTACCCTGCCGCGAAGCCCTGCTGGCCGTGATAGTTCGAGGTCGCCGCCGACACCATCGAGCGACCCGCGCCCGTCGGTTGCGGCAGGCCGGCCACCGCCATCGCCGACGCGACGCCGCCGTACATGTCCTTCTTCAGGTCGTTGAACGAGTTGTACACCTGCCCGATGCGTTGGTCGGTGTAGTTCTTCGCCTGCGTCGAAGCGGACGTGAGGTTGTCGTTCAGCTGCTGCACGTTCACCGCGTCGGTCGGCGCCGTCCCGGCCGCGACGTTCGTGATCTGGCGCTCGCTGCCCTTCGCGCCGACCGAGAACGAATTGTCGCGATCGGCGACCGAGCCCTGACCGACCGCCACCGCGTTCTTGCCGGTTGCGGTCGCCGTCGACCCGATCGCACCCGCATCGGCACGCGCGATCCACGTCGTGTTCGCGTCGGTTACCGCCGCGCGGATCTGGTCGTTGGCTGCCACGTTCTTCAACGCATTGTTGAACTGGCCAACGTTGACCGCATCGTTGTCGTTCACGCCCGCCGCGACGCCGGTCAGCGTGCGGTCGCCCGCCGTGCCGGAGAAGTTCACGCTGGTGCCGCCGGTGCCCTTCCCGACCGTGATCGCGCCGTTCGGATCCTGCTGCTGCACGAGGCCGGCCTTGCCGTTCGCGATGTTGGTCACGTTCCCCTGCAGGTTCGAGATGTCGGTCGTGTTCTTCGAGACCTGCTGGTTGGTCGCGTAGAGCTGCGAGCCGTTCACCGCGTCCGTGCTGGTCGCGCTGAGCGTGCCTGCCTGCACGTTGGTGATGCGCGTGCCGCCGGCACCGCCGAGCGTGATCGTGCTCTTCGAGCTGTCGTCGTACTGCACCGCGAGCGCGCCGAGCTGGTTGAGGTTCGACTGCACGTCCTTCAGCTGCTTCACGTTCACCGCATCGGTATCGCTGGTGCCCGCGGCGACGTTCTTGAGCACGACCGCCGAGTTCGCGTCGCCGCCGACGAGCGACACCGAATTCAACCGGTTGCCGTTCGTGTCGACGTCGTACTTGACGACGTTCTTCACGGCTTCGCCGGTCTGGTTCGACACCTGCGTGATCTGCTGCTGCAGATCGGACTTCACGCCCGACAACTGGCCGCCGTTGACGGCGTCCGTGCTGCCCGCGGCGACGTTGCCGTCGGCCACGTTCGTCAGCTTCGTCGGGGCGCCGCCGCGCGCCGCGCTGTACGCACCGAGTTTCGGGTCGAACTGCAGCGCGTCCTGCTGCAGCCCGGCGATCGCGGCGGTATTGCCGGCGATGTTCGTTTCCGCATTGCCGAGGCGGGTTTCGTGATTCTCGAGCGTCGTCGTGTTGCTGCCGACCCGGCCGTCGAGGTTCGTCAGCGCGTCGCCGACATTGTTGAACGAGCCGCCGCCGACCTTGTAGGACGGTGCGCTGATCGAGCCGTCCGGGTTCGCCGTCGCGCCGCCGCCCAGTGCGGCCGCGGTGCCGTCGATCGCGCGGCGCAATTGCGCGCCGTTCACCGCGTCCGTGCTGCCGGACGCCACGTTGCCTTCCGCGACGTTGGTCACGCGCACCGGGCTCCCGCCGTTGCCCGCGCCGAGCGACACCTGCCGCTTGCTCGCATCGTCGTACTTCACGGCCAGCGCATCGAGCTGGCTCGTGCCGTTCTGAACCGCCGCGGTCAACTGGTCGACGTTGACTGCATCCGTGCCTTTCTTGCCGGCCGCGACGTTGCTGATCAGCTGCGGGCCGTTGCCGCCGTGGCTCGCATCGTAGGCGCCGAGGCTCGGGTTCCACTGGAGCGCGTCCTGCTGGAGCGCGGCGATGTTGCCCGTATTCGTCGTCACCTGGTTGCCGAGCGTGGTAATCGACTGGTTGAGCGTGCTGGTCGCCTTGCCGAGCTGGCCCACGTTCACGGCGTCGCCCGCGGCAATGCCGTCCGCGACGTTGTGCAGGGCGACCGGCGCCGGCGCGCCCGTGCCGCCGAGCGTGACGCCGCTGTGCGCGTCGTCGTCGTACTGCACGGCGTTCTTCGTTGCAGCGCCGATCTGGCTGGTGATCGACGTGCTCAGGTTGCCGAGCGTCGTGCTGAGGTTGTTCGTCACGCTCGTGCTGAGCGATGCCAGGCCGCCGTTCAGTTGCCCGACGTTGACGGCATCGTGCACGTCCTTGCCGTCCGCGACATTGTGCAGCGTGGTGCCGTTGGGGCCGGCGAAGGTCACCGAGTCGAACCCGCTCGGGCCGTCGTACTTCACGTTGCGCGTATCGGCCGCCTGCAGGCTGCCGATGTTCGATGCCGCCGTGCTCAGCGACGCATTGATGCCGGTAACACTGCCCTGCAGGTTCGTGATGTTCGAGGCCGCCGTCGAGATCGACGTCTGCAGCGGCGCGACACTGCCCTTCAACTGGCCGACGTTGACCGCATCGGTATCGGCGACACCGGCCGCGAGCCCGCCGATCGTGGTGCCGTTGCTGCCGTCGAGCGCGATCGCCGCGTGCGAAGCGTCGGTGTATTTCACGACGTTCTGCGTGGCCGTCACGATGCTCGTGCTGAGGCTGTTGCCCACATTGGTCACGCGCTGGTCGACGTTCGAGATCGTGGTCGACAGCGAGTTTCCAACCGACGTCACGCGCGCATCGACGTTGCCGATGCCGGTGCTGAGCGTGCTGTTCACGTTCTTCAGCTGCTGGACGTTGACGGCGTCCGTATCGGCCGCCCCCGCCGCGACGTTCTTGAGCTGCCGTTCCTTGCCGAGCGCGCCGAACGACACCGCGCCGCCGACCGGTGCGGCCGTACCGCCGAACACCGGCGTGCCGCCGTTGTTCGCGCCGACGCTGCCCGAGCCGACCGCGACCTGGTTGTTGTCGTTCGTCTGCGCGCCCGCCCCGATCGCCACGGATTGCGTGCCGCCGGCGCGTGTCTGCGTCGCGGCGTCATACGCAGCGCCGCTCGAGACGCCGTCGCTCGACGTCGGATTCGCGCCGCCGATCGCGATCGAGCGATCGCCGCTGGCCAGTGCCGAGTGACCGAGCGCGATCGAGCTGGTGCCGTGCGCATCGGCGACGTTGCCGATCGCCATCGAGAAATCGCCGATCGCGGCGGACTGACGACCGACCGCCAGCGCCGTATTGCCTTGCGCCACCGCCACCGTGCCGATCGCGGTGGACGAGTTCGCCAGCGCCTGCGAACCGACACCGATCGCGATCGCGCCGCCGCTGCTGGTGCCGCCGTTGCTGCTCGCGTTCGACTGGTCGCCGATCGCGATGCCGCTGGTGCCGGCCTTCGCATTCGTCCCCTGCGTCACGTTCGCGGTACTCACCGCCACGAAACTCCCGCTCTTCGTTGCGACGCAGAGCGGGTTCGTCCCGTCGATGCACTGACCGTTCAACGCGTTGTCCGGGTTGCCGCGATCGACGAAATTGTCCGCATGCGCGGCTCCCGCGATCAGGACACCGGCACCCGTGAACATGGCGGCGGCGAGCGCCGAAATCTGCTTCCTCTTCATGGTCTTTTGCTCCGTTTTGTAGCGTCTGAATTGAATTTGGACTACTTACTTTTATCGACAGCTTCGACTTCGATTTCGATTGCGACTTCCGTGCGGAACCTGATTCCGATGTCCGGTTCGGCCTTGTCGAAAGCAGCACGTATCGGCCGTCCGTATCGACAGGGCGTTCGAAGGCCCGGGCACGTCGTTCGTTTGACGGCCCGTTCCGTTAATTCGACTACTCAATTAGCAATGCAGATTGTTATTTATGGACGAGCTATCCCCTGACTGAATCCGGAGATTCAACCCGCCGTTATAAACAACCCTGATTCGATGCCGCGCCGACCGCGACCCATCCCGTTTCTTTTAATTCATCTCGGCAGCATCAATTGATGCTTCGGACCTGGGTCACGCAACGTCCGTCACGATTCGCCGTGCCTTCCGTTTTCCTGCATCACCCCTCGTTCAAGTCGGACGAATTATGAGACACGATCTAAAATTATTGAAGGCAACATTCTTTATAGATTGTAAAATTCAATATATCCAATGAGTTACGTAAAATATAGATATCTCGCAAACGTTTTACACCCATCGCGATTAATCCAAATGTTTTTAGAAGCGGATAAATACTTTGCCGAAGCGGATTCAAATTAAATGCCATCAAACAAATCGCCGCCGGAAAACCGCCCTACCGTGCGATTCCGCACGAAACACACACGCAAGTCACGGGTATTGACCAACATCAACGACCGACACTTCAGACGCGATCCGCAGCATTTGGCGAATAATCGTTGAAACGGAATGAAGGGAATAGAGCCGACCCATCTGGCGGGAATCGAAATATGCTCCTACAATTCCGCTCGCATCGATACCGGCAGCCGCGTGCATTCCAGGCGCGACGACGGCAACGCTCCGCGTCTTTACCGGCTCAGTGATCAGAACAACGAACGCCGGGTAACGCGCCGACCGGTTGCCCGTCGCGCAGTCCGGCGCAATCCGATTGTCGATGCGAGCGTGCGACGCGTGTGCGCGTCGTCATGGAGCAGCTTCCCAGGATTTCCCCGAACCGGGCCGGCCACCCGCGGGAACGCAGCCAGCATTATTTCCAGAACAGGTGCACGATGCCTCCATCGATCTCCGCATTGAGTGACGCCCATATCCTGATCGTCGACGATCAGCCCGACCAGCTGCATCTGCTGATCGACATCCTGCGCAGCACGGGGTGCCGGATCAGCATCGCATTCGACGGGTCGCAGGCGTGCCAGCGCGCACAGGCGCTGATGCCCGACGTGATCCTGATGGATGTGCGCATGCCGCGCATGGACGGGTTCACCGCGTGCCGGCTGCTCGCCGCCGATCCGCTGACGAGCGCGATTCCGGTCATCTTCCTGACCGTGGCCGGCGAACTGCACGAACGTCTCGAGGGGCTCGAAATCGGCGGCGTCGACTATGTCGTGAAGCCGTTCGAGCCGGCGGAAGTGCTGGCACGGATTCGCGTGCAGCTCGCGCGGACGAAACGCGACCGGCCCGCCGACGCGGAAAGCCCGTTCGCGGCCGGCAAGGACGACGACATCATCGTGCGTGCGGCGATCCGCCACCTGTCCCGAACGCTGAACGATCCGCCGACGGTGGAGCAGCTGGCGCGCGCGGTCGGCACGCATGAAAAGCGGCTGTCGCGCGCGTTTCGCGACAATCTCGGCCAGACGGTGTTCGAGTATCTGCGGGTCGAGCGGCTGCGGATCGCGCAGGATCTGCTGGATTCGACGTCGCTCAGCATTGCCAGCATCGCGAAGGAAATCGGTTTTTCCACGCCGGCGAATTTCGCGACCGCGTTCCGCGAACGTTTCGGCATCACGCCGACCGAGTGGCGGCGCCAGCGCCAGGCGGGCGGGCGCGCCGCGACCCGGGAACCGCAGCGCGACGCGTAGGCCGGCTCGGCGTGATCGCGACTACCGCGACTACCAGTTGTATTTCGCGGTGGCCAGCACGGTCCGCTCGTTGCCGAACACGCACACGGCATACGACTGGCAGCCGCTGACGTAACGCCGGTCGAACAGGTTCGCGACGTTCAGGGCCAGGCGCCAGTGCCGCATCTCGTAGTGCATCGCCAGGTCGTACAGCGTCGCGCTCGGCACCGTCAGCGCGTTGTCGGGCGCGCCGGCCGACGCGCTCTGGTAGCGCACGCCGCCGCCGATCCCGAGGCCTGACAGATCCCCCGTGCGCCAGGTCCAGTCGGCCCACAGCGACGCCATCTGCCTCGGCAGCGGCACGGCCACCGGCCAGTTGTTCAGCGACGCATCGTTCGCCTTCACGTTCTTGACGTCCTGATAGACATACGACGCGACGATCGACAGCTCGCGGGTCAGCTTGCCGACCGCGCTCAGCTCGATGCCGCGCGAACGCACTTCGCCCGTCTGCACGGACGACGTGCCGGTCGGGTCGAGATTCACCGGCGTCGGCGTCACGACGTTGGTCTGGTTGATCTGATAAACGGCCGCGTTGAGCATCAGGTTCCGGCCGGGCGGCTGCCAGCGCAGCCCGGCTTCCGTCTGCGTGCCGCGCGTCGGTTTCGGCAAGCCGCCACCATATAGCCGCACGCCGATCACCGGATCGAACGACGTCGAATAACTCACGTAGGGCGACAACCCGGCGTCACCCTCATAGGTGAGCCCGACGCGCCCGGAGAACGCACTGACGTCCTGCTGCTTCTGTATGCCGGCCGTCCGGTCGTCGAACCGCGCATTGACCCAGTCCTCGCGGCCGCCGAGCGTCAGCGTCCAGCGCTGCCAGCGGATCTGGTCCTGCGCGTACGCACCGAACCCGTTCATCGCCGTGTACTGGTCGACATGGCCGAGCGACGTCGGGCCGGAGAAGATCGCGGCCGTGACGGGCCGATAGACGGGGTTGTACAGGTTCAGCGACGGCGCCAGCGCGAGCCACACGCTGTTGGTCGTCGTCTGCCGGTCGAATTGCAGGCCGAACAGCAGCGTGTGTTCGAGCGGCCCGGTGCCGAAGCGCGCCTGCGCGTGGTTGTCGATATCGAGTCGGCTGTAGTTGAGCTGGAACAGCCCCGCGAAACGCATCATGTTGGTCGTGCTGCGGGGCGCCAGGCCGTTGCCGAACACCGTCGCGTCGTCGAGCGACAGGCGCGACCAGCGCACGTCCTGGTGCAGCGACCAGATCGCGTTCACGCGGTGCTCCAGCGCATAGCCGAGCGACCATTGCTTCTTGCGGTAGTCGTTGAACCCGGGATCGCCCATGTAGATGTCCTGCGACAGGCGGCCGTTCGGGTTCGGCAGCACCGTGCCCGATGCGGGCAGGAAGTTCGACGAAATATCGCCGCTGTCCTGCAGGAAGGTTGCCGAGAACGTCAGCGACGTGTCGGCATTCGGCCGCCATCGGAACGACGGCGCCAGCGCGACGCGCCGGTCGCCGTTCGGGCCGGTCACCGCGTTGCCGTCGCGGGCCACGCCGACGAAGCGATACGCGTACCGGCCGTCCGGGTCGAGCGTGTCGCCGACGTCGAGCATGACCTGCTTGCGCGCATCGTTGCCGATCTGCACGCCGGCCTCGCGCACGCGCTCGCCGTCGGCAAGCTTCGTGTGCGCGTCGACGATCGCGCCGGGCTCGCCCGCGCCGTACAGCACCGACGTCGGCCCGCGCAGCACCGCGATCGAGTCGATCGTATACGGGTCGACGCGCCAGTTCGCGATCACGGCCGTATTCGGCGCGGCCACGCCGTCGACGTACAGCGTCGGCGTGAAGCCGCGCAGCGCCGCATACCAGTCGGTCCGGCTATCGGCGCCGAACGTCGCGAAACCCGGCACGTAGCGCAGCGCCTGGTTCAGGTCGGCCGCGCCGGTCATCTCGATCTGCTGCGCGGTCACGATATTGATCGTCTGCGGGATCTCGGCCACCGGCGTGTCGGTCTTCGTGCCCGCGGTGGTGCGCAGCCCGACGAGCCCGACGGACGATCCGTCGGCCTTCCCTTTCACGGCGATCGGCGGCAGCACGGCCGCCGCCGTGTCGGGCTGCGGCGCCGCTGTTGCGCCCGATGCCTGCGCGTGCGCGCCGCCTGCTGCCGCCACGCACAGTGCTCCCCCGGCAGCGACCGCCATTGCGCGTCGCGCCGCCCTCGTCCCCGTTGCCATCGTTCAATGCTCCGTCGTGCTGGGGCCGATTCGGCCCGATCGTGGCGCGACGCGCCGTCGGCGTCCGCCCCGTGTTGTCGTTCTGGTGATGCTGTTGCGCGCGAGTCGGTATGCACTGGGCGATGGCGTCGTTCGCGAGCGCAGCGATCATACCGGGCGAACGTGGCGCGGTCTTTAAAAAAGTGCGCAGGCGCGCACGGGCGGGCGAAGCCCGGGTGCCGGGCGCACACGCGGCATCGATCCGGCCAATTTCAATTACTGTCGGGAAAGGCGGATGAAAGACGGAAACGCTAGACTGCGTGCGGCCCGGGAGCGGCCGCGCACCACGCGGTCCCGACGTCGCATCGCGCGTAATCGAGCGCATCCGGCGTCGCGGCGTTACCTGCGGCCAGATTGGCGGAGCCGGTTGCGGCCTTAGCGCCTCGATCGCGATACCGGCTTGCGCGTTTGCGACACCACCGTCACCCTCTCACCCCCGAGGACCGTATGCGCCGCATGTCGACCCGACCGCTGTTCGCCGCATTGCTCACCCTGGGCGCGATCTTCTGCGCCGTGCCATCCGCCCACGCCTGCGACATACCGGCGGCCGTGACGACGATCGATCCGCCCGGCTACTATGACGACGCCGCCGGTTATGCGCGCGCCGTGAAGCCGATGCGCGATTTCATTTCCCGGCTCAACACGGCGGCGGACAAAGGCGACTGGGCCTGCGCATTGAGCCTGCTGGAAAGCTGGGCGCAGGCCGATGCGTTGATGGGCCGGATCTCGGGGTATCAAGGCTATTACGAACGCTCATGGGCCGGCACCGACTTCGCGATGGTGATCCTGCGCATGCCGCGTGACGTGCGTGACGCGAATCGCGCGCGCTTCGACGCGATCGATCCGTGGCTCGAACGCATCGCGATCGCCACCCGCGATTCGGAAGCGATCAACCATCTGCACAACAACCTCGTGTACTGGGCCGGGCTCGACCTGATCGCGATCGGCACCGTGACCGGCAACGCGAGCCTGATCGATTCGGGGCTGCTGCGGGTTCGCGAAGGCATCCGCGACATCGGCCCCGACGGCGCGCTCGCGCGGGAAGTCAAGCGCGGCAACCGCGCGCTGCACTATCACACCTTCGCGCTGCTCCCGCTCGTATTCGCGGCGGAACTCGTGCAGCGGCGCCATATCGATCTCTACCGGGAAAACAACGGCGCGATCAGCCGCCTCGCGAATCTCGTGATCGACGCGGTGGAAAACCCCGCGAGTTTCACGGCCATCACGCCGATCAAGCAGGATCTGTTTCCGTGGACGTTCCGCGACGAATTGAGCTGGGTCGAGCCGTACTACGCGCGCTTTCACGATCCGCGCCTGCCGGCGATCATCGCGCCGCGCCGCCCGTTCGACGAATGGCGGCTCGGCGGCAATGTGACGGCGGTCTGGGGCGCGTCGCTGCCGTAGGCGATTCGCGGGCCTTGCGCTGCCGGCGAGTGCGTGACTGCCACGCACGCGATAGCCGTTTCCGCACGGACACGGCGCGCGGTGCGCCGCCGGCGTTGCACCGGCCCGGCACCCCCGCCGCTTCCTCCATCACCCCCGCACGCGCCGCATCCTCAGCGTCGCCGACGGCGACTCCCCGAACGCCCGCTTGTACTCGATCGCGAACCGCCCGAGGTGCGCGAAGCCCCATTTCAGTGCGATATCCGTCACCGACGCGAGCCCCGGCGTCGTTTCGGCCAGCAGTTCCTCGCGCACATGTTGCAGCCGCAACTGCCGCACGAAGCCCATCGGCGTGATCCCGTGGCGACTCCGGAAGCCGGCGAACAGCGTGCTCGGGCTGACGCCGGCGAGTTCGGCGAGCCGCTCGATCGTCAGCGGCTCGTCGAGATGCGCGCGGATGTACTCCTCGACACGCCGCACATAGAACGGCGCGAGCGCCACCGGCAGGTGCCGCGTGCCGTGGCGCGCGCTGTTCGGGTGGCCGTGCAGCAGCAGGTTGAGCAGCGTCGATTCGAGCTGCTCGAACGCGAGCGGATGACGCAGCGGATGCGCATCCGTCGCGATCGCGCCGGCGAGGATCGGCAGCAACTGGGCCAGGCACGTCCCCTGCGGCGATGCCAGGCTGAATTCCGGTTCGAATTCGACCGGCGCGCGCCGGTCGTCGCCGAAATGCCGCTGCGCATGCCGCTCCATCACCTCGCGCTCGATGCGCACGATCACTTGCGGGCACGCATCGCCCCACCGCATCTTGAGCGGCAGCGTCGGCGAAATCAGCGACGCGGTGCCCGGCGACGACACGAAGCGCGTCGAGCCGCATTCGATCTCGGCGTCGCCGCGCAGCGGGATCTGCAACAGGAAGAAGTGTTCGAGCGGCCCGGGCTCGATGCTGACGCCGCCGCCATAATCGAGCAGGTTCAGCGACACGTTGCCCCAGCGCGCATGATGCATGCTGCTGTGCAGCGCACGCGATTCGCCGGTCGGCGTGAGCCGGTGCGGCTTGAAGACATCGGCAACCCGCGCGCGAACCTCGTCGACGTCGTTCGACTGCAGCAGCAGGTTGCCGTGATTGAAACAGGCGGCGTCGTCCAGCCAGCCGGTTTCGGAAAATTGCGCCATCAAAGTTCTCCCGTCATGCTCGATCGCACTCGCGCCGTGCATGCGTTCCCTGAATCGGGGAATCCGTCGCACGATCCGGACAGTGCCCGGCGTATCCGGACAGTCTGCCCATCGGAACACGCAAGTCCCGCGCAAACGACGCAAGAAACGGACCGTTCGCGCATCGTAGAAAACTGTGCGGGGCGCCCCCATCCGCACATACCCGCAGTCAGCCGCGCATCCGCCCGGGCGCGGCGGCCGGTTCGTCAGGTTTCCGGAATTCGCGGATACCGGCCGAAGAAAGCGGATAGAAGCGCGCGTTTCGTCCGCCAATACTGGGCCCGTCACAGACACGAACAGCATGGAGGAACACATGAAAGGACGTCACATCGAGATTCCGTCACCGGACGGCGGGACGTTTCGCGCATACCTGAGCACGCCGGCCGGCGGCACCGGGCCGGGCATCGTGCTGTGTCACGAGATCTTCGGCGCGAACGCGACCATGCGGGACGCGGCCGATTACTACGCGGAGGAAGGCTACACGGTGCTCGTGCCCGACCTGTTCTGGCGTCAGTCCCCGGGTATCGAGCTCGGCAACTCCGCGGCCGATGTCGAACGCGCGATGACCCTGTACCAGGGGTTCGACGAAAACAAGGGCGTCGAGGACGTCGGCGCGGCGCTGGGCGTGCTCACGCAACGGCCGGAATGCACGGGCGCGGCCGGTGTGCTCGGCTTCTGCCTCGGCGGCAAGCTCGCGTATCTTGCCGCCTGCCGGCTGCCGGGCGTGGCTGCGGCGGTCAGCTACTACGGCGTGGGCATCGAGCATGCGCTGGACGAGGCGTCGCACCTGCGCGGGCGGCTCGTGCTGCAGATTGCCGGACAGGACCGCTTCTGCCCGCAGGACGCGCAGCAGCGCATCGCCGAAGCGCTGGCCGGGCGCGCAGGCGTCGAAGTGTATGTGTATCCGGGCGTCGATCACGCGTTCGCCCGCATCGGCGGCGATCATTTCGACAAGGCCGCCGCGGTCATGGCCCATCAGCGCGCGATCGCCGCGTTCCGTGCCGCGCTCGGCCCGCATTACGACCTCTCCGCGCTGTGGGAAGCGCATATCCGCCACGAATTCGATACGCGCGACGTCGACGCGACAATGGCCACGATGGTCGCCGAGCCGTACGTCAACCATATTCCGACGCTCACGGGCGGCGTCGGCTACGACGAACTCAAGCGCTTCTACACACATCACTTCGTGCATGCGAACCCGCCCGACACGACGATCACGCCGATTTCGCGCACGGTCGGCGCGAGCCAGATCGTCGACGAACTGCTGTTCTGCTTCACGCACACGACCGAGATCGACTGGATGCTGCCCGGCGTCGCGCCGACCGGCAAGCGCGTCGAGATTCCGCTGGTCGCGATCGTGAAGTTTCGCGGCGACAAGCTCTATCACGAACACATCTACTGGGATCAGGCGAGCGTGCTCGTGCAGATCGGCCTGCTCGACGCGGCCGGCCTGCCGGTCGCGGGCGCGGAGACGGCCCGCAAGCTGCTCGACGAAACCGTGCCGTCGAACGGCCTGATGCGCCGCTGGCAGGACAGCGAACCGTCGCCGGGTGCGCGTTGACGCGGCCCTTCCCTCACCCATCGATTCCAGGAGACACCCCATGACTGCCCTTGCTGGCAAAGTCGCGATCGTCGCCGGTGGCGCCACACTGATCGGCGCCGCGGTCGCGCAGGACCTGAGCCGCGCCGGCGCGTACGTCGCGATCGTCGATCTCGATGCGGAGAACGGCGCGCGTGTCGCCGATTCGCTGGGCGAGCATGCGATGTTCGTCGCGCTCGACATCACCGACGACCGCGCGATCGAGCAAGCGGTCGCGGCCATCGCTGAACGATTCGGCGCGATCGACCTGCTCGTCAACCTCGCGTGCAGCTACGTCGACAACGGCATCCAAGCGACCCGCAACGACTGGCTCGCCGCGATGGACGTCAACGTCGTGTCGGCGGCGATGCTGGCGAAGGCCGTGCACCCGCACATGGTCCGGCGCGGCGGCGGCGCGATCGTGAACTTCAGTTCGATCTCGGCCCAGTGCGCGCAGACCGGCCGCTGGCTCTATCCGACCTCCAAGGCGGCGATCCGGCAACTCACGCGCAGCATGGCGATGGATCTCGCGCCCGATCGCATTCGCGTCAACTCGGTGTCGCCGGGGTGGACCTGGTCGCGCGTGATGGACGAGCTGACGCGCGGCGATCGCGCGAAGACCGATCGCGTCGCCGCGCCGTTTCATCTGCTCGGCCGGGTCGGCGATCCGTCGGAGGTCGCGCAGGTCGTGACGTTCCTGTGCAGCGACGCGGCGAGCTTCGTGACGGGCGCCGACTACGCGGTGGACGGCGGTTATTCCGCGATGGGCCCCGAACAGGCGGTGCCGGCCATTCCGCGTCTGGCGGAATGACCGCGGACCGCCTGGACCCCTCGCCATCATTCCGGCCGGAACCCGGCCAAACCAGGACATTCTCATGAGACGCATCGCTATCGTCGGCGCCGGCCAGTCCGGCCTGCAACTCGCCTTCGCCCTGCTCGACCAGGGCTACCACGTCACGCTCGCGACCAACCGCGACGCGGAGCAGATCCGCACCGGCAAGGTCATGTCGAGCCAGTGCATGTTCCATACCGCATTGCAGATCGAACGCGATCTCGGCCTGAACACGTGGGAGGAAGCGTGTCCTTCCGTCGAAGGCATCGGCATCGCGGTGCCGCATCCGGACGGCAACGGCCGCAAGGCGATCGACTGGTCGTCGCGGCTGACCCGCTATGCGCAGTCCGTCGACCAGCGCGTGAAGATGGCCGACTGGCTCGATGGCGTCCGGCGTCGTGGCGCGGACGTGCGCATCGGCGATTTCGGCGTGCCTGAACTCGAGGAACTGGCGCGCAGCCACGATCTCGTGCTGCTTGCGGCCGGCAAGGGCGAAATCGTCAACCTGCTGGGTCGCGACGACGCGCGCAGCGCGTTCGACCGCCCGCAACGCGCGCTCGCCCTCACCTACGTGAAAGGGATGACGCCGAGCCAGCCGTATTCGCGCGTGCGCTTCAACCTGCTGCCCGGTATCGGCGAGTATTTCGTGTTTCCCGCGCTGACCACGACGGGCCCGTGCGAAATCATGGTGTTCGAAGGTATTCCGGGCGGCCCGCTCGACTGCTGGGCCGACGTGAAGACGCCCGAGCAGCATCTCGACAGGAGCCTGTCGTTCCTGCAGCAGTATGTGCCGTGGGAATACGAGCGCTGCCGCGACGTCGCGCTGACCGATCCGAACGGCACGCTGTCCGGGCGCTTCGCGCCGACGGTGCGCAAGCCGTTCTTCCGGCTGCCGTCGGGCCGCACGGTCTTCGGGATGGCCGACGCCGTGGTGGTCAACGATCCGATCACCGGCCAGGGATCGAACAACGCCGCGAAATGCGCGAACGCGTATTTCGATGCGATCGTCGCGCGCGATGCCGCGCCGTTCGGCGAAGACTGGATGCAGCAGACCTTCGAGGGCTACTGGGCCTATGCGCGGCATGTCGTGCGCTGGACCAACTCGCTGCTCACGCCGCCGCCGCCGCACATCCTCGAACTGCTCGGCGCGGCCGGCCAGTTGCCGTCGCTCGCCGCGGCGCTCGTCGACGGCTTCGACGACCCGCGCCGGTTCTCGCCGTGGTGGTTCGAGCCGTCGGCCTGCGCGGCGTTCATCCGCGAACACAGTGCGCGTTCGGAGTAACCGCCATGGAAACGACCGTTCCCGGCAGTCCGGCCATCGACCCGATGCAATTGCGCGCCGCCTTCGGGCAGTTTCCGACCGGCGTCACCGTGATCACCACGTGCGCGGCCGACGGACGCAAGGTGGGCCTCACGGCCAATTCGTTCTCGTCGCTGTCGCTGGACCCGCCGCTCGTGCTGTGGAGCCTCCGGAAGATCGCGCCGAGCCGCCCCGATTTCATCGCGGCCAGCCACTTCGCGATCAACATCCTCGCGCACGACCAGATCGACCTGTCGCGCCGCTTCGCGACGCCCAGCGCCGACAAGTTCGACGGCGTGTGTCACGTGGAGTCGGATCGCGGTGGCGTGCCGTGCCTCGACGGCGCGAGCGCGCGCTTCGTGTGCCGCAACGTCGGTCATTACGAAGGCGGCGATCACCTGCTCTTCATCGGCCAGATCGAGCAGTTCGATGCGTTCGGCAAGGCACCGCTCGTGTTCCATGCGGGCCAGTATCGCGCGATCGCCGATCACCCCGATCTTTCACGCGTCATTTGATTAGTTATACGAATAAATAACCAGGAGGTGGTGGACATGAAATTCGGATCTCGCCTGCTCGTCGCCGCAGGCCTCGCGCTCGCCGGCATCGCCGGTCACGCGCCGGCCAATGCGACCGACCTGCCGTCGGTCAACCTCGGCATGACCAGTTTCCTCGACGGGATGCCGCCGGCCGACTCCGGCTGGTACGGCACGCAGTACTTCCAGTACTACACGGCCGGCCGCGTCAACGACAATGCCGGCAACAAGGTCGGCCTGCCGAAGCAGGACATCGACCTGTTCGCGGGGTTGAGCCAGCTCGTGTATCAGTCGCCGCTGACGTTCGCCGGAATGCATCCGGGCCTCGACGTGATCCTGCCGTGGATCGCGTCCGCGCATACGGACGACGGCATCGGCAACGTCGCGCTGAATGCACGCGCCGGTTTCGGCGATCTGCTGATCGGCCCGTTCGTCCAGTTCGACCCGGTGATGGGCGCGCAGGGCCCGCGCTTCGCGCAGCGCGTGGAATTCCAGTTCATCGCGCCGACCGGCGCATACGATCCGGCGCGCGCGATCAACCCGGGCAGCCATTTCTGGTCGTTCGATCCGTACTGGGCCGCGACGCTGTGGCTCACGCCGAAATGGACCGTGTCATGGCGTCTGCACTATCTGTGGAACGCGACCAACCATCAGCCGGCCACGGCGCTCGGCCCCGACGTGACGTCGACCCAGGCCGGTCAGGCGATCCATGCCAACTTCGCGACCGAGTACGAAGTGCGCCCCGGCCTGCGGCTGGGGCTGAACGGCTATTGGCTGCGCCAGACCACCGACATGAAGGAAAACGGGCAGGACGTGCCCGGCACGCGGGAGGCCGTGCTGGCGATCGGCCCGGGTGCCATGTATAGCTTCTCGCCGCAGGATCACCTGCTGTTCAACGCGTACTTCGAGGTCCAGGCGCGCAACCGGCCGCAGGGGTCGCGGATGGTGCTGCGTTACGTGCATCACTTCCAGTGACGCGCGCGACCGGATGAACCGGCCGTATCGCTATCCTTAGACGAAAGCAATGCGTGCTGCCGGCGTGGACGCGCCTGTCCTATAGTTCTGAAAGATGTCCGTCACGCACACGGAGGGCCGCGCGATGACTAATTCAGCACTCTCCCGGTTCGTGGCGAGCGCGGCGAAACGGCTGGTGCACGGCATGGTTGCCTTCGCACCGGTCGCGATCGTCGGCATCGCCCTGTCCGCGTGCGTCGGCGACAGTTCGCCGACGTCCAGCGGGCCGGCGTTCGCCAACGAGGCGCGCCCGCAGATCAACGCATTGCTCGCGAACACGATGACGTCCGGCGCGGTCGTTTATGTGCAGTCGCCGCAGGGCAACTGGCTTGAATCGTTTGGAACGGCCGTGCGAGGCACGAACACGCCGATCCCGACGAACGCGCACTTTCGCGTCGGCAGCGTGACGAAGACGTGGACCGGCACCGTGATCCTGCAGCTCGTACAGGAAGGCAAGCTGAGCTTGAGCGACACCGTCGGCAAGTACGTTGCCAACGTCCCCAACGGCAATACGATCACGATCGGGCAATTGCTGACGATGCGCAGCGGCCTCTATAACTACTCGACCAGTCTCGCGTTCAACCAGACGCTCGATTCGCAGCCGGACAAGGTATGGACCACGGCGGAATTGCTGGACATCGCCGAAGGCCAGCCGGTCTATTTCGCGCCGGGCGCCGATTTTCGCTACTCGAACACGAACACGGTGCTGCTCGGGCTCATCATCGAGCAACTCACCGGCATGAGCGCGGCCGATGCAATGAACGCGCGCCTTTTCGCGCCGCTCGGCCTGGCCAATACGTTCCTCCCGCCGCAGCAGAATACGGCGCTGCCGGCGCCCGCGCCGCTGGGCTATCAATGGGGCACCAATGCGGAGACGACCGACAGCGACGCGCTGTCGCCCGAACGCCAGGCGGCCGCGAACAACGGCACGCTGCAACCGACGGACGTGACCAACGTCAATACGTCGTGGGCGTGGACGGCCGGCTCCGGCATGTCGACCGTGACGGAACTGGCCGCCTACGTGCAGCGGATGGTCGGCGGCGGCTACCTGAACGCCGATCTGCAGGCGCAACGGCTCGCCAGTTGCACGCCGCTCAATCCGTCCGACCCGATGTCGCCCAGCTACTGCATGGGCCTGGCCAAATTCGGCACGTTCTACGGGCACACGGGCGAGATACCGGGCTTCAATACCTTCATGGGCTACGACCCGGTAACGCAAACGACGATCGTCACGTGGGCGACCACGGCGGCCGCACCGGACGGGCGTGCGCCGGCCAACGTGATCGCGCAGATCGTCATGGGCGAGCTCAGCAAGGCCGCGGAAGTGCCCAGCGAGGGACGGCCGTAAGACGGTAAAGCGGTAAAGCGGCCCCGACCTGCTTCGCCGCTTGCGCCGCCGGTGTGAAGCGGCACGTCGGATCGTTCTTGCCCCGCGCCGAGCCCCGTAACGCCGGCGATCGATCGCCGCGCATCGCATCCGGCACGCGCGCCGCTTTCGTTCAAGCGACGCGAACAGGCTCGTCGATCCGCAGCAGCCGGCCGGCGTTGGCGATCACGATGAACGTGCCGACGTTGTGCAGGATCGCGGCCCACACCGCGCCGAGCACGCCGGTCGCGGCCAGCGCGATCACCGCGAGCGTCCACGCGAGCCCGATCGCCGCGTTGGTCGTCGCCGTGCGCCGGCACTGACGGCCGAGGCGGATGCAGGTCGGAATCCGCCGCAGGTCGTCGCCCAGCAGCACGACGTCGGCCGACGCGACCGCGATGTCCACACCATGCTCGCCCATCGCGATGCTGGTCGAACCGGCCTTGATCGCCAGCACGTCGTTCAGCCCGTCGCCGACGACGAGCGGATGCCGGCCGGCGCCGATCTCGCGCATCACGTAGTCGAGCTTGTCGTGCGGCAACGCCTGCGCGACCACCGTCTCGATGCCGGTTTCGGCCGCGACCTTGCGGGCGACCGGCTCGAGATCGCCCGTCAGCAGCGTCTGCCGCGCGAGGCCCAGCGCACGCAGTTCGGCGAGCGCGTCATGCGCGTCGGGCCGCAGCGTGTCGGCGAAGCCGAACCATGCGAGCAGCCGCCCGTCGAGCGCGACGCCGACGAGCGGCCCGTCGAACCCTTCGGGAGGCGGCCGCATCGCGCCGACATGATCGGCGAGCAGTGCGGGCCGGCCCAGTACCGCGGTGCCGTCCGGCGTGTCGGCAACCACACCGAGCCCGCGCAATTCCCGGGTCCGTTCGAACGGCGCGACGGCGGCGCCCGCGAGGCCCGACGCGGCCGCGTGGCGGACGAGCGCACGGCTTGCCGGATGCGCGCTGCTTTCGCCGAGCCGCGCGGCCAGCGCGCGCGCCTGGGCGCCGTCGACGCCGGGCTGCAGCCACACCTGCCGGACCTGCAACTCCCCGCGGGTGAGCGTGCCCGTCTTGTCGATCACGAGCGCGTCGACCTCGGCGATCTTGTCGAGGAACGCGGCATTGCGAAACAGGATGCCGTGCCGCGCGCCGACCGCGATCCCCGCGATGGCCGTGGACGGCGCGGCGAGCACCAGCGCGCACGGGCACGCGGCCACGATGACCGCGAGCATCGCCGACGCGTTCGCGGACGTGAACCAGACGATCGCCGCGATCAGCAGCACCAGCGCGAGATAAGCGCCCATATGCCGCTCGAGCACCTGCGTGACGGGCGGTTTCGCCTGTTCCGCGTGCTGCATCAGCGCGATGATCTTGCCGAGCGTCGAATCCTTGCCGGTGTGCGTGACCTCGATGCGCAGCACGCCGTCGAGATTCAGCGCGCCGCCATAAACGGTGCTGCCTTCGTCGACGTCGAGCGGCACGGATTCGCCGGTGATCGGCCCGTTGTCGACGCTCGACATGCCCACATACACGATACCGTCGACCGGAATGCGCGCGCCGGCCACCACTTCGATGCGATCGCCCGCGCGAAGCGCGTCATAAGCGACTTCGTCGACGCTGCCGTCCGGGCCGATGCGGCGCACCCGGCCGGCCGTCAGCCGGCCGAGCGCACGGATCGCTTCCTGCGAGCCCAGCACGCTGCGCTCTTCGAGCGCATGCCCGAACGTCATCACGATCGGCAGCAACGCGGCCGTCGTCATGTCGCCGATCGCCCACGCGGCCAGCATCGCGAGCGCGATCAGGCGATCGGTCACGCCGTGCAGGCTCGGCGCGCGCAGGCTGTGCCACGCGCTCGCAAACACGGGCCCCGCGACGATCAGCGACGCGAGCGCGGCCAGCACTTGCGCGAGCGTGTCGCCGCCGGCCGCCAGCGCGCGCCACGCGAACGACAGCGCGAGCAAGCCGCCCGCGAGCAGCGCGAGTGCGATCTGCCGCGTGATCGTGCGACGTTCGTCGGTGGACAGCGCGTACACGGTCGCGGCGGGTGCGGGGTCCGGCTGCACGGCCGGTTCGGCGATCGAATTCATCGGGCGTTTCCGGGCAGGATCAGGTTCGAGGTGTCGCGCGGATCGATCGTCGTCACGCGCCCTGCTTTCGACAGCACGCGCTGCACGCGATCGCGATAAAGCCGCGCCAGCAGCCCCGGATCGCCGTTCTCGCGCAACGTCGCATCGAGCTGCCGGATTTCGAGCGTGTCGGTCTGCGCCGTCGCGACGCGTTCGGCCGCGCGGGCCCGCGCATCCTGGACGATCCGGTCGGCGTCCTGCTGTGCATCCTGCCGCCGCTGTTCGGCCGCGGTGCGGGCTTCGGCGATGGTGCGCTCGGCGAGCTGCAGCGACGTCAGCACCGAGTTGAACGCATCGGCCGCCGCGCCGGGAAACGCGGGCTGCACGTCGACGCGCGCGACTTCGACGCCGAGCCCCGCGTGTGCCGCGTCGAGCGCGCGCAGGTGCCGCGCGATCGCATCGGCGAGATCGCCGCGCAAGCGTTCGCGGCGCGCGGCCATCTGCCGGTCGGCGGCCAGCTGTTCGGGCCGCGCGACCAGGATCGCGTCGAGATCGCGGGTGGCCGCGACCTCGACGGCCGACGCGGACACGATCCGCTCGAGCGCCGCGTCGAGACGGTCGCGCTGCAGCACATACGCGTACGGATCGCTGACCCGGTAATACAGCACCGCGCTCAACGCGACGGCACCGCCGTCGCCCGTCAGCACGTAACCGGAGCCGGCGAGCGCGTCGGGCAGACGCGCGATGCCCGACGCGGACGGCGCGAGTGCGCGCGGATCGCGGTCGAGCGAGCGGATCTTCTGCTCGAGCACGCGCGCGGTGCCCGGCACGAGCAGGACCGACTCGAACGGCTGCGGCCATGCGATCACGAGCCCGGCGTCCTGGGTGCGTACGAGCGCGCCGAAGCGCATCACCACGGCGCGGCTGTCCGCCGGAATCCGCCGAATGTTCGAGCCGGCCCACGCGCACGCGGCGAGCACCGCGAGCGCGGCGACGAACCAGAACGACAGGCGCACGGCCTGGGCGCCGGGCCCGAGCGGCGGCGCGGACGAGACGCTCATCGTGCGGCCTTGTGCGCCTTCGGCGCCGGTGCGGCCTGCCCCGACGCGTCGGCCGGGCCCTGCACGAGCACGCGGAACGGCGCGGCATCGGTGCGCAGGATCAGGTTCGTATTGGTGCCGACCACCGCGTTCAGCGTATCGAGCGAACGCAGCATCGTGTACAGATGCGGGTTGCCCGCATAACTCTTGCCGTAGATGTCGGCCGCGTCCTTGCGCGATTGCGCTTCGATGTCGGCCGCTTTCACGTTCGCATCGGCGAGCGCGATGCGGGCGTCGCGCTCGGCGTCCGAGCGGATCTGCGCAGCCTCGCGATTGCCGTCCGCGGTGCGCTGCGCCGCGACGGTCTCGCGTTCCGCGCTCATCCGGTCGACCGTCGCGGCGAGTGTGACGGCCGGCAGCGTGAGCCGCTCGAGCCCGACCTGGGCGACCCGCACGCCATAGGCCGCATAGAGCTGCGCGTCGATCTGGCGGCGCAGCGCGTCCTCGAATTCGCCGATCTTCACCTGCGCCGGGTCGGTGTTCACGAGTGACGCGAGGTCGTAGCCGGCGGACGTCGTCTGCAGCGCGGAACCGACGAGCGAACGGATCTGCCGCGCCGCTTCGTCCGGCTCGTTGCCGACCGCGCGCATGAAACGCCCGATGTCGCGTGCATCGGCCGGTACGCGCCACGCAACGTAAGCCTCGACGATGATCCGCAGTCCGTCGCGGGTGCCGACGTCCTGCAGCCCGCTCGATGTCGTGTGCAGGCGCAGGTCGACCGGCGTCACCGCATCGATCGGCGCAGGCAGGCGCCATGCCAGCCCGGGTTCGAGCAGCACGCGCACGGGCCGGCCGAAGCGCGTGATCACGGACGCCTCGCCGGCGCGCACCTGCACGAAGCTCGCGACCGCGAGCGCGACGAGCACGCACAGCAGCGCGATGGCGACACGCAGGCGGAACGCGCCAGGCGGCTGCGGCGCGCCATGATGCGCGTGGTGGTCGTGGCCATGGCCGTGGTGCGCATGATCATGCGCGTGCGAATGAAACAGACTCACGATGTCACCCCGGGTGCGGCGTCGCGCGTGTGCGCCGCGACATGTCAATGAATGCCGGCCAGATCGCCGGCAGGAGTATTGCGAAGATCGACGGTCGCGCGCGTGCCGTCGGCAAGCCGGTCGTCGATGATCGTCATGCGCGCATTGCGCAGCCCGCGCTGCAGCCGGTCGAGGTAATACTCGAACGGAAACGCGGGGCCGCCGAGCCGGTACGCGACCACCTCGGCGTCGAAATCGATCCGCTGCACGCGCGCCGACGCCAGCGTGTCGCCCGCCTGCGCTTCGGCCCGCGCGACCCGGACGAGCGCCTGCTGCTGCGCGTCGCCGAGCAGCCCGGCCGCGAATCCGCGCGCCTGCGCGACGCTGCCCAGCGCGCGGATCTGCGCGGCCTGCACGTCGTGAAAGGCTGCCGCCGCGCCCGTCGGCGGATGCACGCTCTCGATCACGACCGCGATCACGTCGACACCGCTCTGCAACTGGTCGAGCTGCTGCTGGATCGCGCGCTTCAGATGGTCGGCCATCGCGGCCTGATTCGTTTCGAGCAGCGATTCGAGCGTGTGCGACGCGAGGTAATGAACCAGTTCGCGATTGGCGCTCACGCGCACCGTGCTTTCCGGATCGATCGTGCGATAGAGCGCCGCACGGGCGTCGGCATCGGTCGGGCCGAGACGGTAGTCGACCCGCACATCGGCGTTGACGATCTGGAAGTTCTGGCGGTCGCCGTTCGCGCCGGCGATCACTTGCGTGGTGTCCCACGGATGCGGCACATCCCAGAGGCGATCGAGGCGCTCGGGCGTCGAGCCGTCGGCGGGCACGGCACGCGCGTCGGCACCGCCGTCGTTCGCGCTGCCCGCGATCGCGACCTGATGCACGGCACCGTTGTCGACGATGCGCGCGCGACCGAACGGCCAGGGCAGGCCGATATGCAGGCCCGGCTGCCAGACCGCGACCGGCGCGCCGAAACGTTCATAGACCGCGCGCTGCTCCGGGTTCAGCACGACCACGGCGGTGAGCAGCCACGCGCACGCTGCGGTCGCGCCGAGCGCGCCGGGCAGCAGCCGCACGAAGCTGCGCCAGCCCCAGCTTTGCCGCAGGTCGATGCCGTAACGATGACGCAGTTCGGCGCCGAGCGACGCGAACGGCGCCGGGCGCCGGCTCAGCAGGCCGGCGATCGCGCTGGTCGGCACGACGGCGCCGCGCGGCACCGCGAACCACGACAGCACGCCGCGGATCGCCAGTTCGGCGGCGACGGCTGCATTGAGCAACGCGACGGCATGCACGAGCCCGTCTGCCGCGCGGTGCTGGAAGGCGAACCATGCGGCGGCTGTAGCACCCGCGAGCGCGGTGACGAGCGCCACGCGCAGCACGCGCGTGAGCGACGCCGCCACCGCCGAGCCGCCTGCAGCCGCCGCATGATGGCGTTCGCTGACGAGCGTGAGAAAGGCGAGGACGATGCACGCGGCGCCGGCCGCGAGCGTGGGTTCGGGCGCAGCCATCGCGCGAATCAGCATGACGGGTGACGGCGGCTGCCACGCGAGCATGGCCAGCGCGACGGAAAGTGCGGCGCCTGCCGTGACGGCCCACGGCCGCCAGTCGATCGCGGCGGCGATTGCCGGCCACGGGTTGTCGTGATGTTCCGGCTCCTGCTTGCGGCGGAACGCACTGCCGAGCCAGCCGGCGAGCAGACTCGCAGCCGACTCTTCCGGCGGGTGGCGGCGTGCACGGCCAGCGAGCAGCACGCCGATCGCGACGACGAACACGTTGCACCATGCACTTGCGAGCGGCGCACACCAGCGCAGGTCGGCCGGCAGGACATCGACGGCGCTCAGCGTGCCGAGCGCGGCGACCAGCAACGCGGCGGCCCCTGCAACCGCGACGAGTGCGTCGCGGCCGGCCGGGCTGCCGGGAATGTCGTCGTTGCCTTCCGCCTGTTGCCCCATCGGGGATCCTTACGTACGCGTTACAGGGTGCGCAGGTGTCCGCGCGGAATTCTGCGAGCGGCAATGTAGCGCGGCGAATGATGAAACTCAAGGTATCGATGCGATTGACGCAAGGAATGAAACAGTCATGCGGATCGGGCGGTTCCCGCGCATCGCGGCGAACGCGACCGCCGACATCCGAGAATCATCGTGGCGTCAAAGCCCGTATCGGTACGAAGCCGCGTCGATCTCCGGCAGCCGGCCGAAAACCGCTCAGGAACACGATCGATTGCGATTATCGCGACTATCGCGATTGCCCGTGCGACCGTCAGGAATGTAAGGAGATGCCGCAGCGGATGGGCGAGGAATGCGAGGCTGGCCGGGGTGACGGGAAACGCGACGGCCAGCAGGCCGCCGCCTCGAATCCCGCGCAACCGACACGCGACCGACGTGAATGAACGCCGGCATTCAGGTTAGCAGTAGGGGGCAGCCAAAAAGGCGGTGGACTACGGCTTGTTCCATGGCCGACCATGGGTCCAGGATGCGTTGACGCCGCTATGGTCAACCTGTCTCGCGGTGCCGCCTGGGGAGGAAGCCTCCATGAAGCCTGTTGCCGTGCCGGCCGGCGGGTGCGTCAGGGCCGGCACGCAAATTCCTTGTCGACGCCCCTTCCCGCTCACGGCGCGACGCCAACGAACGTCGGCAGCAGCACGCGATAGACGTGAATCATCGCCGGCCCGAGCAGCACCAGCATCAGCGCGGGAAAGATGCAGAAGATCAGCGGGAACAGCAGCTTCAATGCGATCTTCGCCGCGCGCTCTTCCGCGCGCATCCGCCGCCGCGTGCGCAGCATGTCCGACAGCACGCGCAGCGATTCGCTGATGCTCGTGCCGAAGCGATCGGCCTGGATCAGCATCGCGCAGAACGATTCGATGTCCTCGACACCGGTCCGCAGCGCGAGATTGCGCAGCGCCGTCTCCTTCGTGAAGCCGGAGCGCATCTCGAGCAGCAGCAGGTCGAGTTCGCTCGCGACCACCTCGCTGCGAAACCGCAGCTCCTCGCTCACCTTCATCAGCGCCGCGTCGAGCCCCAGCCCCGCTTCGACGCACACCGTCAGCAAATCGAGCGCGTCCGGAAAATCCTCGAAGATCTTCTGCTGGCGCACCTTGACCCGCTGCGACAGCACGACGTTCGGGATGTAGTAGCCGATCCCGGCCAGCGCCACGAGGATCACCGACAGCAGCTCGCGCTCATTGCCGATCTCCGTCGTGATCAGCGCCAGCAGCGCCGTGCACGGCAACGCGAGCGCGAGCAGCGTCTTCGCGGTGAAATACAGCGCGGCCGCACTCTGGTCGCGCCAGCCGGCATTCATGAGCCGGATGCGCAGCGGCGAATTCTCCCAGCCGTCCTTCGGCACCGACAGCTTCGAGATCGGGGTGGACAGATCGACCAGCTTCGCGACCCAGCGCGACGCCAGGTCGTCGCCGCCGCCCGGGCCCGCGACGGCACCCGCGCCCGCCCCGGCCCCGCCGGCCTGCTGGATCCGGCGCTGGATATTACGCGGCGCGAACAGCAGCATCGCCACCAGCGCGCCGCCGGCCACGAAGATGAACAAGCCGCCCAGCATCACGGCCTGGACTACGCTCAGGTTTTGCATGACAGCCTCGCAACGGTTCGTTAATCGATTGGCGCGTCAGACGCGAATCCGGACGATGCGGCGGATCCAGAACAGACCGAACAGCATCGACACCAGCATTCCGCCGACCATCCTGATCCCGGCAGGATCCTCCCAGAGCACCGACAAAAACTCGCGGTTCAGCAGCGCCATCACCGCCGCGGTGCCGAACGGCAACAGCCCGAGAATCCACGCCGAGAGCCGCCCTTCCGCCGACAGCACGCGCACCTTGTCGAACAGCTTGAAGCGCTCGCGGATCAGCGCGGCGATGCTGTCGAGCAGCTCGGCCAGGTTGCCGCCCGTCTCGCGCTGGATCAGCACCGCGATCACGAAATAGCGGAGATCCTGCACCGGCACGCGCGTCGCGAGGTTCATCAGCGCATCGTGCAGCGACACGCCGTAGTTGACCTCGTCGAACGTGATCCGGAATTCGCCACCCATCGGATCGGGAAACTCGTCGCCGACCATCCCGAGCGTGCCGGTGAACGAATGCCCGGAACGCAGCGCGCGCGCGATCATGTCGCAGATGTCCGGCAACTGCCGTTCGAGCTTGCGCATGCGACTTCCGCGGCGGCGCATCACATACATCATCGGCATGCACGCAACGAGCAGCGCGACCGGCAGCACGGCGATCTGCGGCAGCGTGGCGAGGCTCAGCGCGAACCACGTGCATGCCGGCAACGCGGTGCTGAGCACGATCAGCTTCGGCAGCGTCCAGTCGAGACCGGATTGCTGGATCACCAGATCGAGCCGGTGCACGCGCGGCACGCGCAGCAGCATGCGGTCGAACGGCTTAGAGTCGTCGAGCATCCGCTTCTTGAGGATCGACAGCCGCTCCTGCTGCACGTTGCCGCCGGCCGACATCGCGCGAATGCGCGATTCGATCCGTCGCGCGGCGCTGCCGTGCCGCGCGTTCCACCATTGATAGGCACCTTCGATCGTGAGCACGACCGCGACGAAGGTGAGAATCACAAAGGCATAAAAGATCGTGTTCATGAAGCCTCCCCGGGAGCAAGCGGCGACCGGCCGTCAGTTCGTCTCGTAACGCTGGGACGGGTCGTAGAGCGAATCCGGCAGGTTGATGCCGAACGCCTGCAGCCGCTCGACGAACTTCGGCCGCACGCCGGTCGCGCAGAAGTGGCCGCGTACCGAGCCGTCGCGGTCCACGCCCGTGCGCTTGAACGTGAAGATCTCCTGCATGTTGATGATGTCGCCTTCCATCCCGGTCAGCTCCTGGATGCTGACGATCTTGCGCTTGCCGTCGGTGAGCCGCGCCGCCTGCACGACCACCGAGATCGCCGACGCGATCTGCTGGCGCATCGTCTTGGGCGGCAGCGACAGCCCGCCGATGCTGATCATGTTCTCGAGCCGCGTCAGCGCGTCGCGCGGCGTGTTCGCATGGATCGTCGCGAGCGAGCCTTCGTGGCCGGTGTTCATCGCGTTGAGCATGTCGAGCGCTTCGGCGCCGCGTACTTCGCCGAGGATGATCCGGTCCGGCCGCATCCGCAGCGCGTTGCGCACCAGCGTGCGCTGCGTGATCTCGCCCTTGCCCTCGATGTTCGGCGGGCGCGTTTCGAGTCGCAGCACGTGCGGCTGCTGCAGTTGCAGCTCGGCCGCGTCCTCGATCGTCACGATCCGCTCGTTGCGCGGAATGAAGCCGGACAGGATGTTGAGCAGCGTCGTCTTGCCGCTGCCGGTGCCGCCCGACACCAGCACGTTCACCTTCGCGCGCGACAGCGCGTCGAGCAGTTCCGCCATCGGCGGCGTCAGGCTGTGAAAGCGCACCAGGTCGTCCATCTTCAGCGGGTTGACCGCGAAGCGCCGGATCGACATCAGCGGCCCGTCGATCGCCGACGGCGGGATGATCGCGTTCACGCGCGAGCCGTCCGGCAGCCGCGCGTCGACCATCGGGCTCGATTCGTCGATGCGGCGCCCGACGCGCGACACGATCTTCTCGATCACCTTCATCAGGTGCGCGTCGTCGTAGAACGTCACGTCGGTCAGTTCGAGCTGGCCGCAGCGCTCGACGTACACCTGCCGGTACGTGTTCACGAGGATGTCGGAGATGCCGGGGTCGCGCAGCAGCGCTTCGAGCGGGCCGAAGCCGAACATCTCGTCGTACACGTCGATCGCGAGCTGGCGCCGCTCGATGTCGTTCGCGGGCATCCGCTCGTCGTCGAGGATCCGCGAGATCAGCGCGGAGATTTCCTGGCGGACCTGCTCCGGCGGCATCCGCGACAGGCGCTCCAGCTCGACGCGTTCGAGCACGGCCAGGTGAATTTCGCGGCGCAGCTTCTGGTACGCGTCGCGTACCGACGAATGGGCCGGGCCCACCGGTTCGCTGCCCGTCGCCAGCGGGGCCGTCCGGTGCAACGACATCTGTTCGCGCAATGACATGATGGTTTCCCCGAAAGAGTTACATGGACTTGAGTTTCGGCGTGGCCTTGCGGCCGAACAGCCTGGACATCAGCGGTTCGCTGCGCGCCGCGCTGTGCCCGGCGCGCACTTCCCCGTCGACGAGTTGTTTCGCGCAGGCCTGCAGCGCGCGCGCGACCGCCGTGCTGCGTGCGAGCCGCGACACCGGATGCCCCTGGTTGATCGCTTCGAGCACGGTCTCGGCGTCGTCGGGAATCGTGCAGGCGGCCTGCAGGCCGAGCACTTCCTCGAGCGCGGTGCGGGTCCGGTCGCTCGCGCGCGTCGCGCGGTTCACGATGAGCCGCATCTGGTCGGTCGAGTAGCCGAGCGACACGAGGATCTCCAGCAGCCGGCGGCCGGCGCGCACGTGCGGCATCGCGGGCTGCAGCACGATCTGGATCTGGTCGCTGCGATCCAGCGCGACCATCGACAGCGGATTGATGCCGACGCCGACGTCGAAGATCACGAAGTCGTAGCGCGGCGCGGCGACGCCGAGGATCCATTCGAGCGCATCCTCGCGCATCTCGGCGGCCCTGACCGGGTCGCCGGCGCCCGCGAGCACGTGGAAGTTCTCCGTCACGTGCGCGACGCTCGCGTCGAGAAACGCGCTGTCGAGCCGCTCGATCTGCGCGCAAAGCTGCGGCAGCGTCGACGGCGGGGTTTCGTCGCTGACCAGGAACGCCGCATCGGCGAACTGCTGGTTCAGGTCGATCAGCAGCACGCGGCGCTTGAAGCCCTCGGCGATCTCGAACGCGACGTTGCTGGCCGCGAAGCTCGTGCCGGCGCCGCCCTTGCACGACATGAACGACACGATCCGCGTATCGTCGGTGTCGCACCGCGTGCTTTGCGCGGCGGCACGCTCGAGCGCACGGCCGAGCGCCTGCGGATCGAGCGGCCACTGCAGCACGTCGCGCGCGCCGGCGCGCATCGCGTCGAGCAGCACGCGCGGCGACGCGTCCGCCGTCACCAGGATGCAGGTCAGGCCCGCGTGCCCGCGGCAGATCCGCTCGATCGCCGACAGCTCGGACGGGTCGGACGGATCGAGCGACGTGCCGTCGACCAGCAGGATGTCGAACGCGTCGAGCCCGTCGGTGCGATGCTCGATCTGCGACGGGCGGCCGGTCGCGCGCGTCGCGCGATAGCGTCCGCTGTCGGCCACGAGGCGTGCGATCTGCGTGAGTCGCGCGGTATCGTCGGAAGCTACGAGGATATTGATCATGTCGTGTGCCTCGTCTGTTCGATCAGTTGCAAGCGTTGCCGCCGGTCGCGGAAGTCAGGCTTTCGCGCGGCAGCGTGGTCGTGAACGGCGGCATCGTCACCGTGACGTTCACGAACGGGATCATCGTCTTGACCGTGACGTTCGTGACGCTGACGGTCACGAACGCGCAGGTGTTCACGGTACAGCTCGCCGGCGAGTAGCTCACCGACACGTTCGCGCTCGACAGCAGCGGCAGCAGCGCGGTCACGCGTTTCGCGATGCCAGCGGCATTCACGTCGCAGACCACCGCCGTGCGCGCGCCGAGGCGCACGGCCTCGCTCGCGGTATTCCAGTAGAACAGCACGCGGCCGAATTCGAAGATGCCGATCAGCAGCATGATCAGCACCGACGCGATCAGCCCGAACTCGACGATCGTCGAGCCGCGTTGGCCGCGCCGGCGCGACAGGGGGAAGGGGCGCGCGTTCATGACACTTGCCTCATCACGGTGATGATGTTGCCGAAAGTGATCGTCGACAGCCCCGGGAACGCGGGAATCGGCTGGTACTTGTAGCCCTTGACCTTCACTTCGACGACGTTGATGGCACCCGTCGCCGTGCCGCTCGCCGCGTTGTTGCTCGCGTCGTAGGTCGGCAGGTTCGAGAACTGCGACGGGTCGGACGCGTCGCTGCAGCCGGTCGTATGCGCCGCGTCGCAGATGGTCACCATCGAGGTCTTGAGCCCCGGCACCAGCTCGGTGCCGGACGCGCCGCAGGTCGTGCTGCCGTACACGACGAGGCACTGCGCCGCCGACACCGGATACGCGCTGTCGGTCGGCAGCCAGATCGACAGGTAGCGCGCCGCGTCGCGCGTCGCCTTGGTCAGCGTCTCGTACTGGTAGATCGCGCGGCCGAACTCGGCCACGCCGGTCGCGAGCATGACCATCGGCATCAGCACGAGCGCGAACTCGACGGCGGCGACGCCACGGGTGCGCGAACGACGAAACGGGGGCTTTTTCATGATCGCCTCTCCCTATTGAACGAGCATCGGCACCTGGACCCCGGACGCGCTGCCGTCGCCGGGCAAGCCGTGCGTCGCGCACGGATTGTTGCCGGAGACGGACGAGCCGAGGTACTCGAGGTGGGCGATGACCCCGCCGCTGCCGGGGCTGAACGGCAACGGATCGAGCATCAGCACGCAATCCCATTGCGTGACGTGCACCTTGCCGCTGCTGCCCTTCAGCGACGAGCAGTCGCCTTCCGGCGCGAGCGCGACACGACGGTCGCCGCCATAGGTCTGGTAGTTGCTCGCGGTCACGGTGCCGTTGGTGGCGATCCCGCTGCCCGCCGGCGGCGCGCCGTCGCCCTGGTAGGACTTGAAGGCCGTGCGGTCGGTCACGAACTGCGTGTACGCGTCGCCCTTGATACCCGCCGTTCCCGGCGGCCCGTAGTTCGGGCCGACATACGCATAGCCGGTGAAGTCGGGCTGGCCGCTCGAGCCGTTCGCGCCGTTCGTATAGATGCCGAAGCGCGTATTCCAGGCGCGCAGCGACGCCGACTTCAGGCCCGTGCTGCCGAGATCGGGTGGGCTCGTGATATTGCAGGTGTTGCCCGACAACTCGCCCGCGATGGTCGGTTCGTTCGTCGAGCCGTCGAGCGCCGCCCAGCCGAAGTTTCCGGGCCCGTAGGACGAACCGGACGGCGACGTGATCCAGTCGCCGACGTTGTAGGACGGCGCCCCCGTCGCGCGGCATACGAACACCGGAATCGCGCAGGCGGTCTGGCCGCCGCCGACGGTTGCGATCGCGCTCGCCGACACTTCCGCCGCGTTCGCGAGCTTGGTGCCCGGCAGCACGTTCAGCACCTCGATGAACCAGTGCGCGATGTTGCTCAGCTTCGCGGTGCATTGCACGTACTTCATGTTCGCCGGCGTCGTGACGGAATTCTTCGGCAGGAACGGATCGGTCAGCGAGTCGCTGAACGTGACGTTCGCATTCGTCAGCATCTGCACCGACTTGTTCTGGAAGAACACGAAGTTGAGATGGCCGGCGGCGATGCCGTCCGCTTCGGCGACGGACAGGCTGATCGCCGAAGTCAGATCACGCGCAGCGGACAGCGCGCACGCATCGGCGCTGTTCTGCAGTTCGCTGCGCGTGACGTACAGCTTGCCGAGGTCCAGCGCGAGACCGACGAACCCGATCATCACCGCCAGCGCGAGACCGACGATGATCGCGACGGCGCCGCGCTGGCGATGCAGGCCGCGACGGGTGACTTTCGGATAACGAGTTGCGCTGGACATGGCGTTCTCCCTGAGCGTGCCGTCGTTACTGGCTGGCCTTGCCGATACCGATCACGAAGGCATTGGTGGGCGGATCGACCTGCTTGAACGACTTGTCGTAGTTGTCGAGCGCGGCCGTGGCGGCGCCGCCGTTGACCACCGCCGGCGCTGTCGCGTGCTCGGCGGCATGCGGATCGATGATCTGGGCCTGCATCACCGCGCGGACCGATTCGCCGAAGCGGGTGTCCCACACCGGCGTCGACGACATGCAGCCGGCAAGCGCGAAGGCGAGCGGTACGGCGAGCGCCGCGCGGCGCACGAATACGAGGTAGGCGGATTTCATGAGCGTCCCCTTGGATGGGTTCAACGATCGGTGGATTCGGGTTCCGCGCTCGCACGTGCAACTTGTGCGCGTGGGGCCGCCGGTATCCGGTGCGTGGATCGCGCCGCCGGCTGGGCCGGCGTGGCGGTGCCGGCCGCCGCAAGGCGCGCGGCGGCGGCTTCGATGTGCGCGATGCGGGCCGCGTTGGCCGTGTCGGGCTGCGGTGCGGTGGCCGCCACCGGCGCGGGCGTCTTGTGCGGCTCGGCCGGCACCGGCGGCTGTACGTCCGTGCCTTGCGGCGCGCGCGGCGCGGGCAGCGCGGCGGCCGCGCCGGCGGGCGCTTCCGATTGCGGTGCCGGAACCGGAGCCGGTGCCTGGGCAGGTGCCTGCGGGGCTGCCGCCGCGCCGTTCGCGGGTTGCGTGCCCGGCCGGCGGACCCCACCACGGCCTTCCATGTTGCCCGTCGCATACACGTCGACTTCGTTCGGCTTCGAGAAGCTGTCGGTCGGCAGCGGCACGTCCGCGGTCTGCAGCGGCTTCACCAGGTGCGGCGTGATCAGGAAGATCAGCTCGGTGCGGTCCTGCTGGAACGACGTGCTGCGGAACAGCGCGCCGAGCACCGGCACTTCGCCGACGCCCGGGATCGCCTTCAGCGAGCCGGTCCCGTTGTCCTTGATCAGCCCGCCGATCGCGAACGATTCGCCGTCGCTCATCTGGACCGTCGTTGACGCGCGCCGTGTCGTGATCAGCGGCAGGATCGACGTACCGCCGATGTTGGACGCACTCAGCGTGACGCCCGTCTGCGACAGCTCCGACACTTCCGGTGCGACCTTCAGGCTGATCCGGCCGTTTGCGAGCACGGTCGGCGTGAACTTCAGCGCGACGCCGAACTCCTCTTCCTGCAGCGTGATCGACGAGATGCCGTTGCCGCTGCTTTGCGGGATCGGGATGAAGATCTTGCCGCCGGCGAGGAACGTGGCTTCCTGGCCGCTGATCGTCACGAGATTCGGCTCCGCGAGGATCTTGACGAGGTTGTCGGTGTTCTGCGCATCGGCCGCGATGTTGAACGGCTTGTTGTTCGCCTTGCTGAAGGCGACCGCGCTCGACACGCCCGCGAGCAGGTTGCTGACCAGCGCGCCGCTCCACGAACCGAACCCGCCCTGGATGTTGAGCGCGCTGCCCATCTGGTTGATCAGCGTCTTCGACACCTCGGCCACCTTCACTTCGAGCATCACCTGCTGCGGCGACGTGACGGCCAGCATGTTCAGCACGCCGCTGCCGGACTTGGCGCCCCCGGCGGGGTCGCCGGCGCTGTCGCCGTAGGCGTGTGCGATCTGCACGGCCTGCTGCGCGGCCTGCGAGCTCGACACGGTGCCCGACAGCACGATCGTGCCGGCCGCGGTCGTCACGCGGATGTCGCGTTCGGCCGGCATCAGCTGCAGCAGCGACGCCTGCAGGCCGCCGGCATCCGCGCCCACCGCGACGTCGATCACGCGGCATGCGCCGCTCCTGCCCTGCACGATCATGTTGGTCGTGCCGACCGACAGCCCGAGGATGTACAGCGTCTGCGGCGACACCATCGTTGCCTGCGCGACGGCCGGGTTGCCGATCGTCCGGTTGCGGACCGGCTCCGGCATCGGCACCAGCAGCGACTTGCCGAGCGGCACGCTGACGCTGGTCGACTCGCGCACCGCGCCGACGCAGTTCGGCCCGTGCAGCGGCCCGGACGCAGCGGCGGGTGCGGCGGCCGCTGCCGGCGCCATGCTGATCGTCATCTGTACCGGACCCTTGCCGATCGCGGCCGGCGCGCTGGCGCCGCCCTTCGTCAGCACGCCCGTTTCGATGCCTTCCTGGGCCAGTGCGCCATATACGGTCAGCCATCCTGAACAGAGGATCGCGGCCATCATCGTGCCCCGTGCGACGCGCGTCCGCAGTGGGCCGGTACCTGTGCATTGCGGTTTGATCTTCATTTCGTCTGATCCCCCGAGAGACCGGCGCCGTGCCGGTTGTCGACTTCCCAGGCCGCCGCGCTTCACGGACGGCCAATCTGTTTATCTGGATGTGTTGATCTGCTTCAGAAACATTCGACGCTGCCCTTCACGCCCGTCAGCACGCCGACGCAGTCGCGCCGCGCTTCCGGCGCCGCGTGCGACGCGACGTGCACGCGCACCGTCCGAACGTGTACGGGAGCCGGCGGCGCTTCGGGCACGGGTTCCTTGCCGAGCAGCGTTATCTTGGTCGCGCCGCCGGTGTTCAGCGTCTTCTGGTCGACCTGGTTGCGCAGCACGAGCGACAGCGTGCCGACGCTGCGTGCGAGGTCGAGCCGTTCGGCCTGATCGGGCGTGACTTCCAGCGTCACCGCGTTGACGACCTTCGGCGCGGTGTCGTCGCGGCTGACCTGCTGCGCGACGGCGAGCACGAGGATGTGTTCGAGCACGATCTTCGAGATGCTCTGCCCGTCGGTCTTGCCCTGCTGTTCCTGCGTGTTGACGATCACGTCGACGTAGTTGCCCGGCAGCGCGAAACCCGCGACGCCGACCACGTCGTTGACGCGCACCGTGATCGCGCGGCTGCCGTCGGCGATCACCGCGGACAGCCCGCCCTTCGTGCCGACCGGTGCGAGCTTCGACTCGATCACCGGCTCGCCGCGCGACAGGCTGGTGCGCACGACCCGCCCTTCGAGCCCTTTCGTATCGGTGAACGCGCCGGTCGGCACGCTGCCCGACGGCCAGCTGACCATGTGAATCTGGTTCGGCCCGAGCGGTTCGCCCAGGTTCAGGTCGGTGGTGGCCACCGCGACCGGCGTGACCGAACTCGTGGATGTCTGTACCAGCCAGTGAGACGCGAACACGACCGCGGCAAGACCCGCGACCATCGCGACGACCAGCATCATGAGCGCTCGACTGTTTTTCATGGCAATGCTCCTCGACGAATCGTGAAAGAAACGGCTCAACCGGTGATGAACGTACGTCCACCGCGCTCAACGGGCGGCGGATGGCTGCCGTCCCGTTCGGGCGCCGCGCCGAAATAGCTGGCCCACGCGTCGTACAACGCGTCGTGCGTCACCTCGAGCGGATCGCCGCGGTAACGCGCGCCGGCGGCTACGAGGCGCAGCAGGTCCGCCGGAAAGCACGCGAGAAACGCCTTGCCGGTCGGCAGGTGCAGCCGGTGCAGCAGGTAGTCGAAGGCATCGCTCGCCGAGACGAGGCCCAGCGATGCGCAGGCCGCGTCGTACACGGCGCGGTAGGCGTCGATCGACATCGCACCGACGTGCAGCTTCGAGCCGAGGCGGCGCAGGAACGCGTCGTCGCAGAACTGGTCCGGCGCGAGGTTGCTCGAGAACACCGGCCACACGTCGAACGGCAGCACGAAGCGGTTGCCGGATTCGAGCGTCAGGAAATCGACGCCGCGATCGAGCGGGCGCAGCCAGCGATTGAGCAGGTCGCGCGGCTCGACGCGCTGGCGGCCGAGATCGTCGACGATGTACATGCCCATGTTCGCCTTCATGTGCGGCGGCGCCTGGTAGAAACCGGCGGCCTCGTCGCGGCGCAGGTCGAGCTCGTCGAGCGTCAGTTCGCCGCCGGACATCACGACCGGCCGCTTGCACAGGCGCCAGCGGCGATCGACCGACTGGCTGCCCGGTTGCGACGCCACGTCGACGTGCACGAGCGGGTCGTAGATCTGGATCACTTCGCCGGCCGCGCAGATCGCATGCGGCACCGGCACGCGGCCGTGCATCAGCGAGCCGAGCCGCTCGGCGAGAAAGGTCTTGCCGCTGCCGGCCGGGCCGTAGATCAGCAACGGACGGCCCGCGTTCAGCGCCGCGGCCGCCGCATCGAGCACCGCCGTGTCGATCACGATGCCTTCGAACGCGCTCCACACGTCTTCCTGCGCGATGTGCAGCTTGTGCACCGAATGGGCGCTCACGCTGGCGAGATACGCGTCGAGCGTCACCGGCGCCGGCCCGCTGTAGCCGCTGCGCGCGCGTTCCTCGAGCGCGAGCACGCGGCCCGCGTCGGTCAGGCGGAACGTCACGTCGAGATCGGTCGCGCCGCGATGGGTGAGCTCGACGAGATGCTCGCGCACCAGGAAGGCGAAGATGTCGTCGAGCACCGCGAGCGGCAGGCAGTGCCGCTCGACCAGGTCGCCGTACGACGGGCGGCCGAGCATCAGCGTCGACTTCAGCACGAGGCCGGCGACGAAGGTCGTGCTCAGCCCGGTTTCCGCGAGCGTGCGCGGCGCCGCCGGCAGCTGCGCGCCCAGCTTCGTATGCGCCTCCCGCGACGGCAGCGGATCGGGCAGGTGGGCCACCTGCGCGTCGCGTCTCGGTTCGGTGTGGTTCGTGTTCATGGTCGTTCCGTCCTCTATGCGGGTTCGTCGCGCTATGCGTACGACGCGAACAGCATGCCCAGCGTGCCGGCCGCGATCGCCACGCCATACGGCAGCGTGCCGACCGAGGCGATTTCGACGGGGCCGTCGGCGGCATCCGTGCGCGCCCCCTGCGAGCGCCGCGCGATCAGCGCGCGGACGTTCGCCCACATCTGGCGCATCCGGCCGCGCAACAGCGCGAACGCGATGCCGCCGATCCCGCCGGCGATGAAGGTCGCCAGCACGATGTAAAACGTCATTTCCGCGCCGACCCACGCACCGATCGCGAGCATCAGCTTCACGTCGCCGGCCGCCATGCCGCGCAACAGGTAGAACGGCAGCAGCAGGCCGAAGCCGGTCGCGGCACCGGCGAGCCATCCGAGTGCGCCAGCCAGGACGCCGTGCAACATGCACTGGGCGATCAGCGCGCCGCCGAGTCCGAGCGCGACGAGGCGATTCGGGATGCGTCGGGTCGCGATGTCCGTGCTGGCCGCGGCGACCGCGAGCAGCGTCACGCACAACGGAACCGGGTAAGGCGGCGCAACAGGTAACATGGCGAACCTCGCGGATCGAATTCGGTGAATCAGGAAACCAGCGCCAGCGCGGTGGTCACGGCAAGCGTCACGGCCGTCGCGATCGCCTGGTACGCATCGCCGAGCGAGCCTTTTAGCGTGACGACACTGCCCAGCACGGCGACGGAGAACATCGCCGCGAGCAACGCATACTCGATCGACGTCACGCCTTGCTCGTCGCCGATCCAGCGGCTGACGACACGCACTTGGGTCCGCATGATGATCTCCGGTTCCGGTTGATCGGAAGACCGGGACGGCTCGAGCACTGCACCAGCCGAGCCGTCCGCGGTACGGTCCATCAGATGCCTGCCACCGCCGAATCCAGGTCGGCCGCGATCGTGCTGAACACGGTCTTGAGGTCCTTCCCGATGGTCGACAGCGCGAGGATGATGCCGACTGCGATCAGCGCGGCGATCAGGCCGTATTCGATGGCGGTCACGCCGTCTTCATCGCGAACGAAACGGCTGGCTTGTTGAATGAACTTGGACATGATGATCTCCTTGTGTGGTGAGGCTCAAAGTGCTCGCGTGCCGGCTGGTCGGTTGACCGTGCATCGATACGTCGAGACATGTTGTTGATGCCGTATGGTGGCGATGAACGATTCGGCTGAGTCGCTCGTCGTGCCGCCCATCAGATGCCTGCTACTACAGAGTCCAGATCAGCCGCAACCGTGCTGAACACGGTCTTGAGATCCGTACCGATCGTCGTCAACGCAACGACGATTCCGATCGCGATCAGCGCGGCGATCAGGCCGTATTCGATGGCCGTCACACCTTCCTGATCCTGGATGAACCATGCGATCTTTTCGATGACTCTTGACATGAGTAATCTCCTTTCGGACTGCTATTAAATTCCCTTCGTCGGGCACGACGTCGGGGACGGGGGCACCACCGGCACTACAAGAAAATCGGAACGCGACGCTCAGCTGCGAAGACAGGGATGCACACACGTGTCCGTGCGAACGGATTTGAGCGAGAGGAAACGCAGGAGATGCGCAACCGGTTCGATCAGCCGGATGAAGCCGGTGAGCCGATCGACCGGAACGGCGTCATTGCCGTTCGATGCGCGGAATTCAATTGAACGGGAGACACACTCCCGGCGACGCTGCAGATCGTTTTTGTCGCGGTCTGCGAGCCGCGATGTGCTGTGGTCTTTCATTTTTATACCCCGTGTGCTGCCATGCCGATTTTTATTGCCCTGACGATACCGGGTCTCATTGGCCGGCCGACGATGGTGCTCGCGGTTCATCGACCTGGAGCTGCGTGTTGCCCCGATGCGCTCCGGCCTTCCTTTCCGCGGGTGATTGTCGAGTCGGTTCCGTCTGTCTTTTTCAGAACCGCCCGGTCATCACGTCGTCGACTGCCGTGCCAACGCTTACGCAAAGAGCGGACCATCTCGAGCGGAATCTCGGCCTATCAAGGGCTCCAGCGATCGCGGCACTCCCCGGCCGGTGACGCGACACGCAAAATGTTTCAGATTTGATATATGCGTTCCGGCGAACGCGGCACGCCGGGATACGCGTCGCCGCGCTGCGCAAAGGGTCCAAATTTTTTTCTCGGGACTTTCCCGAACGCGGGAAGCCGGTCGTGTTTCGCGGGATCGGCGGCGTGCCACACCGACGAAAATCGCCAAATGTTTCAAGCCGGATACATAAATTCCGGCCGTGTCGATTTCTCATACCTGAAAACACGGTTTTCACGCGACTCACCGGCATATCGACATGCCGGGTTTCCGTGCGTGGTTTGCGTCGTGCGATTTTTTCTCCAACAATGCATTCACCGGACAACGCCATTCAGAGCGATTCGATCCGGCGGCACGACAACATGAAACAGCCGCGACAGACCAAGCGGCTTCAACCACATACGGGGCATCATGCACACAGCCAATCGTGGGACGCGCGATCGCGCCATACACCGGGCTCAATGGCTGACGGCTGACCGGATCATTCCGTACAGCTGCATCATGCTGATGCTCTTCGCGTCGTTGCTGATCGTCTGGGGCATCGTGACCGACGGCTTCACCTCGAACGCCACCGCTCGCCCCGGCATCGACTTCTCGGTCTTCTGGACCGCATCGCATCTCGTGTTGCAAGGCCACGCGGCATCGGCCTACGACCCTTCGTCATTCTTGCAGGCCGAGTTCACGCACTTCGGTGCGTATCTGCAGCACCGGCCGCTTCCCTGGCTCTATCCGCCGACGATGTTGCTGTTCATCGCTCCGGTTGCCCTCGTGCCTTTCCTGCCCGCATATTTCCTCTTTTTCGCGGGCAGTCTTTTATGCTACGCGTTCGCCGTCTCGCGGTTGTCGGGATTGCGCGCGCATCTTCCCGTGCCGCGCGCGGCGGCGCTCGTCGTGCTCGGGTATTCGGCGGTGTGCATGTCCGCGCTGTTCGGCCAGAACAGCATCCTGACCGCCGGCCTCGCGGCACTCGCGCTGCATCTGCTCGGCAAGCGCCCGATCCTGGCCGGCGTATTGATCGGACTGCTCGCGATCAAGCCGCAGCTGGCCGTGGTGTTCCCGTTCGTGCTGATCGCGGCGCGTGCGTGGCGCACCTTCGCCGCGGCGGCGATCAGCGCGACGCTGTTCGCGGCGGCCGGCGTCGCACTGGCCGGCCCCGCCGCGCTGCACGGGTTGAGCCATGCGATGTCGACGGTCCGCGACCAGCATTTCATGCTCGCGTCGTACTGGCTCGCATCGCCGACGCCGTTCGCCGCGTTGCGGCTCGCGGGCGCGCCGGTCGCGGTCGCGCTGGCCGCGCAAGCGGCGATCGCCGTGCTCGCACTGACGGCCGCCGTCGACGTGTGGCGCCGCACGCGCGACATGCGCCTGCGCGGCGCGGTGCTGGCGGTCGCCACGCTGCTGACGACGCCGTATCTGTGGAACTACGAACTGACGTGGCTCGGCATCGCGATCTTCTGCCTGCTCGCCCACGGTCTCGACGAAGGCTGGTTGCCCGGCGACCAGGGCATTCTCCTGCTCGCGTGGCTGCTGCCGATCTTCGAGATGCTGAACCGGCTGATGAAGCTGCCGCAGATCGGGCCGCTCGTGCTGCTCGCGGTGCTGTTCGTCGTCGTGCGCCGCACGGCGCTCGCGTCGCGGAGCGCATGATGAAGGCGCCCTCGTTCGCCCGCCACGCGCATCCGGCCGTCGACGTGCATCCGGAACTCCCGATCGCGGGCCCGCGCCGCTACCCGCACTGGCTCAATCGCGATCGCGTGCGTCTCTATGCGGCGGGCGTGCTGCTGGCCGAACTGCTGTTCATCGGCATCTACGTGATCCGCGTGGCCCTGTCGCGCCACGGCGCACTGGAGCCGCTGTCGCAGGATTTCTCGCCGATCTGGAGCGCCGCGTGGCTCGCCGCGCACGGGCACGGCGCCGACGCATGGCACTTCCCCGCGCTGTTCGCGGTCCAGAAGCTCGCGCTCCCGACGATGACGCTCGCGGACGGCACGCTGCCGTGGCTCTATCCGCCCACGATGCTGCTGCTCGTGCTACCGCTCGGCTGGCTGCCGTACACGCTGGCGCTCGTCCTGTGGCTCGGCGTCACGTATGCGCTGTTCGCCGCGACGATCCGCGCGACCGTGCAGCGCGATGCCGCGTGGCTGTGCACGCTCGCCTTCCCCGGCGCGTTCCTCACCGTGATCGTCGGGCAGACCAGCCTCTTCACCGCGCTGCTCGCCGGCATCGGCTTGCTCGTGCTGAACCGCCGCCCCGTGTGCGCCGGGATCTGCTTCGGCTTGCTGACGATGAAGCCGCAACTCGCGGTGCTGTTCCCGCTCGCGCTGCTGTGCGCGGGCCAATGGCGCGCGCTGGCCGCGTGGGCCGCGACGATCGCCGGCAGCGCCGCGCTTGCGACGCTCGCGTTCGGCGTCGGCCCGTGGGTCTCGTTCGCGCATGTGATCGGCAACGTGTATGCGATCGTCGGCACCGGTCACGCGAAGCTCGCGCGCATGCCGACCGTGTTCGCGCTCGCGACGATGGCCGGCTGGCCCGCGCTCGTCGCGCGCAGCCTGCAGCTGCTGTCGGCCGCGGCCGCCGTCTTTGCCGTGGTCTACGCGTGGCGCGGTGCGTGTTCCTATGCGCTGCGCGCCGCGACCCTCGTGTGCGCATGCCTGCTCGTCAGCCCTTACCTGTACGACTACGACCTGACGTGGTACGGCATCGTGATCGCGTGGTACGCGCGTTATGCGTGGACGCACGGCTGGCGGCGCTTCGATCGCGAATGGCTGATGCTGATGTGGCCGATGCCGCTCGCGGGCCTCGCGGTCGTGCCGCATCTGTCGTTCCAGTTCATGCCGCTCGTCACGCTGGCGTCGCTCGCGCTGCTCGTCAGCCGGATCGCCCGGGAACGACACGACGTGCCGACGATACCGGACGCACGTGACTACTCGACCGAGACCGGGTTCGCGCATCCGGTCCGACCGCACCACCGCCCGGCGTACGGAATGCGCCGCGCCGGCCGCCCGACTTTCGGCGCGGACCGGTGAAGCGACATCACAAAGGGGAATCATCATGCGGGAACCACACTACACGCCGCTCATTTCGCTGGTCGTGCCGTTCTATAACGAAGGCGAGGCCGTCGAGCGCTTCTTCGACGTCGTGATTCCGTTGCTGACGGCCATCGAGTCGATCCGCTTCGAGATCGTCTGCGTGAACGACGGCAGCCGCGACGACACGCTCGAACGCCTGATCCGGATCAGCACCGCCGAACGGCGCGTGCGCGTCATCGATCTCACCCGCAACTTCGGCAAGGAAGCGGCGCTGACGGCCGGCCTCGACGAAGCCGCCGGCGACGCGGTGATCCCGCTCGACGCCGACCTGCAGGACCCGCCGAGCCTGATTCCGGTGATGATCGAACACTGGCGCGACGGCGCGGAGGTCGTCGCGGCGAAGCGCAGCAACCGCGCCTGCGATTCGTTCGCGAAGCGCACCGCCGCCGCGATCTACTACCGCGTGCACAACCTGCTGTCGGATGTGAAGCTGCCGGAGAACGTCGGCGATTTCCGGCTGATGGACCGCAAGGTCGTGAATGCACTGCGCAGCCTGCCCGAGCGGCACCGCTTCATGAAGGGGCTGTTCGCGTGGGTCGGCTACCGGACCGTGATCGTCGAATACCAGCGCGATCCGCGCAGCGCCGGACACTCGAAGTTCTCCGGCTGGAAGCTGTGGAATTTCGCGCTGGAGGGGATCACCAGCTTCAGCACCGTGCCGCTGCGCAGCTGGACCTATATCGGCGTCGGCATCGCCGCGCTCGCGTTCCTGTACGGCGCGTTCATCGTCTTGCGCACGCTGCTGTTCGGTAATCCGGTGCTCGGTTACGCGTCGCTGATCTCGATCACGCTGTTCATCGGCGGCATCGAGCTGATCGGCATCGGCGTGGTCGGCGAATACATCGGGCGAATCTACGACGAGTCGAAGCAACGGCCCGTGTACCTGATCCGCCGCCGCTACCAGGCGCATGCCAAGGTGATCGAGCTCCCGGTCGCGCGCGACGCGCGCCGCCAGATCGCACGCCGGCGCGTGCAGCCGATCCGTGCGCGGATCGACGGACGCTGAACGCGTGCAGACGGCCATGATCGACCTGCTCTATGCCGAACGCACGAGGCTCGTGCGCTTCGGCTTGTCGGGGCTGTTCTCGACCGCGATCCATACGCTGGTCGCATCGGCGATGTTCGAGATGTGCGATGCGACGCTGGTGGCCGCGAATGCGGTCGCGTTCCTGTGCGCCACGGCGTTCTCGTATCTCGCGAATACGCTGTGGAGCTTCTCGTCGACGGTGCGCACGCGCAACGCGCTGCGCTTTCTCGCGGTCACGCTGGCCGGCTTCCTCGAAACGCTGCTGCTCGCGCGGGCCGCCGAAGCGTTCGACGTGTCGCGCGGGATGAGCATCGTCGTGATCGCGCTGCTCGTTCCGCCGACGACGTTCGTGCTGCATCGGCTCTGGACCTACCGTTAAGCGGCCTGTCGCCGGCCGTCCCGCCTCTTTTCCCATTTCGGAAAAATAATCGATCAATCAATTAACAGATTCAATGCCGCGATATTTATGTCACGCATCGATTCGATTGATTCCGATATTAAAATTACCGTCTGAAATTATTTTAACGACCCTGTTTACTTTCACAGCTTCCAGAATGAATCGAACGGGATAACCTGCATTCGCCGTCGCGTCCGTACGTGCCCCAATCAGCGTGTAGCCTTGCAGGACAAGGCGATGGCCGCTGCACGAAGAAATTCGCGCAACAATTAGTCCCATTCATTCAAACGGGAGCTTCTATGTCACGCGTCACTGATGTGCTCGTTTCTTTCGATACCGAAACCATTCTCAAGAAATATCCGAATCCCAGCAAGAATCCGGCCGCGCCGACGCTGATCGACTGGCGTTATGTCTATATGGTGACCAACCAGGACAACGTCATCTCCGGGCAGGCGGGCGGCGAACTCGACCTGAAGGCGCAGGTCGGCGACCTGATCCGCTGGCGTGAAACGAGCCTGTCGCTGGGCTTCGAGAACCAGGTGGTGTTCTACAAGTTCATCGGCAACGTCGGCAACGAACTGATCTCGACACCGACGCCGCGGGTCGCGGAAGCGTCGATTCCGGTGCCGAACACCAGCAAGCCGGAAGTGCCGACGTGCCAGAAGGTCGCGAACTACTACTGGTCGTCGGAATGCCTGAAGGTCGGCCGCGTGACCTACCACTTCCAGTTCCAGATCATCGATCGCAACTGCCAGAGCCAGGGCTGCTTCTCGTGGGATCCGTTCATCTCGATCCATAACTGATCGCGGCAGGCGGGCGGCCGCGCGGCGGTCGCCCGTGTCGTTTCCTTGTTGCGGAGGAAGTGTTCATGTCTGGTCTTCGTTGCGATGTGCTCGCGATCGTCGATGCCGTCACGCTGCTGTCGACCTACCCCGATGCGAGCCGGGATGCCGCTGCACCGACCGTGATCGACGGCCGGCACATCTACGTGTTGAGCCCGGGCGATGCCGGGCAGCTCGGCCACAACGACAACCGGCTCTTTGCCGGCCTCGCGCCGGGTGACGCGCTGCACCTGCGCGAAACCGCGCTGGCGCTGCGTGCCGAGTTGAGCGTGCTGTTCGTCCGGTTCGCGTTGAAGGATGCGGGCATCGTCGCGCCGATCGAAGCGGAAGTGCGCAACGCCACCGCGCCGGTACCGGATGGCGACGACCTGCTCAATCCATCGTGCCGGCCGATGAAAGACCATTTCTGGCGCAGCGAGGTGCTGGCCGCCGGCACCACCACGTGTACGGCCGATTTCGCCGTGCTCGATCGCGACGGCGCCGTGTCGGGTTATTTCCGCTGGGAAACGTCGATCGAGATCGCCGGCAGCCAGCCGGATACGAAGCAACCGGATTTCAAGCCGTCGTCCGACCGGAACGGCAACTTCAACCTGCCGCCGAATACCGCGTTCAAGGCGCTCTTCTACGCGAATGCCGCCGACCGGCAGGATCTGAAACTGTTCATCGACGATGCGCCGGAACCGGCCGCCTCGTTCGTCGGCAACAGCGACGACGGCGTCAGGCTGTTCACGCTGAATTCGCAAGGCGGCAAGATCCGGATCGATGCATCGGCCAACGGCAGGAAGTCCGCGACCGATGCGCGCCTCGCGCCGCTGTCCGCGGGCGACACGGTGTGGCTCGGCTGGCTCGGGTCCGAGGACGGCGCCGACAGCGACTTCAACGACGGGATCGTCATCCTGCAGTGGCCGATCACCTGATCGCACGTTCGCCGCATCACGCTCAGGTGCGCGGCAGCCCCGGCGGATTGGTCTGCGACTTGTCGATCGCCTCGGCGTCGAGACTCCAGCGGCCGAGCACCTTCCGGTAGCTGCCGTTCGCGATCAGCGCATTGATCGCGATCGTCAGCGGATCGGCAAGGCCGCTGCCCTTGCGCGTCGTGATCGCGATATCCGCGGTGCGCGGCCAGCCGCCGCTCACGGTGCCGATCAGCTTCGCATCGCCGCGCAGCGACGCCTGGTACGCGAGCATCGAATTCACGCTGAAGATCGTGTCGACGCGGCCCGACTGCAGCGCGACCCAGCGCTCCGCCGCATCGGCGTAATACTGGATCTCGACCGGCGCGAGGCCGCGTGCGACGTTCTGCCGGTTCCATTCGAGCAGGATCTTTTCCTGGTTCGTCCCCGAGTCGGTTACTACGCGCAGCCCCGCGACGTCCTTCGGCTCGCGGATCGCGGCGATCCGGCTGTTGTTCTTCACGTAGAAACCGAGCTGATCCCGCCGGTAGGTCGAGAAGTCGAACTTCTCCTTGCGCTGCTCGGTGACCGTCACGTTCGAGATCACCGCGTCGACCTTGCCGGACTGCAGCGCGAGCGGCCAGTCGGCCCACGCGAGCGGCACGATCTTCAGCTTGCGGCCGACGCTGTCTGCAATGAGCTGCGCGAGATCGGGATCGAAGCCGACCACCGTGCGCGCATCGGTCGCGTACGTGCTGAGCGGCGGCAGGTTCGGCGCGATGCCGATCGTCAGCGTATTCGTTTCGGCAAACTTGAAGCCGCCCGGCAACGCCTGTTCGACTACCGGGTTCACGGTGCCGCGCTGCCGGCCCGGCTGCTCGGGGCTCAGGTCGAACGTCGCGGCCTGTGCGGCGACGCTGCCGCCGAGCAGGACGGCGGCCAGCACGCGAACAACGCGCGCCACGGGAAATGCTGTTCTTCTCATGTTGTCGGGGGTTCCTTCCGGTTCGTTGATGCGTGGGTCGAACACGAGCGGGGGCTGGGCGACGGTCAGCGCAGGTCGCCGCCCCCTCCGCGTTCGCGGCCCGCTCATGCGGGCGTGGCTTCGAGTTCGGCCGCGGCCGCGCGCTGCGGCACCGGTTGTGCGACGGGTATCGGGCGTTGCTGCGCCGACGACTCGCCCGCATACAGCGCTTTCGGATCGAATACGCGCGCCTGCAGCGGCGTGAATGCGCGGAAATTCCACAGGCTGCGCGCGACGAACACGCGCTGCACCCAGCGAAACGCGCGATCGTTCTCGTCGTATTGCGGATCGAAACGGTCGCGCGAATGCAGCGTGAAATGGTTGTTGATCAGCACCAGCTTGCCCGGCGACACCTGGACGCCGAACGACACCTCGCGCACCGCGCGATACAGGTTGGCCAGCGCCTCCTGCGCACGCGTGTTGACCGCCAGCACCATGTCCGGATAAAACGCGACCGTCACGCGCGGCGCGTCGAGCGGCCCCGACAGCACGGCGCTCAGGTCGGTGTTGTCGCGCGGCGTCGGCGCCGCGCCGCGCCACCGGTACGGCACGCGGATGATGTAGTGCTCGCCGTAGAGCAGCGCGATATCGTCCGGCGACAGCAGTTGCAGCGCGCGGCGCGCATCGGCGAGCCGCGTGTACGGGCCACCGCCGGCTTCGCTGCGCACGCCGAGCAGCAGCAACGCGAACGGCGACGTGTCGCCTTCGGGCATGTGGGCCTGCGCGGCGTTCTCGATATGGAAATCGAGCTCGACCTCCGAGCCGAGGCCCGTATAGTCGCGCGCGGTCGCCTTGTGCGGCGTGAGGTTGTTCACGAGCTCGCGGCCTTCGTGCGCGATCGAATACGGCTCGCCGGCCAGCGTGCTCAGCGCGACCAGCACGTTCTCGCTCAGCACGCCGGCCTTGAACGAGCGGCCGGTTTCCTCGAACCTCGGGCTGCCCTGCACGTCATCGTCGATCGGCAGGTTGTCGATCTCGATCGAGCCGTGCGCGTCCGCGGTCGGGGCCTTCGCGCGGTCGAATGCGTCGACGACCCGGTCCGGAAAGGCGTTGTAGGCGAGCTTGCGTACTGCGCTGATGTAGCCGGCGCCGCCGGCCGGGTCGTAGGCCAGCGCGCCGAGCGTCTTCCGGATGTGACCGGATTCCGCTGCCGTCAAAACGATGCGTTCATCTGCGAGATAGGTCATAGGTCTCTCGTATAAAGAATCTTGGGTCGAAGAGCGGTTAGGCACCACCGCCGCGCCGTGCCGTCCTCGGTGCGCAGCGCTCGACAAGACTAGGAGACCTCTGTTGCGTTGCGAAATGATATTAAATCGATTGCTAACAAAAATAATCGATATAAGTTCAGCAACACGGCCGGCGTCAGGCCGCATCGATCGCGCCGGCCTTTAACACAAATACTTGTTAAAAAATCGCTGCTTATTATTTGTATTCGCCTATGAGTCGATGCTAGTTTTCTGTCGGATTCGACGATGCGGACCGCCCTCGACGGGCAGCCTGCTCCCTTCATCCGCCATATGGAAACCCGCCAGATGAACCGATACCGCCTGCCGCGCTGCGCCTTCGGATACGACGTGCCGTTGCCGGCATGTGGCTTCTCGTGCCACGCGCTCCACTCGCCCCAAGCAGCCGGGGAGTCGCGATGAGCGAGCAGGTTCAGGCGCTCGACAGTGCGCTCGCCACGGCCGCGCCGCCGCACCGCACGTCGCTGCGCGCGATCTTTCCGACCGTTGCAGCCGCGAGCCTCGGTTTCGCGATCGTCCAGCTCGACGTGACCGTCGTCAACGTCGCGATTCCGAGCCTCGGTCATTCATTCGGATCGAGCGTTCACGGGCTGCAGTGGATCGTCGACGCGTACACGCTGTCGTTCGCCGCGCTGCTGCTGACGTCCGGCACGCTGGCCGACCGCTTCGGCAGCCGCCGGCTGTTTGCGTACGGCCTCGCGCTGTTCCTGCTCGCATCGCTCGGCTGCGCGCTCGCGCCGTCGCTGGCGGCGCTGATCGCCGCGCGCGTCGCGCAGGGTGTCGGCGCCGCGATGATCCTGCCCACGTCGCTCGCGCTCATCACGCATGCTTGCGCGAACGATGCCGCCGCGCGCGTGAAAGCCGTCGCATGGTGGAGCGCGACGGGCGGCGCGATCAGCGCGGCCGGGCCGACGCTCGGCGGCCTGCTGATCGATTCGCTCGGCTGGCGCGCGATCTTCTTCATCAACCTGCCGATCTGCGCGCTCGGGCTGTGGCTCACGCTGCGCCACGTGCAGGATTCGGCCGCCGCGCGCACGCGGCTGTTCGACCCGGCCGGCCAGATCGTCGCGGTGCTCGTACTCGGGCTGCTGACGGGCGGGATCATCCGCGCCGGCGCACACGGACTGGGCGACCCATATGCGGCCGGCGCGCTGGCCGCGTCGGTCGTGCTCGGCGCGCTGTTCGTCGCGATCGAGCGGCGCGTGGCCGCGCCGATGCTGCAGCTTGCGTTCTTCCGGATCGCACGCGTGCCGGGCACGCTTGCGATCGGCGCGGTCACGAATGCCGCGTTCTACGGGCTGATCTTCTCGCTGAGCCTCTATTTCCAGAACGCGCGCGGCTTCACCGCGACCGAATCGGGGCTCGCGCTCGCGCCGCTCACGATCATCATGCTCGCCAATATCGCGAGTGCGCGCCTCGCCGTCCGGTACGGATTCCGCGCGACCGTGATCATCGGCCTCGCCGTGTCGCTCGCCGGTTACGTGTGGCTGTGGCAAACGCTCGCCGCGCACACGCCGTATGCGCTGCTGGCGCCGGGGCTCGCGGCGATGGCGATCGGCGGTGGCATCGCTATTCCCGCGCTGACATCGACGATGCTCGGCAGCGTCGAGGCCGGCCGCTCGGGCACCGCGTCCGCGATCCTCAATACCGCACGCCAGGTCGGCGCCGCCGTCGGCGTTGCGGCGCTCGGCGCGCTGGTCGCGGGCCAGGGCACGGCGATCGTGGCCGGCGCGGCGCACGCGTTCGCCGTCGCGGCCGTCCTTGTCGCCGTCTGCATCGTGCTGGCCGCGCGCTGGCCGGGCGATGCGCCGAACGCCGGCACGCGGGCCTGAGCACCCGACAGCCGCCCCCTTCAACCGATCCCACAGCCGAGCGAGGAATCCATGCAGCATCGTTTCATCGATACCGTCCTGATCGTCGACGGCGCGTCGACCGCCGCCTACCTGGCGCCCGCGTTTCGCGCATACGGCATCCGTTGCGCGCACGTGATCAGCGACCCCGATTTGCCGGAGATCTACTGGAACCAGTTCGTCCCGTCCGACTACATCCGCCAGATCCAGCATCGCGGCGACATCGACGCGACGCTCGCGCAACTGAGCGACCTGCGGATCGGCGCGGTGCTGCACGGCCTGGACGCGGCGCTGGAGCTGGCCGACACGCTGGCCGAGCGGCTCGACGTGCCGTATCGCAACAACCTCGCGACGTCGGCCGCGCGGCGCGACAAGTTCGTGATGAACGAGCGCATCCGCCAGGCCGGCCTGCGCGCGCCGGCACACTTCCACAGCACGTCGGTCGACGAAGCGCTCGAATGGGCCCGCGCGCACGGCACGCTGCCGCTCGTCGTGAAACCGGCGCGCAGCGCGGGCGTGGCCGGCGTGAAGATCTGCCGGACGCTCACACAGGTCGAAGAGGCCGCACGCGATGTGCTGGCCACCCGTTCGCTGTACAACCAGCCGAACGACGACATCGTGATCCAGAGTTATTCCGAGGGGCAGGAATACATCGTCGATTCGGTGTCGTTCGAAGGCCGCCATCGGGTGGTCAGCCTGTGGGAAGTGCACCGCGACCGCACGCACGCGCCGCGCCTCGACAAGATGCTGGTGCTGAACCATGCCGACCCGCGCCACGCGCCGCTGCTCGATTACGCGGCCGACGTGCTCGACGCGCTCGACGTGCGCTACGGGCCGACCCATCTCGAGCTGTTCGATACCGCCGACGGCCCGACGATCGTCGAGCTGAACGCGCGGCTGCACGGCAGCCTCGATCCGCGGCTGACGAGCGCGGTCAGCGGCGAGAATCACGTGTCGGCCGCCGTCGAAGCCGTGCTGCATCCGGAGCGGCTGTTCGGCGAAACCGCCGCGCCGACGGATTTCCGCGGTTACTGCGGGCACGTGCTGCTGCTGTCGTCGCGCAACGGCGTGCTCGCGCAGGACTTCACGTGGCAGGCGATCCAGGCGCTCCCGTCGTTCGTCGGGCTCAAGCAATGGATCAAGGTGGGCGACACGCTGCGCGTGACCACCGACCTGAAGACGGCGCTCGGCACGGTCGGCCTCTACAGCCCGACGTTCGAGCGGCTGCTCGAGGATTGCCGGCGCATCCGCGAAATCGAGGCCGATTTCTTCGCGGACGAACGCGCGGTCGCGCCGGCGTAGCGTAGCGGGCGTTGCCGGCGCTGCCGACTAGCGCGCGAGCAACGCCCCCGCCTGCCGGCCCAGCACCGCGCGCAATGCGTCGAGTTCGGGCAGCGCGGGCGCTTCTTCGGGTGTGACGAGATAGGTCGTCACGCTGTCGAGATCGTCGAACGCATGCGCGCGCAGTTCCTTGCGCGCCACGTGTTCGGTCGTGATCCGCTTCGGCAGGATCGCGACGCCCATGCCGGCCGCCACGCATCCGAGGATCGCGCCGAAGGTGCCGAACGACGCCACCGATTCGATCGCGAAACCGCGCGCCTTCAGCCAGTGCTCCGCGACCGCGCGATACGGGCAGCCGTCGTGAAACGCCAGCAGCCGCACCGTGTTGTCGGCCAGCAGTTGCCGGCGCGTGACCGTGGCCGCGCTCACCAGCACCATATCCTCGGCAAACGCGGGTTCGTAGCGCAACCCCGGCCGGACGACCGCGCGCGCGGTGAGCGCCGCGTCGATCCGGCCGCGCAGCAGCGCGTCGGCCAGTTCCGGCTCGCTGCCGATCTGCACCACGAGGCCGAGCGCCGGATCGCGCTCCTTCAAGGCGGCGGCCAGCGCCGGCAACCGCGTGGCCGCCGTGCTTTCCATCGACCCGAGCCGGAAGCTGCGTGCGACCGGCGTCTCGCGCACCACCTGCGTCGCTTCGTCGACGAGGCGCAGGATGCGGTCGCAATACGGGATCAGCCGGCGCCCGGCATCGTTCAGCACCAGCCGCTTGCCGTGCCGGTCGAACAGCGGCGCGTCCAGCGACTCTTCGAGCTGACGCAGCCGCGCGGTCACGTTCGACTGCGTGCAGCCCAGCCGTTCGGCCGCGCGCAACGCGCTGCCTTCCTGCACGACGGCCCGGAAGGTTTCGAGCAGAGGTATGTTCATATCACTTTCTCTTGTTACTGATTCAGTTTATATCATTTTACTTCGCACATCATCCGGATTAGCCTAGGCAACATTCGATGCTGGCCGGCCCTATTCCGAGGAATCCGCATGCCATCCGCTGTCTGCTCCGGTTTCATGTCCGCTTGCCGCCGGCCCGAGGCTCGCCCGTGCGCGCGCTGATCGCCGCGACGGTGCGGCGCGGCCCGACCGTGCTCGCATGCGGCGTCGTCCTCGGGCTGCTGGTTCCGCCGCTCGCGGCTCTCGCTCGGCCGCTGATGCCCGTCACCGTGTTCCTGTTCGTGCTCGGTACGCTGCTGCGCGTCGAGCCCAGCGCCGTGCGCGCGGTCGCGCGGCGGCCGGCCGTGTCGCTGTTGCTGCCCGCCGTGACGATGATCGCGTGCCCGGTCGCGCTCGGCATCGCCGCGCGACTCGCCGGCCTGCCGTACGACTGGGTCGTCGCGCTGGTGATCGCGTATTGCGCGCCGCCGTCGAGCGGCACGTCGACGATCGCGCGGATGCTGTCGCTCGACGCGAGCGTCGCGCTCGTCGCGACCCTCGCGTCGATGGTGTTCGTCCCGCTCACCGCACCGCTGCTGACGGCCTGGTTCAGCCACGATGCGGCCGTGGCGATCTCGCCTGTGAGCCTCGCATTGCGGCTCGCGCTGCTGATCGGCAGCGCCGAGGGCGTCGCGCTACTTGTACGGCGGTTTGCGGGTGCCCGGCTCGATCGTTATGCAACGCCCATCGATGCGATCGTCGTCGTCGCGTTGCTGGTGTTCGCGCTCGGCACGATGGCCGGCATGCAGCAATCGATCATCGATGCGCCGCACCGCGCGTTGACCGCGATCGCACTGGCGTTCGCCGTCAACGCGGGTTTCCAGATCATCGCGTACGGGCTCACGCCCGGCGACGTCCGCACCCGGCTCAATGTCGCGCTGATCGTCGCCAATCGCAACGTCGGCCTGATGTGGGCCGCGCTCGGGCTCGCCGCGACACCGACCATGGCGCTCGTGTTCACGTGCGCGCAGTTGCCGATCTATACGCTGCCGCGCGTCGTGCAGCACCTGCTGCCGCGCCTCGAAGCGCAACGCCTGCGCCGACGTGCGCGTTAGCCGGCGCGTGAAGCGGCGCCATTCTCCCGTCCTCGATCAAGGATCCAGCATGAAGCGACTCATCGTGATCGGCGCCCGCGCCACCGGCAGCAGCGTGGCCCTCGTGCGCGCCGCGCTCGCGCGGCAGGTGGCCGTGACCGTCATCACCGCGCCCGGCCACCGTCTCGACGGCGTGTTTCCCGACGGCGTCGAGACCGTCAACCTCGCGCCCGACGCCGGCCAGCTCGCCGGCTGGCTGCGCACGCGCTTTGCCGGCGAGCTCGACACGCTGCGCGTGACGACCGCGCACGACACCTATGCGCGCACGGCCGCATGGGTCGCCGACGCGCTCGGCCTGCCCGGCCCCGATGCGCGACACGTCGCGCACGCCGTATCGAAGTCGAACCAGAAAGCGTTGCTCGCCGCGCACGGCATCCCGGCCGCGCAATTCGTCTCGGGCACGCTGGCCGCGCCGGCCGCGCTCGCGGCCGCGGCCGACCCGTTGCGCTTTCCGGTCGTCGTCAAGCCGTCGGAAGGCTCGGCGAGCGATGGCGTGCGGCGCTGCGAGGATATCGCCGAAGTCCGCGCGCAGCTCGACGCGCTTGCCGCCGCGCAGGCCGATACGTCGTCGCTCGCGACCGAGCGTGTCGTCATCGAGGAATTCCTGAGCGGCAGCGAATACTGCGTCGAGTATTTCGACGGTCGTTATGTCGGCGCGCTGCGCAAGCTGAAGCGCCATGGCGCCGGTTTTCTCGAACGCGGTTATACGTCCGAACTCGACCTCGACGCCGACACGCTGCGCGCGCTGATCGACGTCGGCACGCGTGCGACCGCGGCCGCCGGGCTCACGTGGGGGCCCGTGCACCTGGACTGCATCGTGCACGACGGCGTGCCGCACGTGATCGAACTGAATCCGCGCATCGCGGGCAGCTTCATCTGCGACATCGTCCGCGATGGTTACGGCTTCAACGTGGTCGACGCGTTGCTCGACAAGCTCGCCGGCCGCGCGGTGGCGATCCCCGAGCTGTTCGAGCCGCACGCGTATGCCCGTGCCGAATTCCTGCTCGACAGCGATCCCGGCGCATGGCGTTTCGCGCAGGCCGGCGAGATCAACGACGGCGCGGTCACGATCAGCTACGGGCCGCAAGTGCTGCCCGATCGCGAGCGGCGCGCGTTTCTGTATGTGCGTGTCGCGCTGCCGGCCGCGCATCGTGTGCACGGGACGCCCGGGCATCCCGGTGCGTCGACCCATGGCGACCCTGTCGCGCGGCCGACCGTTTCCGGCTGACGTCACAACCCACCTTCGACACGACCGGCGCCGGCGCGCGCCGATCGATTTCCCGACCCGTCCCCGCCTTCCTTCACCATGACGACGCTTGTTTCTGCCGTGTATCCGCGCACGCTGCGCACGTTGACCGACCGCTTCACGGCCGGCACCGCGACCCGCATCGAGGCCTGGCTGTTCGAAGACGAAGCGGCGCGCCGCGATGCCGAACGCACGCTCGCCGCGCGCGGCATCGACGCGGTGTTGCGCAGCGCGTACAAGCCGCTGCTGCATTTCTTTATCGAGGAATTCGCGCCGCCGCGCTCCGGCCGGATCGTGGTCCGCACGCCCGCCGGCGCACACCAGCGGTTCCGGCTCGAAGCGTATCCGCTCGCGGGCTGGCTCGCGCCGCTCGAATTCGCGTTCGAACCCGGCGACGATCCCGCGCACTATGTCGTGGATACCGACGGGGCTACGCATCGCATCTTCGCGCCCAATGACGCGACCGCGTCGCCGAGCGGCTGGCTGCGCGCGTGGCACGGCGACACGCTGATCGAGGACGCGCCGCTCGTCACCGAATTCGAGGCCGCCGCGGCCGCGACGCTGGACGCGCTGCGCGCGCATCCATGGCCGGACAACGCGCCGTTCTTCGACATCCTGCGGATCGCGATCGCCACGGCGGGTATCGAACGTACGCTGCCGTATGGCGAGGAACTCGTCAGCACGCTCGAAGCCTGGACCGAGGACGCCTATTACGGCGCGGCCGAATTCTTCCACGCGCATGCGGGCCGCGACGCGTCCGACCGCACGCTGCAGTCCGGCCAGATCGTGCCCGAGATCGTTCGCACGCAAGGCGATACGACGCTGCGCATCACGCTTGAGACGCATGTCCGCGCGGAGACGGCGGAAACCGAAACCGCCTCGGGCGACACGTTCGCGTCGCCAGCCGCACTCGCGGTGGTCGACCGACCGCTGTCGCCACCCGACGTCGCCCGCGCGCTCGACGCGCTGCCCGGCGAGCGGTTCGCCGTCACTTCACACCAGGGCCGCGGCGTAAACGGCATATACGTGCGCGGCGCGTTGCCCGGGCTCGTCGTCACCGCCGGCCAGCATGCGAATGAACCGTCGGGCGTCGTCGGCGCGCTGCGGGCCGCCCACGCGCTCAACACACGCGCGGACGCGCACTATGCGCTCGTGCCGCTCGAGAATCCGGACGGCGCCGCGCTGCATCATCACCTGCGCGCCACGCATCCGACGCACCTGTCCCATGCGGCGCGTTTCACCGCGCTCGGCGATGACCTCGAAGCCCGCACGCAACCGCCGTTCGGCGAGAAAGCCGCCCGCCTCGACGCGATCGAACGCACCGGCGCGCGGCTGCACCTGAGCCTGCACGGCTACCCCGCGCACGAATGGACGCGGCCGCGCAGCGGCTACGTTCCGCGCGGCAGTGAACTCTGGTCGATTCCGAAGGGCTTCTTCCTGATCCTGCGGCACCACGCGGGCCACGACGGGCGACCGTTCCTCGACGCGCTGACCCACGCGCTGTCGCAATCGGACGAACTCGTGGCATTCAACGAACGGCAACTCCATGCATGGCACGCACACGCGGGCGACCTGCCGTTCCCCCGCATCAACGGCATTCCGTGTCATGTGCTCGAGGATCACCGCTCGACCGTTCCGTTCACACTCATCACCGAGTTTCCCGACGAAACCATCGAGGGCGACGCGTTCCGGCTGGCCCATACGACGCAAATGCGCGCGGTCGAGCTGGCCGCCGGCCTGTACTGGGCCGGCCTGCTCGGCTGAGCGGCGCGCCCCTTCATCACACCGGAGACCCGGCATGGAACAGCGGAATCGCCACACCAATCTGCAGAAGGTCGTCGCGCGCTCGCACGGCGAATGGGACGATGCGCAGCGCATCGGCCTCGCCGGCATCAACGCGACCGTGTCCGGCCGCAACCGGTTGCACGACGCGCACGGCCGGCAGTTCGCGCATTTCTGCACGACGTCGTATCTGGGTCTCGACTACGACGAGCGCATCCTCGAAGGCGCGATGAACGCGTTGCGCGCGACGCGCACGCTGCGGATCGCCAATTCGCGCAACCGCTGCAAGCTCGCGATCCTCGACCGCTACGAGCAGGCACTCGGCGCGCACTTCGGCGCGGCGGCCAGCGTCGCGCTGTCGTGCAGCGCCGCGAGCACCGGCATGCTGCCGCTGATGGCGGCCGGCCTGCTGAGCGACGGCGTGCGGCCGGTGATGGCCTTCGACCGCTTCGCGCATTACTCGATGAACCACGCGAAACCCGCGTGCGCCGACGAAACCGACGTGCTGACCATCGCGCACAACGACCTCGATCATCTGGAGTCGCTGTGCCGTCAGCACCGGCAGGTCGCCTATATCGCCGATTCGTTCTACAGCATGGGCGGCGTGTCGCCGGTCGCCGACGTGATCGCGTTACAGCAGAAGTACGGGATGCTGGTGTACTACGACGATTCCCATGCACTGAGCGCGATCGGCCCACTCGGCCGCGGGCTGGTGCATGCGGTGCTGGGGGAATTGCCCGAACGCGTGTTCGTCGTCGCGTCGCTGGCCAAGGCATTCGGTGCGAGCGGCGGCGTGCTCCTGTATCGCGACGCCGGCACGCGCAACCTGATCGATCGTTACGGCGGCCCCGCCAACTGGTCGCAGAGCCTGAATGCGGCTGCGATCGGCGCCGGCCTCGCGTCGCTCGACATCCATCAGTCACCGGAGCTGCCCGCGTTGCAGGCGCGGCTGCAACACAACCTGCGCCGCTTCGACGCCGCGCTCGCGACCGCGCAGCACGGCAGCGCGTCGCCGATCCGGCTGCTCCGCTGCGGCGATGCCGAATTCGCGAACCGGATGGCCGCCACGCTGCTCGAGCGCGGTTTTCTCACGTCGCCGGTGTTCTTTCCCGTGGTGCCGCAGGACAGCCCGGCCGTCCGCGTCACGCTCCGCGCGGACATGACCGACGACGAGCTCGACGCCTTCTGCGCGAGCGTCGACGCACTCGCGCCGATCTGCGCGTAATGGACGGCACGGATGCGCAAGCCGATCCGCTTCAACGCGTTCCTGCTGAACAGCCCGACCCACCTCGCGCCCGGGATGTGGACGCATCGCGACGACCGTTCGCGCGACTATCTCGACATGGCGCACTGGCTCGCGCTCGGCCGCCTGCTGGAAGCCGCCCGCTTCGACGCGATTTTCTTCGCCGACGTGCTCGGCCCCCACGCGGCGCACGGCGACGGCCTCGCGCGATCGATCGAATCGGCCGCGCAACTGCCCGTCAACGATCCGCTCCCGGTGATCGCCGGCCTCTCCACCGTTACCGAGAACCTGTGCTTCGGCTTCACGTCGTCGGTATTCGCCGAGCATCCGTACGTGTTCGCGCGCCGCATCTCGACGCTGGACCATCTGACGCGCGGCCGCGTGGCCTGGAACATCGTCACGTCCTACCTGCCCGGCGCGCTCGACAGCCTCGGCCGCCCCGAGCTGGCCGATCACGACCTGCGCTACGACTACGCCGACGAATACCTGTCGGTCTGCTACCAGTTATGGGAAGGCAGCTGGCGCGACGACGCGGTGCTGCGCGACGCGGCTGCCGGTCGTTATGCCGATGCCGCCCGCGTGCGCGCCGTCGCGCATGCGGGCCGGCATTTCAACGTGTCCGGCATTCACCTGAGCGAACCGTCGCCGCAACGCACGCCGCTGCTGTTCCAGGCCGGTGCGTCGCCGCGCGGCATCCGCTTTTGCGCGCAGCACGCCGAATGCGCGTTCGTGGTGGCCCATTCACCGGAACGGCTCGCGCAGCTCGTCGACGCGATCCGCGACCGCACCGAACAGGCGGGCCGGCCGCGCGATGCGGTCCGCATCTATGCGCAGGCGGCGATCGTCGTCGCCGAAACCGACGCGCTCGCCGCCGCGACGCTCGCCGATTACCGCCGGCACGTCGATCGCGACGCCGTGCGGGCGCTGCTGTCCGGCTGGCTCGGCATCGACTTCGCGGCACTCGATGGCGCGGCGCCGTTGACGACGTTCGACAACCGCGCGATCCAGTCGCTCGCGACCCAGTTCGCGCAGGCCGACGGGTCCGGCTGGACCGTCGATCGCGTGATCGACTGGGCCGGTCTCGGCGGTCTCGGCCCGGTGCTGTCCGGCAGCCCGCGCACGGTCGCCGATGCGCTCGAACACTGGTTCGATGCGACCGGCATCGACGGGCTCAACGTCCCGTACCTGACGCTGCCGGATTCCTACCGGCAGATCGCCAGCCTGCTCGTTCCCGAACTGACGCGCCGCCAGCGCTACCCGGCCGCCTATGCGCCGGGGTCGTTCCGGGAAAAGTTGTTCGGTACCGCCGCGCGGGTGCCGGACAATCATGCTGCAGCGCGTTACCGGTGGTGATCGCCTGATCCGGTGGGCTGGCCGCCCGTTCTGCGCTGAAGCGTGGCGAGCCGATACCGGCGCGAATGTCCTCTTGCGCGGCAAAAATATACAATCGACGCGATGCCTCGACGGCATGCCGCGTCGGCCGCCCACTCTCGCTTGCCACCATGAACGCACCCGCTGACAACCACCCTTCCGCCCCATCGGTACTCGGCGTCTATCGGCAACTCGCGGATCCGTCCGCCGGGCAATGGATCGTCAGCCGCTCCGAACGCGCGCACATGTACCGCATCCAGCATCACCGGCCCGACGGCAGCACGTCGGTCGATACGGTCGTCGATGCGGACAACCTCGACGCGAAACTGCACAAGTGGCTTCAGGAAGGTTTCGTCCGGCGCGAAGCCGGCGAGCGCGCGGCCCCCGCCCATCGCGGCGGGTTCATGCAGGACCTGCGCCGCGCGCAGGTGGCGCGGCCGTCGGCCGCCGGCGATACGACGCACACCGCGCACGTGGGCGGTGTGCCGATGCCGCGCGGCCCGAGCGGGCCGCTCGTGCCTCCGCCGAACCCGGCCTACCTGTTCACCGCGCGTGCGACCAACGTGCTGGAAGACATCGTCGAGAACCGGCGCATCCTGCTGATCGGGCACACCGGAACCGGCAAGACGAGCCTCATCGAGCAGGCCGCCGCGCAGGCCGGCCACGGCGTGCTGCGCTCGAACATGAACGGGCAGACGACGGTCGGCGACTTCGTCGGCTTCTGGACCGTCAAGGGCGGCGAGACGATCTGGGTCGACGGCGTGCTGCCGACCGCGATGCGCGAAGGGCTGTGGCTCATCGTCGACGAGATCGACTTCGCGGAACCGGCGATCCTCGCGGTGCTGACCGCCGTGCTCGAACCGGCCGGGCGCCTGCTGCTGAAGGAAAAAGGCAACGAGATCGTCGTGCCGCATCCGTCGTTCCGGCTGTTCGCGACCGCCAATGCGGTGGGCGCGATGGGGCAGTTCCGCCACCTGTACCAGGGCGCGAACGTGATGAACGAGGCGTTCCTCGACCGCTGGCGCGTGTACCACCTCGATTATCTGCCGCCGCCCGACGAGGCGCGCGTGCTGCAGCGGACCTTCGGCGCGGCCATGTCCGACGCGATGGCCGACACGCTCGCGGCGATCGCGGCCGACTGCCGCGCCGCGTTCGTCCGCGAGGATCTGACCAGCGCGTTCTCGACGCGGCGCCTGCTCGACTGGGCCGAGCTGATGCTGCGCACCGGCGACCCCGAAGCGGCCGCCGGCCCGACCATCTATGCGAAGGTCAGCGCGGAAGATGCCGACCTGATTCGCAGCATCATCCGCCACTACATCGACGTCGAGGCCTAGCGCGATGGACCGGGACGACGATGCGCGCGCGCTCCACCTGACACGGCTGGCCCGCACGCTCACGCAACGGCACGGCATCGAAGTGCGGTTCGCGAGCCACGGGCCGGTCGTGCAGCGCGACGTGCTGGTGCTGCCCGATACGCTGCTCGCCGGCGATGTCGACGACGACGCGATCACCGGTTTCGTCGACCTCCATGCGGCACGCACACGCTTCGGCGCAATCGCCGACGTGGCCGCGCTGGCGTCCCCCAGTGTGCGGGCCATCGCGCAGGCGATCGATGATCGTCGCGTGGCCACTCGCCTCGTCGCGATCTATCCCGGCGCGAACACGTTCCTGCGCCGGATGCGCGCGGCGTCGGCCACCGAAACGCTCGGCCGATGGCCCGGGATAGCGTGGCGAGACAAACTGCTGTGGCGCATCGAACGCGCGCTGTGGGATGAACAGCCGTCCGCCATCGAGCGCGTGCCGTCGCTCGACGCGACGATGGCCGCATCCGATGATCTCGTCGACGACGCGCGCGCCGCGACATCGACGGCCGACAGCATCCGCGCGGCGTACCGAATTGTCGAACGCGTACGCGCGCTCGCGTCGGCCGGCGCCAACAACATGATGTTCACGGCCGATCCGGGCAGCACGATCGACAGCGCGAGCATCGCCGCCGAGTTCGAATCGGACGGACAAAGCGCATCGGACGACGCGCGCGCGCCGGTCAGCGCCGAATCCGGCGCCGGTGCGATCGCCGATACCGAGTCGTCGACCGAAGCGCCCACGCCGGGCGATGCGGCGCCCGGCTCGATCCGCCTGTCCGCCGACAACCGGCCGCTGTTCTCCGTCCCGCTGACCACCGCGTTCGATACGATCACCGACTTCACGGGAAAAGGCGAACCGGCTCGCTGGCATCGCCTCCGCGGCGCGGCGCGCGCGCAGACGGAGCCGCTCAAGATACGGCTCGAACGCGCATTGAAAGTGGACGAGCAAACGCGCTGGAAGCGCGAACAGGAGCGCGGCCAGCTCGACCGGACCTCGCTCGTGCGTCTGGCGACCACGCCCGGCTATCGCACGCCGTTTCGCGTCAAACGCGCGGCGCCGGGGCGCGACGCGGCGGTCAGCCTGCTGATCGACTGCAGCGGCTCGATGGCCGGCAAGAAGATCGAACTCGCGACCCTCTGCGCGGCCGCGCTATGCGACGCGCTGATGCAGCTCGGTTTCGCGTGCGAAGTGCTCGGCTACAGCTCCGTCGAGGATGCCGCGATGCGCGCGCATTACCGGCGCTGGATCGACGACGGTAAAGAAACCTTCGGCTATAACCGCTTCGTCGAACGGCTCGACTTGCGCGTCTACAAGCGCTTCGATTCCGACAACCCGAGCGGCCTGGCCTGCATCGAATGCGGCCACGAGAATCCCGACGGCGAGGCGTTGAGCTGGGCCGCCGAGCGGCTGCTGTCGAAGCGCGCGCGCCGGCGCATCCTGATGGTGCTGTCGGACGGTTTTCCGGCAACCGGCGACGGCAACCCGGCGATCCTGCGCACCGACCTGCGCGCACGCGTCGATGCGCTGCGCGAGCAACGCGTCGAGCTGATCGGCGTCGGGATTCTCGACGATTCGGTCGAAGCGTTCTATCCGGTCAGCAGCGTGGTCGAACACTTGCAGGAGCTGCCGGGCGCGGCGTTCAGCGTGCTGAGCGATACGCTGCTGGATCGGCGGTAGTGGCGGGCGTGCAGGCCCTGATGTTGCGGTCGAATTTGCGCGTCGCATGACACGACCGCAATTGAAAAATCACGTTTGAACTTGCGCCGAAATCCACGCGCTCGCGTCCAGCGATCCGTTGACGTCGTCCGCAAACGCCCGGCGAAGAACCGCACGGCCGGTCAATCCGGCATCCTTGGCGGCCACGTGTGGCTTTCTGCCTGACAATGCCTGCACCACGCGTAGAGCGCGTCGTACATCACCAGGCCGTGTTCCAGCATGTCGTGATCGTCGGAAAACACATGCGACAAACCCAGTGAAATCGCGTAAAGCCCGCTCGACTGCGGCGTCAAGTCGAGCCGCGACGTATCCGCGCCCCGAACGATGCGGGCCATTTGCCGCAAGGCCAGATCGTCGCCCAGACCGTATTTGTCGAGAAACGCGTCGAAGCTGCATTTGTCGTCGACATGCGTCAACGCCACACCCGGAATGTCGTACGGGATCGCACCGGTCTCGCCGGCGATGCGCAGGACGTCACCCGGTGGTACGTAGAGGAAGTCAGGTGCCTCGTCGATAAAACGGACGATCAGCCAGGGACAGGCAATCCTGTCGATCTTGGGACGTTCGCGCGTAATCCATTGCATGACAGCCTCCACGGTCAGTGATGCAACAGCGGATACACCACCAGGCCAATCACGGCGGCCCCCGCCACGATCGCCGGCTCCGACAGTTTCTTGAACTTGACCAACAATACAATCGTCGCGAGCGCCATCAACGCCGTCGGCACATCGACGATCGAACGCCTGGCCAGAACAATCACCGACCCCGTAATGGCGCCCACGGCTGCCGCCGTGACGCCGTCGACAAACGCCAGAATCGCCGGCAGCTTGCCGTACTTCTTGAAATACGGGGCCGGCAGCACCGTGAACAGATAGCACGGCAGGAACGTGCCGGCGGCCGCCACGCACGCACCGGGCAGGCCCGCCACCAAATAGCCGATGAAGCCCACCGTGATGACGACCGGCCCCGGCGTGATCATCGCAACCGCAACGGCGTCGACGAACTGCTTCTCGTTGAGCCACTGGTGCTCCGTGACCACGCCGCCATAGAGGAACGGCACGATCGCGAGCCCCGAGCCGAACACGAAGGCGCCTGCCTTGGCAAAGAAGACGGCAAGTTGTGCAAGCTGCGGCCAATCGACGGTACCCAGCAATGCGCCCGTGGCGGAGACGGGCACGGCGACAATCGCATTGACACGCCGTTGGCGTACCCACTTGGGTGGCGAGCGCCTGAACCAGACGAGCAGGCCCGCCGCAAGAAACAGCCACGCCACTTCGGATTCGGTCACGACCGTCACGGCAACCAGACCCAGATAGATCGCCCATAGCAGCTTGTCTCTGCCGATGCTCTTTGCAGTCAGCTTGCGCGCGCTGATCGCGATAATGCCGATCACCGCCGCGCCGACGCCGTAGAACACCGACTGCATCCAGGTCAGGCCGCCGAATCGGGTGTACGCGTAGCCGAGCAGCACGACCATCAGAAACGACGGCAGCACGAAAGCGATTCCGACCAGCGTGGCACCGACGATACGGTAATGCACGTAGCCGAGATAAATCGCCAATTGCGCCGCCAGCGGACCGGGAGCGAGCTGCGCGAGCGCGAGACCTTCCTTGTAGTCCGCGTCGGCGATCCATTTGCGGTTATCCACGAGGTCTCGATGCATATAGCCGGCGAGCGCAACCGGCCCGCCGAACCCCGTGGTGCCGAGCCGCGCGAAGTACCCGATCAGTTGCCACAGCGTATAGGCAGGACGGTCGCGATGTGTATTCATGGCGCGTGCGAGCAGCAGGGTTATGGCTTTCGGTTAGCGCGAAAATGGGCATACAACGAGTCGAGGACGGCACCGATCTCCGTCAGCAAAGCGTCGTCGCCGCCAAGACGCTTTCGCGCACCGGCCAGGATGGCCTCGAACCCGCCGGCTTCGGGCACGGGCGCACCGCCCACGTCCAGCGCATGCACCATTGCGCCCAACCGCACGAGTGCTTCGTTGTCTTCCAGCCCAAAGCTGGCGATCAGTACCTCGAATGAAACGCGATCACCCACGTGCGTGAACGGGGCGCCATCGAAATCGAAGCCAAGGGCGTCAACCGGACATTCAGCGAGATTTTCCAGCCACACAAAGCGCGCATGCGGATCGATGAAGCGCTGAATCAGCCACGCGCTGGCGACCCGGTCCACCCAAAGGTGACGACGCGTCGCCCACAGCCGCCCTTGATACTGGGCGGGGTCGCGGCGCGAAATACCGCCTTGAGCGGCATGGGGCTCGCCGGGGGATCGCAACGCTTCGAGGGCGGCGGTGAAATCCCGCCATTGCGCACTCGCGCGTAGCGAGGTTTCGCCGGGAAAAAAATCCATCCTCCGGATCGCTTCGTACGTGCGAGCGTGGCGACGTTGAAGGCGATTGAGATCGGCTGCCGCGAGATCGGACAGGGTCTTGCGGTCTTCCGAAAGATCGGCCAACCAGTCGGCGTAATCGCCGGTGCGATCGAACAGTGCCTGGTACGCATCCTCGTCGGCAGCATCTTCCGCACGGACATGCAACAACCAGGCCTGCCCCTCGCCGTTACGCGCCTCGTCAGCCAGATCGCGCAACTGCGCTGCCTGCTCGGCATGGGCCGGCAACAGGTATGCGCCGTCCCTCAGGGCGCCGCAGCCCAGCGCCTTGACGGCACGCCATATACGCATGCGCGTGGTCGCACCGGCCGTCGGCAAACTGACGATCAGCAGGAGCCAGGAACGAGAGATCGTATTCATGACGGCAGCATAGGCTGCCGTCATAGATGCTGCAATACTGTAGAGATTGCTACATGATTCAATGTCTACCGCAACCATTCCCGGGTCGCCCCCGTCGACTGATGGCCGGCAACCATGCGTCCAGCATGCTCCCTCGCACACGACCAAAATGGAAAGCCTCGCCGAAGCGGGCTTTTTTTGGAACGTGAACCGGAATCGAACCGGCCTGAACTGCTGTGCAGGCGGGCATCGCTTCCGGCCTGTCAATCGTCTACGGAAATGTCGGCGTCACAAGCGATTGCCGCGACATCGCCCCGAACGCCACGGTGACGCGTAAAACCCGCCAGGCCTGAGGCGTGCATCCGCTGTCACCTCCTCACACCCGTTGCTCCAGCGCCGCCGCGTTCGCGTTGTCGCTGGCCCGCCGGACCGGCAGCCGAATGCAGAATGTCGTGCCGCGCCCGGGCTCGCTCGTCACGTCGATCGTTCCGCGATGGCGCTCGATGATGCCGTGCGAGACCGACAAGCCGAGCCCGGTTCCCTGCCCGACCGGCTTCGTCGTGAAGAACGGATCGAAGATCCGCCGGACGACATCGAGCGTCATGCCCGTCCCGGTGTCGCTGATCGCGATCGACACCTGCTCGCCGTCGCTCGACGTGCGGATCGTGATCACGCCGCGCTCGGGAATCGCCTGCGCCGCGTTGACCAGCAGGTTCATGAATACCTGGTTCAACTGCGACGGCAGACATTCGACCTGCGGCAGGTCTCCATAATCGCGCACGATGTCGGCCTTGTACTTGAGTTCGTTATGCACGACATTGAGCGTGCTCTCGATCCCTGCATGGAGATCGACCACGCTCCATTCATCGCTGACCGGGCGCGAGAAATCGCGCAGGTCCTGCACGATGCGCCGCACCCGTACCGCGCCATCGATCGATTCGTCGATCAGCGTCACGATCTCGTCGCGGACGTAGTCCAGATCCGCGGCGCGGCCCATCGCCGTCAGCGCGTCGCGGGCGGCGGGGTCGAGCTGCGGCAGCGCCGCTTCATGCGCCGCGACCACGTCGAGCAGACTGCGCACCCAGGTCTTCAACGTATTGAGGTTCGCGCTGACGAAGCCGATCGGATTGTTGATCTCGTGCGCGACACCCGCCGCGAGCTGACCGATCGACGCGAGTTTTTCCGACTGCAGCAACTGCACGTGAGATTCCTCCAGCGCATGCAGAAGACGCCGCTGTTCATCCTTCTCCTGTTCGAGCCGTGCCTGCGCGGCCTTGCGTTCGTCGATCTCCGTCGCCATGTTCTCGCGCGTACGCTGCAGCATCTCCGTCGACTGCTCGTAGCGGCGCAACGCGCGTTCGAGTTCCGCGGTGCGCAGTTGCACGAGCCTCTCCAGCGTGTCGGCCATTCCGCGTAAAAAGGTTGTGCGCGCATCGAAGCGGCTGAGCAGCAGCGTGACGATCAGCGTCGCCATCGTAAACAGCGCGACGGTCGTCGCGAGCCACGGCGCGTCGATCCCGTTCGCGGCGCCGCATCGCGCATCCGGCGCGAAATGCGCGGCCGCCATCCCCGTATAGTGCATGCCGGTAATCGCGATGCCCATGATGACGGCCGCGCCGACCCGTTGCGCGGTCGCATGGCGCGCCTGCTGCACACGTAGCGCCTGTGCAATCCATAGCGCGGCAGTCGACGCGATCACCGCGACGCCGATCGATGCGGCAAACAGTGCGGGATCGTAGCGAATGTCGGGCTGCATGTGCATCGCGGCCATCCCCGTGTAGTGCATGCCGGCAATCCCGCCGCCCATCAGCGCCCCGCCCGCGAGCAGCCGCCGCCAGCCCAGCCGCGCACGCGTGACGACGGTCAGCGCGAAATACGACACGAGCACCGCGATCGCGAGCGATGCGCCCGTGTCGAGCAGCGCATAACCGAGCGGAATCGGCAGCGAAAACGCGAGCATGCCGACGAAATGCATCGACCAGATCCCGGTGCCCATCGCGGCCGCGCCGCCGCCCAGCCATGCATGCTTGAGCCTCGGGTTGTCGAGCAGCGAAATGAACGCGGCCAGGTCGAGCGTCGTATAGGACGCCAGCGTCGCGATGGCGAGCGACAGCAGGACGAGCAGGAGGTTGTAGGTGCCGTGCATGATCGAGCGCCCGAATCGATGTGAATGCGTGGCCGCGGCACGTAGTCGAGCGCGCCGCGGCCAGCCCGCCGCGCGTCCTGGGTCAGCCGGGCGGCGCGCTCGCGTTGTGCGTTTGCTTCGAGGCGGCCGAGCCGGCCGAGCCGGCCAGAACGAGGATATCGAACGGCGCCCCTTCCCGCGTCTCGAAGCGGCGTACGAGCTCGATCTGGTGCGCCGACATCACGCTGCCCTTCGTCATCAGCAGCACGCCGCGATGCGTGCGCAGGTCGTCCGCCAGTTGCATCCCTTCGCGCAGCTGCGCGGACTTGATCTCCGCGACGGACGCCGCGATGCCGAGACTCGCCGGATCCCGCATCAGCTCGATGCAACGCTCGACGATCTGCGGGTCGTAACGCACGCCGGCCTGCGACTGCAACGCGTCGAGCGCCTGCTCGAGCGAATGCGGCGCCCCGATTTCGCCATTGCGCAGCCCTTCGAAATCGCGTGCGATCGCAACGATGCGCGAGCCGAGCGGGATGGCATCGCCGGCCAGCCCGTCCGGCGTGCCGCGCCCGTTGAAGCGCTCGTACTGGTGCAGCACGATCGAGGCGACCTTGTGCAATTGCGCGACGGGCGTCAGCACCATCTGCGCGCGCAGCGGATGCTCCTGGAACAGGCGGTGTTCGTCCGTCGTCATCCGCGTGGTCGGCTTGTGCAGCAATTCGTCGGGCAACGACAGCTTGCCGATGCCGTGCAGCAGCCCCGCGTAATAGACGTCCTGCGCGTGCAGACTGCTCATCCCCGACGACAACGCGAGCCGGCGCGCGATCTCGCCGACCCGCATCGCGTGGCCGCTGGCGGTCCCGCACCGCATTTCGATCATGCTCGCGCACACCTGGACCATCGCCGTGAAGCTGCTTTTCAGGTCGCGTTGCGCGGCTTCGAGGAACATCACGGTCTGGCCGAGTTCCTCGGTGCGCGCGCGCACCTGCGTTTCTAGTTCCGTGTTGAAACGGCGCAGCGCTTCGTTCTGGGCCTCCGTCAGCGCGGCCAGCCGGGCGGCTTCGCGGCGCAAGCGCCGCTGCTCCAGCGCCTGTTCGATGGTCATCAGCAGGTCGTGGTCGTCCCACGGCTTGTTCAGATAGCGATACACGCCGCCTTCGTTGACGGCCTGCACGACCGACGCGATCTCCGCGTAGCCGGTCAACAGGATACGCATCGTGTCCGGGTACATGGCCCGCGCGCGGGCCAGAAATTCGGCACCGCTCATGTGCGGCATCCGCATGTCGGACACGATCAGGTCGACTTCGGTCGACGCCAGTATGTCCAGCGCGGCTTCGCCGCTGTCGGCTGTCAGGATGTCGTAACCTGCGGGCCGGAACGCGCGCTTTAGCGCCGACAGCATGCTCGGCTCGTCGTCGACCAGCAGGATCGACGGTGCGCTGCATGCGTCGTCGGATGCCGCTGCCGCCTCGGCCGTTTCAGGCGATGTCGCGTTCGGTCCGTTTGTTTCGGATGTCGTCATAATTGGCCTCGGATCAATTATTTACATCTTCTCTCTCTGCAACATCGGCGGCTGCGGCGGTTTCCGCATTGGGGGAAACGCTAATGCATTCGGGTCAGGGCGTCTTGATTCCTTCCGCCCGCGTGGCGAGGAATCGCAGGTACTTGCCGCGCTCGTCCTCGAACAGTTCCGGGCCGCCGCCCATGTAGGCGCGCATCAGTTCGTCAGCCGCGCGATCGAGATTGCCGAGTTCGAGTTGGCACTGCCCGAGCCGCAGGTGCAGAAACGGATTGCCGATCGCGTCGGGGAAATGCATCGCGTGGCCAAGATTGTCGCGGCCGGCCGCGTAGTCGCCTCGATGGAAATTCGCGTCGCCGATCGCGGCCAGCAACCAGGTTCCCGCCTCCCAATCGGTCTGGGGCTCGGGGAGCAAGTCGAATGCTTCCCAGTATTTCGCGAGCGCGCCTTCGTAGTTTTCGTCTTCCGCCAATGCATCGCCGGCTTCGCTCAGCGCTACGATTCGCTCGTGAAGCAGGTTGTCCAGTTCTGCCATGTGCGGCCTCCTTTCCGGGAGATGAATGCGGCGTGGTGTGGCGAATGGTTGCGATGCGATCAGGCTGTTACCCGCTCTATCGAAGCCGCATGCGATTGGTTCGCCGCGCCGATTTTGACGCAGCATACCCGAGCGCAGTGAGGCATGCGCGTCGACTTCAAGTGAGACGGCCGCTCGAGCGCCGAACGATCGTCATGTCCTGTGACGGGTGGCACGTGAATGTGAATGAAGAACGTCATTGGTGACGGATTTCGGGGGCGGTCGTGACCGACCCAGAACGGCCGGTCGAGGGCGCGGGATTCGGCGCCTGTTACCAGCCCCTCAGATTGTTCGAGCTGGCTCCGCGTATTTTCGTAATGCGGCCCCCCCTTAACGTCATGCCTCGTTTAGGGCAAGCGCTCGCTCGTAAAATGTTTTGCCTCCGGAAGTGAAGTCCCCAGAATCTTTCTTGGCGATTCGCTCTATCGCGACATCAGCAGCCGAACTCTTTTCTCCTTTCAGCATGTGTACAAGCAGATGCTCCTTCCAGACAGTTACCGCCGCACCTGGGTGCTTCTGCATGAAGATTTCGTACTCTCTATCGAGGAAACGAATGTAAGAGTTCAGGGAGTCAACCTCCAGCGCTACCTCTTCCGCCCTGGACGCTGCTAGTCGGGTGGCAATCTCAAGTTGCCGCTCCAGCCCCCCCGGTTCCCACACAAGATCATGGACTGCGAAGTGTTGAATTTCCCAACCGGTAAGCACGAAGGCTCCGTTCGCGTGAAGACTGAAGGGTGCGTTCTCGTTGCTTGACATGCCGAGGACGCGCCAGAGTAGACGATCAAGTTCAAGCCACTTGAAGCGCAGCCACGATTGAAATGAGCCCTCCTTCGCCCTCGCGGACAAGGTCATCGAGAAGAAGAGAGGGCCGTTCGTCCAGTAAGGTGTGGCGCCGACCGACTTCCAGCGCCTAGACTTAGCTTCTGCCTTTACCAGCAGTCGAAGTTCCCGGTCGATTTCGGATTGCTTCATTGAAGGGGCCTCGGTGTCTTGCATCAGTTCTTGATCGATTTCGCCGCCAAATGCCGGCATCTAACAACGGCCGCTCCTGACCAACACCTGTCCATTCAAGTTACTGGAAAAACTGCTGACGCATCTTCGTGAATGCAGTCGGTGCAGGTTGCATTTTTAACCACTCCAGAACCAGCTGACCACATTCAACGCCGCTCGAAGACGACGTGTCAACAACGTAGTCGTAGTGTCGGTCAGCATGAATCGAGTGAAATTGAGACTCGGCCAGTCCGATCTTACGATCACAGCGGATCTGTTCGCGCTCCATCAGGACTTCGAGCGCACAAAAAACGCCAATAATGAATACCGGTAACCCGATCAGATCTTCAAGCATGTAGCGCCACGCATCGGGCGAGAGAACATGATCGACGATCACAGGCTGGCCGTGCCGGGAAAAAGTAGCGGCCGTGGCGTTAATCGCTCGGCACAGGGCCGCCACGCGAACCTGCGCCAACTGCGGCTCGACGTCCCAATAGTTAGCCGGCTCCATACTTCGGAATACATCAAGCTCGACGTGTAAATGATGCTCGTCCAGGTTCTCGCACAGATACTTGGACAGCGTACTTTTGCCCGCGCTGCTCGGACCATTGAGTACGACGATGCTCCCCGGGGGCCGCAGCGTTTCTGTGATCGCCATTAAGGAACCCGTTGAAAACCTGCGAGTGCAGGAGACTGCTCGATTGTCGACGCAAACCGCCAGCCCGTTCCAGGGCTGGCGTTTCTCATCCCCCGCGAATCAGGGCTGACGTTTTCCGCGACCACCGGCGGGTTTTCCAGCCGGCTTGCGTGCACCCGCCGCTGTCTTGCCGGCGGGTTTGCTGCGCGGCTTCTGCGCACTGAACGGGTTCCCGCTGGACAAACTCGTGCCCTTGCCTGCGGCGACAGCACGCTGCGCCCCGGGCTTGCGTTTGCTTTCGCCCCCTTGCGGGCGCGGCTTCTTGCCGGTTGCCTGCTTCGCGCCCGGCACAGCCTGCGGCACTTTCGGCTTCTTGGGCTTTTTCGGTTTCTTGATGATCTCGCCCGTTGCACTGGTTTCCGGCACGCGGTGATCGGCCTCAAAACCCGGCTCTTCTTCACGGGGCAGCGATTGCCGGATCAGCGCTTCGATCGCGGCCAGTTGCGGCGCTTCATCGGCACACACGAGGGACACCGCCACGCCGCTCGCACCCGCGCGGCCGGTACGGCCAATACGGTGCACGTAGTCCTGCGCCACGATCGGCAGATCGACGTTGATCACCAGCGGCAGATCGTCGATATCCAGCCCGCGCGCAGCCACGTCGGTGGCGACCAGCATCTGTACTTCGCGTGTCTTGAAGCGCTCCAGCGCACGCAGGCGCGCGGGTTGCGGCTTGTCGCCGTGGATGGTGTCGACCGCATAACCCGCTTCATCCAGCATGGCCGCCAGGTAATCCACGCCTTTGCGGGTCTTGACGAACACCAGCGCGTGCTCCCATTTGTTCTCGGCCACCAGATGCATGAAAAGGTCGGGCTTGTTCCTTTTGTCCACCGGCACCACCCACTGCTTGATCTTGCTCGCCGTGACATTGGGCGGGCTGACGCTGATATTGACCGGGTTGCTCAGAATGCCCGCCGCCATCGCGCGGATATCGTCGGTAAACGTCGCGGAGAACAGCAGCGTCTGGCGCCGAGCGGGCAACGCGGCAAAGACGGCGTCGAGCTCGCGCGCAAAGCCCAGATCCAGCATGCGGTCGGCTTCATCCAGCACCAGCGTCTGGACCTGATCGAACTGCACCGCGTTCTGGCGATTCAGATCCAGCAACCGGCCCGGCGTGGCAACGAGCACGTCCACGCCTTTGCGCAACTTCATCATCTGCGGATTGATACTCACACCGCCGTACGCGACCAGAAATCGCAAGTCGAGGCCTTTGCCGTAAGTGACAAAGCTTTGCAGCACTTGTTCGGCCAGTTCACGCGTGGGCACCAGCACCAGCACACGCGCGCGGTTGCTGGACACCGCCGGGCCGTGCTGCACCAGCCGTTGCAACAGCGGAAGCGCGAAACCCGCCGTTTTGCCGGTGCCGGTCTGTGCCGCGGCCATGACGTCCTTGCCACCGAGCACGGCAGGAATCGCCTTGGCCTGCACCGGCGTAGGTGTCTGGTAATTGAGGTCCTGCACATTACGCAGCAAGGGGTCGATCAGGCCGAGCGAGGCAAAAGACATGGACGTATTCCGGGCTAAAACCGCAATTCTAGCGGTTACCGCGCCGATTGCAGCGCGTACATCGATGGATTGGCGGCCATGGGCGCGTTGGACGCCCGGGCGTTTCGTGGCCCGCTTTCGCGGCCGCTGTCGATCTCTGGCCGGTAATCGCCCGGAAAGAAAATCACACGTGATGAACCGGCCAACTTACCGCGCGCGGACAGATCGCTTCGACCGCACCTTGAACCGCTCGATCTCTTTATCCGTCAGCATGAAATCGTGGCAGTCATGCAGGCGCTCGAACGCGAGATCCAGAAACGCTCGCACGCGCTTCGGCAGAGCAGTTCGGCTTCCGTAGTAAAGGTGAAGACCGATGTGCGTGCTCATATGCTGCACGAGAACCGGCACCAGTCGTCCCGCCCGGATATGCGGCACGGCCGAGAACCCCGCGAGCTGCCCCATCACTTGCCCGGCGAGCACCGCGTGCACTTCAAGCTCCGAGTCGTTCGTCGCGAACGCAGGAGACATCTGCCGATGTTCGAGCTTGCCGTCGACGTTCAGGTACCAAGGTGCCACCTTGCCCGTGGCAGGATGCCGGAACACGCCACACCGGTGCGCCGCGAGGTCGTCCAGTGTCGATGGCGTGCCGTGTGCTTCGAGATAGTCAGGCGCGGCGCACACGATCATCTGGATCGGGAAGAGCTGCCGACCGATTACGCCTTCGCTGGCCGATGCGCCGATCCTGAAGCCGACATCGACACGATCCAGCACCCAGTTGCCGATTCCGTCATCGAGCTGGACGTCCGGTTGAATACCGGGGTGCGCGCGACAGAACGCGTCGAGCAGCGGCATCAGGACCGCGGCGAACGACGATTTCGGCCCGACGATACGCAAAGGCCCCGCGATCTCGTCCTTCGATTCCCGCGCCAGAACAAGCGCCCTGTCCAGCGCCTCCAGTGCGGGCTGCGTGTTCTCCAGAAACCGCTGCCCTTCCTCGGTCAGCGCGAGGCTGCGCGTGGTTCGATGCAATAGCCGGACGCCGAGGCGCTGCTCCAGCTGCGCGATGGTCTGACTCGCCGCCTGAGGCGTGACGCCTTGGGCAAGCGCAGCCTTCCGGATGCTGCCGAGTTCCACCGCTTTGGCGAAGGTCGCGATGGCCTTGAAGTCGTTGCTGGGCATGGTCGATGCGTGCGTTGAAGCGCGCATGGTCGAGCGCGGATCGCACCAGTATCAATCTGAGCTTGATACTGGCGCAACCAGAATTCGACTATTCGCTTGAAACCGCGCCTTCTAAAGTAGCGCCTCAGGGCCATGAAATCCGGTTCGCCCCGAGCCGGCCTCGTACCGCCATCGACTTTCCGCACCAAGGACCGACCATGCAGGATGTGACACTGAACAACGGGATGACGATGCCGATCCTCGGCTACGGCGTCTTTCAGATTGCCGACGAGGCGGAATGCGAACGCTGTGTCGTCGACGCGGTACAGGCGGGCTATCGCCTGATCGACACTGCCGCGTCCTACAAGAACGAGGAGCCTGTCGGGCGCGGCCTCAAACGTTGCGGGGTGCCGCGCGACCAGCTATTCGTCACGAGCAAGCTGTGGGTCGAGGATGCCGGTTATGAACGGGCTCGGGTGGCCATCGACAAGTCGCTGAAGCGTCTGGGCCTCGACTACCTCGATCTGTTCCTGATCCATCAGCCGTTCTCCGACGTTCACGGCGCGTGGAGAGCGATGGAGGAAGCACATCGTGCCGGCAAGCTGCGCGCGATCGGTCTGAGCAACTTCCACCCGGATCGTCTGATGGATATCGCGTGTTTCAACGAGGTAACGCCGGCGGTCAACCAGATCGAAGTCAACCCGTTCCACCAGCAGGACGAAAGCGTCGATTTCATGCGCGGGCTTGGCATTCAGCCCGAGGCGTGGGCGCCCTTCGCCGAAGGGCGTAACAACCTGTTCGAGAACGCGCAGCTCGCGGCGATTGCGCAGCGCCACGGCAAGACCGTGGGACAAGTCGTGTTGCGATGGGTGGTTCAGCGCGGCATCGTCGCGCTGGCGAAGTCCGTGCGCAAGGAGCGGATGGCGGAAAACCTGGCCGTCTTCGACTTCGAACTGTCCGACGAAGACATGCAGGCCATCGCAACGCTGGAGACAGGCACGAGCAGTTTCTTCTCCCATCGCGATCCGGCGATCGTGAAGTGGATGAGCGAACGAAAACTCGGCCTCTGACGCGCATGCGGCGGGACTGCCGCCGCCGCCCGCCAAAGTCACTTTCCGTTCCGCAGACCCAAGATTCGCGAACGCAACGCCTACGCCTTCAATCTTCTGAAGCAGCTCCCGATGAGTTTGCGGAAGCGAGCAATGATTGCGCGAGGTCCAGCACCTTCGGCCGGTCCAATTCGCCATCCATATAGGGCGCCTCGGCCAGCCGGCCGACGGTTTTCAGGCTGCGGACCATGACCTTGCCACTATCCGGGTAGGTACAGACCTCGTGCGGATCGTTCATTCCGACCGCAAGGTACACAAGGTCCTCGTCGAACGGATTGGCCAGCTGGTGACCGACGCCGGTGCCCGCGGGGCACGAGATGCAGTCGCCCGTCCGGATTTCCTGCACGGTATCGCCGTAGCGGAAGACCCCTCGGCCGGACAGCACGAAGAACACCTCGTCCTCTCTTGCGTGCGTGTGAAAAGGAAAGGCCGTTCTGCCCGGTGGTATCCGCAACAGGTTCGCCCCGAGACGACCCGGCCTGGCATCAAGGGCCGGCGTCAGGGGCTTCCGTGCGCTTCCCCAATGATCGCCCCCGATGCGCTCGACTTCGTTGACGTCGCCAACGTTGACGACAAGCGATGGCATCGCCGCAGGCTGAGACTCTTGCTCCATTTCTTCTCCGTCGTTGATTATGTGTTTCGAAACGATGGGATCCACTATTTTTCCGTGACCGCGTTCGCTCGAATGACCGCAATCATCGCCCTCACTGAGGCTCGCACGATTTTCCGGGCTGCGTTGTTGGGGCGGGACACGACGGCTTTCCTGCCGTGATGAAGGAGTACGTCCAGTGTAGGACGCTGCATGGCCAGATTCTGTCACCATTGAAACGGCGGACAATGGTGTCACCGACATGACTGCCCGCCCACGCGTTGCCGATCGGCACCGGGGGAGTCAACGAATTTGCCGGATCGCGGAAAGCGAAAGCCCATCGTCGCGGGCGGTTCGTTCCACGCAGGCAGCAACGCTCGAAACGCTTGGCCGGGTCGCGAAAGTGATTGGCGATGCGGACAAGGATCGTGCCGTTACGCGCGAACGAACCGTCATCCTGCACGCGGTCTTCAAGCCGCGAGGCTCGTCGACCGCTCGACGGCACTCATCGTGTCACTGCCCGGGCATCGTGCCCGGCCCACGTCTTGCCCGTTCTGACGAAATCGGAAATCTTCAAGGGGACAGTATCCGCCTTGGCACTTGAGCGCGTCTTCCGGGCGGCGCCCAGGATCGGCGTCAAGTGCTCATAAAAGCACTCGAGTTGTCGCGCATCGGTCGCCAACCGCTCGAGATCGAGCGCCTTCTCAAGCACCGTCCGCGCGATATGAAAGCGCTGAAGCCCGCGCCCCACGCGAACCTGAAAGACTACACCATCACTGTTATGCGGCACCCCTGCCCACACAAGCGAACCGCTTTCCATGATGCCTCCGAAAAATCACAATCGTCACATCAATATGCCAGTAAGCTCTCACGGTGCATATGGTGTTTCAAAATTATGACGCTTGGCGGCTCGATATTTTTACCGCAACGCGCATGTTGCGACGCAGCAAAAATGCCCGTAGACTGAGTTCGCACCTTCGATGTAGTTGCCCGCAGTCGCTCGATGACGGGAGAGCACGCCATGACGACTTCTTCATCAGCACCGAGCCAGGCGCCCCCCGCCCTCCACGTATTCGAACAGGATGGAGGCTGGCACTGGGGCATCACGGTTCCTCGCTCAATGGGAAGTGGCTTCAAGCTGATCGCATTCAGCGAGCACATCTTTACCGCCGAAGACACGGCCCAACGCGACGGCGATCGCGCGTTGGCCTCGATCGTGGCAAGCGACGGGAACTGACCCGGGCGGTTCGGGCAGTTGCACGCTCCTTGAGTTTTCGCATCCAGATGCAATACTCCTATCACCCTTCGACGCGGGACCGCTCGAAGGTCACTGTCGCGGTCAACCGACAGTCATTGCCGAACGACAGCCGGCACATCCAGCTCGACACATCAGACTTCCAGATCAGAACCAGCGTGCGGGCGACGCATGGATCCTTGCGTGTTGCCTGAGCCGGCAATCCTGGGCGCCCATGTCGAATGGTCTGCCGGCGACAGCGTTGCAAGCGGTTGCAAGCGACTACAACGACATCGCCGCACGTCGTGAAGTAGTCACAAGCGGGCAGTAGCGTGTAGACCAGCATGCCGACCGAAGACAGGAGGTGTTACATGAACATCCGGATCCTGGTTCCCTGCACCCTGGCCCTTGTTGCCGTCGCTGCTCACGCTGCCGATATCACCGGCGCGGGCAGCACGTTTGCCGCGCCGATCTACACAAAGTGGGCCGATGCGTACAAGAAATCGGGCGGCGGCAAGGTCAACTATCAAGGCATCGGTTCGTCGGGTGGTCTGAAACAGATCAACGCGAAGACGATCGATTTTGCCGGTTCGGACGCGCCGCTGAAGGATAACGAACTCGCGAAGCAAGGCCTGTTCCAGTTCCCGACGGTGGTCGGCGGCGTGGTGCCGGTCGTCAACGTGCCGGGCATGAAGCCAGGCACGCTGACGCTGTCGGGCCCGGTGCTCGGCGACATCTACCTCGGCAAGATCAAGAAGTGGAACGATCCGGCGATCGCCGCGCTGAATCCGAAGGTCAAGCTGCCGGATACCGACATCGCGGTCGTTCGTCGTGCTGATGGCTCCGGCACGAGCTTCATCTGGACGAACTACCTGTCGAAGGTCAATGGCGAGTGGAAGTCGAAGATCGGCGAAGGCACGACGGTCAACTGGCCGACGGGCACCGGCGGCAAGGGCAACGACGGTGTCGCGGCGTTCGTGCAGCGCCTGCCGGGTGCGATTGGCTACGTCGAATGGGCGTACGCAAAGAAGAACAACATGGTCTACACCGCGCTGAAGAACTCGACGGGCTCCGTGGTCGAGCCAAAGACGGAAACGTTCAAGGCCGCTGCTGCCGGCGCGAACTGGTCGAAATCGTTCTACCAGATCCTGACGGACGAGCCGGGCAAGGACGCATGGCCCGTCGTCGGCGCGACGTTCGTGCTGCTGTACGCGAAGCAGGACAAGCCGGATCAGGGCAAGGAAACGCTGAAGTTCTTCGACTGGGCGTTCAAGAACGGCAACCAGGCCGCCACGGAGCTCGACTACATCTCGCTTCCCGATCCGGTCGTGTCCGAGATCCGCAAGCAATGGAAGGCGAAAATCAAGGACGCCTCCGGTAAAGCGCTGGCGGACTGAGTGCGTCGGGCGGGACGCGATATCGACCGCATACGTCCGTTGGCGAAGCGGGAGCGTCCCTTCAAAAATCGTTCCAAAACGGCCGTTATGACCAGCAGCGGTCGGTCGTGCTCGCCTGAAACCGACCGAAACGCGAACCGCCCGGTTGCGCGTCGAGATCCCTGCAAATTTCGTCGGGCAGCCGTCGCGTTGAGCATGCCTGCACGGTCTATTCTGTCAGTTGACAGGTGTCCGCTTGCCGGCGCCTGTTCGATGCATTTTCCGTAACACGAAGCGGCAATATTTAGCGCCGCGACCGGGACGAACCATGGATCAAGGCGGAGACTTTGTCGTGCGCACCATGTCGGCCGACGAGGTGGCGATGTCGGTCGAATGGGCGGCAGCCGAAGGGTGGAACCCCGGCCTGCATGACCCGCACTGTTTCAGGGAAGCGGACCCGGCCGGTTTCTTCGTCGGCCTCTGGCGCGGCGAACCGGTCGCGTGCCTCGCCGCTGTCGCCTATGACGATCGCTTTGGCTTCATCGGTCTCTATATCGTGAAATCCGGGTTTCGCGGCCAAGGTTTCGGCATGCGAATCTGGCAGCACGGCATGCGCTACCTGGGAAATCGCAACATCGGTCTCGACGGCGTCGTCGCGCAACAGGCGAACTACAGGAAGTCCGGGTTCCGGCTCGCGTACCGCAACATCCGCTACCAGGGGCGCGTGGACGGCATCGGGTGCGCGCATGTGACGGCAGCGGCCGACGTGCCGTTCGCGCAGTTGCTTGCCTACGATCGCCCGTGTTTTCCGGCGGCACGCGAGCGTTTCGTCTCCGCGTGGATCACGCAGCCGGATGCCGTTGCGCTCGCAACAGTCGACGCCGGCCGCGTCGCCGGATACGGTGTCGTGCGCCGCTGCAAGGCGGGCTGCAAGATCGGCCCGCTCTTCGCAGACGACGCAGGTGTCGCCACCGGGCTGTTTCGCGCGCTGGCGGCGCGCATGCCCGGCGAGGTCATCGTGCTCGACGTACCGGAAACGAACCCTGCAGCCGTCGCGCTGGCGGAACGGCACGGCATGACGAGCGTCTTCGAAACCGCGCGGATGTACACGCAAGACGCACCCGCGATCGCGATCGATCGCGTATTCGGGGTGACGTCGTTCGAGCTGGGGTGATGGCGCGAACACGTCGGCCTGCCCTGCCCGGTGCCAACCGGGCGACAGGGAAAGGGGTAGCATGAAGCAATCATCGAACGCCAGGCGCATCCACGCCGCGCCTGATTGTGTGACGTCTCCCTAGTCAGGAGGTCTTGCCATGATCCTCTATCACACCGAGCCCGATTCCCCTGTCGTCGAAATTTCCGTCGAAGGCAAAATCACCGACCACGATCTGCGCGAAGCCATCGAGCGCATGCGTGGTGATCTCGAACAGAACGGCAAGACCCGCGTGCTCGAACGCATCGAGCATTTCACCGGCATCGAGCCGAAGGCGTTGTGGACCGATATCACGCTCGGCGTGCCGCTGGCGCGCAAGGTCACGCGCGCCGCCGTGGTCGCCGATGCAGGATGGATCCATGCGGCAATGCATCTGGCGCGGTTCTTTACGAAGGCCGAAGTCAAGGCGTTCCACGTCAACGAGCTGGAGCAGGCGCGCGACTGGATCAAAGCCTGAGCGCCGCACCGGCTGGCGATCCGACCGGCGGTCGATCGATCGGTCGGATTCGTCGAATTTATCTCGTGTTGAACGTCCGTGACAGCAACCAGGCCATGGCCATATCACCGTTCAAGCTCCCACCCCCGAGATTTTTTTCGACGCGAGTGCATCCGGATACTCGCCTGGAACGTAACTGAATTGGCAGACTCGGAGATCGCGGGATCGGGGGTACGATGGCAGCTATCGACATTCGCTCTCGCGTCCCGCTTCGTCACGCGTCAGATGCCGCCCCAAATTCTTCAAACCACCCGGTGGAGAATTCAGTGCACATGAGAAGCAACCTGGCTTCCGATAGCGAGCGGTCGATCGGCGAATCCGAAAACCGTCGACGTGAAGAACTCAACCAGCTTCTTCTCGACGCGGGCGCCGGCGATCAAAACGCTTTCAGCACGCTCTACCGGCGCACCTCCGCGAAACTGTTCGGGGTGTGCGTGACGATGCTGCGGGATCGCGGCGAAGCCGAGGAGGTCTTGCAAGAGGTCTATGTCACGGTCTGGCATCGGGCCGCGACGTTCGATCCGACACTGGCCAGCGCGATCACCTGGCTTGGGGCCATTGCGCGCAATCGGGCGATCGACCGCCTTCGTCGTCACCGGGAAGTCCACGTCGATGAGTCGACGATGGAAGAAGCGGTCGACGAACAGCCATCGCCCGCCACTGCGGCTGAAAACAGCGAGGAACGGCGGCGGCTGGAGCACTGCCTGGAAATACTGCCCGCCACGCAGCGTAGCGTGGTACGAGAGGCATTCTTTGCGGGCGCAACGTATGCGGAACTGGCGGAGCGCCTTCGTGTTCCGCTCGGTACGTTGAAAAGCTGGATTCGGCGCAGTTTGCTCCAACTTAAAGCGTGTCTCGAGCGATGAACACCCCACTTTCCAGCCCGAACGACATCCGTTGTGCCGAATACGTATTAGGCGTGCTCGACGGGTCGGAGCGCAGGCGGATCGAACAAGCGATGCAGCGCGATCCTCAACTCGCCGCCAGCGTGGCGCGTTGGCAAAACCACCTGCTGCCGCTGATCGACGACATCGTCGGGATCGAGCCGCCGCCGCACGTGTGGGTCCGCATCCAGGCCGACCTCGGATTCGCGCCCGCCAATCCGCGTCGCCCGCGCGTCAGCTTCTGGAACAACCTGGAGGGCTGGCGCTGGATCGGCATCGGTTCGAGCATCGCTGCGATCGCGCTCGCTGTCCTGTCGGTTCTGCCAATTCGCCCGTCTACCACCGCAGGGCCCACACATGACGTCTACAAGGTCGCAAGCCTCGTACGCGACGGAGGCACCGCCGGCTGGACCGTGACCGTCGATGTGGAGCACGCGCGCATGGTGATTGTGCCGGCAAGCGATACGCCCATCGCGGCCGACCGTTCCACCGAACTGTGGCTGATCGCGCCGGGCGGACGACCGGCTTCCCTCGGCCTGATCGCCGCGGATCGGCCGACTGTCGTGCCGATACCGCGCACGGCGCTCGTCTCGCTGAACGCCAGCGCGATACTGGCCGTGTCGCTTGAACCGCGCGGCGGATCGCCGACCGGGCAGCCGACCGGACCGGTGCTGGCGAAGGGTGCCGTCGGCGGCGCATGAACTTGCCCCACGGTCCGCTCATCGCCGCTTGAAATTCGGCAGTCCCGCATGCATCCGTTGCCGCGTTCGTCTCGTATCTTCGGTAGCTTCCAGCCGGAAGCATCGATCTTTCGGGAGAACCCAGATGGAATCCTGCAGAAAATTGAAAGTGGTCGGCACGATGCTCACCCTCGCGATCGCGCTGGGCGTCACCACGCAGGCCACGACGGCGGGTTCGATGTCCACGGACAAAACCGTGGAGGTGGGCGGCGCTGCAATGTATCCGTCGAAGAACATCGTCGAGAACGCGGTGAACTCCAACGATCACACGACGCTGGTCGCGGCCGTGAAGGCCGGCGGGCTGGTCGATACCTTGTCGAGCAAGGGGCCGTTCACGGTCTTCGCACCGACCAACGAGGCTTTCGCCGCCTTGCCGCCCGGCACGGTGCAGACGTTACTGAAGCCGGAAAACAAGGCGACGCTGGTCAAGGTGCTCACGTATCACGTCGTACCCGGACGCCTCACCGCACATGACCTGGCCATGGCGGTCGATCAGGGCGGCGGCAAGGCGACGTTGAAGACGGTCGAGGGCGATCCGCTGATCGTCAGCCGCGATGCAAAGGGGTGGGCCATCACCGACGACAAGGGGGATGTCGCGCATGTGACGATCGGCGACGTCATGCAGTCGAATGGTGTGATTCATGTGGTCGACACGGTACTGCTGCCGTGACACGCAGGCTTGGTTCGGGGGCGGATTTGATATGCAGGAAATCTGTTCGTTATCCTGCATAGTGCTCCGTTCCCGAGATAAGTTTTCCTTACCACTCTATTCGCTGGTTGAGTTCATCAAGGTATGGCGAGAGACGGGGGACGTCTCTATCGTCGCTACGACTGCCTAAATCTGGAGCGCAAGCGTGTCATTGCAGTTTACGATCCAGAGAAAGATCCATCCAAGGCAGCCTCTTTCTCGTATAGCGACCAGACGCGTCCGTCGAGTTTCAGTTCTGCGCGGGAGAAACCCAGCGACTCGTAGTAAGCACATAGCTTCGTGTTCTGCACCGCGCAATCGAGTCGAACCAAGCGCCGATTCAGGTCGCTCACCTTGGCCGCGCACCAATCAAGCATGAAGCCGCCGAGACCAGATCCGTTAAAGCCTTTTCGCACGCAAAGCCCGTGACATAACCGGCAATCGGTTCTTGCGGCCCCCAATGGTTTTCGTCGTTCAGGTCAAATGTGAATGTTCCTGCCAGCGTGCCGTCCAGTTCAACGACGTACACCTCCTTTCGAGAGACACGGTCTCGCACCCACGCCTCGGAAAAACCGTCCCCTTCTTTACCCCAGGCGTAATCGCCGCAGGCTACCTTCTTCGCATGGGCGTCGTTCCGAATCTGCGTAAGCGCAGCTACGTCCGCAAGCGTTGCACGGCGAATGCTTTTCGAGGCCATCGTTTATGTTTCGTTTTGGGCGTCTGGATGGGCAAAGAGCGAAAGTTAGCAACGGATCCTTACGTTACCCCGACCAACCGTTGGATTGTCAACGACTGCTGTTGAAGCGCTTAATGACTTGCATTCGATAGCGCCGTTGAGACGACCGAAAGACCAACTTCGCGCGGCCGTTGGTAAGCTCGAGCACGTAAACAACTTTTTCCGGTCACATGAGCACGCAACCCATCGGCACGCCTGCCAAACACACTCCAATCAGTCAGCATTATCTGTGCGATTCACATCAACATGTCGAGCCGACAAACCACATGAAAATTTGAGGCTACTCGGTTCAGCGGTCTTCGAATCCTTGCGCTCGTTCCCAAGCGTTCAATGATCATCCAGCTTACACCTGGCTCAACTTGCACTGCTTCTCACGCGCCCTTATGCGGGCGCGTCTGGATCACGTTATGACGATATGTATCGTTGTCATTTCTAGAAGTACAACGTTTCCGTAAGCAATCTGACCAAGATTGTCGATATTATTCCGTTATGGAAGCCGGACGTATTATCCCCCCCCTCTTCGAAATCTATGAGACTTTTGTCGGATCTGACATTCCACACGCCGCGATTTAGCACCTTGGCAGGCAAGGTACCGTCTTCTACACCCACACAAACCGTATAATCGGTTTTTATTTTTTGACTCCTGCTAGAGTCGTTTCGAGTCGGGAATGCCATCAATAGTCTTCTATTAACCTGCCTATACCAATCAGGCTCCCAAACCGACGGCTCTTTTGACTCTGAAAAAAGCACGCTATTTTTCATGCAATTTGAAATCTGCGGATCTCCACCATCTACGTAACGAGCCTGATCGATCACCTCCCTCAAATACGGCTTATAGTGCCCGACCGCCTTATTTTTAGCAGCACTGTCTTTGTTGCAAACTTCCACCAGCCCAACGGAGTGGGCAAGTGAATAGACACTGTTTGTCGCCTTATCATCCTCACTGGTAATATTAATCCATCTTGGGCGCGGGGTATCGGGATTCCGACCGCCTTCCCCCAAGACTCCATCGTAGCAATCTGCTCCTACAGCTGGATTGATTGTCACCACTAGGGTATTGGATCCAAGAGGCTGGGGATTCCCATTATCCAGATCCGGCATAAACATTGACGTCAACATTCGGCCACCCAGAGAATGACCGATTACCATCATTCGGCTATCATTACTTTGAAGGCGTGCTGTATTCGCAACATCCATCAGATTTTTCTTAAGAACTCCTCGACGTCCGATGGTGTCTGCGGCCACGGAACGACTACTGATCGATAAATATTGCGGAATCAAAGATTTGTACTTTTCCCCTCGCCAGCCTATGTAGATACCTAGCACCCTCGGCATTGCAATTTTTTTATCGAGCGCCATTCTTTTCAGGGTGTCAACTTCGCGCGCCATCAGCAACGGAAACTTGATCGCGTTATTCCGAGGGTTGCCGTTTGAAGTGTCCGCGTTATGGTGCCAACCGTGGACGTACACCAGGATAAAGAGCGGCCCAGGTTCCTTGCGAATCCAGTCCAGCACGGCCGTCATTTGCAATGGATCTTGCTGTTCCCCGCCATCTTTGTACTCAAGCCACGCTTGGGTGTAAGAGATCTTTAAAATTGATGCAGACGTAGGTGAGCATTGATAGTCGTCGATCAGTGCCTGCGGGCCTTTGAGTGGCGGATTATTGCTGGTCAGGCATGCATGCCAACCTGTGTCCTGAATGCCAATCTCGTCGCGGAGATATACTGCCCGCTCCACGTCTTCAGTCGAGCATTTTCCAGATTTCCCCGCGCAGACCGGATGATACGGTACATCAGCAATTGTGCTGCAACCTTGCATTGATGTCAGGAAAAAGACAGCGAATATAAAGATTATGGACCGCATCATTTTGGGCACCCCGTTTTACGTTATTTATGCACCCACATGCTGAATTTCCACGAAATACCTGACGCCGCCACACCTCAGTGAAATGACGCGTAGCTTCCGTAAGAACGAACGTCGACTCAAGTCGCTTTACCTGAAAGCAAAGTTTGTCTCGGCAAATTCCGTGGTACCGGATGCGGAGATCGCATTCCGGGCGGCACGTCAATTCCAGCCAATCGAAACATTGAGACCGCACGCGATAGGTCTATATGCCCCCTCACTCCTTTCCGTGCGCCTGCTGAAATGAGCAACGCTCGCTACATAGTAGACGTCCAAATGCCGGTTGTCAGGGAGAGCATGAATGCTCGAATGTATTTGTACTTGCTCTGATTAACGTCGCTTGTCGGCCGAACGTCGCCACGCTGTGTCGCATTGCTTCAGAAGAGTAGGTCACGCCCTGCCTTACCCCCTTTCGCGACGATCTCCGCTGAATCTTCAGCGAGTGATAGGCTCGAAGCCGCTGCACTATCGCACCTCCGCCCCGACCACCCATCCGCCCCCGACGAGCCCCCGCATGCCCCTCGCCCCCTCCGCCTTCACCCCAGCAGGATCCTTTTCGGGATAAGAAGCGACAGAAACCGACGTTCGAACTGGCACGCCAAGGGACCGTTCCGGGCCGGCCGCGGGCTTTGTGTCATTGAGGCAACCGCCCGCGCCAACTCCGTCGCAAAGCAACTGTCAGTGCCCAAAAGGTCACTGACAACTCAGCCACGGCCGACGGTCTGCTTTCCGTCGACTTCGGTCAGGGCTTCACGTCCCCTTGCCTGGCGCCCAGGGTCGCAGCAATGCGGCCTTGTGCAGCGACAAGTTGATCATCCGTGGTCGCCACCAGCCACAGACGTGTCTGCTCCTCGATCTGGCGGTTGTGGTCCTTCAACGGACCCATCGTGGCAGCGGCCTTCCAGACCACTGGGGCGATTCGGCTTTTCCTGCCCGACGGCGCGCCGACCAGCAGGCAGTAAGGCCCCAGCGGAAGCGATACGAACGGCAGTGCCGGACTGGCGCGCACGCGCCAGTCGATGAAGGGCGTGTCGCCGATAAGCAGCGGCACGGGCAAGCCGTGCAGCACACTGAAGTCGTACAGCGCCAGTTGCTCCCGCATGCCGACGTAAATACGCCGGATATCGGCGACAACCGCTGCGCGGATCTCGTCATCGAACATCGGCTCCTGCGCGTAGCGAGCCAATGCCTCTCGAGCCTCCCGTTGATATGCGCTGCACAGGCCGATCTCCACGCAATCCTGGACGGCGCGCTGAACATCCGCTACAGAACCGGCTTCCTCCGGCTTACCCAACTGAGCTGCCCGCAAAAACCGGGCAAGTCCTGCGTCGTGGATCGCAGGACGATCCGCGGATGCATCGTCTTCAGCGCCGTTGCCAAGGGGCACGTAGACATACTCCTCGGCCGCGAAATGCGATTTCTTGCCGTCATCGAACTTGATTTCGCCATCAACGTAGTCCAGATAGCGAGTCCCGATTCGACCATGCTCCCAAACCCAGTTTTTCAGGAGCGGACGGAGTGGATGCAGCCTGTCTTGATCGGTCATTGAATCCTCCAAGCGGACCAGTATAGTTCCAAGTTGTCGATTGTTCCGCGGAGGACACGACGATCGATCAAATCAATGGATCAGCCCTTTTCAATCAGTGGTGCGGCGCCCAGCGAGCTCGGCAGCGATCGGCACGACAGGCGACACTCCCAATGATGCAGCAGTACCTGCGCCTGATCTGACAAGGCCTGATGCATATACCTACGCCAAGACCTACGTCGATGCTTTTCGGAGTCGATCGACTCCAGCTGAAAGCGGACCGAGGTCCACAACAACGAAAGGGGAAATCCTTGTTGGTCCAGATCACCGAATTTCGGCGTTTGCAGGATGGCGGACGGCGCTATCTCGACGACACTTGTTCTATCCAAGAACTAAACGGCTTGGCTTCACAGTGTCTTGAAGCGTGCAAGTTCTGGCACGGTCACCCGGAGTTGATTCGTGCCACCCAAGAATGGATAGCCATGATAGACCGACGCTGGAATGAATCGCGGCACCTCATGGACGCCGTTGACGAGAACACTTTTCGCGACTGGTTGCGGGATCAATTGGTCAATGTGGAACACTAGACCGTAACATCCACTCTCGACAGCCGGTCGCTGCCGCTGGCCATCGCCGACAATCGGCCGGATGGCGAACTTCGAGCAGCCTCGTTCGGGCCGCTGGCAAACTCGACCACCCTTTCTGGGCGGCCTTTACCGACCCTGGAGTGACTTCGGTTTTTCTCTCGCCCACGCCATACGCGGATGCGGTGCTTGGCGATATCCGAACCTTGGTCAGACTTCCGAGCGCTCCACTACCACCTCACTGATTTGCACCACGGGTTGTATATCCGTGTAATTAGCTATGTCGGCCATGATCTCCTGCGCGTGCGGGGCGCGGGCTGCCTGGAAAGCTTCGACAGAAGTGCAGACGAAGTCGCACTTGGCCACGTAGACAGGGTCCGTGTCCGGAACACCGCCTGCAATGCCCTTGTCCACCGTGTAGTACAGACATGCAGCGCCGAGCCGCTGTTTCACCATTGGCATATGCCTCTCGCGGTAGTAAGTATGATCGAATCGCGCGCCTGCGGCGTACGGGTACATGACACTGACTTTGATCATCGGGTTCTCCTGTTGCTGCACGGTAATCGAGGCGCCGCCGCCCGCGAGACGACATCGAGGTCGCCGATATAGGGCGCGGCCAAGGCTTCTTCCAGAATCGGCGTACTCATTCTTCTGATTGTAAGCGCCGGTGAACCCGTTGATCTGCTCTGGAAATCCTGGGCACAAATGAGTGTTAGTGTTCCGGAGGCAATTTTCCCAATAGGAACAGGAGGTTGGCGATGCAGTGCAGAGCGATCATGTGCGCCCGGATGCCATCGCGACTCACTCTAGAGCAGGCACGCACCGCAACACACCGCCTCCATCGGGCCGGTGATAAGCTCGAAGCCAGTGGAGCCCTCCTCGCCTCCGACCGCCCACCCGCCCCCAACGAGCCCCCCCCCCATGCCTCTCGCCCCCGCCGTCCTCTCCGCCCTCACCCCCACCGGCAAACTGCGCGCGTCGATCAACCTCGGCAACCCGATCCTCGCGAACCGCGACCCTGCTACGAACGAACCGTTCGGCGTGTCGATCGACCTGGCGCGCGCGTTCGCGGAACGCCTGTCGGCCGAGCTGGAACTCGTCGTGTTCGATGGGGCCGCGAAATCCGTGCAGGCGCTGACCGAGGAGCGCGCCGATTTCGGCTTCTTCGCGGTCGACCCGCTGCGCGGCGAAACGGTCGCGTTCACCGCACCGTACGTGCTGATCGAGGGGTTCTATCTCGTGCGCGACGCGTCGCCGATCCGCACGAACGAGGACGTCGACCAGCCGCACAACCGCGTGACCGTCGGCAAGGGCAGCGCATACGACCTGTTCCTCACCCGCGAACTGAAAACCGCGCAGATCGTGCGCGCGCCGACGTCGCAAGCCGTCGTGCAGACGTTCGTCGAACAGCAACTGGAAGTCGCGGCCGGCGTGAAGCAGCAGCTCGAAGCCGACGCCGCGAAGACGACCGGCCTGCGCCTGCTCGACGAGCGGTTCATGGTGATCCGGCAGGCGATGGGCGTGCCGAAGAGCCGTGGCGAGGCCGCTGCCGCGGTACTGACCGAATTCGTCGAGGAAATGAAAGCATCCGGCTTCGTCGCGGATTCGCTGCGGCGGCATCGCATCACCGGCGCGTCCGTTGCGCCGGCCGCCTGACCACAAAACCGCACGACGCAATAAAAACGGCCCCGGTGTCTGACCAGACACCGGGGCCGCTCATTCGAAGCGCCGCGTTCAACCGACTCGCGCTTCTCCCTCGCGCTCGGCTTCACCCTCATCCGCCCCCGTGCGCGCCAGCACCGGCTTGAGCGCCTGCCCGGTGTGGCTCGCGCTCACCCTCACGAGCGCTTCCGGCGGCGCCGCCGCGACGATCGTGCCGCCGCCCACGCCGCCCTCCGGCCCGAGATCGATGATCCAGTCGGCTTCCGCGATCACGTCGAGATCGTGTTCGATCACGACGACGCTATGCCCCGCATCGACGAGCCGGTGCAGCACGCGAATCAGCTTCGCGACGTCGGCCATGTGCAGGCCGACCGTCGGCTCGTCGAGCACGTACAGCGTGTGCGGCGCCTTCTGGCCGCGCCGCGTGATGTCGTCGCGCACCTTCGTCAGCTCGGTGACGAGCTTGATGCGCTGCGCCTCGCCGCCTGACAACGTCGGCGACGGCTGGCCGAGCGTCAGGTAGCCGAGACCGACATCCTTCATCAGCTGCAGCGGATGCGCGATGTTCGAGATCGGCGCGAAAAACTCCACCGCCTCGTCGATCTCCATCGTCAGCACGTCGCCGATGTTCCGGCCGCGCCACGTAACGGCGAGCGTCTCCGGGTTGAAGCGCTGCCCATGACACACGTCGCACGGCACTTTCACGTCGGGCAGGAAGCTCATGCCGATCGTGCGCACGCCTTGCCCTTCGCACGCGGGGCACCGCCCGTCGCCGGTATTGAACGAGAAACGCGACGCCGTATAACCGCGCGCACGCGCCTCCAGCGTGTCGGCGAACAGCTTGCGGATCGTGTCCCACAGCCCGATATAGGTGGCCGGGCACGAACGCGGGGTCTTGCCGATCGGCGTCTGATCGACTTCGAGCACGCGATCGATCTGCTCCCAGCCGCTCAACGACTCGCAGCCCTGCCACGCATGCGTGACGTTCAGCGACGGCCGCGGCGCACTGCGCGCGAGCACGCTCGAGCGGCGGTTCGCCGCCGGCGCGTCCTGCTGCACGGCCTTGCGTGCGCGCCGCGTGGCCGGCGACGACAGCACCGACCGGCCGACCGCGTCGAGCAGGTTCGTCATCAGCACGTCGCGCGCGAGCGTCGACTTGCCCGAGCCGCTGACGCCCGTCACCGCGACGAGCCGCGCGAGCGGAATGCCGACCGTGACGTCGCGCAGGTTGTGCAGCCTGGCGCCATGCACGGTCAACCACGCGTCCGGCACCGCGGCGCCGCCCTTCTTGCCCGGCAGGCTCACGGCACGGCGCGGCTGCAGCGGATGCGTCATCGGCTGCGCGAGCAGGCGCCCCGTCACCGAATCGGACTGCGCGGCCAGATCCGCGACCGCGCCCTGCGCGACCAGCGCGCCGCCGCGCTTGCCGGCGCCCGGGCCGATGTCGATGATGTGATCGGCGCGGCGGATCGTGTCCTCGTCATGCTCGACGACGACGAGCGTATTGCCCTTGTCGCCGAGCTTGCGCAGCGCATCGAGCAGGATCTGGTTGTCGCGCGGATGCAGGCCGATCGTCGGTTCGTCCAGCACGTAGCAGACACCCTGCAGGTTGCTGCCGAGCTGCGCGGCGAGCCGGATGCGCTGCGCTTCGCCGCCCGACAGGCTCGGCGCCGCGCGATCGAGGCTCAGGTAGCCGAGCCCGACCTCCTCGAGAAACGCGAGGCGGCTGCCGATCTCGCTGACGATGTCGCGCGCGATCTGCGCGTCGCGCCCGGTGAGTTCCAGCGCGTCGATCCAGCGGCGCGTGTCCGACACCGTCCACTGCGCGACCTCGACGATCGGATGCGCGTCGAACGTGACCGCGCGCGCGGACGGGTTCAGCCGCGTGCCGTTGCAATCCGGGCACGGCTCGTTGCCGACGCCTTCCGGCTCCTGCTCGTCCGACGGCAGCGTCTGTTCGCGGCCGCGGCCATCCTCGGCGAGCACCGTGTCGTCGTACGCGGCGCGCTGTTCGCGCGTGAGCGTGACGCCGGTGCCGACGCAGGTCGTGCACCAGCCGTGCTTGCTGTTGTACGAGAACATCCGCGGGTCCAGCTCCGGGTAGCTCGTGCCGCACACCGGGCATGCGCGCTTGACCGACAGCACCTTGACCGCGCCGACGCGCGCGGTCGAATGATCGTTCTGCATCGCAGCGTGCAGCCCGTCGAGCGGCGCGAGCAGGTGCATCACGCCCTTGCCGAGTTCGAGCGTCTCGTCGAGCACGCGCCGCAACTCGGCCTCGTTGTCCGGCGACACGACGATATCGGCCACCGGCAGCTCGATCGTGTGCTCGCGGAAGCGGTCGAGCTTCGGCCACGGGTCGACCGTCACGAACTCGCCGTCGACGCGCAGATGCGTGCTGCCGCGCGCCTTCGCCCATTTCGCGAGATCCGTATACACGCCCTTCCGGTTGACGACGAGCGGCGCGAGCAGCCCGACGTGTTCGCCGCGATGATCGCGCAGCAACTGCGCGGCGATCGATTCGACGGATTGCGACGTGACCGGCGTGCCGTCGTGGATGCAATGCTGCAGGCCGAGCTTCACATACAGCAGCCGCAGGAAGTGCCAGACTTCGGACGTGGTCGCGACCGTGCTCTTGCGGCCGCCGCGCGACAGCCGCTGCTCGATCGCGACGGTCGGCGGAATGCCGTACACCGCGTCGACTTCGGGCCGCCCGGCCGGCTGCACGATCGAGCGCGCATACGCGTTCAGCGATTCGAGGTAGCGGCGCTGGCCTTCGTGGAACAGGATGTCGAACGCGAGCGTCGACTTGCCGGAACCCGACACGCCGGTGATCACGTTGAACTTGCCGTGCGGGATGTCGACGTCGAGCGCCTTCAGGTTGTGCTCGCGCGCGTTGACGATCCGCACGACATCCTCGCCTTCGATCGCACGCCGCTCGCGCGCCGCGTTCAGCACGGTCTGCAGCGGCACGCCTTCGTCGGCGAACGGTGCGTCGGCATCCATCGCACGGTCGTACTGCAGCAGCGCGGCACCGGTATGCGATTCGGCGCAGGCCTTCACGTCGTCGGGCGTGCCCGCGCACAGCACGAGGCCGCCGCCGTCGCCGCCTTCCGGGCCGAGATCGATCAGCCAGTCGGCCGCGCGGATCACGTCGAGGTTGTGCTCGATCACGATCAGCGAATGGCCGGCCGCGAGCAGCTTGCCGAACGCCTGCATCAGCTTCGCGATGTCGTCGAAGTGCAGCCCGGTGGTCGGCTCGTCGAACATGAACAACTTCACACGCGCGACACGCGCTTCTTCCGTGACGACCCGGCGCCCGTTGACGGCCGCCGCGGATTCGGCGAGGAAGCCGGCCAGCTTCAGGCGCTGCGCTTCGCCGCCCGACAGCGTCGGCACCGGCTGGCCGAGCTTCACGTATTCGAGCCCGACGTCGACGATCGGCTGCAGCACGCGCAGCACCTCGGCGTCGGTCGCGAAGAATGCGGCCGCTTCGCTGACGGTCAGGTCGAGCACGTCGGCGATGTTCAGCGCGCGGTCGTTGCGCTCGATGCGCACTTCGAGAATTTCGGCGCGGTAGCGGCTGCCGTCGCAGTCCGGGCAGCGCAGGTAGACGTCGCTCAGGAACTGCATCTCGATGTGCTCGAAGCCCGAGCCGCCGCAGGTCGGGCAGCGGCCGTCGCCCGAGTTGAAGCTGAACGTGCCGGCGCCGTAGCCGCGTTGCAGCGCGAGCGGCGCCTTCGCGAACAGCTTGCGGATTTCGTCGAACGCGCCGACATAGCTTGCCGGGTTCGAACGCGTGGTCTTGCCGATCGGCGACTGGTCGACGAACACGACGTCGCCGACCTGGTCGGCGCCCGTGAGGTTGCGGTACGCGCCCGGCGATTCGGTCGCCTTGCCGTGGTGCCGCGCCATCGCCGGATAAAGCACGTCCTGCAACAGCGTGGACTTGCCGGAACCCGACACGCCGGTCACGCAGACGAGCCGCTGCAGCGGAATCTCGACCGTCACGTCGCGCAGGTTGTGTTCGCTCGCGCCGTCGAGCACGATGCGCGGCGTGTGCGCGTCGACCGGCCGGCGCGCCCAGTTCGACGCGTGCGCGACATGCTTGCGGCCGCCGAGATACTCGCCGGTCAGCGTATGCGCGGAACGAATGTCGCCCGGCGTGCCGTCGTAGACGATCGTGCCGCCGCGCTCGCCCGGGCCGGGCCCCATGTCGATCAGCCGGTCGGCCGCGAGCATCACCGACGGATCGTGCTCGACGACCACCAGCGTATTGCCGGCGTCGCGCAGCCGCTGCATCGCCTCGACGATCCGCGTGAGATCGCGCGGATGCAGCCCGATGCTCGGCTCGTCGAGCACGAAGAGCGTTTTGGTGAGCGACGTGCCGAGCGCGGTCGTCAGGTTGATCCGCTGCACCTCGCCGCCCGACAGCGTGCGGCTCTGCCGATCGAGCGTCAGGTAGCCGAGCCCCACGTCGCACAGGTATTTCAGGCGCGTGCGCACTTCGGCGAGCAGCAGCTTCAGCGCATCGTCGAGCAGCGCGCTCGGCAGGCTGACTTCGTCGAAGAAGCGGCGGATGCGCTCGATCGGCAGCAGCATCAGGTCGTGCACGGTCAGGCCCGGCAGCGCTTCGAGCTGCGCGCGGCTCCAGTCGACGCCGCGCGGCATGAAGCGACCGGCCGGCGCGAGCACGCCGTCGGCGTTCTCTTTCGAGCCGAGCCGCCATTGCAGCGATTCCGTCTTCAGGCGCGCGCCGCCGCACACGTCGCACGGCGTGTAGCTGCGGTATTTCGACAGCAACACGCGGATATGCATCTTGTACGCCTTCGATTCGAGGTAACCGAAGAAGCGCTTCACGCCGTACCACTGGCTCTGCCACTTGCCGTTCCAGTCCGGCGAGCCGTTGACGACCCAGTCGCGCTCGGCGTCCGTCAGCTCGGCCCACGGCACGTCGCGCCGGATGTCGGCTTTCGCCGCGTAGCGCATCAGGTCGTCCTGGCACTCCTTCCACGCGGGCGTCTGCATCGGCTTGATCGCGCCGCCGCGCAGCGTCTTGCGCGCGTCGGGGATCACGAGGCCGAGATCGACGCCGATCACGCGGCCGAAGCCGCGGCACGTTTCGCACGCACCGTAGGCCGAGTTGAACGAGAACATCGCCGCCTGCGGCTCCGCGTAGCGCAGGTCGCTGTCGGGATCATGGAGCCCGGTGGAGAAGCGCCACACCTGCGGCTCGGCGGCCGCGCCGCCGGCGGTTTCCGGCTCCGGCGCGAGCACGTACACGTTCGCGCGCCCGCCGCCGCGATTCAGCGACGCCTCGATCGCCTCGACGACGCGCACCTTGTCGGCCTGCTGCACGCGGAAGCGGTCGGCCACCACGTCGAGCACCTTGCGCGGCCCGGTGGGCGACGCGACTTCGCGCCGCGCCTGCACGCGCGTGTAGCCGCTCGCCGACAGCCACTGCGTGATTTCATCGTCGGACGCGGTTTCCGGCAGCTCCACCGGGAACGTGACGACGACGCGCGGATCGTCCGCCTGCGTGCGTGCGACGAGTTCCGCGTAGATCGTCTCCGGCGTGTCGTGGCGCACCTGCTGTGCGGTCTTGCGGTCGAACAGTTCGGCCGCGCGCGCGTACAGCAGCTTCAGGTGGTCGTTCAGCTCGGTCATCGTGCCGACCGTCGAGCGCGAGCTGCGGACCGGGTTGGTCTGGTCGATCGCGATCGCGGGCGGCACGCCGTCGACGCGCTCGACCTGCGGCCGGTCCATCCGGTCGAGGAACTGCCGCGCGTACGCGCTGAAGGTTTCGACATAGCGCCGCTGGCCTTCCGCGTACAGCGTGTCGAACACCAGACTCGACTTGCCGGAGCCCGACGGGCCGGTGACGACCGTCATTTCGCCGGTGCGCAGGTCGAGATCGATATTCTTGAGATTGTGCTGACGTGCTCCGCGAATGCGGATCAGATTGCTGGATGACAATTTGCCTGCCCGTCTGAGTGAGTTAGCCAGAGTTCACGGTGCCGGAACGCTGCGGCGGATACCCGCAGGCGCGGCGCACGGGCCGCGGGGTTGCACCGGTGCGGCTCGATTTCGACGGACACTATACTGTATATTCATACAGTTTTCCATGACGACCCTGAAGCCGTCATGGGCAGGCGGCTGGCGTGTCGAGATTCGCGTAACGCCGAACTCGGCGGAGCGCACGCTGGCGGCCGAAAGTCATCCGGCGCAGGCGTTGCAACCAAAGCCATCGAGCATGGGGCTGGGCCTGCGACAGGAAGCGACGCGGACGTCAGGTCATCCGACTCGGTCGGCCCTCTCCGGCCATTCGCTCGCGCGCCGTGATGGGCATTCGAACGTCGGTTCGCCGCGGACACCGGACCAGCGCTGCGCCTGGTCCGCCGCGTTTGCCCCACTCGGGGGCGCTGACGCGCGCTCCGTACTTGGGTCAGGGCGGATTGCCACCACCGTCCTGCGGATACCCACGGCCACCGCACGGCTCAGCATGAGCCGACGGTGCGGAGAGGATCGCATAGGTGCCGACGGTGCCACCAACCACGGTCAGTAGGGCAACGGCAAGCAGGAAACCCTTCATCAGGTGTTTCATGGTTTCTCCCCGGGGAGGCAGGCATATTCGCCCTAAGTCTAGTTCGCCTGATGACCGGGACAAGTACCCTCTGCGACTGGCAGGTCTGAGGCGAAGCGCGAGCATACCGACGTTGACGTGTGCATGACCACTCAGGCCGATAGACTGTCCGTGGACTTTACCCGACGAAGGCCTGCTTCGCTTTTCGAAGAGCTATTCACGCTTCGGGATGCTAAAAGACCGTTCGGGGTCGGCTACGGCCGACCGCGTGGGTCAGAGGCCGGCCAGGAAGAGACGTTCGCGCCTGCCGGGGAATGTCCGCTCCGCGGCCCGCACCGGCCGTAACACTCCGGAGAAGCTGCCTGCTTGTGCCGTGCTTCAACAACGGCATGACCACACGCATAAGCGTTCCCGCGCCATGACACGCAGTTACTTGGACTATCTGTCCGTTCTGCTATACCCAATTCATGAGCTGTGCGCGGCCCACGCGCCGCACGGCGAGTCGGTGCCCGTTTCGACGGGCGCGACACCGGGGCAACCCATCGGTGGGAACCGCTTTTTTGGGCCGGAGGCCGACATGGCAAATTACCTGTTCGTAGAATCGCGCGATCCATATGGTGCCGGGGACACTCAGCGTGTCGAGGAGCTTGTCAGGGGCATACGCCAGAGGGGCAACACGGTCACAGTGTTCCTGGTTCAGAACGGCGTCCTTTCCACTCGTCCGGGGGCAAAATTCAGCGAGCGATATGCGGATCTGACGCGCAGCGGCATCACCGTCCTTGCCGATGAATTCTCCCTGCGCGAACGGGCGATCGGACGGCTGGCGGAAGGTGTCCAGAAGGCGGACATCGGACAACTCGTGGATCTTCTCTTTGTGGCGGGAACCAAGGCCATTTGGCATTGAATTAAGGAGAACGTGATGGCTACCGGTATGAAATTGACCCTGGCACTGATGGATCCCCCGTATGAGAAGGCAGCGAGCACGACGGCGCTGCGCATTGTGGATGCAGCCCTGCAACGAGGGCACGACGTAACGGTGTTCGCCTACGAAGGTGCAGTCAATCTGACCATGAAGGCGCAAGCCCCGCATGCCAATCCAGTCAAGGGCACATCCGTGGAGGAGGAGGATCACCCGACAACCAGGGACTGGGTGGCAGCCTTGTTTCAACTCGCTGCCCAGCAGGGCGCCAAGCTCGATTGGATCAACTGCGGCCTGTGTGTGGACGAACGCGGCGCAGGCGACTGGATTGAGGGTCCCCGCCGAGGCAGCCCGAAGGATTTTCTCGACGCCTCGATTCAGAGCAACGCTGTGCTGGTAATCCCGACGAAATAGGAGCCGCGCCATGAAAATCCTGAGCATTGTTGAGACAGCGTATCGGGCTACCCTGGAAGAACAGGATGACACCATCCTGTGGCTAAACCATGTGCTGAAAAACGCCGGTGCGGACATCAGCCTGCTGCTGTGCGGGAGCGCCGTGAACTATGCAGCGCGCGGGCAGGATGCCACCGGCCTCGCCTTCGGCGCGCGCCGACAGGTCCATCCGCCGGCGCTCGATAAGGATCTGGACAAAATGATCGGCGTCGGCGTTACCGTGTATGCGGTCACCGAGGACATGCACGACTGTGGACTGGCACAGGACGATGTCATCGGCGGCCTGACGCCGCTCGCGCGTGCCGAGATCCCCGCCCTGTTCGACCGCTTCGATCAGGTCTGGCACTGGTAACGGCTCAAGGCTGCACGGCATTCTGCTGACCCGAGGGAATGCTTTCGTTTCGCTCGCAACCCTTGCGGGATGCCGTCAGCACGGCACTCCGGCCATACGCAACGGTCGCTGAGCGGAGAGTTGCAGTGATCAGTGAACAAGCTTCCGGAAACTCGTTGCGCTCCAACCTTCACCGCGTCAGCGGTGTCTGCGCATCGACAGCTGGCGACGCGCCGAACGCGCAAGACTTCCGCCCGCCGGGCATCACGAATCCCGGCGGTCAGGTCGCCCCTACCTCGCTACGCCTTTTTCGCATAAGCGCTGCACCAGCCTTTCGCATTGACCTGCTTGCCGCCGAAAATGGCGCACGGCGCCATCGCGGCACCGGTCTTGCCCTGAAAGAACTGGCAATTCGCGCAGGCCTCGCCCGCCTGAAATGTCGGGAACTTCGCATGGTCGACCCGGCTTGCATCCGTCTTGTAGCCGAGGGCCTGGGCGTTTGCATCGGTTTCCTGCACGGCACCGGCCCCGGCATCCGCCGCCGCAGCGCGGCGTCCGAAGGCCAGCGCGGATGCCAGAACGGTGGTGGCAGCAATAAAACGTCTGCGTGAAAACTTCATGGCGTCCTCCTCCATGTTTGTGTGACCGGATGTCCGCGAAGCGTCGCCCGATAGTTCGTCAGGCCCGAACCAGACGGGTTCGGGCACGTGAAGCATGTCCGCCATGGCGTGCACGACGCAGGCCGGCAGCATCATCATGCCGGCCGTTGCAACACGCCTCTGTTCCGGAGATTTCAAACCTGGCCGCCTCCGATGCCATGACGCCACCCGGCCCGTAACCGCGGCACATCACCCTATCCATCGCGATGCGACACATTCGTCGCCCCCGAACCGCCCGGCGAAGCAATCATCTAAAGAACAGCTCCCGCATACCCAGCGTGTGATGCGCTTCCGCAGCCATCAGCACCATGAGCACCAGCAGGCACAGCGGCGGCATCAGGATCGCGTACACCAGCGCCAGCCGCTCCCACATCATGTGCATGAAGATCGACACGATCAGCCCGGCCTTGGCGATCATGAGCACGACGATCAGCCCCCAGCGCGCCAGGCCCTGCACGCGGAAGTAATCGACCAGGTACGACATCGTGCTCAGCACGAACAGCAGGCCCCAGATCTTCAGGTAGAGGCCGATCGGATGCTGCTGCCCGTGCGCGGCGTCGGGTCGATCGGCGGGATCGGTGTGATCCATGGCTTGCCTCACCACAAATAGAACAGCGCGAAGATGAACACCCACACCAGGTCGACGAAGTGCCAGTACAGACCGGCAATCTCGACGATCTGGAAGTTGCCGTGCGCGTCGAACCCCGGCTGCCGGATCCTGCGTGCGACCAGCAGCAGGTAGATCACGCCGCAGGTCACGTGAAAACCGTGGAACCCGGTGATCGTGAAAAAGCACGCGCCGAACTGCGCCGCGCCCAGCGGGTTGCCCCAGGGCCGGATACCCTCGTGGACGATCAGCTTGGTCCATTCGAGCGCCTGCATCGACACGAAGGACGCCCCCAGCAGCGCGGTCGCGAGCAACAGCGCGCTGGCGCGCCGGGCGTTGCGCCGGTAGCCGAAATTGACCGCCATCGCCATGGTGCCGCTGCTGGTGATCAGGATGAACGTCATGATGGCGATCAGCAGCAACGGCACATCCAGGCCGCCCACCGTGAGCCCGAACACCTTCGACGTGTCGGGCCACGGCGCCGTGGTCGAGATGCGCACCGTCATGTAGCCGATCAGGAAGCTGCTGAACACGAAGGTGTCCGACAGCAGGAAGATCCACATCATCGCCTTGCCCCACGGCACCTTGAAGGCTTCGCGATCGGCCGACCAGTCCGTGACGATGCCGCGCCAGCCGTCAGGCCCGGTGTCGGGCGGCGCGGGGGTAGCCGGTTCGCCCGCCGATTCGCCAGGAAGCGTGGGCGAGGTCATGGCGCGGCTCCATACAGCGGCCCGCAGATGGCGGCGACGAATCCGGGGGTGATCCACCACATCGCCGCCAGCAGCACGAGCCAGACCGCCAGCAGAAAATGCCAGTAGAGGGCGCAGAGCGCGATCGCGCGCTGAACCCGGAACGGATCCGTGCGCCGCAGCCGCGCTATCGTCATGACCCAGGCCACCAGCCCGCCCAGCACATGCAACCCGTGCAGGCCGGTCAGCAGGTACAGGAAGCTGTCGGAAGGATTGACGGTGACGGTCTGCCCGGCCGCGGACAGCATGCGCCACGCGGTCAGTTGCCCGATCACGAACAGGGCCGCCAGCACCCCGCCGGCGACCAGCCACGCCGCGCGGTGCGGGCTCATCCGTCGGGCACGCTGCATGGCGATGCCGGCCAGCGCCAGCGCGGCGGTGTTCCACCACAGCAGCGCCGGATGCGGGATCGGTTGCCAGTCGGGTTCACGCATGCGCATGCCATAGGCGAGCAGCAGCAGCGAAAACAAGGTCGTGGCCACCGCCATGAAGACGATCAGGCCGGTGCGACCCGCATTCGGCAACACCGGTCGCGCGTCGGGAACGAAGGGGCGCGGCAGCGTGGTCATTCGTGTGCCTCGCCGGAGTGAAGCGTCGGCCGGGCCGGCTCGGGCGCAGTCGCGGGCGGCTGGTTTTGCGGGACGAAATCCTGTTCCTGCCCCGGCGGACTGTATTCGTATGCCCAGCGGTAGACGACGGGCTGCTCGGTGCCCCAGTTGCCGTGCACCGGCGGCGTTTGCGGCGTCTGCCATTCGAGCGTGGTGGCCCGCCACGGATTGCCGTCGGCACGCTTGCCGCGCACGAGACTCCACGCCAGGTTGAACAGGAACAGCAATTGCGCAGCCGCCACGACCAATGCGACGACGGTGATGAAGGTGTTGAGCGTCTGCGCCGATTGCGGAATGAAGCTGTAACCCTGATATGCGTAATACCGTCGCGGCATGCCGAGGATGCCGAGATAGTGCATCGGGAAGTAGATCGCATAGGTGCCGACGAAGGTGATCCAGAAGTGCGCGCGCCCGAGCGTGTCGTCGAGCATGCGGCCGGTCACCTTCGGATACCAGTGGTAGAGGCCGCCGAACACCACCAGGATCGGCGACACGGCCATCACCATATGGAAGTGCGCGACCACGAAGTACGTATTCGACAGCGGAATGTCCACGCTCACGTTGCCGAGGTAGAGCCCGGTCAGCCCGCCGAGCACGAAGGTGCTGATGAAGCCGATCGCGAACAGCATCGGCACGGTCAGGTGGATATCGCCGCGCCACAGCGTCAGCACCCAGTTGTAGACCTTGAGCGCGGTCGGGACGGCAATGATCAGCGTCGTGGTCGCGAAGAAGAAGCCGAAGTACGGGTTCATGCCGGCGATGAACATGTGGTGCGCCCAGACCACGAAGCTCAACGCGCCGATGATCACGATCGCCCACACCATCATCCGGTAGCCAAAGATGCTCTTGCGCGCGTGCGTGCTGATGAGGTCCGACGCAATGCCGAAGGCCGGCAGCGCGACGATGTAGACCTCCGGATGCCCGAAGAACCAGAACAGGTGCTGGAACAGCAGCGGGCTGCCGCCGGCATGCTTGAGCGTCTGCCCCATCGACACCACGGCCGGTATGAAGAAACTCGTGCCGAGCGTCCGGTCGAGCAGCATCATCACCGCCGACACGAACAGCGCCGGAAACGCCAGCAGCGCCAAGATGGTCGCGATGAAGATGCCCCACACGGTGAGCGGCATGCGCATCAGCGTCATGCCGCGCGTGCGTGCCTGCAGCGTCGTGGTGACGTAGTTCAGGCCGCCCATCGTCGCCGCGACGATGAAGATCGCCAGCGACACCAGCATCAGCACGATGCCCCACTCCACGCCCGGCGTGCCCGGCAGGATCGCCTGCGGCGGATACAGCGTCCAGCCCGCGCCGGTCGGCCCGCCCGGCACGAAGAAGCTCGCCACCAGCACCAGCACGGCCAGCAGATAGACCCAGTAGCTCAGCATGTTGAGAAACGGGAACACCATGTCGCGCGCGCCGAGCATCAGCGGGATCAGGTAGTTGCCGAAGCCGCCCAGAAACAGCGCCGTCAGCAGGTAGATCACCATGATCATCCCGTGCATGGTGACGAACTGGTAGTAGTGGCTGGCGTCGATGAAAGCGAACTTGCCCGGAAAACCCAGCTGCAACCGCATCAGGTCCGACAACACCAGGCCGACCAGCCCGATGGCGATGGCCGTGAGCGCGTATTGCACGGCGATGACCTTGTGGTCCTGGCTCCAGACATAACGAGTCCAGAAACCGTGCTGGGCGTGGTCGGTGTGTGCGTACGGCATGGCTGGCTCCGCTACGGCTGGGTGGCGGTGCTGGCAGCCGGCCCGCCCTGCGCCTTGATATAGGCAACCAGCGCGGACAGTTCCTGCTCGCTCAGGTCGAAGTGCGGCATGATCGGCGAGTAGCCCTTCACGACGCGGGCCGTCGGGTCGCGGATGAACGCGCGCAGATAGGCGTCGTCCACCTTCGCGGTACTGCCGTCGGCCATCGTTTCGGTCTTGCCGTACAGGCCCTGCCAGGTGGGGCCCACGCGCGGGCTGCCGTCCACGGTATGACAGGCGACGCAACCCTTGGCCGCCGCGAGCGCCTTGCCCTGTTCGGCAAGCGCCTGCGCGCTGCCGCCGGCGGCGGCGGGGGCGGCCTGCACGCGGGCCTGCTGCCGCTGCTCGAACGTGCTTTGGCGCGCCAGCCAGCGCGAGAACGACGCTTCGTCTTCCACCACCACCACGCCGCGCATGTTCGAGTGCCCGATGCCGCAGAGCTGCGCGCACAGGATGTCGTAACGCCCTGCCCGGGTCGGCGTGAACCAGAAGGTGGTGACCATGCCGGGCACCATGTTCATGCGTGCACGGAACGGCGGGACGTAGAAGTCGTGCAGCACGTCGCGCGAGCGCGTCAGGACCTGGATCGGCCGGTTGAGCGGCAGGTGCACCTCGGGCGCCTCGATCAGGTAGTTATCCCGACCATTCGGGTCGGCGGGGTTGAGGCCGAAGGGGTTGTCGTTGCTGATGTAGCGCACGTCCGACGTGCCCAGCTTGCCGCCGGGGCCGGCAAAACGGAAGCGCCATTGCCATTGCTGGCCGAGCACCTCCATCTGCAGCACCTTGGGCGGCGGCCGTACGTAGTCCGCGTAGACAAAGAGCCCCGGTGCCAGCAACGCTGCCACGCCGACCGAGGTCAGGCCGATCAGCCACCATTCCAGCCGCCGGTTGTGCGGCTCGTAAGCAGCACGATGCCCGCTGCGGTGGCGGTAGCGCACCAGTGCGACCACGATGAACAGGTTGATCGCGATGAAGAGCGCGCCGGTGATGACGAGCGTGATCGTCAGCATGTCGTCCATGCGCACCCAGTTCGACGCGATCGGCGTGATCCACCAGGGACTGGCAAAGTGAAACCCCACCGCCAATACGATGATCAGGGTCAGGGCAATCGCAAGCGCCATTCGCCGCCTCGCTGCGTGTCACTCGTCGGAGCCGCCAACAACGTTCCTGGCGTCGTTGTGCCGCCATGTCGTACGTCGTATTGATTTCGCCGGCAGTCTGCCAGGACCGATTCGCCAAGCGGTTCAAGCGGGCTCTAAAGCAAAGGTAGTCCTCTCCTCCGCATCGTGCAAGGCAGCGCAACGGGGACGCGCGCCCCATGGGCGCACCGCGCGAAGGGAGGCGTCGCTTGCCGCGATGCAATGCAGAACGGCGCCTCCGGCATGGGTTGTCGAGGCGGCTGTCTCACGAGGGCGCCGGGTGTTCCGGGTTTGTTCGCGTGTGCGACCTACGTACGTCGCACACGCGAACAGACCCTGTCGGCGCGGCGGGAAAACACGGCGTGTCAGCGCATCGCGTCCTGCTTGCGCCGCTCGAGCATGCCGTAGGTGACGGCGGTGACCACACCGAACAGCAGGTTTGCCAACAAGGGTCCGGAACCCCGCTCCGAGACGAACCATGGGAACACGGCTGTCATCACATAGAAGTTCCACACATACGCGACGATCCCGAAGGCCAGCCCGATGACAGCCTCCATGCGCACACTCGAATCGAAGCGGAACGGCGCAATGATCACGGCGAGAATCATCCCCATGATGGCGCCGAGCACGTAGTGCAGTATCAGCGCCGTCCCCACGATGCCGACGCTGAAGACCGACATCTGTTCGAGCGCACTGCGACCCAACACCATCGCCGCGATCTTGTGGGTCGGTTGCCACGGGCTTTCGTCGAGCACCATGGTCGACCAGAAGAATTCGAGCACGATCACCAGGGCGCCACCCGCAAGACCGGCCACGGCAGCGGCGAGCCAGTCGGGCGTCCGCCGTTGCCAATGGTGTGATTGAATGTTCAGTTCCATACGACCTCCTTGCGGACAGTTCAGCTTCGGCATTCAGGTTAGGAGGGCGCCACGTGCGTCACAAGTACGTCCCTTCTGCGATTCAGAATGGCAGATATGGGTGCCAATGCAAGGTGCAAAAACCCTGCGCTCTGCATGGCGCCACGGCGTTCTGCATGCGTTCCGGCGAGGGGGCCGGCGGGTGTCGGTGCGACATGGAACGGCGGTGCCGGGGCAACGGGCGTCCCCGGCAATTCTCCTGCGCGGACGGATGCCGATTTCACTCCGGCCTGAATCCGGCATGCGCAATGCCGAGCCAGCCTCGGGTGTCGTGTATCGCGGTTTTCGAGTGTCAGGGGAAGATCGGTGTCGTAGGCTCGGCGCCTTCCAGATCCGCCTTCGGAAAATGCTGGGCGACCATCTCCTCGATTTCCTGCTCTCGCGATCCCGGTACGTCGGCCATGATCAGAATCTGGCCTTCCCGGATGGCTTCGCGAAATCGCTGGAGTCGCACGTTCGGCTCGGCGATGCCGATCATCGCGGCCGTCCATGCCCCGAAGCCCGCTCCGGCCAGCGTCAATGCGACGACGGCGCCGCCCGCGATCACGAGCTCGGCGGGCGGAAACACCAGCGCGACCAGGCCGATCAGCGCGCCCGTCGCGCCGCCGAGCGCCACGCCGCGCTCGAGTGCGTGAACGACATCGCTGCTTTGAAGCAACGATGCTTCGGGCAACTGATCGAGTGTGACGCTGTGATCAGCGAGCACGTGGATATGGCGCCAGATGATGCGTGCGCGCAGCAAATCGTCGACGATCGCTTTCGCCATCTGCGTATCGGGGACGAGGAAATAAAGGCGTCTCATGTTGGCACCCCTTTTCTGCCATCAACTCACCCGCAAGGGCGTATTTTGTATTCTAGGTCAGCAACGGCGACGCGGTAATTGTGCAAATACGCGTGGTGGCGCCGTATGGCCGATTCGTTTCGTGCGGCAATGAGCGCTCTGCGCGTCCCCGCGTGTCGGGCAGGTGCCAAGAACAACGTCGTGTGCGAATCTCCGGACCAAACGGCAACGACGACCGATGCGATGTGGGCGGCGTAGCGCGCAGCGCCAAGCGCCGCCGATTTGCTCTATCCGCGTTTGCGGAGCGGCTCCAGCAAACCTCTCAGGCCGTTGTGATCGATTTCGTGCATCAGCGCGAGCTGTCGGCCGATTTCTCCGCGCGGGAATCCCTCACGGGCCAGCCAGTTGAGGTAGTTCCCGGGCAGGTCGGCAATGAGTCGTCCCTTGTATTTTCCGAAGGGCATGGTGACGGTGACGAGGGTTTCGAGGTCTGGGGCTTGCATGCGCGTATTGTGCACGGCTTTCCGCCCCCACTGCAGGCAGACAGATCGGGGCCGATCGAAGATCCTGAAACCGCCTCGTCACGCGATGCCGGATCGATGGACCGCTTCGGGTCGACGGCCATCCGTGACGTCCGGCGGATCGGACGCAGCGGATCGCCCGCCCCTCCTCCGGCCTGCTAGACTGAAACTTCCCCCTGCAAACCATGGAGGGAATCATGATGTCCATCTACGTCGTGAAGACCGGCGAGCAGTTCCTCTGTACCGCCGAGGACGGTGACATCGGTATGGCACCGGCGGTTGAAGATGCCACGTCCTTTTGTTCGTATGAAGAAGCGGAAGAAGCAGCCCACGCGCACGCCGACCCCGGGTATGAAATCGTGGCCGTCTGCGTGATCAGACACTGACGTGGCGTCCGCTGTCGGGCGCTCGACTTGTCCACCACACGTGCGTCATATCGGCCCCGTCTCTGCCATGCGGTCATTGCAGTCCTGCCGATGCGGCCGCGCTGACACCCGCCTGGCGCGGCAATGCGATGGCGGGCGCCGATGGGCCGACGACGCATGAGTGTCGGGCAGGAACGATCCGCAAACGTGACGAGCGCCGTCGGAAAATCGACGGCGCTCGTCCAGTTCGGATTGCCGTTTCGCGGTCGAGACGACGGGCGTGAACGCCAACCCGTCCAGTGACGGACCTTCACGGACTTCCCGCTGTCACGCATGATAACGAGCGGGCGGGCCACACGGGCCCGGCGCGACCGGACCCGTCTCCCTCCCGCTCCACGTTGTTTTGGTCTCCCCAACGCAGGATCGTCGCATGCCGGCCGCCGTTGACGATGTCGCCGGCGGCCGTCTGTCCGTTAATTCTGAAGTGAAATCTCCACGCGCCGATTGCTCGCTCGCCCTTCCGCGGTATCGTTCGAGCCCACCGGATCGGCTTCTCCCCTGCCGGTCGCCGTGACGGAATCCGCCTTCAGGCCATGTTCGCGCAAGTACGACGCGACCGACTCGGCTCGGCGCCGCGACAGCACGAGATTGTGCGCCTCCGAACCGACCGCATCGGTATAACCCGTCACCGCGGCACGCGAGAAACGCCGGTCCGCCTGACGACTCAGCAATGCGTCGAGTGCCGCCTGAGCCTTGGGCGTCAACGTTGCGGAGTCGGTCGCAAAGTACGCATCGCCGGTCAAACTGATCTTTTCAACGGCAGCCGGCGCTGCCGCGGCGGGCTCCGGAGCCGGCGCTGGCGCCGCGCCGCACTGGAACTCGAGCGACCGCGGGTCGGCACCTTCGCGCAATGGCGCCGCGGAATCGACGACGCGGACCGCCTCCTTGTCGCACACGCGTGTTGCAACCTTCATGCAGGTCTTTTCGCTCGACAGGATGCCGTGACAGTCGACGCGGAACGTCCGGATACCGTTTCTCGGTTGCAGCTCATACGCGTTGAAGGTCGGCCCGGACGCGCTCGAGCATGCGGCGAGGGACGCCACGGACACAAGCAAGGCAAGAGAGTATTTGTTCACTGGATAACTCCGGAAAATCGATTCGAAATCGCGCATGCGGCGCGACAGCGCGGCCGCATGCGGATGCGTTCTCATTCGGTGCGCGCGGAACTACTTCCACTGGTACAACATGCCGCCGCCAACGACGCGTTGACTGCCGCTGAAACCGCCATTCAGCGTCGCCTTCAGGTTCTCCGTAATGCGCGCCTGCACGCCGACCGCCATCGCTTTCTGACCGAGGAAGCTCGCCGTACCGACCCCCATCGCGAAATTCGAGTCGCGGTCCATGTGCGGAATCGACGCGATCGCGGCGGTTGCGGCGATCCCTTCGCGCGCCATCGAATCGGTCTGCTGGATCTGCTGCTGCATCTGCGTCAGCTGGTTGTTGACGGTGTTCAGCGACTGCGTGAACTGGTTCGATACCGCATTCAACTGGTTCACGTTGACCGCGTCGGTGCCCTGCGTGCCGGCCGCGACGTTGACGACCTGGCGCGCCGAATCCGCCGAGCCGACCGCGACGACGTTCGAGCGCCCGCCGTCGTTGCTGCCCGTGCCGATCGCGGTCGAATTGCCGCCCGACGCCGTCGACCCGACCCCGATCGCGGTCGACCCGTTGCCGGACGCCAGCGACCCGTTGCCGACCGCCGTGCTGTTCGAGCCCGATGCAACCGCGCCCGAGCCGCCCGCCGACGAGTTCGCACCGGTCGAACCCGGCGTCACGTTCGTGCCGATCGGATTCGTCGTGTACGAACCGAGGTTGGACGTGCGCTGGGTGATCAGCGTCGTCAGCTGGTTGGCAACCGAATCGAGCTGCGACACGTTCACCGCGTCGGAGCCGTTCTTCCCGGCCGCCAGCCCGGTGATCTGCCGGTTGCCGACGTTCACTTCGCCGGCCGACGACTGCGGGGTGCTCAGGCCGTACGCGATGTAGTTGGTCAGCGCGCCGACCGTGGTCAATGAACCCGCGCCGAGCGCGACGCTGTTCGCCAGCGTCGCCGACGCGCCGGCGCCGAGTGCGAGCGCGTCGGTCGCATTGCTGTGCGCGCCCGATCCGAGCGCGACGCTGCCCACGCTGGCCGCGAGCGCGTTGGCGCCCTGCGCGACCGACTGCGCGCCGGTGGCCGTCGCGCCGCTGCCGAGCGCGATGGCATCGGCTTGCGCGGAACTGGCCGCCTGACCGATCGCCACGCCGCCCGGCGCGGTCGCGTCGACGATCGCGCCGTTGCCGATGCCGACGCCGTTGTCGCCGTTGACGACCGTCGTCGGGCCGACCGCGACCGATTCGGCGCCGACCGCGAGCGAATCCACCGCCGTCGAGTTCGCATGGAAATACTTCGTGGTCGTGACCGCGAACGACTGCAACGCGCCGGCCAGCTGCCGCACGGTCACCGCGTCCTGCTGGCCGGTGCCGTCCGCGACGTTGGTGATCTGGCGATACGTCTTGCTCGCCGCGTCGCCGACCGATACCGCGCCCAGCAACGTCTGGTCGGTCGTGTTGAACGGAATCGACGCGCTGCCGTTGCGGATGATGCCGGACGCCGGCACCGTCGCGCGATCGGACACCGAGCCGGCGCCGAGCGCGATGCTGCCGTCCACCTTCGCGATCGCGTTCGGGCCGATCGCGACGCTGTCGACGCCGAGCGCCTGGCTGTCCGGCGCGGTCGAGTTCGCGTGGAAATACTTGATGCCGTGCGCGTTGATGTTGTCGATCGCCGAGCCGACGTTGTTGTTGACCGTCGTCGAGCCGTCGCCGTTATAGGTCACGTAGGACGGCGCCGAAATCGTCCCGGTCGTCGGGTTGTAGGTCGCGCCGCCGCCGAGCGCGCCAGCCGTGCTGTTGCCGAGATTGCCGTTGTTCGACGCGATCGAGCTGAGGCCGGTCGACAACGAACTGATGCCCGTCGACGTGGCGGTCGACAGCGACGTCAGGTTGCTGTTCGTGCTCGACAAGCCGGTGGACAACGAGCCGACGATCGTCGAGGTCGACGTCGACAGCGACGTGATCGAACTCGTCGTCGAACTGAGCCCGGTGGACAGCGAACCGATGCTCGTCGACGTCGCGGTCGACAGTGACGTCACGTTGCTGTTCGTCGTGCTCAGGCCGGTCGACAGCGAACCGACGACCGTCGAGGTCGACGTGGACAGCGACGTCACCGCGCTGTTCGTGCTCGACAAGCCGGTGGACAGTGAGCTGATGCCCGTCGACGTCGATGTGGACAGCGACGTGACCGAACTGTTGGTCGAACTCAGGCCGGTCGACAGCGAGCTGATACCGGTCGACGTCGACGTCGACAGCGACGTGACCGAGCTGTTCGTCGAACTCAGGCCGGTCGACAGCGAGCCGACGACCGTCGAGGTCGACGTGGACAGCGACGTGACCGCGCTGTTCGTGCTCGACAGGCCGGTGGACAGCGAGCTGATGCCCGTCGACGTGGACGTCGACAACGACGTCACCGAACTGTTCGTCGAACTCAGGCCGGTCGACGTCGACGTGGACAGCGACGTGATCGCGCTAGTGGCCGACGACAAGCCCGTCGACGTGGACGTCGACAACGACGTCACCGAGCTGTTGGTCGAGCTCAGGCCGGTCGACAGCGAGCTGATACCCGTCGACGTCGACGTGGACAGCGACGTGATCGCACTAGTGGCCGATGACAAGCCCGTCGACGTGGAAGTCGACAGAGAAGTCACCGAACTGTTGGTCGAACTCAGGCCGGTCGACAGCGAGCTGATGCCAGTCGATGTCGACGTGGACAGCGACGTGATCGCGCTAGTGGCCGACGACAAGCCCGTCGACGTGGAGGTCGACAGTGAAGTCACCGAACTGTTGGTCGAACTCAACCCCGTCGACAGCGAGCTGATACCGGTCGACGTCGACGTGGACAACGACGTGATCGCGCTAGTAGCCGACGACAACCCCGTCGACGTGGAAGTCGACAGCGACGTCACCGAACTGTTGGTCGAACTCAACCCCGTCGACAACGAGCTGATACCCGTCGACGTCGAAGTCGACAACGACGTGACGGCACTGTTCGTCGAACTCAACCCCGTCGACAGCGAGCTGATACCCGTCGACGTCGACGTCGACAGCGACGTAATCGAGCTAGTGGCCGACGACAACCCGGTCGACAACGACGACACGCCCGTCGACAACGAACTCACACTCGACGCCGTCGACGTCGACAATGAATTGACCGCCTGGTTCGTCGCAGCGAGCTGCGAACCGTTGATCGCATCCGTGCTCGTCGAGCTGATGCGCCCGGCCGCGACGTTGGTGATCTGGCGTTCGGTGCCCGGCGCACCGACGCTGACGACGCTGGTCGGCGTCGTGCCCTGGAAGTTGTACGTGACGCCGCCGATCACCGCGCTTGCCGTCGGATTCGGCGCGGCCGTCGTCGACCCCGAGCCGAGCGCGACATCGTTCGCATTGTTCGCTACGGCCGACGCGCCGAACGCCACCGCGCCCGCCGCCGCTGCGGTCGACGTGTTGCCGAGCGCGAGCGAGCCGGTGCCCTGCGCGTTGTTGGAATTGCCGATCGCCACCGCGCCGTTGCCGTTCGCGGTGTTGTTCGAACCGGCCGTGACCGCGCCGGTGCCGATCGCGGTGCTCGGGTCGCCGATCGCCACCGCGCCGTTGCCGCTGACCGTCTGGCCTTCGCCGAGCGCCACGGCACCGGTGCCCGTCAGCACCTTCGAGTTGTTGCCGGCCGCGATCGAGCCCGCGCCCGCGGCAGCCGCAACCGAGTTGGTATCGCCGATCGCGACGGAGGAACCCGCCGCCGCGACGCTGTTGATGCCGATTGCGGTCGAATTGTTGGCCGACGCGGTCGCACCGGACCCCAATGCGGCCGCCGATATGCCGCTGGCGAGCGCGAGATTGCCGAGCGCGACGCCGAACTGCTGCGTCGCGGTCGCCTGCACACCCATCGCGATCGAACTGACGCCCGACGTGTTGGCGCTCAGGCCAAGCGCCATCGACTGGTCGGCGCCGGCCGTCGTGCTCGAGCCCAGCGCGATCGAGCTGATGCCGAGCGACTGCGTGCCCGATCCCGGTACACCGGCGACGCCACCCCAGCCGATCGCGATCGACGTCCCGCCCTTCGCGCCGCTGTTGACGCCCATCGCGACGGCGGAATTGCCGGACGCCAGCGAGCCGCTACCCACCGCAACGCCTGCCGCACCCGAACTCGTCGACTGGTTGCCGATCGCGATCGTGCCTTGATTGGTCGCCTGTGACGAAAAACCGAGCGCAACGCTGCCAAGGCCCGACGAAACCGCGCCGAGTCCGAGTGCAGCCGCATTCTGGCCAGAGGCCGTGGCATTGTTCCCGAGCCCGATGGCGGAAACGCCGTTCGCGGTCGCGCCACTGCCGATCGCCACCGTGCCGGACTGCGTCGCCTGGGTCTGATTACCGACGGCAACCGCAAACGCTCCCGAACTGATCGCCTGCACGCCGAGCGCCGCGCTATTGGTGCCGGTCGCCTGCGCGTTGATGCCGACGGCCGTCGAACCGTCGGCCATCGCATGAGCGCCCGGGCCCAGCGCGGTGGCCGACACGCCCTGCGCCGTCGACAGGTTGCCCAATGCGGTGGAATTCTGCTGCGCGGCACTCGAACCGACGCCGATCGAGATCGAACTGATGCCGCCGGTTGCCGACCCGCCATCCTGCGCGTACTGCGCATGCGCGGCAGCATGGAACAAGCCGAGATACGCCGATGCCATCAGCACGGCCAGCCGTCGTAGCGACAGCGCGGAAGGCATCCCCTCGTGTGTCGCGGCCCCCCCGTTCGCGGCCCGCTCCGGCGCGCGACTCGACGACGCAACCCGCTTTCCGCGCGCGCGGTCAAGCTCCGACGCCGCAACCCAGGCTCCCAATGCTTCGTTCCAGATCGACTTGAACGACTTGTTCATCTTGTCTTCCCTCGGTTCTCATGTGCTGGATGACGCGACAACGCACGCTGCGGCCGGCGAAGACGCATCCCTGCGCGTTCCGCTTGCTTCGTGACGCTCCGCTCTTCACTTTGGATGACTAACTAAACGACTGAGCAACGCTGCACGACACTCGCGATCGTTATCGCGATCACGCGACCGCACCCCGCATGTGCGTGGCAGCACGATGCGCGGCGACGATCGCCGGTTATCGAAACACGGAAGCCGACATCGCCGTCCCGGCGGCGGCACGATGCGCGACGCATGGCCAATGCACGCGCGTGCGCCGTCGCGCCGAACCAGCGGCGACTTCGGATCTCATCGGAAAGCGCCGTTCAGACGCCGGATGGACGGATGCCGGCCCGCACCTCGGGGCGGCCCGTCCTGTTTCATTCGGGAGGAGGATGACGTCGCGTGACCCGCGGGACTGAAGCATGCGCCGCCGGATCGCTGACGCTGACGGTCGGCACCGGTTCGCTCGAACCGGTCCGTTGACCTGCCATGCCTGTCGTGTTCATATTTTTCGTGCCCGCCTGATTCGATAGCGCACCGTACGCGACTGCCCCCGGACCTTCGAACCGCCAGGCTGCCAACGCGACGCCACTCACCCTTTCCGCTCAGCTTTCAAACGCATTTTCCGGATTTCCGGAAAAACATCGCCGCCGTGCCGAACGACCCCCGCATCGAATTAATCGATCGAATTTCCTTGACGATTTTTCTTTCTCGATGCTTCACACCCACACAAACCCGATCATTCGCCGGCTCTTCTTATATATCAACGGATACGGCGAAATATGAAGTTTGTATTACCCTCGTGCCAGTTATTTTCTTGCTGCCCCATTCCCAGATCTTGAGAATGCCATCATGCGATGTCACGTTTAACATCGCATGCTGAAGATACGACAGCGATATGCAATCCGCGTGAAACCAGCCCACCTCTGAAGAACCGATTCCAGCCGCGCCGGGGCTAGTGTGCAGGTGTTCTTCCAAACAAACCTTTTCCGGAGCGGAAAAACCCTTTTCCGGAGCGGACGGCATTTACATTCATACACACCGGCACGAAATCCGATTTACGGGCGAAAGAACTTTTGACCGTCTATCAACAAAATCTTAATCAGGCAAGCAGTGAATTGGCGGATTCAATTTACATCGAGCACCATCGACTTTTCGATACGTGACGCACGAATACATCGCCCGGGCCAAATCAAGTCCAATAACATTGAAACGGAAATAAAGACCGATATCAATATAACCATTCCGGAATATTTTTCCACCTCTTTCGTGCCAGCCGAACGTCGCGGCCGAAAACGCGCCGCGCCCCCGCCGGATATGCCCACACAGGCCGCACGGAATCCTCACAATCCGGCTGTTGCCGACATATAATTTTTCGCAACAATCGTGCACATAACGATGCTTTCAGCCCGTCTGGCCTACTTCCCTACCCGTTCGCAACCATGTCATCCCGCTTGTCCAGTCCGGCACCGCCTCGCTCCACGCCGGATCTCGCCGACGCACATATTCTTGTCGTCGACGATCGCCCGAACGACCTGCGGCTCCTGACCGAGATATTGCGTGTCGCGCGGTGCCGGATCAGCGTCGCGTTCGACGGGCTGCAGGCCTATCACCGCGCGCAGGCGATCGCGCCCGACCTGATCCTGATGGACGTGCGCATGCCGCGCATGGACGGGTTCGCCGCGTGCCGGCTGCTCGCGTCGACGCCGTCGACGCAGTCCATCCCGGTCATCATCCTGACGGCCGCGGGCGATCTCGAGGATCGCATCGCGGGGCTCGAGACCGGCGCGATCGACTACATCGTCAAGCCGTTCGAACCGGCGGAAGTGATTGCCCGGATCCGCAATCACCTGAAGCGGACGCGGCGCAGCCAGCCGTTCGCGCACCTGCCCGAACTGCCCGACAACCCCGAAGCAGCGCTGGTGCGCGCGGCGAGCGAGGTGCTGCTGCGCGACCTGCGTCATCCGCCGGCGCTCGAGGATCTCGCCAGACAGGTCGGCACGCATGAAAAACGCCTGTCCCGCGTGTTCCGCGACCATCTCGGCCAGACCGTATTCGAGTATCTGCGCGACACGCGCCTGCGCGCCGCGATGCATTTCCTCGCGGAGACATCGATGGGGATCGGCGACATCGCCGAGGAAATCGGCTTCTCCACACCCGGCAATTTCGCGACGGCCTTCCGCGAGCGCTTCGGCATCACGCCATCCGACTGGCGCCGCCAGCGTCATGCGGCCCATGCGCCGCCGACGCCCGGGGCGCACCATCACGATGCATAGGCGCCACGCCGCCTGGGCAGCGGGATGTCGCGCACTGCTGCTGCTCCTGATGGCGATGGCCATCACCTGTACGACGGCCCGCGCCGCATCGACGCCGAACCCCGCGCAACTGGAAGCCGTGTCGCTTTTCGAGGACACCGGCACGACGATGACCGCCGACCAGGTCGCCGACCGGCTCGCCGATCCGTCACGCAGTCGATCCTCAGCGACCACGCCGGCGTTCAACGTCGAGTTTTCCCGGTCGGCATGGTGGGTCCGCGCGACGCTCGGCAACCGCGGCAGCACGTTGCGCCCGCTGGTCCTGGTGTTGCGCGACGCGCGCGTCGACCAGGTCGACTTCTATCTCCAGCGGAACGGCCAGTGGACACACGCCAGCCGCTTCCCCGCCGCCGATGTCGAAACCGACGGCGACGCGAACCGGCAGCCATCGCGGTACCCGGTACTCGACGTCACGCTGCGCGCCGGCGAAAGCGTCCCCGTGCTGATCCGCGTCACGTCGCGCAAGGAAATGCGGCTCGCGCCGGCCGCGTACACCCGCGAAGCATGGTCCGCGCAGGAATCGCGCGCCACGATGTGGGACTTCGGTTTTTTCGGCGGGTTGCTCGCGCTCGTGTGGTGCGCGCTGCTGATCGGGTTCTTCTCGCGCAGCAGCGTGTTCTACGTGCTGGCCGCGATGGCGCTGAGCACGACGCTGTTCGAAGCGGCGTACCGCGGTTATGCGGCGATGGCGCTGTCGCCCGCCGCACGCGAGTGGGCGGCGCGCGGCGAAGAAGTGTTCGTGTACCTGTCGGTGGCATGCTTCATCGTCTTCATCCTGACGGTCGCGCGACGCGAGCAGGCCCGGATGCCGATGCGTGCCGTCTACATGGCGTTCCTCGCGCTCGAAGGCGTCGGCATCGCCGGTGCCGTATGCGGCGACCTGCTGACCTTCACGTGGTTCTGCCTGCGGTTGAACACCGTGCTGGGGATCGTGAACATCTGCGCGGCGTTGACGCTCGCGATCCGCCGGACGCCGACCGGCCGCGTGATGCTGATCGCGATCGCGACCGCCACCTTCAACATGCTGATCCGGATACTCGACGGCATGGACGCGCTGCCGCCATTCCTGTTCTGGCTCAAGTCCGATATCTATCCGAATCCCGTCATCGCGATCATCGGGCTCGCCACGCACCTGCTGGTGCTGGCCGCGTGGATCCACCACGTGGGCCGTCAGCGCACCGAGGCGAGAAAACGGCTCGAACAGTTCCAGCTCACCGAACAGGATCGCCTGCGCGACGAAGTCGCGAAACGGACGGTCGAGCTCAACGACGCGCTGCAGCTGGTCAAGACGCACATGCAGCAGAAGATCGAGACGCTCGGTTATGTCAGCCACGACCTGCGCGCGCCGCTGTCCACCATCAACGGCTACGCGAAGCTGCTGCTGCAAAGCGCGACGCGCGGCCAGGCGCGGCTGATCCGGTCGATCGACCGCAGCATCCGTTACCAGCTCGCGCTGATCGACGAATTGCTCGCGTTCACGAAGGCCGAACTGCAGCCGCTCGGCGTTGCGCCGGACACGAACAACCTGCCCGGCCTGCTCGACGACATCGGCCACTACGCGGTCGCGCTGTGCGGACAGCAGGACAACCGGTTCGTCTACCGGCCGGCCACGCCGCTGCCGCGCACGGTGTCGATCGACGGGATGCGGCTGCAGCAGGTGCTGCTCAACCTGTTGTCGAACGCGTCGAAATTCACGCGCGACGGCACGGTCACGCTGTCGGTTCATGCGGCGCGCGACGGCGATGCGTGGCGCCTGCTGTTCGAGGTGGCCGATACGGGCATCGGGATCGACATCACCGGAACCCGCGACATCTTCCGCGCGTATCAGCAGGTGCAGGCCGTGAACGGCGGAACCGGGCTCGGCCTGTTCATCGCGCAGCGCATCGTCGGCGCGATGGGCGGCGAGCTGACCGTCGCCAGCCGGCCGGGCGTCGGCACGACGTTCTCGTTCCCGGTCGTCGCGCCGGCCGTCGGACACGCGCTCGTGCCGGTGTCGGAGCTCGTCCGGCGGTTTCAGCCGGGCGACGATGTCGAGCCGGAAATCGCCGCGCCCGTGATGCACGGCCCGCCCGCCGATGCGCTCGACACGCTGATCCTGCTCGCCGGCGACGGGCGGCTCACCGATATCGAGGAATGGCTCGGTCAGGTTGCGGACGATCCGGATCAGGCCGGCTTCGTGCAGGACGTGCGCCATCACCTCGATATGCTCGATCTGCACGCGATCGAGAAACTGGCCCGCTCGCTGAAACGTGCACACGTTGCCGATACGTCGTTCGATGCCGAGACGGATTCGGCAGAACCGGCCTGACGGCGCAACCGCGGACAGTGCGACACTGGATCCGCATCCTTCATCCCTGCCTGGAGATCACCGTGCCCGTCAACGTGTTTGCCGAATCATTCGACCTCGAAGCCGCATTCGGCGATGTATCGGAATACTGGTCGCCGAAAGTCGTCGCACAGGTCAATGATCAGTACGTCAAAGTTGCCAAAGTGCGTGGACAGCTCGTCTGGCACGATCACGCGCACGAAGACGAACTGTTCTTCGTCGTGCGCGGACACCTCAGGATCGAATACGAAGGCGGCCGCGTCGTCGATCTGCCGGCCGGTTCGATGCACGTGGTGCCACGCGGCACGCTGCACAATCCGGTCGCCGACGACGAATGCTGGATCGTGCTGATCGAACCCGTGCAGACGAAGCACACCGGTGACGTCGCGTCACCGCTGACGCGGACGATCGACGAGCAGTTGCGCGCGGCGCGCTGAGTTCGTTCGTCTGTCTAACTAACCCACGCGATACATCGGCACGACATTGCTGTCGGCTTTCTCCGGCAGCGACGCAAGCGGGTGGCACGCTTGTTCGAGCAGCCAGTTGGTCAGCACGGCGATATCGAACTCGTTGCAGGCATCCGGGTTCTGGATGAGCACGTAGCTCCCGGACGCAACCGTACAGTGCGGAAACAGCTCGACGAGCCGGCCCTGCTTCAGCAGCCCGTCTACCAGCGGCCGCCGTCCAAGCGCGATACCGTGTCCGTCGACGGCAGCCTGAACAAGCTGGTCGTACTGGCTGAAGTGCAGCGCGCCGGCAGGCCGCAGGCGCGGCACACCGAGTTCCCTCAGCAGATGGCTCCACGCGTGCCATGGCCACTCGCCGCGCGGATCGTCGAGATGCAGCAGCACATGCTTGTCGAGATCCGAAGGCACCATCGACGCGGCGTCGCCCGAGGCCGACAACAGGCTCGGGCTGCAGACCGCAACGACGCGCTCGCGAAACAGCACTTCCGTGTCGTCGGTCGATGTACACGGCCCCGCATATCGCACGGCCAAGTGCAAACGTTTGCGTTTAAGATCTTCAACTTCGCTCGTTGCCGATACGCGCACGTCGATATCCGGATAGCTTGCCCGGAACGAACCGAGGCGCGGAATCAGCCACAGCGCCGCGAATGACACGGTTGTCGACAACGAGATCGAGCGCTGGCCCACGCTCGACGACAGCTTGCCGATCACCGATTCCAGGTCGGACAACGCGAACGCGATCGCGTCGTACAGTTCGCGTCCCTTGTCGGTCAGCGTCAGCGAACGGATGTGCCGGTGAAAGAGCTCGATGCGGAGCTGTTCCTCGAGCGCCTTGACCTGGCGACTCACGGCGGACTGCGTGACGTTCAGTTCCTGCCCCGCACGCGTGAAGCTCAGATGACGCGCCGCGCATTCGAAGCCCCTCAGGAAATCCAGCGAAGGCAGACTTCTCAATCGTTTTGCCAATCTCACATTAGCCATACCGCCGCCTCAAAGTTGCACCATCACCAAACAAGTCTCTATTCGTCTCCCAGAGTCGTTTCCTTTCATTTGAATTCGGAAACGATTTTATATTGAAGCATACATGCATCTCATTCTTATTTTCAATCATGACATTTGTATTTATCTATCAATTTTCGCGACCCCCACATTCTTACATAAGCGTTATGGAGTAACGATTTTGTAAATGAAGATGTGCACGATATTGCGTCGTGATTGATGCGAAAAATACCGCTCCCACAGCGGATTTCGGGCAGATTTCGCCGTTGCGTTGGCAGTTTTCACGCTACAACGGAGCAATCGCGATATGCCTACAAATCAATTTCAATTACCTGTCTTTTCAATTGATTTACCGTATTACGAAAACATGCAAAATACCGGCATGCATATCGAATGCATATAAATCATGAATTTACTGTTTATTGCGAACGACTAAACAGGTGGAATTTCGCTTGATTTCAACGCCGCCAGGAAATTGACACGCGGATCATTTCCGGAAATGGATATTCCGCCGATCGCGATTGGCGACCGGCGTTTTTTTCACCGCGTTGCGGCCCGCTCCCGACTACACGTCCGCCACCGCCGCGTCCACGCGCGCCGTCACCTCGCGGCGATAGCGGTTCAGTTCCTGCGCGGTCGCGAACGTGCGCTCGAACAGGATCGACAGGTTGTGCAGGATGCGCTCGACGACCTTCTTTTCCCACTCGCCGTCGAACCGGATCTGTTCGTCGAGCCAGCGCTCGAGCCATTCCGGATCGGGCAGGCGCGACTGCACGGTGTCGCGCGGGAACAGCGCCTGGTTCACGTGCAGGTTGGTCGGGTGCAGCGGCTTCTCGGTACGGCGCGCCGACGCCATCAGCACGCCGATCTTCGCGAACGCGGCACGCGCGACGTCGCCGCAGTTGTTCAGCTCCTTCTTCATGTAGCGCAGGTACGCGCCGCCGTGGCGCGCTTCATCGCGCGAGATCGTTTCGTAGATCTGCTTGATGACCGGCTCGGTGTGCCAGTCGGCCGCGCAGCGATACCAGTGGTTCAGGCGGATCTCGCCGCAGAAGTGCAGCATCAGCGTCTCGAGCGGCGGCGCCGGATCGAACTGGAAGCGCACCGCGTGCAGCTCCTCTTCGGTCGGCACCATTTCCGGCTTGAAGCGGCGCAGGTATTCCATCAGCACGAGCGAATGCTTCTGCTCCTCGAAGAACCACACGCTCATGAATGCGGAAAAGTCGCTGTCGTGCTGGTTGTCGCGCAGGAACATCTCCGTCGCGGGCAGCGCCGACCATTCGGTGATCGCGTTCATCCTGATCGTCTCCGCCTGCTCGTCGGTGAGCAGCGAAGCGTCGAAGCGGTCCCACGGAATGTCCTTCTCCATGTCCCAGCGAACCGCTTCGAGCGACCTGAAAAGTTCGGGATAGAGCATCGTCGTCACCGTCGTCGAAAGGCGTTCGGGCCAGGTTCGATCATGCCGACTGCGCGGACGCCGGCGCGCCGGCTTCGGCGTCGGGCCCGCGATCGTCCGCATCGTCGTCCACCGTGCGCGGCGACAGCCTGCCGCGCAGCAACGCGGCGTAGAACTGCCGGTACGTGCGGTGGTAGTAGCGGATCTGCGGCGCGATCGCGCCATGCAGATCGTGCAGTCGCTCGATCGGCAGGCCCGGCATCATGTGGTGCTCGACGTGATAGTTGTTGCCGTTCGTGAACCACGTCATGAACGCATTGCTCTCGATCGTCCGCGTGTTGCGGAACGGGTCGGTACTCGTCAGGTCGCAGCGATAGTGCTCCGGCATCTCGACCAGCGCGTGCACGGGCGCCGCGACGAGCACGAGCGGCACGACCCACACCCACACGACAAACCACGTATGCAGCGCGAACGACACGCCGGCCAGCAGCGCGATCGTCGCGACCATCAGCAGGTGATCGCGGCGGATCGCGCGCGACACGAGCGCGTTGTCGCCGAAGCGCGCGCCCGGCACGACGAGTTTCGCGACGTTCTTCGCGAACTGGATATAGTGCGCGGCCATCGACAGCCGCCATGCCCAAAGCCCGAGGTTGACGACGGGGCTCGCGCCGTACTGGTCGCCGTAGTCGAAGAACTCCTTGTTCTCGGGCGTGCCGAGCAACCGGTGATGCCGCAAGTGGCTGTCCTGGTATGCATGGAACGACACGAGCATCGGCATGCCGACCAGCACGCCGAACACCATGTTGAGCCGCTTGCTCCTGAACCCCTGGTAATGCAGCGCCTGATGCTGCAGTTCGACGCCGTGCGCATACATCGCACCGATCAGCACGATGCCGACGATCTTCAGGATCACCAGAGTCGACAGCGCGAACATCATGCCGTGCGCGAGTAGCGCGACGTAGACCGCCAGCTTCAGCGAGAAGACGACGCCGCTCGGGCGGCTTTTCATGTCTGCAACCGGTTTCGGGCGGGCGACAAGCGATGAGGTGACGGACAAAACGCTCTCCTTGGCCGGACCCTCGCCCGGCACCGTGGACATTGACGACGCTGGCGCGCTGCCGGGTTGCAATTCTTCTGTGAGTCGATGCTTCGGACAAACGAATTTTCCGAACGCATTGCATGACGCCCGCGCATGAGCGAACCACATCGTGAACTAGACGACTGGTCGAATGCGACCGACCGGTCACCTAGGGCCTGTTCCCGCTAATAACGGGCTTGCGCTGGCCCCACGAATGATTTTTTCCAAACAGGGGAACGCGCCTTGCCGGCCGTATTGCGGCGTCGATCGTCGCTTGTTTGGCGCGGCCAAACGGCGCTCCTCACTCCTTGCACTACGACCGGCAAGGCACGTTCGCAAGCCCGTTATTAGCGGGAACAGGCCCTAGTGAATGCGCGCTGCTCATGCATAGCCTGCAAAGATTCCGTTTGTCGCGTTGCGCCGATCCGGCAAGAATCCGCCTCACTCGACGAACGGCGCCGCCGGCACCGTGGCGCGAGCGGCCGTGTTCCTCAACGGGAGATCCTCGTGACGAAGTGCGCATCCACCATCCATCGCCTGATCGAATCGCTCGAGGACGTCGTGGGCGCCTCGCATCGCATGACGTTCGTCGACGATGCGGGCAACGAAGCGGACATCACGTACCGGCGCTTCGCGGAAGCGGTGTTTCGCCAGGCCGGCGCACTGCGCGAGCTGGGCGTCCGCGAGAACGATCTGGTGATGCTCGCGCTGCCCGCATCGATCGAACACGCCGCCGCGATGATGGCCTGCGTGATGACGGGTGCACTGCCCTGCACCGTGCCCGTCCCCGCGCGGCGCGCCGCCGCCGGGCGGCAGGTGGTCGATGTCGCCTGCGAGCTGTACCGGCCGCGCCTCGTCATCGCCGCGGATGCACAGTCGGCCGCCTGGCGCGACGATGCGTTTCCCGCTGCGTCCACCCGTGTCGTCGATCTCGCGACGCTGTCGATCGCCGCGGAAGCCGGCGCGCGTGCGCTGATCAGCGCGAAGCGCGGCCGCGATCCGCATCACGTCCAGCTCACGTCGGGCTCGACGTCGCATCCGAAGGCGGCCGTGCTCAGCCACGAGAACGTGGTCGCCAACGTGCTCGGCATCGGCGGATCGGTACGCTTCGACATCGCGGCCGGCGACGGCACCGCGTCGTGGCTGCCGCTCTATCACGACATGGGGCTGCTCACGCTGCTGTCGAACCTGCACTACCGCGCGCCGTTGCTGATGATGCAACCGAACAGCTTCATCCGGAATCCGCTCGGCTGGTTGAAGCGCATCGCATCGGCGCGCGCGACGACGACGTCGGTGCCGACCTTCGCGTTGCGCTACTGCGTGCGCCGTTTCAATGCCACTGCGATGGAAGGCGTCGACCTGTCCGCGTGCCGCAACATCTTCATCGGCGGCGAACGCGTGGACGACGCCACGCTGCGCGATTTCGCCGCGACGTTCGCGCCGTACGGCCTCGCGGCATCGGCGCTGCAGCCGTGCTACGGGATGGCCGAGTCGACGCTCGCGGTGTCGATGCACCGTGCGTGGCATGAAGGCACGGTCGACGGCGCCCCGTACGTGATCGCGGACACGCTCGACCGGCGCGCGCTGATCGAGCGCCGCGATGCGCAACCGGCCACCGCGAACGACCGCGACGAGCCCGAAACCGAAACCGTGCTCGCGATGGGCACGCCGATCGAAGGGATGGCGTTTCGCATCCTCGACGACGGCGACCACCCGCTGCCGGGCCGTGCGGTCGGCGAAGTCGCGATCCGCGGCACGTCGGTGATGCTCGGCTACCTGAACCCCGACGACGGCACGATCGCCGCGCCGCTGACGGCCGACGGCTGGTTCCGCACCGGCGACATCGGCTACGTCGCGGACGGCCAGCTCCATATCCTCGGCCGCAAGAAGGAAGTCATCATCATTCGCGGCAGCAACTACTTCCCGCACGAGATCGAGGAAGCGCTTGCGTCGCACAGCGCGCTGCGCAAGAGCACCTGCATCGCGTTCGGGCTGCCCGATCCCGAGACGGGCACCGAACGGCTGGTCGTCGCGATCGAAGCGCGGCCGGTCGATGCAACGCCGCAGACGCGCATCGAATGCCAGCAACTGCTCGCGTCGCGCATCGGATTCGCCGCGCAGGACCTCTGCTTCGTCGAACCGGGCTCGCTACCGCGCACGACGAGCGGCAAGCTGCAGCGCCTGAAGTGTCGCGACCTCTACGCGAACGGTGCGCTGCCCGTGATCCATGCGCCGGCGGCCGAAGTCGCACAGGGAGCGTACGCATGACGGCCGCCTCGCTCTCGCCGGTGCTCGAACTGCGCGACGTCACGCGCGTGTACGAAGGGGCCGGCCGCGTCGTTGCGGTGCGCGGCGCGACGATTTCGATCGGTCAACGCGACGTGGTCGCGCTGGTCGGCCCGTCCGGCAGCGGCAAGAGCACGCTGCTCAACCTCGCCGGCTTTCTCGACGTGCCGAGCACCGGCGAACGCTGGCTCGAAGGCCGCCGGATCGACGATGCGCCGGACACGCTCGAACGGATTCGCCGCGAGCGCATCGGCTTCGTGTTCCAGCAGTTCAACCTGATTCCGGTGATGTCGGCGCTCGAGAACGTCGAACTCGGCTGCTTCGCGTGGGGCACGCCGCGCACGCGCCGCGAACGTGCCCGCGCGATGCTCGACGCGGTCGGGCTCGCCGCGCGCGAACGCCACCGTCCCGGCGAATTGTCCGGCGGCGAGCAGCAGCGGGTCGCGCTGGCCCGCGCGCTCGCCAAGGAGCCGGCCATCGTGATCGCGGACGAGCCGACCGCGAGCCTCGACAGCACCAACGCGCAGGCGGTCGCCGAGCTGATCCTCGACACCAATCGCACGCTGGGAACCGCTTTTCTGATTGCGTCGCACGACGATCGTCTGTGCGCGCGCCTGCCTCGCCGCATCGAGATGCGCGACGGCGTACCGGGAGTGAACCGTGAACTGGTCGACGTTTGCGTGGCGTAACCTCTGGCGCAACCGGCGCCGCACCGTGCTCACGATGGCGATGATCGGCGTCGCCGCGTTTGCGTCGAGCCTCGCGCTCGGCTACGTGATCGCGACCTTCGACGCGGTGCGCGAAGGGTCGATCGACAGCGGCGTCGGCCATGTGCAGGTGCTGCATCACGGTTACCTCGACCTGATCGGCGAACGGCCGCTGCAATACGGGCTGACCGCCGACGAGCAGGCCGCCGCGGCACGCGCGGTGGCCACGCTGCACGGCGTCGCGACGACCGCGCGCGGCATCGACTTCGACGGGCTGATCTCGAACGGCGATCTCAGCTACGGCTTCGTCGGCGAAGGCATCGAGCCGAACCGCGAGCCGCCCGGTTTCTTCGACTATCACACGGTGCTGTCGGGCCGCTATCTGTCGCCGACCAACGCCGGCACCGAAGTCGTCGTCGGCGCCGAACTCGCGCGCAAGCTCGGCGTTCACGTGGGCTCGGTCGTGCAGCTGATGGCGTCGACCGCGCACGGCGGCATCAACGCGACCGACGCGCAGATCGTCGGCGTGATGAGCACCGGCAACAAGGACGTCGACGAGCGGATCGTCAACGTGACGTTCGCCGCCGCGCAGGCGCTGCTGCGCACCGACCGCGCGTCGCGCATCGCGGTGTTCCTGTCGGACACGTCCAACACACCGGCCGCCGCCGCAACGCTGCGCGCCGCGCTGCCGTCGCTCGACGTGAAGACGTGGGATCAGCTCGTGTCGCTGTATCACCAGGTCGTTGCGCTGTACAAGAACCAGTTCTCGGTGTTCGGCGCGATCCTGAGCCTGACGATCCTGCTGTCGATGAGCAACTGGATCCTGATGAGCATCGTCGAGCGTCGCCGCGAGATCTCGACGCTGCGCGCGCTCGGTGTGCCGGCCGCAACGGTGCGCGGCGTGCTGATCCAGGAGACCGCGCTGCTCGGCCTGCTCGGCGCGGCCGCCGGCATCGCGGTGGCGCTGCTCACGATGGTCGCGCTCAATCACGCGCAGATCCACCTGCCCGCGCCGCCGGGCCGCGTGAAGCCGATCCTGCTCGAATTCACGGTATCGCCGGCCGCCGTGGCCGCCGTCGAAGGCGCGTTCGTCGTGCTCGGCGTGGCGGCGGCGCTGCTCGCGACGCTCGGACTCGCCAAACGCAACATCCTCGAAGGACTCGCCCCATGATCCGCATTCGCGTTTTGTTCGCCGCGCTCGTCGCGTGCGCGCCGGTTGCCCATGCCGCCGACGCACCGACGGCCCAGACCATGCTTGCCCGTGCCGACGCGTATCGCAGCACGGCCGCCGACACGCAGACGAACATCGAGATCACGAACCTGGTCGGCGGACAATCCGACGACGCGACGCGTTATCTCGTCTATACGCGTGGCAACGGCGACACGCTCGCACTGACCCGCAGCGGCGATAACGACGGCCAGAAGTACCTGGCGACGACGCGCGGGCACTGGTTCTACGTGCCGAACACGCGTAGCGCGGTACGCATCAACGGGATGCAAAGGCTGCAGGGCGAAGTCGTCATCAGCGACATCACGCGCACGCATTGGGCGGACAGCTACCGCGCCACGGCCGCACCCGGCACGACGACGATCGCCGGCAAGCCGGCCACCGAGCTCGACCTGACCGCGACCGATCCCGACAACGTCTATCCGACGATCAAGCTGTGGGTCACGCCGGACAGCGACGTGCCGGTGCGCGCGCAGTTCTTCCTGGCCAGCGGCCTGCTGTTCCGCAGCGCCGATTTCTCCGCGCCGGTCGACGCGAACGGGCGCAAGGTGATCCGCAAGATCACCTATCGCAACGAGATCGAGAAGCAGCGCGCGAGCGTCGTCGACATGCTCGACGGCCAGCCGCGCAAGATTCCGTCGGGCTGGTTCAATCCCGACACGCTTGCCGATGGCCAGTGACCACGACGCCCATGCCGACGCCCATCGTGACCGCCCTCATCCATCGTCCGGCCGCGCCCGCACGCCGTGCCGGCGCGCATGGCAAGGTGCCGCGCTCGCCGTCCCGCTCGCGCTGGGCTGCACGCTCGCGCACGGAGAATCGCTGATGGACCAGCTCAGCACGCTGAACGGCATCGCGTACGCACGCTCGGTCGACAGCATGGACGGCCATGCGCTGCTCGGCAACCTGATCGGAGACCAACCGCGCGACCAGCAGGAAGCCGGCGTGCTCGCCCGCATCGACGGCGAGAACCTGTTCATGAATGCGCGCGTCGTGGCGAGCAATCACTCGCTCGGCGCGCAGTCCAGCCGCTTCAACGAGGCCGGCGTGCGCTACGCGTTCGACGACGGGATCACGCTCACGGCCGGCAAGCGGATCGACCCGCTCGACACGTCGCAGGCGTTCTTTCCGCTCGGCTTCTTCCAGAAGCGGGCCGCGACGGCGGACATCTACGATCGTTATGGCGACGTCGAAGGCACGCCGCTCGTCGAGGCGAAATGGGCCGGCGAGCAGACCACGCTGCAGTTCATCGCCGGCGAGAACCGCACGCTGCGCAACGACGTCGACAACCGCGACGTGCAGGGCGCGACGCAGCTCGTGCGCGGCGCGGTCAACTGGTCGGGCGGCTCCGCCGCGTTGCTGGCCGGTCGTCACGCGGGCCGCGGCGGCGCCGGCGCGACGCTGTCGTTCGACGTCGCACGCTCGAACACCGTCTATGCGAGTGCATGGCTCGAACGCGGCACGACGCGGCCGCTGCCGGCGTTCATCGCGAACGGCACGCCGCTCGATTCGCCGGCTGCCTACGACGCGGTCGACCGCCGCAACGACCGCCAATATATGTGGCGCAGCGCGGTCGGGATGCAGAGCGCACTGCCCGGCAACCTGTCGCTGATCGTCGAGTGGTCGCACGACGAGGCGCGTTACGACGCGAACCAGTGGCGCCAGCTGGTCCGCGCGGTCCGCGTGAACAACGCGCTGCTGCCCGTCGCGCCCGACGCCGCGCTGGCCAGCCTCGGCGGCACCGCCGATTTCGTGAGCGTCGACGGCAACCTGCGCGACTACCTGTTCGCACGGCTCGGCAAGAAGATCGGCCGCGTCGAGTACTCGCTGCGCGGCGTCTATTCGCCGCAGGACAAGGGCCTGCTCGCGATCGCCCAGGTCGTCGCCGACGTGAACAAGCGTGTGAGCGTCGATGTCGCGCTCACGCACGCATTTTCAGACAGCAACGCCGAGTACCGGATGGTCGGTCTCGGCACCCGCATCGACGCCGCCGTGCGCGTGCGCTTCTGACAGGAACCCTGCCATGTCCACGCTTTCCGTTTCCGCCTCGTCCGCTGCCCCGCTGTCGCCGCCGCTGCTGTTGCGCGTGGCCGACCAGGCCGCGTATCCGGTCATGCGCCACCTCGACACGATCGGCACGCCGCCGCGCGCGGCGGCCCGGCTCGTCGAAGCCGCCGCCGTGCGGCTGCTCGACAGCGAGATGGTGATCGCACTGCGCGCCGCCACGCCCGACGTGCTGCCCGATTCGTCCGCCTCGACGCCGCTGCGGCACGACGAGGCGCCGCTCACCGAAGCGCTGCTCGAACAGATCGGCCGCGAAGGCTTTCACCATCTGTTCAAGCCGTTCATGCGCGCGTTCATCCGCATCATGTTCGGGCTGTTCTTTTCCGAGGACCAGAACCGTCGTGCGTGCGACTGCATCGACGCCGGTCACAACTTCGCGTTCCTGATGAGCGACGGCGGCGGGCCGACCCTTGCCGCGTGGCGCACGGTCGTGCGCAGCGACGACAGCGGCCTCGCGCTCACCGTCGACAAGGTGTGGGGCATCGAGGCGCACCGCGACTGCATGGCGGTCGTCGCGGCCCGCTTGCCGGGCGTGATGTTCCCGGCCGCGTACCTCGTGTGGCCCGACGAGTATCGAAAGCTGAAGCGCGCGACCTGCGGCGCGCCGTTCCTCGCGGGCAACCTGCAGCTCGCGAACGTCGGCGGCCAGGTCCGCGTCGACGCCGAGGACCGCCTCCGGATCGGCGGCCCGACCGTGTTCAACAAATACCTGACCGTCGTGCGGCCGTACTTCGTCCGCGCGCTGATGGCACACGTCGACTGGCTCGCGCAGACCGGCCGCGTCGAACTCGATGCCGACGCGCGCGCCGTGCACCGTTTCATCGCCAGCGCCGCGCGCAGCCAGACCGACGACGCGCACTACAGCTTCGGCAAAGTGCAGCGCGTGCTCGCGATCAAGCTGCTGTCGAACGAGTTCCTGACGGCACTCGTGCGCGACGGCAAGGTGGCCACCTTCGACGACCAGCGCGACCTGCTGGCGTTTTCGAAGATGGAAGGCAGTTCGTACCGTTGTTATCACGAGCTTCGCAAGAGCCTGCGCTGCGAAGCCGGCAGTTGACCCACGCGACAGGCCGATCGATCCCGATCAATCCACTCAAAAACCCAGGAGCTCCTCTCATGACGACCCAGAACGTTCCGGCCGACGCGCTCGACATCCTGTCCCGCGAAGTCGCGAAGATCCTCAACATCGAGACCGTCGACACGGATGCCGGCATCGGCGAACTCGGCATCGATTCGCTGAACATCGTCGAACTGATCGTGTTCTGCGAACAGCTGTACGGTTCGATCGATCCGGAAGCGCTGAACATCACGCAATATACGACGCTTCAGCAACTCGACGCGCAGCTGCGCCGCCAGCAGCACGCCGCCTGACACGACGATGCTCGCGCCTCTTGCCACCGCGACGGCAGCCGCCGTCCAGCCGGCCCCGGCGACCGCGCTGACCGTGCAGGCGCTCGCGTACCGGCGCGTCGCGCCGGCGCGCGACGGCGCGGTCGTGCCGCTCGCCGACACGGCCATGGCGATCGGCGCGCTCGCCTGTGCCGAACGCGAGCGGTTGTGCGGCACGGTCTGCGCGGACGACTACGTGGTCAGCTCGACGATCCTGTCGATGCTGTTGATGAACGACTCGCCGGAGCACCGCGTGTTTGCGCAGGCGCTCGCCGGCGCGAACGACTACACGCCCGACTGGATGACCTGCTCGTACGAATGCGCGGGCTGGGGTTACGTGCTGCGCCGCGCGCTCGCGACGACCGCCGACACCGGGCCGCGCACGCTGCTGCTGCAGATCATCGACATCGACGTGCACGGCTACACGTACTGGCACGGCAATCCGGCATGGGGGCGCTCGGGTTTCGGCGTCTGCACGCTGCTCGTCGATGTCGGCCGCGAGCCGGCGCAGTCGGTGCTCACGGACGCCGCGCCGCCCGCCAGCGCGGTCGTGCGGCTGGGCCGCGACATCCGCACCTTCTGCGCGGCCCGCCCCGGCATGCACGCGGCGCTGCCGTTCTTTCCGGCCACGTCGCGCCGCGCGCTGCTGGCTTCCGTCGGCAAAACGCCGCTGCTGCCGGACGGCCACGGGCTGTTCGGTCATGCGTTCGGCAGCGATCCGTGGCTTTCGGTGCTGCTCGCGCATCGCGGCGGCGACACGCCGCGCCGCGCGGCCGTCTGCTCGCTCGCGCTGAACGGCTATTACGCGATCGCCGACATCGCGTTCGCGCCGGACGCGACGTTTTCTCTGCACGGCGAGGCGTGACATGGTGCGCCCCGTTCACTTCACCTACCGGATCGAGCGCGACGCACGGCAGCCGGTCGCGGTCGCGGCGAGCGCGTACCGGATGCCGCTCGACACGCCCGCCGACTACGCGCGCGCCGCGCTGGCCGAAGCGGCCGGCGACACGTACGACGCAGACGACGCACCCGTCGGCGAGCGCCGCGTGCTGCTCGACCACGTCCAGTATTTCGCATTCCTCGCGGAAGCCACCGCGCGGATCCGCGACGCCGTGCATCCGGATGCACGCGTCTTCATCGAAGTCTGCGCGCCGTACTTCGGCGCGCTGCCGGCCGAACTGCTCGCGCCGCACGTGCTGCTCGGCGTGCACCTGTACGACGAAGCGCTGCGCGATGCCGCGCGCGGCACGCCGATCGTGTGGATCGGCGACCGGATCCTGCGCGATGCGGAGTTCGCCGGCGACAACCGCGTGTGCTGCGCGATCTGGCCCGCCCGGCTCGCCGACACCTTCGACGCGCAACTGCGCGGCCCGTGGCCGTCGTATGCGATCCGCCTCGAGCCGCATCCGGGCGCGTCGCGCGCCCCCGCCACCTTGACCGATTCCGCCCATCATTCCGGCGCCGCCGTGCGGCCGGGGAGACCTTGACATGAATCAAACGCTCACCGTTATGCAGGACACGGCCGATATCCGCTGGTCGATGCCCGTCGATGCGCTGATGTCGAACGACTACGCGCTGCGCGAAGAGGCGCTGAACCGGCTGTACGAAAAAGCGAAGGCCGCGCAGTGGGACGTCGCGACCGACGTCGACTGGAGCCACGAGCTCGACCCGGCCAATCCGCTCGGCATGCCCGACCCGACGCTGCTGATCTACGGCACCGAACTGTGGGGCAAGCTGTCCGACACCGACAAGCGCGAGGTGCGCCATCACGCGCAGGGCTGGCTGCTGTCGCAGATCCTGCACGGCGAGCAGGCCGCGCTGATCTGCGCGTCGAAGCTCGCATCGGCCGAGACCGGCCTGAGCGCACGCCTGTGCGCGGCGGCGCAGATGATGGACGAAGCGCGCCACGTCGAGGCCTACGCGAAGCTCGTCAACGAGAAGCTCGACGTCAGCTACCCGATGAGCCGCTCGCTGAAGGGGCTGCTGCACGACACGATCACGAGCAGCGCGCTCGACATGACGAACCTCGGGATGCAGGTGCTCGTCGAGGGCATCGCGCTGTCGATCTTCCAGAGCGTCGTCGCATACAGCACCGATCCGTTCATCAAGGATCTGTTCGTGCGGATCCAGCGCGACGAATCGCGCCACTTCGCGGTCGGCCGGATCACGCTGTGCCGCGTGTATGCGGAGATGAGCTCGAGCGAGCTGCGCGAGCGCGAGCAGTTCGTCTGCGAAGGCGCGGCCGTGCTGTACGAGCACCTGTGCGCGGACGACATCTGGGAGCCGATGGGGCTGTCGAAGCGCGAATGCAGCGCGATGGTGCGCGAGTCGCCGGTGTCGAGTTCGATCCGGCGCTCGATCTTCCGGCGCCTCGTGCCGACGATCCGCGAGATGGGCCTGCTCACGCCGACCGTGCAGGCGACCTTCGAAAAACTCGACGTCCTCGACTACGCGGCGATGCCGCTCAACTGACATGACGATGCCCTCTTCCCACGCATCCCGCGACCCCGGCTTCTGGATCGGCATCGACGCGGTGGCCTACGAGCTGCCGGGCCTGCCCGTCGATATCGAGGCCTGGGCCGCCGAGCGCGACTACCCGGCGCAGCGGGCGGCGGCGATCGCGCAGTCGGGCAGCCGCTATTTCCACATGGCGCTCGACACGAGCGAGACCGACCTCGCGATCGCCGCGGCCGGCCGCCTGCTCGACACGGCCCGCGTGCAGCCGTCCGACGTCGGCGCGATCGTGCACGTGCACACGCAGCAGTTCAGCGTGCCGCCCGCGCCGCGCAGCCTGCCGCACGAGCTCGCCGCGCATTTCGGCATCGAGCCGTTGTGGCTCGGTTCCGTCGCGCAGCTGAACTGCGTGTCGGTGGCGGCCGGCATCGAGACGGTCCGCGCGCTGATGCGCCGCCATCCGCAGCTCGACGCGGCACTCGTCGTGTCGTCCGACCGCGTGTACGGCGAGGATTACCGGATGCGGCAGATGACCGGCGTGCAGTGCGACGGCGCCGCCGCGATGCTGATCGCGCGCAACAGCACGAAGAACCGGCTCGGCGGCATCGCGATCGAGACGCACGCGAAATGGCATCGCGGCTCGGATACCGTCGCCGCGAACGAGGCCGACCTGATCATGATGGAGTGGCCGTACACGCGCAAGGCGATCGACGCGGCGGTCGCGCTCGAGCCGCACGCGCTCGATGCGTACGAGCTCGTGCTGCCGCACAACGCCGACCTGCCCGGCTGGAACGCGCTGTGCCGCGCGATGCGTGTGCCGGCCGAGCGGCTCTATGCGGAAAATATCTTTGCGCGCGGCCATGCGTGCTGTTCGGATTTTCCGATCAACCTGGCCGACGTCGGGCTCGACGCGGTGGCGCGCGGCAAGCGCGTGCTCGGCGTGATGCAGTCGAACTGCGGCGCGTATGCGGCCGCCACGCTTCATCCGGTGGGCCGCCATGACGCCTGACCGCCCGCTTTCGCCCGCCGGCGATCACGCGTGGATCGCCGACCTGCGCACGCCATGCTACGTGTACGAGCCGGAAGTCGCGATCGCGCGCTACCGGTCGTTGAAGGCGCATCTCGGTACGAAGTTGATCGTGTCGCTGAAGGCGAACCCGAACCAGGACATGCTCGCGCGCTGCGCGCATGCGTACGAGGACGGTGTCGAACTCGCGAGCCGCGGCGAACTCGACGCGGTGATCGGCCGGATCAAGACGCCGCGCTACCTGAACAATCCGTCGATGGACGAGATGTTCATGCGCGCGGGGCTCGCGTCACGCTGCCATTTCGTGCTCGACAACCCGGACGCGGTCGCGCGCTTCGTGCCGCTGGCGCGCGAGGCAGCGGCCGGCGGCAGCACGCCGGGCCCGGTGCTGCTGCGCCTGAATGCCGGTGCGCTGGCCGGCGAGCACGCACGCGCGCTGTGGCACGACCACTTCGGGATGACGCCGAACGAAGCGCACGACGCGGTACGCACGCTCGCGGCCGCCGGCTTGGCCGTAGCCGGGCTGCACGTGTTCTCCGGCCCGCATTCGTTCATCCGCCAGGACGCGACGCAACCCGACACGCTCGCGCTGCCCGAATTGCTCGCGGCGCTCGCACGCGATCTCGCGCCGGCCAACGGCGCGCCGCTCGGCTCGCTGAGCCTCGGCGGCGGGTTTGCCGACGATCATCCGGGCGATGCCGCGTTCGCGCGCTATGCGACCGCGCTGGCGCCGCTGGCCGGCAATTTCACGCTGGCCCACGAAGCCGGCCGCGCGATCTTTGCCGACGCGGGCGTGTTCGCGACGCGTGTCGTCGCGGTCAAGACGTGGCAGGACCGCACCATCGCCGTCTGCGACGGCGGCCTGTCGCACGCGTTCCTGCTCGCGCAGACCGAATCGGTGATGCGCCGCCTGGCCGCCCCATCGCTCGTGCGCCGCACACCCGCGCCGCCGGCACGCGGCGTGCCGACGATCTACGCCGGCAGCACCTGCAGCCGCGCGGACGTGATCGGCCGCGACGACACCGGCGCCCCGCCACAGGTCGGCGACATTGCCGTGTTCGCGCGCTGCGGCGCCTATCACCGCACGTACTCGATGGCGCATTTCCTGTCCCACGACGCCGCGCACGTGTACGTGCGGCCCGCCTAAAACACCCAGAGGAGCCGATCATGAACGCACTGATCAGCGTCGCCGACCTGCTCGAGCACGGCGCACAGCGCTGGCCGCGGCATCTCGCGTATGCCGACGGCGGCGGCGCGATGACTTACGAACAGCTTGCGCGCGCGGTCCGGCGCGCGGCGGCCGCACTCGCGTCGCGCGGCGTGCTGCCCGGCGAGCGCGTCGCCATCTACGCGCCGAAGCGCATCGAAACCGTGGTCGCGATGCTCGCGGCCAACGCCCTCGGCGCGATCTTCGTGCCGGTCAATCCGCAGTTGAAGGAAGCGCAGATCGAACACATCGTCGCCGACAGCGGCGCGGCATTGTTCGTGACCGGCGCGCAGCGGCTCAAGCGTCTGCCGGCGCTCGCGTCGCTGGTCGGTACGCGCGTGCTGCTGATCGAGGAACTGGCCGATGCGATCGCCGCACCGGGCGACGCGCCGGCGCCGGCCATCGCCGGCCGGCCGGTCGACGACGATCCGGCCGCGCTGCTCTACACGTCCGGTTCGACCGGCAAGCCGAAAGGCGTCGTCGTGTCGCATCGCAACCTGGTCTCGGGCGCGTTCAGCGTGGCCGCGTACCAGGGGCTGGCCGACGACGATGTCGTGCTCGGCGTGCTGCCGCTCAGCTTCGATGCGGGCCTGAGCCAGCTCACGACCGCGCTGGCATCCGGCGCGTGTTATGCGCCGCTCGACTTCCTGCAGCCGGCCGAGGTGCCGCGTCATTGCGACGCGCTCGGCGTGACGTCGATCACCGGCGTGCCGCCGCTGTGGATGCAGCTCGCGTCCGCCGACTGGAACGACACCGCGCGCACGCGGATCCGCCGTTTCGCGAACACCGGCGGCCATCTCGCGACGCCGCTGCTGCACCGCCTGCAGGCGCTGTTCACGCACGCCGCGCCGTACCTGATGTACGGGCTGACCGAAGCGTTCCGCTCGACCTACCTGGCACCGGCCGACGCGGCGCTGCGCCCGACATCGATCGGCAAGGCCGTGCCGAACGCGGAGATCCTCGTGCTGCGCGCGGACGGCAGCGAATGCGCGGCCGACGAACCCGGCGAACTCGTGCATCGCGGCGCGTTCGTCACGCTCGGCTACTGGAACCGGCCCGAGCTGACCGCGCAGCGCTTTCGCGCGCTGCCGCGCCGGCACGCCGAGATTCCGCGCGGCGACGTCGCCGTGTGGTCCGGCGACATCGTGCGGCGCGACGCGGACGGCTACCTGTACTTCGTCGCGCGCGGCGACGACATGATCAAGACATCCGGTTATCGCGTGAGCCCGACCGAGATCGAGGACGTGCTGTTCGCGCTGCCGCACATCCGTGAAGCGGCGGTGTTCAGCGTTCCGCACCCGGCACTCGGCGAGGCGATCGCCGCATGCGTCGTGTCGACGCTCGACGCCGACGCGTGCCGCGCCGACATCGCACGCGCCTGCCGCGACGCACTGCCGACCTACATGAACCCGCTCGTCGTCGAACCGCTGCCGGCGTTGCCGCGCAACCCCAACGGCAAGATCGACCGCCCGGCACTGAAAACCCAGTATCGCGACACGTTCGCGCGCACGAACCTCGAGGAGACCGCCGCATGACCCTGTCGACGCTCGATGAAACCTGCCTCGGCGCACGTCGCGTCGCCGCGCCCGGCACGCTCGCGCTGTCCGGCGGCGTCGTGGTGCTGCCGCCCGCCGTCATGTTCAGCGCGATCCAGGCGCAGGAGCGCCATCCCGGCTACCGCCACCTGCTGTTGCCGCAAGCGCGCTTTGCGCGGCCGCGCGGGATGGGTGCGCTGACGCCGGAAGAAGGCACGCGCCTCGCGCCGGGCGGCCGGCCCACGCTGCGGGTCGCGCCGCCCGGGCGCAGCCTCGCCGATCTTGCCGCCGACGCGGCGCTCGACCTGCGCGACCAGCTCGGCTCCGGGCAGCTCGCCCGCACGACCCACGTGATCGTCGCGAGCTGCGCGCTCAACGAAGGCATCGGCGATTCGGTGGTCGGCCGCATGCAGTACGAACTCGGCCTGCAGCGCGTGACGCCGTTCGCACTCGGCCAGAACGGCACGCTCGGCTGGTATTCGGCGCTGATGCTGCTCGACGGGCTGCTCGACGAAGGCGACCAGGCGCTCGTGATCCTGAGCGACAAGTGGCTCTATCCGTTCTTCCGCCAGTTCGGCGACCTGGTCGGCTACGGTGACGCGGCCGCCGCGCTGCTCGTGTCGCGCGCGGGCCCGGCGCCCGAGCCGGCCGTCTGGGGCGGCGTGCGGTCCGTCGCGGTCGAATACGGGCCGTCGATCGCCGATCCGTGGGCCGACGCGCCGGCCGCGCTGCGCGACACGCTCGCGCCGGTCGCCGCGCGCGCGATCCGCCGCGCACTCGACGGCGCGAAGCTGCGCGCGGGCCAGATCGACTGGTGCGTGCCGCCCGGCTTCGATCCCGGCTTCGCGGCACGCGTGGCCGATGCCGCGTCGATCCCGCTCGGCGCGCGCATCCAGCACGACGGCTCGGGCCACCTGTCGTCGGCCGAATCGGCCGCCGCGCTGATCCGGCTCGCCGGCGCGCTCGACGAAGGCGAGCACCGCACGGTGCTCGTCTGGGACGCGGCGCTGCATGGCGCGGCGGCCGCCGCCGTCGTCGACCTGGCCGGCGGCCTCGACGCCGCGCTCGATATCGAAGGAGACGCGTGATGAGTGCCTACAAGGTAAGCCTGCGCGAACTGCGTTTTTTCCTGTGGGAACTGTTCGAGGCCGACCAGCGCTTTCTCGAACACGGGCCGTACAGCACGCACGATCGCGCATCGATCGACGCGTTGCTCGAACGCGCGCGCGACTTCGCGCTCGACCTCGGCCGCAGCTACCAGCAGGCGGACGCCGAGGGCTGCACGCTGCTCGACGACGGCCAGGTGCGCATTCCGTCGCATTTCCATGCGCTGTGGGCACGTTTTCGCGACGAATGGTCGAACACGCTGTTCGGCACCGCACACGGGCTGCCGCCGATCGTCACGCAGATGATCTACGAGATGTTCATGGGCGCGAATCCGTCGTTCATGACCTACGGCGGCTTCACGCGCCCGGCGATCAAGCTGCTGCAGATGCACGGCACGCCGCATCAGAAGACGCTGATTGCGCCACTCGAGGCGTACCGCTGGGATGCATGCTTCTGCGCGACCGAACCGCAGGCCGGCACCGATCTCACCGCGGTCGCGTTACGCGCGACGCCGCTCGAGCGTGACATCTACGCGATCGACGGCGAGAAGGTCTACATCTCGGCCGGCATGCACGAGCTGACCGAGAACACGCTGTATTTCGTGCTCGGCCGCATCGACACCGCGTCGCCGGACTCGTTCTCGCTGTCGTGCCTCGTCGTGCCGCGCTTCTGGCCGGACGAGGAAACCGGCGAACTGCAGCCGAACCATGTCGACTGCATCGGCCTGCCGCGCAAGATGGGGCTCAAGGGCTGCGCGAACACGCACCTGGTGTTCGGCTCGAACGGCACGACCAGGGGCTGGCTGCTCGGCGGCCGGCGCAACGTCGGCCTGCTGCAATTGATGCCGCTGATGAACCAGGCGCGGATGAGCACCGGGATGTTCGGCGTCGGCGTCGCGTCGAGCGCGTACCTGCATGCGGTCGACTACGCGGGCCGCCGGCTGCAGGGCCGGCCGATCGAACGCGCGTCGAACACCAGCGCCGCGCGCGTCGCGATCGTCGAGCACGCGGACGTGCAACGCATGCTCGTCGACATGAAGAGCCGCGTCGACGGTTGCCGCGGCCTGCTCGGCAAGCTCGCGGCGACCGCGACGCGCGCGGCGATGCTCGAAGCGACGCCCGACGCCGATCCGGCCGAGATCGAGCGTCATCGCAAGCTGCAGTTGCTGCTGACGCCGATCTGCAAGGCGTTCATCTCCGACCAGGCGTGGCGGATCTGCGAAACCGCGATCCAGGTGCACGGCGGGCTCGGTTATACCGACGCGAGCCCGGTCGAGCAGAACGCCCGCGACGTGAAGATCCTGTCGATCTGGGAAGGCACGAACTACATCCAGTCGCAGGACCTCGTGCGCGACAAGCTCGGTTTCGGCCGTCATTCGCGGCTGATCCAGTACTACCGCGACGAACTCGACACCTTCCTGGCACGCCAGCATCACGCGGGCACGCACGCGGAACTGCGCCCGCTGTTCGACGCGCTGCGCGCGGGCGCCGACCGGATCGCCGCCGCGCTCGACGACATCGCGCGCGACGTGCAGGACGGCCACACGCATCGCAGCAGCCAGTTCTACACGCGCTTTCTCGAGATGTTCGGCGTCGTCACGTCGGCATGGGTGCTGCTCGAATCGGCGACGATCGCCGCGCGCCGGCTCGACGCACCCGACACGGCCGATACGCCCGCCGAACTCGCGTTCTATCGCGGCAAGCTGAAAAGCGCGCGTTATTACTTCGCGAACGTGCTGCCCGTCGTCGACCAGCATGCGGCGGTGATCGCCACGATGGCGCACGCGGCGATCAGCGTCAGTTGCGAAGAACTCGTGCAGGCGGAATGACATGGACACGACTCTCGACTCCGGCGCGGCCGCGACGACCGGCGATGCACCGCGCAACCTGCTCGGCCGCCCGGCGACCCGCCACCGCGGCACCGACATCGACGGCGCGACGCTCGAACCCGAAGCGCTGCGCGTGCGCGATCTCGACCTGAACGCGCTGATCGGCGCGACGACGTTCGAAGGCGCGCTCGCGCACCTGTGGTTCGACGTCGCGCCCGGCAGCGTTGAACACGGCGCATACGAAGCGGTGATCCGCGCGCGGCTGGCGGAATTCTCTGCTGCACTGGCACCGGGATCGGCCGCACAGTTCGTCGCGGCGAATCTCGGCGCGGCGGGCGTCGCGCCGGTGTTCGCGGCCGCGTCCGGCCTGCTGCGCGGCTTCGACGACGTGCTGGCACGCATGCACGGCAACGCGCCGGACGACGCCGATCTCGACGCGATGCTGCTGTGCGCGGCCGCCGCGCCGTTCCTGCTGCATGCGGCGATCGAGGGCCGGCCGTTCGCCGCCCTCGGCAGCGCGGGGCTCGACGACGCCGCGACGCAAGCGCAACGCATGCTCGTGCTGACCGGCGCGACGCGCACCGATGCGTCCGCGCAAGCCGCGATGGACATGCTGCTCGTCGCGTGGCACGCCGGCTTCGGCTACATCACGCCGACCGTGCTCGCGCCGCGTGTCGCAATTGGCACCGGCGTCACGCTGACGCAGGCAATTGCGGCCGGTTTCCTTGCGAGCGGACCATCGCACGTCGGCGCCGCACTCGAAGCAATGAACTGGCTCGGCGCGCTCGCGCTGTCGGTCCCGGGCGGCACCGGCGCGCCGGCCGCGGCGCTCGACGCGGCCGGGCGCGCCGCGATCGATGCGGTGCTCGACGCGAAACGCACGCTGTACGGCTTCGGCCATCCGCTGTTCGTCGCCGATCCGCGTCCGCCGCACATGCGCCGCCTGTTCGCGGCGCAGGGCTTCGACGGCGCGTACGTGACGCTGTTCGACGCGTGTTGCGCGCAAGCCGACGCGCGGCGCGCGCTGCGGCCGAACATCGATTTCCTGACCGCCGCGACGCTGCTCGAACTCGGTGTCGCCGCGCCATCCTGGGGCGTCGGCATCGGGCTCGGCGCACGCATCGCGGCGATGGCCGCGCATGCGGTCGAGCGCCGCCGCCGCCCCGCGTTCGGTGTCAACAGCGCGACCGCGCGACGGCTGCTGGCCGCCGTGCCGGTCGGCTGGCTGTGATCCTCTCACCCATTCGTAAAAGGAACGTCATGCTGCTCAAGAACCTGCGCCCGGCGAACGACTACGATCGTTTCGCCACCGAAACGCTCGAACCGTGGGACCTGCTGTTCATCAGCCGCATCCGCCAGCTGGCGCGCGGGATGACGCCCGGCGTGATCGCCGACATCGGCACGGCCACCGGCGTCGTGCCGGTGCGGCTCGCGACCGATCCGGCCATGCGCGGCTGGCGCTACGTCGGCATCGACCTCGATCCGGCGATGCTCGACGAAGGCCGACCGCGTATCCACGAGCTGGGCCTCGACGACACGGTCGAGATGCGCGTCGGCGACGCGCTCGCACTGCCGTTCGACGACGGCACGCTGACGATGGCGGTCGGCCGCGCGACGCTGCACCACCTGCCCGACAAGGCGCTCAGCCTGACCGAGATGTATCGCGTGCTGGAACCGGGCGGCATCGCGCTCGTGCACGACATGCGCCGCGACGCGCCGCAGCACCTGCTCGACCGCTTCACCGAGATGCGCGCGGCGGCCGACTATCCGCCGACCCACGTCGAGGAAAAGATCACGCTCGACGAAGCGCATGCGCTCGTCGCGGAAGCCGGCCTCGCGGACGTCGCGTCGATCTACAGCCCGAGCGCCGGGCTCGGCGCGCTCGGCTTCGAAATCCTGCTGAAGAAACCGGCGCTGGCCTGAGCGATGACCGATCTCGCCTTCCTCGCCGCGCACGCCGCCGTGCGGCTCGGCGCCGACGACGTCCACTGCTCGGCGGTCGCGCCCGGCGCGACGCTGCCGCTGTGCGTGACGCCGCGCAGCGCCGAACTCGCGACCTCGCCGGACATGTTCGTCGCGTGGTACCGCTCGCGGCTCGACACGATCGACACGCTGCTCGACGCGTGCGGCGCGCTGCTGTGGCGCGGCTTCGCGGTGCCCGACACCGCCGCGTTCGGCCGCCTCGGCGCGCTGTATCCGGCGCACGCGAACGGCTACACGGCGGGCGCCGCGCCGCGCCGGCAGATTGACGGCCAGGTCTACGAGTCGACCCGCATGCCGCCGCCGTTCAAGATCGGGCTGCACCAGGAGATGGCCTACATGCCCGCGTTCCCGCGCCTCGTCGCGTTCTATTGCCGGCAGCCGGCCGACGCGGGCGGCGAAACGCCGATCTGCGACATGCGCCGCGTGACGGCGCGCGTGCCGGCCGCGCTGCGCGACCGGTTCGCCGAACGCGGCGTGATGTACCTGCGCAATTTCGCGGCGCCCGGCGATCGCGCGGACGGGCTCGCCGCCAACCCGAACCTGCCGTTCGCCGCGTACCACCGGCCGTGGGACGACGCGTTCGGCACCGCCGAGCGCGGCGAGGTCGAGCGGCTGTGCGCGGAGCGCGGCGTCGGCTGCCGCTGGCTCGACGACGGCAGCGTGACCGTGTCGCACGTCGGCAGCGCGCTGCGCGCGCATCCGCGCACCGGCGAAACCGTCTGGTTCAACCAGGCGAGCGCGCAGCATCCGAATCCGCGCTCGATGGGCGAGCTCAGCTACCGCTACCTGCAGCGCATGTACGGCGAGCGCGCCGCGTTCCCGTACGAGATCCGCTACGGCGACGGTTCGCCGATGCCGTACGACGATCTCGTCGCGATCTACGACGCGCTCGATGACGAGGAACTGTCGTTCCCGTGGCAGGCCGGCGACGTGCTCGTGGTCGACAACATGCTGGTCGCGCACGGCCGCAACCCGTACCGGGGCGCGCGCGATACGCAGGTCATGCTGTTCGACTGACAGGATCCCGACCATGAGCGTCTCGTTTCTCGCTTCCGTGCGCGCGATGTTCGGCCCGCACACCGCATTCGACCGGCCGCAGCGTTCGGGCACGCAGCCGCTGCCCGATGCGCATGCGCCGGGCGCGGCGCTCGGCGCGCGCGCGATCGACGTCGCGGCCGGCGATTTCCGCTTCTCCGCGCGCCACGTCCGGTTCCGGCTCGGCGCGATCACCGCGATCGTCGGGCCGAACGGCTCCGGCAAGACCACGCTGCTCGAAACGCTGCTCGGCTTCCGGCGCGGCGGCAGCGACGTGCGCGTGCTCGACGTGCCGGCCGAGCGCTTCATGCGCGATACGCCGTCGCTGCGGCGGCTCGGCGCGCAATTGCAGAAGGTCGAGTACCCCGACCATCTGCGCATCTCGGAGATCGTCGCGCTGCACCGCGCGATGTACGTGCATGCGGATGCCGCGATCACCGCCGCACTCGGCATCGCCGAACTGCTCGACAAGCCGTGCCGCGCGCTGTCGAAGGGGCAGCGCCAGCGCGTGGACCTCTACGTCGCGCTCGCGCACCGGCCCGAACTGGCCGTGCTCGACGAACCGTTCACCGGCCTCGACCGTCGTTATGCGGGCGTCGTGATCGACCTGCTGCGCGACCGCGCGCGCGGCACGAGCGTCGCGATGATCTGCCATTCCGAAGAAGAGCTGGCCGTCGTCGAAGATCTCGTATGGGTGCGCGACGGCGGCGTGCGCTACCAGGGCGACAAGGCGACGCTGCAGGCGGAACTCGTCGGCGCAGCGCGCGCGGTCCTGCATTGCCGCGACGAAGCCGACGCGCGTGCGCTGCGCAAGCGGCTCGCGGCGCTGCCCGGCGTGACCGGCGTGCGCGTGTCGGCGGCGCACGTCGTCGAAGTGTTCGGCGACGCGACGCTGCATCCGAACGTGCACCGGATCGTCGGCGAACGGGGCATCCAGCATCTCGCGCTCGCGCCCAGCACGCCGGGTGACCTGTTGCGTCTCTGCACCGAGGGCCCTGCCCATGACTAAGGTCTTCCTGATCCTCGTTCGCAACGAGCTGCTCGGTTATCTGCGCAGCCGCTCGTCGCTGTTCTGGACGCTCGTGTTCCCGGTGTTCCTGTTGAGCGTGATGCTGTTCGCGTTCGGCGGGTCCGGCTCGCTCGGCACGGCCGACATCGCGTTCGACGTGCCCGGCGGCCCCACCGCTTACAGCCGCGCATGCGAAGCGCAGATCGTCGCAAGCCTGTCGCACAGCGACACGGTCAAGGCGACCTTCGGCGGCAGCGGCGCGGCGGCCGATCGCGTCACCGTCGTGCTGGGTGCGGACGAACGCACGCCGGCGACGATCCGCTACGACTTCAACGGCTCGCTCGCGGTCAAGGCCGCATCGCGGGTCGTCGAGATCGCGCTTGCGCGCTGCGACGCGCAGCGGCTCGGGCTGCCCGCCGCGCAGGCGCGCTTCGAGAACGCCGCACCGGCGCGCCGCCCGTTCGACTATGGCGCGTTCTTCGCGACCGGCATTCTCGTGATGGCGTTCATGGCGATCGGCCTCAATTCGACGACGACCGCGATCGCCGCGCTGCGCGAACGCAATACGTTCAAGCTGTACGTGTGCTTCCCGGTCTCGCGCGGCGTGTTCCTGGCCGCACTGATCGTCGCGCGGATGGTGATGATGGCGTTGTCGGCGCTCGTGCTGCTGACGGTCGCGCGCGTCGCGTTCGGCATCGCGCTGCCGATCGCGTCGCCTGACGGACTGCGTGCGTTGCCGATCGTGCTGCTCGGCGCGGCGATGGTGCTGAGCATCGGTGTGCTGCTCGCGAGCCGGACCCGCTCGCTGGCGGCCGCCGAACTCGCGTGCAACGTCACCTACTACCCGCTGCTGTTCTTCAGCGACCTGACGATTCCGATGCACGACGCACCGGCATGGCTCAAGGCCGTGCTCGCGTTCCTGCCGACCAACCAGTTCGCCGTTGCGCTGCGCGGCGCGCTGGTCGACGGCGCGCCGTATGCACAGCTCGCGCCGCAACTGCTCGGCATGACCGCGAGCACGGCGCTGTTCCTGTTCGCCGCCGCGCGGCTGTTCCGCTGGCATGACGCATGACGCGTCGCCCGCTGTTTCGACGATGGAGAAAATCCCGATGAAATCGACCAATCCCATAACCGACTACCTTCTGCACGCCAGCAACTTCCTGCCCGCGATCGTGTTCCTGTTCTACGGCCGGCTGGGGCCCGGGCAGCCGGACGTGCGCTGGACGCACGCGTTCCTGATCGGCGGCGTGCTCGCGCTCGTGCACGGCGCGTGGCTGATCCGCCGCGCGGACCGCAACAGCATCGCGCTCGGCGTCGACCTGTTCCTGGTGATCGGCGCCGTGCTCGCGATCGTGTCGCCGACGGGTAGCCGCCTGTGGGGCGAGGAACTCGGGCCGGCCGCGATGCTCGTCTGCGTGCTGGTCGTCGGTATCGTGCATACCGCGTGGTCGGACGGCGGTTTCGTCGACGGCGCATTCGTCGACCATGCGCGCGCGCGTTCGCTGTCGCTCGTGTTGCTCGCCGTCACCGCCGTCGCGCTCGCGGTGTCGATCACGATGCGGCACAGCCCGCTGTGGGGCGGCGTCGTGCCGCTGCTCGCGCTGGTCGTCGTGCGCGGCCGGCTGCGCAAGCAACTGGTGCGGGCGAACTGACGATGAACGCGCTGCCCGAACGCATTGCGCAGCAGCGCGCGCTCGCCGCGACGCTCGGCGACGGTTGGCTCGAAGGCCCATCGTGCGAGCCGTACGCGACCGACGCGGCGCTGATCGGCGGCGTGGCGTTGGGCGTCGCGCGACCGGCATCGACCGCCGACACGAGCGCGCTCGCACGCGTCGCCGTCGCGCACCGGATCGCACTCGTCGCGCAGGGCGCGCGCACCGGGCTCGTCGGCGCCGCCGTGCCCGATCGCAGCGGCACGCAGTGCGTGGTGTCGTTCGACCGGATGCGTGCCATTCGCGCGTTCGATCCGGCGAATCGCAGCATCACGGTCGAGGCCGGCGTGCGCCTGTCCGACCTCAATCGCGTGGCGGCCGAAGCCGGCCTGTGCCTGCCGATCGATCTCGGCAGCGATCCGGCGGCCGGCGGCCTCGTCGGCGCCAACGCGGGCGGCAGCCGTCTCATCAAGTACGGCGACGTGCGCCGCAACGTGCTCGGCGTCGAAGTCGTGCTTGCCGACGCGGCGGGCACCGTGATCGACGCGCTCGCGCCGCTGCGCAAGCGCAACGCGGGCTTCGACGTCACGCAGTGCTTCATCGGTGCGAACGGCGCCAACGGGCTCGTGACGGCCGTATCGTTCGCGCTCGCGCCGCTGGAACGCTCGTCCTGTGCGGCGTTCGTCGCGTTCGCGTCGTACGATGCGGCGCTCGCCGGCCTGCTCGCGTTCGAGCGTGCGTTCGGCGAGATGCTGTCGGCGTTCGAATTCATGTCGGCGACCGCGGTCGGCTGTGTCGCCGCCGCGTTTCCGGCATTGCGCGTCCCGTTCGCGGCCGGCGATGCCGCGTGCTACGCGCTCGTCGAGATCGCGACCGGCATGCCGGGGCTCGATGCGTTGCTCGAGGAGCGCGCCCTTGCCACGCTCGACGCGCTCGCGAACGAACGCGTGGTGCTCGACGCGGCCTGCGCGCCGGCCGAACGATTCTGGCGGATCCGCGATGCACTGCCGGCCGCGGTCGCGCAGGACGGCATCCCGTTGTCGTTCGACGTGTCGTTTCCGCGCGGTGCGCTTGCCGCGTTCATCACCGACGCCGAGCAGTGGATCGCGGCCGCGCATCCGTCGCTGCGCTGTCATGCGTTCGGCCATTTCGGCGACGGCGGCTGCCATCTCGTCGTGTCGATCCCGCACGCCATTGCGCAACGGTACGGACCGCTGCAGCAGGTCGCGCTGCGCGGCGCGCTGTATGACCGCGTCGTGCGCGCGGGCGGGTGCTTCAGCGCGGAACATGGCGTCGGCCCGGTCAATGTCGCGTACTACCGGAAGCTTGTCCCGGCCGAACCGCGGCAGCTCGCCGCTGCCGTCCAGCACGCGATCGACCCGCTGGGTTTGATCGGGCGTGTCCGATACTGACGCGCCGTCACGGCGCCACGGAGAATTCGCATGATGCTTCAACACCCGCCCAGCGCAGGCACGCCCGCCGAACCGGATGCGGATCAACCGCTGTCCGGCATTCCGACGACCCTGCCCGACTCCGGCGTGGTGGTCAATGTGGATGGCATCGCGTACCTGATCAATCTGCCGCGACGCGACCATGCACGCCCGGCGCTGTGGCGCGACCTCGAACAATGGCGGGACGGCAATTCGAACCACCTCGCGCCCTATCGGGTTCGGAAGCCGGACACGCGGAAAGACTGATCGTTCGTACGCAGGTGCGAGATGACTCGGCGAGGTCCCGGTGTCATCGTGTCCGGGCTCACCGAAGGGCCAGCGTATCCGTCTCGCGCGGTGTGGGACACGATCCCGACGTCGTCGAATTCGATCGCGCCGCGCGCGGCCCGTCGACGTAATCGCGCGGCGTGCGCCCGAGCACCCGGCGGAAATGGCGGCACAGATGGCTCTGGTCGAAAAACCCGACCTCGGTCGCGACGACCGACGGCGGCAGCCCCGCGCGCAGCAGGTCCTGCGCGCGCCGGACCCGCACGAGACACAGATAACGATGCGGCGAAACGCCCAGCTCGCTGCGAAAACGCGCGGCAAACCGCGACACGCTCAGCCCGGCGACCGTCGCGAGCGCCTCGATGCTCAACGGCTGCGCGTACGACGTCTCGATGATGCGCAGCGCGCCGCCGACGGCATGCGACACGGATTGCGCGACACCGAACGGGCGGATCGACGCGGGCTCACCAGCAGAATGAAAAACGTCGGCCATGCGAGGCTCCATCAGGTCGTCGCGTGCGTCGCGTCGGCCGGCGCCGCGAAGCGCGCGATCGCGAACGGATCGATCGGCGTGCTCGTCGCCCCCGTGTCGATCAGCTCCGCCATCGTGTCGCCGACGCCCGGCCCGAGCTGGAAACCGTGCCCGCAGAAGCCGAACGCGTAATACAGCCCGTCGACCTTCGCGCTGCGCCCCATGATCGGCCGATCGTCCGGCATGTAGCCCTCGACGCCGCTCCATACGCGAATGATGTTCAGCCGCGTCAGCGCCGGTGCGACGCGCGCGAGCTGCGTGAACTGCAGCAGCGTGCTCTCGGGCAGCACCTTCGCGCGCCGTTCGTCGAGATAGGCCGGCGCACGCGCGCAGCCGCCGATGACGATGTTGCCGCGCTCGACCTGCCGGAAGTACACGACTTCCTCGATCTGCGGCGACGAGACGCCGACGGACGGCAGGATCGAATACGGCACGGGCTCCGTCACGCACATCTGCGGCCCGTTGACCGCGATCGGCACCGGCTCGCCGAACTGCGTGCTGAGCTGGTTGCCCCACGCGCCGGCCGTCACGAGCAGATTCGGCGCGCAGAACACGCGCCCGTCTTCGCTCGTCGCGCGGAATGTATCGCCGTCCTTCTCGACGGTCGCGATCGCGGTGTTCTCCTCGATCCGCGCCCCCGCGCGCACCGCCGCACGGCCGAACGCCGGTGCGGCGAGCCGCGGGTTCGCATGGCCGTCCAGCGCCGAATGGGACGCGCTCAGCACCTCCGGGCCGAGAAACGGAAACTTCGCGCGCATCGACGCGCCGCGATACAGGTCGAGCTTCAGCCCGTAATGCGCGGCCTCGCGCGCATAAACGTCGAACGAGTCGTCCTGCTCCTGTCGGTAACACACGCGAACGTGCCCGGTCTGCAGGAATTCGGCGCTGTGCCCGATCAGTTCGGGCATGCGGCCCCAGATCTCGCGCGAGCGGTTCGCCAGCGGCAATTGCGGCAGGAATCGGCCCTGGCGTCGCACATTGCCGAAGTTGGTGCCGCTCGCCTGCTGCCCGATCAGCCCGCGTTCGAGCAGAATCACCGAGCGGCCGCGCCGGCGCAGGAAAAACGCCGCCGCGGCCCCCATGAAGCCGCCGCCCACGATCACGACATCCGCATCGGCCCGCATCATTCGTCTCCCGTCATCGCCGCGGCTTCGGCCCGCGGCGCGGGCGGCCCGCCCGCCGCACGCAGCGCGACCGGCAGCGGCTTCACGGGCGCCTGTCCGCGCAGACGGCCGACCGCTTCGAGCGGCACACCGGCCGCGGCGGCAATCACCTCGGCGCCCGCGTGGCCGCAGTAACGGCCCTGGCAGCGCCCCATTCCGACGCGGCTGAACGCCTTCGCGCGATTCGCTTCGCACGCGCCCTCGTCGCGGATCACGCGGCGCAACTCACCGACGCTCACGCCCTCGCAGCGGCACAGGATCGTGTCGTCGGACAGCGTCGCGGCCTGTTGCGCGGGCCACGGAAACGCCTGCGCGAGCCCCGCGCTGAAACGGCCCATCTTCGCGCGTTCGCGCTGCAACGCGGCGACCGCGCGTGCGTCGACCGGCCGCCCGAGATCCGTCAGCACCGCGAGCGCCGCGAGGCGGCCCGCCGCTTCCGCGCCGTCCGCGCCGAGCACGCGCGCGCCGTCGCCGGCCAGATAGACGCCCGCGACCGAGCTGCGTCCCAGGTCGTCGAGCTGCGGCAGCCATTGCCGCGTGTCGCCGTCGAAGCGGAACGCGCAACCGGCCAGATCCGCGAGCTGCGTCTCCGCGCGCAGGTGGTAGCCCAGTGCGAGCGCGTCGCAATCGATGACCGCGGCGGTGCCGTCGGCCGTGCGAAAACTGACGCCCGACACGCCCTGCGCGGGATCGCCGTGAATCTCGAGCGGCTCGATCCCGTGCTCGATGCGCACGCCGGCACGCTTCAGCGCACGGGTGAGCGCGATGCCCTTCACGAGCACGTCGGGCCGCGCGAGCAGTTTCGGCAGCGCGCGCAGCCGGTTCGCGGCGGGCGACGTGTCGAGCACGGCTGCGACGTTCGCGCCGGCCTGCACGTACTGGTTCGCGACGAGATACAGCAGCGGGCCCGAACCCATGAACACGACGTTCGCACCGATCGCGCAGGCCTGCGCCTTCAGCGCGATCTGCGACGCGCCCAGGCTGTACGTGCCCGCGTACTGCCAGCCCTTGACGGGCATCAGCCGGTCGGTCGCGCCCGGGCACAGCACCAGCGCGTCGTACGGGCGGCGCTCGGACGCGCCATCGTGCGCGGTGTAGAGCGCGCCGCCGGACACGTTCCACGCGAGCGTATCGGGCGCGTAGTCCAGCGACGCGCGCAGGCGCTCGAACGTGTCGTGCAGGTCTTGCGCGCGCACGGCCTCGGTGCCGTACAGCTTTTCGTAGGGGCGCGAGAACGTGTCGGGCTGACGCCGGTAGATCTGGCCGCCGTCGCGCCGCCCTTCGTCGATCACGAGCGGCCGCACGCCGGCTGCCACCAGCGTCTGCGCGCAGCGCACGCCGGCCGGCCCGGCGCCGACGACGATTACGCGAGGCTCGACCATTGCGCCTCCGGTTGGCGGGTGACGATGTCGAGGCCCGCCTGCACGACGGTCGTGCACGCGCGCAGGCGCTCGCCGTCGGCGGTCCAGACCCAGCAGTCCTGGCACGCGCCCATCAGGCAGAACCCGGCCCGCGCCTCGGGGCCGAACTCGGACTGCCGCACGTGGCCGGTCTGCGTCAGCATCGCGACGAGCAGCGTATCGCCCTCGAGCCCGGTCACCGCGCGGCCGTCGACGCTGAATGCAACCGGACGGCGCCCGGTTTCGGCGAGACGAACGAATCGCCCTGTCATCTGCAACCCTCCTGTCGCGCGAGCGGCCCGCACACCGGCCGGCCCGCCGCGTCGCTGTTCATCATTCAGTGCAGGATGTCCTGCAGCCGGTAGTACGCGCCGACGAACGGCAGGAACCACGCGTGTCCGAAATGGCCCGGCATCGCCGGCCAGTCGAGCTCGCGCCACGGATTCGATGCGGCCGCGCCGTACAGCACGTCCGCCATCACGCGGCCCATGTGCACCGACATCTGCACGCCATGGCCGCTGTATCCCATCGAGTAATACACGCCGTCGTGCTGGCCCGCGCGCGGCAGGCGGTCGGCGGTGATGTCGACGAGACCGCCCCAGCAATAGTCGAGCCGCACGTTCGCGAGCGCCGGGAAATAGGCTGCCATCCCGGCGCGCAGGATATCGCCGCTTTTCGCATCCGAGCGCGGGCTCGACATCGCGAAGCGCGCGCGGCCGCCGAACAGCAGCCGGTTGTCGGGCGTCACGCGGAAGTAGTTGCCGATATGGCGCGACGTCACGTACGCGCGGCGGTGCGGCAGCAGCCGGTTCAGCTGCGCGTCGGGCAGCGGCTCGGTCACCACGATGAAACTGCCGACCGGCGCGATGCGCCGCCGGAACCACGCGAACGGCCCGTGCTGCGATGCGCCGGTCGCGACCAGCACGCGATCGGCCACGATCGTGCCGCGCGTGCAGGTAATCGCGTGGCGCTCGCCGTCGAGCCGCTCGAGCTGCGTGACGGCCGCATGCTCGTAGATGCGTGCGCCGGCCCGCGCGGCGGCCTGCGCGAGTCCGACGCCGAACTTGCCCATGTGCATCTGCGCGCCGTTGCGTTGCAACAGGCCGCCGTGGAAGCCGTCGGAGCCGACCTCGTCGCGAATCCGCGACGGTTCGATCAGTTCGATGTCCGGATCGACGTCGCGCCGCAATGCGTCGAAGGTCTTCGCGAGCCCCGCGAAATGCTGCGGCTTCGCCGCAAGCTTCAGCTTGCCGGCGCGCCGGAAATCGCAGTCGATCGCATGGTCGGCAACGATCGTCTCGACACTCTTCACCGCGCTTTCGTACGCGCGGTAGAACTGCTTCGCCTGCACGGCGCCGATTCGTCCGGCAAGCGATGCATAGTCCTGCGCGACGCCCGTATTGCACTGACCGCCGTTGCGGCCGGACGCCTCCGCCGCAACCTGCGCGGCTTCGAGCACCACGACCGACACGCCGCGCTGCGCGAGCGCCAGCGCCGCCGACAATCCGGTAAAGCCGCCGCCGATCACGACCACGTCGGCACGCCCTTCGACGCGCCCTTCGCTACCGGCGCCAAAGGCGGGTCGGGTATCCAGCCAGTACGATTCGAATTTCATCGGATCCTTCGTGAGCATTCCGCGCTCGGACGATCGCCGCCCGGTGAAAACCATTTAATCATCGCCAAAAAGCGCAGTTGCCGCGTATTGGCGCGCGGCGCGCGCATCAAACGCTGTTTTGCACGGCCGCGGCAGCACACCCTGCTCGACATGCGCCGGCGCCATCCGTCACGCCTCCACCGACATGTCGATCAGCACGCTCTTGAAGCGCAGGTTCGCCTCGTAAGCGTAACGACCGAGATCCTTGCCGATGCCCGACTGCTTGTAACCGCCGGTCGGGATCACGAAATCCGACGTGCGGCCATAACGGTTGATCCACACGGTGCCGGCCTCGAGGCCGCGCATCATCCGCAGTGCGCGCCCGAGATCGGCCGTATGCACGCCGGCCGCGAGCCCGTACTTGTCGTGCGCGGCGAGCGCGAGCGCCTCGTCCTCGTCGTCGAACGTCTGCACGGTCAACACCGGCCCGAAGATTTCGTCGCGCACGGCCGGCGATTGCGTCGTCACGCCGGTCAGGATCGTCGGTGCGTAAAACGCCCCATCGCCGGCGAGCGCGATGCGCGCGCCGCCCGCGACCGCCTGCGCGCCGCCTTCGAGCGTGCGCTGCACGATCGCGTCGATCCGCTGCAGCTGCGGCTGCGACACGATCGGCGCGAGCGTCGTGCCGGCCGCCCAGGTCATGCCTGGCTTCAACTCGGCGAACGCGGCCGCAACCCGGTCGACGAAGCGCGCTTCGATCCCGCGCTGCACGAGCAGCCGCGAACCGGCAACGCACACCTGCCCCGCGTTGCCGGCGATCGCGGCGGCGACACGCCGCGCGACCGTATCGAGGTTCGGCGCATCGGCGAACACGAGCTGCGGGCTTTTGCCGCCGAGTTCGAGCGTGACGGGTTTCGTGCCGGATTGCGCGCACGCCACCATGATCGCCGCGCCGGTCTGCGTCGACCCGGTGAACGTCACCTTCCCGATTCTCGGATGCCGGCACAGTGCATCGCCGGTCGTCCGGCCGTCGCCCTGCACGACGTTGAAGATGCCCGGCGGAATCCCCGCCTCGATCGCGAGTTCGGCCAGCCGCAGCGCCGAGAACGGCGTCATCTCGGACGGCTTCAGCACGACCGCATTGCCGGCCGCGATCGCCGGCGCGATCTTCCACGACGCCATCACCAGCGGGAAGTTCCACGGCGCGATCGCCGCGATCACGCCGTACGGTTCCGCGATCGTCATCCCGAGATGATCGCTGCGCGTGGCGGCGACTTCGCCGCCGATCCGGTCCGCCCACTCGCCGTAGAAACGAATGCCTTCGGCGGTAAACGGCACGTCCCAGCGCGCCGCGTCGGCGATCGGCCGGGTCGAGCCGACCGCTTCCAGCGGCGCGAGCGTCGCGACATCCGCCTCGATCAGGTCGGCCCAGCGCCGCATCGCGCGCGCCCGCTCGCGCGGCGCGCGGCGCGCCCAGTCGCTCGTCTTGAACGCATGCCATGCGTTCTCGACCGCGTGGTCGACGAGCGTCGCGTCGGCGATCGGCAGCGTCGCGTACACGTGGCCGTCGGACGGCCTGCGCACGTCGAGCGCCGCCGCGCCGTCGATGAATGCGCCGCCGATGAAGTGCGCGCTGCGCACCGCGACGACGGCCGGATCGAAACTGTTCATCAGGATGACTCCGGGGTGCGTCGCGCCCGGCGCCGACGGAACGGCCATCGGCAAACCAGCGCGACGAGTGAATGGCGTGGCATGGGCTACAGGCGCACCGGTTGCGACGGCACGGCGGCCGCAACGGGCGGCTCCGCCTGGAAGCGCGTCAGGTCGTCCTCGCTGCGATGGCACAGCACCTGCGCGCCGTTGTCGAGGGTGCGCAGCACGGGCGCCGTCCGGTTGCATACGCCGTCCACCCGCATCGCGCAGCGCGACAGGAACGGGCACAGCGCGGCGTTGTCCGCGCTCGCGCCGATCGGCACCAGCGGCTGGTGGCAGCGCTCGGCCGCATCGTCGAGCCAGCCCGCGCGCAGTTCCGGCGCCGACGACACGAGCAGGTGCGAATACGGGTGATAAGGCGGCGCGCACAGCGCGTCGCGGCTGCCCGTCTCGACCCGGCGGCCCGCGTACAGCACGACGATGTCGTCGCTGATCGCGCGCACCTTGGCGATGTCGTGCGTGATGAACACGTACGACACGCCGAGCTTCGCCTGCAGTTCGCGCAGCAAGTCCATGATCGCGGCGCCGACCACGGTATCGAGCGCCGACGTCACCTCGTCGCACAGGATCAGGTCGGGCTCCGCCGCGAGCGCGCGCGCGAGGTTCACGCGCTGCTTCTGCCCGCCGGACAGCTCGCCGGTGCGCCGCCCGGCGACGGCCTGCGGCAGCCGCACGAGCTCGAGCAGTTCCGCGACGCGCCGCCGGGCGCGCGCGCCCTTGATCCCGTGATAGAACGCGAGCGGTCGCGCGAGCGTACGCTCGACGGTATGCACCGGGTTGAGCGCGGTATCCGCGTTCTGGAATACGATCTGCACGCGCCGGTGCTGCTCCTTCGTGCGTTTGCCGATGTCGAGCGCGAGCGGCTCGCCGTCGAGCAGGATCTGCCCGCCGGTGGCCGGCACCAGGCCCGCGATCACCTTCGCGAGCGTGGTCTTGCCGGAACCCGATTCGCCGATCACGCCGACGGTCTGCCCGCGCCCGATGCGCAGGTCCACTTCGTGCAGGATCACCTTGGCCGGCCAGCCTTTCGCGGTGCGGCCGCCGTAGCCGGCGATCGCGCCACGCACGTCGAGCAGCGGCGCGGGCGCGGCGGGCGCGAGGCTCGCCGCCCGTTCGGCATCGCCCGGCGCGACCGCCGCGATCAGGCTCTGCGTGTAAGGATGCACGGGCGCATGCAGGATCTGCTCGGTCGCACCCGATTCGCGGATCACGCCGTCGCTCAGCACGATGATCCGGTCGGCCATCTGCGCGACGACGGCCAGGTCGTGCGACACGTACACCGCACTCATCCCGTAGCGCCGGATCACGCTCTTGAACGCCAGCAGCACGTCGATCTGCGTGGTCACGTCGAGCGCCGTCGTCGGCTCGTCGAGGATCACCAGCTCCGGATCGGTGATCAGCGCCATCGCCGCCATCAGGCGCTGCAACTGGCCGCCCGACACCTGGTGCGGATAACGCTTGCCGATCGTCTCCGGCTCCGGCAGCGCGAGCGCGCGGAACAGCTCGACCGCCTTCGCCTGCGCGTCGCGCTTCGTCAGCGTCCGGTGGATCAGCGCGCTCTCGATCACCTGGTCGAGGATCGTGCGCGACGGGTTGAACGCGGCGGCCGCGCTCTGCGCGATGTACGCGACCCGGCGGCCGCGCAGCGCGGTCAGCGCCTGCGCGGACAGCGTGCAGACGTCCGCACCGTCGAGCTTGACCGAGCCGCCGGCGATCCGGCAGCCGGCGCGCGCATGGCCCATCAGCGACAGCGCGATCGTCGTCTTGCCCGAGCCGGATTCGCCGATCAGCGCGAGCACCTCGCCGCGCCGGACGTCGAAGTCGACACCGTCGACGATCGTCGTTTCCGTACCGCCCGGCCGGCCGCCGACCACGCGCAGCCCGCGCACCTCGACGAGCGGGTTCGATTCGTGTCGCATCAGTGTGCTCCCGCGGCGGCGGCCGCACCCTTGCGGCGGCCGCGATGCGGCAAGCCGTCGATCAACAGGTTGACGCCCACCGTCAGGATCGCGATCGCGACCGCGGGCATGATCGCGACGGCCGAGCCGTCGCCGAGGCTGGCGATGTTCTCGCGCACGAGCGAGCCGAGATCCGCGTACGGCGGCTGCACGCCGAGCCCGAGAAAGCTCAGGCCGCTCAGCAGCAGCACGACGAACGTGAAGCGCAAGCCCGTGTCGGCGAGCATCGGGTGAATCATGTTCGGCAGCATCTCGACGCACGCGATGTACAGCGCGCTCTCGCCGCGCGCCCGTGCGACCTGCACGAATTCGAGCGTGCTGATGTTGACCGCCAGCGCGCGCGCGATCCGGTACGAGCCCGGCATGTAGCTGATCGCGGCCGTCAGGATCAGCAGCGGCAGCGACGAGCCGAACGCGGCGACGATCATCAGCGCGAACATCTTCGACGGGATCGACGTGAGCGCATCGAGCACGCGGCTCATCGTCTCGTCGACCACGCGGCCCGACACCGTCGCGAGCAGCCCGAGCGTCGTGCCGGTCAGCGCGGCGAGCAGCACCGCCGCAAGCGCGAGCAGCACGGTCAGCCGCGTGCCGTACAGGATCCGGCTCAGCATGTCGCGGCCGAGGAAGTCCGAGCCGAACGGCAGCTTCGCGCTGAACGGCGCGAATACGTCAGGCGTCACGATCGTGCCGACGTCGTGCGGCGCGAGCAGCGGCGCGAACACCGCGATGAACAGCATCAGGCTCGCCATCGACAGGCCGATCCAGCCGCCGGTCGTCAATGCGGGGCGCATCGCGCGGCGCTTGCGCGGTTGCTCGGGAGAAGGCGCGGCAGGCGGCGTGTCGCCCCACGACGGGCGCGGATCGCCGGGCGGCGGCAGCGCGCTGCTGCGTTGTACGGGTTCGGTCGGGTGCATGTTCGGCATCTCGGGAGAAGGACGGGACGGTCAGGTCCGCAGTCTCGGGTTCGACACGATCGAGCACAGGTCGGCGAACAGCACGAGCGTCAGATAGGCCACGCAGAAGATCAGCGTGCACGCCTGCACGAGCGGAAAATCGCGGTTGCCGACCGCATCGACCATCAGGCTGGCAAGGCCCGGATAGTTGAAGATCGTCTCGACGACGATCACGCCGCCGAGCAGATACGACAGGCTCAGCGCGATCGCATTGGCGATCGGCCCGATCGCGTTCGGCAGCGCATGGCGCAGCACGACACGCGCGGGGCTCGCGCCCTTGAGAACGGCCATCTCGACATACGATGCGCTCAGTTGCTCGATGACCGCGGCGCGCGTCATCCGTGCCATCTGCGCGATCACGACCGCGCACAGCGTCAGCACCGGCATCGCATACGCGCGCAGGAAATCGTGGACGCTTTCGATCGGGCCGCTGTACGACAGCGCGGAAAGCCAGTGCAGCTTCACCGCCAGCACGAGCACGGCGACCGTCGCGATCAGGAATTCCGGCGTCGCGACGAGCGACAGCGTGCCGAGGCTGATCACGCGGTCGATCACCGACTCGCGCTTGACCGCCGCGAGAATGCCGAGCACCAGCGCGATCGGCACCGAGACGCAGGTCGTGATCGCCGCGAGCGTGAGCGACTTCGGCAGGCGTCCGCCGATCATGTCGGACACCGGCATGTCGCTCGACAGGGAACGGCCGAAATCGCCGTGCAGCAGGCCCGCGAGCCAGTGCACGTAGCGCACGTGGGCCGGCATGTCGAGACCGAACTGCTGGCGCAGCGCGGCTACCGTTTCCGGCGTCGCGGACTGGCCGAGCGCGGCCTGTGCGGCGTCGCCCGGCAACAGGTTCGTGATCGCGAAGATGATCACGGACACGAGCAGCAGCGTCAGCGCGGTGACCGCGATGCGGCGGCCAATCAATCCGAGCAGAATGCGGTTCATTGAGCAGCACTCCGGAAAGGTGTGGCCGTTGCCGGCGCGGGCATCCGCACCGGCAACGCGACCGTGGCGGGCAGCGGCGTCAAGCGTTCCACCACACGTGCTCGGCGAACATGAAGCCCATCATCCCGCCGGTCGGGATCGAGCCGAGACCGCCGAGCCGCTTGTCGTAGCCGTCGAGAAAACTGATGAAGGCCGGAATGCCGATCCTGCCCTGCTGCGCGACGATCACCTGCATCTCGCCATACATCTGCTTGCGCTTCGCATCGTCGGTCTCGGAACGCGCGGCGAGCAGCAACTGATCGAACTTCGCGTTCTTCCAGCCCGACTCGTTCCACGGCGCATCCGACTTGAAGAATTGCGTGAACAGCACGTCGGCGCTCGAACGCGGATTGATGTTGCCGAAGCCGAGCGGGTGCTTCATCCAGTGGTTCGACCAGTAGCCGTCGGCCGACACGCGGTTCACCTGCAGGTTCAGTCCGATCTTCTGGCCGGCCTGCTGCAGCAGCACGGCCATCTCGATCGAGCCGTTCGCGTCCGACGTCGCGTAGATCGGCGGCAGCGCGGCGCCCAGCGCACCGGCCTTCTGCAACAGGAATTTCGCCTTGTCCGGATCGTGCGGCCGTTGCGGCAGCGACGCGTTGAAGTAACGATGGCCCGGCGGAATCGGCTGGTCGTTGCCGATCACCGCGTAACCGCGGAACACCGCCGAGCGGATCTGCTCGCGGTCGAACAGGTACTTGATGCCTTCGACGAAATCCGGATTGGCGGTCAGCGGGTTTTCGCTGCGAATGATGAGGTCGGTATACAGGCCCGACTTGGTTTCCTTGAGCGCATAACCGGGCGTCGACGCGACACGCTGCGTCGAGCGCGGGTCGACCGCATTCACGAGATGCACGTCGCCCGACAGCAGCGCGTTCAGGCGCGCGGCGCTGTCGCTGATGCCGATCAGCTCGATCTCGTCGAGATACGGCATCCCTGGCTTGAAATAACTGTCGTTGCGCACGCCGACCGTCGTCACGCCCGGCTTGAACGTCTTCAGCTTGTACGGGCCGCAGCCGATGCCGGTCGTGAAGTCGGTCGTGCCGTCCTTGACGATCACGAGCTGCGGCGTCGCGAGGATCACCGGCAGGTCCGCGTTCGCGCTCGCGAGCGTCAGCGTGACTTCGTCGGGGCCGGTCGCCTTTGCGTCGGTGAACTGGTCGGCGATCGTCTTGACCTTCGACGCCGTGGCCGCATTCTTGTGGCGCAGCAGCGAGAACACGACGTCGGCCGGGCCGACCGTCTTGCCGTCGTGGAACGTGACGCCCTTGCGCAGCTTGATGACCCAGGTCTTCGCGTCGCTCGTGCGCAGCGACTCCGCCAGGTTCATCTGCGGCGTCAGGCTGGCATCCAGCTGCGTGAGGCCACTGTAGAACATGAAGAAGCGGATGTAGTCGGCGCCCGTCGAGCCCTTGGCCGGGTCGAGCGTATCGGCCGTCGAGCTGGATTCGTTCGCCACGCGGATCTTGCCGCCGCGCTTCGGCGCGGGCGCGGCGAACGCCGGGTGCGCACCCATCAGCAGCCCGCCGGCCCCGGTGGCCATCATGCCGCCCGCCGCCATGACCCGCATCATGTCGCGGCGCGTAAAGCCGCGGTGATCTCCGCCGTTGTCGATATCGTCGCTCATCCGAACTGCTCCTGACTGTGGAAAGTGGGTCCTGGGGTCCAGCGTGGTTCGAGATTCCCGCCGCGCCCGCCTGCTGGTGGCGAGCACGACGTCGTACGCATTGAGTTCATTTAAGCACCGCCAAAATGCGGGTTGTCGCGATTCGGGGCGCCTGCACGACACGATTCGACCGTTTTGGGCCGTCCGCGCAGCATGATCCGCTGCGCGTTCGCGTCGGCTGCCGCCGCTTCCCGATCGACTCGCGACACATGCGTGACACAGGGAATCGTAAAGCGGCGGCCGCCGCAGATTGCACCGACAAAATTGCCCGTTCGGCATCCGAAACGCGTTCGGCGGCCTCAAACCGCATGTTGTGCGTCGATCGCGCGCGCGGGCCGAAACGAGCGAAACGTCCTAGTCGCCGGCCCCGCGCGCATGCGACAGTGAGCCGCCCTCGCAGCCGCTGCGCGAGGGCGACTCCCCCCACCCGCAAGGACACCCACGCATGAAAGTTCAGAAGATTGCCCGCTCCGTCGACATCGACTTGCCCGAAGACTGGGGCACGGCCGGATTGCCCGGCACCGAGCCCGCCCGCGTGTCGGGCCGCCAGGTCGTGATCCCGGGCAGCGAGGCGTTCGACACCGGCGTGTTCGAATGCACGCCGGGCACGTATCGACGCGGCGTGAAGGAAGCGGAGGTGATGCATTTCCTCGCGGGCGCCGGCACGTTTGCGCCGGACGGCGAGGAAGCGATCGCGTTCGGCGCGGGCGACACGCTGTTCTTTGCCGCGAACACCGAAGGGCTGTGGGACGTGCGCGAGACGATGCGCAAGGTGTATGTGATTTTCTGACGCGGGTGCATCCGCACCCGCGGGCATTCCCGAGACGGCGGGCCGGCCGCTCAGTTGGCCAGCCGGAACACCGCGACCGCGGACCTCAGGCGTGCCGCCTGTTCATCCAGCGACGAAGCGGCGGCGGCAGCCTGCTCCACGAGCGCGGCGTTCTGCTGCGTGACTTCATCCATTTGCGTCACCGCCTTGCCGACCTGTTCGATGCCGGTACTTTGCTCGGCGGAGGCCGTGGAGATCTCGCCCATGATGTCGGCCACGCGGTCGATCGACCGGACGATCTCCGTCATGCGCGCGCCCGCCGCCTCGACGAGCCGGCTGCCGCTGCCGACCTTCTCGGCCGACACCTCGATCAGCCCCTTGATGTCCTTCGCCGCCGCGGCGCTGCGCTGGGCCAGCGAGCGGACCTCCGCGGCCACGACGGCGAACCCGCGCCCTTCCTCGCCGGCTCGCGCCGCTTCGACGGCTGCGTTGAGCGCAAGAATGTTCGTCTGGAACGCGATGCTTTCGATCACGGCGGTAATGTCGGCGATCCGCACCGACTCGTCCGAAATCTGCCGCATCGTTTCGACGACTTCCTGCACGGCGGCACCGCCGAGTTGGGTCGCCTCCTTGGCCGTGGTGACGAGCACATTGGCCTGACGCGCATGCTCGGCATTCTGTCTGACCGTCGACGTGATCTGTTCCATGCTGGCGGCCGTTTCCTGCAGCGACGCGGCCTGTTCCTCCGTGCGCTGCGACAGGTCCAGGTTGCCTTGCGCGATCTCGCCGGTGCCGACGGCGATCGAGCGGGTCGTGGTCTGGATTTCGGCGATCGTCTCGGTCAGCCGCGCCTTCATTTCGCCGAGCGCCGCGAGCAGGCTGCCCGGCGCGGCCCTTGCCGCATCGAACTCGACGTCCAGTTCGCCGGCGGCGATGCGCGCCGCGATGTGCGCCGCGTGCGCCGGCTCGCCGCCCAGCGTGCGCCTGACGCTGCGCAGCACGCCCCATGCGATGGCCGCCAGCGTCGCGGCGATCACGAGCGCGATCGCACCCAGCACCATCGCGAGCCGGGTGAACGCCGCGTTGATATCGTCGTAAAAGAATCCCGTGCCGATCCACCAGTCCCAGTCCGGAATGGCAACCACGCCCTGGAGTTTCGGCTCCGGCTCCGCGTCGGGGCTGCGCTTGACCAGCACGTCGACGAGCGCGAAATGCGCCTGCGCCATGCCGGCGCGGTAAGCCTCGCTATCGGTCAGGCCAGCGGTCGTGCGGTTGCCCTTGGCCCGGGTGCCGATGAACTTCGCGTTCGGATGAACCAGGTTGACGCCGTCGGCCGTCGTGACCCAGTAGTAGCTTTTCGTATCCGCGTTGAGCGCCGACAGCGCGGCCTTTGCCTGCTGCTGCGCCTGATCCGCCGTGAGCGTGCCGCTCGCCTGCAGCGCGCGGTACGAATTGACCAGGTGTTCGGCCTTCGTCAACAGAATCACGATCTCTTCGCGACGGCTGTCGATCAGCGCGCCGCGCAGCGTGTGCAGCGACATGGCGGCAAGCAAAGTGACACCGAGCAGCGCGGCGGCGACGAGCATCAGCAGTTTCGTGGACAACTTCATGCGGGAGCCTCGATATATTAACCATTCGGTACATATATCGGCGCTGGCGGCTCCAGCTTGAACGGTACCGCATCGGTAATTACCCTCGATCCGTGCGCTGATCGCACGCACACGGCGGCGCGCCGCACGACAGGTGCGCGCGCAGCCGGCGCGCCGCTTACAGGCCCAGTTGCGTCGCGAGATCGCCGATGTCGGCCACCTCGTGGTAGTTGTAGAACGGCGTGCCCGGCTCGTGGCCGCGATTGACGAACGCCTTGTGCCTGATCCCGAGATCCTCGGCCGTCATCAGGTCGTAGCGCAGGCTCGACGACACGTGCAGCACGTCCTGCGGTTCGCAGCCGAGCTTGCCGAACATGTACTCGAACCCCTGCATGCGCGGCTTGTACGACTGCGCCTGCTGCGCGGTGAACACCGCGTGGAACGGCGCGCCGAGCTTGTCGACGTTGCTCATGATCTGGTCGTCCGATGCGTTCGACAGGATCACCAGCTTGTACTTCTTCGCGAGCCGCGACAGGCCGGCCGGCACGTCCGGATGCGGGCCCCAGGTCGGGACCGCGAGATAGAAGCGTTCGGCTTCGGTTTCGTCGAACTTCACGCCGAGCTTGCTGCAGGTACGCCGGATCGCATTGACGACGACGTCGCGGTACGGCTTCCACGCGCCGAGCACCTCGTCGAGGCGGTAGCCGGCGAACACGCGCACGAACTCCTCGAGCGCGGCCGGCGACAGGCGGTCGGCGTAAATCTCGCGCGCCATGTCGCCCATCCGGAAGCGGGTCAGCGTGCCATAGCAGTCGAACGTGATGAATTTCGGTTCAAATTGGATCATGGTGACGTCCTGTCGGTGTGAAGCCCCGGCAGGGCCGGGGACGGGCTGGGTTGAATGCAATTGAATCAGGGCAATAAATCCTTCGCGCATCGTTCGGCGCCGCGCGAAACGCACGATCGCCGCGTATTGCCGGGCCTGCACGGCACGATCTGCGGCACGTTCCCGGCGGGCGGCGGGCGCCAAACGCGCTGCACTGCCTGCTTGAATCGTACTGGCGATCGCGCAGCAGAAGCTGCCGGAATGACCGCCCGCGCCGGCACGCAGCACGCGTTGCGTCGCGCCGTTCGAACCGGTTTGCGTCGATTTCGCGCGACCGGCCGCGATCGCCGAAAAACAGGCGAATCGTCCTATCCGCACCGTGGCGCCGCTGGCAGAGTGGATGCGTCATTCCTACCGATCCGGAGTCCGGCGTGGCCGACCTCAACCTTTCCCGCCCGCTTATCTATCGTCCGTTCGCCGAAAGCGACCTTCCCGCCGCGCATCGGCTGTCGGAAGCATTCAACTGGCCGCATCGGGTCGACGACTGGCGTTTCGTGCTGCAACTCGGCAGCGGTTTCGTCGCCGAAGACGAGACCGGCGTCGTCGGCACCGCACTCGGCTGGCGCTTCGGCGAGTCGCACGCGTCGCTCGGCATGGTCATCGTGTCGCCCGAACGCCAGGGCCGCGGCATCGGCCGCGAACTGCTCGCGCGGATCGTCGACAGCTTCGGCACGCGGGTCATCTTCCTGCATGCGACGCCGGCGGGCGAACCGTTGTACGTGAAATTCGGCTTCGACGTGATCGACACGATCGATCAGCACCAGGGCGCCGCGTTCCAGCCGCCGCTGATCTCGCTGCCGCCCGGCGAACGACTGCGGCCGATCGGCGCGAACGACGGCCCGCGACTCGCCGCGCTCGCGTCGCGGGCGGCCGGTTATCCGCGAGACGGCGTGATCGACGCACTGCTCGGCATCGCCAACGGCATCGCGATCGATCGCGACGGCGAGTTGCTCGGCTTCGCACTGTTCCGCCGATTCGGCCGCGGCCACGCGATCGGACCGGTCATCGCGCCGGACACGCTTCGCGCGCAAGCGCTCATCAGCCACTGGCTCGCGCTGCACGAGGGCATGTTCGTGCGGCTCGACGTGCCGGGCGACAGCGGCCTGTCCGACTGGTTGCAGGGGCTCGGGTTGCCGCGGGTCGACACGGTCGTCGCGATGGTGCGCGGTGCGGCGCCCGCGCGCGATCCGGCGCTGCGCGCGTTCGCGATCGTCAACCAGGCGCTCGGCTGAGCGACGCGCCCGATGAGCTTCGTCTACAAGGCCGATCCGGTGCGCGGCGCGCAATGGGCACGCCGTTTCGCCGAGCTGGCCCCCGATCTCGCGTTCCGGATATGGCCCGACATCGGCGATCCGGACGCGGTCCGCTACCTCGCCGCCTGGCAACCGCCCGACGATCCGGTCGCGCTGCTGCCGAATCTCGAGATCGTGTTCTCCGTCGGCGCCGGCATCGACCAGTTCGACCTGTCGCGCGTGCCGGCGCACATCCCGGTCGTGCGGATGATCGAACCCGGCATCGTCGACGGCATGGTCGAGTATGTGACGCAGGCCGTCCTGACGATCCACCGCGACCTGTTCGACTATGCGGCGCAGCAACGTGCCGGGGTGTGGCACGAGCGGCCAGTGCGCGCGGCCGCATCGCGGCGTATCGGCGTGCTCGGGCTCGGCACGCTGGGCCAGGCCGTGCTCGACATGCTGCGGCGCTTCGGCTTCCCGTGCGCCGGCTGGAGCCGCACGCCGCGCACGCTCGACGGCGTCGAGTGCCATGCGGGCGATGCGGCGCTGGACGCGTTTCTCGCCCGCACCGACATCCTGATCTGCCTGCTGCCGCTGACGGACGGCACGCGCGGGCTGCTCGGCGCGCGCGTGTTCGACGCGCTGCCGGCCGGCGCGTCGCTCGTGCAGGTCGGTCGCGGCCCGCAGCTCGACGCGGCCGCGCTGCTCGCGGCGCTCGACAGCGGCCGGCTCGACAGTGCGATCCTCGACGTGACGGACCCCGAACCGTTGCCGGCCGGCCATCCGTTCTGGACGCATCCGCGCGTGCGGATCACGCCGCACATCGCGAGCGCGACGCGGCCCGACACCGCGGTCGACGCCGTGCTCGCGAACCTCGCGCGGCATCGCGCGGGGCAGCCGATGATCGGCGTCGTCGACCGCACGCGCGGCTACTGACCGTTCGCGCGCGCCGGCGCGCGGGCGCAGCAGAAAATGCCGAAGCGCGCCGTGCAAACGCCGCACCCGTACGTTTCACGCGGCAAATTGACGGCACGCGCGCATTTCTCGCTCGGTAGCATGACTCCATCGCTGACACCCGACGAGAGACCCGCCCTGCCATGACCTACTCCGCGCTGATCGAAGCCGATCGTCAACACCTGATCCATCCGGTCGTCAATTACCGCGAGCACGAGGCGCGCGGCGTCACCGTGCTCGACTCCGCCGACGGCGTCTTCCTGCGCGACGCGAACGGCCATACGCTGCTCGATGCGTTTTCCGGCCTGTGGTGCGTGAACGTGGGCTACGGCCGCGACAGCATCGTCAAGGCGGCAGCCGACCAGATGGCGAAGCTGCCCTACGCGACCGGCTATTTCCACTTCGGGTCGCAGCCCGCGATCGAGCTCGCCGAACGGCTCGCGGCGCTCGCGCCCGCGTCGCTCAACCGCGTGTACTTCACGCTCGGCGGCTCGGACGCGATCGATTCCGCGGTGCGCTTCATCACGCACTATTTCAACGCGACCGGCCGCCCGACGAAGAAACACATGATCGCGCTCGAGCGCGGTTATCACGGCTCGTCGTCGATCGGCGCCGGGCTCACCGCGCTGCCCGCGTTCCATCGCCATTTCGACCTGCCGCGCGCCGACCAGCACCACCTGCCGTCGCCGTACCCTTACCGGCACCCGCTCGGCGACGATCCGCAGGCGCTGATCGCCGCGTCCGTCGCCGCCCTCGAAGCGAAGGTCGCGGTACTCGGTGCGGACAACGTCGCCGCATTCTTCTGCGAACCGGTGCAAGGCTCGGGCGGCGTGATCGTGCCGCCCGCGGGCTGGCTGAGGGCGATGCGCGACGCGTGCCGGCGTCTCGGCATCCTGTTCGTGGCCGACGAGGTGATCACCGGCTTCGGCCGCACGGGCCCGCTGTTCGCGTGCGAGACCGAAGGCGTCGAGCCCGACCTGATGACCGTCGCCAAGGGGCTGACCGCCGGTTATGCGCCGATGGGCGCGGTACTGATGTCCGACGAAATCTACGAAGGGATCGCCGGCAGTCGCGCCGATGCCGCGGTGGTCGGGCACGGTCAGACGTATTCCGCGCATCCGGTCAGCGCCGCGATCGGCCTCGAGGTGCTGAAGCTCTACCACGACGGCGGGCTGCTCGCGAACGGCCAGGCGATGGCGCCGCGTTTCGCGGCCGGCCTTGCCGCGCTGCGCGACCACCCGCTGGTTGGCGATGCGCGTTCGGCGGGCCTGCTCGGTGCGCTCGAACTGGTGGCCGACAAGGCGCGCAAGACGCGCTTCGACCCGGCGCTGAACGTGCCCGACCGGATCACGGCGGCCGCCTACGCGAACGGCATCGTGTTCCGCGCGTTCGGCGACGGCGTACTCGGTTTCGCGCCGGCGCTGAGCTTTACCGCCGGCGAGTTCGACCTGATGTTCGAGCGCGTCCGCCAGACGCTCGACGACGTGCTGGCCGACCCGGGCGTGCGGCACGCGCTCGACGCCGCCCACGCGCAGCCCGCCTGAATCGGGCGAGGGAAAGACGGGCTTGTGGCGGCTACCGTTCGACTCTAAAGTAACTGGACATTCCATTTCTGCCTTCTCACGCGAACATGACGGACAGCAAGCTAGACCGGATCGACCTGCGCATTCTTTCCCAGCTGCAGAAGCGCGGGCGCATGACCAACGTCGAACTGGCCGATGCAGTCGGACTGTCGCCGAGCCCGTGCCTGATCCGCGTCAAGCGGCTCGAGAAAGCCGGCTACATCGCCGGGTACGGCGCGCATATCCAGATCGAGAAGCTCGGCGACGTGCAGGTGGTGTTTACCGAGGTCACGCTGGCCGACCACCGGCGCGAGGACTTCGACCGGTTCGTCGCGGCGATCCGCAATGTCGACGAAATCGTCGAATGCCATCTCGCGAGCGGCGGTTACGACTATCTGCTCAAGTTCGTCACGCGCAGCGTGAGCCACTACCAGACGATCGTCGAAGGACTGCTCGAGCAGAACATCGGCATCGAGAAGTATTTCAGCTACGTGATCATCAAGTCGCCGTTCGTCAAGCGGCACTATCCGCTCGAGTCGCTGTTCGGCGAACGACACTGACGAGCAGCGTGCGGCCGCCCCGGGCGCAGCCGCACGCCGACTTCGAGCCGCCTTCATCCAAGGACCCGACATGTCACTTACCCTCACCCGCACCGAACTCGTTCGCAGTGCGAATCTGATCGACGGCGCGTGGTGCGACGCGCTCGACGGCCGACGTTTCGCGGTCACCGATCCGGCGACGCTCGAGCGCGTGGCCGATGCGCCCGACAGCGGCGCGGCCGACGCGCGTGCCGCGACCGACGCGGCCGTGCGCGCGCTGCCCGCGTGGCGCGCGACGCCGGCCCGCGAACGCGCGGCGATCCTGCGCGCCTGGCATGCGGCGATCGTCGCGCACACCGAGGATCTCGCGAAACTGATGTCGCGCGAACAGGGCAAGCCGCTCGCCGAAGCGCGCGGCGAAGTCGCGTATGGCGCGTCGTACGTGCTGTGGTTTGCCGAGGAGGCGACCCGCGCGTACGGCGACCTGATTCCGCAACAGCAGCGCGGCAAGCAGTTGAGTGCCGTCAAGGAGCCGATCGGCGTCGTCGCCGCGATCACGCCGTGGAATTTCCCGCTCGCGATGATCGCTCGCAAGATCGCGCCCGCGCTGGCGGCCGGCTGCACGGTCGTCGCGAAGCCGGCCGAAGACACGCCGCTCACGGCGCTCGCGCTGGCGTTCCTCGCGCAGGAAGCCGGCGTGCCGCGCGGCGTGCTGAACGTGATCGCCGCATCGCGCGCGCACGGCATCGACGCGGTGGCCGACTGGCTCGCCGACGGCCGCGTGCGCAAGATCACGTTTACGGGATCGACGCCCGTCGGCAAGCTGCTCGCACGCGAATCGGCCGCGACGCTCAAGAAGCTGTCGCTCGAACTCGGCGGCAATGCGCCGTTCATCGTGTTCGACGATGCCGAGCTCGACGCCGCCGTCGATGGGCTGATGGCCGCCAAGTTCCGGAACGGCGGGCAGACCTGCGTGTCGCCGAATCGCGTGTACGTGCAGGCCCGCATCTACGAGGCGTTCGCCGCGAAGCTCGCCGCGCGGGTCAGCGCACTGAAAGTCGCACCGGCGACCGACCCGGCCGCACAGATCGGCCCGATGATCAATGCACGCGCGGTCGACAAGATCGCGCGCCACGTCGACGACGCGCTCGAGCGCGGCGCCCGCGTGCTGACCGGCGGCAGGCGCCTGCCCGAACTGGGGCCGAATTATTATGCGCCGACCGTGCTGGTCGACGCGGCCGCCGGCATGCAGCTGGGTTGCGAGGAGACGTTCGGGCCGGTCGCCGCGCTGTTTCCGTTCGATACCGAGGACGAGGCCATCAGCGCCGCAAACGACACGCCGTTCGGGCTCGCCGCGTATTTCTACACGCAGGACGTCCGGCGGATCGCGCGCGTCTCGGCGCGGCTCGAAACGGGCATCGTCGGGATCAACGAGGGCGCGCTCGCGAGCGAAGCCGCACCGTTCGGCGGCGTGAAGGAATCGGGCTACGGCCGCGAAGGTTCGCGTCATGGCCTCGACGACTACCTGTCGATCAAGTACCTGTGCCAGGGCGGGCTCGACTGAACGCGCGCCTCATTCTTACGTTTTCGTTACCCGGTATGCCGCCATGAACGCTTTCACCCCCTACCCGATCGAAGTTTCGTTTCCCGACCTGGCGCCGCACCGCGCGGGCAATACCGGGGTCGACCACGTCTATCGCTTCGCGTCCGGCCTGGCCGGCCCGAACGTGATGGTCAACGCGCTCACGCATGGCAACGAAGTCTGCGGCGCGATCGTCGTCGACGCGCTGCTGGCGCTCGGCCTGCGGCCGCGCCGCGGCACGCTCACGCTGTCGTTCGCGAACGTCGCGGCCTACGCACGCTTCGATCCCGCGCAGCCGGACGCGGCGCGCTTCGTCGACCAGGATTTCAACCGCGTGTGGACGCCCGCCGTGCTCGACGATCTGTCGGTCCGCTCGGTCGAGCTCGATCGCGCCCGCGCGCTGCGCCCGTTCGTCGATGCGGCCGACTGGCTGCTCGACCTGCATTCGATGCATGAGCGCAGTGCGCCGCTGATCGTCGCGGGGCCGCTCGACAAGGGTGTCGCGCTCGCGCGCCGCGTCGGCGCGCCGGCCACCGTGATCCGCGACGAGGGCCACCCGGAAGGCACTCGGATGCGCGATTACGCCGCATTCGGCGAGCCGGACAGCCCGAAATGCGCAATGCTGGTGGAATGCGGGCAGCACTGGGAAGCGCGCGCGGTGGACGTCGCGCGCGACACCACGGCGCGTTTCCTGGTTGCGTCCGGCGTGGTCGAGCACGACGACCTGCCCGCGGACTGGTTCCTGCCGCTGCCCGACACGATGCGCGTCGTGCAAGTGACGGAACCCGTGGTCGCGACGAGCAGTGCGTTTCGTTTCGCGGGCAACTATACCGGGCTCGAACATTTCCCGGACGCCGGCACCGTGATCGGCTGGTCGAACGATGTCCCGGTCGTGACGCCCTATCCCGACTGCGTGCTCGTGATGCCGTCGCTGCGGCAATTGCGGCCCGGCGTCACCGTCGTCCGGCTCGGGCGGCTCGTCGACGAATCCGGCGCGCGCGGCTGACGGTTCGGCTTCGACGCAACCGGCGCGCCGGCCGCACACGTTTGCGGCCGGCGCGCGTCGATTTGCTTCGCATCCGGACCTCGATTTCCCCGCTTACCTGCCGTTAACCCGGATTTCAGCGCAGCCTCGGTCATCGCACCGGGCGTTCCCTACGAGCGCGTAGCATGTCCGCATCCACTTGCATCGAAAAAATCGCCGACTGGGCGGGCCGAAACCATCTCGTCGTCGGCGCGCTGGGCACACTGATGGCGCTCGCTGCGCTGAGCATCAGCGCCATGACGCTCTGGGCCACGAGAAGCGGTGTCGTCGAGCATGCGCACGAAACCTCCCGCAACGTCGCCGCCGTGCTGGTCAGCGAGATCGCGCGCACCGTCGAAACGTCCAACAACGCATTGATCGCGCTCGCATCCGATCTCGGCAAGCCGGAGGTCCGGCGCATGGATGCCCAGCTGCGGCACGACCTGCTGTTCCAGCGCGCGGCCGCGCAGTACGTGACCGGCATGGGCGTGACGGACCAGTCCGGCCGCCTGATCGACGGATGTTGCGGCCCGTCTCACCGTTGGGACTTCAGCGATCGCGACTACTTCAAGGTGCATCGCGACGCGGCGAACGTCGGCCTTTACGTATCGGAGGCCTATCGCGCACGATCGCGCGGCGGCAAGGAGTCCATCGCGCTGTCGCGGCGCATCGAACGGCCGGACCATACCTTCAACGGCATCGCGGTCGTCGCCATCGACCTCGCCTATTTCGATCAGTTGCTGTCCCGACTGAACGTCGGGCCGAACGGCATCAGCGCGATCCTGCGCGCGGACGGCACCATCCTCGCCAGAAATCCGCCGCTGAGCGACCACCAGATGGTCCGCCTGCGCCGATCGAGGGCCTTCGATCGCATGCTGAACCAGGACTCGGGGTTCTATGCGGCCTACTCGCGTATCGACGGCACCTTGCGGCTGTATACCTTCCAGCGGGTGCCCGGCACGCCGCTGATTGCCGTCGTCGCGCCGGCCGAGCGCGACGTGCTGGCCGGCTTCACGCGCATGTCATGGTCGGTCGGCGTGTCGGCATCGTTCATCTGCGCGCTCTTCTGCGCCGTCGTCTGGCTGCTCGCGTTCGCGCTGCGGGACAATCTTCGCAAGCAGACGCTGCTGACCGATCTCACGCGCACCGATCCGCTCACGGGCCTGCACAACCGCCGCGCGCTCGACGTCGCACTCGCCGACGAATGGGAACGCATCCAGCGCAGCAACGACGGCAGCCTGTCCGTGCTGTTCATCGATGCCGACCACTTCAAGCAGTACAACGACCGATACGGACATGCCCAGGGCGACACGGCGCTCCGGTTCCTCGCCGAATGCATCCGCGCTCACACGCGACGGCGCGGCGATCTGGCCGCGCGCTACGGCGGCGAAGAGTTCGTCGCGGTGCTGCCGGACACGGATGAAAGCGGTGCCGCGAAGGTCGCGGAGGCGATCCGCCAGGAAGTGGAACGCAACCGGCTCGCCGAGTTTGCCGAGACGGTTCCCGCTTTCACGGTGAGCATCGGGTACGCGACCGGTCATCGCGCACACCCGGCGTCCGTCGATGCGCTCACGCATCAAGCGGATCTTGCGTTGTATGCGGCGAAGCGACAGGGTAGAAACCGCGTGTGCCGCGGAGAGACGGAACCGCTCGCGCTTGCGGTTTGAGGAGCGCATCGATCGACGATCTCATGGTCCGACGGACGGATCGTGACAGTTTCATTACCCTGCAGATTCAAGAATCACGCACTCCATAACGTCTGACGTAAACACCTCTCCCGAGAACGCTCCGAATTGCGCGTTCTCGACCATTGCGAGTTTCACCCCCGCAAACGATTGCATTTCTTCGACACCCTAAATTCTTCTGAAACCAACCCGATAATAAGGAACGCTACTCAATATCGACGCAACGGGGCATGACAGATGGATAACAGACAATTAATGGTGCGTACCAAACTCACCCTTACATTCGGCCTTCTGACATGCGTGGTGCTGCTCGTTTCGTTCCTCGGCGTCGTATCGCTCAGCAACGCGAACGCGGTGTTCGCGAGCTACGTCAACGGCATCAACGCTCGCGCGGAACTGGCGGCCAAGGTCCGTGTCGCCGTCGATCGGCGCGCCATCGCGGCTCGCAATCTGGTGCTCGTGACGACGCCACACGACATGGAGATCGAGAAGGAAGCCGCGCTGCAGGCTGACCGCGACGTCGGCACACGGCTCGCCGCACTCAGGAACGCCGTTACCAGAGACGCCGACGCATCCGACCAGGCGCGCGAGCTGGTGCGGAAAATCGACCAGGTCGAGGCCAGGTACGGCCCGGTGGCACGGGCCATCGTCGACGCCGCACTGAACAACCGGCGCGATCAGGCCATCACGATGATGAACGAACAATGCCGACCGCTTCTGGCGCAACTGGTCGACGCATCGCAGGCCTATAGCGTGTACACGCGCGAACGCGCCGTGCAGATGGTGAAAGAGTCGGAAGACCGCTACGCGGCCCGGCGGGCGCTGCTCATCGTCATCTGTATCGCCGCCGTCGCGGGCGCGGTGGTGGCGGGCGTCATCATCGTGCGAGGGCTCACGCGTTCGCTCGGCACGGAGCCCGCCACGCTCAGCGACATCGCGCGTCGCATCGCCAGCGGCGATCTCGCCGCCGGGTCCACCACCGTCGACGCGCCACACGGCAGCGTGCTGGCTTCCATGCGCGAAATGCAGGCCAATCTGGTGCGTCTGATTTCACAGGTCCGCATTGCGTCCGGCAATGTCGCGACAGGCGCGAGCGAAATCGCGTCCGGCAACCAGGACCTGTCGTCGCGCACGGAACAGCAGGCCGCATCGCTGCAGGAGACCGCCTCCAGCATGGAAGAACTGACGTCCACCGTACGACTGAACGCCGACAATGCCCAGCAGGCGAGCTCGCTGGCCAATAACGCATCGGAAGTCGCCCAGCGCGGCAGCGCCGCGGTCGGCCTGGTGGTCGAAACGATGACGGGTATCAGCGACAGCTCGACGAAAATCGCCGAGATCACCGGGATGATCGAAGGGATCGCGTTCCAGACGAACATCCTCGCGCTCAACGCGGCCGTGGAGGCGGCGCGCGCAGGCGAACAAGGTCGCGGCTTCGCGGTCGTGGCCAGCGAAGTGAGAAGCCTCGCGCAACGTTCGTCGACCGCCGCGAAGGAAATCCGGCAACTGATCACGCAATCGGTCCAGAAGATTCAGGACGGCTCGCGTCTCGCGAACAATGCGGGCGACACCATGAACCAGGTGACGCAGGCGGTGGCACGCGTGACGGACATCATGGGCGAGATCGCCGCGGCATCGGACGAGCAGAGCCGCGGCATCGCGCAGGTCGGCCTGGCCATCACGCAAATGGATGAAGTCACGCAACAGAATGCGGCGCTCGTCGAAGAAGCCGCCGCCGCATCGAAGTCGCTTGAGGAACAGGGAAGCCAGCTTGCCGAGTCGGTATCCCTGTTCCGGCTGGAAGCGGGCGCATCGCACGCGTAGCCGCGTCGACGCGTCACGCCATTCGTGACGCACACCTTGCTTTCGATACCCTATCCGTTTAGGAAAGCAAACTAAACATCATCATCCGAGGGCAGGACGGTCTGAATCGCGCCGCATGACGTTAAACGGTTTCGTAACCGCCGCGTAACGATCGGCCACCACAATGCGCCATCTTCTACCCTCAGGATGGAGTCTTGCATGTTTGCGTCACCGAGCCGTCTCCCGCTGCACGTCGCAGCCCTGTCGACCGCGATCGTACTGGCTGCCTGCGGCGGCGGCGACGATGTCGTCGCAACCAGCTCGACGAATGCCGCGGTCCCGGCGCCGCCGGCCGATCCCGGCTTCGTCGACAGCGCGCCCGTTCCGAGCGTGCCCGCGTTCGTCGACAACGTCGCGACCAACCAGCGCGGCGACGCTCGTTATGCAACGCTGTCGACCAACGCCGCGGTACGCGTGGTGAGCCGCTTCCTCGACCTGTGGCAGCCGGCGACGATGCTCGTCGATGCGGGTGTGGCCGCGCCGGCCAACGGCGCGTTTCCGGCCATCTCGCCTTCCACCTGCTCGGGGCTGCCCGGCAACGGCACGCCGTGCGGCACGATCGTGAATGACGCGGTGCTGTCGGCGAATGTCCAATATGTGGTCAACGCAACGACCGCGCGCACGCCGCAACAAGCCAACGCCGCCTACTATGACGACCGGCGCGGCAAGGGCTACAGCGTGACGGACGGCATGGGGCCGCTCACCGCGGCATGGCGCACCGCCGCCCAGCAGACGACCAGCATCACCAGCGTGCCGGCCGACGCCACGACCGTCCTCTATAACGACACCGGCAACAACGTCGGCGTGGGCAGCAGCACGAACGCGAGTTTCGGGAAAGTCGTCGACCTGCTCAACGAAATGGGCAACAACGCGTCGACCGAACCCGCCAAGCGCTTCTATAAATATGCGCGTCCGTATCGCTGGAGCACGAGCGTCGTCGTCGCGCCCACGCTCGTGCCTGCGGAAAGCACGACGCCGGCGACCGACGGCGGCTTCATCAGCGGCCACCAGGCCGAAGCGATGCGCGACGCCGTGACGATGGCGTGGCTCGTGCCCGAGCGCTTTCAGGAAATGGTCGGCCGCGGCCTCGAACTCGGCGAGAACCGGATCCTCGCCGGCATGCACTCGCCGCTCGACGTGATCGGCGGCCGCATGCTCGCGCTGGCCCTCAGCGCGGCCAACCTCGCCGCGTATGCGAGCGACGCGCAGGCCGCCTATGGCCAGGCACACCAGACGCTGCAGCAGCTCACCAGCACCACCGATGCGACCTTCCCGGCCTTCGCGCACTCGGGCACGACGACGACCGACCGGTTCGCCGACTACGCGACGAACAAGGCGGCCGTCACGCGCCGCATGACGTACGGCTTCGGCGCGATCGACGCAACCGGCGCGCCGCCGGTCGTGCCAAAGGGCGCGGAGATCCTGCTGCAGACGCGCTTCCCGTACCTGGGCGCGGACCAGCGGCGCGTCGTGCTGAAGACCACCGAACTGCCGTCCGGCTACCCGGTGATGGACGATGCGGAAGGCTGGGGCCGGCTGAACCTGTTCGCCGCCGCCGACGGCTACGGCGCGTTCAACGGCAACGTGACCGTCGCGATGGATGCATCGAAGGGCGGCCTCAACGCCGCCGACCTGTGGCGCAACGACATCGCGGGCACCGGCAAGCTGACGCTGCAAGGCAGCGGCACGCTGACGCTGGCGGGCAACAACAGCTATACGGGCGGCACGCAGGTCAGCGGCGGCACGCTCGCCGCCGCTTCCACGATGGCGTTCGGCAACGGCGACGTCTATGTCGGCGCCGGTGGCGGCATCCAGATCGCGGCCAGCGCACCCGTCACGGTCGCGACCCGCTACACGCAGCTCGACAACACGACGCTCGAACTCGACATCGACGGCAACGGCGGCGGGCGCCTGCGCGTGGGCGGTGCGTTCACCGTCGCGGGCGGCACGCTGCACGTGAAGTTCGTGAACGGTTATGTGCCGAAGGCCGGCGACACCATCGCGCTGATCGACGCAGCAGCCGGCGCCGCGAAATTCTCGACGGTGACGGTCGACGGCTTCAAGGTGACGCCGGTCTATACGGCGACGGGCGTGTCGATCACGCTGTCGGCGGCATAACAGGCATCAGGAATCGATCCGTGCGACGGCGCCGCCCGCTGGCGGCACCGTCCATCCGCAGCGGGTGGAGGTCATCCCTTCGTCGAGCATGCCGACTTCGCTCGATGGCAAGTCGTCCGTCGCAGCCGACCGGCAGTTCCACATTCTGATCGCGGAAGCCGCCGGCAATTCGGTCGCGGCCCGGACCGCCATCCGCGCGCACCTGCCTCCTTGTCGCAACGCGTCGCCCGGCGTCGTGCGTAAACCCCACTCCTCCATACTACACAAATCCCTTATTATGGGATTGTGATAAATTATTTCTGTATTTATCCCAATATATCTTCAAATTATCCCGCATTTAAGACTTTTATTTCATTATTCTTACGACCACCCGTCGGCGGCGCTCGACGTGATGCAACAAGCAGTAACCGGGCCTCGCCCGACGCGTGCCCCGGCGTTTTTTTCTGGATATGATCGTCGCCATGACCTGCCGGTCGGCATGACACCTTCCGGCAGACGCCATGCGGATCGCGCGCGTCAAGGCAATCACCCTGCTCCGCGCCCGGACGGCATGAACCGGCTTCGGCCGGCATCGGATTTGAGAAGGGACACGTTAGCCAGACCATGAACCTGCACGCTGAAACACGGTGCTTCTCGGATGTGTTCCTCCATTCCCAGGCGATCGTGAACTGGTCGCAGCACTACGATCAGATCAGTCCCGGCACCGCCACGACCTCGCTGCGCCAGGTTGCCGGCCAGCGCTTTCACGTCTTTCGCGAACGCATCAACCAGCGCGTCATGCAACACGGGATGGCGCCGCGCGACCGCCTCTGCTTCGCGCTGCCGATCGCCAGCTCGGTCGCGCCGGTGGTCCAGGGGCGCACCGTCGAGCGCCCGAGCCTGCTGACCTTGCGCGGCGGCGAGGAGTTCGTCGCCCATCTTCCGTGCGATACCGAAGTGCTCGCGTTCACGATCGATCGCACGCTCACTGCCGATCGCGCACTCGACGAACTCGCGAACCTGCCCGCGCGCGTGCTGAAGCAGCCGGTGCTGCCCATCTCGCACGCGCGTTACGCCAATGCACTGGATGGCCTCGAGCGCGTGCTCTGCCAGGCGCTCGACAGCGGTTCGCTCACGGCGCGCGATGCGTTCGACGAACGCGTGCTCGCGCACAGCGTCGTCGGCATCCTGCTCGACCTCGTGCAGTCCGACGAATCGGATGCCGGTGCGCTGCCGTCGGCATCGACGCAAAGCTACATCGTTCGCCGCAGCCAGGAAATCGCGCTGGAAAGCGACGACGTGCCGACCGTCATCGATCTCTGCCATCACCTCCGGATCAGCCGCCGCACGCTGCAATACAGCTTCCAGAACGTCGTCGGCACCACGCCGACGGCCTACCTCCGCTCGATCCGGCTGAACGCGGTGCGACGCTTCCTGATGACGACACCCGAGACGATGCGGATCGGCGACGCGGCGGCGCAATTCGGCTTTTGCCACTTTGGGCGCTTCTCCGCGTACTACCAGCAACATTTCCACGAGTTGCCGTCGCACACGCCGCGCCTGAGCTGAGACCGCGCGTGCACGGCACGCTGCGGCGTCGCATCCGGGTAATCCCCTGCCGCCCGACGCACGCGGATTGCCGATAGCGGACAACGTCCCGCTTTTCGGCACCGTAAATTTTGTCGTCGGCCTGCTCGCGCGCTCCGTGCGTGTCACCGGGCGGCCGTCGAAGCGCACACCTGTGTCGCCGGCGGACGGCAGCCTCCACTGCCGGATCGTCAGGATCGGCCCGCGACGCAGGGACATTGATCAGGCATGCCGGTGTCGATTCCTGACGGACGATCCGGCCAGCAGGACTACTCATGAACGAACTGTCATCCCGGTCCGAAGCGGGGCTCAGTAAAAACGCCGTCGGACTTTCGCACATCGTCTTCTTCGTCGTCGCCGCGGCCGCGCCGCTCACCGCGATGGTCGGCGCCACCCCCGCGGCATTCTCGCTCGGCAACGGCCCGGGCGTGCCCGGCGTATTCGTGCTCGCGGGCGTGATGTACCTGATCTTCAGCATCGGTTATGCGGCGATGAGCCGGCACATCTCCAATGCGGGCGCCTTCTATGCGTATATCGCGAACGGCCTCGGGCGACCGGTCGGCGTGGGCGGCGCATTCGTCGCGATCGTCGCGTACAACGCCGTGCAGATCGCGATCTACTGCATGTTCGGCTTCTTCCTGAACAACGGCGTCCAGCAGCACTACGGCATCGACGTTCCGTGGTGGGTGTTCGCGCTGGCCTGCGTCGCCGCCGTCCACTTCTGCGGCGCGCGGCGCATCGAGTTCAGCGGGCGCCTGCTCGGCATGCTGATGATCGGCGAGATCGCGATCGTGATGCTGCTCGATCTCGCGATCGTCGTGCACGGCGCGAGCACCGGCGGCTTCAGCGCGAAACCGTTCGGCCCCACGATGGTGTTCGCGCCCGGGCTCGGCACCGCGCTGGTGTTCGTCCTCGGCTCGTACATGGGCTTCGAGGCGACGGCCATCTTCTCCGAGGAAGCCCGCGATCCGAAACGCACGATCCCGCGCGCCACGTACCTGGCCGTGGTCCTCATCATGGTGTTCTACGCGCTGTCGTCGTGGGCGATCGTCGAGGCGTGGGGCGAAGGCCAGATCGCCGCGCAAGCGAACCGCGATCCGGCCAATCTGTGGTTCGCCGTCAGCGGCCGGCTGCTCGGCGGCATCGCGACCGACGCGATGAACGTGCTGCTCGTCACGAGCCTCTTCGCGGCCATCCTGTCGTTCCACAACACGATCACGCGCTATTTCTACGCGATGGGCCGCGAACGCGTGCTGTGGCGCAAGCTCGGCCATACGTGCCCCGTGCATCGCTGCCCCGATGTCGCCGGAAAAGTGCAGACGCTGATCGCGCTCGCGGCCATCGCCGGCTCCGCCGTCTTCCGCCTCGATCCGTTCGCGGTCGTGTTCTCGTGGATGAGCGCACTGGCCACGATCGGCATCATCGCGGTGCAGATCCTCGTGGCGGCATCGGTCATCGCGTTCTTCGCGCACGACCACCGCGATGCCGGCCTCGTGCACCGCCTGATCGCACCGCTCGTCAGCATCATCGCGCTCGGCGCCTGCCTCGTGCTGGTCATACGCAACCTGTCCGTGCTGAGCGGATCGGATTCGACCTTCGTCGCGATGTTTCCGTATTTCCTGCTCGCCATCGGCGCGCTCGGCATCCGCGCCGCGTTGCGATTGAAGCGCAGCGATCCCGACCTGTATCGCGAACTCGGACGCGCCGTCCAATAGTCGCCGCGCTGCCGATGCCGCACGCGACATCGGCATCGGCCTCGCGTTGCCCCGCACCTGACACTTTCCCGCTGCCGGCGCGACACGCATCGACGTGTCGCGCCGCTGTCGTTGCGCGGGTATTCCCTATCCCGATCTCGCCGCAGCGATTGCCGATAGCGGACAAGGCCCGCCATTTCATCGACATACAGTGGATCCGACGTTGAAGCCGAGCCGTGGCAGCCGCCATCGCCTCGACCGGCCCGGCCCGACGATTCGCCCCTGGGAAATACGGACACCATGATGAAAATTCAGAACCTGATCGGCGGACGGCATTGCGACGCATCTGCCGGCCGCACCTTCGAAAAGCTGGCGCCGGCGACCGGTGACCATGTCGCCGCCGTGCCCGCGTCGACCGCCGAAGACGTCGATCGCGCGGTGCGCGCCGCACACGGCGCACTGCACGACGACGCATGGGCGCGCGCGGGCGGCTCGGCCCGGGCCCGCTGGCTGCTTCGGCTGGCGGACCTGGTCGAGCGCGAGCGCGAAGCGCTGGCAGGACTCCTGGCCGTCGAACAAGGACGTCCGCTCGCCGAGATGCGCATGATGGACCTGCCGATGTGCATCGACACGCTGCGCTACTTCGCCGGCTGGGCCGACAAGCTCGAGGGCCGCACGATTCCCACCGACGGCTTCATGGGCCGCCCGACGCTCAACTACACGCGGCGTGCGCCGGTGGGCGTCGCCGCGCAGATCATCCCGTGGAACGCGCCGCTGATGATCGCCGTGTGGAAACTCGCGCCGGCGCTCGCGGCCGGCTGCCCGGTGGTCATCAAGCCGTCGGAGGACACGCCGCTTGCGCTGTCCCGGCTCGGCGAACTCGTCTGCGAAGCCGGCCTTCCCGCCGGCGTCGTCAACATCGTCCACGGTGTCGGCTCGGAAGTCGGCGCCGCGCTGGTCGCACACCCGCTCGTGAGCAAGGTCAGCTTCACCGGCAGCACCGAAGTCGGCCGGGCGATCGCCGGCGCAGCCGCCGCGACCTTCAAGCGCGTCACGCTCGAACTCGGCGGCAAGGCCGCGCAGATCGTGTTCGCGGATGCCGATCTCGACCGCGCGATCCCGTCGCTGATGGCCGGCATGTTCGCGAACCAGGGGCAGACGTGCGCGGCCGGCTCGCGCGTGCTCGCGCACCGCTCGATCGCGAGTACGCTCGAAGAGCGGCTCGCCGACGCGGCCCGCGCCATCCGCGTCGGCCCGCCGACGGAGCCCGGCGTGCAAATGGGCGCGCTCATCAACCCGCGTCACCTCGCGCGCGTGCGCGCGCACGTCGAAGGCGCGCTCGCCGAAGGCGCGGTCATGCTCGCGGGCGACGAACAGGTACCGCCGCGCGGCTGCTTCATGCGCCCGACGATACTCGGCGGCGTGCATCCGGACATGCGCATCGCTCGCGACGAAGTGTTCGGCCCGGTCGGCATGGTGATGCCGTTCGACACCGAGGACGAGGCGATCCGCATCGCCAACGACACGCCGTTCGGCCTGTCCGCGTCGGTCTGGACGCAGGACGTGGGCACCGCGCACCGCGTCGCCGAGCGGCTCGACGTCGGCGCGGTCGCCATCAATGCCTGGAGCCCGATCGACGCACGCCTGCCGTGGGGCGGCACCAAGCAGAGCGGGATCGGGCGCGACCTGTCGAAGGCCGCGCTCGATTCGTACCTCGAGGAAAAGATCATCAGCGCAGCCCTGTGATTCCGCGGCGCACGTCGCGCCGCACTGTCTTCAAGCACTTCGTGAGAGAACCACCATGGACTACCAAAAGCGACAAAAGCGATTCTGGCACCCGATGAGCTCGGCGGCCGCCGGCCACACGACCCCCACCGTCATCATCGCGCGCGGCGACGGCAACTACGTGTACGACGTCGAGGGCCACCGCATGCTCGACGGCGTCGGCGGACTGTGGAACGTCAACGTCGGCCATAACCGGCCGGAAGTGAAGGCGGCGATCGCCCGCCAGATGGACGAGCTGTCCTATTACCAGACCTTCGACGGCGTCGCCCATCCGCGCGTGTACGACCTGGCCGACCGCCTGTGCGCGATGTTCGCGCAGGAGGACATGCAGCGGGTGATGTTCGGCAGCGGCGGGTCCGATGCGGTCGAGACCGCGCTCAAGATGGCACGCCAGTACTGGGTCGCCGCGGGCGAGCCGTCGCGCACGAAATTCCTGTCGCTGCGCAACGGTTATCACGGCGTGCACGTCGGAGGCACGTCGATCGGCGGCAACGGCGTCTACCATTACAATCACGGCCCGCTGCTGCCCGGCTGCGTGCTGCTCGACACGCCGTGGCTCTATCGCAATCCGTGGAACTGCGACGATCCGCAGCAACTCGTCGAGCATTGCATCCGGCAACTCGAGGAAACGATCGCGTTCCATGGTCCGCAGACCATCGCCGCGTTCGTCGCGGAGCCGGTGCAAGGCGCGGGCGGCCTGATCGTCCCGCCCGCCGACTACTGGGCGCGCGTGCGGGACGTGTGCGACCGCAACGGCATCCTGCTGATCGCCGATGAAGTGGTCACCGGTTTCGGCCGCACCGGCAGCATGCTCGGCAGCCGCGGCTGGGGCGTCGCCCCCGACATCCTGTGCGTCGCCAAGGGCATTTCCGCCGGCTACGTGCCGCTCGGCGCGACGCTGTACAACGGGCGCATCGCGGACGCGATCGAACATGGCGCCGGCTTCTCGCACATGGTCATGCACGGTTATACGTACAGCGGGCATCCGCTCGCGTGCGCCGCGTCGCTCGCGGTGCTCGACATCGTCGAAGCCGAGGATCTGCCGGGCAATGCGGCACGGGTGGGCCAGCGCCTGCTCGAGCGACTGCTGCCGCTGACGGCCGACTTCGAGACCGTCGGCGACGTTCGCGGCAAGGGGCTGATGCTGGCGCTCGATCTCGTGACCGACAAGGCCAGCCGCACGCCGCTCGATCCGGGCCAGGGATTCGCGGCGCGTGTGGCCGACGCGGCGCGCAAGCGCGGCGTCCTGGTCCGCGCGATCGCCAACAAGGTGGTGATGTCGCCGCCGTTGACGCTGCAGCAGGACGAGGCCGACTTGATCGCGGTGACGCTGCGCGAAGCGCTGCAGGAGTGCTGCGCGGATCCGCGATCGATCGCCTGACGCCGCGGGCCCACGCGCGCACGAATGTCGCGTCACCGGTTCGTGCGCATCGCGATCCGGCCGCCGCAGGGCCCCGGCTCGATAACGATCTCCGCGGGATGTCGGCACCCGGCATCCCGCCTGTTGCAGTTTTGCTTTCAAGGACGACACGCCAAATGGAAAACCAGGCCATTACCTTTGCTGTGGAGAAATATCCGCTCGCGCTTCGGCTGCTTCACTGGGTCAGGGCGATCCTGATCGGTGCGCAGCTCTGGACCGGCTGGACCATGGTCCGGCTCGACGACAACCTGCCGGCCAAGTTCGACTGGTACTACCCGACCCACAAGGAATTCGGCGTGCTCACGCTGCTGGTGGTGCTCACTCAACTGGCGATCCGCGCGATGAAGCCGTTGCCGCCGCTGCCGGCGAGCCTGCCGAAACTCGACCGCAAGCTCGCCAAGATCGGCCACTACCTGCTGTACGCGCTCGCGATCGTCGTGCCGCTGATGGGTTATTCGATGTCCAGCACCTATACGCAGAGCGACGGCGTGCCGTTCTTCCTTTTCCGCGTGCCCGAGCTGCTGCCGAAGAACGACCACTGGTTCGAGGCGTTTCAGTGGCTGCACAGGACGCTCGCCTATACGCTGCTCGCGCTCGTCGTCCTCCATGTTCTCGCCGCGCTGAAACACCGGTTCTTCGACCGCAACCCGGAAAACGACGTCTTGCGGCGGATGCTGTAACGCTGCGGTAACACGGGGCCGCGATCCCGCCGACGTTCCGCATGCGGGTCGCTCGACGACGGCGGCCCGATCTCTTTCAGTTCAAATATTTCGTTTTACTAACTACAAGCGGACCGTTTCGAGCGTCCGGCGATCCCGCACGCCATCGAAAACGGCACCGCACGGCCCTACCGGCCCTCACCTGGAGATCGACGATGAAGAAGATGATTGCGGCCGTATCGGCCGCCGGTGCGATGGGATTCAGCCTGACCGCGCACGCGCAGAGCACCGTGACGCTTTACGGGTTGATCGACGAAGGCGTCAATTTCACCAGCAACGCGGGCGGCAGCAAGGCCTACCAGATGGTCAGCGGCGACACCGTCGGCAGCAACTGGGGGCTGAAAGGCACGGAAGACCTCGGCGGCGGGCTGAGGGCGCTGTTCCAGCTCGAGAACGGCTTCAACGCGAGCACCGGCGCGCTCGGCGTGACGTCGCGGATGTTCGGCAGGCAGGCGTACGTCGGGCTCGACTCCGACCGGTTCGGCACGCTCACGCTTGGCCGCCAGTACGATCCCACGCTCGACATGTGGAGCCCGTTCACGGCCACCGGAAACTGGCTCGGCGACTTCGGCGCGCACCCGTACGACAACGACAACGCCGACTGGGACTACCGCATCCAGAACAGCGTCAAGTACGTGTCGCCCGCGTACGCCGGCTTCAAGGGCGAGGTGCTCTACGGCCTCTCGAACCAGGCGGGCGGCTTTGCGCGAAACCGTGTGTACAGCGCGGCGGTGCAGTACCAGATGGGCGCGTTTTCCGCCGCCGTCGCATACCTGAGGGCGAACAACGGCGGCGCGACCGCGGGCGGCGCGTTGTCGAGCGACGATACTGTCTTCAGCAGCCGCTCGCAGCAGAACATCGATGCTGGTGCGTCCTACAAGCTCAGCGACAAGCTGACGCTGTCCGCCGCGTATTCGCACGTGGACGTGTACAACCCCGAATCGAACCTCTACTTCGCGAGCCAGCCGGCGGCCGGCTCGGCGCACGCGTGGAAATTCGACAACTTCGAGGTCAACGGTCAGTATTTCTTCCGGCCGGACGTCTGGCTCGGCGCGGCCTACACCTTCACGCACGCGCATGTGACGACGGTGGCTGGCGATGCTGCGCCGAGCTGGCACCAGGTGTCGATGATGCTCGACTACGACCTCAGCAAGCGGACCTCGACATACATCCAGGGCGCCTACCAGCATGCAACCGGCAACACCGGCACCGACTTCGACTATGCGCATGTGCTCGGTACCGCCGGGCAATCGTCGGGTCGCAACCAGCTGGCGCTGCGCGTCGGGATGATGCATCGGTTCTGACGGCGCCGGGCCGGGTACCCGCGCGCGCACCGGCGCGAACCGCCGTCGCCCTGCACCGGCACGGCCGGCGGTCACTCCCGATCCGGCGCTCGATGCCCGGACCGGGACACACTCGCGATACCGGTACACGCGCGGGCGCCGACGCTCAGGCATTCGACGTGAGCAGCACTGCCCCGTGTCGATCCGCACGCTCCATATGCACGATCGCCTCGGCGAACCGGGCCAGATCGTAGCTGGCCGCCACCTCGAACGGTTCGGGCGCGGCGCGGCCGATCTCGATCGCCTCGGCCACGTCGTCGCGGCGCTGTTCGGCAGACGTGGTCTGCAGCCATCGCGCGCTCGACACGCCCTTGAACATGATCTCGTGATGGGCCAGCTGGATCGAACCGAGCGCGACGGGCTCCGCCGCGAGGCCGCCGTAAAACAGCAATGCGCCACCGTCGCCGAGCAAGCGCACGAGATCGCTCGCCATCGCCCCGCCCACCGGGTCCATGATGACCTGGAGTGGTTGCCCCGAAGCGGCGCGGCGGATCTGGTCGATCCAGTCCGGCTCGGCCGTCGATACCACGGCGACATCCGGAAACCGTGCGGACAGCGCTTCCGCGCCGCGCGTGCTGCGCACCGCGCCGATCACCTTCAAGCCGCGCCGGCGTGCGGCCACCGTCAGAAAGGAAGCGACGGCGGATCCGGCCGCGGTCAGGAGGATCGGGGTCTCGCGCCCCGCATCCGGCACCGCCCGCTGCGCCGCGCGCAGCAGCAGGAATGCGATCACCGCGTTCGGGAGCAACTGGGCGGCAACGGCGTCGGACAGGCCGTCGGGCACTGGCGTCACCAGCTCGACTCGGGTCTTGAGCCGCTCGGCCCAGGCGCCCGGGGACGGATTGAAGATCACGCGCTCGCCCGGCTTCACGCCCGATGCCGGATCGACGCCTTCGCCCACGGCTTCGACGACGCCCACGCCGTCGGCACCCGGTACCAGGAAGCCGTCGGCCGGAAGCGGGATGTTGAACCGCCCGCGAATCATCGCGAGGTTGCCGGGATGCACGCTGCGCGCGGTCACGCGGATCACGACCTCGCCGGGCCCGGGCGGTGCCGGGTCCGGAAGGGTCGTCAGTTCGAGGAATTTGGCCGGATCGCCAAAGCCGGTAAGAACGATCGCTTTCATGATTTCACTCCAGATCGGGATAGTGGTGAGGAGCGAAGATAGGCGCTTTATTGCACGTTGATTAGCGGGTATCGTTTTGTTCCTGTTTCAAGCAATCGTTGAAGGTCGTGATCCCATGGAAACACTGGTCAATCTCGAATCGTTCGTGCGGGCGGCGCAAGGCGGCAGTTTTTCGGAGGCGGGACGCAGGTTGGGGCTGACCGCGGCGGCGGTCAGCAGAAACGTGGCGATGCTCGAACGCAATCTGGGGGTTCGGCTGTTTCAGCGATCGACCCGCAAGCTCACGTTGACGGAAGCCGGCGAGCGGTTCCTGATGTCGATCGACGGCACTCTCGATGCGCTCCAGGCGGCCATCGCCGAGGCTGCCTCCCACGACGGCGAACCGGCCGGCGTCCTGAAAGTCAGCTTGAGTCCGGCGTTCGGCGTCGCGCATATCCTGCCCTTGCTACCCCGTTTCCTGGAGAAGTACCCGCGCATCAAGCCGGAGTGGCATTTCGAGAATCGGCCGGTGGACCTGATCGCCGAGCACTACGACGCCGCGATCGGCGGCGGCTTCGACCTCACCCCCGGTCTCGTATCGCGCACGCTGGCGCCGGTGCACATCGTTGCCGTGGCGTCGCCGGCCTACATGGCCGGCCGGCCGCCGCCCGGCGATCCGTCGGAGCTCGCGGCCTGCGACGGCATCGCGATGCGCTCGCCACGCACGGGTCTAATTCGTCGCTGGATATTCCGCAACGCGCACGGCGCCGAGATCGCGGGCACGCCCGCCGAAACTGTCGTCGTGAATGATCCCGTGGCGATGCGCGAAGCCGCGCGCCTCGGCTTGGGCGTATCGCTGATCGCACTGATCCACGTGCTGCCCGACCTCGCGCGCGGCGACCTGATTCGGCTGCTGCCGGACTGGTACGCCGATGCCGGCGCAGTCTCGCTCTACTATGCGTCGCGGACGCTCGTGTCGGCCAAGACGCGCGCATTTGTCGATTTCGTCATCGACGCCTTCGAGCCCGAACGGATGCAGCGCTTCGCTCCGTAGCAGAGGCCGCCTCCCGAATCGACCTCGTGTCGGGTCGCGAGGCGTTCGAACCGGACGCACAAGCGTCTGATGTGTGCAGCCATGTACAGGTGCGTTCGACGCCCCACCGTGTTTTGCCGTGCCGCTGCCGTGCGGTTGGCGCCCGGGCGTTCAGCGCCCGATGCAGGTTGATACAAGACGAACGGGCGTCGCATCGGTGTGGGCGATGCATGATTCTTCTCGATAAGCGAATTCCTATATAAAAATCAGAAATTCCCTACCCGATTATTCTGGAAAGATTGAAGCGGCTGGTTGGATACCGGGGTATCTTCAGCATTTACCAAGAATATCGGGTTGTCTGGTTTTAGCGCTGAAGAACCGGAGTCGGTCAGCCCATGTCGCATTTTCCGAAACAAGGCGTGACGGCTCTTTCGAAGTCGAATTGACACTACCCCCTCGAATCCTTTCCTCGCACGCGACGGTCAACCCGACCCGGCAAAAGCCTTGCAGCGCAATAATCGGACGAAAGTGACATGGCCGCGCAACATGCATCAAGAACAATGTCAGCCGCCCAAGCGGATAGGGTTCCTGATGAAAAACGCGACGACATCGAGCGGCAGCATCGACCGCTCCTTTATTTAATCGAATTGAATCAGTCGAACCATTTAATCAGCTAACGCGCAAAAACTCATGAAACGCATTGATACATCGAATTGATTTCAGAAATTGACAATGACCATCAATCGTAGAAATTTCATCAAGCAATCCGCCACATTACTGGGTGCGGCAAGCGCAGTGTCTCTTTTGCCTGCCAGCATACAGCGTGCACTCGCCATTCCCGCTGCATCGAAAACGGGGACGATTACCGATATCGAGCACGTCGTCATCCTCATGCAGGAAAATCGCTCGTTCGATCACTATCTCGGCGGTCACGCCGGTTTTCGTGGATTCAACGATCGATCGACACTGCCGATCGACAATCAGGCATCCATCTGGAATCAACCCAATGGAAAGGGCGAGTACGTGACGACCTTCCACCTGGACAGCAACTCCACGAAAGCGCAGACGATCAGTTCCCTTCCGCATGGGTGGCCCGATGGGCATAGCGCGTGGAACAACGGCCGCTGGGACAATTGGGTGCCCGCGAAAGGCGGGCTCACCATGGGTCATTTTTTGCGCGCCGATATTCCGTTCCACTACGCACTGGCCGACGCATTCACGGTATGCGATGCGTACTTTTCATCCTGCATGGGGCCCACCAACACGAATCGTCTTCATTTGATGACCGGCATGATCGATGTCGGGAGTACCGGGGGCGGCCCGCTGATCGACAACACGCCGACCAATATCTTCACCTGGACGACCTACCCCGAACGTCTTCAGAAGGCAGGCATAAGCTGGCATGTCTACCAGGGATCGGACGGCACGGAATCCTTCAAGACGACCCTCACGCCGAATCCGGCAGGATCGACGAACGTCGACTACCCGAATCCGTATAACGTCCTGAATTTCTTTCAGGCATACACGTCGACCAACGCCGACCCGGCACTCGTTGCAAATGCGGTACCCAAGCGAACACTCGCGGATTTCACCCGCGACGTGAAGGCCGGCACGCTGCCGCAGGTCTCGTGGCTCCTGCCGCCCTACATGTGCTCGGAACATCCGGCCCGCTCGCCGGCCGACGGTGCGACCTACATTGCCGCCGTGCTCGATGCCTTGACGTCCAATCCGGATACGTGGAGCAAGACGGCGCTGTTCATCACGTACGACGAAAATGACGGCTTCTTCGATCATGTCGTGCCGCCCTCACCGCCCGCGTCCGGCAGCGACGGCATCTCGAACGTAGCCACGCCGGGCGAATTCTATTCAGGCAGTGCGACGAATCCCGCCGGCCCGGTCGGGCTCGGCGCGCGTGTTCCGATGTTCGTCGTCTCCCCCTGGTCAAAAGGTGCGTGGACATGTTCAGAGGTGTTCGATCACACGTCGGTCATCAAATTCCTCGAGAAACGCTTCGGCGTTGTCGAACCCAACATCAGTGCGTGGCGGCGGGCAATGTGTGGCGATCTGACCTCTGCGTTCGACTTTGCAAACCCCGACACGAGCGCCGTGACCGTGCCGTCGGTTGCCGGGCTGAGTGCCGCTGCGGCAGCCCAGAGCACGCTGCCGTTGCCGGCGGTCCCGGTGACGCAGGTGCTGGCGCAGCAGGAGCGCGGCAGTCGGAATGCGCGCGCGCTGCCCTATGAGCTGTTCGTCAATGCGACGGAGAATATGGCCGCCAGAAACGTCACGCTGACGTTCATGAACAGTGGAAGCGTCGCAGCCGGATTGACCGTGTATTCGGGCATCTCGCCGACATCGCTCAAGCGATATACGGTCGATACCCGAACCAGGCTGTCCGACACGTGGAACTTCTCTGCAGCGTCCGGCACAGCCGCGTACGACATTACCGTAGTCGGTCCGAACGGTTTCGTGCGCCGCTTCGGTTCCTCCGGTTCGAGCGCGAGCACGCAGGAGGCGACCGTTTGCTACGAGGTCACCGCAGGCGATCTCGAGATCAACCTGACCAATAGCGGAAAATCCAAAGTGACCTTCCTGATCACGGACAACCGTTATGGCGTCACGGCCCAATCGACGACCGTCCCGGCCGGCCAGACGATGCAAGTCGCATGGCCGCTTGCAGCGAGCAGGCGATGGTACGACCTCAGCATCACGTGTGATGCCGATGCGCAATTCTTGCGCCGGTTTGCCGGGCATGTCGAAACCGGTGCGCCGGGCATCACCGATCCGTCGATGGCCTGATTCATCAATCGCCGTCGCCCGACGCCGTCGATCCAATGCGTTGGGCGATCGCCAAGCTGATCCGCGGACGTACTGCGTGTGCCGCAGCCCCGCTCTTGTTTGTGCCGAGCCCGGTTCGCTGCCTCGTCGACCCGGCAGCCCAGGCCGGATGAGCGTCGGTCGCCGTTTTTCGAAGCCCTTGTCAGAACTGGTGCCGAACGCCGACCCGCATCGCGGTCTGCGTCGAACCGGCCGCCGCCCCGCCGAGCGCGGCCTCGACCTGCGCGCCGTAAGCACTGTCGTGCCCGCGTGCAAATACCGCGTACAGGCCGGTGCGCTTCGACAGCGAATAGTCGGCGCTCAGCGTGACCTGGTTGGCCGAGCCGATGTCGCCGCCGCGCTGCTGGTACTGGAAACCGCCGCCCAGTTGCAGCGACGGCGTGACCGCATAGGTGAGCCCGGCGTCATAGGTGGTGGCCCTCAGCGGCGCGGCGGCGCGGATCCGGACGTCCGACACCATGCCGAAGACGCGGAACGGGCCGAGGTTGTAACCGGCCCCGCCCGAGAAGTTGCGAAGATTGCCGCCGGACGTCACGTCGTGCTGGCCGAAATAAGCGAGCGCGGCGCTGAACGCACCCTGCGTGTAGGACAACATCGCGCTCTGCACGCTGCTGCGCGCGACCGTGCCGGGCACGTTGCCGAACCCCCACATGCCGCCGAACGACAGCCCGCCGAAGGTCGGGCTCACGTACTTCACCGCATTGTTCACCTGAACGCCCCATACGCGGTTGTCGAGCGCGCCGCCTGCCGACGCATTCGCCGGCAGCCCCCATGCGAGCAGGCCGGCCGGCGTGTTCGCACCGACCGCGAAGGCCGGCATCAGATCGCCGACGAAATCGAACTGGCGCCCGAGCGTCACGGTGCCCCAGTCGCCGCCGAGCCCGACGTACGCCTGCGAACTGAACGCGGAGCCCGGCACGGTCAACGCGCCGTCCGACGTCTGGAACTGGCTTTCGAGCCGGAACACGGCAAAGTTCGCGCCGCCGAGATCCTCCCGGCCCGTCAAGCCCCACACGTCGTTGCGCGACACGCCCGCCTGCAGCGCGAGCTGACGGCCGCCACGCGGTAAGGACGCCACGTCGCTCGTATAGGTCAGCCCGGTGTCCAGCGAACCGTAGAGCGTCACGCTCGATTGCGCAAACGTCGGCGTAACGACACCGCAGCCGCACAATGCCACCATCCGGAACCACGTTTTCATCTTCCTTTCCTCATCAGGTTTTTCCGGTCGATGCGCTTGTGCGCCGACCGGCACGCCGGCGGCATCGAGCCGGCATGATTCGCCCCATCAACGTAGGAGTCCATATCGACACAAGACGGCACGATCCGTCGTGCCTCTGCCGACCCGCATCCCACGGCTTTCTTGACGCGGTTCCGGTTGCTGCCTGCGCGACTTAAGTTAGACTACGACCCTGTCGCCGCCGCTGCCGCATTCCGTGCCGCAGCCTGGCTGCCCGAACCGCTGCCGATCTTCTCGTTCCATTGCCGCAAGCCGCCTGAATCCCGGATCACGTCATGTCGAGCCTCACCAAAATGCTGTCCATCCTCGACGTCTTCTCTTCGTCCGCGACGTCGATGACGGCCGAGGAGATCGCCGAACACATGGGCTTTTCGCGGACCACGTGCTACCGCTACGTGAAGGAACTGGCCTCCGTCGGCTTGCTCGTCAGCAGCAACGGCCGCTATACGCTCGGCCCGCGCATCATCCATCTTGACTACAACATGCGGCAGTCGGATCCGACGCTCACCGCCGCAAAACCCGTCATCCAGAAACTGGTTCAGGTCACCGGCGGCGATGCGCTCGTGTCGACGCTGTTCGACGAGCAGATCATCAACGTGATGCACGAAACCGGCGCCGAGAACCTGCAGCTCGGCTTCGGCCGCGGCCGCATCATGCCGCTGTTCCTCGGCGCATCGTCGAAAGTGATCGTGGCCGCGATGTCGCGTGCACGCCTGAAACGCCTGCACGAACGGCACAACGCCGAGCTCGGCGAGCTCGCGGCCGACTGGACGCAGTTCTGGCGCGCCTGCCAGCAGATCGCCGACGCGGGATACTGGATCTCGCGCGGCGAGCTCGACGCAGGGTTCATCGGTATCGCCGCACCGATTCGCACCGCCAGCAGCGGCGAAATCAACAGCAGCCTGTCGCTGGTCTTTCGCGCCGAACACTTCGCGCTGTTCGACGAGCATGTGCTCGGCAAGCTGCTGATCGACGCCACCGCTCAGATCGGCGCAGCCACCTGAACGCTTGCGCGGCGTCGCGAACGACACCGCGCGCGATCGTCGACGCACAGGGTCAATTCATCTGCGTGATGAATTTGGTGACCAGGTAACCGTCGAACGTCTCCGTGCCTCCCTCGCTGCCGAAGCCGCTGTCCTTCACGCCGCCGAACGGAATCTCCGCCGGCCCCATGCCGAAGTGATTGATGTTGACCATGCCGGCTTCGAGCGCGCGGCCGATCCGGTGCGCATTGCGCGCCGAAGCGGTGAACGCGTACGACGCGAGGCCGAACGGCAAGCGGTTGGCTTCGGCCAGCGCGTCGTCGAGTTCGTCGAACGGCACGATCCCGACGATCGGGCCGAACGGCTCTTCGTTCATCAGGCGCGACTCGCGCGCCGGGCTCAGCACGACGGTCGGCGCGAAATAGTGCCCGGCTCCCGGCAAGCGCGTGCCGCCCGCGGCGATTTCCGCGCCTTTCGCCCTGGCATCGGCGACGAATGCGTCGATCTCGGACACGCGTCGCGCATGCGCGAGCGGCCCCATCGTGGTCCCCTCTTCCAGCCCGTGGCCGACGCGGATCGCGCCGACCGCATCGAGATACGCGGCAACGAACCGTTCGAATACCGGGCGCTGCACGAAAAACCGCGTCGGCGATACGCACACCTGCCCGGCATTGCGAAACTTGTACGCGGCCAGCATCGTCGCGGCACGCTCGATGTCCGCGTCCGCGCAGACGAGCACCGGCGCATGCCCGCCCAGCTCCATGGTCATGCGCTTCATGTGCGACGCGGCGAGCGCAGCCAGTTGCTTGCCGACCGGCACCGAACCGGTGAATGAAATCATCCGCACCAGCGGCGACTCGATCAACTGCGTCGACACGTCGCCCGGCACACCCCAGACGATATTCAGGCAACCCGCGGGCAACCCGGCATCGTGAAAGATACGGGCGAGCGCAACGATCGCGCTCGGCGATTCCTCGGGCCCTTTCAGCACCAGCGTGCACCCCGATGCAAGCGCGGCCGCGATCTTGTGCATCGCCTGACTGAACGGAAAATTCCACGGCGAGAACGCCGCGCACACGCCGATCGGTTCCCGCAATACCGTCTGCACGACGTCCGGAGAACGCGCCGGCACGACACGGCCGTAGGTGCGGCGCCCCTCCTCCGCATGCCATTCGAGCTGCTCGGCGGACGACCTGACCTCGGCGATCGCCTCGCGCAGCGGTTTGCCCTGGTCCATCGTGATGTGGCGGCCGATGGTCTCGGCACGCTCGCGCACGAGCGCAGCGGCACGACGCAGGATGTCCGAGCGCGCGAGCGGCGACTCGCGCCGCCATGCCGCGAACGCGCGATGCGCGGCGTTCACCGCGGCGTCGATATCGTCCGGCGTGGCATGCGGCAACTCGCCGAGCACGCGGCCGGTTCCCGGATCGAACACGGGCTGCGTGCGACGGCCGTCGGCCTGAAGGAACCGGCCATCGATAACTAGCTGGAGTGGCGCGTAATCGCGTGGTGCATCAGGCGTCATGCGGGAAGTCAGCGGCGTGAACGGAATCAAGACGAATACCTCGGTAGAGACTGCACGATGGGCCCGGACGGTGCGACGATCGCATCACTCGGCCGGTCGCGACGCACGCAACAGACCGCCGATTTCCTGCCGGAGAATCTGGTTTTCCTGCCTGACGAGCAGATGCCGGACCTGGCCGCGAAACGTCCTGAACTCGGGATCGGCCATCAGCGCGGCACGACGCCGCGCGCGATCGTCCAGTGAATCGAACGCCCACAGATAGACGAGCTGGTTCAGCGGCCCGACTTCCGTCGCAAAACAGCCGACCATCGTGCCGAGCGCCTGCTCCTGCGCCGCGCGTCCGCATTCCGCGTACAGCCGCAGATATTCGGCGACGCCGCCCGGCACCAGCGTATAGGTGCGTTGCTCAACAAACATGCGCTTCCTCCCGTTGTCGCGGCGCGAACGCCTGAAAGGCCGCGGTCACGCGGGCCATCCCCACGGCATCCGTCTGCGCCGCCACGTAGCGATCAGGGCGCACCACCACGAGCGGGCCGGCATGCCGGTCGAACCAGGCGCCCAGCGCGTTGTCGACGTCCTCGACACACGTGCTGCCGTAGGCGCTGGCCACCCGCCGGGTGCGGCCGGTCCCGCTGCGCGAGCGGCTGACCTGAACGAAGGTCGCGCCCAGCGCCGCCCAGTACGCACGATCGTCATCGCTCAGGCACGCCTGCGGATCGCATTGCCAGCCGACGATCGAGAACCACGGGCCCAGCACGTCGTCGAGCTTGCGGCGCGCGCCGTCGGCCGTTTCGACGTCGGGCTGCGCGATCATCCTGCCGACCGCGTCGTCCGGCGCCCCCGGCAGCACGACCCCGCGCGTATAGCTCGGCATCGGCTTGAAACGCATCTGCAGGATGTAGTCCTTCAGGCCCGGCACGTACCGCGCGAGCCCGAGCACACGATCGCGCAGGAACGCGACGAGCCGGTTGGTCGGCATCAGCATCGCGCCGAACGTGTCCGCCAGGTCGATCATCGCCTTCGCGTGGTCGCGCCGCTCCGATTCGTAGCTACCGATCACGCCGGGATGCAATACGCCGTTGACGACGCCCGCCAGTTTCCACGCGAGATTGCCCACGTCGCGCAAGCCCGCGTTCAGACCCTGGCCGACCCATGGCGGCGTCAGGTGGGCGGCATCGCCGATGAGCGCCACGCGGCCCACGACGAAACGTTCGGCGAGTCGCGAATGGTGCGTGTAGGTCCGCGCGCGCACGATCTCGATGCGATCGACGTCGTCGACGTACGGCTCGATCAGCGCGCGGATCGATTCCGGTTGCGCGATCGCCGCTTCGTCCTCGTGCGGGAACACGAGAAACTCCCAGCGCCGGAAATTGAACGGCAGATAGATGCAGACGTTCGGGCGGCGCGGGTCGCAGTTCAGCGCCGTGCACGGCTGGTCGAGCCCGGCGTTCTTCACGTCGACCACGACCCATTTGATTGGATGCGTCGTGCCGGCCAGCTTGACGCCCAGCAGCTCGCGCATCGGGCTGCGCCCGCCGTCGGCCGCCACCACGTAGTCGGCCTCGAGCGCATACCGCTGCCCGTCGGCGCGGCGCACCTGCAACGTGACACGTTCGTCGTCCTGTTCGACCGCGACCACTTCTTCGCTGGTCCGCAGCGACACGTGCGGATAACGGGCCAGCCCGTCGCGCAGCGTTCGCTCCGCCAGTTGCTGCATGAAGATGTTGCGCCGCCACCAGCCGAATTCACGCATCGACGGGCGGATGTCGGCAAAGCATTCGCCGTTCGCCTTGTACATGCGCAGCGGCACGTTCTGGATGATGTCGCGGCTCAGTTCGTCGGCCAGCCCGGCGGTCTGGAACATCCGCAATGCCTCGTCGTCGATGCCGACCGCACGCGGAAATTCGACGATCTGCGGCGTCTTCTCGACGATCACCGTCGCGACGCCATAGAGGCCGAGCAGGTTCGCCATCGCCGCGCCGTTCGGCCCCGCGCCGACGATTGCAACCGACGTCCGCTCCGGATTGTTCGCTTTCATGCGTCAGCCTCCCGTCCGCCACGCCGGATCGTCGAGACGATCGAGCCACGTGCGCAATGCGTGGTTGAATGCGGCAGGCTGATCGTCATGTACGTAATGCGTCGCACCGGGAATATCGATCCGCTCGATGCCCGCGTTGGCCGCCGCCATTTCGGCCGCCACGTCTGCGGACAGGAAATCCGATGCACCGCCGCGCAACAGCAGCGTCGGCACATGCAGGTTGAGCACCAGCGGCCACAGATGGACAAGTTGCTCCGGGGTCGCGGCCAGCCGCGCCGCCGCAATCCCGTCGGCATCGTGCCGCCATACGATCCGCCCCTGCGCATCCTCCCTCAGCGAGTGCGCGAGGCGCGAATCGAGCGCGGATGCCGCGATGTTCGGCCGCTGGCGTCGCCAGAACGCGCGCGCGTCGTCCCACGACGCGAACGCGTCCGGCGTTTCCTTCAGCTCGCGCTTGATGCGCTCCGAACCCTGCGAACCGGCCGACGCACCCGGACCCATGTCCTCGATCACGAGGCCCGCGAGCCGTTGCGGTTGCGCCGCCGCGTAAACGAACGCATTGGCGCCGCCCATCGAGTGCCCGACCAGCACGAATCGTTGCAGGCCGAGCGCGCGCACCAGCGCGTCGAGATCGCGCACATAGGCCGCCGCGTAGTAGTCGCGCCGCGGATCCCAGTCGCTCCATCCACGCCCGCGCTGATCGAGCGCAACGACCCGATAACGATCGACCAGCGCGTCGGCGACCGGCTCCCACGTATGCGCATAACTGCGCAAGCCGTGCAGCATCACCACGACCGGCGCATCGTCGCGCCCCCAGCTCACGTAGTGCAGCCGCAGCCCGTCGCTGTCGACCCATCCATCCTTGACGGACGCCGTATTCATCATGTGCTCCCCGGCCCGCATCTACGATCAGACCAGACCGTCGCGGCCGACGATCTCGCTCGCCTTCAGGCCGCCGAGCCGCGCATGCAGGCGGCCGCGCGTCGCGAACGCGAAGATCACCAGCACTTCGTCGTCGTTGGGCGCATCGGGGAACAGGCACGTCACCGTGTCGTAATGCGAACGCACGTAGAGCGCGTCCTTGTGCGCGAGCGGGACGTCGATCACCGTGTTGACCGGGCCGCGCTTGCCGCTCGACGGCACCCATGACTTTCCGCCGCCCAGCGCCGCGCGGATTGGCTCCGCGAAGATCGACGTGAGGAACGCGTTGCCGTGTTCGTACTCGCCGGCCGAGCCGACCAGGCACGCCTTGCCGTAGCTCTCGATCGCACGGCCCGCGGCAAGCGCCTCGATGCGCCGCGCGAACTCCTTGCCGAGCGCCGGCGACGGCCGCACGAGATCGTCGAGATTTTCGCTGAAGCGTCCCGCGTACGGGTTATGAACGGCCGCGGCGATCACGATCTTGCGCAACGGCTCGCCGTCCGCGAGCTGGCCGGACTCGTTCGCGAGCGAATCCTCGATCTGCGTGTACCACTTGCGGATATGAAAGCCTTCGAAATTGGCGATCTTGCTCATCAGGAATCCTCTATGAAATATCGGTTGTACGGGAATGAAAGGCGGCACCTCAATCGAACAGCGGCTCGAGCTCCACGGGATCGCTGGGCGCGTTGTACCGGTGCAGCACGCGCTTGCCCTCTTCGTCGTCGGTGACGGTTTCGCAGAAGAACTCGAGGCGGTTGCCGTCCGGGTCCGGGAAATACACGCCGATCCCGACCTTGTGATCGGTGATCTTGACGATCGGCACGTCGCGGCGAATCAGCATGCCGTACAGGCGTCGCAACTCGGTCAGGCCGCCGGCGATCTCGAGGCCGTAGTGCTGCAGGCCGATCGTGCCGAGCTCCGCGTCGGACGCCGCGCGAATCAGCGCGATGTCATGGTGTTTCTGGCCGAAGGACATGAACACCCACTGCTCGCCGCGCGCGGTTTCCGTCATGCCGAGCACTTCGGCGTACCAGGTGCTCGAGCGCACGGGATCGCGCACGAACAGCGACAGGTGGGTGCGCTGGACGCGCGGCGTGGGCAACGGCAGCCCGCGCGCGTTCGCGCGTTCGGCGTGTTGCTGGATGTCGGACGGTGTCATCGTTCGCTCCGCTCAATCGGTCGACTGCGCGTGGGCGACGAGCGGCGCGTCGAACGGCGTCCACGCGACCGCCGTGATCTCGCTGAAATCGCGCCATTCCTTGGTCCAGTTCCGGCCGCCGTCGCGCGAGCAGAACAGGTGCCCGTACTTGGTGCCCGCATAAACGAGCTCCGGCCGGGCCGCATGCACGCCGAACGCCCAGAACGTCGAATTCGGCGGCGTCTGCAGGTCCGTCTCTTGCCACGCGTAGCCGCGATCGGTCGAGCGATAGATGCGGCTGCGGGTGCCCGGTGTACCGTCGCCGATCGCCATCAGCAGGTCGCCGTCCGGCTTCGGCAGCTGCGCGACCGTACGCGTGTAGTACAGCCCGTCGAAACGATCGCGCGACAGCTTGCCGTCCCAGGTCTGGCCGTCGTCCTCGCTCACATGCACCGCGTTGACCGTCAGCAGCACCGTGGTCTTCGGCTGGTCCGGCGTCGCGGACAGCACGGCGATCGCATGAATGTCGCTGTTGCGGATCGCCGTGCCGGGACCGTCCACGCGCGTCCAGCTCGCGCCGGCATCGCGGCTGCGCCATGCGCCGCCTTCCTCCACGCCGTACCAGACATTGCGGGTGTCGTCCGGGTCCACGCAGATCGTCAGCAGCCGCGGACGATTGACGCCCGAGCAAAACTCGGGAAACTCGGGCGCCGTTCTCTCCCAGGTCAGGCCCGCATCGATCGACTTGTACAGCGCGGCGCGCGACGGTGCGCCGGTCCCCGCATAGAGCACCGCCGGGTTCGCCGGGTCGATCGCGACGGACCAGACCGTCTGCCCGTTCAGGCAGTTGTCGGGCCGAAACCAGTGCGCGCCGCCGTCCTCGCTGATGGACAACCCGGAATCGGCGCCGGCATAGACGCGCGACGGCGTCGCGGGGTCCACCGCGAGCGCGCGCACGATGCCGTCGAACTCGATGGGCTCGGTCAGCCCGAGGCGATGCCAGGTCTTGCCGTCGTCGTTCGAGCGTAGGATGCCTTGCCCGGCCGTGGCGACCAGTACGGTTGCGGTCATGAAATGCTCCTTGTGTCAGAGAAAAATGCCGCGCGTGAGCCCGCCGTCGCAGCCGATCGACTCGCCGGTAATCGAGCCGGATTTCGGCGATGCGAGAAACGCGACGATCCACCCCATTTCTTCCGGCTGCAGCACGCGCCGAATCGGCGTGACCTTCACGTAGTTGGCCTCGACCTCCGCGGCCGTGAGCCCCTGCTTCTGCGCTTCTTTTTCGTAGAGTTCGTGGATGTGCGGCGTCTCGACGACACCCGGGTGAATCGTGTTGACCGTGATGCCGAACGGGCCGAGCTGGTCGGACAGCGTCTTGGTCAAGTGCACGATCGCCACGTTGCGCATGCCGGACAACTGCTTGCTGCCACGGCCCGTCAGGCCGCCGATGTTGACGATCCGGCCGAAGCCGTTGCGCCGCATGTACGGCGCGGCCGCCTTCGCGCAACGCAGGTAGCCGACCACCTTGATGTCGATGTCCTGCAGCAGCCCCTGCGGGTCGGCGTTTTCCAGTTCCGCCCGCACGAGGCCGCCCGGATGCGCGGCGCCGTTCAGCAGGATGTCGAGCCGGCCGAAGCGCTCGACGCTCGCGGCCATCGCCGCTTCGACGGACGCCATGTCGGTCGTGTCCACCGTGACGGGCAGGATCGTCCCGGCCGCGTTGCCCAGCGGCGCGAGCGCCGCGCGAATCTCGGCGGCGGCGGCCTCGAGATGTTCCATGCGTCGCGCGGCGATGGCGACGTTGACGCCTTCGCGGGCCAGTTCGAGCGCGACCGCCTTGCCGATGCCCATGCTGCCGCCGGTGATGAACGCGGCTTTTCCGTGGAGTTGCAGATCCATAACGATGAAAGGTGAGAGTCGGGATTGAAGGGATAAGCGGGTTGCGCGATCAGGACAGGCACATTTCGATGAGCCTCGGCCCGTCGGCGTGGGCGAGCGCGGCATCGAGCGCTTGCGACAACGCTTGTACGGTGCTCGCGCGCTCGGCCGCCACGCCGTAGCCGCGCGACAGCGCGAGCCAGTCGATCGGCGGATCGTCCAGCAGCGTCAGGCGGCTGGCATGCGGTGTGTCGGCCGGCAGGCCGCTGCGCGCGAGCTCGGTCTGCAGGATGCCGTAGCGCCGGTTCGATGCGATCAGCATGACGATCGGCAGACGCTCGCGCGCCATCGTCCACAGCGCCTGGATCGTGTACTGCGCGCTGCCGTCGGACTGCAGCGCGAATACGCGGCGCTCCGGGCATGCGACCGCGGCGCCGAGCGCCACCGGCAAGCCCTGGCCGATCGCACCGCCCGTATTCGTGAGGATCGTGTGACGGCGCGCGCGCGCCGACGCGGTCACGAACGGATAACCGCACGTGCCGCCCTCGATCGACACGATCGCGTCGTCGGGCAATGCATTCGCCAGCACGCGGCCGACGGCCTGCGGTGTCAGCGGCCCCTCCTCCACCTCCCAACGCTCGACCTGCACGCCGACGGCGTTGCCCGGCGCACCGATGCGATCGGCCAGCGCTTCCAGCGCTTCATCCGCTGCGTCGCCCGGTTCGGCCAGCATCACGATGTCCTCGGGGCGCGCGAGTTCGCCCGGAATGCCTTCGTAGCCGAAGTAGGTGACGGGTGCGAGCGCGCCCGCCAGCACCACGCGCCGGTCGGCCAGCGCGGCCAGCGCCGGCTCGGGGAAATACGGCAGGCGGTCGATATCCGGCAAGCCGCCGCCGCGCTCGGCGCGCGCCGGAAAGGTCTCGCTGAAGCAGGTCGCGCCGGTCGCCGCCGCGATGCGCGCCGCCGCGCGCTGTCCGCGGGCCGACAGTGCGCGACCGCCCATCAGCAGCACCGCGCGATGGCCGCTGAGCAGCAGATCGGCGACGCGTTCGACCCGTGCGTGATCGAACGACTCCGCGGCCGGGCGAACGACGGCGGGCGATGCCGCGTCGCGCACCTTGACCGACTGGAGATCGACCGGCAGCACGAGGGTCGCGACACCGCGCTGCGCGCCCATCGCGGCCGAGATCGCATCGGCCGTATCCGTCGCGAGATCCGCGTCGCGCGCCACGCTGCGGTACCACACCGACACCGGGCGAGCGAGGGATTCGATGTCGGACGTGAGCGGCGCGTCGTACTTCAGATGGTCGCGCGTGTGATCGCCGACGATGTTCAGGATCGGCGTGCGGGCGCGGCGCGCGTTGTGCAGGTTGGCGACGCCGTTCGCGTGGCCGGGCCCGAGATGCAGCAGCGTCATCGCGGGCTTGCCGGCCATGCGGCCGTAGCCGTCCGCGGCGCCCGTGCATACGCCCTCGAACAGCCCGAGGATGGAACGAACACCGGCCACGGTATCGAGCGCGCCGACGAACGGCATCTCGGTGGTGCCGGGATTCGCAAAACAGACGTCGACGCCGGCATCGCGCGCCGTCTGGAGCACGATGCTCGCCCCGCTTCGTGTTCCGGTATCGGTGTCCAACTGTGGGATGTTCATGCGGCCGCTCGACGGTGTGAAAGGAGTGGAGATGACTGTAATCCCGAATTACGGGATTTGTCAAACACCCAAGATTCCGCCAACGAACCGATTTGATCCACGTTTACCCGATTAATTTCGCTTCTTTCTGGTATATGGCACCCTTCTTCAATCCATAACACCCCACTCCGACATGACAAAATTCCCGCAATTCGGAATTTACTCATTTAGATGGCCGCGCGAGCGCCGACACCGGGGCATGAACAGGAAGAGCCGGGGCAGCCACACCGATGGGCATCGGGAGACCTGTACGACTGGGTGCGGGCGTCGCGCGGTAGAACAACTTCGGCGGGCTGTGGGACAACTACGCCGTGCGCGGATTAGCCGGCGACGGGACGGTCGCCGACATCTCCCGCATTGCTGCCGCTATGTACGCTCCGCGCATAGCGCAGCGGGCCTCGACACCTATCGTGTCGAGGCCCGCTTCAGCCGCGATGTCGCGACGATCGATCAGGTAGCCGAAGTACCGTACACAATGCCGCGACCGCTGTTCGGCGACACGTAGACGGTGCCGAACGTCCTCGGGTCACCGACCACCAATGCGTAGCCGCCCCACTGATGCTGCGCATCGTTGATCTGCACCCAGGTTGCGCCCTGGTCGATCGAACGGAACAGCGCGATCACGCCATTGACCGTGCCCGCCAGATAGATGGCCGGATAGCTCGCGCCCGGCGCCGCCTTGCCGAAACCGACCGAGATCGCCGACGTGACGATGCCCGGCTGGAAGGCGTCCCAGGTCCAGCCCGAATTGCTGCTCCGATAGAGGCCGGACGACGTCGCTAGCCAGATCTGCCCCTGGATGCCGGTCACCGTCGACGCCTTGCCGTTGGCGGGCAGACCCTTGGCGGACATCTGCCACGTCGCGCCCTGGTCGCCGCTGCCGTAGAACACACCGTTCGTGCTGTCCCACGCATAGAGCAGGTTGGCGTTGAGTCCGTCCGACAGCACCTGGACACCGACCGGCAGCGGCGTGTTCGTCCACGCCCCCACGCACGGGTTCCAGCTCTCGCCGTTGTTGGTCGAGTAGACCGGCGCCACGTCGGACGGCGCCCACACGATCGTGCGCCCGTCCGCGGACAAGGCCACCGTGCCGGCCCCCTTGGACGAGCCGGCCTGGTTGGCGAAGGCCGTCCATGTCGTGCCGCCGTCCTGCGAGACCGCGCCGAACGCGCTGCCGCCCGCCACGCCGGTCCCGACCAGAACCATCTTCGCCGGAACGTTTCGCGCGAAATCGACCCCCGTGCCGTTGCCGCCGTTGATGTTCCCCGCCGACCGCTTCGGCGCCTGCGTCAGATCGGTATGCACGAACCCGCCTATGTCGCCGAGGCCGCTGATGAGCGGGGCGCCCGCCGTCGGCGAGGCCAGCGCGAGCACGGCGGTTTCCTCGACGCCGTTGGCGCCGATGGTCCAGCGGGTCGGCAGGCCGCGATCGGCGTCGGTCAGGTTGGAGGTGCGCCAGATCGTGGCGCCGGTCGAATAGAACGCGTGGTCGACATTCGACGGATCGATCACGACCTGCCCCCAGTTGCCGAACCCGGCCTGTGCGTTGCCATCCGTCAACCAGGGCGCCAGGCTGGCGTCCCGCACCGCCTGCGCGCCGACGTCCGTCCAGGTCTTGCCGCCGTCGCCCGTGCGATACATCGTGTCGCTCGGCCACCAGTGATCCATCGTCATGACGACCGCGACGCCCGGGTTCCACGGATCGACCGCCAGGCCGCTGAAACCCGATGGGTAGCTGCTCGCCCCGGGCGGCGTGATGTTCTCCCAGGTGCCCGCGTCGATGCTGTACTTCCACACCTGGCCGGCCGTCATGCTGTTGGGGCCCGCGACGTTGCCGTACGTGACATACAGGTTGCGGTCGGGCCCGATCAGGCCACGCTGCGGCATCATCGGGCTCGCCGGGCCGCCCGCGACCGCGTTCCACGTCACGCCGCCGTCACCGCTGCGATACAGGGTTGACACCGCCGTGCCGGTCGACACGCCAGCGAACAGGATCTGGCTCGGCGAACCGTTGCCGCCGGAGCGCGGATCGAATGCGACGAACGCGACGCCGGCGCCCGTGTCGTCGCTCGACAGCGCATTGAAGCCGCCCACCTTCGCCCAGGTCCGGCCGCTGTCGGCACTCTTCCACAGGCCGTTGGCGGCGGGTTGGGAGCTGTCGTTGGAGCTCCCGTAGAACAGCGTCGACCCATGGTTCGGATCCACCTGCAGCCGTTCGCCGACCTGCCGCCCGTCCTGGTTGCCGCCCACTCGCAGGCTCAGCGGATACGACGTGAAGGTCGCACCGCGGTCCGACGACACGAGCACGGCCCCGTTCTGGGCCCACCAGCTGGTATAGAGGCCGACGACCATGTAAAGCATGTTCGGATTGCCCGGATCGACGGCAATGCTCTCGATCCCCATCCAGTGCGAGTTCGACGGCGGCGTCCAGTCGTTCAACGGGATCCAGGTACTGCTCGCCGCGTCGTAACGATACGCGCCGCCGATATCGGTGCGCGCATACAAGAGCCCGCTTGCCCACGGATGCGCGATGAGGCCCGATACATAGCCGCCGGCGACGACTCGCACGTTACCCCACGTATAGGCGGGCTGGGCGGCCGCTCCGGCGACGCCGGTTGCCGCGGCCTTGATCGAGGCCGCCAGCGGGCCGCCGCCGTCTGCTCCACCGCAGGCGGAAAGCAACGTTGCGGCGCCGAGACCGCCAAGGCCCAGCAGAAAGTGTCGCCGGGCGTTGCTTTCGATGCGGCTGTCCGCCGCTTGATGGGCGGCCGGCTCGCATGCCGGCACTTTTTCCTGATCCATGACACCACTCCTCTCTCGTTGTTGATGCACGCAAGCCAGAGGCAATGAACCGCACTGGCCGCGCGACAAACGCGGCGCCAGCCCGACACGAGCTCGAAAGAACGACAGGACACCGAAGCGATGCCGATCGCCACGCGACGTGCGTGCTTGCGCTGCCGATACGGGCCGCCACGGCGGCCCGCATGCTCGTGCCGCCGTTACGTGGCCAGGGCCACGATCTCGCTGTCGCTCAATGCGCGCGAGTACACGCGGAAATCCTGGATGCGGCCGTTGAACGACGGATGCACCGCATCGCGGCCAAGCAGGCTCAATCCATCGCCGACCTGGCGCGGCGACAGCAGGAGCTGATCGCTGCTGCCGGCCACCTGGCCGTCGATGTACAGCTTCGCGGTGTTGCCCTGCAGCGTGACCGCCACATGCGTCCAGCGGCCCGTGGGCAATGCGATGCCTGCCTCGACGAACTGCTCGTCGTTGTAGCTGGCGCCGGCGATCCCGAAACGCAGATGCCCGCCGCCCGCTTGCGGGGCGAGCCGCATATAGGCGATGTTGTCGGTCCCGATGAAGAAGAGGCAGCTGTCCCAATGGAGCAAGTTCGCGTACACCCACATTCCGGCGGTGAAATCGCTCAGTTGACCGAACAACCCGGCCGGAAGCTGCAGATACGCTTGCCGACCGTCGAATGCGACCGCATTGCCCGAAAGCCGCCCCGCTCCCCACGTCGCACCTTGCCCGAGCGTTCCCGCGACGCGCTGGCGCGTGCCGTCGCCCGCGAAACTCCAGCCGACGGCCGTGGCGCCGCTCCCGTCGTCCAGCCCCATCGACAGTTGCATCTCGCCGGGGAACGCCACGCGCAACGACCCGGAGGCCACGGTGCCCTGACTGGCCGCGCCAACGGCTTCGACGCGGTAGAACCAGACGCCGGCCGGTGGCGTATCGGTAAAGGTCAGCACGTCGCCGGCCGCCACCGTGCCAAGATCCGAGAACGAACCGTCCGCGACGGTACTGCGCTTGATCCGGTACGACGCGGCACCTACGCTGCCCCACCACGACAGGACGACATGCCCACCGGTACTGGCTGCGGACAGGCCGCCCGGCGCCTTCATCGCCCCCGCATACGGCGGCAGGCGATGCGTGAGCGTGCCGAACACCATGTCGTCGCTGTTACCGGACCAGTAGTTCTGCTCAGTCTTCGCGACGATCTTCGTGACGTTGGGCGCATCGATGCCCATGCGATTGACGTAGTGGTTGTAGAGTGGCTCCCAGCAGCCGCGCAGGTTTTGATAAGACTGGTTGTTGGCCGCGGTGAAGACGCCCTGCGAGCTCCATTGACGCGCAAACGGCATCACGTAAGGCTTGCCGGCGGCATCGAGCAGGTTGGACTTCGCGACGTATTCCGCGCCGGCCAGGAACCGGTTGTTGTCGAAGCCGTACAGGTCTTCGCCCTGCTTCCAGGCCATCTCGCACAGCGCCCCGCACAGCGACATGCCCAGCGTCGCGTGCCCCTGATCGCGCCCGCTCTCCTGCCATTGACCGAAGTAGCCCGGATGCATGAAGTACACGCTGTGCGCCGACGCGCCATTGCCGAAGGTCGCGCGGAAGTCGCCGAGGTTGTTCGCCTTGTAGTAGTCGATCGCCTGCTGATAGAGATCGGCCCGATCGCAAAACACGCCGATGGCGAACGTGCCGCACAGTGCGGCCAGATCCCAGTTCGCAAACGAGGCGAGGTGCTGGCCCTTGGTGCTGGTGTCGGTCAGCCAGCCTGACGAGAGGCTCGCGAAGACCGTCAACAGCATGTTCTGGAAGCGGGCGATGGCGTCCGGCGCCCATTTGGAATACGTCCGCATGAGCTCGCCAACGTTTGCCCATTGGTGCCCCTGAATGCCCGCAATCAACCAACCGGTCCAGTCTTCCGGCGCACTGGAGCCATCCGGGCGGGACCATACCCGCTTCAGCTCGGCCGACCACGCATCGAGCGTCGCCACCGCGAGATCGGCATAACGATCGTCCTGCGAGATCTTCCAGCGCAGCGCGCAGCAATACGCGCGCTGGATGTCCCGGTACATCGCATAGACGCTGCGGTCGGAGCGATACACGGCGCTGCGCGCGCTCGGCTTGCCGTTGAGATCGGTCGCGGAGTTCGCGCACAGCGTCGTCCACCAGGTCGACCACGGTTGTTCTCCCGCCTTGATGCAATCGCGAATCCGTGTGAAGTCCGCTTCGGCAAGCAGCAGCCCGGGGTGGCTGAAACCAACCGACGTCGCAGCGGCAGCCGCGCCGGATGCCGGCAGCACCGCGTCGGCCGGCGCGACACTGCCCTGCATCGCCGCTACGCTCGCGGCCGCGACACCGCCGTTACCGCCGTCTCCCCCGCCGCATGCGGGCAACAACGTGACGGCCCCCAGCCCGGCCACGAATCGCCGTCTTGAACGGCTGTCGACCTCCGCGCCCGTATCGAATATCGATTCGACCGCGTTGCCCGCGCTGCTTCCTGCTTCCATGTTTCCCGACCTCGTAATCGTTGACTTTAGTATGTGTGGACCGCCGCGACACCGGCCGGACGGCACGGCGGCACCGCGAATCACGGAGGCTCGCAAGCGCCCGTGACATGCAGATGACTTGCACGCCAAATCGGATTCGCACGGCGAAAATCCGTCGGCGAATTATCCGTATACCTGAGTAACTTTCCAGTACAAAAATATTCTGGCGCGGACTCGCCCCGTCGGTCGACGTGCGTTTCCGCCCGAACGCGCCGGTTCGGCATCGCATGCGTTGTCTCGATGCCTGCGTGCAATGCATGCGTTCCCAGGCGGTTGCCAGCCGAAGCCCGCTTTTCCTGAAAATTCCGCAAGGCGTTCGCCGATCGAGCGCATCGATCCATGCCGACGCGCGAAGCGGTCAAGCAACGGAGAATCGTCCGAAGAAAGGAAAGGAAAAAGTTCGCGCGGGATGCGCGGGATGGCACCGGCAACGGCGCGGCTGCACCGCCTGCTTCGGCGGTGGTGACGCGGCAACGAAGCCATGCGCGCGCAGCCAGCCGGACAGCGCGACGAACACTGTGCATGCGACGACCGCAACCGATGCAAACCGCAGCGTACGCATTACGAGGGCATTCCGGTCGACGCCGCCTTCGCAAGCTCGATCGCGATATGCGACGACAGTCCGTGACGAATCTTCTCCCAATAGAGCGGCTTGTAGACTAGTTGCCACAATGCTTCGTACGCAGCAACCGACATCAACACCCAATATGCGAACCCGGTCAGCGCATAGGGAACCAAGTCGCCCCATCGACGACGCAGCGGTGCGAGCATCGTCAGATAGATGAACGCACCATTGCCAGCCAGCCGGTTGAACAGGCTCAGATAGCGTAGGAACGGCGGGAAAAAAGGTCGTCTAAACGTGTCGTATGCGAGAACGACCACATCACTAACGTCGCCTAATAGAGCGGGCTGAGCAGCCCGGACAGCACGGTTCCGCCGACGATGAACGCGAAGCCGAGCGCCCCTCCGACGCCCGTCAGAAATGCATGAGGCTTCTCTGTAACCGACAACGCTCGGGACTATGTTCCGGGAGACTACTCTGAACCATGTTCCCTTCCTCAACAGATTGGCGAACCTCCAGTTCGCCATCGGTCTTGACCCGCAACAGTTAGAACTTGTGCCGAATGCCAATCCTCGCCGCAGTCTGAAAACTCGTGCTGGACGGCGATCCGAGCGCTGCTTCGATTTGAGCGCCGTGTGTGTGATCATGCGCGAGCGCGCCAACGAAATAAACGTCGGTGCGTTTGGAAATGAAGTAATCGGCCCCGATGGTTACCTGATTCGCGCTGCCGCCCCCATTGTTGCGCTCTTGAAACTGGAACCCCGCTCCAAGCGAAATATCGGGCCTGACAAAGTAAGTCATGCCACCGTCATAGGTCAGCGCCCGAGCTTTGGTGCCGCTGCTCAACTGGACATCAGTCACTACGCCGAATATCTGAGCTTTCCCCAGGCTGTAAGTTGCACCGCCAGCGTATTCCGTCAAATTCGCGGAATTTGTCGCGTTATGCTGCTTGAAATACGACAGCGATGCGGCGAGCCCACCTTGGCTGTAGTTCAGCAGAAAATTCATCGAGCTGTTGGTGCCCAACGAGCCGGCCACATTGCCGAAACCGTACATGGCACCGGCACTGAACCCCGAGATCGTTGGCGAAAGATACTTCACCGAGTTATTGACGTTATCGCCCCACAGTCGGTTATCAAGCGTATACCCGCCAGCAGCATACGCCGGGATTCCCCACCCCAGGATACCCGCTGCCGTGTTCCCTGCGATCGAGTACGCCGGGAAAATATCGCCGATGAAGTCGTATTGCCGCCCGAGCGTCAGCGTCCCGAAGCGACCATCAAGGCCCACGAAGGCTTCACGATTGAACAACAGCCCGCTTTGCGCCAAGGCCCCGTTAGAAAGTTGAAAGCCACTTTCGAGCGTAAAGATCGCCTTGAGCCCGCCACCCAGGTCCTCTTTACCCGTTACCCCCCAGCGATCCCCCTGCGAAGACCCGGATGCAAACTGTACGAGCGCGCCATGTCCCGTGCTCGATGTCGCATTGTTCGTGTACGTAATGCCCGCATCGATCAGCCCGTACAGCGTCACGGACGACTGTGCATGTGCCGCGCTGCACCCAACCGCGGCGCACACAACCATGCTTCTCTTGATGACCATATTCATATCGCTTTCCTAATTTTATAGAGTAGTTTTCGTTGACGAGAATGACTGAGGAAAACGTCCCGCTGGAAATGCATCGGAATCGTTTGGTCAATGGGCAGGCGTCTCCGGGTAATCCTCCAGCTTGCCTCGCTACAACGAACAGTCTCAGCACGTCCGCTTCCCACTGTGCGTCTACTCTATGAGCAGCTTTTTTTGATCCCCATCGTTAGAAATGTCGACACGAAAGCCGTGGCTCGAACCCTCTCCCACGAAATTCAAGGGCCCCGTCGAGCGTCGCCTTTTGCACCGCAAGCATCCCGTGGATCCGACTGCGGCATGAATGCAACGAACAGGTAAATGAAGCGAAGTTCGTTGCCGATCAGTATTTTTTCCCTGCTATGCTTGATGTGTAATGCGAACCAGTTTTTCCGGGCTGCAGCGTATGCTGTCTCCTGATTCCTCCTACCGATGAGGCCCCCTTGAAGCCACCAGTTCACGACCTCACGCTCGACGAACTCCGACTTTTCGGGGACATCATCGGACGGCTCGAAGAGCTCGGACCGATGGTGGATGTCAGGCGCGTCGTTTTGTCAGACCTGACCCGGCTGCTGCGATCCGATTTCTGCGTGTCGTACAACTGGGATGCGGAAAAAGGGATGTACGTCGACCCGATTGCAGTCAATGTCGACTCCGATCACGTGCGTCGCTACACAAGCTGGTACCAGCACAATGACCCGATGACAGCGCAGCTCTGCAAGATGCGCAGAGCTACCTTGGTGGAGGAGGTCATGGACCGGCCTGCACTGGAGAAAAGTGCGTTCTATAACGAGTTTCTCGCGCATGACGGTTTGCATCACGGAATCAACGTGTTTGTTTTCGACGGCGAACGGCAACTCAGCGATCTGAGAATCTGGCGGACGAAGAATCGACCTGACTTCGAGATGCGCGACAAACTCGTGCTCGATGCACTCGAGCCGTTCCTTTGCCGCGCCATCAAACGGAGGGCCGGCAGCGCGACGGGTCTCACCGACCGGGAGAGCGAGATCGCCCAACTTGTCGCGAAGGGTTGTACCGATCAGGATATCGGCCGTCTTCTCTGCATCAGCTTGTCTACCGTGCGCACCCATTTGCGGCGGATCATGGACAAGAAGGGATTCTCCAACCGTGCGGAGCTTGCTGCTTCCGTCGCCGCGACCAGAACGACCGTGCCGTCATGAGTGTTGAACGGCACGGTCGACAGTCAGGTGCGAGCGACGAATCGTTCGATACGAGAGACTAAACCGCCAGTACGGCTTCGAGCTGCTCGCGAGACATATCGATCGAGTCGCCCGACAGCACGATCTCTCCATGATCCAAACCGATGAAATTGTCGGCGATCGAAGTGAGAAACGTCAGATTCTGCTCGACAACCACAAACGCCGCCCCTTCAGCGGTTCGAGACCGGATAACAGATGCCATCCGCTCCAGGTTCTCCTGCTGAACACCTTCCGACGGCTCATCGATCAGCGTGACAGGCGAACGCTCTGCGACGATTCTGGCGAAGGAAAGCAACTTCTTTTCACCGCCGCTCAGCTTGCCAGCCGGCTGTAACAACCGCTCTTTCAGACGCGGGAAAATCTGGAACAAGTCGTCGTATGCTTCCAGGCTTCTTGTCTTGAATCCAAGCGTCAGGTTGTCTGCAACGCTCAGATTGTCAAAGACAACCCGCTCCTGCGGTGCGTAGCTCATCCCTAGACTTCGCCGTCGGTGCGACGGCACTTTGCCGACATCACCGCCGTTGACAGTGACAGTACCGGACGTGGGCTGGATGACGCCTGTCAACGCGCGCATCAGCGTCGACTTGCCAACACCATTGCGGCCGAATACGCCGAGGACGTTACCCGCGGCCACCTCGCCGCTGATCCCTTTGAGCACCATCGTGTCACCATAGCCGGCGACGATCGACGAAAACCTCAACATTGCTTCTCGCTGGCGTGCGCTCATTTTCTTCCTCCCGAGTAGACAGCCTTGACCTCTGCCGACATCTTGATTTGCGACAGCGAGCCAACCGCGAGGCTTCTTCCCTGATGAAGGACCACCACGTTGCTGGCGATCTTTTCGAGCGCGCTCATGTCATGCTCGATCACAATGGCCGACGCCTCCAGTTCGCTGACCGTCGACGTGATCGCGTCCATCATGTGATGGGTTTCGTACGCCGAGAGGCCAGCGCAAGGCTCGTCAAGAAGCAGAAGACGCGGCTCGGTGATTGCCACCATCGCGAACTCCAGCATCTGGCGCATCCCTTGAGAAAGATCTCCCGCACGAACAGCCATATGCAATTCAAGAAACCCGAATTTGCCAAGCGTGCGGATTCGTTGAACCGAATTCCAATGCAGGGGGGCATCGGTCAGCATCTCGTGGGAACGTATCCGGTTCGCCCACAGGGCGATCTGAAGATTCTCGTTGACGGACAACTGGGCAAAAACCGTGGGAATCTGAAACTTGCGGCCGACGCCCAATCGGGCGACCTGCCAGGCCTGAGAGGACGAAATCTCGGCCCCGCGAAAGTGGATCTCGCCTGAACGTACTGGCAAGCGGCCCGTCATTGCATTGAATGTCGACGTCTTCCCGGCGCCATTGGGGCCAATGAAACAATTGATGACCCCGGCCCCCACCTCGAGATCGAGCCCGTTGAGAATGTTGACGCTGCCCTGGCTTACTTGCACCTTGCTGAAACTAAGCAGCGTAGATTGGGGCGGTCGTACGTCAATCGTGGCGATGTCGGGCGCATCTACCCGTTTCTCCGGAATGGTGTTCGCGACGCGCAGGCCCGCGATTCGGGCAAGCGCTGCGGCCGCGCCGGCCAGGCCATCGGGAAATAGCCGCACCACACCGATGAAAATCAGCGCGACCAGTACCTCCCAATAGGTGAACAGATCACGCCAGGTCGCTGCGAGCAGTCCGATCACCACGGCACCGAGTTGCGCGCCCAACGGACTGCGCTTCCCCCCAACGGCAGCCCAGATGACAAACTGCGCTGACAACGCCACGCCGACCGCCTGAGGACCGACAAGACCCTCGTGCGGCGCATACAGGGCGCCACCCAAACCCGCGATCGCGCCTGAGAGGCCAAACGCGGCAGCCTTCAGTTTGTGTGTCGCGAATCCAAAAAACTGAAGGCGATCTTCATTCTCCGAGGTAGCGGCCCAGAGCGTCCCGATCGGTCTGCGGTTCAACCAGGTGATCAGTCCAGTGACGACTACCGAAGCCGCTGCGATCACGTAATACAGGTTTCCATACCTGTCGGTCATCGGCAGGTCAGGGATATCGGTCAACCCGTTGAAGCCGCCGGTTACGCTGCTCCATTGATTGGCAACCAGAAATCCCAACATGCATAGCGCAAGGGTAATCAATGAAAAGAACGGTCCGCTGTCGATCCGGCGCGCAAAGACGATGAATCCGATTGCATAGGCCAGCGCCGCAGGTACTGCGATTGCAAGCGGAAGCAGAATCATCTGCCATTCGCCGCCGGCCGCTGCCGCGGAGCGCAATACAAAGGCGCTGACATACGCGCCCAGCCCGAAAAACAGGCTTTGGCCCAGCGGCAGGAATCCTGCATTCCCCCAGCACAACGCAACGCTTTGCGTTGCCATGCCATACAGCAACAGAAGCCCGATCTGGTTTGCGCTGTAGTCACCGGCCCACAGCGGCAAGCTTAGAAGAATCGCCGCCGTGACAGCCTGGAGGGACGTTTCAACGGCGCGAGACGAGGCCATTTGGGCGACTCCACAAGAAATAGATGGATAGGATCAGAACAGCGGTATACCCCGACGTCTGATCGATGAAACTCGACACTGCGACCTGCGTTCCTCCAATGACGAACGTGCCTACCGCGAGACCGAGCAGACTGCCCAGACCGCCGACAACGAGCACAAAGAACGAATTGAGCAGATAGTCGAGGCCCATGTACGGCTCGACCCGCACGATCGGTGCGAGCAGCACGCCCGCCAACCCGGCCAGAACCACACCCGTTATGAAAGTGCCACTGGCCAGTCGGGTCGTATTGATGCCGGCCGCCTTGGCAAGAAGGGGATTCGCGACCATGCCTCGAATCCGCGCGCCCGTCTGGCTGCGGCTGTACCATGCCGCGAGCCCGGCGAATGCCAGGCCCACCGCGAGCATCATCGCAAGCCGGAATGCCGGGTACTGGGTGCCGAAGACATCGATCGATGCGCCATCCGCACCCGCCACGTCCTGGTAACCCTTTCCGAACAATGCGACCACGCCTTCGCGGAGAAGGATCGACACGCCCCAGGTTGCGAGCAAGGTATCGAATGGCCGCTGATACAAAGGACGAACCAGCAGGCGCTCGACGATCCACCCGACCGCAGCGCATACGACGATCGCCAAAGGTATGGCAAGCAAGGCGGGCAGCCCGAGACGCTGCACGACGACCACCGAGTACGCGCCCAGCATGATGAACTCGCCATGCGCCATGTTCAACACGCCCAGCAGCCCGAACACGATTGCCAGACCTATCGTCGTGAGCGCGAGGGCCGCACACGCGTACCCGAGATTGAGAAGATAGGAAAGCAGCATGACTTCAGCCCGCACCCGCTCCGCTCGTGCAGGTTTCGGCCGAGCTAAGTTGTGAGAACGTCTTGACGATGTCGTATCGGGCGCCTGAAGCCTTGGCGAGGAAGATGTCGGCCGTCACGTTGCGGGACTTCATCGTGACCACGCCACGCGGGCCTTTGTAACTCGCGCCGTCGGAAGCCTTCATCAGATCGCCGATCGCCGCGGAGTTCGCCTTCCTGGCCATGGCGTCATACATCAGGATGCCCTCGTACGTCGACTCGCCGATGCTGCTCAAAACCGCCGAAGCGCCGAACTGCTTGTGATAGCGCTCCAGAAACTGGCCGGACGTGGCGGTCGGCGTCGAGAAAAAGCCGGAAGCCGAGTAGAGGTTCCTGGAGTTGGACGCCCCGATGCCGATCAAGGTGTTTTCTTCGATCATCGTGCCGAAGCGGATCAGCTTGTCGCTGAGACCGAAGCTCGCAAAACTTCTGTTGAACGTGACGGCCGACCCGCCCACCAGTGTGATGAAGACCGCATCTGCCTTGCTGTCCCGGATTTTGCCAAGCACCGCGTCAAAGTTATCGACGTCGAATGGAACGTACTCTTCGCCGACCACGGTCGCGCCGGAACCTTGAATCGCCTTTTTCGCCACTTCGTTCGACTTGCGCGGCCAGATGTAGTCGTTGCCGATCAGGAACCAGTGCTTGACCTGGTGTTTGGCCGTCAGCCACGGAATGACCGGCGTCAGTTGCTGTGCGGGCGTCTCGCCGACGAAAAACGTACCCTTCGCGCAATCGCCTCCCTCGTACATCGGGGTATAGAAGTAAGGCACCTGGCCTCTGAACAGACTTTCCAGCGCCGTGCGGACAGCACTATCGTGCGATCCGACAAAGACCTCCGCCTTGTCGCGCTTCCAGAGGCGAAGCGCCGTCTGCGCCGACTCGGAAGGCGCGGCGCCGGCGTCTCCCACCAGCAACTCGAGCGGGCGCCCCAACACGCCCCCGCGCGCATTGATCTCGTCGACTGCCATCGCTGCGCAGTTTTTGCAGGCTTGACCAAAAAATGCGGCAGGCCCACTCATCGGCGCCATCAGCGCCAACTTCAGTGGCTGGTTTGCCGCGCGTACCGATGCCGGCACGAGCCCCCCGACGCCCACTGCGGCACTCGCAGCACCGAGCGCAATACTTTTCAGGACATTTCGACGATTCATTTGCTTGCCTTTCTCGTTAAGCCGTTGCCGGACGTATTAAATGTGTGCATCGAGACGCGGGAACGTCGCGGCACTCAGAACGCGCTCCATTTCCTTGCCGATCTGCAGGATTCGCTGATCCGAATGCGGAACACCGTCCAGCGCCAATCCAACCGGGAGCCCCTCCTGGGTCAGCCCTGCGGGAACGGTGATGCCGGGTACCCCTGCATTGCTGCCTGGTTCGGTATTTCGCGTGTACGCGGCAAAGACGTCGAGCGCTTCCGACCCGACCGCCACGGTTTCAGCGCCGATGGTGCAAGCCGGAACCAGGATGGTGGGAAATAGCAGTGCGTCTGCCCCCACCTCGCGAAGACACTCCACGTAAGACGCGCGCGACCGCTCTCGCGCGAGAAGCGCTTCGGCATAGTCGGTTGCAGATATCGCACCGTCCCCCAGGATCTCGCTGACGATCCGTGCCACATCCGGGCTCTTGATCTGGGCAACGATCTCCGGGAACGTCACAGCCACCCCGCCTGTTTCCAGATAGCGTCCAACGGCACCGCCAAACTCGAAAAACGGGATGGTTGCGCTCTTCTGCGCACGGAAAAACGGATACCGTCGCAGATCGACATCAACCAGTTCGAAGCCTGCGTCCTCGAGCTTCTGCAGGGCGCCTTCGAGTACCGGCCGGGCATCGGGTGACAGCCCCTCCCACATCGTCGAGTACGGGACTGCCACGCGGAAGTCACGTGCGCCGTCGACAACGGGAAGCGCTGAGCCACTTCCAGACAGGATCTCGTCCAGCAACATCACGTCGGCGACGGTTCGGGCGATCGGGCCTACCGTGTCGCGCGTGGGCGATATCGGTACAACGCCCTCTGACGGATACCGTCCATGCGTAGGACGAAAACCGACCAGTCCACACAGCGCCGCCGGTATTCGCACCGATCCGCCCGTGTCAGTGCCGAGGGCCGCCGGCACCGCACCACTTGCCACCACCACTGCAGACCCGCCGCTGCTTCCTCCGGGAATTCTGGACGGGTCATACGGGTTGCGGGCCGGGCCAAAGAATCCGTTGTCGTTCGTGCAGCCGAAAGCGAGTTCGTGCATGTTGGCTTTGCCGGCGGCCAACGCGCCCGCTTCGATCACGCGTGCGACGACTGGCGCGTTCGCTCGAGGTACAGCGTGGCGGAGCGCTGCCGTTCCCGCGGCTGTCGGCATGCCCACGCAATCGATGTTGTCCTTGATTGCCAAAGGAATGCCTGCAAGCGATATCCGCCCTGTTCGGGCAGCGGGCGATTCGTCATGCGCCCGCGCCGATTGCAAGAACTCCTCAGGGTTGAAATACACGAACCCGTTCAGCGACTCGGTTTTGGCCTGTTGATCCACCAGAGCCTGAACGTATTCCAGGCAGGAGATCTCGCGTCGATCGATCGCACCTTTTGCGTCGACGACTGAAAGCTGCGGGAGGGTTGGCATCTACGTCTCTCTTACGTTTCGGTCTTCGTAGAATGCGCGCCTGCTTTTTTGTATCGCATCGTTAGAAATGACGACGCAGTCAACCCTCGCAACGTCGCCTCGCCCCCCCTGATTCAGCCTCTCTGCCGACGTCAGCGGCCTTGATCGCGCGATTCCCGCAAAGGCCTCAAATCCACCGGCGCTTTCCCCGACGTTCAGACCGCGTCTATGTTCGAGACGGAATGCTTCGACGTAGCAGCGGGCACCGTTTCCTCGAGAAACATTCCCACGAGTGCGCTAACCAACGACACGCCCCCGACGATCAGCATCGGATAACCAAGACCGAATGTGTCGGCAAGCCCACCTGCCACCACCGGCATCAGGACCCCGCCGATGAGTTCACTGACAGCGGTGGGAACGCCCACGGCGGAGCCCGTCAGAGTGGGCGGTACGGATTCGCAGGGAATCACGGCAAGAAAGAGCGGTGCGATGCCGAAGCCGCAAATCCCGGCGGCAAAGAGGTTGCAGAACATGACGATCGGAGAAGCGTGGCAAAGAACGAACGCCAACATCAGGACCCCATAGCAAGCCGCGGAAACGACCAGCACGATACGCCGACCGAGCCGATCAGACATCGCCGGAACAGCGATCATCCCGATGAATCCGCCGAAACCCCATCCGGATATGATCAGGCCAACCGTGCCGAGACTGAGGCCCACCACCTTGGTCAGATAGAGCGCGACAAACGTCGAGAAAACGAACAGGCCCGTCTGGAAAAGTGATCCAATTACCGTGGTCAACCAGATGTTCTTGTAACGCAGCACGGTCAAGGGGCCGGCCGATGCCGTTCGGGCCTGCTTATCTCGACCTGCCTCCGACTTTCGCATGGTCTTGCCGATCAGGAACGTCAGCAGAAGCCCCGGGATACCGAGAACGAAAAACACCCACTCCCAACGCATATGCATCACGAGCTGGGTAGCGATGATCGGTCCAAGGCCGATACCCAGAAGGGGAAAGAACGACTGGTGGATGCCCAGATTCAAGCCGCGCCGACGCGGCGTCGATATTTCATCGATGGTCGCGACGCTGGCACTGAAGACGCCCCCCTCTCCGACGCCAAGGAGGCCGCGCACGAGCAGCATGCTGTGGAACGACTTGGCGACCCCGGTAAAGGATGTCATCACCGAGAAGAAAATCGAAGACCCGAGCAGAATCTTGCGACGCCCATAGCGGTCGGACAGACTCCCGAGCACCCATGTCGAAATTGCCCAGGTCAACGCGAGAACCGAGGCGATGGCGCCGGCCTGCGTGTTATTCAGTTTGAGTTCCGGCAGAAGAACCGGAAACAGGTACACGATAACCAGACGGTCGAGACCGACGATTCCGAACAGCACCGCAAGAAAGATGACCATCTTCCATTCGTAGTCTCTATTTTCTTTGTATTTCATATCGACATCCTAAATATAAAGTCATGACTGGATTGCTGTTATTCCGAAGAAAAACCATCCAGTTCCAATCGACATCAATCAAACACGGCTGCGACGTAAAACCCATGAACCGGCTCGCCATGGAATGCCACCGCGAGCTCGATGGTCCCGCTACCGATCTGCTCCACTTGTCGCAAACTCGAACAAGCAGCCGTTGTCTGCCGACGGTTGGCCATCGGCAACCGTCTCCGCCGGCGTTTTATCGAGAATCTCGGTGAAAGGGGGGCGCGGTCGCCGGTCGATCAGCAATCGAACAACGTCCGGCCGGGAGTAATGCCCCGCGGGATCGAAAACGCACTTCGAAAGCGATTGCTTGCCGAGATCGATATGGGCGTAGAGCAGGCCTTCTGCGGTTTCGTCGATCTTTTCGAACAGCTCCGCCCCGTCGGGCCCGTATCCCACGCTATGGCCGCCGCCTGCCCGCAACAGCTGACGCTTGTCCGCGGTGTCGCAGAGACTCTCGACCATCTCTTCGGTGACGACTGTCGAAGGCGCAAGGACAAAGCAACTGCCTTCGACGGCATAGGTCCGCGTAACCGCGTTGTTCACCTGGTGGCTCAATGCGCTGGCGAATTCATACAGGGAAAAGCTCGGCCAGGCGGCAACGTGAACCTGTTCGCCTTGCGCATACATCGCGGCTTTGGTCAGAGGTTGCACGTGTTCGGCACAACAAAGCGCGCCAAGCTTGCCCAGCGGGCTGTCGATCACGGTCAAGCCACTGCCCTCTCCGTCACCGAAAACGGTCCGCTCGAGGTGTGTAGGCTTGAGCTTCTGTCGTTGCAGGAGCGTTTCTCCGTCGGGGCCGATAATCCATTGGGAGATATACAACGAGTGACCCTTGCGCTCCGAAAGCCCCATCACCACCGTGATACGGTTTTTTCTCGCCGCGTCCCGCAGTGCATCGGCTTCCGGACTCTCGTAGCTCAGCGAGTTGTCGAAATAACGCTGAACATAGCCTTTGCTCATATACCAGGCCGGCGTACCGAGCCAGACATAGAACGGATAGCCCGGCAGCCAGACTTCGGGGAATGCGATCAGGTCGGCGCCGGCCTGTGCGGCCTCCTCAATCAAGCGTATGGATTTTTCGATTCCTGCCTGAAGATCGAGGAACGCCGGGGCGGCCTGCACCACGGCCGCTTTATATTGGGGATGGTTGAGAGCCAAGATACTCCTCCACGACTCGCGGGGCGGGACGCCCGCAACGTTGTGGATGAAGTGTCCCGGGCCAATATGGCGGCCGCTTGACTCAGACAGAACAGGAATTTCACATATGCTGCCAGCAGGCGGGATCGCTGCGCAGCCAACTCAAGGCCGATTCAGAAAACGTCTTGATGCTTCGCACGGTAGTCGCGCGCGGACATTCCGAAGTGACGTCGAAACGTACGACTGAAATGCGATGCATTATTGAAACCCCATGCCATCGCGATATCGGTAATCGAGCGGTTTGCGTAGGCGCGTTGCTGAAGCCACTCGCCGCACCCATTGAGCCTGGTCGTGCAGATGATCTCGCCAATCGACTCCCCGACCTCGGCGAACAGCCGGTAAAGATAACGGCTGGAAACGCCCAGCTCGTCGGCGACCTGCTCGGGTCCCAATTCCGGTTCGTGAATACGATCCTTGATGAACGCACGTGCCCTGAGCAGGTGCATCTCTTTCACGTTGGATTTGGGCAGGGGAACCGTGTTGAAATAATCGGCCAGCGCCAGGGCGACCAGATTTGCGGTCACATCGGCAAGCCTCGCGCAGCCCGCCACGGCGCCTTCGTCCGACGAAAGCGCTCTGTGCAGGGACGCGATATGGTCCGCGGCGATTCGGCGTATCCCGGTCGCGGCGGGAATCCTCACCGCGGTGTGCTGCCGGCCACACGGCACCAGGTTCTCCAGCGCCTTGCGTGGAAAGCGGATCGTGTAATGCTCCCCGGAGAAATGCCAGGCGAAATTGCGCGACGAGTCAAACAGCACCATGTCGGTAGGGGCGACGAACGCGGTGCGGGCATCCTGCTCGATCGCACCGCGTCCCTCGATCTGTATCGACACGAGCAGGTAGTCGTCCGCCGTACGCCGAACTTCGTCCCAGTCATGCGCCGCAACGTGATCGACCGCCGAGATCCGGGACACGCACACGCCGTCGGTGCTCACGCTGGAGATCTCCCCACGAAATCCCTGATCGGACTCGGTCCGGAAAACCATGGGGACGCAACTGGCCCGAACCTGATCCGCCCATGCCAACAGCCTGTCGTCGCGATGGTAATGATCCGTAGTAATCACTTTATTCATGGCACAAAATTCCGACGGCAAATACGCGGGTAGCTATCCCGAACCATTGCGCATCCAGAATCCGGCGTCAATGCGCAAAAACCTACGAGGGGCGCTTCGAAATATAGCTGCGATCGAGCTCACCGACCGAGCGGCAACCGATGAGGGCGAGCGTCCGGTCGGTTTCCCGTTTGATCATCTCGATGACGTCGCTCACGCCGATTTCCCCTCTGGCTGCCAACCCGTATAAAGTAGCGCGCCCCAGCATCACCGCATGTGCCCCCAAGGCGATCGCCTTGACAACGTGGGCCCCCGTCCGTATGCCACTGTCGAGAATGACAGTCGCCCCGGAGGTGCGCTCGACAATATCCGGCAGCACATCGGCAGTGGCGGGCAGGTCGGCGAGTTGCCTGCCGCCGTGGTTGGAAACGATCACGCCGTCCGCACCGAGCTCGACGCACCGCGCCGCATCTTCAGCCGTCACGATGCCCTTGACAAGGAGTTTGCCCGGCCATTCGTCCCGCAAACGGCGCAGGTCGTCCCAACTGAAGCTCGCATCCATCTGTCTGCGAAGAATCGCTGCCTGGGAGGCGGTGTCCGATGCGTCATCCGTCGCGAAATTTTTCAACTCCGGCATGCCGTTCATCAGATAAGCCCAAAGCCAACGCGGGTGCGATAGTCCGTCGACAGCCGCACGCGCACTTGCCTTGAACGGCATGGTAAATCCGTTGCGAAGATCGCGCTGGCGAAAGCCGTTGACCGCTACATCGGTGGTGAGGATCAAGGTCGAATAGCGAGCCGCACGGGCACGATTGACCAGGCTCTTCGCGAGGTTGCGATGAACCACGTACAGTTGAAACCACAGTTCTCCGTCAGCCCCTTTTGCCACCTCTTCGATGGACATGTTGGACGCCGTCGATAGTGCAAACGGAATACCGGCGTTGCCCGCTGCGCGCGCAAGTGCGAGGTCGCCTTTGGGCCAGAATGCGCCATTGAGGCCCGTTGGTGCGATCACCAGCGGTGATGGAAGCCGCTGGCCCAGAAGCTCCACGGACTGCTCTCGCGTGCTGACATCCGACAGTCGGCGTGGCAACAACTGCAACTTATCGAACGCGGAACGGTTATGCCTCAGTCCCGATTCATCGTCCGCCGCGCCTTCCAGATAGTCGAACACCATTCGTGGCAGCCGCCGTCTGGCTTCGTCACGGTAGTCGCTGACGGAGAAAATGCCGGGAGATCCTGTTGTCATGATTTGCGTACTGTCAGAGTAAATCGTGATGCGAAAACATGAGGCGCGCTGTACTCCAGTTTCGCGCGCCTCTCTCGATCGTTCGAACCGGAAGACGACAAAGCAATTGCACGAATGTCGAAAGCTAGACGACGACGCTCCCGACATAGTTTTCGGCCAGGGACCTCGCCGCAGTCTCGGACGTGGTCACATGTTCGAGTTCGGCAACCTGCAACTGCTGCTCGAACGGCGATGCGTCATCGAGGCGATGCATCATGCGGGTCATCCAGTAGGAGAAATGCTCCGCTCTCCAGATCCGCTTCAGCGCGGACTGACTGTACGAGGCGAGTTGCACTTCATCGCCATTCCGGTAATACGCGTCGAGTCCACTGCTCAGGATCCGTACGTCGGAGACGGCCAGGTTGAGGCCTTTGGCTCCGGTGGGAGGAACGATATGAGCGGCATCGCCGGCAAGAAACAGCCGGCCATGCTGCATCGTCGTCGAGACAAAGCTTCGCATGCCGACGATATTCTTCTGAAAAATCTTCCCGTCGACAACGCGCTGACCATCGGCGGAGTCGACTCGTGCGTGCATTTCGGCCCAGATCCGATCGTCGGACCACGTATCCACGGAATCTTTCGGGTCGCACTGGAAATACATACGTTGAACCGTCGGCGAACGGGTGCTGACCAGAGCAAAGCCACGATCGTGACGTGCGTAGATCAGCTCGTCGGCGGAGGGCGCACCTTCAACCAGAATGCCGAACCAGCCGAAGGGATAAACGCGCTCGAAATCGCGACGAACGCTCTCGGGAATCGCCGAACGCGATACCCCTTGCGAACCGTCGCATCCGATCACGAAATCGCAGTCCAGCGTGTGTGCCTGCCCCTGATGCACGAACTGGATCGACGGGGCGGAGGTGTCGATGTCGTGAATCGAGACATCCGAGACACCGAACAGGATTTCCCCGCCCGCTGCAACGCGAGCCGCCACCAGATCCTTGATGACTTCGTGCTGCGCATAGACGGTGATGGACCGACCGGTCAACGCCTTGAGGTCGATGCGTCGCCGCTTTCCGTCGAACGCAAGTTCAAAGCCGTGATGCAACGCACCTTCCGCCTTCATCCGTTCGCCGACACCGGACGCTTCGAGCAGATCCATCGTCCCCTGCTCGAGTACACCCGCCCTGATCGTCGATTCAATCTGCTCGCGTTCGCGGGTTTCGAGCACGACGGATTCGATACCCTTCAGGTGCAAAAGATGAGAAAGAAGGAGGCCGGCGGGACCGGCGCCAATAATACCGACTTGAGTGCGCATAAAATCTCCAACTGAAGGTACTGTCAGGTGCTTTCTGAAATTCGATTCAACATGAGCGACGCCGTTACCTGCTCTGCGCGGAGCCCGTGGCAAACGTCGCCCTCGAGACTGACGTCATGCTTGGTCGACGGGCGGAATATGACGATGCACGATCATCAGGCAGATAAAGACCATCGCCATCGCGCCACCCAGCATGCCCAGGTACGCAGACGCCCCGCCCTGCGTGATCACGAATGCCCCCGCGAACGCGCTGAGAATCGCGCCGAGCCGCCCGAATGCGAGCGCGGATGCGGTCCCGGTCGCGCGTATCCCGGTTGGATAGACGTAGGCGCAAAGGGCGTACATCGTCGACTGAACCGCGTTCACGAAAAGGCCGTGCAAACCGATGCCGAACACAAGCAACGTCGCGTGGGCGGAGACGTCGAGACCGCGCAGGAAAAGCGCGCTCGCGGATGCCATCAGGCAACACGCGAGCAAAGGCCAGCGCGACCCGAACCGGCCGATTGCCACTGCGCAGCCCAGTGCGCCGACGACACCGCCCAGGTTGTAGGCGGTGAGACCTGAACCTGCCACCGACGGGCTGAGCCCCTCGCCGGCAAGCATCGTCGGCAGCCAGCTGAAAGCGCTGTAGACCGCGATCAGGTTCATGAAGAAAGCGATCCAGATTGCGATCGTGTCGCGGCCCTGGCCGTCCGCGAACAACGCACGAAAGCCTGGACGCTCTCCCGCCTTCTGCTCCTTCTGATCGGCGAACACGGCGTCCGGCTGAATCGCGCGGGACATGCGGGTCAGCAGGCGACGCAGTTCATTCCAGCGTTCGTGATGACGGGCAAGATAACGCGGCGATTCCGGCATGACGAGAAACAGCAGGAGCGCCAGCGCGACGGGAAGCGTGCCTCCGATGAGAAAGAGTCCCCGCCAGCCATAGTGAGGCAGCACAACGCTCGCGAACAGTCCGGCAAGCATGCCCCCCAGCGGTACGCAAACGATCGTCGCAGTCACTGCGAGCGTCCGCCGGCGAGCAGGCGTAAATTCCGCGGTCATGGTCGTCGCGCTCGGCAGCGCGCCACCGATACCCAGTCCCGCGACGAAGCGCAGGATCGCAATGGTCATGACGTCGGGCGACAGCGCAATCGAACTCGTCGCCACGCCAAATATCAGCACGCTCCCGATAATTGCCCAGCGCCGCCCGAACCTGTCCGCGAAGAGCCCTGCGAATGCGCTACCTATACCCATGCCCACGAGGCCCGCGGCAACCGCTGGCGCAAATGCATTGCGCGTAATGCCCCATTCCTTGATCAAGCTGGGAATGGCGAACCCGATGAGTTGCCCGTCGAATCCATCCATCACGATCGCAAGCGCGGCGAGAAAGACGACCATTCGCTGAAACGCAGAGAACGGTCCGTCATCGAGGGTGCGGCCTATGTCTACGGTCGGCAGGCGGAGATTACGATCGTTCATTTCGCCCCCCGGACAGACCCGCACCCGGTGCGATCGAGCGACAACTCAACATTGAAAATAGGCATTGCAGTCTCCTTGAGGTGATCGCTCGTCGTTCCAGGAGCGAACGCTACTCACCGGTGTATCGTTGTTGTTTTGCTCGCACCCGCGATCCGGAGGCTCGTCTCTTCCACCATGAGAAAGACGTGCCCCGGCCGCAGCAACCGTCAGAACGGATAGTGACGAGGCGTCGTTTGCACCGTGATCCAGCGCAGATCGGTAAATTCCGCGATCCCGGCTTTGCCACCGAAGTGCCCAAAACCACTGGACTTCATTCCGCCAAACGGCATTTGCGCCTCGTCGTGAACCGTCGGCCCATTGACGTGGCAAAGCCCGGACTCAATACGCTTCGCTACCGTCAAGGCACGCGCAACGTCACGGCTGAAGACTGCCGCCGACAGACCATATTCGTTGTCATTTGCGCAGGCGATGGCCTCTTCGTCTCCATTGACGCGGACGATCGCCTTGACGGGCCCGAACGACTCCTCTCGATAGATATGCATGTCCGCCGTGACGTGATCGAGCAACGTGGCCGGCATGAGCGTGGTCTCGGACTTTCCTCCGCACAGCAACGTCGCACCTTTCGCCAGCGCGTCGTCGATCAGGTCGTTGCACTTCCTGACGGTCGCCATGTCTACGACGGAGCCGAGTACGACCGGGCCCTTTCTCGGATCGCCAAGCGGCAGGCTCTTCGCCTTTTCGGCCAGTCGCGCGACGAACTCATCGGCGATCTTCGTGTCGACGACGATGCGTTCGGTGGACATGCAGATCTGACCGGAATTGGCGAACGCCCCGAATGCTGCGCCTTGAACTGCAGCTTCGATATCGGCATCGTGAAGAACAAGAAACGGAGCCTTTCCGCCAAGTTCAAGTACTGAAGGCTTCAGATATTTCGCGCACTGGGCAGCGACGATGCGGCCGACGCGGGTCGAACCCGTGAAGTTCACACGTCTGACCGCCGGCTCGGCAATGATCGATTCGACAATGTCGCCGGCATTCGCCGGTGCATTCGTCACGAAGTTCACAACGCCACGTGGCAGTCCGGCTTCCTGCAACGCCTCGATGATGAGGCCGTGGGTCGCGGGGCAAATTTCGGAACCTTTGAGCACGACGGTATTGCCGCAAGCCAGCGGCAACGCGATGGCCCGCACGCCAAGGATGACGGGAGCGTTCCACGGTGCGATGCCGAGCACGACGCCGGCGGCCTGTCGAACCCCAAGCGCGAGACTGCCGGGCACGTCCGAGGGAATCACTTCGCCCGAAATCTGCGTGATCATCGCAGCAGCTTCGCGCAACCCGTCGGCCGCCAGCTTGACGTTGAAGTCTGCCCACAGGCGGGACGCGCCGGTTTCGGTTGCCATTGCCAGCGCGAAAGCGTCGCCCTTCCCTTCGAGTGCGTCTGCGGCGCGATTGAGCAATGCGCGTCGCTCGCCGGGCCCCATCGCCGACCATGCGGGAAACGCGGCGGCCGCAGCGTGCACCGCGGCTTGCGCATCGGCGACCGTCGCGGCTGGCGCCGTCGACGCAACCGTGTTATCGAGCGGGTTGCGGCGCTCGAAGGTCGCCCCATCACGAGCCGTCGTACGCTCGCCGTTGATTAGCATCGCTACCTGATTCATTACCGTCTCCTGGAATATGTTTGAATAGCCAACCTGTCGAACCATCGACTCTCGGTCAGGCCACGACAATTTCTACAAGGCGCGTTTCGCCTGAAGACAACGCGTCTTCCAGCGCGGACTTCAGCGACGGCGCGTCGCTCACTCGAACCCCTTTGCAACCCATGCTGTTGGCCAGAGAAACGAAATCCAGCCCCGGGAGGTCGGTGCCCTGCACCGGATCCGACGCGCAGAAGCCAAATACGGGCGCGAATTCCTGCAAGGCGGCATAGCGGGCGTTATTCAGGATGACAAACGTGATCGGGAGATCGAGCTGGACCGCGCTATAGATCGCTTGCGGCGAATACATCGTCGAGCCGTCACCGATGAGCCCGATCACGCGACTGCCGGGCTTGCCCAAAGCCACGCCCACCGCGGCGGGCATGCCGTAGCCCAGGCCGCCGCTTGCCATCGTGTAAAACGTCTGACTGCGCGTGAACGGCAGATAACGTTGCATGACGGGCCGCGAACTGGGCGCCTCCTCGACCACGATATCCGCTGCGTCGCGGACCTCGGACAGCGTCTGCAACGCATACGCGACCGACATGAGCGCCGTGGGCTCGGCTCGCTCGACGACTTCGCGAGCAGCCGGTAGAGGCCGGCCATGCGGCGCCGGACGGGCGAGCAGGTCCGCAAGCCCCAAGCGAATGTTCGCCACCACCGACGTGCCGACCGGGGTCCACGCCGCGGTAGCCGGATCGTCGATGAGCTGGTACAACGCCGCGCCATCAGGCACATGCGGCCCACTGCCTTCGACGTGATACGCAAAGGCCGGCGCCCCGACTGCGAAGATCAGGTCATGCCCATCCAGAATCCGAACGATTTTTTCGCGCATCGCCGGAAGGAATCCGGCGAAAAGCCGATGATCTTCAGGGAAGCTGCAGCGCGACGACATGGGCGCAACGTACACCCGCGCATTGTGGCGCTCGGCCAGCTGGATCGCCTCACTCCAGGCATCGGCACGATCGAGTTCCGCGCCGACGACGATGGCCGGCCGTTTGCAGCTATCCAGCGCGTCGCCGATCTCCGCAATCCGTACCGGATCGGCGCGGAACCGGGTGCTGACCCGTGTCACCTCGACGAGGTCGGCCGGCTGATCCCAGTCGTCGACCGGAATGGAAACGAACACCGGGCCACGCGGCTCCTGCATCGCCACGTGGTAGGCACGAGCGAGCGCAAGCGGAACATCCGCTGCACGAGCCGGTTCAATGCTCCACTTCACATAGGGGCGCGGCAGCTCGGTTGCCTGCGATGCCGACAGAAACGGATCGAACGGCAGAATCGAACGGGCCTGCTGGCCGGCAGTCACGATCATTGGCGTCCGGTTCTTGAAGGCCGTGAATATGTTGCCCATCGCATTGCCGACACCGGCGGCCGAATGCAGATTGACCAGCGCGGCATTGCCGGTCGCCTGGGCATATCCATCTGCCATACCGACAACGACCGCTTCCTGCAATCCCAGCACGTACCGGAAGTCCTCCGGGAAGTCGCGGAACATGGGTAGCTCGGTTGAACCGGGATTGGCAAACACCGATGTCATTCCGAGGCGCCGCATCATGTCCACGACTGCATCGCGAACGGTCGGCTGCCCACTTGTGTTTCGTTGCATCTCGAGTCCTCTGCGGTTCGCCACTCAGGCTGGCGGTGATTGGATGAGCCGCAGTATGGGATCCGATGCCTTGTTTGAAAATTGCCAAAAATGCTTAAAGTCATTACATTTTGGCATAGGCTTGCCTGGTTGCGGGATGAGCCTATTCCGCCCGGAGGCCTTACCAGTCAAGGCTGTCCGCGGTCATCACCGACTCTCCGGCAGCCGCAGTGAGCGTACACGGAGATCCCTTTCAGGGAAGACACCTAGCGCTGGACAACTCGGGATCTTGTTCGATCCCTTTAACCCCTTTCAATCTGGTTCGCCGCGATGAGTTTCAATCTGCAGCAGTTGATGATGTTCACCACGATCGTTTCCGCGGGTAGCCTGGGACGAGCCGCGACCATGCTGGACATGACCCAGCCAGCGCTGAGCAGATCGATCAAGCGACTTGAGGAGTCCGTAGGGGCGCCGCTTTTCGAGCGCCACACCAAAGGGATGCAGCTGACCGCGCTGGGTGAAGCGTTGATGCCGCATGCCATGTTGCTGCAAAGGGAAGCCGAACAGGCGCGCGAGGAACTGGACGCGATGCGCGGCCTGGCGAAAGGCGTCATCAAGGTTGGCGCGGTGGGCAGCATAGCGAGCCTCGTCTTGCCGATGGCCATCGCGTGTGTGCTCGAGAAATGGCCCAATCTGCGCGTCGAGGTGATTGAAGGCGTGTGGGATCGCCTCGTCGAAGGCTTGCTCACTTACGAAATCGACCTGGCGCTTTGCACATCGGGAATCGAAACCGAGGATGTCGCCGCGCTCTCCGATTGTTCATGGACCGACAGGAGTTACGTGGTCGCGGCGACCGATCATCCATTGCGCTCGAAGCGCAGTCTTCGACTCGACGACACGTTGACACAACGGTGGGCACTCACGCCCAAGGGAACCGGACCTTATGCCCATATGCAAGAAACCTTCGAAGCCCGGGGTCTCCCCATGCCGGCCATTGCAGTCGAGACCCGTTCGGTAACCGTGCTCAAAAGCCTTGTAGCACGATGTGGCTTTGTCTCATGGATGGCCGAACCGATGTACGACACCGAAAGCAAGGCTGGCGTCATCGACGCTCTGAATATTGAAGGCCTGGATGCGCAACGCACTTTAACCGCGTTCAGGCGCCGGCGCGGCACTCTGCCAGCACCCGCCGTCAAACTGCTGGACGAATTGCGTCGTCTGACGGGATCTTTGCGCCAAGAAAGGCAAATCCGGTCTTGACGGCCGTGGAATGACTCGTGTCCAGGACACCCATCGCTCACGATCCCGAAGAAACAGCCTCACGAAGACAACCCGCCACGACTCGACATGGATCTGCAGGATCAGTGCATCGCCTGCTTGGCCAGGCGACAGCGCGAACCGTTGTGGCTGTTCGAGCATCCGCGGCAACCCTATGAATCTTGGTTGTCCATCCTCCGCGGGACTTGTCGATGGCTTGGAGTCCATTCTTTATCGAGTGATCGGCAATGTGTTCGCCGATCGGGCGTGTCGATCCAGATCGATGCGGCAACCGATCGACCGGAGACAATCATGCGAGGAAAGGAAGCGGTAGCGTTCGAGCTGGATTCGCGCGACAGCGTCGACGACGAACGGCGCCTGCCAGGCCCCTCGTGCGTCAGCGCGCGCCGACGCGGGTGGCCTCGTTCATCGCGTCGCCGCATCGCTCAGCGCGCTCGACGACACGCGCCAGCCGAATGATGTCGGTCAGCGCGAAATCGTTCGCGTCGGGCCTCGGCTGGTTGCGCTCGTCCGCCACGCGCATCGCGAACGCGAGCGCTTCGGAGCGCTCGCGCAGCAGCGCGCGCAACGCATCCGCGATGACGCGGCGGTCGCGCGGATCGCCCAGGCCGAGCACCGGCGCGTAGCCGTGTTCGACGTCCGGCTTCGCGAGCAGCGCGGCCGCCAGCGCGGAGATACCGGGCATGGGAACCGGGTTCCGTTTCATGACTTCCTCTCGTTGACCGCCGCCCGGGCGCCGCGTCACCGCCGGTTCGACCGCGACACCACGTCGATCCACACCGCCAGCACCAGCACCGCGCCCTTGACGATCATCTGCCAGTACGCGTCGACGTCCAGCATCGACATGCCATTGTCGAGGCTCGCCATCACAAGCGCGCCGATCAGCGCGCCGTAGACGGTGCCCGACCCGCCGCGCATCGACGTGCCTCCGATGAAGCATGCGGCGATCGCGTCGAGTTCGCCCATCGTGCCCGCCGACGGCGAGCCGGCCGCGAGCCGCGCGGTGTTCACGATGCCGGCGAACGCGCACATCAGCCCCATCAGCGCGAAGATCGCGAGCTTCACGCGATCGGTATCGACGCCCGACAGCCGCGTTGCCTCGAGATTCGAGCCGACCGCATAGATGCGCCGGCCGAACACGGTCTGCGTCGCGATCCACGAGAAGACGCCGAGCAACGCGAGCAGCAGCAGCACCGGCACCGGAATGCCGCCGTAGCGGTCGAGCGTCGCGACGAACGCGAACAGCACCGCACCCGCGCCCGCGATCTTCACGGCGTCCTGCCACACCGGCGCGACCGCGAGCCGGTAGCGGCGCCGCGTGCCGCGCTGTCGCACGACCAGCAGCACGACGAGCGCGAACAGCAACAGTGCGAGGCCGTCCCCCGCCATGCGCGGCAGATAGCCCTGCCCGAGGAACACGAAGCCGTCCGACACGGGCGCGATCGTCGAGCCGCCCGTCACGCCGAGCAGGATCCCGCGAAACGCGAGCATCCCGCCCAGCCCGACGATGAACGACGGCACGCGCCGGTAGGTCGACCACCAGCCGTTGAAGAGCCCGACCAGCACGCCGAGCGCGAGCACGGTCGGCACCGTCGCGGCAAGCGGCCAGTGGCGGTTCACGTCGAGAATCGCCGCGACACCGCCGAGCAGCCCGAGCAGCGAACCGACCGACAGGTCGATCTCGCCCGCGATGATTACGAACACCATCCCGCACGCGAGCATGCCGGTGATCGACATCTGCCGCAGCAGGTTCGACACGTTGCGCGGCGTGACGAACGCGCCGTCGGTCAGCACCGAGAAGAACGCCCAGATCGCCACGACCGCGAACAGCAGCGCAAGCACCTTGTAGCGCACGAAAATCTGGCGAAGCGGACGGCCAGTTGGACGGCCGGTCGGACGGCGCGTGTCGGCGTCCGGCGTCGCGGCGGTAGAGGAGGAAAGTTCGGAATTCATGTCGTGCTCGTTGCGGTGGGTTCGGTCGGCAGCCGGCCGGGTTTCAGCGCGGCGCCAAGAATCTGTTCCTGCGTCAGACCGTCGTTGACGAAATCGCCGCGCAGTTCGCCTTCGCCGATCACCAATACGCGATCGGCGAGCCCGAGCACCTCGGGCATTTCCGACGACACGACGATCAGCGCGACACCACGCTTCGCGAGCGCGAACACGAGCCGGTAGATCTCGGCCTTCGCGCCCACGTCGACGCCGCGCGTCGGCTCGTCGAGAATCAGCACCTGCGGCTCGGCCAGCAGCATCTTCGCGAGCACCGCCTTCTGCTGATTGCCGCCGGACAGGCTCGAGATCGGCAGGAACGGGTGCGCGGCGCGCACCGACAGCCGCTGCATCTCGGTGCGGATCGCGTCCAGCTCGGCGGCCGCGTCGATCCGCCCGCGCGCCGCGAAGCGCCGCAGCACCGCCAGCGTGATGTTGTGGCCGACGCCGAGCTGCGGCACGATGCCGTGGCGCTTGCGATCCTCGGGCACCATCGCGATGCCGGCGCGGATCGCGTCGGCAGGCGAGCGGATCGTGAGCGGCCGGCCGTTCATCAGCACGGTCGCCGTGCACGCGCCCGGATACGCGCCGAAGATCGCCTGCATCAGCTCGGTGCGGCCCGCGCCGACGAGCCCGGCGACGCCGAGAATCTCGCCACGCCGCACGCTGAACGACACGTCGTCGACCCGCTTGCGGCGCGGGTTCGTCATGTCGCGACAGGTCACGTGGCGCGCCTCCAGCACGACGTCGCCGATCTCGTGCGGCTCGCGCGGATACAGGTCGCGGATCTCGCGGCCGACCATCATCGCGATGATCCGGTCGGTCGTCAGCGCACGCATCGGTTCGGTCGCGACATGGCGGCCATCGCGGATCACGGTCACCGTGTCGCACACGGCCTCGACCTCGTCGAGCTTGTGCGAGATGTACACGCACGCGACGCCGCGACGCTTCAGGTCGCGCACGATATCAAGCAGGATCCGCGTCTCCGCGGCGCTCAGCGACGACGACGGCTCGTCGAGGATCAGCAGCTTCGCGCGCTTGTTCAGCGCCTTCGCGATCTCGATCAGTTGCTGGTGCCCGCCGCCGTAGTTCATCACCGGCTGCGCGACGTTGATCGAGTCGATCCGCAACTCGTGCAGCAGTGCCTCGGCACGCTGGACCATCGCCGCGTAGTGCATGCGCCCGCCCGGCAGCGTGATCTCGTTGCCGAGGAAGATGTTCTCGGCGACCGACAGTTCGGGCACGAGCATCAGTTCCTGGTGGATGATCACGATGCCCGCGCGCTCGGTGTCGCGCACGCCGGACGCGACGAGCGGCGCGCCTTCCCAGCGGATCTCGCCGTCCCACGTACCGTGCGGATAAACGCCCGACAACACCTTCATCAGCGTTGATTTGCCCGCGCCGTTCTCGCCGCACAGCCCCACGCACTCGCCCGGCCGCACCATCAGGTCGATGCCGTCGAGCGCTTTCACGCCGTCGAAATCCTTGACGATGCCGCGCATCGTCAGCAAGGGTTCGGTCATACGCTCATGCCTCGCAGTATGCGCGCGGACGCCCCGGTGGGCCGCCCGCGCGCCGCGCCGTTACTGGCTCGCCAGCTGCGCCTGGGTATAGAAGCCGTCCTTCACGACGATGTCGACGTTGCGCTTGGTCAGCAGCGTCGGCTGCAGCAGCACCGTGTCGACCTTCTTCCTGCCGTTGTCGTATTGCGCGTTGAACGCGGGCTTCGTGCCCTTCGCGAGGTCCACCGCGAGCTTGGCCGCTTCGCTCGCGATCAGCTTCAGCGGCTTGTAGACGGTCATCGTCTGCGTGCCGGCGATCACGCGCTTGACCGCCGCGAGGTCCGCATCCTGCCCGGACACCGGCACCTTGCCGGCCAGATGCTGCGCGGCGAGCGCCTGGATCGCGCCGCCCGCGGTGCCGTCGTTCGACGCGACGATCGCATCGATCTTGTTGTTGTTCGCGGTCAGCGCATCCTCGACGATCCGCAGCGCGGTCGACGCGCTCCATTCAGGCACCCACTGCTGGCCGACGAGCTTGATGTCGCCGCGATCGATCGCCGGCTTCAGCACCTTCAGCTGTCCTTCGCGCAGCATCTTCGCGTTGTTGTCGGTCGGCGCGCCGCCGAGCAGGAAATAGTTGCCCTTCGGCTTCGCGTCGTAGACACCCTGCGCCTGCAGCTCGCCGACCTTCTCGTTGTCGAACGAGATATACGCATCGACGTCGGCGTCCAGGATCAGCCGGTCGTACGACACCACCTTGATGCCCGCCTTGCGCGCTTCGGCGACGACGTTGCCGAGCGTCTTCGAATTGAACGGCACGATCACGATCACGTCCACGCCGCGCGAGATCAGGTTCTCGATCTGCGAGATCTGCCGCGCCTCGCTCGCGTCCGCGGACTGCACGGACACTTTCGCGCCGAGCTGCGTGGCGGCGGCCACGAAATAGTCGCGGTCGCGCGACCAGCGCTCGACGCGCAGGTCGTCGATGCAGAAGCCGATTTCCGGCTTGTCCTTGCTCGCATGCGCGAGCGGCGCGCCAAGCGTGAGAGCCGCCAACGTAGCGGCGCCTGCCAGCGCACTCAATACGGTACGACGCGTTACGGATTTCATGTCTCCACTCCTGTCTTTATTGGACTACTACACGAACGCGGGGCAGCCACCGAAGCAGCTCGCCCATCGTCTTGCCACCGCACGGCACGGCTTCATGCGGCGTGACCCGCGCCCGCCGCAAACACCGGTTCGAGCGCGCGATACAGCGCGCGAAACGTCGGCCGCCTCACGTCGCGATACCACGCGTGGCGCGCCATGTCGGGTTCGCGCACGGCCACCACGGGCGGCTGCGGGCACACCGCGTCGAGCGGCGCATCCGGTTCGAGCGCGAGATGCGCGAGCCGCGCGGCACCGAGCGCCGGCCCGACTTCGCCGCCCGCGCGCAAGGTCAGCGCGCGGCCGCTCAGGTCGGCGAGCATCTGTGTCCAGTACGCGCTGCGCGAACCGCCGCCGATCACCGTGATGCCGTCGGGTGCGAGCCCGGCCGCATGCAGCGCGTCGATCCCGTCGAGCAGCGCGAAGCCGACGCCCTCGAGCGTCGCGTTCGCGAGATCCGCGCGCTGCGTGTCGGGCGTCAGCCCGTAGAACACGCCTTTCGCATTCACGTCGTTGTGCGGCGTGCGCTCGCCGCTCAGATAAGGCAGGAACCACGGACGATCCGCGCGCGCGTTCGCCTCGGCGTCGGCGAGCAGCGTCGCGACGCCGTCGTAGCCGGCCAGTTGCGCGGTGAAATCGATGCAGCCGGCCGCATTCAGCATCACCGACATCAGGTGCCAGGTGCGCGGCAATGCGTGACAGAAGCTGTGGACCGCCGATTCCGGATTCGCGCGAAAACCGTCCGACACCGCGAAATAAACGCCCGACGTGCCGAGCGACAGCAGCGCATCGCCGGGCCGCACGATGCCGACACCGACCGCACCGGCCGCGTTGTCGCCGCCGCCCGCGACGACCGGAATGTCGCGCAGCCCCAGCGCACGCGCGACCGCCGGCTGCAGCGTGCCGGTGATGCGGTTGCCCTCGAACACGGCGGGCACCTGCGCGCGCGACAGCCCGCACGCGGCGAGCAGCGTGTCGTCGTAGTCGCGCTTCGCGACATCGAGCCACAGCGTGCCGGCGGCATCCGACGGATCGGTCGCGAACACGCCGGTCAGCCGGTAGCGCAGATAGTCCTTCGGCAACAGCACGTGGGCGATGCGCGCGAACACGTCCGGCTCGTGCCGGCGCACCCACAGCAGCTTCGGCGCGGTGAAACCCGGCATCGCGAGGTTGCCGGCGACGGCGCGCAGCGTGGGCGCCAGCCGCTCGAGCTCCGCGCACTCGGCGTCCGCGCGACCGTCGTTCCACAGGATCGCGGGGCGCAGCACGTCGCCGCGTGCATCGAGCAGCGTCGCGCCGTGCATCTGCCCGGTCAGGCCGAGCGCGTCGACGTCGCGCGGATCGATGCCGGCCGCGCGCGCGTCGGCGACGAGCGCCGCCAGCGCGCCGCACGCCGCGTCCCACCAATCGCGCGGCGCCTGTTCGGACCAGCGCGGCCGCGGCCGGCTCACCGCCAGCGGCCGGCTCGCGCTGGCGCGCACCGCCCCGTCGCGGTCGAGCAGCACGGCCTTCACGCCCGACGTGCCGAGATCGAGTCCGATAACCATGGTGTCAGCGCAGCCCGTAGATCGCCTGGTTCACGATGTTCTCGAGCCGCTCCTGCGCGCCGCTTGCATGCTGCGGGTTCACGCCGCGCGCCAGCGCGTCGGCGGCGAGCGACTCCAGCGTGTAGCCGCCCGACAGGATCTCGCGGCCGAATGCACTGTCCCACTGCGCGTAGCGCTGCCGGCGCAGCGCGTCGAGCCGGTCGTTCTCGACCAGCACGGCCGCGCGCTCGACGGCCAGCGCGAGCACGTCGATCGCGCCGACATGGCCGTAGAACAGGTCTTCCGGATCGACGCTCTGGCGCCGCACCTTCGCGTCGAAGTTCATGCCGCCGGTGGTAAAGCCGCCATGGCGCAGGATCTCGTAGAACGCGAGGGTCAGCTCCTCGACGCTGTTCGGGAACTGGTCGGTATCCCAGCCGTTCTGCGCATCGCCGCGATTCGCATCGACGCTGCCGAACACATCGAGCGCGAACGCGTTCGCGATCTCGTGATGAAACGAGTGACCGGCGAGCGTCGCGTGGTTCGCTTCGATATTCACGCGGATCTCGTTCTGCAATCCGTATTGCGTGAGGAAACCGTGCACGGTCGCGACGTCGTAGTCGTACTGGTGCTTGGTCGGCTCCTGCGGCTTGGGCTCGATCAGCAGCGCGCCGTTGAAGCCGATCCGGTGCTTGTGCTCGACGACCATCGACAGGAAGCGGGCGAACTGCTCGCGCTCGCGCACGAGATCGGTATTGAGCAGCGTCTCGTACCCTTCGCGGCCGCCCCACAGCACGTAGTTCTCGCCGCCGAGCCGATGCGTCGCATCGAGCGCGTGGCGCACCTGGGTGGCCGCCCACGCGAATACGTCGGGGTTCGGGTTGGTCGCCGCGCCCGCCGCGAAGCGCGGATGCGAGAACAGGTTCGCGGTGCCCCACAGCAGCCGGACGCCCGTCGCCTGTTGACGCTCGCCCAGGTAGTCGGTCATCCGCGCGAAGTGCTCGACGTACTCGCGCAGGCTATCGCCCTCCGGCGACACGTCGGTGTCGTGGAACGTATAGAACGGCGTGCCGAGCTTCGTGAAGAATTCGAATGCCGCATCGGCCTTCTGCCGCGCCCGCTCGAGCGGGTCGCCCGGCTGCTGCCACGGCCGTCGGAACGCGCCCTGGCCGAAGATGTCGTGGCCGGGCCACACGAACGTGTGCCAGTAGCACACCGCGATCCGCAGGTGTTCCTCGAGCGTCTTGCCGAGCACCTGCTTCGTGCGGTCGTAATACCGGTAGGCCAACGGATTGTCCGACTGCGGACCTTCGTAGCGAATCGCGGGAATATGTTCGAAATACGACATGGCGTCTCCGTCCGGTTTCTTGTTGCAGTGCGGCGCGCATCGCGGTGGCGTGCGAGCCGAATTCGATCTGGCTGGATCGTGCCCGCACGCCCCGGCACCCGCAATTGCGAAATTGCGCAGCACGCTTAACGTTTCTTGCCAGTGCGCTGCGCACGGCACGTGTTCCGTCCTACAATCGCCGGACACCAGACAGATCAGACAGCCGCGCGGCCTGGCCCGCGCGCCCGGAGACAACGACGCGACGCCATGGTCGGCGCGCGCTTCGAGACCGAGATGAATCGCGCCCCTTCCACCCAGACGCCGCACCGCATCGCGCTGCTGTTCAACGCCAACAAGGTCTACGACCGCGAGATCATCAGCGGCATCGGCCAGTACCTGCGCTCGACGCGTGTGGTCTGGGACCTGTTCCTCGAAGACGACTTCCGCTGCCGGCTCGCCGGCATCGAGCGCTTCGACGGCGACGGCATCATCGCGGACTTCGACGATCCGGCCGTCGCCGACGCGCTTGCCGGCTCGCCGCTGCCGATCGTCGCGGTCGGCTCGTCGTACGAGGATCCCGCGCAGTATCCGGACGACGTGCCGTATATCGCGACCGACAACGCAAAGCTCGTGTCGCTCGCGTACACGCACCTGATCGGCGCCGGGCTGCCACACTTCGCGATGTACAGCCTGCCGGTCGCGCAGGAGAACCGCTGGGCGCAGCAGCGAGAACGCGCGTTCGAGCGGCTCTCGCACGCGGACGGCGCCGATGCGGCGATCTACCGCGGGCTGTCGACGAGCGCGTCGGGGTGGAACCACGCGATCGAGCAGCTGATCGGCTGGCTGCATGCGCTGCCGAAGCCTGTCGGCGTCATCGCGGTGACCGACGCGCGCGCGCGGCACCTGCTGCAGGCGTGCCTGATCGCCGGCCTCGCGGTGCCGGAACAGGTCGCGATCATCGGCATCGACAACGACCCGCTCACACGCACGCTCACGCGCATTCCGCTGTCGTCCGTGATCCAGGGCACCGAGGAAATGGGCCGTACCGCCGCGCACCTGCTGCACCAGATGCTGCGCGGCGCGCGTTTTCCCGACCGGCGGATTCTCGTGCCGCCCGTCGGGATCAACGTGCTCGAATCGACCCGCCACCAGCCGCTCACGAGTCCGTACGTGATGCGCGCACGCCACTTCATTCGCCAGTACGCGTGCCAAGGCATCAAGACCGAGCAGGTGGCGGACTACGTCGGCGTGTCGCGCTCGCTGCTCGAAGAGCACTTCCGGCGCGAACTGCAGCGCACCGTGCACCAGGAAATCCTGCGCCACAAACTCGAAGCGGCGCAGACGCTGCTCGCGGGCAGGCAGGCGTCGAGCGCCGAAGTCGCGATCCGCTGCGGGTTCACGTCGCTCCAATACATGTACGCGGTGTTCCGGCGCGAGCTGGGCTGCACACCGCGCGAATACCAGGAACGCGCGGTCGCCGCGCACTGAAGCTCGCCGTTCACCTCGAATCCACCCATGCACATCGATACCGATTCCCCCCGCCTGACGCCCGGCGTCGCCCGCGTGTCCTCCGAGCCGTGGGGCACGCTGCCCGACGGCGAACCGGTGCGGCGCTACACGCTGCGCAACGCGCACGGGATGCGCGTCGTCGTCAGCGACCTCGGCGCGACCGTCGTGTCGTGGCTCGCGCCCGACCGCACCGGACGCTTCGCCGATATCGTGCTCGCGCACGACACGCCCGCGGAATACCTCGAATCGGGTGTCTACCTCGGCGCGACGATCGGCCGCTGGGCGAACCGGATCGCCGGCGCGCGCTTCACGCTCGACGGGGTCGACTACCTGCTCGATCGCAACGAGAACGGCAACCTGCTGCACGGCGGCGCGAGCGGCTTTCACCGCCAGCGCTGGGAAGTCGTCGACGACTGCGGCGGGCTGACGCTGCGGCTCGATTCGCCGGAAGGCGACGCGGGTTTTCCGGGCAACGTGAGCGTGCTGGTTCGCTACACGCTCGACGACGACGGCACGCTGACGATCGACTACACCGGCGTCACCGACGCGCGCACGCCGCTGAACCTGACGAATCACAGCTATTTCAACCTCAGCGGCCGCGCGGGCAGCGACGTGCGCGGCCACGTGCTGAGCATCGACGCCGACGCGTTCCTCGAAGTCGACGACGCGCTGATCCCGACCGGCACCGCCGACGTGACCGGCACGGCCTTCGATTTTCGGCAGAGCGCGCCGCTCGGCGCACGCCTCGACTGGCCGCATGCGCAACTCGCGCGGGCGCGCGGCTTCGATCACTGCTTCGTGCTGCGCGACGGCGCGCGCGCGGTCCGGCCCGTCGCCGGCATCTACGATCCGGAAAGCGGCCGCGAGCTGATCGTGTCGACCGATCAGCGCGGCCTGCAACTCTATACGGGCAACTATCTCGACGACGTGCGCGTGAGCGGCGGCACGCGTTGCGCGCGACATGCGGCGTTGTGCGTCGAAGCCGGCGGCTTTCCGGATCAGGTCAACATGGCCTGCCTGTGCGACGACGTCATCCTGCAGCCGGGCAACGTCTATCGGCAGACCACGCTGTACCGCGTAGCCGTTCGCGCGTAACGCGCGCGCCGGCCGCCTTCGACAGGCACCCGCGGCAAGCACCGGTCGCGCCGCTGCGCCGTCGTTCGGCACGGCGCAGCGCGCGTCGTGCGATCCACTACACGCGCCGCATCGTCGATACGAGTGCCGCGTCCTCGCCCGGCTCGGCCGGCCGCACGCGCGCGGTGTCGCGCTTCGGTCGTTGCGGGTCGAGCCCCGTGCCACCGGTGCGCCGCCGCGCCGCATGCCGCTCGATGACCCGCTGCAGCACGCAGAACACGCACAGCAGCGCGCCGATCACGATCCGCGTCCACCACGAGCTCAACGTGCCGTCGAACGTGATCAGCACCTGGATCGTGCCGAGGATGCCGACCCCGAACACCGAGCCGATCACGTAACCCACGCCGCCCGTGAGCAGCGTGCCGCCGATCACGGTCGCGGCGATCGCGTCGAGTTCCATCCCTTGCGCCTGCAGCCCGTAGCCCGACAGCACGTACAGCGTGAACACCACGCCGCCGAGCGCCGAACACAGCCCGCTCAACGCATAGACGCCGATCTTCGTGCGCGCGACCGGCAGCCCCATCAGCAGCGCCGAGCGTTCGTTGCCGCCGATCGCGTACACGTTGCGCCCGAAGCGCGTGAAATGCGCGACGTAGATCGCGACGGCCAGCGTCGCGAGCGCGACCAGCGCGCCCGCGCTCAGCGTGCCGCCGCCGACCGGCACGCTGATGCCCGCGATCGCATGAAACGTCGGCTCGTTGATCGTGATCGACTGCGTCGTGATCAGGAAACACGCGCCGCGTGCGAGAAACATCCCGGCCAGCGTGACGATGAACGGCTGCAGCCGGAAGTAATGGATCAGCGCGCCCATCGCCGCGCCGTACAGCGCGCCGAACGCCAGCACCAGCGGCACGATCACCCACACGGGCCAGTGCAGCCGCTCGGCGCCGACCGCGCAGAATATCGTTGTCAGTGCAACGACCGAGCCAACCGACAGGTCGATGCCGCCCGACACGATCACAAACGTCATCCCGATCGCGACGATCAGCAGGAACGCGTTGTCGACGAACAGCCCGGTCAGCACCTGCATCGAGAAGAATCCCGTGTACATCACGGACCCGAAACCGAACAGCGCGGCGAACAGCACGATCGTCACGACGATCGGCAGCGTGCGCGGGTCGGCGAGCCGGCCAAGGAATCGGTTCATCGCGGTGTCGCTCCGGGGGTGGCGCGCGAACGCGCGGAAGGCAGCAGCCGCGACGCGTGCCGGACGACGAGCGCACGCGCCGCGTCCGACTGGATCAGCGTCACGACGATCACGACGACCGCCTTGACGACCAGCGTCGCCTCCGGCGGCACGCCGATCGAATAGGTCGTGTAGGTCAAGGTCTGGATGATCAGCGCGCCGAGCACCGAACCGGCGAGACTGAAGCGGCCGCCGAGCAGCGACGTGCCGCCGAGCGTCACCGCGAGGATCGCGTCGAGTTCGAGCAGCAGCCCCGCGTTGTTGCCGTCGGCGCTGCGCACGTTCGAGCTCGCGAGGATGCCGGCGAGCGCCGACATCACGCCGGAACACAGATACACGCCGAACACGACCGCGCCCGAGCGCAGCCCGACGAGCCGCGTCGCGACCGGGTTCACGCCGATCGCGCGGATGAACAGCCCGAGCGCCGTGCGGTTCACCAGCAGCACGGTCGCGGCGATCGTCGCGACCGCGATCCACACCGAGCACGGCACCGTCGCCAGATACCCGCCGCCGAGCGCGAGGTAGCCGGGCGCGCCGATCGGAATGATCTGGCCGCCCGTCAGCAGCTGCGCGACGCCGCGCCCGGCCACCATCAGGATCAGCGTCGCGATGATCGGCTGCATCCCGACGAACGCGACCAGCAGGCCATTCCATGCGCCCGCGAGCAGCCCGACACCGAGCGCCGCGGCCAGCGCCACGCCGACCCGCGACGGGTCCGCATCGAGCACGATTGCCGCGGCCGCACCGGCGATCGCGACGATCGCGCCGACCGAGATGTCGATCCCGCGCGTCGCGATCACGAGCGTCATGCCGAGCGACACGATCACGAGCGGTGCCGCGCGGTTCAGGATGTCGATCGGCGCGCCGAACAGGTGGCCGTCGAGCAGTGAAATCGCCAGGAAGCCCGGACGATGCGCGACGTCGAGCGCGAACAGCAGCGCGAGCGTCAGCACCGGCCACGCGAGCGGATGACGAAACAGCGTGCGCACACGCATCATGACTGGCCTCCCGCGATCAGCCGGTAAACCTGCTCTTCGGACGCGTCGGCACCGGTCAGTTCGGCGACCTTGCGCCGGTCGCGCAGCACCGCGATCCGGTGGCTCACGCGCACGACCTCGCCGATCTCCGACGAGATGAACAGGATCGCGAGCCCGGTCGCGCACAGCGCGAGCACGCGCTCCATGATGTCGAACTTCGCGGCGACGTCGATGCCGCGGGTCGGCTCGTCGAGAATCAGCAGCTTCGGATCGGTCGCGAGCCAGCGCGCGAGCAGCACCTTCTGCTGGTTGCCGCCCGACAGCAGCCCGATCGGCTGCTCCGCGTCGCGCGCCTTGATGCCGAGCCGCGCGATATACGTGTCGGCGATCTCGCGCTGACGCGCGCGCCCGATCAGCCGCCACCAGCCGCGCCGCGCCTGCAGCGCGAGAATGATGTTCTCGCGGATCGACAGCGCGGCGACGATGCCCTCCTTCTTGCGGTCTTCCGGGCAATACGCGATCCCGTGCCGGACCGCATCATGCGGCGACGCGAGCCGCTTGCGCGTGCCGTCGATCTCGATCGCGCCGGTGTCGGTGCGCTCCGCGGCGAACGCGAGTTGCGCGGTTTCGGTGCGCCCCGAGCCGAGCAGCCCGGCCAGCCCGACGATCTCGCCGGGCCGCACGTCGAGATCGAGCGGACTCATCATCCCGCGCCGACCGACCTGCTGCAGCGACAGGAACGGCGCGGCCGTGCCGGCGGTCCGCTCGACCGCGGCGGCACCCGCCTGCAGCGTGTCCGACATGCGTTCGCGGCCCGTCATCTTCGCGACCAGCGTGTCGACCGGCAGGTCGCGCGCCAGATATTCGCCTTCGCGCTCGCCATTGCGCATCACGGTGATCCGGTCGGACACCGCGTAGGTCTGTTCAAGGAAATGCGTGACGAACAGGATCGCGATGCCCGACGCCTTCAGCCGGCGCAGCACGTCGAACAGCCGCGCGACCTCGCCGTCGTCGAGGCTCGACGTCGGTTCGTCGAGAATCAGCACACGCGCATCGACCGACACCGCGCGCGCGATCGCGACCATCTGCTGCACCGCGATCGGATACGCGTCGAGCGAGCGCGTGACGTCGAGCGACAGGTCGAGTTCGGCCAGTGCGGCGCGCGCCCGTGCATGGATCGCGTTCCAGTCGATCGCGCCGCGCCGCATCGGCTGCCGGCCCGCGAAGATGTTCTCCGCGACCGACAGGTTCGCGCACAGGTTCACTTCCTGATAGAGCGTCTGGATCCCGGCCGCCTCGGCCTCGCGCGGCGCGGCGAAGCGCACCACCTCGCCGCCGACGCGAATCTCGCCCGCATCGTGCGCATGCACGCCGGTGAGCACGTTGATCAGCGTCGACTTGCCCGCGCCGTTCTGGCCCATCAGCGCGTGGATCTCGCCCGGAAACAGCCGGAAGCTCACGCGCTGCAGCGCGCTGACGCCCGGAAACGACTTGTCGATGTCGATCATCTCGACCACCGGCGGATTCGTCATCAACCCTCCATCGAAGCGGTTGCCGGCGGCGGCTGCGACGCCGCCGCCCATGCGGGCCAGGTCAGTATTTGCGGGTCGGCATCACCTGCGCCGCGACGCTCATCGGGAACACGGTCTCGTTCGTCACGATGCGCTTGGGCAACTGCTTGCCGGCGACGACGTCCTTCACCGCGCTCATCAGTTGCGGGCCGAGCAGCGGACTGCATTCGACGTCGACGTTGATCTTGCCGGCGACCATCGCCTGGAAGCCGCCCTTGGTCGCATCGAACGACACGACGCTCACGTCCTTGCCGGGCTTGATGCCGGCCTCTTCCATCGCCTGGATCGCGCCGAGCGCCATGTCGTCGTTGTGCGCATAGACGACGTTGATCTGCTTGCCGTAGGTCTTCGCGAACGCTTCCATCACCTGCTTGCCGCCGGCGAGCGTGAAGTCGCCGCTCTGCGACGCGATCACCTTGAATTTCGGATTGTTCTTGATCACTTCGAGCAGGCCCGCGCGGCGATCGTTGGCCGGCGCCGAGCCGACCGTGCCCTGCAGCTCGACGATGTTGATCGGGCCCGCGTCGTTCTTGTAGTGCTCTTCCATCCAGTGGCCGGCACGCCGCCCTTCCTCGAGGAAGTCCGAGCCGATCATCGTCACGTACAGCGACGGATCCTTCACGTCGACGCCGCGGTCGGTCAGGATCACCGGGATGTGCGCGGCCTTCGCCTCGGTCAGCACCGGCTCCCAGCCCGATTCGACGACCGGCGAGAACGCGATCACGTCGACCTTCTGCGCGATGAACGAGCGGATCGCACGGATCTGGTTCTCCTGCTTCTGCTGCGCGTCCGAGAATTTCAGGTTGATGCCGGCGTCCTTCGCCGCGCCCTTCACCGACACGGTGTTCGCGGTGCGCCACGCGCTCTCCGCGCCTACTTGCGAGAACCCGAGCGTGATCGGCTTTTGCTGGGCGAACGCGCTCGGCGCCAGTACCGTCGCCGCGGCGACGATCGCACCGGCCGCCAGCTTCCTGATGAATGTCATGGTCCGTCTCCGATGATGTCGTTGTATGCCGCGGCGCTGTTCTGGTTCTGCTTGGCGCGGACGCGGTTCGGGGCGGCGCTGGCCGGTGCGTCCGGCCGGCCCGGTCTGCATGCCCCGCATCAGTCTAGGAACAAGTCCGATAACCTTCCAATGAAATCTTGGACGGGAGCGATATCCGAACCGGCATACGTATAAACACTAATGCGCGGGGAAGCCCGGCGTGGCGGCAACGCCGGGCGCGCCGCGTCACGATTCCGTGAGCGGAGTCCCGGTGGGCGGCGACAGAAAGGGAGATTGGGGTCTGCTTCAGATTCAGAGGAGGCGGCGGACGGCACGATCATCGGCATGCCCGGGCACAGCACGACGAGAGCAAGCCAGCGCTTGCCCTCGTCGATACCCTGCGTCGTCATGAAACGGCTTCTGCCGGATCAGCGCAACGCACCCTTGGCGCGCAGTTCGTGGCCGATGCGCACGATTTCACGCTCGCCCTCCACCAGCGCGGCCGCGCTCGTGTGCACCGAGTAGTTGCCCAGATGGAGATCGTGCGGATGCGGGATGGCCGTACCCACCACGAAGCGCACGTCGGTCACCGCGTCGAATTCGATCGCGGCGTCGGACGGGTCGAACACCGCCAGCTCGCCCTGCCCGACCGGGTCCGGCGTAAGCAGGCTGCCATCCATCACGGCCGTCCAGCCGACCCGCGCGCCCTGCTGCGGCTGGCAGGTCCAGCGCTCGCCGGCCTTGAGGGTCACGACGAAGTAGTTGATGCCCGGCGGCGCATCGATCGGGCTGACCGCGTCGCCGCTGCGGCCGAGCAGCACGCGTGCCGGGCCGTCCGACGGGATGTCGTCGATCGACAGGTGCTGGCTGAACGCCGGCGCCAGCTCGCGCCCGGGCGGCAGCGCGACCCACAACTGGAACGCCTTGACCGGTGGCACGACGGTGCCTGTGTGCCAGACGCCGCGCCCGGCGCTCATCCATTCGATGTCGCCCGCCTCCATCGTGCCTGCGTGGCCGGTGGATTCGGCATACGTGCCGCGTCCGTCGATCGCGAGCGTCAGCGTCGCGATCCCCGAATGCGGATGCCAGCCGAAGGCCGGCTGCCCCAGCGGCGCCTGCGTATCGATCAGGTCGAGAAAGACGAACGGCTTGATCATCTCGCCGACGTCGGACGGGCTCGCCATCCGCACGACCGGCCCGTGCGCGTGGCCGCGCGTACGGAACACGACGTGACGCTCGGCGACGGCGACTGCGGGTTGCGTGGCATTCGACATGGTGGTTCTCCAGTAGCTGGTATCCGGCGCGTTGCGTCAGGCCGCGAGCGCAGCCGCCGCTTCCTTCGCCGATGCGATGGCGCCGCTGCGCTTGTCCTGCCCCATCGCCACGCCTTCCGCGCGAATGAACGTGATGTCCGTGATGCCGAGGAAGCCGAACGCCGCTTTCAGATAGGTTTCCTGATGATCGAACGCGGCCGTCGGCGAGCCCTCGCTGTACACGCCGCCGCGCGACGACGCGACGACCAGCTTCTTGCCGACGCACAGACCGATCGGCCCGTTCTCGCCGTAGCGGAACGTCTTGCCGGCGACGGAGATGCGGTCGATCCACGCCTTCAGCTGCGACGCAATACCGAAGTTGTACATCGGTGCGCCGACGACCACGATGTCGGCCGCGAGAAATTCGTCGAGCGCGCGCTGGCCGATCTCGACGTCCGCCTTCAGCGCGTCGTCGATCGGCGCGCCTTGCGCGGCGGCGAGATGGTCGGCCGTCAGATGGCCGATCGGCGTGGCGGCGAGATCGAGGCGCGTCACCGTGAGGCCCGGGTTGCGGCCACGGAAAGTCGCGACGGCTTCCGCCGACAGTTCACGGCTGACCGAGCCTTGGCCGAGGATGCTGGAATCGATATGCAGCAGTTTCATGAGGGTTCTCCGAAAGGGCTTATTGCTTGAGGGCTTCGGCCGTGATCAGCAGGCGCGTCTTCATGCTGAAGCCGTACGTCTTGCCGAAATCGACGCCGAACTCGCTGCGATCGAACTCGCCCACCGCATCGACGCCGCACACTTCGCGCTTGAGCATCGGATGCGGCATGCACTTGAACGAATCGATCTTCAGCGTCAGCGGCCGCGTCACGCCATGCATCGTGAGATTGCCGACGACCGTCGCCGGCTTGTCGCCGTTGAACGTGATCGCACCCTTGTAGGTCGCGTCCGGGAACTTCGACGCATCGAAGAACTGGTTCGATTGCAGGTCCTGGTCGAGCTTCGTGCTGCCTGTATGCACCGACGCAATGGCGGTCGTCACTTCGACGGTGCCCGTCTTGGCCGCGCGGTCGAGCGTCACGGTGCCGCTCGATTTGTCGAACTTGCCGCGCCAGACCGACAGGCCGCCGATGTGATCGGCCTCGAAGCTCGGGTACGTATGGTCCGGATCGAGCTGGTACGTCGACGCGGCCGCGAATGCGGAAAACGACAGCGATGCGGCGAGTGCGCCTGCCACGATCGTCAGATGCTTGTTCAATTCAATCTCCTTGGGACGTCAGGTGTTCGTCGGTAGCGTGATACGAGTATGGAGACTGAAGCTGCTTTACACTAGACGGATAAATAGGATTTGATTAATCCATTTTTGGAGGAATCCGATGCTCGATCTGAATGATCTCGCGCTGTTCGTCCAGGTCGTCCGCGCCGGCAGCTTCTCGGAGGCCGCGCGACGCCTGCGCATGCCGGCCAATACGCTGAGCCGGCGCATCGACCAGCTCGAAGGGCAACTCGGCACACGCCTGCTGCATCGCTCGACCCGCAAGCTCGCGCCGAGCACGGAGGGCCAGACGCTGTTCGAGCGCTATGCGCCCGCACTCGACCGGATCTTCGAGATCGAGCGAATGCATGCGGACGAGCAGGAGCCGTCCGGCACGGTTCGCGTGACCGCGATGGCCGGCCTGTTCGAATTCTTCCGGCTCGAATGGCTGGCCGAGTTCTATGCGCGTTATCCGCAGATCAGCATCGACTTCCTGCTCGACGATACGCCGGCCGACCTGATCGGCGAGCGCATCGACCTCGCGCTGCGGATGGGGATCGAGACCGGCGGCAGCTTCCGCGTGCGCCGGATCGCGCCGGGCACGATGATCCTCGCGGCCAGCCCCGCGTATCTGGCACGGCGCGCCGCGCCGCGCACGCCGCGCGATCTCGCCGAACACGATTGCCTGACGGTTTCCAGCCGCCAGGGCCGCAGCATGTGGCGCCTGCAGGGGCCGCGCGGTACTCAGGAAATCGCAATCGATGGCCGCTTCTCGGTGAACGACATGCGCGTGGTGGTGCAGGCGTGCGTCGCCGGGCTCGGGATCGCGCTGCTGCCGCAGTTGCTCGCCGAACCGGCGATCGAGCAGGGAAAACTCGTGCGGGTATTGCCCTCCTATCAACGCTCGAGCACCGGCCTCGGGCTGCAGCTCGTCTATACGAGCCGCCCGCCGCTGCCGCAGGCTGTCGCGCTCTTCGCCGAGTTTCTGCTGGAAAAACTGGGCGACGGCATGCCCGGGCAGCCAGCGAGCCAGGCAGACCGATAACGTTTCCTTGTCGGCGCAAACGGAATTTCTTGTTGGACGCGGAATTTCGGCGATCCAACACTGCGGGGCATCGCGTCGGGGTCCGACCGACGCCATACAAGGGCCCGGTGCCCATCGCAGGAGACAGCCATGCCGGCAGCAGGAAGTTCCATCAATGTCCGTGAATTCATCGACGCGCGCGCGGTCAGCCCGTTTCAGTGGCTGGTCGGGTTCCTCACGTTCGTCGTGATCTCGCTGGACGGCTGGGATACCGTCATCATCGGCTTCGTCGTCCCCGAACTGATCAAGGAATGGGGCGTCACCAAGAACGCGCTGGCGCCGGTACTGAGCGCCGCGCTGTTCGGTCTGGCGGCCGGTGCGCTGCTCGGCGGGCCGATTGCCGACCGGTTCGGGCGCAAACGCGTGCTGGTCGCCAGCGTGCTGATCATCGGCCTCGGGACGCTGGCCACCGCGCACGCCACGTCGCTCGCAACGATGCTGCCGATCCGGTTCGTCACCGGGCTCGGCCTCGGCGCCGTGATGCCGAACGTCGTGACGCTGTGGTCCGAGTACGTGCCGGAACGCCGGCGTTCGTTCCTCGTGACGATCGTGTACAGCGGCTTCACGGTGGGCGCCGCACTGTGCGGCTTCATCGCGGCCTGGATCATTCCGGCCTACGGATGGCGCACGATGCTCACGGTCGGCGGCGCGCTGGCCGTGGTATGCGTGCCGCTTCTGATGCGCTGGCTGCCGGAATCGGTGGCATTCCTGACGGTTCAGAACAAGCGTCCCGAACGGATCGCGAAGATTCTGTCCGCGATCGGACGTACGCGCGTGCCGGCCGATACGTCGTTCTTCCTGCCGGCCCAGCCCAGGGTGAAAGGCGGCGCGATCGGCACCATCCTGTCGAAGCGCTACGTCGCCGGCACGGTCCTCATCTGGCTGTGTTATTTCGTCGGGCTGTTCGTCACCTACCTGCTCTACAACTGGCTGCCGACGATGGCGAAAGAGGCCGGCTACACGAGTGCCCAGGGCGCAATCATGGTCGGCTTCCTGAACTGGGGCGGCGCGCTGGGCTCGATCGCGATCGGCTGGCTGATGGATCGCTTCGATCGATACCGGACGATCGCGCTGAGCTTTTGCCTGGCGGCCGTGTCGCTCTGGGCAGTCCATGGGATGCAGTCGACGTTCGGCGCGCTGCAGGTGCTCGCCTTCGCGTGGGGATGGTTCATACCCGGCACCAATACGGGGATGAACGCGTTGACCGCGCGCTTCTACCCGACCGTCGCGCGCTCCACCGGCTTGAGCTGGATGCATGCGTTCGGGCGGCTGGGCGCCATCGGCAGCGCGTTTGCCGGCGCAGCCATCCTGAGTGCGGGATTGGGGCTCGGCCAGATTCTCCCGATGATGGCGGTTGCGCCGCTGACGGGTGCGGTAGCCGTGCTCGTCATCGCTGGGCTCGTGAAGCGGTGGGCGCTGGCGGACGAATCGGTGTCGGTGGTGGTGCCTGCGGCGACCGAGGTTTCGCCGAATACGTGACGCGCGTTGAACCCGGGACGATCGCGCGGCTGCATGCATGCCGCGTGTGCGTCCGCCGGTCCACGCCGAAACCGGAACGCATGACGGCCGTCGCCGCGGCTCAGTTCCGGCATGCCACCGCCTTCCTGTCGGTGTCGCGATCCTGATTCGAAACGACGCTTGCAGCGTGCGCTCGCGTGTCGCCACTCACCCGCGTCGGATTCAACTCGCGTAACACGCTGGCGCGCCCGCCGTCGTCATCGGGCAGTTGCGGCATCCCGCGCGCCAAGGCCGGAGCGACCGCCGCCGCGAGCAGCGCGGCGATCGCCAGTCGGGAAAGAACCTTCATCGCCCGGCTCCCGTTTTACTGCGCATTGACGGACGGCACGGACGTCGACGCGGTCGCGGTACCCGGCTCGCCGTGCGCGATCGCATACAGCTCGGCATTGCGCGAGATCGTCTGCGTGCTCGGCGGATAGTCCCAGTTCGACGTCGGCACAGTGCCGTCACGCTGCGCCTGGACCAGCTGGGCGATCACGTCGGCGCGCGTCAGGTCCGACGACGACGTCTGTGCGAAAGCGGCGACCGGCGTGCCGATTGCGAGTGCGAGCAGCGCGGTGGCTGCGATCAGTTTGCGATTCATGATGAAACTCCCGGAACGGTTCGATGAGGACGCATCGTCGATGCGCCGCCGGCGGTACCGCGGATGCGGTTCGCCGCCCGACACCTTCATTCTGGTCATCGCGGCCGGCACGACGCTGACCGCCACATGACAATCCTGAAATCTGCGGCTCAGCACGCAGATAACAGCTTCGTAATCTTCGAGTCAGGGCCGGGTCAACGCGGCGCCGGCAGACTGCACGCTCGTCGCATCGAATGCGGCGCCCCTGCCCTGCTTCGAGGAACAAACTCATGTGGATCGTCCGGCTGGCGTTGCGCAGGCCCTATACGTTCGTCGTGCTCGCGCTGCTGATCTTCATCGCGGGACCGCTCGCGCTGCTGCGCACGCCGACCGACATCTTCCCGAACATCGACATTCCGGTGGTCAGCATCGTCTGGTCGTACAACGGCTTCTCCGCCGAGGACATGGCCAAGCGCATCACGTCGAACTACGAACGCGCGCTCACGTCCGACGTCGACGACATCGAGCACATCGAATCGCAGTCGCTGAACGGCGTGTCGGTCGTGAAGATCTTCTTCCACCCCGGCGCGGACATCAATCGCGCGATCGCGGAAGCCGCAAGCAATTCCGCGTCGATCCTGCGGATCCTGCCGCCCGGCACGCTGCCGCCGAACATCATCACGTACAACGCGTCGACGGTGCCGATCCTGCAGCTCGGACTGTCGAGCGACACGCTCGCCGAGCAGCAGCTGTACGACCTCGGCAACAGCTTCATCCGCACGCAGCTCCCGACCGTCCAGGGCGCGGCCGTGCCGCTGCCGTTCGGCGGCAAGATCCGCCAGATCGTCGTCGATCTCGACACGCGCGCGCTGCAGGCGAAGGGGCTCGCGCCGATCGACGTGGTGAACGCGATCAACGCGCAGAACCTGATCCTGCCCGGCGGCACCGCGAAAATCGGCACGCGCGAATACAACGTGCAGATGAACGGCAGCACGCAGACGGTCGCCGCGCTGAACAACCTGCCGGTGAAGACGATCGGCGGCAGCGTCGTGTATGTGCGCGACGTCGCGCATGTCCGCGACGGTTACGCACCGCAGACCAACATCGTGCGCGCCGACGGCAAGCGCGCGGCGCTGCTGACCGTCGAGAAGACCGGCAGCGCATCGACGCTGACGATCATCCAGCAGGTCAAGGCGATGCTGCCGAAGATCGCGGCCGGCCTGCCGAAGGCGCTGCACATCTCGGCGCTCGGCGATCAATCCGTGTTCGTGAAAGCGGCGATCCAGGGCGTCGTGCGCGAGGCGCTGATCGCCGCGTGCCTCACCGCGCTGATGATCCTGCTGTTCCTCGGCAGCTGGCGCGCGACGCTGATCATCGCGGTGTCGATCCCGCTCGCGGTACTCACATCGCTGCTCGCGCTCGCCGCGCTCGGCCAGACGATCAACATCATGACGCTCGGCGGGCTCGCGCTCGCGGTCGGGATCCTGGTCGACGACGCAACCGTCGCGATCGAGAACATCACGCATCACCTCGAACGCGGCGCGCCGCTCGAAGACGCGATCCTGACCGGCGCGGGCGAGATCGCGGTGCCGACCTTCGTGTCGACGCTGTCGATCTGCATCGTGTTCGTGCCGATGTTCCTGCTGACCGGCGTCGCGCGCTACCTGTTCGTGCCGATGGCCGAGGCGGTGATCTTCGCGATGGTCGCGTCGTATTTCTTCTCGCGCACGCTGGTGCCGACGCTCGCGATGGCGCTGATGCGCGCGAAGGGGCACGGCAAGCCGCCTCGCGGCGTGTTCGCACGGATCGCGCGTTTCCAGGCCGCGTTCGAGCATCGTTTCGAAGCCGTACGATTGCGCTATCGCGCGCTGCTGTCGGCGGCGATCGCGCGCCGCCGCCGTTTCGCGGCGGCCTTCCTGCTCGCGTGCGCCGCGTCGACCGGCCTGTTCGCATTCGCCGGGCAGGATTTCTTCCCGTCGGTCGACACCGGCGAAATCCGCCTGCACCTGCGCGCGCCGACCGGCACGCGAATCGAGGAAACCGCACGCCTGACCGACGAGGTCGAAGCGCGCATCCACGACGTGATTCCCGCGAACGACATCGCGAGCGTGCTCGACAACATCGGCGTGCCGGTGAGCGGGATCAACCTCACGTACGACTCGTCCGACCCGATCGGCACCGAGGACGCCGACGTGATGATCACGCTGAAGCCGAACCACGCGCCGACCGCCGCTTATGTCGCGAAGCTGCGCAACCTGCTCGCGCAGTCGTTCCCCGGCGTGACGTTCGCGTTCCTGCCGGCCGACATCGTCAGCCAGATCCTCAACTTCGGGCTGCCCGCGCCGATCGACATCCAGATCGTCGGCAACAAGCTCGACCAGAACCGCGTGGTCGCGAACGCGCTGCTCGCGAAGCTGCGCGGCGTGCGCGGCCTCGTCGACGCGCGCATCCAGCAGCCCGGCGACGAGCCGGCGATCAACGTGAACGTCGACCGCACCAAGGCGATCCAGGCCGGCCTCGAACAGCGCGACGTCGCGCAGAACCTGCTGATTGCACTGTCCGGCAGTTCGCAGACGACGCCGAACTTCTGGCTCGACCCGCGCAACGGCGTCAGTTATCCGCTGATGGTGCAGACGCCGCAGTATTCGGTCGATTCGCTGCAGGCGCTCGCGAACGTGCCGCTGCCCGCGGGCACCGCCCGTTCGCCGCAGACGCCGGCCGGCGGCCCGGCCGCGGGTGCACCCGCGCAGAACCTGCTCGGCGCGCTCGGCAGCTTCTCGCGCGCGACGCAGCAGGCGGTCGTGTCGCACTACAACGTGCAGCCGGTACTCGACATCTTCGCGTCGGTGCAGGGGCGCGATCTCGGCGGCGTCACGGCCGACGTGACGAAGCTCGTCGACGACGCGCGCGCGCAGTTGCCGCCCGGTTCGTCGATCGTGCTGCGCGGCCAGGTGCAGGCGATGCACGAGTCGTTTGCCGGGCTGCTCGGCGGCCTCGCGCTCGCGATCGCACTCGTCTACCTGCTGATGGTCGTCAACTTCCAGTCGTGGCTCGACCCGCTCGTGATCGTCGGCGGCCTGCCCGCGTCGCTCGCCGGCATCGCATGGATGCTGTTCGTCACGCGCACGACGCTGTCGGTGCCCGCGCTGACCGGCATGATCCTGTGCATCGGCATCGCGACCGCGAACAGCATTCTGGTCGTCAACGCGGCGCGCGAGCTGATCGCGGGCGGCGCGCCGCCGTGGCAGGCCGCGCTCGATGCGGGGTTCAGCCGCTTCCGGCCGGTCGTGATGACCGCGCTCGCGATGCTGATCGGCATGCTGCCGATGGCGCTCGGCCTCGGCGACGGCGGCGAGCAGAACGCGCCGCTCGGCCGCGCGGTGATCGGCGGGCTCGCGTTCGGCACGCTGTCGACGCTGCTGTTCGTGCCCGTCTTGTTCGGCTTCGTCCATGCGTGGATCGAGCGGCGCCGCGACGCGGCCGCCGCGCGCCGCGCGCAGGACACGCCGGCGCTGTCCTGATCGCCGCTTCATGCCGATTCCCTTCGACTCGCCCGACCTCGACCCCATCATGAACGACTCGACCGAACCCCTCGCCCCCGCACCGGCCGCCGAAGTGGACACGGCGCCGCCGACCGTGCACGACACGACACCCGAAGCCTCGCCGCGCCGCCGCCCTCGCAAGCTCGCCGTGCCACTGGCCGTGCTTGCGGCGGCCGCCGCACTGCTGGCCGCCGGCATCGTGCCGCGCGTCGACGCACGCGCCGCGCAGCGCGTGCAGGTGGCCGCGCAGCAGGCGCTGCCGGTCTCGGTGATCCTGCCGGGCACCGCGCCCGCCGACCAGACACTGACGCTGCCGGGCTCGGTGATGCCGTATGCCGAGGCGTCGATCTATGCGCGCACGAGCGGTTATATCGCGCACTGGAGCGCCGACATCGGCGCGCACGTGAAGGCCGGGCAGACGCTCGCGCAGATCACCGCGCCCGACCTCGATGCGCAGTTGCGGCAGGCGCGCGCCGACGCGGCGACCGCGCAGGCGAACTACGACTACGCGAAATCGACCGCGCAGCGCTGGCAGGACATGCTGAAAACGCAATCGGTATCGCAGCAGGACACCGACACGAAGGTCGCCGACATGAACGCGAAGCGCGCGATGCTGGCGTCCGCGCAGGCGAACGTCGCGCACCTGACCGAGCTGGTGTCGTACGAATCGGTCGCGGCGCCGTTCGACGGCGTGATCACCGCGCGCAACGTCGACGTCGGCACGCTCGTCACCGCGGGCGGCACGCCGGGCAGCCCCGGCCTGTCCGGCGAGCTGTTCCATCTCGAACAGACCGGCACGCTGCGCGTGTTCGTCGACGTGCCGCAGGACAGCGCGGCCGGCGTGACGACGGGCACGTCCGTCTACCTGACCACGCAGCAGTACCCGGCGCGGCGCTTCGCCGCCCGCGTCGCGCGCAGCGCGGGCGCGATCGATCCGGTCACGCGCACGCTGCGCGTCGAGATCGACGTCGATAACGCCGACGGCGCGCTGATGCCCGGCGCGTATGCGCAGGCGCACCTGCTCGTGCCGAGCGCGGCCCCCGCGTTCGAGCTGCCCGTCAGCGCGCTGCTGTTCCGGCCGAACGGCGTGACGGTCGCGACCGTCGGCGCGAACGGCACCACCGCGCTGAAGACCGTGCAGATCGGGCGCGATTTCGGCACGCACGTCGAGATCGTGTCGGGGCTCGCCGCGAGCGATCGCGTGATCGACAACCCGGGCGATTCGATAACGGCCGGCGAGGCGGTGAAGGTCGTGTCGGTCGCGCATGGCGCGGCGCCGGCCGCGCAAACCGGCCCGGTTACCGGTGCGAAGGCCGCACCGCGCGCCGCTGCGGCGGCGCCCGCTTCGATGCCGGCAGCGGTTGTCACGCCGGCCCGCGGCTGATCCGCCGATGCAAACCCGCGAGAGATCCGTCATGTGCTTCCTTCGTCCGCTTCCGTTCGCCCGCCGCGTTGTCGTGCTCGGTGTCGCCGCCTCTTTGACCGCGTTGTCCGCGTGCTCGACGCTGCCTGCGTATGCGCCGCCCTCCGTCGCGGTGCCCGCGCACTACGCTGGCGTACCGGCTTCGGGCGCCCCCAACGCCCAGCCCGGCTGGAACGTCGCCACGCCGGCCGATGCCGCGTCGCGCGGCCCATGGTGGACCGTCTTCAACGACGCCGATCTGAACGCGCTCGAAGCGCGCGTCGACATCTCGAACCAGACCGTGAAGAAGGCCGTCGCCGATCTCCAGCAGGCGCGCGCGATGGTCGACTACCAGCATGCGGGGTTCCTGCCGACCGTGACGGCCGGTGTCGCACAGACCCGCTCGCGCGTGTCGCAGAACAAGCTCGGCTCGTCGCTCGCCGGTAAAACGACACCCGACTACCAGGCCGGCGTGGCTGCGAGTTGGGAACCGGACGTATTCGGCCGCGTGCGCGACGCGGTGACCGGCGCGCAGGCGAACGCCGACGCGAGCGCGGCCGACCTGCAGGCCGTGAAGCTGTCGGTCACGTCCACGCTCGCGACCGACTATTTCGCGTTGCGCTCGCTCGATACGCAGAAGCAGTTGCTCGACGACACGGTGCGCGCGTACGCGGACGCGCTGAAGCTGCTGAAACAACAGCTCGCGGCCGGCGCGATCGACGCGTCGGCCGTCGCGCAGGCCGCGACGCAGCTGGAATCGACGCGCACGCAGGACACCGACATCGATGCATCGCGCGCTCAGTTGCAACATGCGATCGCGACGCTCGTCGGCGAAAGCGCGTCGACATTCGCGCTGCCGCCGCGCGTCCAAGCGTTCGACGTGCCGGCGATCCCGGCCGGCGTGCCGTCGCAACTGCTCGAGCGGCGGCCCGACATCGCGGCGGCCGAGCGCCGCGTCGCGGCCGCGAACGCGCAGATCGGCGAGGCGCGCGCCGCGTTCTTTCCCGATCTCGTGCTGTCGGCGAGCGCCGGGCTCGAAAGCGGCTTCTTCGCGCCGTGGCTGACCGCGCCGAGCCTGTTCTGGTCGCTCGGCTCGCAGCTCGCCGGCACGCTGTTCGACGGCGGGCGCCGCAGCGCGTCGCTGCGCGGCGCGCATGCGCAATACGACGGCACGGTCGCCGACTATCGGCAGACCGTGCTGGTCGCGTTCCAGCAGGTCGAGGATCAGCTGTCCACGCTCGGTGCGCTCGCGTCGGAGGCCCGCAGCCAGCAGCGCGCGACCGATGCGGCCGACCTGTCGCTGCGGCTGACGACGAATCGCTTCAACGCGGGCGCGGTCAGCTACCTGGATGTCGTGACCGCGCAGACGATCGCGCTGACGAATCGGCGCCTGGCCGACCAGATCGCCGCGCGCCGGATGGAGGCCGCGGTCGGGCTGCTGACCGCGCTGGGCGGCGGCTGGCACACGGGTGCGGACACAACCGCCGCCGGGCACCCGGCCGCTACGCCGTCGGCGTCTTGATGAACGTGAGGATGAAGCGCGTCCCGCCCGCGTCGCTCTCGACGCGCGCGGTGCCGCCGTGCAGTTCCATCACCGACCGCACGATCGCGAGGCCGAGCCCGGCCGTGCCGCCCGGCACACCGCCGCTGCGCGCGGGGTCGCCGCGCACGAAGCGGTCGAAGATACGCGGCACCAGCGCGGGATCGATCGGCTCGCCCGGGTTCGAGACGACGACGCACACCGCGTCCGCCATTTCGTCGACGCGCAGCGCGATGACGCCACCCGCCGGCGTATAACGCAACGCATTCGCGAGCAAGTTGCTGACCGCGCGGCGAAACAGTTCGAGATCGGCGGTCAGCCGGCCGTGTCCGTCGACGCGCAGCGTCGAACCGGCTTCATCGGCGAGCCCTTCGAAATATCCGGCGATACGCTCCAATTCGTCGTGCACGTCGAATGCGCGCTGCCGCGTGACGAAGCCCGGATGCTCGGCGCGCGCGAGAAACAGCACGTTCTCGATCATCCGCGCGAGACGGTCGTATTCCTCGAGATTCGATTCGAGCAGCGCCTGGTATTCGTCGGCCGAACGCGGCCGCGCCAGCGCCACCTCGGTCGCGCCGCGCATGTTGTTCAGCGGCGTGCGCAGGTCGTGCGCGAGATCCGCGCTGAATTGCGACAGGTGCCCGAACGCCTGCTGCAGGCGGCCGAGCATCGCATTCTGCGCGTCGACGAGCGCCGTCAGCTCGCGCGGCGCGCGCGACGCATCGAGCCGCGTATCGAGCTTGTCGACGGTGATGCGGCCCGTGTTCGCGACGATCTCGCGCAGCGGTGCGAGCGCGCTGCGGATCAGCCAGTAGCTGAGCAGCATCGCGAACAGCGCGCCGAGGCCGCCGGCGATCTTCAGCTTGTCGCGGTAACCGTCGAGCAGTGCGGCGCGATCGCTCATGTTGCGCGCGAGCGCGATCCGGATCAGCGTGTGATCGCGCAGCGCGGCCTCGGCGACGATACCGCGCACCGGCGTGCCGCCGTCGGCGGTCCACGTCGCGATCCGGTCGACGGTAATCCGGTCGTTCGCGGGCACCGGCGTCGCGTGCGGCGGAAACAGTTCGGCATCGGGTAACGCGGGCCGCACCGGCAGCGCGGGCGACGATGCGTCCGGCGGATCCTCGAGCTCGGTGCGCTCGACGTTGTGGCGCGCGAGCACGTTGCCCTGCGCGTCGGCGACGGCCAGCGACAGCGCCGCGTTGCCGAGCACCTGGCTCGTCAGCCGGTCCGCATGCGCGCGCACCGCGTCGAGCGAGTCGAGTTCGCCCGCCAGCCGGCGCGTGTGCCGCGCGGCGAGCACGATGTCGAGGTCGTCCTGCGCGCTCACCTGCCGCTCGAGGCCGCTGTACACATACGTGCCGACGAGCGCGAAGACGGCGAGCGTGGTCGCGCCGAACGCGAGCGCGAGCGTCGCGCCGAGCGAGCGGCCGAGCGTCATGCGTCGTCCTTCGGTTCGAGCACGTAACCGACGCCGCGCACCGTATGGATCAGCTTGACGGCGAACGCGTCGTCGATCTTCGCGCGCAGCCGCCTAATCGCGACTTCGACCACATTGGTATCGCTGTCGAAATTCATGTCCCACACGTACGACGCGATCTGCGTGCGGCTCAGCACCTCGCCTTGCCGGCGCGCGAGCAATTGCAGCAGCGAGAATTCGCGCGGCGTCAGGTCGATCCGCACCGTGCCGCGCTTCACGCGGCGGCGCACGACGTCGATCTCCAGGTCGCCCACGGCAATACGCTCCGTCTCGCGCGGCGGTCCGCGGCGCGCGAGCGTGCGTATGCGGGCGAGCAGTTCGACGAACGCGAACGGCTTCACGAGGTAGTCGTCGGCGCCGAGTTCGAGGCCGTGCACGCGGTCCTGCACGTCGTCGCGCGCGGTCAGGAACAGCACGGGTGTCGTGTGCGTGTCGCGCAGCCGCTTCAGCACGCTCCAGCCGTCGAGCACCGGCAACATCACGTCGAGCACGATCACGTCGTAGTTTTCTTCCTGCGCGAGCGTCAGCCCCTCGCCGCCGTCCTTCGCGAGATCGACGCTGAAGCCGGATTCCTCGAGCCCCTTCTTCAGGTACGCGCCGGTCTTCGGTTCGTCTTCGACTATCAGGATGCGCATGATCGGCTCCGTCGCATTCGGTGATGACATGCGCCGATGTTACCGGGAAACGATGCGGGCGAGCCGCCCCGCGCGGGCGCGACACGGCTTGATTACGAAACTGTAATCAGCGGGTCAGTGTGGTGACTGCTCGGGAAACCAGAATGGGAAACGTGGGCCCCTCCCCACTCGCCCGTTCATTCATCCGCCCAGGAGCCATCATGAAACTCGTCGCTGCTTTCGTCGTTGCCACGCTGAGCCTGCCGTTCGGCACGCAGGCCTTCGCCCAGTCCACACAGGCGCCGATCACGCGCGCCGAAGTGCGCCAGCAACTGATCGATGCCGAAGCCGACGGCCTGCTGCCGTCGAACCGGAACGACTACCCGCCGTCGCAGTCGCAGATCGCGCGCAACCGCCAGCTTTACGCGCTCCAGCATCCGGACGCGGCGCCGGTCGCGACCGCTTCGACCGGAAATTGATCTCGGCTTATTACCGACAGCCGGCTGACAGTCGCATGTCGCACCTGCCCGGCACATTGCCGAATATTCCGCGGCGCGCCAGAATCGCGTCCGCGGAATCCTTTTCAATCAAGTGCTTGAGCGTATCGTCTCGACCGCTGCAATCCCGCTTAACGATCGACCCGCGTGCGTGAAAACCTCTCTCGATCGCCCTATCCGCGACACCGCTATTTTTGGAAATCGGACGTTACCCGCGTGTAATTCTCATTCATCCGACCTTCCACTAGATTGAAGGCGTTCCCAGCGCAACGAGGTGACGCGATGAATGCGAAACAATGGGCCGTCCTCGGCTCGGGCGTGCTGATTGCATGCCTTTCCGTACAGCCGGCGATGGCCGGTATTTCGATCGGTCTCGGCATTGCGGCGCTCGCGCCCGTCTATGTCGCACCGGCACCCGTGTATGTCGCGCCGCCGCCGGTCGTCGTGCCGGCACCGCCGGTGGCCTACGCGCCGTATGCACCGGCCGTCGTGGCCGCGCCCGTGATGGTGCCCACGGTCGGCATCGCGCTCGGCTGGCATGGCGGCCGCTACTGGGATGGCCGCCGCTGGTGGGGCCGGCAGGACTGGGCCGCGCATCACCGCTGGTAAGCGCGCGGCGCGCGGCCGACGCCGACACAGGCTCGCCGCAAACAAACTTGATCGACTGCACGACCCGCGCGGCGGATGCGGATCAGAGGCGGCGACGTGATCGCTGCCCCCAGTCCTTTTTGTTGTTCTTCATGGATTTCCGGCGGATATCTGTCGGATAACGACCCGCAAGCGATGCACGTCGCTCTCGTCAACGGACCTTCGCCAGAGGCAATGTGAGTTGCAGGCCTGGCGTCCCGGTCTCGCTCAGTTGATGGCGAGCAGGCTTCAACCGCGGATCGCCGCAGTCACCACAATGAGCGCCGAGAAGATCAGCGCCGGAGCGATATGCCGGAATGGCTCCCGATTGCGCAGCAACGTGAACAACGCGCCGATCATGATCGCACCGGCCAGCATCAGGCCCAGCACCCTCGTTTGATGTCCAACAAGAAGTCCCGCACTGAGCAGCTCGAGCGCGCCGCAAAGCAACTGAAACCATGCCGGGTAACCCCAGCGTGCGAAGTCGCGCTTCGCCGCGCCGCGTCTTGAGAGATTGACCACGCCGGCAACCGCGAACAGCACCGCTGCGATCGTCGCGAGAATCGATTCAACAGAAGCAGGGTTGAACGCCATCGTCATGCTCCGTTGCGTTGCTGAAAGTGCTCCCGTGCGGAGAGGTCCGCAATCAGGCCCGGGCCATGGGGTTCCCACGCAAGTACGTGCCGCGCATGCTGGCCGCTGACCGTCTGGTCGAGCGCAAGTGCGTCGGCAAATGGTCCAAGCGATTGGCGAGCGTGGTCGAGCGGCCAGCATTCGACGCGGTCGGCGCCGACCGAGGCCCGAATCGCTTCGCCCATTTCGGCAACCGCCACGGCCTCTTCCGCGACCACGTTGAAGATCTGTCCGTTGACGCGATCGTCTCCGCTTGCCAGCCGCGCCACCGCGCTCAGATATGCGGTGGCCAGATCATCGACGTGCACGGCCGGCCAGTGATTACGACCATCGCCGACGATGCTCACGCTGCCGGTCTGGCCAACCATGCCGGCAAGCATGCCGAAGATGCCGCCGCCGTAGCCGTGGACCATCGCCGGCCTGAGGATCGCCGCGGCAATCGAACGGCGTGCTGCCAGCGCCTGCACGCGTTGCTCCACGGCGGGCCGCCAGGCGACGAGGGGGGTCGGGTTCAGCGCCGATGCTTCAGTGGCCGGCTTGCCCTCCGTATTGCCGTAGACCCATATGCCCGATGTGTAGAGGAACGCCGCGCCGGGACGCAACTGGGCAAGCATCGCCTCGACCGCGGCGGCGTCGGCTGCAGCGGCGGAGGCATCGTTGGTCGACGCCATGTGCACGACGCCATCGGCGACACCGGCAGCCGCGGCAAAGGACTGCGGCTCACGCAGGTCGCCTGCATGCAGTTTCACGCCGAGACGAGCCAGCGCGTTCGCGGCCGCCGACCGGTCGTCGCGCACCAGCGCCGTCACTTGATGGCCGAGGCGGATTGCCTGGCGCGCGACCGCTTGCCCGATGTAGCCCGTACCACCTGTAATGAACAGTTCCATGGTGTTTTCCTCGATGGGTGCCCGCGAAGTCGACAGGCCACAAAACGAGACTCATCAGTCTCGTTTCGGCCAATGTAGACGAGACTGGCCAGTCTTGTCAACGATTCGATGATCTGTTATTTATCGGGCATGAACACTTCCTCTGTCCCCGACTTGAGCCCGCTGCAACGCCGCAAGCGGTCCGCCATCCTCGACGGTGCGAAAACCGTTTTCTTAAGCCAGGGTTTCGGCCTGGCAACCATGGACGACGTCGCCGCGGCCGCGGGCGTCGGCAAACAGACGGTCTACCGTCACTTCAAGTCGAAGGAAGCACTCTTCGTGGGCCTGGTGACCTCGATGTGCGCCCAGGTGGGTGGCGTCCTTGCCGGCGCGCTGGACGCGCAAGCCGATGGCTTGCCCGAAGCCGAGTTGCGCGAACTGGGATGGGCCTTGGCCCGGATCCTCATCGTTCCGGACAATCTGCGGCTTTACCGGGCCATCGTTGCCGAGGCCGAGCGCCTCCCGGAACTCGGCCAGGTGTTTTACGAAAACGGCTTAAAGGTCGTGCGTGCGTTCGCCGCGAAAATTCTGCGAAAGCGATTCGACGAATCGACGGCTGCATTGCGTGCAGCGACATTCGTTCAACTGGTGCTGGGCGACGCGTATCTGGAACTGTCGATTGGCTTCCCGGTGCCCGATGTCGATGCGCGCTTTGCGTTGCAGGTCGACGAGGCGGTTGCGGCTGCACTTCGTTAAGGCGCGCCGCACGTCAATGCCGGACAGTTGTTGCCGCGAGCATCACGCGTACGTCACGCGCTTGCTTCCTTCCGAGCCGTGATGCGGCCGCCTGCGCCGCATGCTCTCCCGATTCGACTCTGCCACCGTGACGACACCGGAACGCGTCGTCGTCCACCCGATGCGAAGCACGCATACGTCTCGTGCGTGAAACGCACCCACGCCGCCACCACCGCCGCCCGTTTCAGTGATTTTTCGCGAACGGAGGAATCTGAATATGTCACTTGTCGGCCAGTTTGTAGCTACTTACGATCGATTCGACTAGTCGCGGTGGGACTGCACGGCACAGCTGAAGCGGGCCCGGTCTTCTCTCTGTTGGCGGATGCTCGGCATGATCGACCCCCATGAAAGCAAACGCGCTAGCCTCGCGGTGTTCGCGCTGCTCTACCTCGGTTTTTGTCTGTCGTACATCGATCGCTCGGCGATCGCGCTGTCGTTCGTCGCCATCGGCAAGGAGTTCCACGTCGGCGCGGCCGCACTCGGCGTGGTGATGAGCACGTTCTATATCGGTTATGCCGCGATGCAGATTCCCGGCGGCTGGCTCGCGGATCGCTGGGGCAGCAAGAAGGTTATCGTCGTATCGATCCTGTCGTGGTCGGTATTCACGTTGATGACCGGTCTCGCGTGGTCGCTGGCTTCGCTGATCGCGATCCGCTTCATCTTCGGTCTCGGCGAAGGCGGTTATCCCGGTGCCGCCATGAAGGGCATGGCCGAATCGAGTGCGCGGGAAGATCGCCCGAAACTGTTTGCGCTGCTCATGTCGTCGAACTATGTCGGCAGCTTCATCGCACCGCTCGCCATCGCCCCCCTCATCCTGACTCTCGGCTGGCGTCATGCGTTTGTCGTCGCGGGTGTGGTAGGTCTCGTGTTCGCGCTGTTCTATCTGTTCGCGGTGAAGGACACGCATCAAAAGCGCGATTCGGCAGGCCGACCCGCACGCATCGACGGCGCGGCAACGCGCGCGCTCCTCAAGATGCCGCTGATGTGGAAGATTCTGCTGACCTGGTTCGGCATGGGCATCGTCAACAAGGGGCTCGATGCGTGGATGCCCACGTATCTGCTGACCGAAAGACATCTCGATCTCAGGGCGGTCGGCATGCTCACGCCACTGCCGTTCGTGGCGGCAAGCATCTCGACGGCGCTCGGCGGCTGGATTCTCGCGCGCTGGTTCGACGGCCGCGAAAAATGGCTGATGGCCGCGTGCTGCGCGATCTCGGGCTTCTTCCTCTACGCGATGTACACCGCCGAAACGGTGGCCGGCGTGATTACCTGTCAGGCCATCGTCTACTTCTTCAAGTCGTTCGTCTTCGCCGGCGTCTTTGCGCTACCGGCAAAGTTCCTGCCGCAAAAACTCATCGGCACGGGTACCGGCATGGTGAACTTCGGCGGACAGGTCGCGGGATTTGTCGCACCCGCGGTCATCGGCCTGTTGATCGCGGTCACCGGCAACTATGACGCGGTATTCGGCTTCCTGATCGTGGCAACGGCATTTGCGTTCGTCACCAGTCTGTCGATCCGGCTGTCGCCCCAGGCAGATTCGCGCATCGGCGCTGTCGAGGAGGCCTGATCGCGCCGCCCGCCCACCGGACGTTATGATGGAATATTGCGTGTCCTCCCGTCGATCCATCATGAGCGCCCGTATTCTTCAGGAAGCCGCTGTCCGTTATTTCCTCGAAGTGGTCAACGCCGGTTCCGTCGCCGACGCCGCCACTCGCCTGAATGTCGTGCCATCCGCGGTGAGCCGCCAGATTGCGCGGCTCGAGAACGAGCTTGGCACGCCGCTCTTCGTGCGGCAATCGCGCGGCATGGTCCCGAGCAAGGCGGGCGAAATGCTTGCCGCGTATGCGCGCCGCTCGCAGCTCGACGCCGAACAGATTTCGCTGGAAATCGACGCGCTGCGCGGTGAGGCCGAACGCACGATCCGCATCGCCTGCACGGAAGGATTCGCGGCCCACTTTCTGCCGCGTGCGATGGCGGACTTCCGGCGCACGGTCGCGCCGGCCTCGTTCGAGGTCGTCGTCGATACGGCCGCCGACGTCACGCAGCGCGTACGCGACGGCGAATGCGATATCGGCCTCACGTTCAGCTTCGGCCCGTCCAAGGACATTCAGATCTGCTTTTCCGCGCCGTCGCCCGTATTCGCGATCGTCGCGTCGTCTCATCCGCTCGCGCGGGCCGAGCAGGTGTCGTTTCGCGAATTGCTGGCGTACCCGCTCGCGTTGCCGGGGGTGCATTCGACGCTGCACAAGCTGATCGATATCTATTGCAGCCGCGAAGGTGTCGCGTGCAAGAGCGTACTCCGCAGCGCGACGCTCGAAACGCTCCTCGGTTTCACGCTCGCAAGCGACGCCGTCACGTTCTGCGGCGAACTCGTGGTGCGCCCGCGTCTCGCGTCCGGCGAACTCGTCGCGTTGCCGGTGCCGGAGCTCACCACCGGCGAGCGTGCCATCGAAATTCAAACCCTCGCGCGACGTGAACTCCCGCCGCTGCTGCAATCGTTTGTCGAGCATCTGAGCAACGGGATTTCGCCGTCCGCACGCGTTGAGCAAAAGTGAACTGACCGTTCGATAATCGTCACTGGCGGCCGTTTTTCTCGTCGTCTACATTGAGCGGACTCCTGCCTCGTCACTTAAAGCACCGTCCGATGAACCACCGTCACGAACTGACCCGTCACAGCGCCGTCGAGCTGCGTGTGTTGTTGCAGGCGCGAGAAATTTCCGCCGTCGAATTGCTTGAAGCCTGCATCGCGCGAATCGAAGCGCTCAATCCATACGTCAACGCCATCACGGCGACGAGCTTCGAACGCGCGCGAATCGAGGCCCGGGCCGCGGATGCCGGACTCGCACGCGGCGATACCGTCGGTGCCTTGCATGGCTTGCCCATCGGCATCAAGGATCTCGAAGAGACCGAAGGTCTGCTGACGACGTACGGCTCACCGATCTATCGCGCGAATGTGCCTGCGCACGACAACACGCTGGTGCGCCGCCTGCGCGCAGCCGGTGCGATCGTCGTCGGCAAGACCAACGTGCCGGAACTGGGTGCGGGTGCGAACAGTTTCAATCCCGTGTGGGGCGCAACGGGCAATCCGTTCGATCCGCGCCTGAACGCAGGTGGCTCGTCGGGTGGCTCGGCGGCCGCACTCGCGCTCGACATGGTGCCGCTTGCCAGCGGCTCGGACACCGGCGGCTCGCTGCGTATTCCGGCCGCGAAATGCGGTGTGGTCGGTTTGCGCACCTCGCCGGGACTCGTGCCGAGCGATCGCAAGCCGCTTGGCTGGACGCCGATTGCGGTGGTCGGGCCGATGGGACGCACCGTCGAAGACACCTGGCTGCAACTCGCGGCGACGGTCGGCCAGTCGAGCACCGATCCGCTCGGCTATCCGTTCGCGATGAGTCCGACGATGGACGGCCGCGCCCCCACCGACCTGTCGAAACTGCGCATCGGTTACACCGAGGATTTCGGCGTATGCGAAGTGGACGACGACATCCGCGCCGTGTTCCGCCGCAAGATCGACTTCCTGCGTCGCGAGGTGGCCGTCTGCGATCCGATCGACGTGGACTTCGAGGGCGCGCATCGCTGCTTCGATGTCCTGCGCGCGGAGGCGTTCGTCGCGGGCCTGCAAAAGGCGTACGAGGCCAACCCCGATTCACTCGGCCCGAATCCGCGCGCGAACTACGAAATGGGTATCGACCTCGGCCTTGCGGATTGCGTGCGTGCGCACGGCGACCAGACACGCTTGTTCCGCCGCTTCCAGACGCTGTTCGACCGTTACGACGTGATTCTTTCGCCGACGACGCCCGTCTCGCCGTTTCCGTGGACGCAGCCGTATCTGAAATCGGTGAATGGTGTCGAACTCGAGAACTACTATCGCTGGCTGTCGCTCACGTACGTCGTGACGCTCGCGACGAATCCGGCACTGTCGCTGCCGTGCGGCGTCGATCATCGCGCCATGCCGTTCGGGCTGCAAATGATCGGCGCGTTCCGGGGCGATCTTGCGCTGCTCGATGCGGCGCGTTCGTTCGAAACGCTCTTCGCGTCGTCCGACGAGACCCGCCGCCCGATTCCCGATGCCGCGAAGCTGCGCGCAGCGCAGGTCGACCTGAAGTCGATCGTTACGCATCCGCCGATACTGGATGCCGTGTCGGCGTCCAATGTCGCCTCTTCAGTGGCCTGAGCGACGCGCTGCTTATCGCCGAGGTATCTGGCGGTCGCTGTCTACCGCCGCGCCGCCAGGAAATTGCGCGCCGTGCTCGTCAACCGCGACCACGGCCCCGCTCGCCGTTCCGCGCCCTGCTCGGCCAGCCCACCCAGCGCCGCCTTCATCATCGCGAGTTCGCTCGCAAGCACGGTGTCACAGCCGAAGCTGCCGGCCGCGGCGAGATCCACGATCCGCATCGCCTGATCGACGCACATGTGTGCATAGGCGGCTGTGGCATCCGCATCGGCGCGCGCGCCCAGCGTCGCCTCGGCCAGCTTGCTCGCCCACAGCGCGAGCGCATCGACCGGTGCGCTGCCGTCGCGCACGAGCAGCTTGCCGATTTCCATCGCGGCGAGATGCACGTCCTCGTCGTCGGAGCACGACAGCGTGCGGCTGCGCACCGCATGGTTCCGGTGCGCGGCACGCATCGACGGCGTCAATCCGGTCAGGTTCGCGATCCACGCTTCCGCGGCACTCAGGTACGCATGCGACCGGATCGCCAGGTCGCAATCGAAGATCGCATCCGCGTGAGTCGTCGAATACCGCATCGCGAGCAGCCAGCAGCCGAGAAACGCGCGATAGGTAGCGGCCGGCCCGACATACGCCGCGTGCGCCTTGAAGAATTCGATGCTGTGATTGGCCGGCTGCTCGCCGACGCACGGGAAGTTATCCGGCAAATCGATTCGCAAGCCGACGACGACGCTCTCGACCGCCGGCACGCTGCGGCCGCACGCGAGCGCCAGGTACGGCAGCGCGATACAGTGCGCATCGCGATGCGCGACGAGCCGGTCGCAGTACGACTGCCACTGCGCGAGCGGATTGCGCGCGACGACGATGTGAACGACGTCCGGGAATGCGCGGCGCATCCATGCGAGGCGTCCGAGCGATTCGCCGAACCGGAATACCGGTATGCACCCGCGATCGAACGCCTGCGCCATCAGTTCGCGCAGAAAGTACTCGATGTCGCCCGCATATTCAGGCGTCGCCTCTTCGAACTGGTTGGCTGAAAACGCCATCTCGACGCGCGACATGCCGAGCGCGTCCTGTCTGAGCGTATCGGCAACGCTCGCGGCCGGCCGCCGGCCGGGCGCGGGTCCTTCCGAACCGGTGTCGGCATATTGCGCGTAGTCGACCGACTCGACCATCGCGCGCAGCGGTTCGTCGTAGGCCATCACGCCATCGAGATCGCGAAGGCAGGACCACAGCCAGCCGTCGGTCGCACCATATCCGGAATGCAGAAACACCGCTTGGGTCGAGTTCATGGAAGCCATTGGATCGTTGTGTTGAAGTTCGTCCATCACGTCGATCCAGTGTAGGTTCCGGTGGAATTACCCGGTTTACGGGTTCGGTTACGGTGATTTACCGGCCACACTCGAGCATCGCCCGCTTTCCCCACACCATTTTCATTACGGCATTTGACGCGCGAATGCGCACTCGCGCATCGCTTCGCGCCGCAGCATGACCAACCGCCACCGACGCAGCCCCGTGCGACACGGCTCGCGCGGCGAGTCGCACCTCGCCGCGCAACGTATCAAATAGATTGCGCACGCAACCATCACATTACATGAACGCGCCGCCGAAACCGGCGGTAAACCCGTCGTTGTGGATTCCCAACGGACTGAAAATTGTGACGTGACCTAATGGCGGCTCCTGACGAAGGCCGATCGATTCGGCAGGAACGCAAGCAGTCCCGTTACATGCCAGGAGAGTTCATGATGAAAGGTATTTTGAGGAAATCGCTGTTGTCGCTCGCGTTGCTCACCGGCTTCACCGCCGCGCACGCACAGAGCACGGTGACGCTGTACGGCGTCATCGACGAGTCGCTGCAGTTCACGCATAACGCCACGCCCACCGGCAGCAACCAGCTCGGCCTTTATTCGGGCAACCTGTCCGGCAGCCGCTGGGGCCTGATGGGCAGCGAGGATCTCGGCGGCGGGCTGAAGGCGATCTTCCAGCTCGAGAACGGCTTCAACGTCAACAACGGCAAGATGGGCACCTACAACGGCACGACCTCGCTGTTCGGCCGCCAGGCCTACGTCGGCCTTCAAAGCAATCAATACGGCACGGTCACGCTCGGCCGTCAGTACGATCCGCTCGTCGACCAGGTTCAGGGCCTTACCGAGGACAATTATTTCGGCAGCACGTTCGCCACTGCCGGCGACGTCGACAATTACGACAACAGTTCACGCACCAACAACGCGATCAAATACCTTTCGCCAAGCTACGGCGGGTTGCAGGTCGAGACGATGTACGCGCTCGGCGGCGTCGCGGGGCAAACCGGATCGGGGCAAACGTGGGCGGTCGCGGCCTCGTACAACAACGGTCCGTTCTCGCTGGCCGCCGGTTACTACGTGGCGGACAACTCGAATTCGACGCTCGCACGCACCGGCTGGTCGTCGACGTCGGACGGCACCTTCGACGGCCCGGTCAACTCGGGTTACGCAACGGCGAAGTCGATCAATATCGCGCGCGTCGCCGCACGCTACATCGCCGGACCGTACACGGTCGGCCTCGCGTACAGCAACTCGGCGTACAAGGCGGACGCGCAGTCGGCATTCGCGTCGACCGAGAAGCTCAACACGGGCCAGGCCTATTTCAACTATCAGGCCACGCCAGCGCTGCTGCTCGGCCTCGGCTACAGCTATACGCATGCGAGCGGCGATACCAACGCATCCTATAACCAGGTGTCGCTCGGCGCCGACTACAGCCTGTCGAAGCGGACCGACGTGTATCTCGTGGGCGCGTGGCAGAAGGCGACCGGCACGCAGCTGAACGCGGATGGCACCGTGTCGAGCGCCGACGCGTCGATCGGCTCGTACGGCGTCGCCGGCACGAACAGCCAGGACATGGTCAGCCTCGGCATCCGCCACCGGTTCTGATCGCAAGCAGCGCCGGCCGTCGTTCGCGACGGCCGGCGCACGACCGCTTTTCGCCGCAATCGTTTTAAATATTGCGGCCGTCCAACGCGCCGAAATGCGCTCCCCGATGCGAAAACCCGGCAAACGATGGCGCGTCACACGTCATCACGCAGCATCGATTACCGATCGCGCCCATTGCCCGCTGTCAGCGTCTTCGAATATCTCAATAATAGACGGCCACTCTTGCGCGAGATCCAATTCATTCCGCTTACAACACGTCATTCACGGAGTCCTGAATATGACGAAACAATCTTGAAATTTATTTGACGATCGCGTGACCTATGCTTCCGTCACACCGCATACCGGCCACGCCGATAGCGGCCGTCCTCCCCGACAGCGAAAGTGAAAGGCCCGATCATGTATCACACGATGCGCATGGAAGTCTCCACCGAATCCGGGTATCCAGTGATCCGATTCACGATCGACGGCCAGACGTCCATACTCGGCGTTCACGACATCGACCAGATGATCCTGCAGCTCGCGACCGCACGGGCCGCGATGCAGCCGACGCATCCGGTCGAACCGCCGGAAGGCCAGTATCCGTTGCAGATCGACCCGTGCTGGCGCGTCGACCGGCTCGCCGACTACGACGGTGCGGTGCTGTCGATCCGTCACGTCGGGATGGGCTGGATCGCGTTCGCGCTGCCGTCCGTCAACCTGACCAACCTCGTCGAAGCGCTCGCGTCGCCACCAGAAATGACCGCTCCGCTCAACCACGCGATGCTGAACTGATGCGCGATCGGCGCTGACTTCGTTCGCGCCAGATCGCCGAATCCGATCCAATTTAATTCGCTATGCGAATCATCACGATCCGCCGATACCGGCCCGGATCGTGGCTTTCCGTTCCTTTCTGCCAGGACATGCCCATCATGCGAATCCCCTCCCCGACCGCCGCGCTCGCCCGGCGCCCGTCCGCCTATGCGTTGTCGGATCTCGGCGCCTGTACCTGGTTTCTGCTGCCGATCGACTCTCGGCCGGCCGTCTCCGCGGCCGGCACCGCACCCGCATTCGACGCACGTCCGATTTTCCGCTGCCGGCTCACCGGCCGCTACGCACCCGGGCTGTCGCTGAATGCCGTCTGCGGCAACGGCTACGCGGCCGTGCATCAGCTGGCCGAATCGCATGTCGACACGGTATCGCGCCTGCTCGTGCGCGATGCGCAGAACGACGCCGAACATCGCGTTCACGCGCTCGACGACGGGATCGACTGGCAGTGAAGACGCGTTCGATGAGCTTAGGCTGGCTCGCCCGGCTTTGCTGGCTCACGCCAGTCGCATTCCCGGTCCACGCGCAACCGGCGCAGGCCGCGCAAACGGCGCCCGACACACCGGCGTCGACCGGTTTCGCGATCCAGGACATCCGCGTCGAGGGTCTGACGCGCATCGAGCCCGGCACCGTGTTCTCCTATCTGCCGTTCAAGATCGGCGACACCTTCACCGACGACAAGGCATCGGCCGCGATCCGCGCACTTTACGCGACCGGGTTCTTCAACGACGTGCGGATCGCGACGGAAGGCAACGTCGTGATCGTGAACGTCGCCGAACGCTCGGTGATCGGCACGATCGATTTCGCGGGCCTCCACGAGTTCGTCAAGGACGCGATCGAGAAGGCGATGAAATCGGTCGGCCTGGTGTCCGGGCACGCGTACGACCCGTCGCTCGTCAGCAAGGCCGAGCAGGAGCTCAAGCGGCAGTACCTGACGCGCGGCTACTACGCGGCCGAGGTGACGACCACCGTCAGCCCCATCGACCGCAACCGCGTGGGCCTGCTGTTCTCCGTCATCGAAGGGCCGAGCGCGAAGATCCGGCAAGTCACGTTCCTCGGCAACCACGTATTCAGCGACGCGACGCTGCGCGACGAAATGCAGCTGTCGACGCCGAACTGGTTCTCCTGGTACACGAAGGACGACCTGTATTCGAAGGACAAGCTCGCGACCGATCTCGACGCCGTCCGCGCGTACTACCTCGATCGCGGTTATCTGGAGTTCAACCTCGAGTCGACCCAGGTGTCGCTGTCCCCGGACCGCAAGGACATGGACCTGACGATCACGCTGCACGAAGGCCAGCCGTACACGATCTCCGCCATCCGGCTGGCCGGCGACCTGCTCGGGCGCGAGGTCGAACTGAACCGGATCATCGAGATTCGCGCGGGGGAACGCTTTTCCGCGGCGAAGCTCAAGGACACGACGCAGGCGCTGATCGACAAGCTCGGCGAGTATGGTTACGCGTTCGCCACCATCAATACGGTCCCGCAGATCGACCAGCAGCATCACAAGGTCGACCTCACGCTGCAGGTCACGCCCGGACGCCGCGTCTACGTGCGGCACGTCGACATTTCCGGCAACACGCGCACGCGCGACGAGGTGATCCGCCGCGAGATGCGCCAGATGGAAGACGCGTGGTTCGATTCGTCGCGGCTCAAGCTGTCGAAGGACCGCATCAACCGCCTCGGCTATTTCACCGACGTCGACGTCACGACCGTGCCGGTCGAGGGCACCGCCGACCAGGTCGACGTGCACGTGAAAGTCACCGAAAAGCCGACCGGCACGATCTCGCTCGGCCTCGGTTACGGTTCCGGCGAAGGCCCGATCATCTCGGCCGGCGTGTCGCAGGACAACGTGTTCGGCAGCGGCCAGACGATCGCCGTCAATGCGAACACCGCGACGACGATGCGCACGCTGACGGTGTCGCAAACCGATCCGTACTTCACGATCGACGGTATCAAGCGCATCACCGACGTGTACTACAAGACGACCCAGCCGCTCTATTACTCGAGCACGAACGACACCAGCTTCCGGATCATCTCGTACGGTCTGGACACGAAGTTCGGGATCCCGTTCTCCGAAAGCGACATGGTGTATTTCGGGCTCGGGCTCGAACAGGATCGCCTCGACATCGATTCGACCACCCCGCAGAGCTATATCGACTACGTGAACACGCTCGGCCGCGTGTCGAACGTCGCACCGTTCACGGTCGGCTGGTCGCGCGACATGCGCGACAGCGCGCTGATCCCGGGGCGCGGTTACTTCCTGCAGGCGAACGCGGAATACGGCACGCCGATCGGCACCGTGTCGTATTACAAGACCGACGTGCAGGCGCAGTACTACCACTCGTTCGCGCGCGGCCTCGTGCTCGGAATGAACTTCCAGGCCGGCTACGGCAACGGCCTCGGCGGGCAACCCTACCCGATCTTCAAGAACTACTTCGCGGGCGGCATCGGTTCGGTGCGCGGCTACGAGCCCGGTTCGCTCGGCCCGCGCGACGCGACGACCGGCGACCCGATCGGCGGCTCGAAGATGGTGGTCGGCAACGTCGAGATGACCGTCCCGCTGCCCGGCACCGGCTACGACCGCACGCTGCGCGTGTTCACGTTCGTCGACGGCGGCAACGTATGGGGCACCGAAGGCAACAGCGTCGGCGCGAACGGCTTGCGGTACAGCTACGGCATCGGGCTCGAATGGATCTCGCCGATCGGCCCGCTGAAGATCGACTATGCGCTGCCGATCGTCCACCACACCGGCGACCAGTATCAGAAGTTCCAGTTCCAGATTGGCACGTCGTTCTGATCCCGCCACCGGCCCGCGCAACGGCGCGCGCGGCGGCCTCGTCGCCCGTCTCCGCGCGTCGGCGATCGCGCTGCTCGTCGAAGCCGCGCTGTCGATCGCGATCTGCGCGCCACGCGACGCCGACGCGCAATTGCTGAACGCCGCGGCGGACCCGTACCGGATCGGCGATGCGTGGGGGCTGCGCATCGCGTCGCAGCTCGTCGAGCATCCGCTCGCGACCGGCCAGGTCGCGACGACGTTCGGCATCGGCGCGACGGCCACCGGCACCGTCGACCAGGACCTGTCGCTGCACGGCAACGCCGAACTGCGCCGCGGCCCGTCGGTCGTGAAAGCGGATGCGATCCACTACGACGCCGACACCGACATGACCGACGCGTACGGCCATGTGCGGGTCGTCCACGACGGCAATGCATTCGCCGGCCCCGATGCCCATCTGCAGCTCGACAGCGTCGAAGGCACGATGACGTCGCCGCACTACCGCTTCAACCTCACGGGCGGCTCGGGCTCCGGCACGCGCGTCGACCTGCTCGACGACGCGCGCGAGGTCGTCTACGACGGCACCTACACGACCTGTCACTGCACGAAGGATCCGGCGTGGTATCTCGGCGCGTCGCGGCTCGATCTCGACAATGACGCCGGCGAAGGCGTCGCGCACGACGGCGTGCTGTTTTTCGCGGGCGTCCCGGTGTTCGCGTCTCCGTGGATGTCGTTCCCGCTGAACGGCGAGCGCCACAGCGGCATCCTGCCGCCCACGTTCGCGGTCAGCTCGACCAACGGCGACGACATCGCGGTGCCGATCTATTTCAACCTCGCGCCCAACTACGACCTGACGGTCACGCCCCGGCTGATGACCAAGCGCGGCGCGATGCTGACGACCGACTACCGCTACCTGAGCCCGACCTATTCCGGCTCGCTGTCCGTCAGCGTGCTGCCGGATGACGCAACGACGCACACCAACCGCTACTCGATCGCGTTCCAGCATCGCGAGAACCTCGGCAACGGCTTCGCCGCGTATGCGAACTACAACCGCGTGTCCGACGCATCGGTGCCGTCGGACTTCTCGAGCGCGAACTCACTCGTCGTCGGTTCGCAGACGCTGTTCCAGCAGGAAGCGGGCGTCACCTACAACCACGGACCGTGGTCGGTGCTCGCGCGCGTGCAGAACTGGCAGTCGTTCACCACCACGCCGCCGTACAACCGCGAACCGGAGCTCGATGCGAAATACACGCGCTACAACGTCGGCGGCTTCGATTTCGGTGCCGACGTGAACGCGACGCGCTTCACGATCCCGACCGCCGATTCCACCGAAGGCAACCGGCTGACGTTCGACACCTCGGTCAGCTACCCGATCGTGACGCCCGGCTGGTATGTGACGCCGAAACTCCAGTGGCATGCGGCATCGTACGACCTCACGTCGATCGGCAGCGACGCGCCGGCCGGGCAACCGAAGAACTTCACCGTCAACGTGCCGACCGCGAGCCTCGACATGGGCGCCACGTTCGAGCGCGCGGTCCGATTGTTCGGCATCGACCTGATCCAGACGCTTGAACCGCGGCTGTACTACGTCTATACGCCGTACCGCAACCAGACCTTCGCGCCGGCGTTCGACACCGCGCCGCTCGACTTCGGTCTCGCCGAGATCTTCACGAGCAACCGCTTCGTCGGCGACGACCGCGTCAGCGACATGAACCGCTTGACGGCCGGCGTCACCACGCGATTCGTCGATGCCGGCAGCGGCACCGAGCTCGCGCGCTTCGTGCTCGCGCAGGAGTATTACTTTCGCGCGTCGCAGGTCACGATGCCGGGCGACACGCCACCGACGGTCGGCCCGTCCGACGTGATCGCCGGCGCCGCGTTCCATCTCGGCACCGGCCTCGAGCTGCAGCAGGCCGTCGAATACAACCAGTCGAGCAACGAACTGACCCAGGCCACGGCCGGCATCGACTGGAAACCGGCAGCCGGCAAGGTGATCAATCTCGCGTACCTGTACGCCCGTGCCAACGCGACCCTCGACGACGAGCCCGAGAACCAGGTACTGCTGTCCGCACAATGGCCGCTGACGCATGCGTTGTCGGGCGTCGGCTCGGTCGACTACGACCTGGCCGCGCACCGGCTGGTCAGCGGGCTGCTCGGGTTCCAGTACGCGGCCGACTGCTGGGCCGTCAGCGTCGCGCTCCAGAAGTACACCAACTACAACGGCACCACGTCGCCGACCACCGGAACCCGTGTGCTGATGCAGTTGCAGCTCAACGGGCTGAGCCGCATCGACAACGGGCTGCTGCAGCAATTCCGCGCGAACGTGCCCGGTTATTCGACGCCGACGCTGCCGGCGCCGACCTCGCGGTTCACGGATTATCCGTAAGCTGTCTCGACGAGCGATTCATTCGACGCGGCGAATAAACCACCCGCCCACCGCACGCCTACGACGGCTCCGAATCGAGGAACACATAGAGCGCGGCGATCTTCCCGTCGCGCACGATGATCACGTCCACGCCCGTATATTCGGGCGCTTCGCCGCGCGGCCCGGAACCCCACGCGATGCGGCCGGCGTTATGAAGTGCCTGCGGCTTGCCATGCGGCGTGTAGACGAAATGCGGATGCGTCGCGCGCAAATCGCCGGCAAACTTGTCGAGCGCGTCGTGCCCGACGAACGTGCCGGGCGGCACGTAGAGCACACAGTCGTCGGTGTAAAGCGCTTCGATCGCGGCGCGTCGGCGCGCCGCATCGCCCTCGCCGAACACTTCCTGCAGATTGCGGTCGAGCAGTTCATGGATACGGTCGTTCATTTTCGTTCTCCTGATCAAGTGACGTAAATAGCCAAAGCATGCCCTCGCGTTACCGCGCGAGTGCCAGGGTTTTATCGACGGCAGTGACGACCGCCGGGCGCGCGGCGATTTCGTCGTACCAGCGTGCGACGGCCGGAAAGCGGTCGAGCGACGCGCCGATCAACTGATGGCGCCACATCCATCCGAAGTGCGCGATGTCCGCGATGCTGTATGCATCGCCGGCCACGTATCGGCTGCGTTCGAGCCCATGCTCGAGCACGCCCAGCGTCCGATCCACTTCCGCCAGCGCGCGCGCTTTCGCGTCCGGTTCCGGCGACGCCTGAATCGCCACCCGGAAGGCCTGCAGAAAAGCCGGGCTCAACCCCGACGCGTGGAAAAACAGCTGTTCGAACACCTTGCCGCGTTGCGGACCGTCGCTGGGCAGCAGTTGCCCGGTCTTCTCCGCCAGGTACACCAGGATCGCGGCCGACTCGCTCAGTACGATGTCGCCATCGGCGTGAGCCGAGCGGTCGACGAGCACCGGCACCTTGGCGTGCGGATTCATCGCCCTGAACGCGTCGGTCTTGTGCTCGCCCCGGCGGAGGTCGACGGGCACGAGCCGATAGTCGACCCCCATCTCTTCCAGCGCGATGGGCACCTTGACGCTGTTGGGCGTCGCGAATGCGAAAACTTCCAGCATGGCCGATTCGGGATCGCCGGCGGCGACGGCATTCTTTCTTTCGAGTTTGGGTTCCATGATTCATCTCTGTGTTGCGGTGAGACAAATGTATGGCGCCGTGCTATTTTTCGAAATAGAAACGATTGCAAACCATCATTGCAAATATGTCGATGTCGAAACTGCCGGATTTTGAAGGTTTCGCGATGTTCGCGAAGGTCGCCGAGGAAGGCTCGTTCGCCGCTGCCGCGACGGCGATGGGCGTGTCGGTCGCGACGGTTTCGCGCGCCGTGACGCGCCTCGAGGAGCGGCTCGGCGGGCGCCTGTTCAACCGCACGTCGCGGCGGCTCGCGCTCACGGATTACGGCCATACGCTGATCGAGCGGGCGGCGAAGCTCTACGCCGATGCGGAAGACACGGAGGATTTCGCGCGCGAAACGTCGAGCCGCCCGCGCGGCCTCGTCAAGCTGGCCGCGCCGCTGTCGTTCGGTGCACGCTGGGTTGCGCCGCTGCTGCCCGAATTCTTCGAGAGTTATCCGGACATCTCCGTCGATCTGCACCTCACCGATACGCATTCCGACCTGATCGGCGAAGGCTTCGACGCCGCACTGCGTATCGCGATCCTCGAAGACTCGTCGCTCGTCGCGCGGCTCATTGCGCCGGTTCGCCGGTTCGTCGTCGCGTCGCCGGCTTATCTGTCGCGCCACGGCCGCCCGCGGCATCCGCAGGAGCTCAGTGCCCATCCGTGCCTGACGTACGCGAACCGAAACCAGCGCGACGTGTGGCGCTTCACGCGCCACGACGGCGAAACGTGCGCGGTCACGCCCGGCGGGATGCTGCGCGGCACCAGCGTGGAAGCGTTGCTGCCGACGGTGCTCGCGGGGCTGGCGATCACCGAGTTGCCCGAGTTCGCCGCGACGCCGTATTTCGCGGACCGGCAACTCGAACCGATCCTGACCGACTGGCGCCTGCCCGAAGGCGGCCTGTACTTCGTCACGCCGTCTGCACGCGCACGACCGGCCAAGGTCAGCGCGCTCGCCGATTTCTTCATCGCGAGGCTGGCGACGGCCGAGTGGCGTGCGCCGGCCGGATAGCCGCATCCGCTCGCAAACGCGCGATTCGGCGCAACGGGCACCGCTCGACGCCGTGTCGTTTACAACCGGATCACGGGCGCATCGCCGATAGCCGGTTGCGCCTGTTTCTCTAAACTGGTTCGCACATCACATCTGCCCGGTGTCGCCCGCTGCGCGCGTCACTCGACCGACATCGAGGCACCCATGAGACATTCGCCTTCGCTGTCCATCGGCCCGCACCACTCCACTGCATGTCTGCCCGGCCGGCTGCCAAGGCAATTCCAGGAGAGTTCATTGAGCCCGTCGCAAGCGCACCCCGCGAAAGCGCGATCTTCGCGCAAGTCCGTCAAGCTGGATGACATCACGATCGTCGACCCTGCCGTCCTCAAGCGCGCGGTCGGCGCGATGGCGTTCGGCAATGCGATGGAATGGTTCGACTTCGGTGTCTACAGCTACATCGCCGTCACGCTCGGCAAGGTGTTCTTCCCGTCCAGCAGCCCGTCCGCGCAGCTGCTCGCGACCTTCGGCACGTTCGCGGCCGCGTTCCTCGTACGCCCGCTCGGCGGCATGGTGTTCGGCCCGCTCGGCGACCGCATCGGCCGCCAGCGCGTGCTCGCCGCGACGATGATCATGATGGCCGTCGGCACCTTCGCGATCGGCCTGATCCCCAGCTACGCATCGATCGGCATCATGGCGCCCGTGCTGCTGCTCGTCGCCCGCCTCGTGCAGGGCTTCTCGACCGGCGGCGAATACGGCGGCGCGGCCACCTTCATCGCCGAATTCTCGACCGACAAGCGCCGCGGCTTCATGGGCAGCTTCCTCGAGTTCGGCACGCTGATAGGCTACACGCTCGGCGCGGCGACCGTCGCGTTGCTGACCGCGACTCTGTCGCAGGAAGCGCTGCTGTCATGGGGCTGGCGCGTGCCGTTCTTCATCGCCGGCCCGCTTGGCCTCGTGGGCCTCTACGTACGGCTGAAGCTCGAGGAAACACCGGCGTTCAGGAAGGAAGCCGAAGCACGCGAAGCGGACGAACGCGCGCGGCCGAAGCAGGGCTTCGCAACGCTGCTCGTCGAACAGTGGAAGCCGTTGCTGCAATGCGTCGGCCTGGTCCTGATCTTCAACGTGACCGACTACATGGCGCTGTCGTACCTGCCGAGCTATCTGTCGGCGACGCTGCACTTCCGCGAATCGCATGGCCTGTTCATGGTGCTGCTCGTGATGGTGCTGATGATGCCGATGACACTGTACGCCGGGCACCTGTCGGACAGGGTCGGCCGCAAGCCGGTGATGATGGCCGGCTGCGTGGGCCTGCTCGTGCTGTCGGTGCCGGCACTGATGCTGATCCGCACCGGCGGCATGCTGCCCGTGTTCGGCGGGATGCTGATCTACGGCACCTTGCTGTCGACGTTCACGGGCGTGATGCCGTCGGCGCTGCCGGCGCTGTTTCCCACCCGGATCCGCTATGGCGCGCTCGCGATCGGCTTCAACGTATCGGTGTCGCTGTTCGGCGGCACGACACCGCTCGTCACCGCGTGGCTGGTCGATCGCACCGGCGACCTGATGGTGCCCGCGTACTACCTGATGGGCGCGTCGTTCATCGGCATCGTGTCGGTGCTCGCGCTGCGCGAAACGGCGCGCCAGCCGCTGCCCGGTTCCGGGCCGTGCGTGGCGAGCCGCGCGGAAGCGTTGAGCCTGATGCGCGGGGAATTCAATGACGCACGCGGCCGCGACCGGAAGCTCGCGCCGCTCGGCGAGCGTGCGTAGTGCCGTGCCGCAGGGGCTCGCCGTGCGTGCGTGTCAGTTCGACGACAGCCGTTGCCCGTCGAACCAGTCGAGCAACGCGCGCGTGACGAACGCGGGATTTTCCAGATTCGAGATGTGGCCGGCATCCGGCACCAGCGCATGCGCGCAACCGATCACGCTCGCCATCTTCACGGTTTCCGACGGCGGGCGCGCCATGTCGCCCGCGCCGCACATCAGCAGCGTGCGCTCGGCATCCAGTTCGGCCAGCGCCGGCAACGTGTCGGGTCGGCCGAAGATCAACCGGCCGAGCGGGACGATCGATTGCCGCAGCCGGTCCGCGGGCAGGTTCGCCAGCGCATCGCGGAACGCGGTCGGCACCGGGTCCGCCAGATTGACGTCCAGCCGGAAGAACAGCGGCACGATCGCATCGAGCAGCGGCGGCGCAATGCGGCCCGCGGCCGCAATCGCATCGAGCATCCCGAAATAGCGCAGGCGCGTCGCGTCGGGTTCGGCCTCCAGCGACGCATCCATCAGCACGAGCGAACGCACGCGCTGCGGTTCGCGCAATGCGAGCCGTGCGCCCCACATCCCGCCGACGCTGAGCCCGACGATCGCGCATTGTTCGATTTCCAGCGCGTCGAGCAGCGCACTCGCGTGCGCGGCGAGATCGTCGAGCGTCTGCGTGCCCTCGGGCAATGCGCCTGATGCGCCATGCCCCCACAGGTCCGGCACGATCACGCGATACTTGCGCGACAGCGCGTCGATCTGCGGCGCCCACATCGCCGCGTCCCACAGATAGCTGTGCCCGAGCAGCACCGGAAAACCGGCGCCGCGATCCTGGTAATGCAGGGTACTGCCATGAACGATGTGTGCGGGCATGTCGCCTCCGGGTGTCAACGCGATCGGCGACGACCCTGAAACGGGCGCCTCGATCAAGGGCGTTCTGCGGCGAACGCGAAGCGGCGAATCATCGCACAGGTTGATGACGCAGCGTGTAACGACCCGCACGCCACGCGGCGACGAAAACGCTGCGCATACCGCATGCGCGAACGACGCCACCCCGTCCGCCGAACATCAGTTCGCCCCGTCGTACGACACGATCTCCACCCAGTTCGCACCGTTGCCGACCGGATACTTGCCGATCCCGTCGAGGCGGCCCGTGTTGCGGTCGATCCGGTAGACGGAAAGCGTCGGCGACAACTGCCCCGCAGCCAGCAGATAGTTGCCCGACGGATCGATGCCGAAGCCGCGCGGTTGCTTCTCGGTTGCATACGTGCCGACCCGCTCGAGCTTGCCCGACGCGGCGTCGACGCGATACGCGGCGAGCGTGCTCGACGTGCGCTCCGACGCATACAGGAATCGCCCGTCCGGTGTCAGGTGCAGGTCCGCGCCCCACGGCTTGTCGCCGTGAAAGTCGGGCGGCAGGATCGACACGGTCTGGATCGGCCGCACATCGGCCCCGCCGCGCGACAGCGCGAGCACATGCAGCTTGCCGTCGAGCTCGTCGATCAGATACGCGAAGCGCCCGTTCGACGAAAACACGAAATGGCGCGGGCCCGACTTGTCCGGCAGCCGGCAGGCCGGCGTCGCGACGTCGGTCAATGTTCCCGTCGACGCGTCGAACGGCAGCCGCAGCCACGCATCCGCACCGAGCACCGACGCGAACGCATGGCGGCCGTCCGGCGACAGCCGGATCGCATGCGCCATCGGGCCCGTCTTCACCGTCTGCTGCACGTCGCCCGCGACGCCGTTCTCGCCGATCCGGTTCACCGCAAGCAGGTTGCCGCCATATGAAGCCGAGAACAGGTAACGGCCGGACGCGTCGGTCGACACATAGGCCATGCTCTCCGCGAGCGGCGCGCGCCCCAGCTCGATCAGCCGTCCGTCAAGCGGGTTGATCGCGAAGCTGACGACGCGATACGGCGTCGAGCGCAGCGCCGCATAGAGGCGATGATGATCGGGCGACAGCGTCATCGGCATCACGGTGCCGCCGACCGGCACGGTCTCGATCGCGGTCAGCGCGCCGTTCGACGGATCGACGCTGAACACCGAGATGTCGCGGCTGTCGCTGTTCGATACGTACGCGTACGTCGCCGCGTGCGCGAGCGACGCGGCCATCGCGAACGCGGCCACCGTGACGGTACGCCAGAGTGTCTTCGAGTTCATGGGGCTTGAAGTGAAGTAATGGGAACGGCGGACATGAAAACGGCGCCGGACAACCTGAGTCGTCCGGCGCCGCGACGGGCGAAGCGCGCGCTCAGAACACCGCGTGCCCGCTGATGACGCTCGGCAGCCAGGTCGAGAAGAACGGCAGATAGGTGACGATATTGATCGCACTGAAGATCGCGAGGTAATACGGCCACGCCATCTTCGTGGTCTCGCCGATCGACACGTTGCCGATCGCGCATCCGACGAACTGCACCGATCCGATCGGCGGGTGCACGAGGCCGAGCGAGCAGTTCAGCAGCAGCATGATCCCGAACTGCACCGGCCCGACGCCGCACGCCATCGCGATCGGCAGGAACAGCGGCGTCGTGATCAGGATGTGCGCGGCCATGTCGACGAACGTGCCGAGGAACACCTGGATGATGTTGATGTACAGCAGCATCAGCCACGGCGCGGCGGTCGACTGCTTCAGCAGCCCTTCGATCGCATCCGGAATCTCCAGGTACGACATCTGGAAGCGCAGCATGTTGGACACCGCGATCAGCAGCAGCACGACGCCCGTCGTGCGTGCCGCATGCGACAGCGCGCGGCGCAGCTTCGCGACCGTCAGCGTCCGGTAGACGATCGCGGTCAGCACGAGCGAGTAGACGACGGCGATCGCGGCCGCTTCCGTCGCGGTCGCAATCCCCTTCGCGACGCACACGAGGATGATCGCGATCACCATCAGCCCGGGCACCGCGCCGACGAAGCTGCGCAGTACCGCATACCAGCCGGGAAACGCGGGCAGCGCGGACGAGCCGTCTTCGCGGCGCGGATAACCGTGACGCACGGCCTGCCAGTACGCGGCGGCAAGCACGAAGCCCATCACCCACAACACCGGCAGCAGCCCCGAGAACAGCAGGTCGCCGATCGACACGCCGCTCACCGGCTGGCCGTGCAGCATCCCCGTGATCCCCTGCGCGGCGAACGCGTAGATGATCATGTTGGTCGACGTCGGCATCAGCGCGCCGGCGAGCGATGCATGCGTCGTCACGTTGACCGCGTACGCGGCGCTGTAGCCTTCGCGCTTCATCAGCGGAATCACCACGCCGCCCATCGCCGACGTATCGGCGGTCGGCGAACCCGACACGCCGCCGAACAGCGTACAGGCGACGACGTTCGCCATCCCGAGGCCGCCGCGGAAATGGCCGACCGTCGCCTGCGCGAAGCGCAGGATCCGGTCCGCGATGCCGCCGTGCAGCATCAGTTCGCCGGAGAAGATGAAGAACGGCACCGCGAGGAACGAGAATGCGTTCATTCCCGAGACCATCGCCTGCATCGCGGTCGCGATCGGCAGGCCCTCGACCATATAGGTCAGCACGCAGGCTATCCCGAGCGCGAACGACACGGGCACGCCTAGCACGAGAAAAATCAGAAAACTGACGGACAGGATCGCGAGTTCCATGGCGTTATTGTCTCGACGAGGGACGACGAAGCGCGAGCAGGTGCTCGAGCGAGAAGAGGATGATCGCGATCGCCGCGGGCATCGCGATCAGGTAACGCACGCCTTCGGGCAGCCCGATGATCGGAATGCGGTCGCCCATCGTCTCGGCGGCCATGCTGCCGCAGCCGACCATGATCATGATCGCGAACGCGATCAGGCTCAGGTGCTGGATCGCGACGACCACGGTGCTCGCCTTCGGCGGCAGCCGGCGCACGAGCGAATCAAGGCCGATATGGCCGCCGTCGCGCACCTTCATCGCCGCGCCGAACATCGCGATCACGATCACGAGCAGCAGCGCGATCGGCTCCACGAAATCCGGTGCATCCTCGAACACGTAACGCATCACGACCGCGTAGAACACCAGCACCGTGAGCACCGCGAGACAGAGCGATGCGATCACGGCCAGCACGCGGAACAGCACGTCGTTCACGCAACGCAGAAACGGCGCGGCATGCGGCCGCGCCGGCGCCGCGCCGTCCGGGGCGGCGGCCGACGAACCCGCGGCCGCCGCGCTGTTCAGGGAAGTGCGACGCGTCACTTGGTCGCCTCGATCTCGTCGACGATCTGCTTCATCTGCGGCGTCTTCTCGTACTTCGTCCACAACGGCTGCATCGCCTTCACGAACGCCGCGCGATCGATCTGCGCGGCCGGCAAAATTTTCGCGCCGCCCTTCGTCACCGCCTGCTGCGCGGACGCCTCGCGCGCCGTCCACAGCTTCTGGTAGTACGGCACCGAATCGGCCGCCGCCTTCTTGATCGCCGCCTGCTCCTGCGGCGACAGCGTGTCCCAGATCTTCTTCGAGAACACCAGCACTTCAGGCGTCATCGCGTGCTGCGTTTCCGAGTAGTCGGGCGCCACTTCGTAGTGCTTCGTTTCCTCGTACGACGGCATGTTGTTTTCCGCCGCGTCGACGAGGCCCGTCTTCAGGCCCGTGTACACCTCGGCGAACGGCATCGGCGTCGGCGTGCCGCCCATCGCCCTGATCTCGTCGACCATCAGGTCGGACGGTTGCACGCGCACCTTCAGCCCCTTCATGTCGGCCGGCGAGCGCACCGGGCGCTTCGCGTAGATCGAACGCGCGCCGCTCCCGTAGAACGTCAGCGCGATCATCCCCTTCGCCGTGAACGCATCGAGGATCTTCTGGCCGGCCGGGCCGTACATCGCCTTGCGGAAATGGTCGACGTCGCGGAACAGGAACGGGAACGACGGGATCAGCGATTCCGGCACGATCTCGTTGAACGACGCCCCGTTCACGCGCGCCATGTCGATCGCACCGATCCGGACCTGGTCGACCGTGTCCTTCTCGGAGCCGAGCGCGCTGTTGCCGAACACCTTGATCGAATCCTTGCCGCCCGTCTGCTTCGACAACTCGTCGCCCATGAACTTCACCGCCATGTTGGTCGGGAAGTTGTCGCCATGCACGTCCGCCGAGCGGAACACGCGCGCCTGGGCGGACATCGCGAAGCCGGCCATCAGCGCGACGGCCAGGGCGGTACGGGAGCCGGTGAATCGGTGCTTCATGGTGAGTCTCCTTGATGGTCGATCGTTGTTGTGTGGCGATCCGCCGGCATGCGCAGGCTTCCGCGCCGTGCTCGCTGACCGCAGAGTCATACGTCGTATGACGTGTTGACGCGAATGTACGTCGGTTAATCGTTTAACTCACTTGGTGCATACCCCTATAACCGTTGTCATCACGGGTTTTCGGCGTATTTCGAGGAATCGCTTTCTCTGTTTTAGTGATTTTTAGCGAAACGTTTTCCGGAAATGGGTGCGCATTTGAAGCGCGCACCTGCGCCGTTGCTTTCTGAACGCTCGAAAGCAATCTTTCGCTTCGCTTGACGTAGTCATAGGATGACTGACTACGATGCCGAGAGGCCGGCGTGATGCCGCGGCGACACACCAAGTGCGGCAGAACCGGGAAGGTACGACAGGGAATCGGTGGCAAGCGTCGGCGCTCGCCACGCCGTCACGTCTGCATGACCAGCGACGTCAGTTGCGACGCACGCGCCACTTCCGTCTTCGCATAGATCGACTTGATCTGCGTGCGGACCGTGCCGATCGACACGCCGCGCAACGCCGCGCATTCCTGCGGCGACAACCCGTCGCAGCACAGCAGCACGGCGAGATCGGCTTCGGCCGACGACAGGCCGTAGAACACGCGCAGCCGCTGCGCGCGGGCCGACGGCGACCGCAGGTCGGCGGCCGTCATCAACGCCGCGACGCCGGAGCGTTCGCGCGCGAGCCGCGACTGTCCGGGAATCGGCATCAACGCAAGCGGCAACGGTTCGCCCGTCGCGCGCCGCAGCAGCAACCCGCCGCGCGCGAATGCGTGCCGCCACTGCGCATCGTCGATGCAGCCTTCCGGCGCGAAACGCCCGTTCAGGATCCGCATCGCCGGCTCCGCCGCGATCAGTTGATCGGCCGCGCGATTCGTATAGCGCAGCTCGCGTCGCTCACCGAGCAGGAACACCGGCACCGGAATCGCATCGAGCGCCGACTCCGCGGCGGCCACGCGCGCCTCGAGTTCCCCGATACGCGCCTGAATCCGCAGCGCGCGGCTGATATGCGCCCCCATGATTTCGATGGTGCGGCGCTGATCGTCGGAAAGGCCTTGCGATTCGGGGCCGCCCTGTACACTGAGGAATGCGCCGGTGCCCTCGCCGCGATGGATATACAGGCCCGAGATGCTGCCGAGCCCGTATGGATGCAGGAATTCCTGATAGAACACGCTGTGTGCGCGCTCTTGCCGAGACAAGTGCTTGACGTCCTCGAACCAGCGGCCTGCCGGCCAGTTGCCGGCGATCGGTACGACTGGGTCGTACCGGTAGAACTCGGTGTTGTAGGTGCGGTAACACGCGGCAACCCAGGACGGATCGTCACCCGCCGCCCGCTCGATCGCCGGCACCCTCGCCGCTTCGTCGAACGACAGCAGCGTGACCATGCGCACGCCGACCGACGATCGCAGCCCGTCCAGCACCGTGTCCCACCGTTGATCGCCGAGTGCCGCAGCGTAGAGGTCATCGACCCACGCCAATGGAATCAAACCGTTCATTTGCATCTGGCCACCCCGCGCCGTGCGTTTTTGTCGAACGTCTTTGGCGAATCTTACTCAATCGGCGGCATCGTTCAAATTACCCGTCTGCGTTTGATCGAAATACCACGTTTGTTACCGTTTCTCGTCAGACGTAATGGCCACATTCGGCCGGCACGTATCGCGTGGGCGGCTTTTCATCCGGATCAGGGTATGCCATGATGCAGCGCATGACGATTCGAAACGCCACCCCCTCGCTGCACCATCACCACGGACGCCCGCTGTTGCGCCGTGGTTCGTTTCGCATCTAGAGATTGAATCGGGTCTTTCCCGATCAAGACAACGACCAAGGCGCCTCCGGCGCCTTTTTTGTTTTTTGCCGCCTTAAAAACCCGCTGCGCGGATCAATCGATAACGTACGGAGTGTTTTCAATGCAACAACCCTGGAAAGAAGTCGCCTTGTCGGATTTGCCGCTCCGGGAGGACCTCAAGTTGCAGCACGCGTACGGGGCACCGCAGCTCGACGTGCCGGTATGTCTGAACGTCAACGAGAATCCGTATCCGCCGTCGCCGGCGCTCGTCGAGCGCATCGCGGCCGCGGTGGCCGACGCGGCGCGCGCGGCGAACCGTTATCCCGACCGCGACTTTGCCGAGCTGCGTGCGCATCTGGCTGCTTATCTGACACACGACACCGGCGTGACGCTCGACGCGTCGCGCGTCTGGGCGGCCAACGGCTCGAATGAAGTGATCCAGCAGATCCTCCAGGCATTCGGCGGCCCGGGGCGATCGGCGCTGGCCTTTACGCCCGCGTATCCCATGTATGACGAATACTGCCGGACGACCTTCACGCGCCTGCATACGCTGCCGCGCACCGAGGATTTCGCGCTGGACCTGAATCAGGCGATCGACAGCATCCGCGCGCATCAGCCGAGCGTGATCCTGCTGACGTCGCCGAACAACCCGACCGGGACCGCGCTTCCGCTCGACACGATCCGGGCGATACTCGACGTCGCGCCGGGCGTGGTCGTCGTCGACGAAGCGTATGCGGAATTCCGGCGTCACGGGGTCCGCAGCGCGGTGACGCTGCTGCCGAACCATCCGCGGCTCGTCGTCACCCGCACGTTGAGCAAGGCGTTCAAATTCGCCGGTGGCCGTGTCGGCTATTGCGCGTGCGCACCTGCGATCGTCGACGCGCTGAAGCTGGTTCGCCTGCCGTACCACCTGTCCGCTTTTACCCAGGCGGCTGCCTGCGCGGCGCTGGTTGCCCGTGACGAAATGCTGTCGCAAGTGGAAGCGATCAAGGCCGAGCGCGATTCGATCGTCGGCTGGCTGCGTGACCAGGGGCTCGCGGTGGCCGATTCCGATGCCAATTTCGTGATGTTCGGCAAGTTTGCGGATCGCCACCGGATATGGAGCGGACTCCTGCGCCACGGGGTCCTGATTCGCGAGTCGGGCCCGCCGGAATACCTGCGCGTGTCCGTCGGTACCGCTGCGGAGATGGCCGCGTTTCGTGCGGCCCTGCTTGCCGTGATGGCGCTCGAGTGAGCAACGGGCAAGACGATCGACGATGCGCTGGAGCGCGTGCGTTTCAGCGCAAGGTCCGACGATGCACTTACTTCATCGCCGCAAACCGCGATTCCATCTCGTCGATCTTCGCGAGCACGGCTTCGCTGAGCTTTCTGACGTGGTGCGGCACATCGGGCGCCGACAGCAGTTCCTCGATTCGCCCACGCCAGTAGCTCGGGTGCCTCACGCGCCCCGCGCCCGACATCGACACGTCGTCGGCAAGCGTCTCGCTTGCCAGGAGAGCCACCATTCTCTGGATGTGAGAGAGCTCTCGTTCCACATAGTCTCGTGCCAGCATATTGATTGAAATTCCCCGAAATGCGACGTCAGGCCTTCCGTCATCAACGCGCCATCGTGCCGCGATGCAAACGACCCACCACACACGTTGCGCGTCATCGTACGCAGACGCTGTGTCAGTAAACCGCGCGGGCGTTTACAGCATTCGACGCGCAATGGCAGGCCTGTCCGCTTGTTCTCGTGACATCCGGTCCCCGATGCCCTGTTGTCCATCGTAGGCGTACCGCACGGCGATCGCATCTCCCAAAGTGGGGATGCCGGCCGATATTGGCGCAGCGGCGGTTTCGGGAAATTACGGCGGAGCTGGATGAATGACTTGAACGACCTGCCGCCGGTGCACGGCGGTCATGCAAATCGGCAATGCGGATTTGCCGCACACACGGGCGTTGTGCACGATCACGTATCGCGCCGTGCGTGACGGCGCGTTGTTATCGCCGGTAGGACGGCGGCGCGAGTTCGAGCGGATCAGGGTTCAGGCGCACCCACGCGACGGCCAAGCGACACAGTTGCGCCGGGTCGCCGGACTGGCGCTTCACGTCCTGCACGACCGCTTCCACGTCTGACAAATCCGCCGCCGGCAGCGACGTGCCGGTGCGCACGAATGCGGCGAACGCATCGGCCATCTTGCGGAAGTCCGCGTCCCAGTTGCAGCCTCCGTTGTGGTCGAGTTCATGTGCGATGCGGCCCGAGATCCGGATGATTTCGCCCTGCACCGTCGCCGCATGCCCGGTTCCCGGCACCAGCTGCTTCCACAGTGCCTGATGCTGCTCCTGCCACGAGCCGGCCCCGACGACGATCGGCGCCCGGCCGTCGTGCAGCTGACGGCGCGGCACCGGCGGCACGTCGAACAGCGCATAGAGCCGGTCCAGCGCGGCGCTGGCCGCGTCGACGGATTCCGGGTTGAAGCGCTCGCGCATGAACTCGAAACGCTCGCCGATCTCCGTGACGCTGGTTTGCATGCGCGGCGTCTTCGCCGCGCCGGCGTCGAGCAGCACGTCGGCGAGCGCCACCATGTGCTCCAGATCCGCATTGCCGCAGGTGCGCAGCGCACGCTCGAGCGGCGTCTGCCCGTCGCGGTTCAACGCGTCGACGCGCGCGCCGTGCTCGAGCAGCACGCGGGCAGACAGCGCATTGCGCGAGTCGGCCGCGGCGTGCAGCGCGGTGCCGATCGACGCGCCGTCATCGTGAACGTCCGCGCCGAGTTCGAGCAGCACGTCGAAGCGGCCGCGGCGGCTGCGGACGCGCGCGTGCAGCGCCGTATTGCCGTACGCGTCGGCCGCGCCGATATCCGCGCCCTGCGCAACAAGCCAGCGCGCGAGATCATCGGGGCAACGATCGAACGACAGCGCGGTCCGCTTGCTCGGCCCGCCGCGCGCGTTCACGTCGCAGGTATCGAACACTGCCTGAAGCTTCGCGACATCGCCTTCGTCGAGCAATGTTTCAAAGTCCTTCGGCAGCAGTTTCTTTTTTGCTTTCGGCATTGCAGGCCTCCTGCCATTGCAGAAATGCGCATCATGCGCCGGTTGTCTGACTGTTTTGCGAAGCGGCCCGCGCGCGAGGTCCGGCTCGCGAAAAATCAGCTGCCGGCATTGCCACGCTGCAATCCAAAAATGAAATCCGCTTCCACCGACGCGCCCTTGGGCAATTGCAGCACGCCGACGGACGAACGCGTATGAACGCCCGCATCGCCGAGCACCGCATACAGCACATCGGATGCGCCGTCGGCAACTTCGCTTTGCATCGTGAAGTCAGGCGCGCTCCGCACATAAACGGTCATCCGGGGAACAGACGCTATCGCATCGAGCGTGCCACAGTGCTTTCGAACCAGCGACAGCGCACGCAGCGCCGATATGCCGGCGGCACGGCGACCGTCGTCCAGCGAAACGGATTCGCCCACGACGCCGACGAACCGCACGACTTCCCCCACGCGCGGAATCTGCCCGGCAATATAGGCCGTGCTCCCGTCGACCAGAACCGGCGTGTACTTTCCGCCGATCCTGATTTCCTCGTCCGGATCGAATCCGAATTCGGCGGCGACCTGTGTCAGCTTATCGTCCCTGTTCATCAGTGAATTCCCCGATATGTCAGAAAGAAGTAAAAGAATAATTGAGTCTTCCGCGCTTGTCCCGAAAGAGAAAGCCGGCCGCGAACGACCAAAGAGACGCGACCGGATTGCGTCGCGTGCGCAGGCAATCATGTGTGCATTCGCCAAAGCGATGCACTTTTCAGGTGTTCGAAACAGTCTTGCACGCCATATCGATGGCGAATTGCGTTGTAGAAGAGAATTTCCTCATCATTTCCGCTTTAAACCGCTATCATGTGTGTACACAACCCCAACGAGCGATATATGGCGACTTACAAGGAACTGAAAGCCCAAATGGAAGCTTTGGCCGAGAAAGCCGAAGCCGCGCGCGCCGCGGAATTCCAGTCGATCGTCGACGACATCCGCGCCAAGGTCGCGGAATTCGGCATTACCGAAAAGGACATTTTCGGTGTACGTCGAGGCCGGTCGGCCAAGCAAGCGGCGGCACCCGTGCAGGCGAAGTATCGCGATCCGAAGTCCGGGGCAACCTGGTCGGGCCGCGGTCGCGCGCCCGCATGGATCAAAGATGCGAAGAATCGCAATCGATTCCTGATCCAGGAATAAGATTCTCGACGCGTACCGGCGCGCAATTCAGCGCGTTGTCCGGCGATTTGGGCATCGATACCGGCGGTATTCAAAGACCGCACCGGGTTGATGTCGTTTTGCCGAATCCGGCGCATGGCCGACCGTTACGCGTCGAGTCGCATCCCGGCCAATCGTGATTCAGCGTTCGTAATAAACAGCAAGCCACACGGTTTGCTCGTCTTCGTGCGTCCACGCGACGCGATGGCGGTTATGCGGCTCGATCAGCACGTAGTCGCCCGGGCGCATGTCGTGCCGTATCGAACCCTCTTCGAACTCGAGCACGGCCGCCCCCGACAGCAGCACGACCCATTCGGCGCGCGAGTCGTCATACCAGAACCCGTCGGGGCTCGCGTGTCCCACCGACACGATCCGTTCGACATTCAGATGCTGCCCCGTGACGAGGATATCGATCCGCTCGTCGCCACCGCGCTGCCCTTCCACATTGAACAGATTACCGGTTTGAAGCTGCATGGCTCGACCTCATCGTTGACCTTCGTGTAAAGGGTGGCGGTCTAAAGATACCCGAGAAATATTCACTTTAGTCCAACGGCTGCCATTGAAGGAAACGCGATCGGCCGTCAAAGCATCCGCGCCCACTCATTGCCGGGGTGGAGAACATCCAGACAGTCTTTCAGCCACGTGCGTTCGATAACCGGCAGTTTCGGTAATGCATTGTCGAAATCCCGCTGGTCTTTGGGACGCCGATCGCGGGCCTTGAACAGCAGTACCGCGGAGGGATTCAGAAACGGGATGCCGTCGGCGGTTCTCATCACCATTTCGGCACGCGGCCGCTTGAACGACGGGTCTCGTTTGTAGGCCCACCATTCGGGTGTTCCCGGCTCGATCATCATATCGATCCGCCAACGTTCGGCAGCGCGATCGTATCCCCAGAATTGCATGATGCCGGATGGCGTGCGCTGGTTTTCCGGCAGTTTTTCGACAACACCCGCATGGGCCGTATAGAACTCCAGATCACCAAACGCCTGCCGGAATCTGTCGAAGTCTTCTCGTAAAATGGTGAATTCCAGATCATTGTGTTCGCGTGTTTGCACGCCATGCCAAAGATCGAGCGCCCATCCACCGACGACGCACCATGGCAAATGAATATCGCTCAACCGTTGCGCAAGTACGTTCGGTTGCCATGCGTTCCATGCCTCTTGGTCGGGAATAGTCATTTGAGCGCTGATCCTGCCGGAATGATCTGTATTGAACAATGCGTGCTGAAATGACTCTGCGGACGGCGTGCAATCATTGCAAGCGGGCCACTTGTTGTTCTTGATCGGTCTATTCATGCTGGCCGAATTCATGGACGTAAACCTGCCTGCGTCACTTCGCGTCGAATAGCGCTGTGTTCAGGAATTCGGGCGGAGACGGCCATCCGCCCGCCGCGGTCGAGCGCTGCGTCGACCGCGTGCCCGCCGAGATTCACATCACGCGCACACCGCAATTGCCGATCAGCATGACCGCTTGATCGACGGAGAGGATCGCCCCTTTGAAATGAAGCAATACATCGGATAAACGCAGGCCGGTCAAGTCTGTCGAGCGCAGGTCCGCGCCGTCGAAGCGCGTGTTGTGCAGGCGCGCATTGCCGAGGCTGCCACCCTCGAATACGGCATCGCGAAAATCACAATCGGACAGGTCCGCCTCGGAGAAATTCAAAGCTTCGAGGGTCTGCTTCCGGAACGACAACCCGCTGAGATTGGCGCCCACGAGCAGGGAATCGTGGAAGCTGAGCCCCAGCGCCCGGATGTCCGTGAAACGGGCTCCCGTCAGCCTGACCTCCGTAAAGACGGTCGATGCAAGCTTGGCGCCGGTCCAGTCGGTATTGTTCAAATCGCTCCGGCAGAATCGGGCATCACTCGCATTGGCATACCGGAAATTCGCCGTGGCCCCCTTGCAACCCAGCCAGCGGCTGCCCGTCAGATCGCTGTGCTCAAAGCGGGTCCGCTCGAAGTTGCACTGCGCGAATCGTGCCGCGCGGAAGTCAAGGTCGGACAGGTCCTGGCCGTCGAAGTCGCAGCGCTCGAAGGTCGGCCCGTCGCCGGATTGCTGAAGAACGCGAGCCAGTTCGTCGCGGCTGAAGTTCGTGTCGCTGAACACCGCCCCGTTACCGGTCGACGGATCTTTTACGTGTGTGCGCATTGGTGCAATTCCCCATGGATGGGAGGCGCGCAGCGTCATGTCCACAGTGCGCCCCCCTTGACTCGTGAAAGCAAGGTTGACGCCGCGGCATGGTTAGAACCCCTCGCGGGGCGCAGGAGATACCAACCTGCCACTCTATTTTCGGCGACACGAATTCTACCGCTCTCGCACTCGGCTTCGCAATGTCGACGAACGTTGTCGTCCGGGCCGGGGCAGACGATCCGGCAGCGCCAGCCGAAATCGGCCGGCACCGATACACTGGCTCCGCCCTTTGCAGGATCTTCGAACCATCCCTTCCGCATTCGTCAAACCATCGTCTTCAACCACGCGAGCAGCTCCGACTGCGCACTTCCCGCCGCCACGGGCGCCGGCGTCAGCAAGCAGTAGTGCGAGCCGTCCTCCACGAAACCCATCGGCGCGACCAGCACACCGCTTTCGAGGTCATCGCGCACGAGATGCCACGGGCCGATGGCGACACCGAGCCCCGCGACGGCCGCCTGCAGACTGAAGTAGAAATGGTCGAACGTCTGCCGCCGCCCGCTCCCCTTCGGCTGATTCGCCGCCACCACCCATTCCTTCCACGCGTCCGGCCGTGTGCGCGTATGCAATTGCGGCGCGTCAGGTTTCAACGAGCGAGCGCCGCGACGAGCGGAAAACCACGCATCGACTTTGTCCGGCCGGCAAACCGGCCCCACCCGCTCGGCGAACAGAGGTTCGGCGTGATACCCCGCCGACCACGCAAAATCGTTGCGGCGGATGGCCATGTCGATGCCGCTGTCGAACGAGAACGGACCGCCCGCCGCAGCGAGATGGATGTCGACTCCCGCATACCGGGCCTGGAAGTCCGGCCAGCGCGGAATCAGCCAACGCATCAGCAGCGTCGGTTCGCACGACAGGACCCAACGCCGCGCCCGGGCGGCCTCGGTGCGCAATGCGTGCGCGGCGTGGCGCATCAGGCCCAGGCCATCATGGACAGCCTGGGCCAGCTTGCGGCCCGCATCGGTCAGGAACACACGACGGCTGCGGCGCTGGAACAGCGCAACGCCCAGGTCATCCTCGAGCAGACGCACCGCACGGCTGACCGCGCCATGGGTCAGGCACAGTTCGTCGGCGGCACGGCTGAAATTCTCGTGACGCGCCGCCGCCTCGAAACAACGCAACGCCATCAGCGACGGCAGGGTCGTACGGATCGACTGTGAGTCAATCTCACCATTCTGGTCAGAAATCATCGCTTTTCCCGATGGAATACGGTCCCTAAGATTGTGCCATGACGACATCAATCGAAAGGACAACGCGATGACGGAGCTGATAGTTGTAGTCACCATTACGCTGCTGGCTGTCATCAGCCCGGGCCCGGACTTCGCGATGGTCACGCGCAACAGCCTGATGCTGTCGCGCCGATCCGGCGTGCTCACCGCACTGGGTATCGGGCTGGGCGTGACGGTCCATGTGAGCTACACGCTGCTGGGCGTGGGCCTGCTGATCCGCCAATCCCTGTGGCTCTTTAATGCCGTCAAGCTGATCGGCGCGATCTACCTGATCTACCTGGGCGCGAAGATGCTCATGACCAAGCCCGGTGACGGGCAAGCCGACGTGCGTGCGGCGCCGCTGTCGGATCTGGCCGCGCTGCGCACCGGCTTCTTCACCAACGCGCTGAATCCCAAAACCACGGTGTTCATCGTCAGCCTGTTCATGCAGGCCGTGCGGCCCGACACACCGTTGATCGTGCAGCTCGGCTACGGCGCCTTCATCGCGCTCGCGCATGCCGGCTGGTTCAGCCTGGTGGCCCTGTGTTTCTCCGCCACGGCTGTCCGTGATCGCCTGCTGTCGCTGCGCCACTGGATCGACCGCACCTTCGGCGGCTTGCTCGTGGGCTTCGGCATCGCACTCGCCATCGCGCGCGGCGGACGCTGACGCACGTATCCGGGCCGCGCTTCGAAACGATCATCGGGCGCGATCCGCTGCCGTGCTACATGCGATGCGAAGCGCGGCAACGTCAGAACGTGTGCGCGATCGTGCGGGCTTCGTCGATCGCACGACTGCGATCGACCTGTCCGTCGGGACCGAACAACGTCCGCTCGACGACAATGCCGGTGACGTCTTTCACGCCCACGAACTTCAGCCAGGTTTCCATGTACGGACGCTGAAGATCGAACTCGCCGGCCGGCGTAAACGAACCCGGCGCCTGATAACCGAGCCCACGCGCATAGACGACCGCCGCCTTCTTCCCGGCCAGCTTGCCGGCGAACCCCGAACCGTCGAACGTGAACAGCACATCCTTCTGCGAGATCACATCGATCAGGTGCTTGAGTTTGTACGGAATGCTGAAATTCCACAGCGGCACGCCGAACAGGAACTTGTCCGCTGCGTGGAAGGGCGCCGCGAGCTGTTCGATCTGCTGCCAGGCCGCCGCCTGCGCCGGCGTCAACGCCGTTCCGCTCAGCCCTGCGTATTTCGCGGCCAGCGCCGCTTCGTCGAATTCGGGCATCGCCAGATCCCAGATGTCGAGCTTCTGTATCTCGTGGTCCGGATGGGCGTGCCGGTACGCATCGAGAAAGGCGCTGCACACGTCGATCGACGCCGAATAGTCCTTGTTGGGTGAGCCTTCGATATACAGCACGCGCGTCATGGAGCCGGTCCTTGCCAAGAGTGGCGGCGACGCGCGACATGCGCGATCGCCCACTGCGATTCGCAGCGTATCGAGTCGGCCTATAATTTAGAAACGATATTAATTGATTGAATTAACCCGGATCGGTGATCAATGAATCCTCCCCTCGACACGGCGCTGCTTCATACGTTCGTTGCGGTTGCCGACGTGCGCAGCTTTACCGGCGCCGGTCACCGGCTGAATCTCAGCCAATCCGCGGTCAGCGCCCAGATCGTTCGTCTCGAGGAGCAGCTCGGCCGGGCGCTGCTCGTGCGCAATACGCGCAGCGTCACGCTCACCGAGCACGGCCAGACGCTGCTCGGCTACGCGCGCGCGATGCTCAATCTGAGCGAGGAGGCGAAGGCGAAGCTGGGAACCGGCGACGCAGTCGAGATCAAGCTGCGTATCGGCGCATCGGAAGACTTCGCGGGAGGCTGGCTTCCCGACGTGATGCGACGCTATGGCGCCGCGCGGCGCGGCTTGCGGCTGGATCTGACGGTCGACATCGGCGACAGCCTGTTTCGGCGGCACGCAAACGGCGAATTCGATCTCGTGATCGGCAGCCGCTGCTCGCACTCGGGCCAGGGCGCGACGTTATGGCGAGAATCGCTCGTCTGGACCTTTGCACGCCACGAGCCGCTTCCCGAAGGCGATGTCCCGCTCGCATGCTTTCCCGATCCGTGTCCGTACCGGGCGGCCGCCATCAAGGCGCTCGCGCTGGCCGGCATGCGCTACCGGATCGCCTGCGAAAGCCCGAGCGTCACCGGCATCCTCACGTTCGCGCGCGCCGGCATCGCGCTCGCCCCGGTGCCGCGCAGTGCGATCGACGACACGCTCCGTGAATTGGGTAGGTCCGAAGGGTTGCCGGACCTGCCGGAAACGGAATTCGTGCTGATGCATGACGCCCGGATGCCGGCAGCCGCCGAATTCGCCGCGACGATCTTCGACGAAACTGCTGTTCGCACGGGCGCCGGCAAACGCAACCGGCCGTAGCACGCGGCCCGCGCGGAAATACAACCGGGGCATTCGCCTTTGGCCGCGATGCCCCGGCGCGGTGCCCCACCCGACTCAGCGCTTTGCACTCAATCCAACGCGCCCGTCTGCCGGATCTCGACTCCGCCCAAGCAACGCCGCCAGCGCGAAATCCGCGAGCTTGCCGAACGGCGCACGCAGCAGGCTCGGCAGGCTCCAGCGCCCCTGCACGAACACGCCCTTGGCATGGCTCATCGCACGGAATCCTTCGATGCCGTGATACGCGCCCATCCCGCTGGGACCCACACCGCCGAACGGCAAATCCTCCTGCGCGACATGCAGGATCGTGTTGTTGATGCCGACATTGCCCGACGTGGTTCGCTTCAGCAACGTATCGCAGTCGCCGTCCCGTGCGCCGAAGTAATAAAGCGCAAGTGGCCGCGGACGCGCATTCACGTAGTCGACGACCTCGTCGATCGTGCGATACGTGCGCACCGGCAGGATCGGCCCAAAGATCTCCTCCTGCATGACGGCCGTGTCGTCACCCGCGCCGACGATCAACGTGGGCGCAAGCGTCCGCTTGCGGGTGGCCGCATGTTGCGGATTCACGCCCGCCTCGATCACGCGCGCACCCTGGCTGCGCGCTTCGTCCACGAGACCCTTCAGACGATCGTAATGCCGGTCGCTGACGATCGACGTGTAGTCCGGACTGGTCGGCCCGTCCGGATAGAAGCGCGCGACCGCCGCATCGTATTGCGTGACGAACGCATCCAGATCGTCTTCATGCACGAGCGCATAGTCGGGCGCCACGCAGGTCTGTCCGCCGTTCGACAGCTTGCCGAACACGATGCTGGACATCGTCCGGCCATCGACGTGCCCCCTCGCGACGATCGCGGGGCTCTTGCCCCCCAGTTCGAGCGTCACCGGCACGAGATTCTCGCTCGCCGCCTTCATGACCTTGCGGCCGACCTGCGTGCTGCCGGTAAACAGCAGATGATCGAACGGCAGCCCGCTGAAGGCGGCGCCGACTTCCGGGCCGCCGAGCACGACTGCGACCTCTTCGCTCGGGAAGGTGTCCGCGAGCATGCGTCGCATCACCTCGCTGGTGCGCGGCGTCAGCTCCGACGGCTTGAGCATCGCGCGATTGCCGGCGGCCAGCGCGGTCGCCAGCGGAATGAACGTCAGCGCGAACGGGTAGTTCCACGGCGCCATCACGCCCACGACACCCACCGGCTGATATTCGACGTGCGCCTGCCCGGCGCGATAGAAGATGCCGACGTGCCGGCGCTGCGGCTTCATGAAGCGACGCAGGTTGCGGGTCAGGTAATCGATCGCCTGGATCACGCCCACGAGTTCCATGATCGCGGTCTCGTGGTGCGAGCGATGCCCGAAATCGGCGTTGACCGCCTCCTCCACGTCGCGGCGATGGGCCAGCACCACCGCGCGCAGCCGGGCGAGCCGCGCCTTGCGCTGCTGCATGCTCGGCGGCCCCTCGGTCACGAACGCACTGCGCTGGCGGGCCAGCAACGCCGCCGGGTCGATGCTCGAGCTGGATGCTGCGGAAACGGCCATGGTGCACCTCACGAGGTTGCGTCGATGTAGACACTGTCAACTTGCGTGTCACGGATCATAGGACCACAATGTGTTCCATGTCAACATAGGAGCAACACGATGCCGTCAGACGCGGATGCGGACGCCGGGCAAAAGGCTTATCACCACGGGGATCTGCGCCGCGCGATCATCGACACGGCACTCGACACGTTGCAGGAGCAACGAGGCTGGCAGTTCACGCTGCGTGAAATCGCGCGGCGCGCGAACGTCAGCCACTCCGCGCCATACCGGCATTTCCCGGACAAGGCCGCGTTGCTTCACGAGCTGGCGCTGATCGGCTTCGATCGCTTGCGCGACGATCTCGCCGCGTCCGTCGATCCCGCCGCGGGCGCACCGGACGTGCTGCTTGCGCTCGCTTATGCCCATCTCGCGTTCGGGCAGCGCCATCCGGATCTTTATCGACTGATGTTTGCCGCGGATGCCGGCGAGCCTTCGGATATCCATCTCGATCCGCGCGTGCAGGCGCCCTTCCTGCTGGTCGTCGACATCCTGGAGCACGGCCAGCGCGCCGGCACGATCCGCCCGCGCTCCGCGCTTGGCCAGGCGACGGCCTGCTGGGCGCATCTCCATGGCCTGACGATGCTCGCGATCGACGGACGGCTGGTGCGCGAGAAGGTTGGCGATCATGCGATCGAGGATGCGCTGACGACCTTGCTGGACGGACTCGTGCTGCCCGAAAAACGCGCGCGGACGGTCAACGCGAAAAGGTCTTGACCTTGAACTTCGCTTGAAGGTTAAGGTTTGCCTCGGCAGCATATCGAGGCCATGGGGTTGGGTTCTGCCATCCGACCATCCGGCGGTGCGTCGACGACGTCCACCCGTGGCCGCTCAAGAGGAAATCGCATCATGACCACGCGCATCCTTCATGTCGTCAGCAACGTCGCGCACTATGCCGATCCGTCGCAACCGACCGGCCTGTGGCTGTCCGAGCTGACGCATGCCCACCACATCTTCGCGGCGCAAGGCTATGAGCAGCGGCTCGTGAGCCCCAGGGGCGGCGTGTCGCCGCTGGAACCGCGCTCGCTGAAATGGCCGCACGCCGACGCCGCCGCGAAAGCGTGGCGCGCCGACCCGGCCAACGAGGCGCTGCTCGCGACCACCGCGCGCCCCGACGAGATCGACCCGGCCGATTTCGATGCGATCTACTTCACCGGCGGCCATGCGGTCATGTGGGACTACCCGGACGATGCAGGGCTGCAGCGCCTCACGCGCGCGATCTACGAGCGCGGCGGCGTCGTGTCGTCGGTCTGCCACGGCTACTGCGGCCTGCTGAACACAAAGCTGTCGGACGGCTCGCTGCTGGTTGCCGGGCGCCGGATCACCGGCTACTCGTGGATGGAGGAAATCCTGGCCGGTGTCGCGAAGAAGGTGCCCTACAACGTCGAGCAGCAGATGCAACAGCGCGGCGCGCGCTACGAGAAGGCGCTGCTGCCGTTCACGTCGAACGTCGTCGTCGACGGCCGCCTGGTGACCGGCCAGAATCCGCAATCGGCGAAGGCGACGGCCGAACAGGTCGTCGCGCTCCTGTGACGCGGCGGACGGGCTCGCGCCGGCGCCGACCTAAGGGCGGATCGTCCGGCGCGGCACCGGCTCGTGATGAGCGTCGGCGGTGCCCGCATCGCCGGCGTTCACGGCATTCCCGGACGGGATCCTCGACAACAGCCTTTTCGCATTGGTTGCACAATCAACCGACTCCGGCTTCGCCCGGATTTCGGCGATCAGCGACACGACGTGCGCCTTGCTTCGCGCCAGCCGCGCCTCCAGCGCCTCGATGTCTTCCACCTTGCGGCACAGCGCTTCCAGCAACGAACCGCATTGCCATTGCGTGAGATCCGACGGAATCAGCGTGCGAATCTCGTCAAGACTGAAATCCGCCTTCTGCGCGGCGGTGATCAGATCGAGCACCGTCACCGCTTCCTGCGGATAACTGCGATAACCGTTCGCTTCGCGTTCGACGAACGTCAAGAGACCGATGCGTTCGTAAAAGCGGATGCGCGAAGGGGTAAGGCCGGTGCGTTCCGCCAGTTCCCCGATCTTCATGTTGCCGCGACTCCCCGGCCGGAGCAGGTCCGGCCATTCGACTCACCGTGACAGTCAAGGGTCTCCCCACATTGATTCGCAATCCGATCTTTATCGGCTTCCTTTCGAATAGCGGACGGAATGCGCGCTCAAATCACGTCGAAACGCAATCCCGCGTGGCGCACCAGACGCTCGACAAAGCGCTCGTCGAACATCGTCGCGGGCGTCCAGAAACCGCCGCCGCGCCCGGTCTTGTCGCCGTCGCGGCCGCAATCCAGCGCGAGACTGATCGCGGCCTGGCCCAGCATCTTGCCGGTGGAGCCGTAACCCGGATCGCGGTCGCCGGTGACTTTCACGCGCAAGGTCCGCCCGTCGTCGGCACGGCCGAAGAAACGCAGATCGTAGCGGCCGGCCAGTTGGGCCTCGGCGCTTGGCCCCTCACCGGGTTTCGGCAGCAGGAAGCGCTCCATCAGCATGCGCACCGGCTTGATGATCACAGCCACCATGAACGCGCCGAGGCCCGCCACCATCGCCAGCGCGGTCAGGCGGCCTTTCAAGCCCGTGCCCGTCATGACGGCTTCGTCGTAGGTGAACCGGCTGCCGTACGCGTTGCCGGCCAGCGCATTGGAGCGGTGCACGACGCGCTCGTTGATGGCCGCCATCACGAACGGCGCGATCCACGCGTCGCAGTCGCGATCGAATTCGGCCGATCGAACCGCGTGCTGCCGCGCCGTGAAGCCATGACCTTTGGGGCACAGCGAATAAGGATCGAGCAGTTCCCGGCGCAACGCGGGATCGGCCGCGGCTTCCCGCACGACGTTGATCACGCTCGCCACGGTACCGCCCGACGCGCCGCCCTTCAGCGTCCGGACGCGCATCTTCACCTGCCCGGCCGGCGCGCCCCACTGCCGCCGCGCCTGTTGCTGCAGGAAGAACACGCCCATGTCCGACGGCACCGAATCGAAGCCGCAGCAATGAACGATGCGCGCGCCCGATTGCCGGGCCGCCGGCTCGTATTTTTCGATCATCCGCTTGATCCACTGCGTCTCGCCGGTCAGGTCGCAGTAGTCGGTGCCGGTTTCCGCACAGACCTTGACCAGCGGCTCCCCGTAAAGCGCGTAGGGTCCGACGGTGGACACGACCACCCGTGTTTGCGCACAGAGCGCCCGCAATTGCGCTTCGTCGGCCGCATCGGCGACGATGATCGGCAACGACTGCCCCGCCGCGCCCAGCGCATCCCTGACCTGCCTGAGCTTCGCTTCGGAGCGGCCGGCGATGGCCCAGCGCAGTGTTTCGCCCGAGCCAGACAGATAGTCGGACAGGTAGCGGGTCAGGATCTGCCCGACAAAACTGGTGGCGCCAAATACGACGAGATCGTGGGTCGGCTCGGTCATGGACGGTTCCTTCGGCGCGGGCGTGTCGCGGGCTGCCGTGCCGTTAGTGTTGTGTTCCGGGTTCATCGAAGGTCTTTAAGGGCGTCGGCAGGTTCAGGACCAGCTGCGCGTCTTTTACCACGTCGAGACGCATGATGGTGGACGCGCCGAGCCCGTCGAGCAACTGGCTCAGCGGGCCGCCGTGTCGCACCAGCTCGACGTTGCGCGGCAGCAGGCGCTGCGCGAACGATAGCGTATTGGTCTGCACCGAGGTCTGGTGCCATTCGCCGTCGATGCGATTGATCATCGTCGTCGTGCCCATCTGCGATTGGGACGCGACGTGGGTCAGCGCGGGCAGCGGCATACTCAGGCTCAGGTCCGGCCGTCCGCCCGGGCCGGCAATGCGGGCGCTTGCGGTGGCGCCGATGTTCACGTCGATATCCGCGAGCCACTTGGGCAACTGATAGCCGTGTACGCCGCGAACCCGCGCGATTTCCGTGGTGACCGGCAGCGCCAGCACATGCGCGAAGAAGCTCCGGCGCCGCATCGAGTCGATCAGTTCCAGCGCGTGCGACCCTTTCGCGCCGGGCCGACGGATCACCACCGCGACGGATACTTCGTCATACGGATCGTTATCGCAGACCGAATAGGAAAAGAAGGTCAGTGCGACCAGCCCGCGCCCGGGGAGCGCACGCAACGGTTCGAGCGGCACCGGCAACAGGGTCCGCAGGCGGTCGAGCGGCGCAAGGAACAACAGCTGAATGCTGCTGGAACGGTAGTAGAAGTTCGGCGCCCAGGTCGGGCCGACCCGCGACGCCACCTGACGCTTCGGAATCCGGCGGAAAAAATCGATGTTCCCCGCGGCGAGATCGCGCGCCACCTCGTCCAGGTCCGGATTCATCCTGAACCGGTCGTAGTACCCGCCTTCGGGCACGTCGACCGTGTGCGGCCCGAATTCGACCTGTGTAAAACGCCTGTCCATGTCCGTTGCCTCTCGTCGATGATTGACCGTGGCAGGCAACACCCGAAGCCTGCTGATTCACTGCTGTCAGCAAGCACTCTAAGATTAAACTCAACTTTAAGGTCAAGGCCTCGAATAGAGGGGCAAGTCGGACTTCGTTGGCGCGACGGGCGCAATCATTTATCCCCGGACGACGAGTTCAGGCCGCGAAGAAAATCGGGCACCGCGTTTTCGATCGATTCCAGATAGCCGGCCATCGCTCCGGCGACCTTCCGGATGGCCGGACGTGCGGTCATCCGCGCACGCCACGCGAGCAGGTTGGGGGTCTCCGCCGTCATCGGCGCGCCCTTGCGCGCGCCGAACAACTGCGCCATGTAGAACGCAATGTCGGCATAGGAATAGGTCCCGGCCAGAAATTCCCGATCTGCCAGCACGCGTTCCATGCGCCGATAGTATTGCGACGCTTCGGCGCGCGCCGCCTGTGCGGCCGGATCGTCCGGCGTATCTTCAAGCCCCATCAGCCGGACGACGTGCGGAAAATAGATTTCGTCGCTGCAATGTTCGAGCTGACGCGCGATCGCGCGCGCCGCCGGGTGCGCCGGCCATAACGCGGGATCGGGCTTCAGATCCTCGAGATACTCGAAGATCTGCGTGGAATCGAAGATCTCCAGCGTGCCGTCCATCAGCACCGGCACCTGGCGCTTCGGGTTGATGCGCAGCACATCCGGATGTTTCGGGTCGTAGCCGCGAAGCTGGCTGAACGGCGTCATCACCAGCTCGAAGTCGATGCCCTTCTCGTGCGCCGCAATCTCGACCTTGGCGCCGAACATGCTCAGCGGCCCGGAAATGATCTTCATGGTTCGCTCTCCCGTTGATGAAATGCGGCCCGACCTGAACACGCTTACGCGCGAACAACCGAGCGTGCGGTGGGCACCAGCCGATGCGTCTCGGTCGCGCGGATCGACCAGCGTGCCAGTTGCGGGGCGATCTCGTTCGCCCATCGATTCGAACGGCCGAATTCATCGAAGCGCGCGATGTCGGGAAACACCGCGACGCCCACCAACACCTGTTCATTCGCCCGCACCGGCAATCGGCGGAAATCGTTCTCGCGCGGCTCCGTGATGTACCACCCCTGAGCCATCGCACCGCCGGCGGCAAGAACGCTCGACATGCGTCCGCGGCAAAACGCCAGAAGCGATGCCGATGCCGGCCCATTCAGATAGAAGATCGTGATGTCGACGAATCCCGGCGGGGTCGCCACGGCGTCGCGGCCCGCTCGGCGAGCCACGTCGACGGGCAGGTTCGATCCTTCCCATGCCGGCTTCAACAACAATACGTTATCCGAATCGATCATCGTCGCATTGGCCGCGTCGGCATGCGCTTTCCAGCTCGGTCCGCCGTAGAAATCGGTCAGCCCTCTCACCCGGGTCGCCATGCTTTCAAAGCCGCGCAGCCAGACGAACAAATCCGGACGATCGAGATCGCGAAACTGCCCCATGACCGTCATGCCGACCGCTTCCTGCGTCTCGACCAGCTCGCGGTCGAAGAGATCGATCAGCACGTCGCGCTGGTGCGGATGAAGCGTGTACTGGCGCAGCTCGACGACGTCGAGCGGCTGTTTTCGGATGTTCTCGTTCACGTTTGACCTTCGCCTCGATGAAGCGGATCGGGCATGCGGCAAAGCATAAGTCCGATAACATGACACCTTATGTCAGGTATTTGAGGTAACGTATCGCGTATGAAAGCCAGCCGCCTGTTGTCGATCATGATGATGCTGCAGGCGCGCGGCCGGATGACCGCGCCGGCGCTGGCCGAAGCACTGGAAGTGTCCGAGCGCACGATCCTGCGCGATATCGACCAGCTCTCCACGGCCGGCGTGCCCATCTGGGGCGATCGCGGCCGCAACGGCGGATTCCAGCTGCGCGACGGCTGGAGTACCGATCTCACCGGGCTCACCGAGCACGAAGCGCACGCGCTGATCCTGGCCGGCCTGCCCGGGCCGGCGAGCGAACTGGGCCTCGACGGCATGGCCGCCTCCGCGCGGCTGAAGATGATGGCCAGCCTGCCGCCGGGCTCGCGCGAGCGGGCCGACCGCGTCGCCAGCCGGTTGCACATCGATACCGTGGATTGGTACCGGGCGCAGGAAACCCCGGCGTTTCTGCGTGAAGTTGCCGATGCGGTATGGGGTTCGTACCGTATCGACGTGAAGTATCAGAGCTGGCGGGGCGTGTCCCGCCGCGAACTCGAGCCGCTCGGCCTGGTGCTCAAGGGCGGCGCCTGGTACCTGATTGCCCGGGTGGCGGGCAAGCCCGGCGCACTGACGTTCCGGCTGGCGAATATCCACGAACTCACCGCGTCGCGCCGCCGTTTCAAGCGCCCTGCGCGATTCGATCTGGCGACGCACTGGCGCGACGCGATGAGCCGGTACGAGACCGATCTCAATCGGCTGACCGCCCATATCGCGGTGTCGCCGCGCGGCGAAACCTGGTTGGCCAACGCGCGGATCAAGATCGCGCCGGTCTCGCATGATGCGCGCAGCGCGGAGGTGCCGCCGGGATGGAGGGAATGCCTGATGCCGATCGAATCGATCGAGCACGGCGCGCGGAAGCTGCTGGGGTACGGCGCACACGTGAAGATCCTCGGGCCGCAGGCGCTCAAGGAGCAATTCATCGAAGAGTTGTCGCAGTTGGAAGCGCTTTATCGATCCGGCGACGATTGAAGCGGCGCCTATTGCGTCGACGCGGTCGCCGCACGATGCACGGTGCCGACGGCTGCCAGCGTTTGCGCCTGCACGCCAACGGTGCCGCCGCCCACTTTTGAAAGCGCGGCATCGATCCGTCCCGCATCGTTGCGCGCACCTGCCGCACGCAATGCGGCCTTTCGGGCAATCGTGCTCGCGGGTTCAACGCATTGCCATAAGACGCCCATCGAATCAGATTTCGTCGGCAAACTCGTCGAGAAAGCGGCGCAGGCGATCATGACGAATTTTCGCCAGACGGGCACCCGTAGCCGTCTGGAAACCGGATGCCAGCGTCAGCAGTTTCGTGTGGAAGTGGTCGATCGCGAATCGCGTATCGTCGAGTGCCCGTTCCGATGCGTGCGGATCGACCGGGTCATACAACGCGCTGCCCATCCGGCCGGCGACATAAAAGCAGCGCGCGACACCCAGCATGCCGATCGCATCGAGCCGATCGGCATCCTGCAGCGTTTTCGCTTCCAGCGTCGTCGGTGCAACACCGGCCGAAAAACTATGCGCCTCGACCGCGTGTGCGACGGCGTCGATCTTCGCGTCCGGCCAATCCAGAGACTTCAACACCTGCCGGGACTTTTCCGCCGACAGCCGCGATGCCTGCGCCCGAAGCGGAGAATTTTTCTCTACCGGCACACAGTCGTGCAGCAGTGTCGCGGCAAACAGCACTTCCGCATCGCCACCTTCCTCGGCATGGATCGCCGCCGCGTTCTTCCACACGCGTTGCAAATGCGAAGTGTCATGGGAGCCGTCGCCATTGGCGTCGTTCCAGTGAGCCAGCAAGACTGTGGCGAGATCCTGAAAGGGTGCAAACGCAGGGGTAGTCACGGGTGAGAGGGATGAACGACTGGACGCCGATTATCGCGCCAAATGCTGCGCGGCACACGATCCGAGGTCGGACCCGGACACGCAAACCGGTACCGCCGGCGGAACGCCGTTGGCTTATAGTGCGGAGTGCCCATTCATCAAGGAGAGCTGCAATGAAACTGCTGGCCAACGGTCCTTTTGAAGTGAAGCTGAATCCGGAAGCCCTGAGTAGCGTCGCGGAAAACACCGGGCTCGGCCGCATGTCACTGGACAAGCAATTTCACGGCGACCTGGAAGCCGTCAGCCACGGAGAGATGCTCGCGTTCCGAAGCAGTGTCCAGGGCTCCGCTGGCTACGTGGCAATGGAAACCGTGCAGGGTGTGCTGGGTGGGCGCCACGGCAGCTTTGTCCTGCAACATAGCTCCACCATGACGCGCGGGCAGCCGAAGCAATCGATCACCGTCGTGCCCGATTCCGGGACGGGAGAATTGCTCGGGCTCTCCGGCTCGATGACCATCAATATCGATAACGGCCAGCATTCGTACAGCTTCGACTACGCGCTGCCTGAATCCCCGCAGTGAGCCGCGCACGCACGAGCGCCGCTGATTCCGTGTGCCGCTGTTGACCTATGCGATAACGCGTTCCAGCGTCACGCGACGGCCTCTTCGCGCAGTCGGAACTGCGCGACCGCCGCGCTCAGCCGCGAACCCTGTTCGTCGAGCGACAGCGCCGCGGCCGCCGCCTCCTCGACCAGCGCGGCATTACGCTGCATCGTCTGCTCGATCTGGATGACCGCGGCGTTCACCTGCTCGATGCCCGACGACTGCTCTTCGAATGCGTTGCTGGTTTCGCTCATGATTGCATTGACACGCTCGACCGCGGCGACGAGTTCGGCCATCGCCGAGCCGGCCTGCGTGACAAGGCCGCTGCCGTCCGCGACGCGCCGCGTGGAATGGCCGATCAGGTCCTTGATTTCCTTCGCCGCCGACGCACTGCGTTGCGCGAGCCCGCGCACCTCGGTCGCGACCACCGCGAACCCGCGCCCCTGCTCGCCGGCACGCGCGGCCTCCACGGCAGCGTTCAACGCGAGGATGTTCGTCTGGAACGCGATGCTCTCGATCACGCCGACGATGCCGGAGATCCGCGCGGAGCTGCTGGAAATCTCGGACATCGTCTCGACGACGCGCTGCATTGCATCGCCGCCGCGCGACGCGATGCCGGCCGCGCCCTCGACGTACGTGCGTGCGTCGCGCGCGTTGTCCGCGTTCTGGCGCACGGCCGCCGTCAGTTGTTCGACGCTTGCCGCCGCCTGCTGCAGCGACACAGCCTGCTGCTCGGTGCGCGCGGACAGGTCGACGTTGCCGCTCGCGATCGTGCGGACGTCAACGACGATCGTCTCCGTGCTCGCGCGCACCTGGTTCACCGTATCGACGAGGCCGTCCTGCATCCGCTTCAGCGCATGCAGCAGATAGGCCATCTCGTTTTCGCCCGGAATGACGACCGTCCCGGTCAGGTCGCCTTTCGAGATCTTGTCGAACTGGCCGACGGCCAGATTGATCGGCTCGATGATCGCCTTCGCGAGCATGCGCTGCGCAAAGAAGCCGACGACCAGCGCAAACACCGCGACCGCCGCCATCCCCCACACGATCCGGTGGAAATGGTCGCCGGCCGCCTCGTAGCGGGCCTTTTCGCGCGCGACCTGGAACGATTCGAGCGCATCGATCGCATCCTGGTACGCGGCGAACAGCGCGGGCGGCGCCGTACGCTGCGTGTCGAGGAAGTTGAACGCGTCGTCGCCGTCGAGCTGCGATAGCGCCTTCAGGAACACCCGGTCCAGCAACGCGCGACGACGGCTCTGCAGCGTGTCGAACAGCGCCTGTTCATTGGCGTCGCGCGCATGTAGACGCGTGTAGGCATCCAGTTCGTCGTTGCTCTGCTTGAGGAGCGTGTGGAGCTGCGCAATTCCGTCCTTGCCCGACTGGCCGGCGCTGATGATCTGCGCGACGTCGCTCATGCGTTCGCGCAGCACCAGCATCCGCTCGGAGCTGGTCTTCAGGTGCAGCAGCGACGCGGTGTCGTCGCGGTACATCGCCTCGAGCGAAGCGTTGCCCTCGTAGAGGGCCGCGATGCAGGCGCCGACCACCAGCACGAGCAGCACGGTATAACCGGCGATGGTCGCGATGAGTCCACCACGAATAGTGAGTTGTTTTCGCATGACGTTCCCTTGCGCTGGCCGGGCGCGGCCAACAGCGGATGTGGACTACGGATCACGAAAGACGGGCGTCACGTCGCAACACGTGGCGCGAGGGCTGCGAACGGGTTAACGGCGGGCTGGACGGGAAGGTTTTACCTGCACGCGACGTGAATCTTGACGATTACGACAGATTTGACCGGCGAAGCGGCATGACGCTGAAGCGTGTGCTGTTGCGCGAAGCCCTGCGGGTAGCCCCACGGATGGATGTCGGACGACCGCGGACGGGAAACGAGGTGCCCGACGTGCTCCCTGCTCGGCAACGATCGGCTATCCGCCGTCGGCCAGCCTCGAGCGGATCTCGTCGGCCGAGAGGTCGCGCTGGTGCGTGGCGATCTGCCACGTGTTTCCCCACGGATCTTGCACCATTGCCCGGCGGTCGCCGTAGGGCATGTCGGCGGGAACTTCGAGCGAGATCGCATTCGCCGCGATCGCACGCCGATAGGTCGAATCGGCGTCCTCGACATAGACGTACAGAAACGCCGGCATCGGTTCGCGCAGGCCGTCTCCGCCGCTGATCATCACGACGGAATCGCCGATCCGGATTTCGGCAGGCAGCCCGGCGCGGAATTCGCCCTGTGCGTGGAATACCGTCCTGACGAACAGGATCAGGTTCTCCGGATCGCGCACGACGATTCGGGGCGTGACGGTATGCCATCCAGCGGGCTGAAACGTGGCCATGATGCGCAACCTCCGACGAGATTTCCGCGGGTATTGTCCTCCGGGTGCGGATGGTCTGCAAAGGGGCGGCTGCGGCTACGCTCACTGATTGCGGCAATCGTTGGCGGACCGCTGCTTGTCGCGGCGTTTTTCGGCAACGTCGTTCCGGGAAAAGACCGGCAGACCACGGGTATGGAGAGAGGGTCGTGCCGGGAAAATCACCTGCATCAAGGAGTCGATGAGTTCACGGATCGATTCCGCGAACTCACTTACCCGAGTTTTATTGCGTGGACATCTGCGACATATCGACGAACATCACTTCCCAGATATGGCCATCCGGGTCTTCGAAGCTGCGGCCGTACATGAAACCGAGATCCTGTTTCGCATTGACGTCCGCTTTGCCGCCGTGCGCCCCGGCCGTTTCAGTCATCTTGTCCACGCTCTCACGATCTTGCGCGCTGAGCGCCAGCATGACCTCGCTTTCGCGCCGCGAGTCGACGATCGGTTTCTTCGTGAAATGCGCCCATTTTTCATGCGTCATCAGCATCACGAAGATCGTGTCCGACCACACCATGCAGGAACTCGTATCGTCGCTGAACTGCGGATTTCTGCTGGCACCGATGGCGGTATAGAACGCCGTCGCCTTCTGCAGGTCTTGCACCGGCAGGTTGATGAAGATTTGCCTGGACATATTTTTTCTCCTTTTAGTAATGGTTGAGACAAAAATGCGGCGCGGTGCCTTTCATGACCTTCAGAGGAGATGCAGGCCGCCATCGCACTCCATGATGCTGCCGGTGGTGTAGCCGTTTCCGATCAGGTAGGCGATCGCCTGCGCGACATCGTCAGGCTGCCCGACGCGCCCCACCGGCAATTCGCTGGCATGCTGTTCGAAGAATGCCCGCCGGGCTGCGTCCGGCATGGCGTTCCACCACGCCGTCTCTACCACGCCGGGCGAGACTGCGTTGACTCGGGTCGGCGCCAATTCGCGAGCAAGCACCGGCACCATCGCCTCGATCGCCGCATTGATCGCGGCCAGGCCGCTCGTGCCCGGGTTGGCGATGCGAGCGGAAATCGCGGTGACGAACGTTATGCTGCCGACCTTGCGCAGGGTCGGCAGGACAGTCTGCGCGGCCTGTACATGAGGCCAGAATTTCGCCTCGAAGCCACGACGCAACGAGGCCAGATCGAGATCCTTGAACGCGCCGGCGCCTTCGCCACCGCTCAATGCGATCACCAGATGGTCAATGGTCCCGATGCTCGCAAAGAAACGTTCCAGCTGATCACGCTGCGCGCCATCGAACGCTTCGACGCGCACGGATCCCTTGATCGATGCGGCCACTGTCTGCAGCTTGTCCGCATCACGTCCCGTGGCGATCACTTCGTAACCGGCGCCGGCCAGGCGCCTCACCGTAGCCAGTCCGATGCCGGACGAGCCGCCTAGTACCACCACCTTGCCAGTGTCGCTGTTCATTGCGCTCCCCTGTCTTCACGCAGCCGCTGTTGCGGCGGGCGGAGATAGCATGCATGCTAGGCGGACTATTATTCCAATTGCTTATTGTGATGACATCCATCATCGAGAATGATCTTCGGCGATTCGATCTCAATCTGCTGCTCGTCTTCCATGCACTCATGAAAGAGCGCCATGTCACGCGTGCAGCCGAGCGGTTGTTCCTCGGTCAGCCCGCCGTGAGCGGCGCACTGAAACGACTTCGCGCTGCATTTGGTGACGAGTTGTTCGTGCGGAGTCGTTCCGGAATGGAACCCACACCGCGTGCACTGGAGCTTTCCCGGCAGATCGACACGCTGCTGATTGGCCTTCATGAAAGCATGCGCGTCGGCCAGCCATTCGATGCCCGAAATTCCGATCGGACATTCCGGGTCGGTGTTTCCGAAGCGATAGCGGTGACGCTGTTTCCTACCTTGTTCAACAAGCTCGCCGTCGAAGCGCCGGGCGTAAAGCTCATCTCCCTGGATACGGACTGCCACCGCGTCTCCAGCATGTTCGAGCGCAACGAGATCGAGGTCGCATTCGGCGTGTTCAACGAATGCGCGCCATGGCAACAGCAGTGCGCGCTACTGGACTGGCGCTTTGTATGCCTCTACAACCCGGCGCTGATACGGACGCGAGGCGAAACCGTGAGCATGCGCGAGTTTCTGGCGCATCCGCATGCGCTGACCTCGTTCAAAGGCGAACTGCGAGGATTCATCGACGAACGGCTGGAGGCGCTGGGCAAGCAACGGCGCGTGATATTTTCCAATCCTCACTTTGCAACGCTGCCTTTCATTGCACGCGACAATCCCGTGTTCGTCACGGTGCCCGACTACATCGCTCGCATCTGGAGCCGCAGTCTTGGCCTGCGCATCAGCACGTTGCCGTTCGATACGCCGACGCATCAGATCAGCGCGCTGTGGAAGACCGCGCATCAGGGCGACCGCGGCCTGCGTTGGCTCATCGGGTTGGCCGAGCAGGTGGCTCGAACTATCTGAGCGCTCGCACCGAGAAATATCGGCTACACCGGGCGACAATCGTCCAGTTGACGACCTTCGACAACCGCACGTGGATCGCTGACAATGCGAACTACTCGCTCAGGAATCATCCCTCGGCAGCGGTGAGGGTTCTGAGGGCAGCGCCTGATTTTTTTGGATATATCGATTACTTCATGAAGCGCGTTCTCCTTCCCCTGATTCTTTCCCTGTTTGCCTCGGTGGCATACGCTGGACTCGACGTCACGGCATACAGTGGATTGAAACGTGTCGAATTGCCTACCCTGTCATCGGATGGGGAGCCACAAGGAAAAAATCAAGTCATTCTGTCTCCCGTGGATTTCCCTGAGCGTTTTCGCGGACTCGAGAGTGGCAAGGTGTACCAGTTCGACTCGTCATTCGACTTCAGAGCGGGCTCCTACTCGGGCTACAACGCATGGCGGAATGAACTGGCCAAGCTCGCCGGATACCAGCCAAGCGCATCCACGCGGAACAACGTGGTTGAATCGAGATACGACGAAACGGCATGGAAGCTTGACCATGGACCGTTTTGGGAATTGATCAATTTCTCCGACGCGGAAGGCGTGATCGGTCCGGAAGTGTGCCGCAAGGTCTATCGAGATTTCGTCCAGTACCGCGATCAGGCAGCACACGTACCTGATGCTTACTTTTACGAGTCGTATGGCGACTGGATGAAGGCCTTCGAGATGTGCGCAGACAATGGCGCGATTGTGTTTCACTAGTAAGAGTAGAACCCTCATCGCGCAATCGACGTAACCGCGGCTTGCGCCGCATCGATTTCGAACGGGCGACGGCCAGGCTCAATCGACCGGATCTGGCCGTGGCCGCAGCCAGTTCGAGACACGCGACTGCCACGACCGGATTGCCGACAGCCGTTGGCATACGGGTGCCGCCGAACATCAGGGCAAGCCATCGGCCACCACTACTGCGCGAGCATCAGGTTCAGGTTCTGAACCGCAGCGCCGGCTGCGCCCTTGCCGAGATTATCGAAAACCGCGGAAAGAAGAACGTGCCCGTACTCCATGTTGGGAAACACGCTCAAGCGCATATCGTCGGTACCGTTCAGACCCTGCGGATCCAGTTGCTTCAGAGCGCACGATTCGTGCAGCGGCACGACATGTACGTGAGCCGCCTCGGCATAGTGGCGCGCGAGGCACGCGTGTAACGTGGCGCCGTCAGCGTTGGGTGCCAGCAGCCGCACATCCAGGGGCACCGTCAGCACGATGCCCTGGCGGAACGCCCCATACGCAGGGACGAAGATCGGACGCCGCGCGAGCCCGGCGTGCTGCTGGATCTCCGGGGTGTGCTTGTGCGCGAGCTCCAGACCATACACCTGGTACGACGGTGCGTTGACGGCACCCGGCCCCTCGTGTTCTTCCACACCGGCACGCCCGCGTCCGGAGTAACCGGACACCGCGTAGATACTGACCGGGTGGTTCCCCGGGATGAGCCCGGCTTGCAGCAGGGGACGCAGCAGGCCAATTGCACCGGTCGGATAACAACCCGGATTGGAGACCCGACGGGCGGTCGCAATGCGCTCAGCCTGTCCCGGCGTCATTTCCGGAAAGCCGTAGGTCCAGTCCGGCTGTGTGCGATGGGCGGAACTGGCGTCGATGACTCGGACGGCAGGGTTGACGATGGCGTCCACCGCCTCGCGCGCGGCGCCATCGGGCAAGCACAGGATGGCGATGTCGCAGGCGTTGATGGCGTCGGCGCGACGCCTGGAATCCTTGCGTTCCGCGGCTGGAAGCGTGACCAGTTTCAGATCGGTCCGGCCGCGAAGCCGTTCGTGAATTTGCAACCCGGTGGTGCCTTGGTCGCCGTCGATGAAAACAAGGGGAGAGCTCATGCGCGCAATACTCCGGTGACTGGTAACAAGCGGAACGAGCCTGTTATCTTCGGCGCGCCGCTAGAATAGTGAAAGTTGAATTTCGTGACTTTGACATTCAGTTTTTCTGAATCGGGACGCCGACATGCGAGAGATCAGCCTGGACCGCTTGCGCACCCTGGTCGCGATTGCCGACCGTGGCTCATTCGCCGACGCGGCGCGTGCGTTGCATCTGGCGCCACCAACGGTCAGCCTCCACATCGCCGAACTCGAAGAGCGCATCGGGGCTCCGCTCCTGTCGCGCAAGCGTGGACAGGTTCGGCCGTCGGCAACCGGCGAGTTGTTGATCGAGCGCGCCCGTCGACTGTTGGCCGACGCGGAACAGGCGCTGGACGATGTTCACCGCCAGGTTCAAGGGCTGGTCGGACGCGTTCGGCTCGGCGCATCGACCGGCGCGATTGCGCATCTTTTGCCACAAGCGCTTGACGTGCTGCGTCAGCAGCATCCCGCCATCGATATTCAGATCGCGGTACTCACCTCGCATGAAACGCTGACCCGATTGGCGGACGGGACGCTGGATATCGGGCTGGTCGCACTGCCGCAGCCTCCGGTGGCCGGACTCGTGATAAAGCCTTGGCGCCGCGACCCCGTGATGGCCTTTGTACCGGCACATTGGCGAAGTCCGGCTCGCATTACGCCTGAATGGCTCGCCACTCAACCGCTCATTCTCAACGATGCGACTACGCGTCTCTCGCGTCTGACCGCGGAGTGGTTTGCGGCCGGAGGGCACCATCCCGCGCCGCGCATTCAGCTCAATTACAACGATGCGATCAAGAGTCTGGTCGCGGCAGGTTATGGCGCGGCGCTGTTGCCTCATGAGGCCACGACGCCATTACCCGACAGTCGCATTGTCATGCGTCCACTGCGCCCGGCGTTGTGGCGCCGGCTCGGTATTGCGCATCGTGCGGGGCACGTCGAGCGTTCCACGCAACATGTCCTCGATGCGTTGTGGGATCTGCGATTGGCGTAAGCGTTTGCCCTTTCTCGCGTCGGTTCATTCTCGCGACGAGGCGGTGGCCTATTGCTCGCCACGACGAACAAATGGCCGGTTTGTCGATATTTGACCGGTTGAATCGGGTCGTTCAAAGCCATCGGCCGAACTGGACCCTGCCCAACCCGCGCGCCATGCCAGGCACGGCGCGCAGCCAAGCAGGGCCACATCACCTCGTCCACAAAACGGACCTTTTGAAGACACAGTTACAAGTTAATCATTGACGCCACCCCTGCCCGACCGTTAGTGTGTGCCCCGAAGTCCAAGAAGTCCGATTGCTGTTCATCAATTGCTCGCTCCTCAGCGGTATTCGTTGTCCTCTCCCTCCTTGACGCTTCAAGCGCTCTTCAACAGAGCAACTCTTCTTATTTTTTTCCTCAAGGATTCTTCATGGATACCGGTATCGTTAAGTGGTTCAACGACAGCAAAGGCTTTGGCTTCATCACTCCGGACAACGGCGGTGACGACCTGTTCGCTCACTTCTCCGAAATTCGCGCAGACGGCTTCAAGACGCTCGCTGAAAATCAAAAAGTGAGCTTCGAAACGAAGCAAGGCCCGAAGGGTCTGCAAGCGGCCAACATCAAGCCGCTGTAAAGTTTGAAGGACCCGGCCTCCCACGACGGACGCCGGGTCGCAGCGACACCCTCACGGAGCTTTGTCTCCTAAAGTTGGCGCGATCGCTCTTAGCTGCATCTGTTTGTTCAGCAGCTTGCCAAGCGCCACACGCCTCGTTGCACTTCACTCTCCCCTCCGGCAGCAACGCCTTTTTTCGCTTTCCGACTGCTTCAGATTCAGCTCGCAATGGCTTTGAATCGGCGCACCCGTGCACATTTGGCACGGCACGCGCGCACTCGAACATCATTAAAATTAAAATGCAAATGCAAGACAAACGAACTCAACAGTACAACGGCTATGCCGTCCAACCCTCGGCGCATCGCTTGCCCGACGGTAGTTTTTCATCCAACCTGCTGCTCGAACGCGCCGGCAGCTCGCGCGCCGAAGGCCGCTACCAGTTCTATTCGCTCGACTACTTCCCGAGTGAAGTGCAGGCGCTGCAGCACTCGGCACGCTGGGCACGCAACTGGGTCGACACGCGCGGTTAAAGGTGGCGTCCCGGTGCGATGCACCCAACGCATGTCACTCACCAGGGCGCGCGCAACAAAGCGCGCCCGAACATCACGCCCGATCGATTCGTTATCTTGCGGTTTGATCGGCGCGCTCGATTCGAACTTCCGGATTTTCCCTTTCGACTTCGTCGGCAAGCGACGCTATCTCGGAGTCGAAGTCGACGACGTACTTGAGATGTCAGAGCAGACCGACGTGTGAATGCAGACGTGACAGAACTGCGATCACTCGTCGGTTACTGTGCGGCCCGGACAAGGCGTTCGACAGTTGTTATCGATGCAGCACCGGGATCAAACAGCAGGCGAAGCATCAAAGTGCGTGCCAGACCTCTGCTACGGTACGGCAGACGCGATCGACATTTTCCTCACTCATTCCAACGTGCAGAGGCAGGGTAACGGTCTCGCGCGAGATGCGTTCGGCATTGGGAAACTGGCCTTCGGCATAGCCGAGTTTCCGGCCAAGCGAAGTGGTATGAAGTGCCTCGTATGAAACGCCGGTCAAGATGCCGCGGCGCTCCAGTTCGTTACGGAACGCGTGGCGGCTGAATCGCGTTGCGGAAAACGGGAACAGGACGCAGAACATGTTCCAGCTTTGCCGCGGCACTGCCTGCGGAGGCAGAACAGCCCCCGCTATTTCCGGAAATCCCTGAAAGTATCGCGAAACGAGCGTCTCCCGCTTTTCCAGAAATCCATCGAGTTGCTGAAGTTGTCGCAGGCCGATAGCCGCCGAGACATCCGACATGTTGAATTTGCCGGCAGCTTCGTCGACATCCCGGGTACCGTCAGGCAAGCGACGGATGCCGTGGAACCGGAGAACATCGATGCGTCTCGCTTCCTCTTCCGAATTGACGACGATGGCTCCGCCCTCGATTGTCGTCATGTTCTTGTTCGGATGGAAACTGAACGTCGTCACGTCGCCGAAGCTGCCGATCGCTCGTCCCTGCCAATGCGAGCCCTGAACCAGGGCAGCGTCTTCAATGATGCGCAAGTCGTACTTGCCGGCGAGCGCCATAAGCGCATCCATGTCCACGAGAGACCCTGGAAAGTGCGTCGGCATGATTGCCTTGGTTCGCGCGGTGATCGCGCGCTCCACTTGTTCCAGATCGATCGTGCGCGACTCGAGATCACAGTCGACGAATTTCGGAATCGCCCCACATTTGACGATCATGTTCATCGTCGAAAAGAAGCTTTGGGCCGAGGTGATCACCTCGTCGCCCGGCCCGACGCCACAAACCTGCAATGCCAGCTCCATTGCCGCCGTCGCCGATGTGACGACGCGCGTCGGTCGCCCCCCGAAAGTTGCAGAGAGTGCAGCCTCGAAAGCCACTGTTTTGGGACCACTCGTCAACTGGTGTGACCGAAGCACGTCAGTGACTGCCTCAATGGTCAGTTCGTCAAGCTCCGGCTGCGCAAATTTAATGGGCTTTAAATGATCGGTCATGATTTCGATGGGGACAATGAACGACGCCTGAGGCCACACAGCCGCCGCGCGTATGCGATGAATGATCGTATTACAAAGGACGCTTGCCCGTTCCCGACGTTCGATGTCCACGACGCAATTGTGGGTCGGGTAATTGGCGTCGAGCAATGAAGCATGACGCTTCTGCAAGGCGTCGCACCCGGTCAGCTACGTCGGCGGGAGGGTGCAGATTGGCGGGCCAGCGATCCGCGGCGCAGTCCGACTCGCGCACCATCGCAGTGGCGCTTTGGCGCTTTCCTTTCGACGGTTCCAGTGCTGACGAACGACCACCGCGAGGAGATATAGGGGGCCGCTTCGGGTCGCCCACGGCCACCGCTCAAGGAATGAGGGTGGCCGCAAAGACAAGCAATTGCGGCGCGCGCATCACCGACAACGACTCGGCGCGCGCCTGCTCCAGACAATCGACCTACAGAACGCGGTTCAACGCGTCGGCAAACCTGGCGACCGCACCGTCGACATCATGCAGTTTGTCCAGGCCGAACAATCCGAGGCGGAAGGTCTTGAAATCCTCGGGCTCGTCGCATTGCAGCGGAACGCCCGCCGCGATCTGCAAACCGACATCGGCGAATTTCTTCCCGGAGCGGATGCCGTCATCGTCCGTGTAGCTGACCACGACGCCCGGCGCCTGAAAACCTTCGGCCGCCACGCTTTTGAAACCCTTGTCGGCCAGCAGCGAACGAATGCGTTTGCCGAGTTCAAGCTGCTCCGCCCTCACCTTTTCGAAACCGTATGCCTCGGTTTCCTTCATCACGTCGCGCAGCGTCGTGAGACTGTCCGTGGGCATCGTCGCGTGGTACGCGAACCCGCCGTTCTCGTAGGCTTCCATGATCTGCAGCCACTTGCGAAGATCGCAGGCAAAGCTGGTGCTGGTCGTTGCATCGATTCTTTCGCGCGCCAGCGGGCTGAGCATGACCATTGCGCAGCAAGGTGACGCACTCCATCCTTTTTGCGGGGCACTGATCAGGATATCGATACCACTGGCCTGCATGTCGACCCAGACCGTACCGGACGCGATGCAATCCAGGACGAACATGCCGCCGACGGCATGCACGGCGTCGGACACCGCGCGCAAATAGTCATCGGGCAACAGCATCCCGGAGGCGGTTTCGACATGCGGCGCAAAGACGAAATCCGGCTTGTTTTCCTTGATCGCAGCGACCACTTCGTCGATCGGGGCAGGCGCATACGGGGCCTGTCTTCCCGGTTCGACCGGACGCGCCTTCAGCACGATCGATTCGGACGGAATGCTGCCCATGTCGAAAATCTGCGACCAGCGGAAACTGAACCAGCCATTGCGGATAACCACACACTTCTTGTTCGTCGCGAACTGCCGGGCAACGGCTTCCATGCCGAACGTCCCGCTGCCCGGGACGATAACGGCCGACTTCGCGTTGTAGACGTTTTTCAGCGTAGCGGAAATGTCGCGCATGACGCCTTGAAAGCGCTGCGACATATGGTTGACCGACCGATCCGTGTAAACCACTGAATATTCGAGGAGCCCCTCGCGGTCGACATCGGGAAGTAAACCTGGCATGCCCGCCTCCGGTAAAAGATGAACAATCGAATCAGGGCGAGCAGCGTCTGTAACCGGATACCGCTCTGCACCAATGCAAATACGTTGTTTCCTCGACGAAAGCAGATTCTAGCGAACACCGCCTGCCACTTGGGCATATTTTGTCTGCTGTCTGGCGCGCGCACGAAGGTGTGCGGCCGCCGCCCCAAGCAGGACATTCGCGAGGACGCCCACGTCGGCTCACGGGCAACGGCCAATACGGTTCGGGATCACGGATCGGACTTGACGATGCGACTTAGGGCAAACACTCATCATCGAATCGGGTCAACTGAGACCAACCGAGTCTGGCTACAACCGGTTCAATCAACGATGAACAATTTGGCGCCTGCCTGCGTGGACGACCGGTGCGCTTCCGCATTGTCGGCGACCTGATAGCTCATGCCCGGGCGCAGGATGAACTGTCGCCCGTCGTCGAGCTCCGTCAGCAACTCGCTTTCAAGGCAATAAAGGATGTGACCTTTGACGCACCAATGATCCGCCACGTAACCGGCCGAATATTCAACGTGCCTCACCCGAATGTCGCCGAATTGCAGTGTCCGCCAGCGAGCGACACCGCGCTCTCCATTGTGTTCGGTCGGTTCCACCGTGTTCCAGTCGATCGTGCCGAACGGGATGTCAGTCATTTTCATCGTTCATCTCCCTTTGCGATGCGCCTCTCAGAGAATCTCCACTTCGATGAACACGACTTCGTGATCAGTCGCGTTGACGACATTGTGCTCGACGCCCTTCAACCCCGCATAGCTGCTCCCGGCATGCAGTTGCGACTCGCGGTTGCCTTGTGTGGTCTCGAGGAGAAGCTGGCCGTCCGTTTGCGGCACGACGACATAGTCATGCTGATGGATATGCCAGCCGGTCTCGGCACCGGGCGCAAATCGCCATTCGGTGACGATCACGCGTTCGTTCGATACCTGGCGTGTCGGGACTGCTTTCGGACGGTCGTGCATCGTGTTTCTCCCAAAGTAAAGTCTGCGACGAGGTCCATCGGTCGGCCGTCAGACCCTGTCGACGGCCGAACCATTGCGTATTGAAAGCGCCCCGTCAGACGCGACACCCATTCTAAAGATGCCGCGCATCTTCGGACACAAACAGGTTGCTCGCGAAGACGCCACACCCTGCTTGCGTCAGACACAACGCGTCAGGGATGTTGCATCGCCGAATGACGGAGGACACAGGACGTATCCAAAGGGGATCTTGCATCAAGACGTTTCGCGCGGGCAACCGCAGCCAATGGCATTCGAGTTGTGCGCGTCGTTCTCTTCGAATCGCTTGGCTAAGGCGCGCTCGTTCGGATGGCCGACGCGATATCGCGACTCATCGCGGCGATCGCTCGATCGTACGCGCCGATGAGTGCCGCGTAACCGTTCCCCTGCACGGGCTCGCGCGTAACGGAACGGCCCGTCACCGCCGCCGCCTTCCCCGGCGGCCGCACGGCCCACTGGGCTTCGACCGTGACCGAATCGCCCGATATCGCATCGAAGCGCATGACGTCCACACGAACACGCCAGGCGGGCGCCGCCGCCGCTCCCGCATCGAACACGTTGACGCGCGGCGAGCCCAGCAACTGGCCAACATCGGCGGCAATGACACGGGCGATATCGGACTTCAGCGGTTCCGCCCAGCGCGCAAACTCGTCCAGCGACACCTGGTTGCCGGCAACGCGCGTGACGATCTGAGGGCGATCGACGAGGTCAGGCACGGTGACCGGATTGACCACGACAGAAACCGGCATGGCGGCACCGTCGCCAGTGAGCGTCGCATCGGGGCTCAGCGTGTAGAAACGGGCCGTCGGCGAACTGCCGCAGCCGCCGAGCAATCCGGCCATCAGCACCACGGGGACGAGCGAATGGATGCGTGTCATGGCCGGCCCTCCGCCTTGCCCCGCACCAGTGCTTCCGGATGCCGCTCGAGGTAGTCCGCCAGGTTCCTGAACGCCGCGGCCGTGCGGGCAATCTCCCGCATCGCGTCGCCGGTGTTCTGCTGCAGCTCCGAGCCCGGCTGCAGCGCACTGTTCGCCGAATCGAGCGCGGAGTGCGCCGATGCCAGCGTATCGCGCGCCTGCGGTACCACGGTGTCGAGCTGCTTGAGCAGCAGGTTGGCACTCGCCAAGGTCTGTTGCGCGTTGTTGCCGATCTTGTCGAGCGGCATGCCGTTGAGCTTCGCCATCAGGTGCGTCACCGAATCCTGCAGCGATTGCAGCGATCCCGGAATCGCCGGCAGTTCAGGCGGGTTGGAGGCCCAATCGATCGACGCCTTCGCTGAACCCGGAAAGAAATCCAGTGCGACATAGAGTTGTCCGGTCAGCAGGTTGCCGGTCCTCAACTGCGCGCGCAGCCCGCGCTCCACCAGCATGTTCGCCAATTGTTCGGGGTGCTGGGAAAGGCGCCCGCCTTTGGCACCTGTCCGGTAGCGCGACGTGAAACGCTCCGGATAAAGATTGAATTCGACAGGAATGCTGAACTTGCGGGTTTCGCGATCGAAGCGCGTATAGATTCCCGTCACTTCGCCAACCGTCACGCCGCGGAAATCGACCGGCGCGCCGACCGTCAGGCCGCGCACCGAATCGGTGAAGTTCACCAGATACTTCGCGACGATGGCGTCGTGGCGCTTCATCGCCTCCGCGCGGTCGTGGTACAGCGTGAACGTCATGTCGGTCGGCGCCGCCGCCTGCTCGAGCGGCTCGCCGGGCGTCTCGAATGCAATGCCGCCGATCATGATCGACACCAGCGACTGCGTCTCGACCCGCAAGCCGTCGGGACTGAGCGCGACGTCGATGCCGCTCGCGTGCCAGAATCGCGAATCCGTGTTTACGAACCGGTCGTACGGCGCATTGACGAATGCGTGCACCGTCACGCCCTTGCCGTCCGCGTCGAGCGAATACGAAACGATCTGCCCGACCTGCAGCCGTCGGAAATAGACCGGCGTGCCGACGTCGATCGACCCCATGTCCATGCCTTTCAGCACGAACGTCCGGCCCGGCTCGTCGCTCGTGAACACTGGCGGAGCCTCCAGGCCGGTGAAGTCGCGGCGTGCGCCCTTCGCATCGCCGACGTCGGCGCCGATGAACGAGCCGGACAACAGCGTGTTGAGGCCCGACACCGTGCCGCCGGCAATACGCGGGCGGACGACCCAGAAGCGCGTGTTGTCGACCAGCAGCGTCGTCGCATCCTTGGAGATGTCGGCGGTCGCCACCACGCGCTTGTGATCGGTGGACAGCACCACCGACCTGACGACACCGATATCGACGTTCTTGAACTTGATCTTCGTCTTCCCGGCTTCGAGACCCTCTCCGGTCCTGAAGGTGATCGTGATCGTCGGGCCTTGTTCGATGACGGCCTTCACGGCCAGCCATCCGCCGATCAGCACCGCGACAATCGGCACGAGCCACACGAGTTGCATGCGCCAGCGCGAGCGCGTCGTCGCGACGGCGTCCGGTATGTCCGGCATGTCAGGCTTCTGCTCGGGGCCACCCATGATGCTGCTCTCCAGTGTCCCAGATCAGGCGGGGGTCGAATGTCGTCGCCGCGAACATCGTCAGCACGACCACCGCCCCGAACGCGATCGCCGCAGGGCCGGCCTTGATCGTCGCCAGCGCCTGGAACTGCACGAGCGCGACGAGCATCGTGATCACGTAGATGTCGAGCATCGACCAGCGCCCGACGAATTCGACCATCCGATAGATGCGCGTACGCGGTTCCTGCAACCATCGCGAATGCCGCTGGACCGTGAACGCGAGATACGCGAGCGCGAGAATCTTGAGCAGCGGCACCGCGATGCTCGCGACGAACACCACGACCGCGAGCGGCCACGACCCGGAGACCCACAGATAGACGACGCCGCTCAGGATGGTGTCCTTCTGCGCTCCGAACAGCGAACTCGTGTACATCACCGGCAGCACGTTCGCGGGAATGTAAAGGACCATCGCGGCAATCAGGAGCGCCCACGTACGCGACACGCTCGCGGGTTTGCGCAGGTGCAGCGCCGCGCCGCAGCGCGGACAGGTCAGATCGTGCGCGTCGGCCGGCGCGCGCGCGAGTTGCCCGCAGTCGTGGCACAGCGCGAGGCCGCAATCGGCGGCCGTGACGGTACCGCGCGGCACCGGCATGCCGCTGCCGCGCCCGTCGCCGTGGCCTCGCGCCGCGTCGATACGCGACCACAATTCGTGCGCATCGAACGCCGCGCCGGCCGCTGCAAGCACGAGCATCAGCCCGCCGAACGAATAGAGTGCGACGCCCGTCACGACACTCGCGATGTGGGCCAGCTTGACCAGCGCCACCAGCAAGCCGAGGATCAGCACTTCCGTCATCCCCCACGGTGCCGCGAGGTGGCAGAGCCGAAACACGAGCGCCGCGCACGCGGGCACGCGGTTCATCCGCAACGGCACCAGCAGCCAGAGCATGCCGGCGATCTGCACGAACGGCATCAGCATCGTGGTCGCGAACACGAGGCCGGCGAGCGGCCAGATCCCGTCCGCATACAGCACGCGCACGGATCCGGCGAGCGTCGTCTCGACCACCGTCCCGCCGACCGACAGGCCGACGATCGGGTACAGGTTGGAAATGACGAACAGCACACCCGCGGCCGTGGCAAACGCCAGCGCGCGCGTCAGGCTGTCCTCGCGATTCCGGTAAAGCTCGGCGTGGCAGCGCCGGCACCGCAGCGCGCCGCCAGGCGTCACCGGCACGTTCCGCTGCAACAGGTCGCATTCGTGGCACACGATCAGGCCGGCGCGGTTCATCTCGGCCCCTCGTCGGAAACGGGTCGATTGGCGTCGGCGTGCGGCGGTGCGGTCATCCGCTCGGCCGTGACGACCCAGCCCCCGCCCATCGCCATGTAGAGATTGACGAGCGACGTGAGCGTCGCGCTGCGCGTCTGCGTGTACGACAGCTCCGCGTTGAACAGCGTGCGCTCCGCGTCGAGCACCTCGATATAGCTCGTATAACCGCCCTCGTAGCGCAACCGCGCGAGCCGCTCGTAGGTGCGCAACGCGTCGATCTGGCGCGCCTGCGTGGCGAGCTGCTCGCGCGACTTCTGCGAACCGATCAGCGCATCCTCGACCTGCTGGAACGCGACCTCGATCGCCTTCTGGTACGCGTAGAGCGCTTCCTGCTGACGCGCCTCCGCCTGGCGGACCTGGCCCGTAATGTTGCCGCCGGTGAAGATCGGCAGCGTCGCCGATCCGGCAAACGACCAGACGCGCGCGGGCCCGGTAAAGAGATTCGAGAACTGCGCGCTGACCGAACCGAACAGCCCGGTCAGCGAAATCGACGGGAAGTACAGCGCGCGGGCCGCGCCGATCAGTGCGTTCTGCGCGATCAGGTTCTGTTCCGCCTGCAGCAGGTCGGGCCGGCGTTCGAGCAGATCCGCCGGCAACCCCGCGGGAACCGCGGGTGCCTCCAGCTCGGCGAGCGCGCGGCCGCGTACGATCGGGCCGGGATTGCGGCCGAGCAGCACGGACAGCGCGTCCTCCTGTTGTGCAATCTGCGATTCGAGCTGCGGGATGGTCGCGAGTGTCGTCTCGTATTCGGACTGGCTCTGCGCCAGCTCCATCTGCGATACTTCGCCCCCGTTGAAGCGCGCCGTAAACACCTTGACGGAGTCCGCGCGACTCGCTGTCGTCGCTTTCGCGATCTCCAGCTGGCGGTCCAGGCTGCGCAGCGTGATGTAGGACGACGCAACCGACGCCACCAGCGTCAGGATCGTCGCGCGGCGCGCTTCCTCGCTCGCTCGCAGGTTGGCACGCGCGGCTTCGGTTTCGCGCCTGACCTTACCGAACAGGTCGAGGTCCCACGTGGCGGACACGGTCGCCTGAAACTGGTTCGAGACCGACGGCACCGTCGGCGGCAGCGGAATCGCGCCGCTTCGCGACGAGCGCTGGCGCGTGGCGTCGAACCCGGCGGCGACTTGCGGAAACAACGCCGAGCGCGTGCTGACGAACTGACCGAGGAATTCGTCGACGCGCGCCGACGCCACCTTGACGTCGCGGTTTTCCGCCAGCGCGGTCGCGATCAACGCATTCAGTGTCGGGTCCTGGAACTGCTCCCACCACGCGCTGTTGGCGACGTCCACGGCCTCGCCGGACGCGAACCGGAACGACGCCGGAACGTCGACCTTGGGCCGCACGTAGTCCGGGCCGAGCAGGCATCCGCTCAAGCCCATCAGCAAGACCGGCGCGCAGAGGCGCCAGAACGCGGCGCGTCGCATGTCAGCCGTCCTTGCGGGGTGCGGATGGCGCGGTGTGCGGCGTCCCGGGCCCGGCCCCCGGGGAAGGCGGCAGGGCCTGGCCGCGCGAGCGCGACGACAGCGCCTCGAGCAGGTAATAGAACATCGGGATGAAGAGCACGGCGATCGCCGTGGCCCCGAGCATCCCGCCGATGACGCCCGTGCCGATCGAATGGCGGCTGTTCGCCGACGCGCCGAGCGCGATCGCCAGCGGCACGACGCCGAGGATGAACGCCAGCGAGGTCATGATGATCGGCCGCAAGCGCTCTTCCGAAGCGGTGAGCGCCGCGTCGTAGGGCGATGCGCCCGCCTCGCGGTTGATCACCGCGAACTCGAAGATCAGGATCGCGTTCTTGGCGGCCAGCGCCACCAGCATCGTCAGCCCGATCTGGAAGTAGACATCGTTATTGAGCCCGCGCAGCAGGATCGCGACCAGCGCGCCGAACATCGCGAACGGTACCGCCATCAGCACGCCGAACGGCAGCGACCACTTCTCGTATTGCGCCGCGAGGATCAGGAACACCATCACGAGGCCGAAGCCGAACACCAGGCCGGACGTTCCACCCGCCTTGCGCGCCTCGTAGGCCTCGCCGCTCCACGCGACGTCATAACCGGGTGGCAACTGTGCCGCCAGCTCTTCGAGCACGGCGATGACCTGGCCGGAGCTGTAGCCGGGGGCCGCATTGACCGTGATCTTGACCGCGGGGAAATTGTTGAACCGCGTGATCAGGTCGGGGCCCGTCACGTATCGGTAGGTCACCACGGACTTGAGCGGCACCATGTTGCCGTTCGTGCTGCGCACGTAGATCTGGTCCAGGTCCTGCGGCTTGAGACGGTAGGACGGTTCCGCCTGCAGGATGACCTGCCAGAGCCGGCTCGCCCGGTTGAATTGCGACACGTAAAGCGAGCCGAACATCGTCTGCATGGCGCTGTACACGTCCTGGATCGGCACGCCGAGCGTCTCGGACTTGTCGCGATCCACGTCGACCAGCAGCTGTTGCGACGATGCGTTGAAGGTCGATGTCACGCCCGACAGCTCCGGCCGCGCTTTCGCCTTGTTCACGAAGTCCTGCACGACGCCCGCCAACTGGGCGATCGTCGCGTCGCCCTTGCTCTGCACCCATACCTCGGTGCCGCCGGTCGTACCGAGCCCAGGAATCGACGGCGGATTGACGGGAATGACGATGCCTTCCCTGATCCCGGACAGGTTCACGTACGCATCGACCAGCACGGCGCGGGCGTTCTGCGTCTTGATGTTCGCGAACTTGTAGCGCTCGTCGAAGCCTTTCAGGCCGATGAAGAACGTGCCGGCATTGTTCTTGTTCTGGCTGTCGAGCAGGCTGAAGCCATCGACCGTCGTCACGCTGCTCACCGCCGGTTGCTTCATGAAGTAGTCGGCGACCCGCTGCGACACGTCGCCCGTGCGGTCCAGACTCGCCGCATCCGGCATGACGATCGCGCCGAGCAGGTAGCCTTGATCTTCCGGTGGCAGAAACGCGCCCGGGATCGTCCTGAACATCAGCACCGTCAGCACGATCATGCCGCCGAACAGCACAAGCGCGAGCACGAAGCGCTTGATGACGAACCTGACCGCGCGCGCGTAACCGGCCGTCAGCCGCGCGAACACGTTTTCGAACCAGCGGAAGAAACCCTTCTTCTCGTGGTGCGTGCTCGTGAGCAGCAGCGCGGCCAGCGCCGGCGACAACGTCAGTGCGACGACGCCCGAGATCACCACCGAAATCGCGATCGTGATCGCGAACTGCTTGTAAAGCTGCCCCGTGATGCCACCGAGAAACGCGACCGGCACGAACACCGCGCAGAGCACCAGCACGATCGCCACCACCGGCCCGGCCACCTCGTCCATGGCCCGCTTGGCAGCCGCCTTCGGGTCGAGCTTGTACACCGTCATGTTGCGCTCGACGTTCTCGATCACGACGATCGCGTCGTCGACCACGATGCCGATCGCGAGCACCATCCCGAACAGCGTCAGCATGTTGATCGAGAAGCCGAGCAGCGCCATGCCCATCGCCGTGCCGAGGATCGACACCGGCACGGCCAGCACCGGGATGATGGTCGCGCGCAGGCTCTGCAGGAACACGAACACGACGATCACGACCAGGATCAGCGCCTCGAAGAAGGTGTGCACGACGTCGGTGATCGACGCGCGCGTGAATTCCGTCGTGTCCATCGCGATCTGGTAGTCGAGCCCTTCGGGAAACGACTTCTTCATGTCCGCGAGCGTCGCGCGCACCTGCTTCGACACATCGAGCGCATTGGCGCCCGGCTGCTGATAGACCGCGATGATCGTGGCCGGCTTGCCCTGGAAACGGCTGCGAATCGAATAGTCCTTCTGCCCCAGCTCGGCCCGCCCCACATCCTTGAGGCGGACAATCGCCGTGCCCTGGCTCGCCGCACGGATGATGATGTTGTCGAAGTCGGCCGGCTCGGCGAGGCGGCCCGGGGTCGTCACCGCGAACGACTGCTCGACCGCGCCGCCGGTCGGCGCCTGACCGAGCCGCCCGACCGCGAACTGCTGGTTCTGGTTGGCGACCGCGCGCTGGACGTCGGCGGCGGTGATGCCCAGTTGCGCCATGCGGTCCGGCTTCAGCCAGATGCGCATCGCATAGTCGGGCGTGCCGAAGATGGCGGACTGATTGGCCCCGCCGATGCGCTTGATCGCATCGAGCACGTAGATGTTCGCGTAGTTCGCGATATAGGTCGCGTCGTAGCGTTCCTGCGGCGAATAGATCGCGATGACCATCATGAACGCCGACGATTTCTTCTGGATCTGCACGCCCTGTGCCTGAACCGATTGCGGCAGTTGCGGCAGCGCCAGGTTCACGCGGTTCTGCACGTCCACCTGCGCGAGCTCGGGGTTGGTGCCGATCTCGAAGTACGCGTTGATCGTCAGGTTGCCGGTCGACGAGCTGGACGAATTCATGTAGATCATGTTGTCCGCGCCGTTGACCTGCTGCTCGATCGGCGCGGCCACGTTATTGGCGACGACGTCCGCGCTCGCGCCCGGATAGGCGGCCGCGATCGTGATCTGCGGCGGCGTGACGTCCGGATACTGGGCCACCGGCAGCGCAAGCATCGTCAATGCGCCGCCCAGCGTGATGACGATCGAGATGACGGACGCGAAGATCGGCCGGTCGATGCAGAAATGGGAGATGTTCATGAAGCCGCCCCGTCACTGGGTCGCGGCGACGCCGGATCCGCTCGCGGCCGACGGCGGCGCCCCGGCAACGATCTTCAGCGGCGTATCCGGCGCCACGCGGATCGCCCCGTCAACCACCACGCGCTCGCCGGCCTTCAGCCCGTCGGTGACGAACCAGTCGTCGCCGTGCCATTCCCCGACTTCGACGACGCGCTGATGCGCCTTCGATTCATTGTCGACGACCCACACGTAGTGACTCTTCGCGCCCTGCAGGACAGCGCGCTGCGGCACCAGCACCGCGCCGGGCCGCGTCGCGCCGGACACGCGCGCGCGCACGAACTGCCCGGGGCGCAACGTGCCGTTCGGGTTGTCGAACACGGCGCGCACCAGAAACGTTCCCGTGTCGGTACTGAATGCCGGATTCGCGAAATTGATCCGCCCGCGCTGTGGAAACTCCGTACCGTCAGCCAGCACGAGTGTCACGACGAATTCGTCGTTCGGCGGAAAGCGCAGCTTTCCTTTCGCAATTTCATCGCGGCGCTTGAGCATCTCGTTTTCCGAAATGCTGAAGTTCACCCACATCGGGTCGAGCTGGTAAATGTACGTGAGCAGTCCCGCTGCAGTGGCCGTGACGTAGCTGCCGTCCTGCTGCCGGGCGAAACTCGACAGGCCGGTGATCGGCGACTTGATCGTCGTGTAGCCGAGGTTGAGCTGCGCCGTCTGCACCTGCCCCTGCGCGGCGATCACGGCGGCCTCGGCCTGCTGCACGTTGCCGACCGCGTCGTCGAGGTCCTTCTTGCTCAGCGCGTTCTGTGCGGCGAGCGGCCTGACCCGTGTCAGATTTTCCTTCGCGACGTTGAGCCTCGCCTGCTGCTGCGCGAGCTGTCCCTTCGCGGTCTGCAGCGCGGCATCGAACGGCTTGTGGTCCATCTGAAAGAGCGTCTGGCCAGACTTCACCATCTGACCTTCGACATAGGTGCGCTTGTCCAGGAATCCGTCCACCCGCGCTCGAATCTCGACCTCGTGCGAACTCTGCGTCTGCGCGGTGAATTCGAAGTCCACCGGCGTGTCGTGTGGCGCGACCGTCACGATCGTCACTTCAGGCTCGCCGAGCTTCGGGACCGCTGCCGGCTTCCTGCATCCCGTGCAGACGGCGAGGGCCGCGATCAGCGGCATCGAGAGAATGAGGGTTACGGGCTTCATGGGATGATTCCCGACGCTACTTCGCCGTGCAGTCTCCGAACACCACGACGGCGTCTTCGCGATTGACAAGGGTCGCAGTGATGGTCCCGTCGCGCGTGTCGAGCACGAGTGTCCACGCGAAGCCGAGTTCGGTGCCCTGCATCGCGATCTGGTTCTGGCCTTGCTCCATGAATTGAATCGGTGCGCTGCGCGCGGGCCCGGCAATCGTCTTCTTGTTGAAATCGATGGACAGGAACCTGGGCGCACCGACGTCCGCGGGTAGCGCACGCACGCAAGCAAGACCCGGATCGCATGCGTGGGCCTCGACCGTCGCGCATAACAACGGCTTGCTTCCGTCGAAATCACCTGCGCATGCGCCCGCACCATCCAGCAGGAAGGTTGCCGCCAGCGCCGTACGTACGAGGTTGTTCATGGTGCGTCCACCGCTCGGCTCCGATGACTATTGGCTCGTGTAACCCCGCCCGTTCATGCATGCGGTCACGGCGCGCATGAACGTCGACAACTGGCTCGCGGTGCTGCTCTCCACGGCCTGCTCCTGCCGGGCAGCGGCCTCTTCCCGCCGCAGCCGGCGCATGCCGCCGCCGGCCGTGCCGGTGATCGCGCCGATCGCCGCACCCTTGCCGGCATCGCCCGCGATCGCACCGATCGCCGCCCCCATGGCTGCACCGCCCGCGGCACCTCGCAACATGCCGCCCTGCGGTGGCGGCTGAGCGGACGGCGAGGCGGCGCGCTGCGCGAGGGCAACCGGATCGACGCCCGTGGTCTGCTTCGCCCATACCTGGCATTCCGCCGTATCGGTCTGCTGCTTTTGCGCACTCTGCCCCTTCGCGGGATAGAAGATCGGCTGTTGCGCAACAGCGAAGCCGGCAAGCGTCAATGCGACGAGACCCGTCGCGAAAGATGCGAATCGCCGCCTGCAGGCCGCGCCATGCTTGCCCGGCCGTGCAGGGTTCGATCGCTGCAACGCGCATTCCATGTGTGGCCTCGCTTCCACCCGGTCTTCCGACCGCCATCCACGCCACCGTTCGCCTGCGTGCGGCAGGCAAGCGGCGTCTACCTCATCGATTGAGGCGGGTGATCTTCGATCCTCTCAAGCCGATCCCGGCCATCAATCCCTTCTGGTCGAAGATGAACGCGTAGATATCCGACTGCAGCGTGGCCGTCGTCAGATTCCTGGCCGCACCGGCATCGCCGATCACGACGGTCGGCGCCATGCCGACTTCGAAACCGGGGCTCGTCTTGAGGTTGTCGAGTGCCTTGTCCGACATGAACATCATCACGTAGCCGTAGGTCTGGACACCCGCCTGAAGACCGTAAGTCACCGATGTCGTCGCGTAGTATCCGGTGACCTTGCCACCCTCGATCAATTCGCCCGTACCGTGCGACGCGCCGGCAATGAACCCGGCTCGCACCACGCTCGGAAACACGAGAATGCCCTTGGCCTTGGCCGCTACGTCCTTCGCCTGCGGCGTGGCGACATACAGATTCGCCAGCGCTGCCTGCGCATCCTGGTCGAGGACGGCGTCCCCGGATTCGGTACCGGATTGACTGGTCGAGCAGGCCGCCGTCACGGCGAGCAGCGAGATCGCGGCCAGCTTGCGTATGCATTCGATCATGATGCGTACTCCCGTTGAATTCCCGCAATCGTGCAAGCCCGCGCCATCGCCGATGACATCGGCCGCACGTTGTCGGATTCCAGTGTGGTTGCCGCATTCATCAAGAACAATGGGACTTTGGTCCCATAGGGCACCGGCGGCACCGGCGCGGATATGGCGTCACGACGGCGACGCGATACCCAGTGCCGTGCACACGGTCTTGATCAGCAGTGCATCGTTGAACGGCTTGCGCACATAGGCGATCGCCCCGGCCGCGAGCGCCTGTTCACGCACGGCGACGTCGTCGTAGGCGGTGATCACGATCACGGGCACACCGGTGCCGTCGAGGCGCCGCTGCACCTCGAGTCCATTGAGCCCGGGCATCTGTATGTCGAGAATCACGCAAGCCGGGCGGTATGACGGCATCGACGCGAGCGTGTCGAGAAAATCGTCGCCGCTCTGAAAAGCGTCCGCACCGATGCCGACGGATCGCAACAGACGCTTGATCGCCCGGCCCACCGATTCATCGTCGTCGACAACCGCAACGAATTGCTTGACGTTACCCATTGTGAGAATTCCGGATTCGGCCGTTGACCGCGTCGCAGCGATCCCGCAAATTGAGGCTATCAGGCGCAAAGCGAAACCGGTATAAGACTTTGGTCCCGCGTCGTGACGGAAGATGCGCCGAGCGGGAGGTCAGCGCGCAGGGCGCATGGATGTCGAAGCGCCGAAGCCGAGCTTGTCGGCGAGGCGCACGAGGTCCGCCAGCGACGCCGCCTCCATTTTCTCCATCACGCGTGCGCGATGAATCTTGATGGTTTTTTCGGCGATGCCGAGATCGTTGGCGACCTGTTTGTTCAGGCGGCCCGTCACGACGAGCGTCATGACTTCCCGCTCTCGCGGCGTCAGGCGATCGAAGCGCGCCTGGAGGCTCGCGAGTTCCCGGCGACGTTCGCCCATCTGCATCGAACGCTCGAGCGCGCGCCTGATTGCGTCGAGCAGAACCGTGTCGCTGACCGGCTTCGGCAGGAAGTCGGCCGCACCAGCCTTCATTGCGTCCACGGTCGTGCCGATATCGCCGTGCCCGGTAATGAAGATGATCGGCAGCGCTGCATTCAATGCGCGCTGGATTTCGAGCCCGTTCACGTCCGGCAGCTGGAGATCCAGCAGCAGACACGCCGGGCAATTCGTCAGGTCGGCTGCGTCGAGAAACGCGCGTCCCGACTCGAACGACTCGGCGCGGTAGCCCGACGACCGGACGAGCCGTGATAGCGCGTGCCGTACCGAAGCGTCGTCGTCCACGATGAAGACAATCGAAGCGGGATCGCTCATGGCTGCCGGTGCGCGTGGTTCGATTCCGCCGTACCCGATGCCGGCAACGCCACATGGAACGACGCGCCGCGGTCCGCATTGTTTTCCGCCCAGAGACGGCCGCCGTGCGCGGCGATGATCGTCCGGCTGATCGACAGGCCCAATCCCAACCCGTGCGGCTTCGATGTGAAGAACGGCTTGAATATCCTGTCGAGTTGGTCGACCGTCAGTCCGTGCCCTCGATCGCACACGCAGATGCGCACGGCCCCATCGGGCTCGGCCCATACCCGCGTGGTGACGACACGATCCACGGCAGGCCCGTCGTGTACCGCGTCGAATCCATTGAGCAGAAGGTTGAGCACGACCTGCTGAAGCTGCACCCGGTCGCCGCGCACGACCGGGAGTTCGTTTTCGATGTCGAGCGTCGTCCGGATCCCGCGCATGATCGCGTCGCTATGCACGAGCAGCACGACGTCCCGAACGACACCGCCGACGTCGAGCGGCTGCAGATCCACGTCGCCCTTACGGACGAGCGCGCGCATTTTTCGGATGATTTCGCCCGCGCGGCAATTGTCATCCACGATGTCCTTCAGGGTTTCCCGCAGCTCGTGCAGGTCGACCGGGTCCGCCACCAGGAAGTGCTGTGCGGCCTGCGCGTTGCTGAGGATCGCGGTCAGCGGCTGGTTCAGTTCATGCGCGAGCGATCCCGCCAGTTCGCCGAGCGCGGAGATACGCGTGAGATGCGCGAGCTCCTGCCGGCTTCGCTGCAATTCGACCCGCTCGCTGCGATCGACGATCACCGCGAGCCGGGTCGGCGCGCCGTCGACGCAGCATTCGCTCGTCGTCACTTCCGCCGGGAATTCCGCTCCGTCGCTGCGTCTCGCCACCACCGATTGCATCGACTGCACCCGCGGCGGCATGGGTGGCGCAACCTGCGCCCGCGCATCCCACTCGACGCCCGCGGAACAGCCGATAAACAGCATCCGACCGGACACGCCGGTCAACGCATCGCCGTGGTACCCGAACAGCGCCATTGCCCTTTCATTGGCAAAAGCAATTTCATTGCGCTCGTTGAAACCGATGATCGCGACCGGCACGTGTTCGAACGCATCACGCATCGGCGTGGCCGTTTCACGATGCTCCGGACCGGGTTTCAACCGCTTGCCGAACCAGGGGATGCGTGCTGCCGCGTCCGACGCGCGGCGCAGCGCCGGCGGAATGTGCAAGCCCGCATGCGCGATGATTCCTTCGCCGCGGGGCTCCCGCCACGCTGCGGCGCATTGCGGCGCAGCAATGCCTGACGGCACACTGCGCGCATGCGCGTGACGAGATGAATGCCGGCCTGCGGGGCCGCCGATCGAGCCGACCGGCGATTGCAGTTGCGTGTGCAAGTTATATAAGCGCCACACGAACGACTCCATGGCCGCCGCCAGCACGACCCCGATATCCAGCGTAGGGACAGACATGACTGCCTCTCTCCGTGGCGACGCGCGGCCCCTACGCACCGTCAAACCTGCTGCGGCGCGCAGTCGCTCCGGCAGTCCGCCCTTGGAACGGACCGCGATAGCCCCGATGCTCCACCGTGTTCCGGCGCTTCCTGCGTGGTGTTGCGTTTGCTATCTGCCGTCTGGGAATCGGCGGCGCAAGCCGTGATTACTCACGTACTCGCAACCAATTCTAGGTATACCGATCGATTAGATTCCAGTCCCGATGGAAATCTTCGCCGTCGCAACGCGGATATTTTCGATAGGCTTGATCGAAGTCATTGATATGCCGGAACACCGTTCATCGCATCAATCGTGCCGGCGCCAGCGCGATCACGGACAGCACCGACTATCCGCTCGTCCCCCCTGCGCGCGAACCGAACCCGCTTCGTCATAAGCCACGATGGTCAGCCCTTCCGCCGGATCCGGCGCGACGAAGTAACGCGTGATCTGCTCGAACTCGGCGTCCGACGCCTGGAACGGATGCTCGCCTCGCGCATTGCGCACGCGCAGACGCGCCTTGCAAACCGCATCGCTTACATCGAGGTAATGCAGTCGATGGTCGCAACCGGCGGCCTGCGCAACAGCCTGCCCCCATGCACGCGCAACGATCGTATTGAACGGAAGATCGAGAACCACCGACACGCCCGCCTGCAACACCGCGGCGACGTGGTCGGCGATCACCTCCTTGATGCGCGTTGCACATCGGACATAGTCGTCGATCGACAGGATCTCGCCCGGATAAAGGCGAGCGAGCCAGACGTCTTCGCTGATCAATACGGTCCGCTCCGCGCTCGCGAGCGTCGCGGTAAGCGTCGATTTTCCGGATGCGATCTTGCCGCATACCATGTGGAGCAATACCGCGTCGTTCGAGGCTGTCGTGTGATTGTTGCCGGTCTGCATTTCCAGGCGCTCCATCGAATGCCCAGAAAGCAAAAACCCGCCTTCCGGGCGGGTTGTGATGACATGCATTCAGTCGATGGCTACCCCGCCGGCGAAATTGCGGCGCAAACAATCGAGCGGGTATGCGATCGGTTCATGTGCAGCAGAATAACCAAGTGCCCGATCGCGAGCAAGCAGGTTCGAGATCGACACCGATGGTTACGCGACCATCAGCGAACGACGCGCGCCTTCGCGCGCCAACCATCCGCCGTGCCTCGGCGTAACCGCGACCGGCTCCCGAAGCACGCGCCTCATGCCGCCCCATCGCCGCCCTTCGGAAACACACCCTTGCTCATCGCATCCAGTTGCCGAACGATCTCCGCGCGCATCTCGGCCGATACCTCGACGCTGTCGAGCAGCTCCGAAATCCACAGCCCGTCGGCCGCGAGCCGGCAGATCATCAGCGTGGCGGCCTGCTCGAGCGGCACGGGATCGGGTCGCGTCCATTCCCGCATCGGCACCGACCATCGCGCGCGCGTCTCCTGCTCGGTAATCATCGACGCGACCAGCACGCGCAGCACATCGGTACTCGCGGCCGGATTCGCCGCGTCGAGCACCGCATGCAGATAGGCCCGTGCCGCCGCACCGTCGCCGCGCGAATCCGCGGCCATTCGCGCGGCCATCTGCGCGGTGAACCGCTCGGTCGCCTGCCCGAACAGCGCATCCAGCAGCCCCTGCTTGTTCGCGAAGTGATACTGCAGCGCGCCTTTCGTCACGCCGGCACGCTCGGCCACCGCATCGAGCGTCAACGCGGCCACGCCGTGATGCGTCGCGATCTCCGATGCGGCCGCCAGCAACTGCGCGCGCACCTGATCCGGCGCTTTTTTCCGCCGCACACCGGCGACGGCGGCCACCGCCGACGCGGATGATCCTTCGGACGCCCGTGCGCCGGCCATTTCAGCCGGTTCGACAGGCACGGACACATCGCGCGGCGCAGGTTCGAGGCGTTTTTTCATAGCGCGGATGGTAGCACCCGAGGGTCTCAATATAAACATTCCGGCTGGATGGTATGATCCGCCGCATGAATAAACCGTCCCCCTCCTCCTGGTCCGCGCTCGACACCGCCATCGCCCGTGGACGCGACGCGCTCGTGCGTCTTCAGCAGCCCGACGGCAGCTGGTGTTTCGAACTCGAATCCGACGCGACGATCACCGCGGAATACATCCTGATGATGCATTTCATGGACAAGATCGACGACGTGCGCCAGGAGCAGATGGCGCGCTACCTGCGCGCGAACCAGCGGCTCGACACGCATGGCGGATGGGCGCTGTACGTCGACGGCGCGCCGGACGTGTCGTGCAGCGTGAAGGCGTATTTCGCGCTGAAGGCGGCCGGCGACAGCGAACACGCGCCGCATATGGTCCGCGCGCGCGACGCGATCCTGAAGCTCGGCGGCGCGGCGCGCTCGAACGTGTTCACGCGCATCCTGCTCGCGACGTTCGGCCAGGTGCCGTGGCGCGCGGCGCCGTTCATGCCGATCGAATTCGTGCTGTTCCCGAAGTGGGTGCCGATCTCGATGTACAAGGTCGCGTACTGGGCGCGCACGACGATGGTGCCGCTGCTGGTGCTGTGCTCGCTGAAGGCGCGCGCGCGCAATCCGCGCAACATCTCGATCGGCGAGCTGTTCGTCACGCCGCCGGACGCCGAACGTCACTACTTCCCGCCCGCCCGCGGCATGCGCAAGCTGTTCCTCGCGCTCGACCGCACGGTTCGCCATATCGAGCCGCTGATGCCGAAGCGCCTGCGAGCGCACGCGATCCGGCATGCCGAGGCGTGGTGCGCGGAGCGCATGAACGGCGAGGACGGGCTCGGCGGCATCTTCCCGCCAATCGTGTACAGCTACCAGATGATGGACGTGCTCGGCTACCCGGACGATCATCCGCTGCGGCGCGATTGCGAAAACGCACTGGAAAAGCTGCTGGTCACGCGGCCGGACGGCAGCGTGTATTGCCAGCCGTGCCTGTCGCCGGTGTGGGACACCGCATGGAGCACGATGGCGCTCGAGCAGGCGCGCGGCGTGGCGGCACCGGAAGCCGGCGAGACGGCCGGCGCGCTGCACGAACTCGACGCACGCATCGCGCGCGCGTACGACTGGATGGCCGAGCGGCAGGTGAACGACCTGCGCGGCGACTGGATCGAGAACGCGCCGGCCGAGACGGAGCCGGGCGGATGGGCGTTCCAGTACGCGAACCCGTACTACCCCGACATCGACGACAGCGCGCTCGTCACCGCGATGCTCGATCGCCGCGGCCGCACGCATCGCAACGCGGACGGCACGAACCCGTATGCGCCGCGCGTCGCGCGCGCGCTCGACTGGATGCGTGGTCTGCAATCGCGCAACGGCGGCTTCGCGGCGTTCGACGCCGATTGCGATCGCATGTACCTGAACGCGATCCCGTTCGCCGATCACGGCGCGCTGCTCGATCCGCCGACGGAAGACGTGTCGGGCCGCGTGCTGCTGTGCTTCGGCGTGACGAAGCGCGCGGACGACCGCGCGTCGCTCGCGCGCTGCATCGACTATGTGAAACGCACGCAGCAGCCCGACGGCAGTTGGTGGGGCCGCTGGGGTACGAACTATCTGTACGGCACGTGGAGCGTGCTGGCCGGCCTCGCACTCGCCGGCGAGGACAAGTCGCAGCCCTATATCGCGCGTGCGCTCGACTGGCTGCGCGCACGGCAACATGCGGACGGCGGCTGGGGCGAGACGAACGACAGTTATATCGACCCGAAGCTCGCTGGTACCAATGGCGGCGAAAGCACGTCGAACTGCACCGCGTGGGCGCTGCTCGCGCAGATGGCATTCGGCGATTGCGAATCCGATTCGGTGAAGCGCGGCATCGCGTATCTGCAGTCGGTGCAGCAGGACGACGGTTTCTGGTGGCACCGCTCGCACAATGCGCCGGGTTTTCCGCGCATTTTCTATCTGAAGTATCACGGGTATACCGCGTACTTCCCGCTGTGGGCGCTTGCGCGGTATCGGCGGCTGGCGGGTGCTGCTTCCGCGGTTGGCTCGACCGCGCGCGGTGCAGTGGCAGTGACGGCAACCGACACGGCAGTCGCTTGAGCGGCGGCGCGCTCGCCGCGCCGCGCGAAACGCGCGTCAGACGAATCCCTCGTCAACCAGCGTGCAACCATTCGCCGTGATCTCGTGCCGCTGGCCCGAGCCGCCGACCACCCGGCTCCAGCTCTCGGACACGAGCACGGCCGCGTCGCCATCCGCGCGCAGCGAATAGCCGAATCCGCCATACATGCCCGGCACCGCGAACCACATGCGTGCGGCCTGCGCGTCGAGTTCGAGCAGCGGTTCGAGCTCAGGCAAGCGCAATGCGTCGACACGCAGGTGCGTGATGCGGCCGACGATCATCGCGTGGAAATGGCGCTGGATTTCAAGCAGCGTATCGTCGGGCACGACGCGTTTCGGTTGCGGCGTCAGCCAATCGACCAGATGCCGATGCCCGTGCGCCACTGCAATATCAACCGCGCGCTCGCGTTGCGCATCGCGCAGCATGCGCCACGCACCGAGCCGCAGCAGTTCGGCGACGACCTCCTTCGGCGCGCCGCCATACGCGGCCTGATGCAGCGGCGCATAAAGCGACGTGCCGCCGAGCCGCGTCGCATTGACGAGTTCGGGCTGCTTCGCGACGAGGTCGAGCATCGTCGCCCAGTCGCCGCTCCTGGCCGCGTCGGCCAACGCATGCCGGCTCGCGACCTCCGTTTTGCCGAGCACGTCGGCGCTCGTGATTCCGTCCCATGCGATGCTCAATCGGCTCTCCTCGTGTGTCGCATCTGCGTAACCGTGTCGACCGCTCATCATAAGCGTTCGTCACGACTACAACGGGCGATCACGCATCGCTTCTCCGGGCCGACGACGCATCGAGCGCGTCATGATCCAGCAGCAGGTTCAGCAACTGGCGGCGCGATTCGATGCCGAGCTTCGCGAACGCACGCCGCGCGTAAGTGTCGATCGACGACGGCCGAATGCCGAGTTCTTGCGCGATATCCTGCGTCTTCCTGCCGCGAATGAGCCGCGCACATACCTCCGATTCGCGAGACGTCAGCTTCTCGAACACGTGGGTCAGCCGCTGCGCGGCAACACTTTCGTTGCTGCGCGCCGCGTCCGCATCGGCCGGCCGATCGCCGACGATCCGTCGATGCGCAACAGCCAGCGGCAACACGATCAGCGCGACATGCCGGACGATGCTCAGCTCCTTGAGCGTAAACGGCGGCAGCCGTCGCGCACGACACACCGACAGCGCATAGGTGAGTTCGTCCACGCGGTACGTGACCACGCACTCGTCGTGAATGTCCTCGCTGTCGTAAAACGCGCGTCGAATCTCGGGGTTCAAGCGCAGCGTCGACAACTGCAGCAACTGCGTATCGCGTTCGCCGCGGATGCAGTCGAACGTCGTATCGATCCGCGCGAAATCGCGGTAGTAGTGCGTCATCGTGCGCTCGATCTGGTCCGGGTACGTTCCGTAGCTGCCGATCCAGCCGACCCGGCGATCGAGCAGCGACTCGTCCTCGTAATCCAGATGAATGGAATCGCAATCGACGATGCGCGTCAGGTTCTCGAACACGACCGCGACGAACTCCGGCGAGCCGATCGCGCCGGCCACGGCCGACAGCGCGTCGGACATGAACACGAGCTGGCCCAGCTGGATATCGATCGTCGCGTCGGCGTCATGGTCGGTCATACGATGCACGGAAGAATGGGACGGTTACCGTTACCACGCCAAAAGTGCGTTGCCAATTCCCTCGCGCGGGTTTCCGGTGCACACCGCCGCCCGGCTGTACGGATTTCATGGACAGACAGCCGGATGCCCGCCGCATACAGTCATCCCCGATATCCGGCGAGGCCCGCCAGTGCATCCCTGGTTCGAAGCGAACCGTTGCGAGCCTCATCGACCGCCCCGCGGCGCGCGTGCGCAATGCAGCGCCCCGCCCTCGTTTCGAAAGGGAGTGACCATGATCGTCCGCGTTTTTCGTCTCGCCTTCCCCGTCGCCATCGCGACCGCCGCATGCTTCGCGTCGCTGTCGGCAACGCCCGCCCGCGCGTCGGACGCCGAACTGAACGTCTACAACTGGTCCGAGTACATCGCGAAAAACACGATCCCCGACTTCCAGAAGCAATCGGGCGTGCGCGTGCGCTACGACGTCTACGACAGCGACGACACGTTGCAGTCGAAGCTGCTGGCCGGGAGCTCCGGGTACGACATCGTCGTGCCGACCTCGAACTACATGGCCAAGCAGATCCAGGCCGGCGTCTACCAGAAGCTCGACAAGACGAAACTGCCGAACCTGGCAAACCTCGACCCCGCGCTGATGAAGAAGATCGCCGAATCCGATCCCGGCAACCAGTACGGCGTGCCGTGGGCCTACGGCACGGACGGGGTCGGCTACAACGTGCAAGCGGTCAAGAAGGCGCTCGGCGACAGCGCGCCGCTCGACAGCTGGGCACTGGTGTTCGATCCGGCCAACGTGTCGAAGCTGAAGAGCTGCGGCGTGTCGTTCCTCGATGCACCGGACGACGTATTCGCCGCCGCGCTCCAGTACCTCGGGAAGGACCCGAACAGCAAGAGCCCCGCCGATTATCAGACGGCGTTCGAGATGCTCAAGAAGGTGCGCCCGTACATCACGCAGTTCAACTCGTCGGGCTACAACAACGATCTCGCCAACAACGACGTCTGTGTGGTGCTGGGCTGGTCGGGCGACGTGAGCGTCGCGCGCCGCGAAGCGGTGGCGGCGAAACGCGGCTACGAGATCCGTTATGCGAACCCGAAGGAAGGCGGCATCCTGTGGTTCGACGTGATGGCCATTCCGAAGGACGCGCCGCATCCGGAAGCCGCGTTGCAATGGATCAACTACATCGAGGATCCGAAGGTCAACGCGGACATCACCAACGAGATCTACTATCCGAGCGCGAACAAGGCGGCCCATCAGTACGTGACGCCGGCCGTCGCGCACGATCCGAACGTCTATCTGCCCGCCGACGTGCTCGACAGGATGGCGCTCTCGAAGCCGCGTTCGGCTGACATCGCGCGGCTCGAGAACCGGTTGTGGCAACAACTGAAAACCGGCAACTGACCAGCCCGGCCGCAAGTATGAAATCATACGAACGCGCCGTCGGCGCGTTCATTCCAACTCGACGAAGACTGCCCATCATGATCGACGTTTCATCCATTACCGACGCGCTCATCCCGAGCGGCGAGCCGACGCAGTACCGCGTGTCGCCCGAGAAGCTGATTGCGGGCGATCCGCTGCAAACGCTCACGCCGGGTTTCGCGAGCCCGTGCGGCCGTTTCTCGACCGGCATCTGGGAAAGCACGCCCGGTTGCTGGCACGTCGCGTACACCGAAGCGGAATACTGCGAGATCCTGGCGGGCACGTCCGTGATCACCGACACGGAAGGAAACCGGAAGACCGTTCGTGCCGGCCATCGTTTCGTGATTCCGCCGGGTTTTCGCGGCACGTGGGAAGTCGTCGAACACACGCGGAAGATCTTCGTCGCGTACGACGAACAACCGCCCGCGTAAGCGCCACCGCTTCGTCGGCCGGCATGTGTCGCACGCAACATAGCGCCCCAATTTGCCACGCCGCTCCACCGCGATGACACGGAATTGACACGCGCGGCCGGTAAGTTCCGCTCGTCTCGTTCCGTGTCTCGCCATGCTTGCCCTGCTTCTCGCCGCCTTCTATGAAACCGCCCGCCAGGGAAGCGTGACCGCGGCCGCGAAGCGCCTCGACGTGAGCCAGCCGACGATCACGTCGCGCATCCAGCAGCTCGAACGCCATTACGGCGTCGATCTGTTCCACCGTCGCGGCAACCGCCTCGACCTCAGCGACGCCGGCGCGTCGCTGATGCCGATGATCGGCCAGATGCTGCAGATGGAGAACGATATCGATTTCGCGCTGCGCAACGAGCGCGAACTGCACACGGGCAACCTGCGCGTCGGCACGACCGGCCCGTTCTATATCCTGCCCGCGATCGCCGCGTTCCGGCGCCAGTATCCGGCCGTGAAGATCAGCATCGAGATCGGCAACTCGCAGCAGGTGCTCGACGCGCTGGTCGATTTTCGCGTCGACGTCGCCGTGTCGTCGCAGCGCGACGACGATCCGCGTTTCGTCCGGCATACGATCGCGAACGATCCGCTGGTGCTGGTCGTGCACCGCTCGCATCCGCTCGCGACGCGCGATACGACCCGTCTCGCCGCGCTGACCGGCGAGACGCTGCTGCTGCGCGAGGCCGGCTCGCGCACGCGCGCGCTGATGGAGCACGTGCTGAAGGATGCGGGCATCAGCCTGCCCGCGAACGCGATCGAACTCGGCAGCCGCGAAGCGATCCGCGAAGCCGTGCGGCACGACATGGGCTGCACGCTGATGCCGCGCGGCGAGGTCGGCGCGCATCCGGAGCTGCGCGCGATCGCGCTCGCCGACGACATGCCGCCGATGCACGAATACCTGTACTACCTCGACGCGCGCGCCGATACGCGGCTGATTACCGCGTTCATGGCCAATGTCGAATGCCGCGACGAGCGTACGCCGTCACGCACGTAACGACGCCCGCCTTCACACCGTCTCGAACAGCTCGACGATCTGCCAGCCGCGCGCCGTTGCGAGCGCGCGCAGCCGCTCGTCCGGATTGGTTGCGACCGCATCGGTCACTTTCTCGAGCAGCGGCACGTCGTTGTGCGAATCGCTGTAGAACCAGCTGCGTTCGAAATCGGACCACGCGAGGCCGCGCGACGCAAGCCACGCATCGGTGCGCACGATCTTCCCTTCGCGGTAGCTCGGCACGCCGGCCTGCCGCCCCGTATAGCGCGAGTCGGGGTGTCCGTCGACGGTCTCGAGTTCGCACGCGATCAGCGCGTCGATGCCGAACGCATGCGCGATCGGCCGCGTGATGAACGCATTCGTCGCGGTGACCACGCAGCACAGGTCGCCGCGTGAGCGGTGGTGGCGCACGAGGTCGAGTGCAGCGGGAGCGATCGCGGGCAGCACGACGTCGTCCATGAAACGCGCGTGCAGGACGGCGAGCCGCTCGCGCGAATGACGTGCCAACGGCGCGAGCATCGCGCACAGGTGCGCATGGATATCGAGCGTGCCGGCCGCATAACCGGCCGAGAACGCGGCGTCGAGCCGGTCGAATTCGGCGGCATCGACGAGGCCGTGTTCGACCATGAAACGGCCCCAGGCCTGGTCGCTGTCGAACGGAATGAGGGTGAGGTCGAGATCGAAAAGCGCGAGTTGCGGCATCGAATGAAGCGTGTGTGAACGGAGAGGAATGAAAAACGCGCGGCCCCGTCGACGCGAGGCCGCGCACCCAAGCCGCCGGCGCGGGTCGGCGCGCCGGCGGCAACCGGTGATGCGACGCCGGCCACGCGGCCGGCGCCGGTCAGCTGGACACGCCCATCGCCGGATCGCTGATGCTGTCCTTGCCGGTCTCGACGCGGCCCGCGAAGCGGCGCACGAGGCCGTTCTCGGCGGCCAGCGTGAAGTCGTACCAGCCGCTCGACGCGGCAAGCGTCCAGTACGGCTCGACCTGCATGCCGGCCGGCACCGCGTAACTCCACGGGCCGTCGGTGCGGTACGCGTTCGACGTGACCGTGACCTGGCTCGCCGCATTGCCGACGTTCATGATCGTCAGGTACACGGCGTCGTTGGCCGGGTCGTAGCACACGCGAATCTCCGGCACGGGCCCGCTCGCGGCCTTCGCGACGTTGCCCTGGAATTCGCGCAGGAAGCCGTTCGGCCCGAGCACCCACAGGTCGTAGTTGCCCGCGTCGTCGGCGACCACGCTCCACGAGTCGGACAGCTGCTTGCCCGCTTCGACCGTATAACGACGCGGTGCGCGGTCGAGATGCAGCTTGTCGTACACATGGAACACCGCACCGACCGTGCCCGTGTTGCTGAAGGTGAGCCACAGCAGCCCGCCCGACACGTCGGCGTTCGCGCTCGTATGCAGTTCGTACGGCAGCGCGCGCGACGGCCGCGTGCCTTGCGGCTGCGTCGGCATCTGCTGCGCGCCGACCGACGGCACCGGCACCGCGCCCATCAGGCTCTGCTGCACGTGCTGCGCATCGGCCGCGGCCTTGGTCGGCGCCGGCAGCGACGTCGTCGGGTTGCCGTTCGGGTTCCTGAAGTTGAACGCCGACGTCATGTCGCCGCACACCGCGCGGCGCCACGGGCTGATGTTCGGCTCCTGCACGCCGAAGCGCTGCTCGAGAAAGCGCAGCACCGACGTATGGTCGAACACTTCCGAGTTGACCCAGCCGCCCGTGCTCCACGGCGACACGACGAACATCGGCACGCGCGGGCCGGGCCCGTACGGGCGGCCGTCCGGCGCGAGCGGCGACGAATCGCCGGGCGGGTTCGGCAACGTGAAGTACTCGTACTGCGTGGTCACGGTCGACTTGCCCGCATACGTGCCGTCCGCGTTGCGCGACGGTGCGTTCGGCGGCGGCATGTGATCGAAGAAACCGTCGTTCTCGTCGTAGTTCACGAACAGCACGGTCTTGCTCCACACGTCCGGGTTCGCGGTCAGCGTGTCGAGCAGGCGCTGCAGGTAGTACGCGCCCTGCCCCGGCGTCGATGCGCCCGGGTGCTCGCAATACGCCTGCGGCGACACGATCCAGCTCACCTGCGGCATCCGGTTCGCCGCGATGTCGTCGGCGAGCGACTGCAGGAAGCCGCCGTCGGGCATCGTGTTGCCGATCCCCTTGTACAGCGGCGACAGCGCTTCCATCGCCGGCGTATAGGGCGCGTTCGGCGAGCCCGGCACGGTCTCGTTGACCTTGCGGAACGTCGCGAAGCCCGCGAGCGGGTTGTCGGTGTAGTTGTCCGGCATGTTCTGGTAGACCTTCCAGCTTACGCCGGACGCCTGCAGGCGCTCCGGATAGGTCGTCCAGGTCAGGCCCGTCTTCGACGCGCCGAGGCCGTCCCAGCCGTCGTTGTTCACGACGGCCGTGTTCGAGCCGGTCGGGCCGTTCGTGCCGGTCCACAGGAAGATCCGGTTCGAGTTCGTGCCGCCGTGCAGCGAGCAGTGATACGCGTCGCAGACCGTGAACGCGTTCGCGAGCGCGAAGTGGAACGGCAGGTCGGACTGTCGCAGGTAGCCCATCGACGCATCGCCCTTCGACGCGGGCCATGCGGTCATCCGGCCGTTGTCCCACGCGGTATGCGAATCGGTCCACGAGTGCGCGCCGCCGACGAGCAGCGCATTGCCCTTCGTGCTGTCGAGATAGAACGGCAGCACCGGGCGCTTGCCGTCGCTCTGCTGCCAGACCGGCGTGCCGCCCGGTTGCGGAATCGTCAGGCGGTCGCCGAACCCGCGCACGCCGGGCATCGTGCCGAAGTAATGATCGAACGAGCGGTTTTCCTGCATGAAGATCACGACGTGCTGGACGTCGTTGATCGTGCCGGTCTGGTTGTTGGCGGGAATCGCGAGCGCGCGCCGGATCGCCGGCGGGAACATCGAGAAGGCCGTGCCGGCAGCGGCGGCACGGAGAAACGAACGGCGGTCGATGGAGGTCATGGTCGAGAAGGAAGGTCGTCCCGGAAAGGCGCGCGCGTCACGGCGCGCAGCGCAGCTGCGAATTCAGCGACGGCGACTGCAGCGCGGCCGTGCCCGATGCGGGGCACGGGCCGGCGCCCGGCAGCGCGACGATCGGCACGGGCGCGCTCGCGCCGCCCGCACCCGCGGGTGCGGCGTTCGTCTTTGCGGCGCTCGCGGGCGTGCCGCTCGACGCATCGTCGCCGCCGCACCCGGCAACCAGTGCGCTCAGCACGCAGGCGGCGAGCGCGACGCGCACACGGCGCAGGTCTGTCGTGTTCATGTGGGGACTCCCGTCAGTGAAGGATCGTCGACAGCGGCTTGCCCGAGCCCGCGACCGACTGCAGTTCGGTTTCGGTCACGACGCGGCTCCACATCGCGACGTCGGAGAAGCTCTCCACGTTCGGCTTGACCGTCGTGCACGCGTTGACCGTGTAGCCGCCGCTGTAATGGCTCGCCGGGTAACCGCACGCGAGCATGTGGTACTGGCCCGTGCCGTCCTCGTTCACGCCGAACGTCTTCGTGCCGAGGCCCGGCAGCGCGCTCGCCGACACCGTGAGCGGCGTGCTCTGCTTCTGCTCGCCGAGCACCGGGTCGAACGTGTAGGCCGTCATCGTCTTGCCGACGGTGTCGATCACGAACGCCGCGTACACCCACTGGTTCGCGGTCACGCTCATCGTCTTCAGGTCGTTGCGGTTCGTGCCGTCGCCCGCGTTGTACTGGATGTTGCAGGTGCCCGACGGCGCGCCCGACGCCTGCGGGAACAGCCCGATCGCGATGCCCGCGTTCTTGCCGCTCTGCCAGTTCTTGTTCGCGAACACCGGCGTGCCGAAACCGACCACGTCGGTGCACGGCGTCTTCACCCACATGCCGATCGTGAACTGCGCCTGCGTCGCGATGTCGGCGTTCTGCACCAGCTTGTAGCCGTCGTAACCGTTCGCGTCGACGGTCTGCGTCGTCACCTGCAGCGCCTGCCCGCCGAACGGATCGGCGGTGAGCGAACCGCCGTTCGCGGCGGCCGAGAACGGGCCCATCGTGCTCGCGTTCAGCGCATCGACGGCCGGCAGCGCGCCGAACGGGTAGTACGACGCGAGGCCATTCTTGAGCGTTGTCGCGAGCGGCGGCGGCGGGGGCGGCGGCGGCACGTACGCGATCTGCGCGATGCTGCCCACGGGCGCGCCACCCGCCGTCACCACGTAATCGAAGCTGTAGGTGCCGGCCGCAGTCAGGCCGAGATTGCTGTCGGTATAGGTCGTCGTGCCGGCGGGCAGCGTCGCGATCTGCTGGCCCGCGCGGTAGATCGCGATCGCGCCGCTCGAAGGTGCGGCCCACGTCAGCACGACGCTGTGGCCGTCGGTGCTCGTCGTGCCGGCGAGCTGCGACACCGGTTGCGCGCCGATCAGTTCGCCGCCGTCCATTTCGTACGCGGACGGCGCGGGCAACGCACCGAATTGCGCGAGCACGGTCGGCGCGATGTCCGCGATGCTGGCGCGCGTGTGCAGGTCGGCCAGCGACGCCGGCTGCGCGGCGCTGCCGAGGCGCCCGTTGTCGGCCTGATTCATCGCGATGAAGGTCGTCGCTTCGGACAGCAGCGGCAGGCCGTCGCTGCCGCCGGCCGCGTTCAGGCCGTGGCCGCCGGTCACGACGACCAGCCAGTTCTCCTTGTTGCGCTTCGCGGTTTCGGCGACGAGCGCGCCGACGGCCGCGTCGAGCTGCTTCAGCGTATTCGCGTACGCCGACGCGCCGAGGCCGTAGTTCAGCGCCGCATCCTGCGCCGAGTGGTATTGCGCGACGACCAGCGAGTAACCCTGCTGGATCATCGTGGTGCTTTGCTGCGTCACGCAGCTGTCGACCGCCGCGCAGTTCGCGAGCGTGTCGAGGTTGCCCGCGTTGCGCCCGGCGGTCAGCAGCGACGCCAGCGCCGGCGACCCGACGGCCGCGCCGAGCAGGCCCGCGTTCGCGGTCTTCAATGCGTCGAACGCGGTCGGCGCCTGCAGCGCCTGGTTCGGCGCGTCGGACAGCACCTGGTGGCGGTTGCCCCATGCACCGGTCAGCAGCGTGGCCCAGCTCGGCGTATCGAGGTTCGGCTGCTGCGACAGCAGCCCGTTGACGCCACCGCTATAGGCGGGCGCGACATGCAGCTTCGCGAGGTTCGGCAGCGTGCCGCCAGCGATGCCGGCCGTCAGCGCCGCGTACGTCACGCCGTCGAGCTCGATCACGAGCGCGCGGTTCGCGACCTGCTGGCCCGGCGGCGTGCCGCCGTTGCCGGTGCCGTTATCGGTGCCGCCGGCCGCGTTCGTCGCCGTGCCGCCGGACCCTGCCGTGCCGTCCATGTTGCCGCCGCACGCGCCGAGCGCGCCGACCAAGGTCAGCCCGCACAGCAACCGTGCGAGAGTGGTCTTCCGCATGTTTCCCCCTGATTGGAATATCCGGACACGCCCGGAGATCTGCCCGGATTCTGCTCAGGGGATGCGATGCGCGTATTTCGTTTTGCAGAAGCGCGCCGATACAGGTATCAGTATTTTTGGGGCGGGCCGGACCCGCGGAACGGCCGGCCCGCCGATGGAAACGTTACCGCCCGTCGCCGAGCGAACCGAGAATCTGGTACGCGACCTTCACGCGATCCTCGATCGGGTAACTACGATTCGCGAGCATCACGATCGCGATCCGCTTCGCGGGGACGAACGCGACATACGTGCTGAAGCCGTTGGTCGAGCCCGTCTTGTTGATCCACCTATTCGGGTTCGGCGCCAGCGGCGGCGTGATCGCGCTCGCCGGCGTCGCGTTGAACAGCATCTTCGGCGCGTTGCCTTCGAGCAGCGTCGGCAGCGCGACCGGATACGGATACTGTTCCCAGATCAGATCCTGCGTCAGCGGCCCCGAGCGGAAATAGCCGGTGTGCGTGCGTTCGATCGCGCGCTGCAGCCGCGGTGCCGTGTCGACCAGCCCCATGTTCGCCTGCACGAAGCGCAGCAGGTCGGCCGCGGTGGTCCGCACGCCGTACGCCGGCTGCCACAGCATGCCGCCCGTCATCCGGATCGGCTTGCCGTCCTGCGTATAGCCCTGCGCATAGTCGGCCTTGCGCGCGTCGGGTACGTTGATATACGTATGCGTCATCCCGATCGCGGGGAACAGCCGCTGCTCCATCAGCACGGCGAAATCGCGGTTCATCGCCTTCGCGGTAAGCCACCCGAGCATCCCGATCGCGACGTTGGAATACGTGCGGCGCGTGCCGGGTGTATACGCGGGCCGCCACGCGTCGAGATAGCGCATCAGGCCGGCCTCGTCGTGGATGCTGTCCGGCACCTGCAGCGGCATCCCGCCGGGCGTGTGCGTGCCGAGCTGGAGCAGCGTCAGGGCACCGAACGGCTTGCCCTGCATCGCGGGCAGGTACTTGCCGGCCGGGTCCGACAGCGACAGCTCGCCGCCCTCCTGCGCGTCGGACGCGAGCGTCGCCGTCAGCGTCTTGCTGACGGAGCCGATCTCGAACAGCGTGTCGCCGGTGACGGGCTTGCCGGTTTGCGTCGACATCACGCCATAGTCGAACACGTAGGGCTTGCCGTCGGCGACGATGCCGATCGCCATGCCGGGAATGGCGTACTGCTTCATCAGCGGCGCGACGTGGCGGGTCACGGTGGCGTGGATGTCGTCCTGCGTGACTGCGGCCGCGCGGCCGGCCGTCGCGGTGGCGCACGCGGCGACGAACAGGGTCGCGGCGAAGCGGGTCGCGTTGAATCGCATGGTTGCGGTTCCTTTGGTATCGGATGGTTGCGTGAACAACAGATCCGGCCGCACCGCGCGGAAATCACGGCGGCCGGCCTGTCGAAGCAGGACTATCCGCTACCGGCCGGCCGCCAACAATCGACGATATGTTGCGCGAGCCTAAAGAAAATCTTATGAGATACGCGCGTTGCCGGATTGGCTCGCGTGCAGCCGTTTCAAGCGCCGTGAATATGAACGGCCGATGCGCGATTGCAGGAAGCCGAGCGCGACCGGCAGATCAACGACAACCAAGCGATCGAGATGGGCGCGCGCGTCAGCCCGGCAGCCGGTCGAGAAAGTCCAGCATCGCCGCGTTGAACCGCGCGGGCCGCTGCAGCGGCGCGAAATGGCTCACACCGGGCAGGATCGTCAGCGTTGCGCCCGGAATCGTGCGCGCCAGATACGCCGCATGCTCGGGCCGGATGAATTCGTCGTGCTCGCCCTGCACGATCGTCACCGGCACGGCGATCGCCGCGAGATCCTGCGCGCGGTAATTCGGTTGCGTGCGCATCATTTCGCTGACGGCCGCGACGAACGCGTCGAACTGGTCCGGCGTCGCGGACAGTTGTGCGTAGTCCTTCCGGTGCCGCGCGAAACAGCGGTCGATCAACGGGCTCGGCACCATCTCCTTCGTGCCGCCCGGATCCATGTTGCACGCGAAGAAGAACACGCCGGCCGCGCGTTCCGGCGCGCGGGTGGCGAGCACGAGCGCGATGCACGCGCCATCGCTCCAGCCGACGAAGCGCGCGCGGCCGATGTGCAGCGCGTCGAGGACCGCGAGCACGTCGGACGCCATGCGTTCGTAGGAATAGGGTTGGTCGTCGCGCGTGCTGCGGCCGTGGCCGCGGCTGTCGATCAGGATCGCGCGGTAGCCGGCCGCGAGCAGCGCGGGCACCTGGTTGCCCCAGTTGCCGCCGTGACCGAGGCCGCCGTGCAGCAGCACGACCGGCGGGCCATCGCCGAACGACGCGTGCCAGATGCGCGCGCCGTCATGTTCGAGCCATCCTTCGGCATCGGCCGCCGGCAGCGGCGTGCCGCCGTGCGCGTCGAAGCGGACGAGTTCGTCGTCGTCGAGTTCCGCATTCATCGTTCTGCCGTCCTTTCGAGGGAGACGAGCTTGCGATTGTAATGCGTACGACGAAAGCGGCCGCGACGATCGCGCGGCCGAAGCGCGTCACGCCTGCGTCGACACCAGCCCGCCCGACGACGAGCCGCCCGACTTCTCGATCGCCGCGGCAAGCTGCGAGATCGCCGTCGCCAGCGCCCCCGAGATCGCGCTGGCTTCCGCGCTCAGCGACTGCTGTTCGATCGCCGCGGCCGGGTCGTCCTTCGCGCGCTGGGCCGCGCTCGCCATCTGCCGCTCCAGCGTCGCGAGCTGCTGCTGCAGCCGCTCGATCAGCGCCTTCAGCTGGTTGACCGCCGGGCTGTCCGACGCGCCACCCGATGCGCCGAGCGTTTCGCCGGTGCCGCCGGCCGAATCCTTCGTGCCGGTGGTGCCGGTCGTGCTGGTCGTGCTGGTCGTGCTGGTCGTGCTGGTCGTGCCCGTGGTATCCGTCGCGCCATCGGTAGACGAAGTCGCGGCGGATTGAGTCGACGTCGCCGTCGCGGCACCCGGCGACGCGTTCGCGCTCAGGCTGCCATCGGTCAGCGGGGATCGCGCGGTCGTGGAGAAATCGATCTGCATCGTATCGGTCCGTGTATCGGTAAATGCATCATGACAGGGGGCAGGAATTGCCTTCCAACTCGTTTACGGCATTCGTCACACGAAACTTGAGTATCGGGGCCGGACGGATTTTCGCGAGGATCGCAGCGCTTGAGCCCCGAAAGGGCCAGATTCGCGACGAAGCGACGCTGGTAAAATTGCCGCTTCGCCGGCCGGATCCGCGCGCCGATCGCCTCCGGGCTCGATCGCGCAACGCCGCCGGTGTCGATCCCGCCCGTTCGGGCGCGGCACGCAACGCGTGCCAGCGCCGCCGTCACGGCTTCGCGGGTCGCCTTTTCCGTCCGCCTTCGTGTCCCGCTCGCCGGTTCGAGCGGCCAGCGCCGTGCGGCACGTTGACGTCATCACGCATTCGAGGAACTCACGATGGCCCGCATCGGCGCCTTCTGCATCACGACGTGGCTTGCCGCCGCGATTCTCTACTTCGGCCAGCACTCCGTCGCGATGATGGTGCTCAGCGGTGTCGTCGTCTTCGGCGGATTCGATCTGCTGCGTCCGTAACGCGCATCAGCAGACCGCGAACGTCGGCACCGCCTGATCGACCGCCAACGCGCGCTCGTTGAACACCACCGGCACGCCGCCGAGCCCCAGCCTGCAGTTCGGGCGATCGAGCCGCCACCCGTCGACCCGCAACGCGACGCGCGACACCGGCGCGCCGCTCGCGTGCGGCAGGTCGATCGCGATCTGCCGCTTCGCGCCCGGCACGAGGTTCAGGTAGTTGTCGCTGTAGAACGCGGGCAGCACGCGCGCGCCGGTCGACGGATCGAATACCTGCAGGTGCGTCATCAGCGCGAGCGTCGCGCCGACGTTGGCGACATCGACCGTGATGCGTGTCGTCACGTCGTCGGCCTCGGCCGCCGTCGCGCTGATCGCAACCGCCGCCCCCGGCATCGTGTCGAGCGATGCGTACGCGTCGTCGCCACCGTCGCGCTGCCGCCAGTAGACATTCTCCGCCAGCATATTGCCGCCCGAATCGACCAGCGCGAGCGCGACGATGCACACGTCGGATTTCGCGGCGGCCATCGCCGACGCCAGGTTCGCCACCACGCGATACGACGCCTTCGCGACGCCGCCGACATCCGCGGTGGTCCGGCTGCTCAGCGTGCCGTCCAGGTTGTACACGCGCATCTCGACGCGGCCGGTGACCGACGCCGCCGTGTGATTCGCGATCGTCACATCGCCGGTATTCGCATCGAGGATCGCGTTGACGCGGCGGCACCCGTGCCGAACCGCGAAAAACGACGCGTGCTCCTCGAGATCGTGGCTGTACATCTGCCACACGAAACTCGGTTGCGCGGGGTTCGTCATCCACATGATCACGCCGGTGGCCGGCGACGTGATCTTCCCGGCCACCGGGCCGATCATCACGGCCGCGTTCGCCTCGTAGATCGAGCGAATGCATTCGTAGTTCATCATCTGCGCCTTGCGCACGAAGTCGGCGAGATTCCGGATCGCGCCGTAGCGCAGCGCCGTCATCGCGATGTACCCGGCGCCGCCCTGCTTGCCGACCGCGTCGTAGTACGCGCCGTTACCGTTCATGTCGCGGTCGGCCCAGAAGTCGTCGGGGCATTCGACCGAACCGGCCGGCAGCATCGCTTCGACACATTCGAGCGTCGGGATCGAATGCGAGCCGACTTCGTTGTGAAACGCAACCGACGTCGTGCCGTAGCCGCGGCCGAACGCGGCCTGCGGCGACGCCCAGTTGTACGGCCCGCCGGACGAATAGCCGTTCACCGCGCCGGCGCCGGTGTCGCCCGCCGAACTCGTGAGGCACAGGCGTTGCGGGTCCAGCTCGGCAACGAGCGCGTCGAGCCCCTTGACGAGCGCCGGCGGCGGCGCGCCTTCGTTGCCGCCGCACCAGAGCAGGATCGACGGGCGATGACGGTTGCGTGCGATCACGTCGCGGATGTTGTCGAGATCGCGCGGCACGTTGGCGGCGCCCGACCCGTCTCCTTCGGTCGAGAAGAAGAAATCCTGCCAGACGAGGATCCCGTAGCGATCGCATGCGTCGAAGAAATCGTCGCTCGTGCTCTGCCCGTTCCAGTTGCGGATCAGGTTGAGATTCGCGTCGCGATGGAGCCGCACCTGGTTGAACAGCCGTTCGCGCGGAATGCGCTTCAGCGCTTCGTCGAGCCCCCAGTTGCCGCCCATCACGAGGATCGGCAGCCCATTCACGGTGATGCTCAACTGCGGGCCCATGCCGATGTCGCGCGCGTAGTCGATGCGGCGCAGGCCGATGTTCAGCGTGCGCTCGTCCGACCGCTTGCGCGCCACGTCGATCCCGATCGTCACCGCGTAGAGATTCGGCTCGCCATACCCGTTCGGCCACCACAGGCGCGGCTGCCTGATCGACAGCGCCGCGATGTCCGACGACGTGAGCGACACCTTCATCGGAGTGCTCGATGCGGGAATCGCGATGTCGTGGCGGAACGGCGTGCCGTTGCCGATGGTGCCGACGACGGTCGCGACGAGGTCCGTGCCGGAGCCGTTGTCCAGTTCGAGATCGAGCCGCAACTCCGCGCGCGAAAGATCGGCGGACAGCGTGTGGGCGATATTGATCGCCGCGATACGCACCGCGCCGGTCGTGAACCACGCGACCGGTTGCCAGATGCCGAGATTGCGGTCGGGGATCGTCGGCAGCCAGTCCCAGCCGGCCGAGCAGAAGAACGTCGGCCCGTTCTTCAGCGTGACGCCGGTCGGGCCGCCATTGCGCCCGCCGCGCGTGACGCCGCTCTGGTAGTTCGGCAGCAGCGGCCCTTCCGAGAAATCCAGCTTGACGACGCGCACCGCAAGGCTGGCCGCGCCGCCCGCCTGCGGCACCCGCCGCGTGATGTCGAACGCGCCTTGCTTGAACGCGCCTTCGAGCCGGCCGACGAGCGCGCCGTTCAGCCAGATCTCCGCGCAATAGTTGACGCCGCCGAAGCGCAGCCACAGCCGCTGCCCCGGCTGTCGGGCCGGCGCCGCGAAGGTCGTCCGGTACCAGTAGTCGGTGTCCTTCAGCGTATCGGGAATGGTGTCCGTGACGATGCGCCCATGGAATGGATCGGGATACTTGCCGTTGACGATCATGCTGTTCAGCACGGTGCCGGGCACCGTCGCCGGCGCCATGCCCGTCACGCCGGCGGCGCTCGACAGTTGCGCGCCGCTCGCGCCCGGCAGGCTGCTCGCGGACGCGAACGTCCAGTGCTCCGACAGTTCCTGCGCGGCCAGCAGGCTGTGTTCCGGGTCGGCCGGCACGCCCGGCGCGATGGGCGTGACCGTCGCCGGCCCGTCGGCGCCCGGTGTGCCGGATACGCCCGACGTCGAATCGATGTCGCCATTGCAGCCGGCGAGCCAGCTCGTGCCGACCAGCGCGGCGCTGTAGGACAGGAATTTCCGGCGTTCTTTCGATGTCACGTTGTGTTCCTCCCTGATTGCGTCGTCGTCAGTGCGAGCTGGCCTGGCGTATCCGCATCACGTCGGACGAACCGCTGGCCGTCATGCGCGTGTAGTCCGCATTCGGCCCGGACGGCGGCGTCAGGTTGTCGGCGGCCGCCCATTGCGTCGGCGTCGCCGACAGCGCGTAGTTCATCGTGCCGCCGTTGGCGATCGTGCCCAGCGGCAGCCACGAGCCCGCGTAGTCCGCGCCGTTGACCTTCAGCGACCGGATATACGCGAACGACGGGTGACCCGAGTCGTCCATCGTGACCTGCTTGTCGCTTTCGAGCCGCAGCATCTTGCCGTTGCCGAACCAGACGGTGATCCCGCTGAACTGCGGCGTGGACAACGTGAGCCCGGCTTCCGACGGAATGACCGGGAACATGCCGAGCGCCGCCCACACATACCAGCTCGACGTCGCGCCCATGTCGTCGTTGCCCGGCAGCCCGTCGCGGCCGGTCGTGAACGCCTTCGACATGATGATCGGGAGAACGTACTGTGCGCCGCTCGGCTGCCCGGCCCAGTTGTACCCCCACGGCGACTGGAATGACGGTTCGTTGCCGATGTACAGGTTGTCGGACGATTGGCCGCCGTTCAGGCCGCTGGAGGCCGGCACGGTCGAGAACGGCGTCGTGACCGCAAACAGCTTGTTCAGCCGCGTGACGGCCGCCTGCTTGCCGCCGATCGCGTCGATCAGCGCGGTCCAGTCCTGCGCGAAGGTCCAGAAGTAGTTCGGCTCCGTCGATTCATGGAACTCACCCGACACGAGCGTGCCCAGCGTACCGGGCGGCGAGCCGGCCGGCGGTGCATTGCGCGCGGCAATCACCTTGTTCGTGTAGTCGAAGATGTTGCGCCACCAGCCTGCCCGCGTGTACAGCGTGCCGATGTTGTCCGGCGTCACGCCGACCGACGGCGCGTTCAGCACGCTCGCCGGCAGCGCCTGCAGGAATGCGGCCGCCGAGCGGTCGCTCAGCACGCGCTCGATGGTCGCGGACGACGAGTGGCCGTCGTCGCTCTGCGACAGGTAGTGGGCCGACAGGAAATGGGCCAGCCCCCCATCGCTCGGGCGGTCGTTGCAGGCACTCGACGGGTCGAACACGGATTGCCTGGTCAGGCGTGCGGCCGACACCAGATCGAAATCGGTCGCGCCGAACTTATAGGCGCCTGCAATCACGTTCAGTGCGTTGTCGCCCGCCATCGGCGTCGAGTCGTCGCTGCCGTCGACCCAGTGCGGAAATGCGCCGCATTGCAACGCGTCGACGACGAGCGACTGCATCATGTCGCTCGATTCCTTCGGTGCGAGCAGCGCCAGCAGCTGCGCCTGAGACCGGTACGTATCCCACAGCGAGAAGCCCGTGTAGTGGTTGCCCGCGCCGCCCTGCGAACCGTCGCCGCGCCGGAACGCATAGTCGCCGACCCTGGCCGTCGCGCGCGGCGGAATGGTGCCGGTCTGATCGACCGACTTCGGATAGCTGCCGTCCGCGTTCCTCGGCTGGCGCATGCTGCGGAATTCGCCGTTCGTGTCGCTATAGAGCGTCGGCGTGCCGAACACGTGATAGAGCGCGGTATAGAACTTCGTGAGGTTCGCCTTCTGCGTTGCGTTCAGCGACGCGGGATTCGCGGCCTGGTCGATCTGGATCGTGTTGAGGCGGTCGTTCCACAAGCCTGATGCGTTCGTGCGTGCATCGTCGAACGCCAGCTTCTCGCCTTCGTCGTGCAGGTTGCGCTGCGCGTTCTCGACGCTGACCGACGAGACGCCGACCTTCACGGTCACCGTCCTGTCCGCGTCGGTCAGGTCGAATTGCAGCGTCGCCGCGCCGTTGCTGGCGGTGTTCACCGCCGACGTGCCCGCTTGCTTGCGCAACGGCTTGTCGAAAGTGGCGTAGAAGTACACGGGCGCATTCCACACCGTGCCGTACGGCGTGCAGAACGCCGGCGCCACGGCTTGCCCGCTCATCGACTTGCCGTCGCTCGCGATCGCCAGCGCGACGTTGTTCGCGGTGACCTTCGTGCTGCCCGAATCGCTGTTGCCGTTCAGCTTCGCGTCGATCGAGAAGAAACCCTTGTCCTTGTTCGTATACGTGAAGCGTGCGATGCCGGAGCGTGCGGTCGCGCTCAACTCCGTCACGATCCCGTTCGCGAGGCGGACCTTGTAGTACCCGGGTTCGGCCGTTTCATCCGCATAGTTGTACCCGATGCCGGTCGGTTGGCCGCCGGACGCGACCGCGGTCGCCGCATCGCTCGGCAGCATCGCGACCGCGCCCTGCCCCGGACAGCCGACGCCGCTCAGGTGCGTCACGCTGAAGAAGTCGATCGTGCCGCCCGACCCGCCCGACGACAGGTAGCCGCCCGAACCGTTGAAGTCGTAGCGCGGCGTGTTCGGCCCGAAATTCACCATCCCGAACGGCACGGTCGCGCCCGGGCTCACGTTGCCCGCGTAACCGGAGTCCGAATTGACCTGCGTGCCGATGAGCGGATTGACGAACTGCGTCAACTGCATGTTGGTGCGCTTGGGCGGAGTCGGCTGCGACGGCTGCCCCGGTTGCGACGGCCCCGAAGTCGGTGGCGGCAAGGTCGACGGCGTGTCTCCCGCGCCGTTGCTGGCCGTCGAAACACTATTCACGTCGTCGCCGCCGCATGCGGCAAGCGCTGCGCAAGTCAGTGCAGCGACGATCAAGAGTCGTGGATTTTTCATTTTTCGTTTAGTGATGTTAATTAAAATGAATCGTCCGGCGTCGACCACCGCCGCCCTCCTCCTGCATCCGGGAATGTCACAGGCTTCCCAGGGGCTTACAGTGCCGTAACGACTGTTTATTCACCACGAGAAGTTTCCCGAATTTTCAGTTTGTTTAACTAAACAATCGGGAGTTAAGTGGCTTTGGGTACAAATTGCCGCTGTTTGTTGCGTTGCAGCGGCGCTGGAGAGGGTCGTGCATCGGCAAGCACCCGGCAAAATCCGGGCGCCGCGTGACCTCGGGGATGAGAATGAATCGCCGATGCTCGCGCCGGCACGTGCGTCAGTGCCGGCGTCGGAGCGATACGATGCGCATCAGCGCGGCAACGTCCTCAACGACGACGGCCCGCCCGTCAGCGCAATCCGCTTGCCCGTATCGTGCAGCTTGCCGCCTTCCACCGCATACAGCGCAAGCTGCCGTTCGACGTTGAACTGCACGATCACGTGCCGGCTGTCGGCGGTGAACACGATCCCCTGCGCCGCTTCGCCGCCGGGCAACTCGCTGGTCTTCACGGCCTGCCCGTCGCGGATCTCGAACAGCAGCACCTTGCCGATCTTGTGGCGGCCCGGATTGTCGGGCGTCAGGTTCGAGCCGTCCATCGCCTGCACGGCGATCCACTTCCCGTTCGGCGAAATCGCGACGCCTTCCGGCAGCGACGGCACCGTCAGGTACTGGACCGTGCGGAACGGCACGCGCGACACGTCGATCAGCGCGATCGAATCCGCGTCGCCCGCGAGTGTGCCCGTATAGCCCGGCAGCCCCGCGAGCCCGACGTTGCTGACGACGGCCCAGCGGTTGTCGCTCGACACGTCGATCGTGTACGGCGCGACGCCGGTGCTCAGGCGCGTGCCGCTGTCGGTCACCTTGCCGTCGTCGACGTTCAGCACCGCGACGCCCTGCTCGTCGCGCAACGACACGAGCGCATGCTTGCCGTCGTGCGTGAAGCTGATCCCGGCCAGCCGCTTCTTGCCGATCTTCAGATTGCCGTCGAGCGTCGCATGCGTGCCGTCGATGCGCAGGATCGAGACGCTGCCGTCGACGTTCGCGACGAGCGCGAGCCGGCCCGAGCGGTCGATCGCGATCCCTTGCGGATGGGCGCCGAGCTCGATGCGCGTGATCGCGGGCGGCGCGGCGTCGAGATTCACGACCTGCAGGAACGTGTCGTACACGAGCTGCTTCGCGGCCGTGTCGTAACGCGTCGGTGCGCCGACGAGCGCGAGCTTCGCGTCGGGCGTGATCGCGACCGCCTGCGGCGGCCCCTGGATGCCGTTCTCGACATCGACCTGCACGGCAACCTTCGGCGGAAACGTGCTGGCGTCGAGCAGCGTCAGCGTGTCGGCAGGCGGTGAGGCCAGATAGGTGTCGCGGCCTTCGACGCGCTGATACTTGCCGTCGTTGCCGGACACGATCCAGTCGGCGGCGTGCACGGCAACAGCGGTCGTAACGAGGGTCAGCGCGGCGAGCAGGCGCGCGCTGCGCAGGTGGAAAGGCTTCGAATGCATGGCGGTCGGGTCTCCGGATCGGTTGCGGACGCAATGGATTGTTCGACCCTGCTGCTCGACGGGTCGATGCCATCGCATGATGCCCGAAAGCGGACGAATCCGGCGTCTCGCGCCCGTTTCCGTCAGGCCGTCGTTCGCGCGCCAGGCTCCCACCGGCCGACGTCGTCGAGCGGATACACGGGCCGCGCAAGCCGCTCGTAGCGAAACAGCCCGTAGTCCGAGCCCGTCACGCCGCGGCTGTCGCATTCGACCAGCGCGGCCGCGATCGGCACGAACACCGGCCGGCAATACATCCGCGACTTCAGCAGCAGGAAGCGCGCGCGGCGTGGATCGACGCCGACGCTCTCGAACACGCCGAGATCCCACGGCTCCTGCGTGCGTTCGGTGACGACGAGCGTCGCCGCGCCGATGTCGAGCACGGCCGTGCGGCCCATGTAAGCGCGCTGGCCGGTATACGTCGGCCCCGTGATCACGTATTCGCCGTCGGTTATCGCGCGCACGACGCCGGTCGCGCGGAACGGCTCGCGCCGCACGCCGCCGTGCGACGGCAGCCGGTTGCCGACCGGCACCGTGACGGTCGCGCCGACGCCTGCATCGATCAGCGCCGCAACGGCCTGCGGGTCGCACAGCGGCCCGCTGACGATGCCGTCGAGCCCGTGCGCGAGTGCGGCCTCGAGCAGGTCCATCGTGTCGCACGGGCCGCCCGACATGCAGTTGTCGCCGTGATCGAGCATCAGCACGGGGCGATCCGCGTCGCGCGCAAGCGCCGCGGCCTGCGCGACCGACTCCGCGAGCGGCGCGCTGCGGTACACGAACTCGTCGCGTGCCGCCCAGATCTGCCGCGCGATGCGCTCGGCCACCGCATCGGCCGCGGCACGGTCGCCGTCGGCCACCACGACAACGCTGATGCACGGCGCGGGGATATCCGCGAGCGAGAAGCCGGGCAACACCGACACCGCGAGCATCCCGTCGGCCTCGGCGGCACGCGCGGCTTCCACCGCGCGCCGCATCGCGCCTTCCGCGCTCGCGCTGCGCAGCGTCGACGTCATCAGCGGCGGCTGCCGCCACGCGAGCACGGGCCGCGCGCGACCGCTGAGCCGGTCGAGCAGCACGCGCGCCGCATGCTCGCCGGTCTCATACATGTCGACGTGCGGATAGGTCTTGAAACTGACGATCACATCCGCGTGGTCGATCATCTTCTGCGTGACGTTCGCATGCAGGTCGAGCGCGACCGCGATCGGTGCGTCGGGCAGCGCCGCGCGCATGCGCGCGAGCAGGTCGCCCTCGCCGTCCGCGCTCTGCTCGGCGACCATCGCACCGTGCAGGTCGAGCATCACCGCGTCGCAGCCGGGCGCGGCCGCGACGATCGCATCGCAGATCGCCGCGTAGGCGTCGGCCGCGACGGGCCCGCTCGGGTTCGCGGCCGCCGATACCGGCGTCACGACTTCCGCGCCTTCGCGCTCAGCCGCGTCGAGGAACGCGGCCATCGCGGTGCGCATCCCGTAATTCGCGCGATACGCGTCGTCGCCCCAGTCTGGGCCGTTGCGACCGAATGCGGCAAGCGGCGTCGGCACTGGCGAGAACGTGTTGGTCTCGTGGTTCATGCGGGCGATCAGGATCTTCATCGCGCGCGGCCCTCCGCGAGCGCGGCCGCGCCGCGCATGCCCCCGGTCATGTCCAGAACCTGCATCGTCGAACTCCTCGCAATCGATGAAACGGCGCGGCGCCCCGCAGGACGCCCTCGCCCGGTTGGCGCATCCGCGCGTCGCTCAAGCGTACCCCGTCGTGCCCTTCGTCTCCAGATATTCGACGAGGCCGAACTCCGCATACTCGCGCCCGTTGCCCGAGCGCTTGTAGCCGCCGAACGGCGCGGCCGGGTTCCATGCCGGGTAGTTGATGTGGACATTGCCGACCCGCAACCGTGCCGCGACCCTGCGTGCACGTTCGAGATCCGTCGACTGCACGTAGGCCGCAAGCCCGTAGACCGAATCGTTCGCAAGCGCGACGGCCTCGTCCTCGGTCCGATAGGTCATGATCGACAGCACCGGCCCGAAGATCTCCTCGCGCGCGATCGACATGCCCGGCGTGACGTTCGAAAACACCGTCGGCCGCACGTAGAACCCGTCGCCGAGCCCGTCCGGCCGCCCGAGGCCGCCGGCGACGAGCGTTGCGCCTTCTTCGATCCCGAGCCGGATGAAATGCTGGATGCGGTCGAACTGCGTGCGGCTGACCACCGGCCCGATACCGGTTTCCGGCGAACGCGGATCGCCGACGACGGTGCGTTCCGCTTCCCGGCGCGCGGCCTGCTCGGCCAGCGCCAGATGATCGGCGTGCACGAGCATGCGGGTCGGCGCATTGCACGACTGGCCGCTGTTGCTGAAGCAGCTGCGCACGCCGCGCGTGACCGCATCCTCGATGTCGGCGTCGGGCAGGATCAGGTTCGGGCTCTTGCTGCCGAGTTCCTGGTGTACGCGCTTCACGGTATCGGCGGCGGCCTTCGCGACCTCGACGCCCGCGCGCGTCGAGCCCGTGAACGACACCATGTCGACATCCGGGTGCCGCGACAGCGCGTCACCCACTTCATGCCCGTAGCCGTGCACGAGGTTGAACACGCCGGGCGGCACGCCGGCCTCGTGCAGGATCTCCGCGAACAGGATCGCGCTGAACGGCGCGATCTCGCTCGGCTTGAGCACCATCGTGCAGCCGGCCGCGAGCGCCGGCGCGACCTTGCACACGATCTGGTTGATCGGCCAGTTCCACGGCGTGATCAGCGCGCACACGCCGATCGGTTCGTGCGACACCAGCAGCGAATCGGTCTGCGTGCTGAACCGGAACGACTGCAGCGCGCGGATCGTCTGTTCGAGGTGCGCGGTGCCGACCGCGGCCTGCATCGCACGTGCGAATGCAATCGGCGCACCCATTTCCTGGCTGATCGTTTGCGCGACCTCTTCGTAGCGGCGCTGGTAGATCTCGAGCACGCGCCGCAGCAGCGCGACGCGCTCGTCGACCGGCCAGCGCGAGTACGTGTCGAATGCGCGCTTCGCCGCGCCGACCGCGCGGTCGACGTCGGCCGCGCCGCCGATCCTGAGCTGCGCATACGGCTGCGCGGTGGCCGGGTCGATCACGTCGATCGCCGGCGCGCCGGCCGGATCGAACCACTGGCCGTCGAGATAGGACTGTTGTGACGTTCGCATCGAATGCTCCTGTTATGACGGATGCCGGCGCCGCGCTCAGCGCGTCGCTCGCGCATAGGTGTCGACGAGGATGTCGCGAATCTGCGCGACGAACCACACGATCTCGTCGCGCGACATCACGAGCGGCGGCGAGAACTGCACGATCGGCGTACCTTCGTGATCGACGCCCGCGCGGCACAGCAGCCCCGCGTCGAAGATCGCGGGCGCGAGCAGCGTCGACACGAACGCCTGCGCGCTGATGCCGGCCGCCCAGCGGCGCGCGGCCTTGTCGGTCACGAGTTCGAGCGAGTAGTGATAACCGTCGCCGCGCACGTCGCCGACGCACGGCAGTTCGAGCAGCTCGTCGAGCGTCTGGCGGAACACCGCTTCGTTGTCGCGGACGTTCGCGAGCACGCCTTCGCGCTCCATGATCGCGAGGTTCGCGAGCGCGGCCGTGCATGCAACCGGATGGCCGCCGTACGTCGCGCCGTGCAGGAACATCTGCTGCGGCCCGTCGAGCACCGCATCGACCACCGCGTCGCTCGCGATCACGCCGCCGAGCGGCACGTAGCCGGACGCGATGCCTTTCGCGAACGTCATGATGTCCGGCTTCAGCCCGTAGCGCGCCGACCCGAAATATTCGCCGAGCCGGCCGAACCCGCAGATCACTTCGTCGGCGACGAGCAGCACGCCGTGCCGGTCGCAGATGTCGCGCAACCCGGCCGCGTAGCCGGCCGGCGGCGTCAGGCTGCCGCCCGCGTTCTGCAGCGGCTCGACGACGATTGCTGCGACCGTATCCGGCCCTTCCTGCACGATCAGCGATTCGATCTCGTCGAGCAGGTGGCGCGTGAACTGCGCTTCGGTCTCGCCCGCCGGGCGGCCGTAGCGCTTCGTGTTGCCCACGTGCCGCACGCCCGACATCAGCGGCTCGAAATGCTTGCGGAAGTTGGTCATCCCGTTCAGCGCGAGCGCGCCGAACGACGTGCCGTGATACGCGACGCGCCGCGCGATGAACTTGCGCCGCTGCGGCTCGCCGCGCGACTGGTGATACTGGCGCACCAGCTTGATCGCCGCTTCGTTCGATTCCGAGCCGCTCGACGTGAAGAACACGCGGTTCAGGCCTTCCGGCGCGAGCGCCGCGAGCTTGTGCGCGAGCCGGATCGCCGGTTCGTGGCCATAGCCCCAGTTGGTCGCAAAGGGCAGCCGCACCATCTGCTCGCGGATCGCGTCGCCGATCTCCGCACCGTGGCTGTAGCCGACCTGCACGCAGTACAGCCCGGCCAGCGCATCGAAATAGCGCTTGCCGTTGCGGTCGACGAGCCAGCAGCCTTCGCCGCGGTCGAACACGGTCAGCGCGTGGTCGCGATACGCATCGGCATGCGTGAAGTGCATCAGCAGGTGGCGCTTGCCGAGCGCCTGCAGGTCCGCGTCGAGACTGACGTCAACAGCGTTCATGGGTCATTCCTCCTTCAGGGTTTCCAGGCCGGCATCGCGCGACCGGCCATTCAATTCATCGACAGCGTCGGCGCCGGGCGCGTGAAGCCGCGCGTCAGCCACACGAGCTGGCAGAGTCCGAGCACGAGCCAGCCGATGCCGACGTAGAACGTCTGGCGCGACAGTCCCGACCAGAGCCACACGTTCATCGCGAAGCCGATCGCCGGCATCACGCCGAACGTGATCCAGCCCGCGACATGGCGGTGCTCGGGCCGGCACAGATAGCTGCGCATCACGCACAGGTTCACGATCGCAAACGCGACGAGCGCGCCGAAGCTGATCATCGTCGACGCGAGATCGAGCGTGATGAACAGCGCGGACAGCGACACGACGCCGACCGCGAGCGTCGCGCGCACCGGCGTGCGCAGCCGCGCATGCAGGTGGCCGAACACGCGCTCGGGCAACACGCGGTCGCGGCCCATCGCGAACAGCACGCGCGTCACGCTGGCCTGCCCGGCCATCGCGCTCGCGAAGCAGCCGGCCACGTACACCGCGACGAAGAACGCCGACAGCGTGCCGCCGCCGATGCGCCGCATCAGTTCGAGGCTGGCCGAATCGAGATCCTTGAACGCGTGCCAGTCGGGGAACACCACTTGCCCGGCATACGCGATCAGCATGAACAGCAGGCCGCTTGCCAGCGTGCAGAGCAGGATCGCGCGCGGCACCGTGCGCCGCGGCTCGTGTGTTTCCTCCGACAACGTGGTGACCGCATCGAAGCCGAGAAACGACAGGCACAGGATCGCGGACCCGGCGAAGATCGCGTGCGCATCGCCGGACGTCGGCAACGCAACCGCCAGCGACAGCCCTTCGCCGGCTGCGACCTGCGCCGATGCGATCACGAAGATCGCGATGAACACGAGCTGGCTCGCGATCAGAATGAGGTTCACGCGATTGACGAGCCGGATGCCGACGATGTTCAGCCCGGTGATCAGCACGATGCTCCCGACGATCCACACGCTGGCCGGCACCATCGGAAACAGCTGTTTCATGTAGATGCCGATCGCGAGGTAGCTGATCATCGGGATGAACAGGTAGTCCATCAGCAGCGCCCAGCCGACCATGAAGCCGGCCGACGTGCCGAAATTGCGGCTCGCGAACGTATAGGCGGACCCGGCGCTCGGCATCAGCCGCGCCATGTGGCCGTAGCTGCGCGCGGTGAACAGCATCGCGACCAGCGTGACCGCATACGCGGCCGTCAGATGCCCGTTCGTTTCGCTCGTGACGAGCCCGTAGGTCGTGAACACCGTCATCGGCAGCATGTACGCGAGGCCAAAGATCACCAGCGTCGAGAGTCCGAGCAGATGCGGCTTGCGGCGTCCGTCCGCGTCGTCTCGATGCATGCGCGGCCCGATGTCATTCATCGCGGCGACTGATGCGGATCGACCTGGCCTGTCGTTGTCCATGCTGTCCTCACGTGAGTGGCTTCGATGACTTCAACGCTCGTTCGCGCGGCACGGCCGGCGTGTCACGATTCGAAGAAAGTGTGGTGCGCCAAAAAATCGAGGACGAATGAGAAAAGCGGACGTAATCGGGGGATATTTCCGGACGCATTGCCGCGCGTCGCGCCGGCCGGTCGTCACGGATGCTGCGCCGCACTGGCGTTTCGCGGACATTCCGGCTATGTTCTACGCGAACCCGTCGCCCCGTCAGCCCCATGGATAGCAGGTCTCATCGAAACCAGAGCAGGGCCGAGCGCAGCCTGCGTTCGTCGCTCGGCCTCGCGCGTCCGGCCGGACGCCAGGAGGACATTCCCGCCACCGTCCACGCGATCGCGGTCGCGCTGGACGAGTGCCGCGTGCGGCACATCGACAGCGCCGCGCTGCTCGAAGGCACGGGGCTCGGCGCGGACGAAGTCGCATCGCCGAACCTGCACGTGAATCGCGGCCAGGAACAGCGCTGTTTCAGCAACCTGCTGCGCTGCAGCGGCGTGCCGTCGATCGGGCTGTCGATCGGCGCGCGGCTGCACGTGTCGACGCTCGGCCTCGCCGGTTACGCGATGCTGATCAGCGGCTCCGTGATGCAGGCGTTCCGCTGCATGAGCCAGTTTCCGCTGTTCATGGGGCTGTATTTCGACGTGCGTATCGACGCGCATGCGGACGGCATGAGCGTGACGATCGGCCGCTACAACGGCGAGCCCGATCTCGAGGTGTTTCAGGTCGACATGTGCCTGTCGAGCCTGCGCCTGATCGTGTCCGATCTGGTCGGCAAGCCGGTCTGGCCCGAGCAGCTGCAGCTCGCGCGCCGCACGCCGCGCAACGCGGCCGACTACGCGCGCCACTTCGGCTGCAAGGTCGCATTCAATGCGGGCGACAACCGTCTCGTGTTCACGTCCGTGAACGGCACGGAAGCGCCGCGTCTCGCGAACGAAGTCAGCTTCAATGCACTGCACGGCCAGTGCGAGGCGCTCGAACGGCAGTGGGCCGCGTCGGTCGGCACGCGCTTTGCCGATCGCGCGAAGGAGCTGATGGCGCGCGACCTCGCGCGCTTCAAGTCGATGACGGCGCTCGCGGACGCATTGCACCTGACGGAGCGCACGCTGCGCAGGCGGCTCGACAAGGACGGCATCACGTTCCAGTCGCTGCTCGATGAAGTGCGTCACGACGAAGCGGTGCGGATGCTCGACGATCACACGTTGACGGTTGCGGCAATCGCCGAACGTCTCGGCTACAGCGAGCCGCGCAGCTTCCGTCACGCGTATCGGCGCTGGACGGGCAAGACGCCGCGTGCCGACGCGGACGTCGACGCGTGAAGCGGACCGGTTAATGCTGCATGACCGGCATCACGACTTCTTGCACACGTAATCCATCACGAGTGATGGCGCGATTCTACGTTCTTCGCTCACGCGTCATGCAGGCGAATCGACTCGCGTAGAATGCGCGCATCAAATCAACCAGAACGGGGCCGCGGCCGCTTGCCGATTCCACCCGAGACGCGTCTGCCGATGCAGTCGATACGACTCGCAACGACGCAGCGCAATCATCGGTAACCGCGGCGGCGATCGACGTCGTCGCCTGCCCGGGCGAACGTCGCCGCGACGCTCGTCGACCGACGAAGCATCCATGAGCAAACCGATCCTGTACCTCCTCGCCGGCAACGGCAGCGCGGCCGACTGGTGGGACGATGCGCTGCCCCACTTCCGGCACTACCGGCCCGTGCCGCTGGAACTGCCGGGCTTCGGCGACCATCCCGCGCCGCCCTGCGAAGACCTCGCTGCGTACGCGCAAGCGCTGCTGGAGGCGACCGAGCCGGGCCACGCGATCATGGCGGTCGGCGTGAATGCGCTGCTGGTGCTGCACGCGTTGCAGCGGCGCCCCGGCCACTTCAGCCGCAGCGTGCTGCTCGCGCCCGTCGGTGCGTTTCTGTGGGAACGGCGCCTGCCGAAGCTGATGGCGCCGAAGCCGCTGCGCAAGACCATCCACTGGCTGCTCGCGCACTACCCGACGCTGTTCGCCCGCAAGTTCTCGAACCAGACGTGGACACCCGCGCAGTACCGCCGCATGGGCGCCGGCTATGCACGCTGCCGCGCGTTCCTGCCGCACTGGGATCTCGTGCGTGCCGATACCGCGCTGCCGCTGCTCGAATGGGTCACCGATCGCATCGAACTCGTGTGGGGCGACCAGGACAACGTGCTCGGCGTGCGCCAGGCCGCCGCGTGGTCGGCCATCCTCGCGCGCGCCGACCTCACCGTCACGCTGCAGGCGGGCTGGGGACACTATCCGTGGATCGACGCGCCGGCGGCGTTCGCGCAATGGCTCGAAGCAGGCGACGCCGGCTTCGTCGCGCACACGAAAGGCGGGCGCCTGGCGCTGGCCACGATGGCCGGGCTGCCCGTGCCGCCCGCGCTGTCGCTGACCCGCGCCGACGACCCGCGCCTGCCCGGCTTTCTCGCGAGCCAGCCGGACGCCGTGTGGGCGATCCGCTCGTCGAGTCATGGCGAAGACCAGGCCGATGCGGCCAATGCCGGCCTGCACACCACGTTCCTGCGCGAGCCGGCATCGCAGGCGGCCGCACGCGTGGCCGAACTGCTCGACGGCGGCCTCGAGGAAGCAGTCGTGCAGCGCTTCATCACGCCGGTGCTGTCCGGCATCGCGTTCGTGCGCCATCTCGCGGTCGAAGTGGAATGGGTGCAGGGCCACCTCGAAACGCTCGCCGACGGGCAGGCGAGCCCGCAGCGCGCGATCCTGTCGCGGCTCGGCGAGCCCTGGCAGAGCGGCACGTTCCCGACCGCGCACGGCCTGACCGCACAGCAGCTGTGGACCTTCCTGCAACGCGTGCTGCGCGCGTTCCATTACGTGCCGGGCGATGTCGAATGGGCGTGGGACGGCACGCAACTGTGGCTGCTGCAGTACCGCCCGATCAGCAGCTACGGCTGGCACCGGCACCTGACCTCGGCCAACATCGCCGAGATCCTGCCGCCGCAGCCGAGCCGGCTGGTCGAGTATGCGCAACGCCGCGCGGCCGGCAGCATCCCGGCCATCATGGCGCGCTGGGATGCGCGCGTGCTGCGCGACAACGAACCGTTCACCGCGCTCTATGGCGGCGCGTCGTACATCAACAACGACCTGTTCCTCGCGCGCCTGGCCGACTGGGGCGTATCGGCCGGCAACTACAGCGGCGAGATCGGCGGCGCGACGCCGCCGCTGCGCTGGCGCCCGCTGCGCCTGCTGCGTTCGCTGCCGGTGTTCTGGCGCATGCTGCGCGTCGCGCGCGGGCACCTGCCGACGCTCGAGCGCGGCTTGGAGCGCTTCGACCGGGAACTCGCGACGCTCGTCGAACAGCGCGCCGACGGCCAGCAACTGGCCGACTGGTTCACGCGCTTCTACGTATTCGTCGTGCAGGGCAACCTGTGCATCGCGGCATCGCTGGCCAGCAGCGGCGGCGCCCTGTGGGGACGCCCGCCCACCGTCTACGGCCAGCTCGACGACAGCCCGCACCGGCTGCCGTGGGAAACCGATCCGGGCACCGCGCGGCCCGCGGCCACGGACCTGCCGCTGCAGGCGTTTCCCGACTGGCCGCTGCCGGTCCGCGTGCTCCACACGCTCGGCGCGCCCGGCATGCGCGGCTGGTATCTGCAGGTGCGCGAATGGTATCGCGACAACCTGATGCGCGTGTTCTTCCGCCTGCATCATGCGATGCCGGCCGCCGACCGCGACGCGTGGTTCGCCCCCCATCCCGAGCGCCGCGAACGCAACGGCAGCTTCTGGCAGGACGGCGGCGAAGGCACCGACGAGGCAACCGGCTTCATGATCTATCCGGGCCACACGCAGGGCGTGCTCGGCCACGACATCCTGCTGGAAGACACGCTCGACCCGGGCCGGCACGCGCAATACCAGGCCGCGCGCGCCGTGATCGCCCGCATGGGCGGCCGGCTGTCGCACGGCGCGACGCTGCTGCGCGAACTGCGCAAGCCGTCGGCGGTGCTGCCGCGCGTCGATGCGGCCTGGATCGGGCGCGAAGTGCGGCTCAGCGACGGCCGGCTGACGCTGGTCGAGTAAGCGCCCGCCGTCGTGTTGAACGGCACGGCGGCGGTCGCTACACTGGTCCGGCGAATTCCGGAGACCCCACATGAAAGAAGCGCTCGCAAAACTGTCGGCGGACCTCGAACGGCTGCTCAAGCTGCGCAGCATCCCGTTCGGGATGAAGCTGTTCGAACGGCGCGAGGACATGGAAGCCGTGCCGCGCATTCGCCGCCCGAAAGCGATCCATTCGCTCGACCAGATCGTCGGGCAAACGGCGCGGCTCGGCTTCACGCTCGGCATCACCGCCGACGACCTGGTCGGCGCGCAATACCGGTCGGTCATCGGGCTCGGCCACGCGAAGGATGCGGAGTGGACCTCCGGCCAGCAGATGGCAGGCGTCTGGTATGCAACGCAGGAGGATTCGCGTGCCCATCAGGCCGCGATGCACTGCGTGCCGGACGGCAAGTACGAGGCGCTCGTCGTGTCGCCGCTCGCGGCCGGCCGCATCGAGCCCGACATCGCGCTGTTCTATGCAACGCCCGGCGCAATGATGTACTTCATCAACGGCCTGCAATGGTCGGGGTACAAGCGTTTCGACTGGAGCGTGGTCGGCGAATCGGCATGCGCGGATTCGTGGGGGCGCGCGCTGACGACCGGGCAGCCGAGCCTGTCGATCCCGTGCTACGCGGAGCGCCGCTACGGCGGCGTGCTCGACGACGAGATGCTGATGGCGTTGGCACCGGATGCGCTGGAACAGGCCATTACCGGGATGGAGGCGCTGGCGCGGAACAGGCTGCGCTACCCGTTCGCACAGTACGGCATCCAGCAGGACGTTCGCGCGGGGATGGAAGTCAGCTACCCGAAAACGACATGATGCGTCGCGGTCGACCGGAGCCGGAATCGGACTTCAGCGCAGCGGCGTGCGGATCTTGCCATCCACCTTCAGCGTGCGCCGGTCGTGCGCGGCCTCGTATTCGACCGTCTGCGCGGGCGTGACCGCGCCGTACGACCGGCCGTTCACATAGACGATGCCGTCCCGCAGTTCGACCTTGTCGCCGTTGACCATCGCGGTGGCCCGCTCGCCCTGCAACACCGCGCCCGAACACCCGGCGGTCGAAAAGCTGCGGACCGACGTGCCCGGCATCGCGGCGTTGCCGCCCGGGTCCGCCGCGTTCGCCGCGCTGCAGGGCGGCGCATCCATGCTGCCGGCCGCGCGGAGCGTTCCCGCGCTGATGCCGCATCCGGCCAGCAACGCAATCGTCATCGGCAACAGCTTGTTCATGGTGATCTCCGTGGTCCGTGACCGCGGATTGAAATCGCGGCATCACGTCGACTGATGGCCCTTGCCTGCAGGTCGACCAGATGCACCCAGTATGCGACCACTTCACGGCGTCCGGCCATCCGCTTCACTACCATTCACCGCCGATCCCTGCCGGCTGGTCCCGACCCCTGAATCCGCTTCGACGCCGCCGCCGGAAACAACCGGTTCGCGTGAAAATCCGCCTTGATCAAGTTGTGACTCGCAACTATTATTGATTGCGATACGCAACCATTTCGGGCAAACCATGGATCTCATCGACGCTCCCGCCAAGCCTCGCGACGCGACCATCCTCGAGCTTCGCGACTTCTCCCGCAAACTGGTCCGCGAGCTCGGCTTCATGCGCGCCACGCTGGCCGACAGCGACTGGGCGCCGTCGGCCGTCCACGCGATCCTCGAGATCGGGATGACGCCCGGCATCAACGCCAGGGATCTGGGCCATGTCCTGCGGCTGGACAAATCGAACACGAGCAGGCAACTCGCCCGGCTCGAGGCAGCCGGTGTCGTGGAGCGGCGCGTGTCGAGCGACGACGCACGTGCGACCGAGTTGTACCTGACTGCCGACGGGAAAAAACTCCAGAAAAGAATCGACAAGTTCGCGACGGATCAGGTGTCGAATGCGTTGCGTCGCATGATTCCCGCCGACCAGCAGGCGCTGCTGCGTTCCCTCGCGCTGTATGCCGATGCGCTCGCGCAGGACAACGCGGCCAGGACGCCCGCCGCGACACCCGAAGCACTGCCGATTCGCGAAGGCTATCAACCCGGCTGCATCGGCGACATCGCGAGCCTGCACGCACGCTTTTATTCGGAGCACTGGGGATTCGGCGCCTTTTTTGAAAAGCGCGTGGCGACCGAGCTTGCCGAGTTCGCGGGCACGTTGCCGGCCGACGGCAAGGCGCTTTGGCTCTGCCAGGAAGACGGGCGCACGCTCGCGTCGCTCGCGATCGACGGAGACCCGGCGACTGGCGTCGCGCACCTGCGATGGTTCATCGTCAACGATGCGCTGCGCGGATCGGGCGTCGGGCGCCAGCTCATGACGCAGGCGATGCGCTTCGTCGACGCGCAGCGGTTTCGCGAGACCTACCTGTGGACGTTCAAGGGCCTGGATTCGGCGCGCCATCTGTACGAGTCGTTCGGCTTTGCGCTGACCAGCGAATCCGCGGGCACGCATTGGGGAACCGAAGTAGTCGAACAACGCTTCAGCCGGCCGGGGCCAGGCTGCTGATGGTCAACGGGCAGCGTCCGTTCCGAATGCCGCTATAGTCTGTCGACGAACCATTTCCGACTCGCCGACACAAGGACGCAACGCATGTTCGAACGTCTCGCGGCCCTCGCGCTCTGCGCGGCGATCACCGCGCCGGCCGCCGCAGCCGACATCGACCCGATCGACCAGCAGATGACGCTGTGCCTGAACGACCCCGAGCACGCATCGACGGGCGGCCAGGACGAATGCATCGGCGACGCGGGCCGCGCATGGGACGCGCGGCTCAATGCCAGCTATCGCGCGCTGCAGGCATCGCTGCCGGCCGCGGACCGCCCGGCACTGCTGCACGCGCAGCGCGCCTGGCTCGCACGCCGAGATGCCGACCTGAAGCTGATCGATGCCGTCTACGCGACGACGCACGGCACCGTCTATGCGCCGATGAATGCAAACGACGTGATGAGGCTGACGCAGCAACGCGCGCAGACGCTGCAGCGCTTCGAATCGGATCGCGCCGCACACCGCTTCAGCATGACCGGGCGTCTGCCGCCGGCAACCGAAACAAAGCCCGAACGTGTCGCAACCGTCCCGCAACGCGGCGCGCGCTTCGAACGCGCGCACTGCGCGACACTCGTCGATCTCGACGCAATGGGCCGCTGCGCGGCGCAGGCCACACCGCTGTATCTGCAAGACATCGACGACACGACGAAGGCGATCGAGCGTCGCCTGCCGCGCACGTCGCGCGATGCGATGCGGATGTCGTCGCAGAAATGGCAGGCGTTTGTCGCCGCCCAGCCGCCGCTGATCAGTGCGCTCTACCCGGCTGCAAATTCCGCCGGCGTGAAGCCGCAGGTCGCGATCGAAATGCGCGACGAAGCCGCCGCGCGCCTACAGCAGCTCGTGTACGCCGAAGACAAGATCGGCGCCGATTGATGCGGCGGCATGCTCACGACAACCGTCTCTCCATCTTCACGATTTCCAGTTGAATCGGGCTGTTCCCGTGGGAGAAGTGCCCTCGTCCGATCACGTCGAAACCATGCCGGCCGTAGAACGGCACGGCGTCGGTCGCCGCCTCGAGATACACGCGGGCATATCCGGCTCGCGCGATACCGGAAACGGCGGTCTCCAGTAGCGCCTTCCCCGTGCCACGCCGCGCGCGATCGCCGCGAATGAACAGCTTGGTCAGCTCTTCGCCGGCCGTTTCCGCGAATCCGAGCAGGTCGCCGTCTTCGGCAACCCACAGCGCGTGACGCCGGATCGCGTCGAGATACATCGCCGGCGTGCGCCCGTCCAGCCAGCTGGCGATCTGCTCGCGCGAGTAATCCCCGGCACACAATCGCGTAACGGAATCCAGATGGACATCGAAGATCCGCTGTATGTCGGACTCTTTCGCGGATCGGATTTCAAAGGCGGACACGTTCGCTCCCGGTTAATCGCCGCACGGCGGCGCAAGCGTCAGACCGTCGAATATTCTCATCGCCTCCGACGCATCAAGACCCGGGAAAACCCTCGCCTACACGCCATTTCGCGGAGCGTGGTTTCTCGCACCGAACGCACTCATCGGTATTCGAATCACTAGGGAAAATCCGGAGACATCCTTACAGCGATTTACCTGATGATTCACAGGAGCGTCATGTTTCGGCGATTCCGCGGCATGCCAAGCTTTCAGTCCGCGTCATGAAGCCGATGCCGCCGCGCGGCAATCGCGATGACTGAAGACTGAAACGGCAGTCGTTGGCGTATCGTCAGGTGTTCAATACTTTCAACAACCCGGTCGAGAGTAATCGTGAGAATCCGTGGCCCGCTGGTGCGGTGGAGACGAGGCGATGCGCGCAACCTGCGCGCCGCGATCGTGTCCGCCGACGACAGTGACGGCCGGCAAAGTCCTCGCCTGTTTCTGTCGATCTACACCATCCTGTCCCGCCGTTCCGTGCGCCGTCACAACGCCGTCGCCGCGCGCGCCTCCGTCGCGATCCATACCGACGACGTGGCGTCGCTGCTGCCGTAGCGCCCCGCCTCCTTTCCCGTGTTCCGTTCGACCTGCTCGCCGTGTCGCCTGACCGGTGAAGGGATCAACTCGCGCTTCTTTTTCTCGCGAGCCGGCGCAAGGTCGAATGGACTCCTGATCGTTGTGCCCAGCCAGCGCTCGCGCGAGCGGCGGTCGTGCACGCCCGCTCCATCCGAAGAACCGTCGCGCAACGACCCGCGAATCGCGGATCGATACGCGCACCGCCATGGAAAACCTTGTCATGCGAATCCGAACGCTTCGCCGCACCATTGCAACCGCCGCCGTCATGTCGGTTGCCGCCTACGCCGGCACGAACGCCCACGCGGCCGGCGAACTGAACATCTACAACTGGTCCGACTACATCGCACCGGACACGATCCCGAACTTCCAGAAGCAGACGGGCCTGCACGTCCGCTACGACAACTACGACAGCGACGACACGCTGCAGGCGAAACTGCTGTCGGGAAATTCCGGCTACGACATCGTCGTGCCGACGTCGAACTACATGGCCAAGCAGATCCAGGCGAGCGTCTACCAGCCGCTCGACAAGTCGAAGCTGCCGAACCTGTCGAATCTCGATCCGCTGCTGATGAAGATGGTCGCCGACGCCGATCCCGGCAACCAGTACGGCGTGCCGTGGGCGTACGGCACCGACGGCATCGGCTACAACGTGCAGGCGGTGAAGAAGGCGCTCGGCGACAAGGCGCCCACCGACAGCTGGGCGCTGGTGTTCGATCCGGCCAACATGGCGAAGCTGAAGAGCTGCGGCGTATCGTTCCTCGACCAGGCCGTCGACGTGTTCGCCGCAACGCTACAGTACATGGGCAAGGATCCGAACAGCACGAACCCGGCCGACTACCGCGCCGCGTACGAGGTACTCAAGAAGGTGCGCCCGTACATCACGCAGTTCAACTCGTCGGGCTACATCAACGATCTCGCGAACAACGACCTGTGCGTCTCGCTCGGCTACTCGGGCGACGTCGGCATCGCGCACCGCCGCGCGGCCGAAGCGAAGCGTCCGTACGAGATCCGCTTCGCGAATCCGAAGGAAGGCGGCCTGCTGTGGTTCGACATGATGGTGATCCCGAAGGACGCGCCGAACCGCGATGCCGCGCTGAAGTGGATCAACTACCTGCAGGACCCGAAGGTCAACGCGGGCATCACCAACGCGGTGTTCTATCCGACCGCGAACAAGGCCGCGCGCCAGTACGTGAAGCCCGCGATCGCGCGCGACCCGTCGGTGTACCCGGCCGACGAGGTGTTGAGCAAGATGACGCTGCTCAAGCCGATGCCGCCCGAGATTCGCCGGCTGCAGAACCGGCTGTGGGCGCAGTTGAAGACCGGGCGCTGAGCAAGCCGCCGCGATGCCGGATCGTGCCTGCGGCGGCTTGCGCCGCGGGCACGCGTCGCAACGAACACGGTCGAAATCGATCGCGCGAACTATCGCAACGCCTGCGCCGGCTCCGCCGCAAACGCGTCTTCCACGAACCGGATCACGTCATCGAGCGACGATGTGCACACCGCGCCGGCGGCAAGCTCCCGAAACGCGCCGTCCGGACCGAAGCAGACGAGCGGCTTGCGCCAGCGCCGCGCGAGCGAAATCTCCTCGGCCGTGCCGGGCCCGCCCGGCAGCGCGACGATCAGGTCGCTGCTCAGCACGTTCACGTAGTTGCGGTTGATCGTCTGCGGATCGGCGCCCGGTTCGCGGCGCGGCAGCGGCGTGAGGACCGGGATGTCGACGAACGGATGCGGGTAGCCGTCGAGCGGCACGAAGCCCGCGAGCGGATCGGCCTGCGTCGGCAGGATGCCGATCGATCGGCCGGCCCGCCCGGGCACGCCGGCGAACGCGCGCGCGACCGCCAGCATCACACCCTGCCCGCCGCCCGTCAGCAGGTTGAACCCGGCCTGCGCGAGCCACGCACCGAGCGGTTCCGAAAACGCGAGCCACGGTTCCTTGCCCGAGCCCATCACGCCGATCGTCTTGTTCTTCTGTTGCATCGTGGTTTCCGGTGAAGTCGTTGCGGCGCGCCGCACTCATTCGAGCTCGATGCCCTTGAGCTCGGGAATCAGGAACAGCGTCGCGACCATATCGAGCACGTAGAGGCCGGCGAGCAGCGCGATGGCCGTCTGGAACGAGTAGTGCGCGGCGAGCGCGCCGACCGCGACCGGACCGAAGCCGCCGACCGCGCGGCCGATGTTCCACAGCACGTTCTGCGCGGTCGCGCGCGCGGCCGTCGGATAACCTTCGGACATCAGCGTCCCGTAGCCGCCGACCATCCCGTTGACGAACATGCCCATCAGCGCGCCGGCCCACAGCATCGCCGTCGGGTCCGACAGCCGCGCATACGCGATGACCGTCACGACCGAGCCAAGCTGGTACAGCAGGAACGTCGGCTTGCGCCCGATGCGGTCGGCCAGTTGCCCGAACACCCACACGCCGATCATCATCCCGACGACCGTCGCCGCCGTCCACAGCCCCGACTTCGTCAGCGAGAAGCCCATCTGTTTCGACAGGAAGGTCGGCAGCCAGATCATGATCCCGTAGTAGCCGAAGTTCTGGACCGAACACAGGATCACGATGCCGAGGCTCGTGCGCGCGGTGCGGCCGTCCGCGACCAGCATGCGGAACGCGTTGGACTTCGGCTGCGTCGCGCGCTGCACGAACGCTTCCGGCTCGTGCAGCTTGTTGCGCATCGCCCACGCGAGCAGCGCGGGCAGCACGCCGACCAGGAACATGCCGCGCCAGCCGATGTGGAGCAGCAGGAACGGCGTCAGCAGTGCGGCCAGCAGCACGCCGGCCTGCCAGCCGAGCGCGACGTAGCACGACACGCGTGCGCGCTTGCTGGCCGGCCATGCTTCCGCCGCGAGCGCCATGCCGATCCCGAACTCGCCGCCCAGCCCGATGCCAGCGATGGTGCGGTAGACCAGCAGATCCCAGAAGCCGCGCGCGAACGCGCACAGGCCGGTGAAGATCGCGAACAGCAGGATCGTCCAGGTCAGCACGCGCACGCGCCCGTAGCGGTCGCTCAGCGCGCCGAACACGATCCCGCCCGCGACGGCGCCGATCAGCGTCCACGTGACCAGCGCGCCGCCCTGCCCGGGCGTCAGGTGCAGTGCCGCCGTGATCGCCGGCAGCATGAAGCCGAGGATCAGCAGGTCGAAGCCGTCCATCGCATAGCCGATCGCCGAGCCGGCCAGCGCTTTCCACGCGTACGGCCCGACCTGCTCCACGCGCGGGGCCGACGGGCCGCCGAGCGTCGAAGATTTCATGTTTGCTGCCATGGTGTCCTGCCACGAATGTCCGGCGACATTCTAAGGCCTGTGCCCGCGCACGACGGGCCGGCGAACGTGCCGGCGGCGGCCACCCGGGCGCGCGTCGGCGCCCGCTTGCGGGACGGCAAGCGGGAATCTGCAGGCAATGAACGGGAAAGCGGCGATCCGGTGTCGGCGGCGAAGCCGGCGATGTCGCGGTCAGGCCGGACACCGGATGAAAGACAGCGTGCCGGCGAAGTATTGCCGGCGGGCCCGCCTGCGCGGCCCGGACAACGCCGGGCGGCCTGGCGGCGCGGCCGGCTTCAGCCCTGATCGTCCCCGGGCCACCAGGCCTTGGCCTCGCGGTCGACGACGAGCATGTCGAGATCCTTGCCTTCGAGCCATTTCGGGCGCGGGCCGCGGCCCGACCACGAGCGGCCCGTCGTCGGGTCGTAATACTTGGCAGGCGCCTTGCGTTTTCGCTGGACGATGTAGCCGAGCGCGCTCAGCACTTCCTGCTGCGAAATTCCCAACAACTCGACCTGTTCCTTGAATGCCGCGAGCGCGGCCTGCTTCTCCTTCTGCTTCGCATCCGACAGCTTGATATTCAGGTCCCGAAGTTGTGCTTCGAGTTCCTGCAGGGCCTGGGTCATGTATTCATCCTCTCTGGGCATGTTTTTGCAAAAAGCTCCGATGGGCGAACCTACCACGAAGTTCCGCGAATCGGTGCTGTCATATGTGTGAATCGTTTGCCTGATCCGGCATGGTTTGCGCAACGCGCAAAAAACGACGTCGTGCGTCAATGACGGACAGGGCTGGGCCGGCAACGCGCGGCACGCCGCATGCGGATGCACGGCGAACCGCTGCGGCAAGTGTTGCGCCGCACCTGGCACGGGCGCGGCATGGCGCGAATGATAGCAGGCGTATTGCAGGAGTCGCGGCCCGGAGTCGATGCGGGCCGGCGGTTTACCGGTCGACGCCGTGGGAATCCCACGCGATCCGGTCGAACAGCGCGCGCAGCTTTGCGCCGCGCGCCGCGTTCAGCGCGACCGCATGCGCGACGCGTCCGGCGAGATGCGCGCGGAAATCCGGATGCGCGTCGCGATTCTGCGAAGCCGGGCCGCGCCGGATGCAATTGGTCAGGATGGCCTTCAGGAGATCGAACTCATCGCGCGCCAGGTTCGGATGACGATTGACGACCACGCCGGCCAGTTGCTGCCGCGTGCCGCGCCGCATCACGCGCGTCTTGCGCAATTGCAGCGTGAAGCCTTCCTCCAGCGCGATCGCGGCAACCCTGACCTGCAGCCGTTCGACTTCGCGCGCGAGCGCGCCGCCACCCGAAAACGCGAGATCGTCGGCATAACGCGTATAGGTCGCATCGAGCGAACGCGCGAGCGCGGCAAGCCGCATGTCGAACCGGAAGGCGCTCAGGTTCGCGAGCGCCGGCGACGTCGGCGCGCCCTGCGGCAGATGCCGTTCACGATAGCGCTGCCGGCCGATCCAGTCGAACCGGTCGCGCAGGTCCCGCGCGAGCAGCCGCGCCGACGGCACGCGATTGGTGCACAACCGGGTGAGCGTGCGCGCGACTTCGGCCGGATACCCGAGCGTCACGAACAACGCATGGACGCGTGCGGCGCGCACCGACACGAAGAAATCCGCGAGATCGAAGCGGACCACGACATCGCGATCCGCGTGCGGCGCCGCGAACGACACGATCCCGTGCCCCTTGCGGAAACCGTGTACGGCGCCGTGCGGCGCAATGCGATCGAGCAGCCCATGCAGGATGCGGCGCTGCGCTTCGCGCAGCCGTCCCTTCGGGATCTCGACCAGGCGGCATCCGCCGCTGCGCTTGTCGACCGCGACGTACGTGTAGTGATGCAGCGGCGTGGCGCTGTCGCGCGCATCGACGCGCCAGTGGTCGGACAACCAGTCGAGTTCCGCCGCGCTCATGCCGAGCCAGCCCGCGAGATCGCCGGGCGTCGCCCATTGCGGCACGTCGCAGCCGGCAAGCGGCGCCGGCAACGGCCGCTGGACCAGCGGCCGCCGTATGACGCGAATCACGGTCGGCCGATGGTCGCCGTACCATGCGCTTACGAACCCGGGTGTATCGGCTACGACCGCGGCAACGGCGTCGACGTCGGCATCGGCCCAGTTCGCGCCGAAGCGCGCGAGCGCGTCATCCGCGGCTTCGTGCGCCCAGGCCGGCGCATCGCCGAGCACGGCCGCGATCCGCGCGACGACACTGCCGCGTTCGGGCGAACCGGCCAGCATCGCTTCGGCAATCACGTGGACGGTATCGCGCAGGGATGAGTGCATGGGCAGAGAGGGGCGGGACGATGAGTCAACGTGACCGGTACTGCGAGAGCCGCCGTTGCGCGACGCGCAACTCGGGCTCTTGCGACGCATCGGGGTGTCGATCTCATCCACGGGGTAGCCCCGTAGTCCTGGAACATCGACTGCCTGTTCCGGGCGTGTGCTTGACCCACCGCCCCGCGACGCGACTTTAATGGCCGGGAAGGCGGCATGTCAAACGTGACGGCGACTCGCGCCGGCATGGGCGGGCCGTGCCCGATCCTACAGCGCCTGCGGCGCACCACCCAGCACGGTGCGCAACGCGCTATCGAATGGCGTCGCGTAATCGATGCCGAGCTGGCGCACGCGCGAGGCGTCCAGATGGCAATCGTACGGGCGCGGCGTCGCATCGGTCGGCTGGTCGATCCGCGTGAGCGATGCGTCGATGCCGAGCGCGGCCGCGATCCGACGCGCGATGTCGTACTTCGTCATCGGCTCCTCGCCCGACCAATGACGGATGCCCGTGACGGACGCGCCGGCGAGATGACGCAGCGTCAGATCGCGGATGACCTGCGCGACGTCCGGTGTGTAGGTCGGGTAGCGGATCGCCCATGCGTCCATGCCGACCGCGTCGGCCCCCGGGCGCGCGGAAGCGACGATCGCCGGGACGAGGCTCGTGACGGCCGATTCGCTCCAGTCGGCGATCGGGCCGTACAGCAACGGCAGGCGCAGCACGCATGACAGCGGCGACGCGGCGAGGAGTGCCGCCTCGCCTTCCAGCTTCGTGCGGCCGTAGATGTTCAGCGGATTCGGGGGGGCGTCTTCACGGTACGGGGCGGCCTTGCCGTCGAATACGTAGTCGGTGGAGATGCCGAGTGTCCACGCGCCATATCGCGCGGCGACCGCGCCGATGCGGGCCGGGGCGTTGACGTTGATCGCGCGGGCGGCGGCGGGGTTGTTTTCGCAGACGTCGGGGCGGCGTTCGGCGGCGCAGATGATGACGGCCGCGGGTTTGCGGGTTTCGAAGAGGTGTTCGAGGGCCGGTTGGTCGAGGGCGTCGAGCTCGGTGATGTTGTCCGGTGGCAGTGCGAGCAGTTTTGCGCCCGCGCTTTGCGGGTTCCGGATGGTCGCGATGAGGGACAGCGACGGTTCGCTGACAAGGGACGCGGCGACCGCTCGGCCGAGCAGGCCGGAGGCACCGATGAGGAGGACGGACGGAAGTTCGGTCGACGAGGGTGTACGTGGCATGGGTTGCGACTCGGAAAATGATGCGGGTGGCGCGACGAGTGGCCAGCGGCCAACTCGAAAAGTTTACGCCATTGCTCCGACATTCCACTACAAAAACCGACTCGGTGCGATATCAAACGGTGTCGACGGCGCGTGGGTCGCTTATAGCCTTCCGGATACCCGAGCCCGATTTTCCCATCCTATCGCCATAGAACTCCCCCAATTCATTTCAAGCAGTTCATCCGACAGACAATCTGATCAACTCCATCACGTCTTTTACATATTTTTTTGCAGCCGGAATCCGTGATTTTTTTACATATTCTTCGAGATACTGTTGCCCCTTGATCCCCAACAGAAACTCAATGGCGTACATCACCAAAATTCCACGAGAAAAGCCAAGGATCTTCTCCTTTTTGTCGAAATCCTCAACCTCCTCTCCCTTCGGGAAATCCTGCTTGGTCTCATGCGTTCTGAAGAAATTGATCTTTGCAGCACAAAAATCGATAAATCTTTTATCTTTCTCCTGCACCAAGGCCTTGATTTCATCCGAGCCCAACCCGGACGCCTCAACCCTACCCTTATCAAATCTGAAAATTACATCGTTATATTGCGCATGAATAGATATACCTTCCCGCCCGCAAAGTTCATCAAGGACCTCTTGATATTGAGGAGAAAAAGCAAATTCATACAAACCTTGGATATCCTCTACCATGTGTCTATTCCCTTTATAGTGCTGATCAAATCTTCGCCGGTGTGTCGATAAGGATCGACCGCCTCATGCTGCCAGGGCGTCAACTCGCTGAGGTTCGATGGCGCATGCACGCCTGTTCCCCCAACACGCTGCGGTATCGTGGTGTGATGCAGTTCCATCGCAACGTCCTTGGTTGAGATCGCGCCTGTCTTCCGGTTGATAACCTCGACTGTCATCTTTGGCGCTCTACCCGCCGCCATTTCGTTGATGTTGTTTTGCGAATACCGTCCGGTCGGGTTCAAACTTTCGTTCTCACCGACGGACTTCCAATAATTCTTGCGCTCGGTACTCCAGCACGCCCAGCCCCACGGATCGATCCAGCTTAGTGGATTCGGCGCATACCGATACTGATTCAACCCACCCGCCAACCCGATCGGATCCGGCGTGATGAACCGCCCGACGTCCGGGTCATAGTACCGGAACGTGTTGTAGCAGAACCCCGTCTCCAGGTCCTCATACTGCCCCTGGAATCTCAGCGTCTGGGGCAGCGGCTGCATGACATCGCCGACCGGGTTCGGCTGGAACTCCCGCGCATACTCCTGCAGCACCGTATTGCCCCACGCACGATACCGCGTCCGCCACACCACCTTGCCGTCGCGGTCGGTCAATTCCTCCGGCGCACCGCTCACGTTCGCATGGAAGTAATAGATCTTCGCGTCCGGCTTCGCATCCGCCGGCGGCTTGTTCCGTTCATCCTCGTGATACAGCCGCCACAGCCAGTGACTGTCTTCATGAAGCGCGTCGATTCGCGCGAGCGGCACGTACCCGCCCCCCTCATACAGATACGTCACCGCCTGATGCCCGCGCTGCTCCTGCGCGAGACGCATCCCGTCCCACACGAAACGTGTCGTGCCGAACGCATCGCGCTTTTCGGTCCGGCGTCCAAGCGCGTCGTAGCGGAACCGCACCGTCTGCTCGACACCGCGTCGATTCGTGTTCACCTCGATCAACTGATGCTCGGCGTTGTACTTCAGACGCTGGATCGTATGACCGCCGGTCAGTTTCTCGATGAGCCTGCCATGCACGTCATACCGGTAGCGCCGGTCACCGCTCATCAGCAGGCGGTTGCCTTCGACGCGGCCCGGTTGCCCGGACGGCCGCAAATTCGACGCCGCGTCGTACGCGAACTGCTCCGTCAGCACGCCCGCCGCATCCGTCCGCCCGCCCGTGCCCGCACCCGCAGCCGCGCTGCCCAGCAAGCGCCCGGCAGGGTCGTAGCTGTACGTCAATTCGCCGCCGAGCGGATCGATTCGCGCGGTCAGTTCGCCCGCACGGTCATACGCAAACGCCTTGCGCAGCACGTCCTGCCCCTGCCGCGCGCCGAACGCGGTCCATGCGCCCGGCGCGTGCTGCGCGTCGCCGATCCATTGCGCCACTTTCCGCGACAGGCTGTCGTAGCCCGTCGCCAGTGTCAGCGCACCCTGCGTACGACTCACCTCGCGATGCAGCCGATCGCGCTCGAAGTCGCACACGACCTCGTCGTTCGATGCGATCTGATGCAAATGGCCGCTGCCGTAGTACAGCCAGTTCACGGTCCGGTTGCCCGGCAGCGTGGTTGCCGTCCGATTGCCGAGCGCATCGTATTCGTGCGCCAAGCGCGTCGCCAGCATCTGGCCATCATCGTCGACCGTCTCCGACACTTCCTCGACCAGCCGGTCCAGCGCGTCGTACGCGAACGTCACCGTATCGATCGGCTGGTTGTCGCGATCGGTTCGCGCGACGCGTTCGAGCCGCCCCGCCTCGTCGTAGCCGTACGTCGTCACGGTCTCGGGCGTACGCTTGCGGACCAGACGTCCGAGCGCGTCGCGCGTCAACCCGACCGTGATCTGCTGCGGCGTACCGGCACCTTGCCTGACCACGATCGGCGCACCGCGCGCGTCGTGCTCGTATTCGACGCGCATGCCGTCCGGACCGACCTGTTCGATCACCCGATCGGCAGCGTCGTACGCGAACCGGTAGCTGTCGCGGACTTCGTTGTAGAGCGTGCACAGGTTCCCGGCCGCGTCGTATTCGAGGCTGATCCGATGCCCGTTCGCATCGGTTCTCGATGTCACGCGTCCAGCCGCGTCATAGTCGAACGAAGTGGCATGACCGTTGCCGTCGACGGCAGCCTCAAGGCCGTCGGCCGCGGACCAGCGGTATTGCTGGCCGCTGCCGTCCGGCAACTGAACCTCGATGGTCCGGTCGCGTCCGTCGTGACGATAGCGCGTCGCATGGCCGAGTGCGTCGACGAGCGCGGTGACGCGCCCCCGCGCGTCATACTCGAACCGCGTCGTGATCCCCGAACAATCGGTGCGGGCGATCAACCGGTGCTGCCGGTCCCAGCCGAACTGCGCGATCCCGCCGCGCACGTCGACGATCGCTGCCGGCCTGCCCTGGCGGTTGAGCCGGAACTCGGTGCGCTGCCCGAGCGGATCGATCTCGCCCACGCAATTGCCGCGCATGTCGAACTCGTATTCCCACTGGCGCCCGTCCGCGAGCGTCTGGCGCTCGAGCGTCATCCACATCGGATGCCACTCGAACTGCGTCGTCTGCCCCAGCGCGTTCGTCAGTTCGGTCGGCAAACCGCGCTCGTCGTCGTAACGAAGCTGCGTCGTTGCATTACCCGGCTCCACGATGCGCAGCAGCTCGCGAGACGGACTCCAGTCGAACCGCCAGGTCTGTCCGAGCGCATTGGTATGCGCGGTCACCAGGTAATCGGTATTCCATTCGCACAGCTGCACGCGGCCGAGATGATCGGTCACATGGGTAGCTTGTCGCACGAAATCGTAGGTCAGTCGATAGCGCTCGCCGTCATCCGTCCAGTGCTCGACGACACGCGCCTCGCGCCCCGTGAGGCCGTTCTCTTCCGCAAGCGCGTCGCGCTCGAACTCCTCCCATGCGTAAAACGCCGATTGCCCGCTCGGCAGCCGATGCATCGTCATGCGCGAGGCCGGGTCATAGGCAAACCGGCGCCGCTCCGTGCCGTCGCCGTCGGCGACGCGCTCGAGCAACCCGTCGGCGGTATAGCCATAGTTCACCAGGCATTCCGTACCGCCATCGGTATGCAGCATCACACGCGCCATCCGCTGCGCATGCACGGCGTCATAGTCGATCGTCACGCGATGGCCGGCCATCGTCGCGAGTTCGACCAGCCGCCCCTGCGCGTCGTAATGGAAATTGAGCCAGTTGGCGTTGCGATCCTCGATCACGCGCGGGCGCAGCGTCTGGACCATCTCGCCCGGCACCGGCAAACCGAAATCGAAACAGGTGCCGTCGTCCTGCTCGATCATCCAGTGGCCACCCGGCGTGCACGCGAAGGTCAGCGCCTCGCTGCGATTGAAGTATTTCTGCCCCGGCTGGAGATCGGGCACGGGCGTCCGCCGCCCCTGCGCGTCGATCCACCGATGCGGATTCTCGCCGCCGGCGCCGAGCCGCAGTTCGACCGCATACGGCACGTTCCAGCCGCGGCCGAGCGGCCGGTCCGTGCGCGGATCGAGACTGCTGTAGAAGCGTTGCCAGACGATCGGCACCGGCGCGTCGAGCACGAAATCCAGGTCCTCGTCTCCGTCGAGAATCTTCGCGCCGGTCGGCAGGTGAACCGGATGGCCGAGGCGGCCGGACATCGCGGTGCTGACGAGTTTGTCCGCGGCGACGTTGATCGCGAAGTTCATCGCGAAACACGCCAGCTTGCTGGCGAGTGATCCGTGACCGCGCAACGCCTGGCAGATCGCGATCGCGAGACCCGCGTACTTCGCGATCGTCGCGAGCCACGGCGGCATCTCGCTCGTGACCTCCCGCACGCGCAGCCGCTCGCCGCCGATGCTGACGTTGGTGGAGCCGGTATTGATCTTGCCGTCGCAAGTCGTCGCATCCTTGATGCGCGATGCGGGCCGGCCGTTGATGAAGACGCTCGACGAACCTTCGGCCAAGTGCTCGCCTTTCGGATTCGGGTGATTCGAGCAGCCGACCAGATCCTGGTCGACCGGCGTGAACAGGTCGGCGACCGACTGCGGTTCGACTCCGACCGGAAGCGGTGGCTTCGGCACGCCTGCCGCGCGCGCGGCGCCCTTGCTGTTGACGAATACATCGGCGGAGCCGGTCAGGATCGCGCCCTTCACTTCGCCGGGAATGAAGCTATCGATCAGTTCTCCTGCCTTTTCTGACAGATATCCCTCCAATGAATCGCTGCCGAGGAACTTCGACGTCGCGGCGTTAACGACTTGCGACAGCACCGCACCGACGATCGCACCCACGACGACCGCGCCAAGCCCGCCCGTCCCGACGATGAAGACCGCCGCGGCCCCGATCGCCGCGCCGACCAGCAACCCGGCCCCGATGGTCGACGCAACCTTGAGCATCTGCGCGAGCAGGGACGTATGGGTAAAGGTATCGCCCAGGCGGGCAGCGGCGAGCAGGGACATGACGGGATCGATCCTGATTCGTTACGGAATGGCCGCGCCGGGAACGCAAGCACGGGCACTCGGCGTTCGATGAAGTAGGTGTTCCTATCCGTGAGGGTGATAACTGTCCAGCAACTGCTTCCACGCGGTGCGATGCTCGTCCGACAGCGGCGTCTGGCTCGACAGCGTGATGACGAGAAGGCGCGGCGCGTCGACGACGGTCATCGCCTGGATCTGGTGAAACGTCGAACCCGACTGCCGGAACGTGCTCTCGAGCTCCAGCGCCGGCACGTGTTGCGCACCGATCTCGACCTGCCGCCGCGCGATCTCCTTGAAACCCGTCACGTGCCGCGTCATCAGGCCGATCTGCCGCTGCATGCAGCGCTCGAGATCCTCTCCACCGACGAGCTGGTCGCGGCTGACGACGATCTGGTACGTGCCGCTCGTCTGCGGATGCGCGAGCGTCAGCACGTTGACGGTGCGATCGTCGGTCAGCGACGGCACATCGAAACTGCCTTCCTGAATGAGATATTTCATATGCGTTGTCGTCTTCGGAATAATCCGGCGCCCTCGCCGGTCAGGGGTTCAGATCGATCTTCTTGCCCTGCATCAGGAAGTAGTCCGACGCGTTCTCGACGATCTGCACGCCTTCGAGCCGGATGACGCCGTCCTTGGTCAGCGTGATGCGCGCCTTGCCGCACTGGATCACGATCTGTTCGGTGACGTTGAGCGTGTAGGTGCCGGCGTCGGGCGGCGGCGCGTTGTCGGGCGGCAGCGCACCGACCGTCATCGCAAAGCCGCTGCCCACGCCGACCGTCTGGTTGTTGCCGGTGTTCGACGCGTGATCGACCTTGACGTTGAGCGTGTGATTGCGGCCGACGGCCCAGCGATGATCGTTGCCGACGACGCGCAGCTCGTCGTGCTCGACCTCGGTGCGCATGTCGCGTTCGGCCTGCAGCCAAAGCTCTTCTTCGCCCTGCTTGTCCTCGAAACGAATCGCGTTCGCGGTACCGGAGTGGCCCTTGGTCGAGCGCGACAGGATGCCGCTTTGCGTCGCATTCTCCGGCAGCTTCCACGGCGGCATGTTCTGCGCGTTGTACACACGCGAGATGATGATCGGCCGGTCGGGGTCGCCGTCGAGAAACGACACGACCACCTCGTCGCCGATACGCGGAATCTGCACGCCGCCGAAGCCGCCGCCCGCCCACGGCTGACCGACACGCACCCAGCATGAACTGCTCTGGTCGCGCTTGCCGAGGCGATCCCAGTGAAACTGCACCTTCACGCGGCCGAGCGAATCCGTGTGGATCTCCTCGCCCTTCGGCCCGACGACGATCGCCGTCTGCGGACCGGCGATGACCGGCTTGACCACCGACAGCAACGGCCGCCACGGAATCTTCTTGCGGATGCACTGGAAGCTCGCCGAGTACCGGCCCGAGCCTTCGTTCGACTGGTAGTTGTTCATGCCGTGGTGCCGCACGGCCGTCACCAGGAATTGCCGGTCGGTTTCGTTGGCGCTGCCGGGATCGTAGTGATCGGTCAGTTCGAAATAGCGATCGGGCGACAGCGTGCGGCAGTTGGTGGCGCCGGAGAATGCCTTGCCGTTGGCGGCCAGCGCCTCCAGCCGGAAGCGTGCGAGCTCTTCGCCATGATCCGTCGAGTCGAAACCGTATCCGCCGAGATAGTCGTAGATCTCGTAGTGGTCGACGTCGCCCTGTTTGATCGGTGCGTCGCCGGACACATAGCGCCGCGCGTTCGGCACCTTGTAGTCGAACGTCTTCATGCTGACGCTATCGGACGACAGGTGTCGCTGCGCGACCCATTGCGTGACCACGCTTTCGTCGTCGAATGCTTCACCGGCCGCGGCATAGCGCAGTGCCGACGGTCCGTCGATCGGCTTCGCATTGGTCGACGCGTCGGTCACGATCAGCTTGTGGCTGTCCTTCGCATGCTCGAAATAGAAGAACAGCCCGTCCTGCTCCAGCAGGCGCAGCACGAAATTGAGATCGGTTTCCCGGTATTGCGTGCAATAGCTATACGGCTTCAGCGTTCTCGATACACGAAACTCGTAGGACGCAAGTTTCGCGTAACGCGAAAAAACATCGCCGAGAATATCCTGGACATTCTTGTCCTGGAAAATGCGCGAATCGACGCGACGCGACAGCATCCACAACCACGGCCGCACGGTTGCCGTATAACTGGCCAGCCCGCCGTCGGTTCCGGTATGCGCGAACTGCGTCACGTAACCATGGAAAACCCGTTCGTCGCTGCTCGCCAGCGCATTGCTCAACTGCAACGATACCGTCACGGGTTGCCCGATCATCTGCTTCAACTCGATGTTCGGGTTTCTCGACGCGAGTCCGAGTTGCATGTCGTACAGAACCGACAGCCCCTCATTGCATTGAAAGTCGCCCAGCACGAGTTCCGACGCCCCGGACAAGGGTGTTTTGATCGTCAGCAGACGGCTGTTCTGCAGGTTGAGAAAACCTGCCAGATCGGACAATTGCATAATGGCCCCCTCAGATTGCTTTTGCCCTTGTCTCGGGTATCAAGCCGCAAAATCATAATCCACGACCGGCCAAAAAGGGGACTCCGGAATCGTTATTTGACAGTTCAACGAACGAACCCCAATAATCGATATAGAAATAATTACCGACATAAAATCGACTTGAAATACAGTCCGGGAATTATTACCTTTCCGTTGACTTTCCCTTTATTGACAACGACTTCCTTTCGTCCAACCGGCTGGTTTTCGTCATGCAGCCGGATTATATTTGCGGCTGATCGCCGAAAGCGTCGGCACGCTCACTGGCCTCATCGATAATCAACTCAGCATTATTAATACGACGCCATGCCGAAATCACCCGCACTGTGGGAACCCTATTGCCACCGGGCCGACGCCGAGTTTCACCTGTCGAATTTCGCCGGACGGGTACTCGGCCCCAAGGCGGGTGTGATCTTTTTCGACGGCCTGGCCGCGGCGCGGCTCAAGCCCGCGCTTCCCGACGCCGACGGTCATGCGCTGGATCTGGTCGTATCCGCGTCGAGGTTTCCCCTTGCGGCACCCGATCCGTTGAGCAACGCCAGCCCGCAGACCATCGCGCAGTTGTCGCACGCCTGGTCGCAACGCGTCACGGCGGCATCGGGGCCGACGGCGCTCGACAGGGGGCTCGCGGCGACACGGCAGTTCATGGGCGAGCACAAGACTGCATTTGGCGCGGCGGCCGTCGCCGGCGATGCATTCGGGGTGCTGGCAGGCGTCGTGTCGCTCGGCCTGCTGTTCGCCGGGGGCGCCGTGCTTCTCCCGGCCCTCGGCGTGGTCGCCGGCGCCGCCTCTGCCGTGCTGCTGTTCGAGGACGGCAAGATGCTCTACTACGAGCTGACCGGCGACGAAGTCCACCGGAAGGCGCTCGAAAACTCGTGGCATTACAAGCTGGTCGAAACGATCGGCCCGATCCTGCTTTTGCCCGATCTCGCGTTCAGCGGTGTACGAACACTGGCGTCACTGCCCAGGCTTTCACGGGAAGCCGGCGAAGCAGCGGAGGAAGCCGCTCAAGCGGTCAAGCGACTGGCCAATCAACGCAAGGACATCGATACGTTTACCCGCAACAACCTCGATCACCCGAATCAGGCGCTGATGCGTGAACAGGCCAATCAGATGCGCGGACAGGCAAGCGGTTTCGCGAACGACGTGCGTGAGGCACAGAGAAAACTCGACAAGGCCCACCGCGAGCTGATGCTGGCGCGGACCATCGGCGCGCCGGCATACTTGACGACGACCTACGGCACCGGTGTCTACGGCGTCAATTCGCCCAACAACTGGCCGGAAATCATCGCGTGGGTGAAAGAACATACGCATCAGTTCGCGGACCATGCAGCCGGTTTGCTCATGCCGCCGCGCGTGGCCAACGATACCGGGGCCGGCGACCCGACGACCGTGTTGCAGTTTCAGGTCGGTATCAGCCGCCATCCGGAGCACGCGCAATGACCGACCTCGATCGACCGTCGATCGCTTTCGACGACCCGCAGCCGGAGCGCCCGGGCGATCGTCCGCGCGGTGCGCCCGCACAAGCCGTCCTTGCAGGCGGGGCGTTCTTCGTGGCGGCGGGATTCACGTTCGTGGAACTCGTCTATGGCATCGCCTCGCTGATGCACGTCGGCGACGAAGTCGTGATGCTGCCGACATGGATCGTGCTGTCGATCGTCATGCTCACGGTCGGTGTCGGCGTAGGCCGCGGCAAGCTCTGGGCCGTCCGCCTGTTTCGCTGGCTCTCGTTCGTCTCGATGGCGCTCTATCTTCCGTTGCTCGTCCTCGCGCTCTACCTGAACGCGGGCCCGATACCCATCGATCGGGGCCTGGCCGTCGTCATGTTTGTCTCGGCCGTCGTCAAGCTCCTGCCGTTCATCATCATCTACCGCGCGCTGCGCAAAGTCCGCTGGCTCGACCCCGATTCGCTGCCCCATGAATGGGAACCGCCCTACATCCAGCGCTGACCCGATCGAGGATGGACGAACTCCTGCCCCACTACGAGCGCGAGCTGGCGCTGCTGCGCCGCTCGACGCGCGAGTTCGCCGCGCGCTTTCCGAAGATCGCCGCGCGCCTCGGGATGACCGACGGCGAAAACGACGATCCGCATCTCGGCAGGCTGCTGCAGTCGTTCGCCCTGCTCGGCGCGCGCATCAGCAGGACACTCGACGACGACTATCCGGCGTTCGCGCAGGCCGTCATCGACACGCTCTATCCCGAGCAGCTGCGCCCCATTCCGTCGTGCTCGATCGCGCAGTTCGACGCAGGTGTCGCGCTCGGCCAGCTGACCGAACCCGTGACGGTGCCGCGCGGCACCGAACTCGAGGACCGGGCCGGCACCTGCCGGTTCCGGACCAGCTACGACGTCACGTTCGCACCGATCGCAATCGATCGGGTCGGCGTCGCGCCGGCCGCCGCGTTGTCGCCGCGCAGCAAGCTGCCGCCGAATACGTCGATCGTGCTGTCGATTACGTTCGCATCGCTAACGGATGAAGCGGCGTTTCGCGCGGCAACGCCGGAACAGATCCGCATCCACTTCCACGGCATGCCGGCACTGTCGTCCACGCTGGCCGATGCGATGCTGCTGCATGCGCCGATGGCGTTCGTCGAAAGCGACCGCAGTGGCCACTGGAAACGCCTGCCGCAATTTCCGCTGAAGCCGGCCGGGTACGACGAACGCGACGCACTCGTGCCGCACGCGGAAGCGGAACATGCGCCGTGGCGCCTGCTGCGCGAATACTTCGCGTTTCCCGACAAGTTCGCATTCGTCGACATCGACTTCGGGATGCTTGCGCGCGCGGCCGGCCCGTGCCGCAAGCTGACGCTGCACGTGCCGATCGTCGACGTGCCGGAATCGTCTGCCGCACGCGTGCAGCTCGACGCGATCACGACCGACAACCTGCGGCTGTGCTGCACGCCGATCGTGAACCTGTTCAGTCGCGACGCGATGCCGATCACGCTCGGGCCCGACGCCACGACCTACGCCATCACGCCGCACGTGTTGAGCATGCGCGGCATCACCGTCCGCTCGATCGATTCGGTTCGGCTGGCCGCCGAGGGCGCACCGGAAACAGTAGGCGGCACGCCGGTGCCGTGTTACCGCGGCTTCGTGCATGAACGGTCGTCGCGCGACGCGCCGGCCTACTGGCTCGCATCCGGACGCGAACACGACGACGACGCCAACGCGTCGCGACACCCGGAGATCATGCTCGTCGACCTGACCGGGCGTGCGATTGCACGAGCGGGCGGCCAGCTCATGCTCGGCCTGACCTGCACGAACGGCAACCACCCTGCGACACTGCCGTTCGGCGCCCCCGACGGCGACCTGTTCAACGAGAACGACAATCTCGCGGGCCGCGTGACGCTGTTGCGCGCCGCGTCTCGCTGTCGCACCGTGCCGCGTCGACAGCGTGCGCTCTGGCAGCTCGTCGCCGGCCTTGCGCCGCATGTGCTGACCCTGAACCCGGCCAGCGTCGAAACGCTGCGGGCATTGCTGCGCCTGCTGGCGGCCGACGCAGCGGGGCCGGCGCCGATCATCGACGCGATCGTCGGCGTCTCGCACCGGTCCGCCATGCAATGGACGGCCGTCAAACCCATGTCGACGTTCGTGCGCGGCATCGAGATCACGGTAAGCATCGAACCGGCCGCATTGAATACGGCAAGCCTGTACGCATGCAGCCGCATGCTCGACCCGTTCTTCGCCCATTTCGCGCCGGCCAACGGCTTCGTGCAGTGCGTGATCCGCGATGCGTCCGGCCGCGAGCAGGTGCGCTGCCCGCCGCGCTTCGGCACGACGGCGGTGCTGTAGGCGACGCCTGCGCGCAAGCCCATCCACCACCAACAAAAACAAGGCCCGGTGCACTTCCGCGCACCGGGCCCGCCCTGCTTCACGAAAATCCCGCGTTATCTCACTTGCGGTCGAGCGAATACCGTCCCGGCCCGCTCAGCGCGAGCAGCAACATGCCGCCGATGATGCTCACGTTCTTGTAGAAGTTGATCATCGCGATGTACTGGTCCATCCCCTGCAGCGCCCAGTAGCGATGGCCGATCAGCGCGGTTGCGAGCGTATAGGCGGCGAACATCAGTGCAAGCGGGCGTGTATAGAAGCCGATCGCGATCAGCAAGCCGCCGGCCAGCTCCACCGCCACCGCGATCGCGGCCGCCAGCTCGGGCGCCGGGTTACCCGTCGACGCCATGTACGCGACCGTGCCCGAGAAACCGGTCAGCTTCTGCCAGCCGAACAGCACGAACAGAATCATCAACAGCACGCGAGCCGCCAGCAGCAGCTCGTCCTTCTTCGATTCCAGCGAAAAGTAACGCATGACAATCACCCTTGAATTGACGGTTTGATGCACCCGGTGCCGATGCGCGCCGAATCGGCGCGCCAATCCGGCAACGGACCACTCCTCGCACAATCGGACAGCGGGCCGACCGGCCTGCCGCCGGGGAATCCGATCCGGAGAGCGCCGTTCCTGGCGCGCTCCGGATCGGTTCCGGCGAAGCACGAGTGCAGTCTACTGTCTCACCAAGAATCATCAATCCGTCAAAACATGATTCGCTGTCTTAAAAAAGTGGACAATCGGAGACGACGAGGCCGTACATGGCAGCAGACCGGGCAGCGCCCACGAACCTGTTCCCGTGTTTCAAGAGCATGAAAATTACCTGGCCTTTTACCGGTCACCGTCTCCAATAACTATTCCCGACTTCAATTGACGCGAACCGGCCGCAACAATGCGCCACAACCGTTATTCAGCGACACGCTCAATGCGCGACTCACTCGCGATCACTTCAACCGGACAACTCGACGGTCTTTGCAATTGCCGAAGCATCATGTTCCGCATCAGGACACATGGCCCGGGAATGCGAATTGGCAATCGAAAACGTTTCACGTGCATGTGGCCTGGTGTCGCACGTAACGAGATGACGTCCGGTGGGCAAGGCTCACAGCTCGATGCTCGCCGGGAAGCACGCGTTCTCCGCGCAGTCGATCCGACCGATGTTTAGCAAAATGCACGAAAACTTCTTCATCAAACATTCATGCTTTCAGCAAGATTTCAATGCCAGCGGAAATCCTCTAATAAATACAATTAAAATCATGCGCTTACGCTAAAAAATCGCCAACCGCCCTCGCGCATCCACCCGCCCGCACCCCGTCTACAATTTTCTCAAGAAGCATTACAAAAAATTACCAATTAATACCGATTTAAATATAGGATAGCGCACTGTCACGTTCTTACGTTTCCCCGACACCGCCCGTGGACCCGGAAGGCGTCGCGCGGGAAACGGCATGCAGGCGAATCGCGACGAGGCCGCCCGGATCTCCGCATGCGGGTTCGGCGGCCGCTCGTCTGAGGATCGCCTTTCAACCGGAGCTCACCCATGCCAACGAACACGCCTGTGAATAGCAGCGCGAACGCAAACAGCCTGATGCAACAGGCGGCGCAATCGATCATCAACGGCTCGACCGGCAATCCGTCGATGGACATCGGCTCGCTCGTCAAGACGCTGGTGAACGCGAAGACGGCCGGCCATGCCGCGTCGCTTGCCGCGTCGCAAACGTCCAGCAGCACGCGGATTTCCGCATTCGGCGCGCTGTCGTCGGCGCTGGGCGCGCTCCAGGCGGGCCTCACGTCGCTGACGAACGGCGGCCTGCAGTCGACCTTCACCGCCGTCGCGAGCGGCAAGGGCCTGACCGCGACGTCGGGTGCGGGCGCGGTCGCCGGCACCTACACGGTCGGCGTCACGCAGATCGCCACCGCGCAGGCGCTGTCGTCGGCGGGTTTCACCGGGAACAAGGCGCTCGGCACCGGCACGCTGACGCTGTCGCTCGGCAGCCAGTCGTTCAAGGTCGAGGTCGGCAGCACGAACAACACGCTGTCGGGCATCGCGGCCGCGATCAACTCGGCATCGAACAACCCGGGGATCAGCGCGACGGTCATCAACGGCACCGACGGCGCGCACCTCGTGCTCGCGTCGTCGAAGACGGGCTCCGCGAACGCGATCAGCGTCGCGGTCGGCAACGTGGCCAACGACAGCGGGCTGTCGAGCCTCGGCGTCACGTCGACGGCCGACACGTCCGGCGGCGCATCGAAGATCGACTCGGCGAACAGCGCGGCCGCGTGGCGGCAAAGCGCCGCCGCACAGGACGCGAAGTTCACGATCAACGGGATCGCATCGACCAGCGCGAGCAACGCGGTGTCGGGTGTGTTGACGGGCATCACGCTGAACCTGTCGGCTGCCGCGGTCAGCGCGACCGATACGCAGACGCTGACGGTCAGCACCGACACGAAGTCGCAAGCAGCGACGATCACGAATTTCGTGAACCTGTACAACACGGCCGTCAAGACGATGGGCGCGCTGACGAGCTACACGGAAGGCGCGAACGCGCAAGGCGCGCTGATCGGCGATTCGACGCTGAACACGATCCGCAACTCGCTCGCGTCGATCGTCGCGCGCGGCGTCGACGGCGCCGCCACCGAGAACGGCCACGGGCGCATGAACCTGATGGCGATCGGCATCAAGCTCGAGAAGGACGGCACGCTGAACGTCGACAGCGCGAAGCTCGGCGACGCGCTGTCCGCCAACCCGACGGCGGCCGCGCGCCTGTTCGACCCGACGAACGGGATCGGCACGCGCCTGAACGATCAGATCACGCACTTCACGAAGAAGGACGGCATGATCGACGTGCGCACGAACGCACTGAACGCCGACCTGAAGCGCGTCACGCAGCAGCAGTCCGATCTGTCCAACTACGCCGCGCAACTGACCAAGCAGTACCAGGCGCAGTTCACGGCGCTCAATACGCTGATGGCGAGGATGAACTCGAACACGCAGTACCTGACGCGGCTGTTTGGCGGTGCCAACAGCAGCGGCACGCTGGCGAACAAGTGAACGGCCGGGCAGCACGCTGAACGCGCCGGCGGCTCGCGCCGCCGCGCGCGGTGTATCGCCTGGCGGTATGGTTCATGCCCGGCGCGGCACCAGCGCCTGCCGGGTGCACTTGCCCGATTCATGCGATCGCGGCAGGCGGCCTGCACTCGGTTCGTCGCCCGACATGGGCGTGCCGTCAGCCGAGACCTTCGACCCGATCCGCAAACAAATCGATCGCACGCGAAACCTGACGCCCGAAATAGCCTGGCCGCTCGCGTTCGTACGCGCGCAGCAGCGACGTGCATTCGCGCTCGGCCCAGCGCCACACCGGGCCCTGCTTCGCGAATGCCGGATGATCGCGCAGCTCGGCAGGCACCGTGTGCTCGTCGTCCCAGCCCCAGAAATAAGCCTGATACGCGCGGGCGAACGGCATCCCCAGATTGGTCGCGACGGTCTCGTCGTGGCGCAGCGTGAAGTCGACGATCTCCTTGCGCGCGCGGCCGCCGACGTCGTCGTGACGCGCTTCAATCCAGCAGTGATAGCGCGCGAGTTGCGACAGATGCCGTGCGGTCCGGCGCCGCTCGCGCGTCGTGCACAGCGCGTACAGGTTGCCGGCGCCGAAATCCATCACTTCGCCGCCCGCGAAGGGCCTGTAAGGCTTACCGGTCAGCAGCGTCAGCACCTGCGCGCCGACGATCGCGTAGTCGGCACAGCGCATGTAGCCGCTGCGCGTCGTCGCCTCCGACACGCTCCGGTGGACGGCCTCGTCGATTACGGCGTGCAGCATGGCATCAACCGGCGCCGCCAGGATCGGTGGCTGGCTTGTCGTCGTCACTTGTTGCATGGAGGGTGAATACGGATTCAACGGTTCGTCGGTAAAAATCACACCGCGGCATAATATTACGAATTGTTACGGGAAACGACGGGAAGGTTTGGCTAAATTTGTGTGCTTTTGTCATACGGCACGGGAGCACGTCGGATGGCCGGTGGAAGCGGCAAACGCGGAACGCAGCGCGGCACGCCGGACGAACGTCGGCGGTGCGCTCGCGGATCGCGGGCGGCTGGCTGTGGTGATGTGGTGAATGAAGGCAGGACAGCGCATCGGCCTCGTGTCGGCGATGCGCTGTCGTTCGTGGCGATGGGTATCGTGACGGACCGGCCGGCTAGTGTGGACTTGCGGGCGCGGCAGACGGCTGTGCCGTCATCGACGCGCTCGGGAATCCCGGCGGTTTCGTCACGTGGCGCACGCGGCCCGGTCGCGGTGCCGGGTTCATGTCATCCGGGGCATTGCAGGCACACCGTTGACGTCGCATGGCGCGACGCATCTCGAGGTGCCGATGCTTCTTGCGGCAAACGCACGCGCCGGCCGCGCGCTTCCCGACGATCAAACGCAAAGGCGGCCGCACGCGCGGCTCGCCCGGGTATCGCGCGCCGCCCGGTCCGCACGGCGCGCATCACATGCTATTGCGCGGCGATCCGCCGGCGGAAATGCTCGGTGCCGGCCACGATCTTGTCGAGCACCGCGTCGAGCGCCCAGAATCGTTCGCGCACGTCGTAGTCGATCGCACGGCACTTGATCGACCCGAAGGTGCCGATCCGCTGATGGTAGAGCTTCGCGAGCGCCGGGTAGCCCAGTGCCTCCGATACCGCCGAGACGACCAGGAACGTCGACAGCTCGTCGGCCAGCGGCGGATTCGTATGTCCTTGCGTGCGCAACCACCGGTAGAGATCCGGATGGAAGTTGGTGAACACGCCGTTGAAGCCGGCGGACCCCGCCTTCATCGCGTCCCACGCAATCGCCGCGTTCGCGTTCAGGATCTTCAGCGGCGATCCCGCCGCGAGCGCGACACGCCGCTTCACCGTCTCCAGGTCGCAGCTCACGTCCTTGAGCATCACGAACCGGCCCGTGTCGATACACGCACGCAATTCGTCGTCGGACAGCAGCCGCCGGTAGGGCGCCGGACACTCATACAGGCCGAGCGGCAGATCGGACGGCAATCGCGCGAGCAGCTTGTGAAGATGGTCGAGCAACGCGGCGCTGCCCTTGCGCTGCGGATCGAGGCGGTTGGTCACGAGCACGACGCCCTGCGCGCCCGATTCGGCCGCCGCGCGCAGCTCGGCCACCTGCGCATCGAGATCGTCGCTGATGTGCCCGGACGCGACGACGGGCACGCGCCCGGCCACCCGCTCGACCACGAAGCGCGCCAGTTCCGCGCGTTCGGCAAGCGTCAGGAACTGCATCTCGCTCGATTGCGCCACCGCAAACAACGCATCCGAGCCGTGCGCCAGATACCATTCGATGAGCCGTTCGAGCCCCGCGTAGTCGATCGCGCCGGCGTCGTCGAACGGCGTCAGCATGACCGGCACGATCCCCTCGATGGTCACGCTCGATTGCTGCTGGTGTTGCATCTGTTTCTCCTTGCTTCAGTGAATACGTGGTGCGAACCGCGGGCTCAGGCCGGCAACGGGCCGGGCGCGGCGTTCGCGGCGTGCTCGGGAATCGGCTTGCGCACCAGCAGCAGGTACGCCATCGCACCGGCGAACGCGATCGCCGCGGCAGTCAGCAGCGCCGGCACGAACGACCACTTCTGCGCGATGACGCCCGTCAGGATCGGCGCGAGCGCGCCGCCGATGAAGCCGCCGAAATTCTGGATCGCGCCGAGCGACGCGATACGGCTCGGCGGCGCGGCCGCCGTCGCGAGCGCCCACGAGCAGGCCGACGCCGCGTTGGCGAGAAAGATCACGACCGAAATGCACGCGAGCGCGACCACGTTGCTCTGCACCAGCGCGGCCGGGATCGTGAATGCGACCATCCCGAGCATCGCGACCACCACCGCATTGCGCCGGCTCACGACCGGAGAACGGCTGCGACGCGTGACCAGGTCCGACAGCCAGCCGGCGACCAGCGAGCCGATGAACCCGCACAGGAACGGCACCGACGCGGCGAATCCGGTACGGATCAGGCTCATGTGCCGCTCCATCGTCAGATAACCGGGCAGCCAGGTCAGGTACACCCAGTTCAGGTACACCGACCCGAAGAAGCCGATCAGCATCCCCCAGGTCGTGCCGTGCGAAAACAGGCTGCGCCATTCGCCGAAGGTCAGTTTAGGCGCCGCAACCACGCTTTGCGCATCGGCATCGAGATAACCGCGCTCGGCCGCGGTCAGTTGCGCACGCACCGGATCGCGGTACAGCGCGAACCACACGACGGCGACGACGAGACCGAGTGCACCCGTCACAATGAACGCCCAGCGCCAGTCGAACGATACGACGAGGATCGACAGCAGCAACGGCGCGAGCGCGGTGCCGAGCGGCGACGCGGCGTTGAAGATCCCGGTCGGCGTGCCGCGCGCGCGCAGCGGAAACCAGTTGCTCACCACGCGCGCGGCCGACGGGAATTGCGGCGCCTCGCCGATGCCGAGCACGATGCGCGCGACGATGAACCAGCCGAAGGTGGACACGATGCCGCCCGCCGCCTGCGCGAACGACCAGACGATCAGCCCGATGCCGAGCAGCCGGCGCGGACCGATGCGGTCGACCAGCCCGCCGACCGGGAACTGGCACAGCGCATAGCTCCACGAGAACGCCGACAGCAGCAGCCCCATCTGCGCGAGCGACAACCCGAGATCGCCCCGGATCGCCGAGCTCGCGACGGCCAGCGTGCCGCGATCGAGATAGTTGACGATCCCGCTCGCCATCAACAGCGCGAGCGCGATGCGTTGCCCGCGCCGGATCCGCGGCGGCGCATGCGGAACAGATTGGTTTTCGCTCATTTCGATTGTCTCCATGTCATGGGTATCGGCCGGATCCGGCCGTTCCGTCGTGTGCGGAATTCAAGCGTCCATGCGTGCCACTTCTTCGCGTGTCGGGATCGACGTCTGCGCGCCGTAGCGCGTGACGCTGATCGCGGCCGCACGCTGGCCGAAGCCGATCGCGTCGTCCATCGACGCGCCGTCTGCCCGGGCCGCCGCGAATCCGCCGACGAACGTGTCGCCGGCCGCGGTCGTATCGACGGCGACCACCGTCATCGCCCGATGGCGGCCATGCCCTGCGCTGCCGCGCCAGCACACGCCGCGCGCACCGAGCGTGACCAGCACGTTGCCGACGCCCTTCGCGCACAGCGCATCGGCGGCGCGCACGGCCGACGCATCGTCGCCAACCGCGATGCCGGTCAGCGACTCGGCTTCCGTTTCGTTGACGACGAGGTAGTCGACCCGCGCCAGCAACGCGTCGAACAGCGGCTGCGCGGGCGCGGGATTGAGCAGCACCGGCGTGTGGTGTGCGGCCGCACAGGCAATCGCGTGCGCCACGGTGGCGATCGGCACTTCGAGCTGGCACACGAGCAGCGCCGCTCCGGCGATCGTTTCACGCGCCGCGTCGATCCGGTCGGTATCGACGCACGCATTCGCGCCGGGCACGACGACGATGCTGTTCGCGCCGCGCGCGTCGACCGTGATCGTCGCGACTCCGGTTGCCGTGCCGCCGACGCGATGCAGGTGCGTCACGTCGATGCGCTCGGCCGCCAGCGCGTCGTGCAGGCGCGCACCGAACGCGTCGTCGCCGACGCAACCGATCATCGCGACCGACGCGCCCAGGCGCGCGGCGGCGACTGCCTGGTTCGCCCCCTTGCCGCCGTGAACGGTCTGGAAATCCGTGCCGAGCAGCGTTTCGCCCGGCACCGGCAGGCGCGGCGCGCGCGTGACGAGGTCGATGTTCACGCTGCCGACGACAGCGATCCGCGGTGAATGAGCGCCGTTCATTTTCGAATGTAATCGCTTACATTTTCGGCGGACAAAATGGCCAGGAAGGCCGTCGTCGATGAAAATTTCGCCATGCGGATGGAAGGGTCGTCTGACATAATAGGAATACAGCATCAAGATAGCGCTTACATTCTCACAGGGTCGAACGGGAATGCAAGCGGGACCATCATGAATCGAGGGTAAACAATGACGCTTTTGACAGCGCGCGGCGCCGGCCACCCCGCCACGCCGGGAGACGGCCGATGAGCACGACTCCGTCCCGCGGCGGTGCATCGCGTGCGCGCCGCGGCAGCGGCCGCTCGGTGCTCGGCGATGTCGCGAAGCTGGCCGGCGTATCGACCGCGACCGTCTCGCGCGTGTACAACGATCCCGGCAAGGTGTCGGCCGACGTGCAGCAGCGCGTGCGTGATGCGGCGCGCGCACTGAACTGGATTCCGAACGCGGCCGGCCGCGCGCTCGCGTCCACGCGCACCCACATCACGGGCGCGATCATTCCGACACTCGACGACCAGGTGTTCGCGTCGCAGGTCGCGGGCATGCAGACGGTCATGGCCGAGCACGGCATCACGCTGTTTCTGGGCTGCTCGAACTACGATCCCGCACAGGCGCTGGCCCAGGTGCGCGCGATGCTGTCGCGCGGCGTGGAAGCCGTGTCGCTGGTCGGCGAAGCGTATCCGCCGGAACTGTTCGAACTGCTCGCGCTGCATCGCGTACCGTACGTCGTCACTTACGCGTATCGCGACGACAGCCCGCACTGCTGCATCGGCTTCGACAACCGCGCGGCGTTCGCGCGGCTCACCACCCACCTGCTCGACCTCGGCCACCGCGATTTCGCGATCATCATGCAGCCGTCGGCGGACAACGACCGCGTGCAGGCGCGCCTGCGCGGCATTCACGACACGCTGGCCGCGCACGGGCTCGCGGTGCGACCGGTACATCAGCACGAAGGCGCGGCCACGATCGCGTTCGGGCGGGCCAGCCTGCGCGCGATCGCCGACAGCGACGCGGCGACGCGGCCGACGGCCGTGATCTGCGGCAACGACGCGCTCGCGCTCGGCGCGTTGCTCGAGGCGCAGGCGCTCGGCATCGACGTGCCCGTGCAATTGTCGATCACCGGGTTCGACGACATCGCGCTCGCGCGCGAGATCCAGCCGCCGCTGACGACGATGTGGGTCGACACCGATGCGATCGGGCGCCAGGCCGCGCATGCGTTGCTCGACGCGCTCGAAAACGGCGCGACGGGGCCCGGCCGGGCGGTGATGCCGGAGTTGCGCACGCGGGAATCGGTCGCGCCGCCGGCGCAGGCGCGCGCATCGCGCAAAAAATGAAGCGGCGCCGGCCGCTCCGCGCGCTTACTGCATCACGTCGATCGGCAGCGTCTTGTCGAGATTGTCGTGCCACGCCTGGAGGGTCTTCGGCACGGTTTTCTTCCACGCCTGCGCGTTCGAGTAGTAGCGCATCCTGACCTTGTCGTGCGCGTCGAACACGAGCAGCCCGATCCACAGATCGGTGCCGCGGCTCATCACGATCGCCGCGTTCGTCGTCGCGATGCCGCGCACCCAGTACGACATCACGCGCGCGTGCAGCCCGTCGAGATCCTTTTCGTCGGCACTGCTGTTGACCGTGTCGACGAGCGTCGCGTAGTCGGCGCCGAGCAGCTTGTGCGCGATCGCGTTCTGCGTCGCGTCGGTCACGACCTTCAGGCTCAGCAGGTCGGCCTGCGGCCTGGCCTGCACCTGCGACGCAGTCACGTAGTCGCCCGCATAGACGACACCCGAGCCGGCGCCGCAATCGAAATCCGCGCCCTGCTGCGTGACGCGGATGCGTCCGCCCTTCCGTTCGAAATCGAGCCGGCATTTGTCCTTGCGGTAGGCGCCGCTGTCGCCATGCAGCACGACGTCGCCGTCGAGCCCGCCGGTATTCGCGCCGTTGTTCGCGCTCAGCTCGAAATGCAGGCGCGGCGCGGTGCCGGTCAACGTCAGCACGCCGCCGAACGACGGGTTGTCGCTCGTCATGGTCCAGGTCTGCTGCCAGCGATCGGCGGCAAGCGGCGTGCCGTTCAGGCTCGCGAGCCGTTCGCGATAGCGGTCGCCAAGGCATGGCGCGTCGGCGCCGCACTGGTCGCGCTGCTTGAGCCACTTCAGCTGCGCGGCCTTCAGCGCGGCCGTATCGCCGCCCTTCGCGAGCGCCTTCTTCCACGCCGCCGACAGGTCGCCGTCGAGCTTCGACAGTGCGGGGTCCGCGCAGATCGTCTTCTCGGTCGGCGAAGCGGCCTTCGCGCAGTCGAAGCCGGCCGCGTGCGCGGCGATCGGCAACAGCGACAGCAGTGCGGCCATCGCGACGGATCGCAGCGGCGTGTGCCGCGCATCGCATGGAGGAGTCGCGGCCGGGCCGCGCACGTTCGATCGGATCTGGAGGGTCATCGGCTTGGCTCGTCGCTGGTTTGCGCGCTTGCAGAAGCTACCTGCACGCGACATTCGAGGTAAAAACGCCCGGCCCGGCATGCGGCGCATGCCATCGCCCGCCGAAGCGTAACCCGAATGCACGACGCCGATCAATCGACGCTGGATGTCGGCGCAACCGTCCCGGCAGCCACGCTGCATTGCATGAAACCATCGCGCAATGCGGCTTCCACCGCCGCATCGATGATCCCGATGAAGACCATGACACCGTCGGCCCCTGTGGCCAGGCGCAAGCCCGTCGAACCGGCCACGGCGAGCACGCCGAGGAGCGCAGACGTCAACAGAAACGTATCGCCAAGCAGTCCGATCTTCTCTGCATTGTGCCGGACGCAGGTCATGCGCGAGTGACCGACGGGGTACCACGATGGAGATCCGTCGCTGACCGGGCAAACCGGTGCCGGCGTCAGACGTCGAACGGCGCCAGTTCGTAACTCGTGCTCCGGCCGCCGGACGACGAGCGACGCAGCACACCGCGCTCGACGAGTTCCAGGATGTCGCGCAGCGCCGTATCCTGCGAGCACTTCGCAAGGGCCGCCCACTTGCTGGTCGTCAACTTCCCTTCGAAGCCGTCGAGCAGGCGATTCATGACCTTGACCTGGCGTGCGTTCATCGCGAAGCCCGCACATCGCTGCCAGAAGCGCGCCTTGACCAGGACCGCGTCGAGCGTCGTGTGCGCATGATCGATGGCCCGGTCGAGTGCATTCAAAAACCATGCGAGCCATTCGGTGACGTCGAGCGAACCGCGCTGCGTACGCTCCAGCACGTCGTAATACGCGTTACGCTCGCGCTGGATTTGTGCCGACAGGCTATAGAAGCGCTGCGGACTCCGATCGGCGCGCGCAAGGACCAGATCCCCGAGCGCTCGCGCGATACGGCCGTTGCCGTCGTCGAACGGGTGAAGCGTGACGAACCACAGATGGGCCAGGCCGGCCCGGATCAGTAACGGCTCGGCCGGCGTGGCATTGAGCCACGCGAGCAAGCGCCCGACCTCGTTGGCCAGCCGCGCGGCGGGCGGTGCCTCGAAATGCACGTGCTGTCGGCCGATCGGCCCGGACACCACCTGCATCGGCCCGCTTGCATCCGTACGCCATGCGCCGACCGTGATCCGTGACATCCCCGAATAGCCGGTCGGGAACAGTGCCGCATGCCACCCGAACAGACGGCTTTCGGTGACCGGCGCCGCCGAATGGGTCATCGCATCCAGCACCATGTCGACCACGCCCTCGACGTGGCGATCGACCGGCGCAAGCGCACCGATATCGACCCCGAGCCGGCGCGCAATCGACGATCGGACCGATGCAACGTTCAGATTTTCGCCCTCGATGGCGCTGGTCTTGACGACGTCCTCCGTCAGCGCGACCAGGCTGGCCTCATCGCGCAGCGCCAGGCCGATATCCGCCAGTCGCCCGACCAGCGTGCCTTGCGCACGGCTGACGTCGGCGAGTGACGTGGCAAGTGCCGGGAGGTCGAAGCGCCATGCAGGCCAGTCTGCCGACTCCCAGATGAAGGTGTAATCTCCGCTCATGATGCGGAGATTATCCCACCGATTCACCGCACGCCTCAATATTCTCCGCAAATTCTGCGGAGAATAGCCACCCTATTCACCGCAAACCGGCCCGCTACCGCGCGCGGCCCGCCCCGCCCTTTGCCGCCGGCGCCGCCTGCCCCAGCCGTTCCGCGAGAAACCCGATGAACGTGCGCAGCGTGACGAACCCTTCCCGGTGCTGCGGAAACACCGCATTGAGCGTGATCGGCGACGGCGCATACGCGTCGAGCACCGGCACGAGCGCGCCGCTGTCGAGCGCCGCCCCGACGATGAAGTGCGGCAGCAGCGCGATGCCGAGCCCGGCGATCGCCGCGTCGCGCACGACTTCGCCATTGTTCGCGACGAGCGGCCCCTGCACGTCGAACGTGCGCGCCGCGCCGTCGACCCGGAATTCCCAGCCGACGCGCCGTTCGCGCCCGTACAACAGGCACGTGTGGCCGGCAAGATCGGCCGGTGTCGCGGGCGTGCCCTGCCGCTTCAGATAGGCCGGGCTCGCACACGCGATCATCTGCCACGCGCCGAGCGGCCGCGCGATCAGCGTCGAATCCTCGAGCGAGCCGATCCGCAGCACGAGATCGAAGCCCTCGCCGATCAGGTCGACGCGCCGGTCGGTCAGGTCGAGGTTCAGCCGCACGGCCGGGTGCGCGGACAGGAATTCGGCGATCAGCGGCGACACGTGCGTGATCCCGAACGACAGCGGCGCACTGATCTTCAGCGACCCGTGCAGCTCGGTGCTGCGCACCGACATCGCCTGCTCGGCGTCGGCGATCTCCGCGAGGATCCGCTGCGCCCGCGCATAGAACTCCTGCCCCGATTCGGTCACCGCGAGATTGCGCGTGTTGCGATGCAGCAGCCGCACGCCGAGCGACGCCTCCAGCGCCATCGTGCGCCGGCTGACGAACTGCTTGGACAGCATCAGCTGGTCGGCCGCCGCCGTGAAGCTGCCCGCGTCGACCGTCGCGACGAAGATCCTCAGATCGTTGAGTTCCATATTGTCCACTCCATAGCGACAGTCATTATCTCCATAGCCATTTATTTGTCAAATCGATTGACCTAAGATTCATCTCAACGAACGGCCGGTCCCACTTCCGAGGTCCGGCGACTTCAAGGACAGAAATCATGATCGAAATCCGTGCAGCAAACCAACGTGGCCGTGCGGAGCATGGCTGGCTCAGCTCCCGTCATACGTTTTCGTTCGCGAATTACTACGATCCGAAGCAGGTCGGCTTCTCCGACCTGCTCGTGATCAACGACGACCGCGTCGCGCCGGGCGGCGGCTTCGGCACGCACCCGCACCGCGACATGGAAATCCTGTCGTACGTGCTCGACGGCGCGCTCGAACACAAGGATTCGATGGGCACCGGCTCGGTGATCGTGCCGGGCGACGTACAGTTGATGAGTGCGGGTACGGGCGTGCGCCACAGCGAGTTCAACCACTCGCCGGAAACGCCGGTCCACTTCCTGCAGATCTGGGTCGGGCCGGCCGAAAAGGGTGCCGAGCCGCGTTATCAGCAGACGAATATCACGGCCGGCGACAAGCGCGGCAAGCTCACGCTCGTCGTGTCGCCGAACGGCGACGCCGGTTCGCTGAAGATCCGGCAGGACACGCGGATCTACGCAGGCCTGTTCGACGGCGCTGAACAAGCGACGCTGGAACTGGCGCCGAACCGCTTTGCCTACGTGCACGTTGCACGCGGCAGCGTGACGGTCAACGGCACGACGCTCGGCGAAGGCGACGGCCTGCGCGTCCGCAACGAGCAGGCGCTGACGTTCGCCGACGGCAACGATGCCGAAGTGCTGGTGTTCGACCTGCGTCCGGTCGAAGTGACAGCCGAGTGGGCATGACGCCCGTTCGGGAAACCGGGCCCCGCTGAACGCGGGGCTCTTTTAATCGGAGATTCGCAACATGGCCAAGGTACTCGTTCTTTACTACTCGTCCTACGGGCACGTCGAAACGATGGCGCAACACATCGCGGAAGGCGCGAAATCGGTGCCCGGCGTCGAGGTCGCGCTCAAGCGCGTGCCGGAAACGATCCCGGTCGACCAGGCCAGGGCCATCGGCGTGAAGGTCGATCAGGCCGCACCGGTCGCCACCGTGGACGAACTCGCCGATTACGACGCGATCATCTTCGGCACGCCGACCCGCTTCGGCAACATGGCCGGCCAGATGCGCACGTTCCTCGACCAGACCGGCGGCCTGTGGATGAAGGGCGCGCTCGTCGGCAAGATCGGCAGCGTGTTCGCATCGACCGGCACGCAGCACGGCGGCCAGGAAACGACGATCACGTCGTTCCACACGACGCTGCTGCATCAAGGGATGGTGATCGTGGGCGTGCCGTACGCGTGCAGCGGGCTCGTCAACATGAACGAAATCACGGGCGGCACGCCGTACGGCGCGACCACGCTCGCGGGCGCGGACGGCAGCCGCCAGCCGAGCGCGAACGAACTCGAGATCGCCCGCTACCAGGGCAAGCACGTCGCGGAACTCGCGAGCAAGCTCGCGTCGTAACGCCTGCGCGGGCCTCGCGGCCCCGCACACGAACAAACGGCGCCGGTCGACCCGGCGCCGTTTGCGCTGTGCACACCGTCCGGCCGTTACTGCCCGGAAGCCGGCGCGGCGGGCGCCGCCTTCGTCGCAGGCGCCTTCTGCGCGGCGTTCTGCGGATAGTTGCTCTGGTCGTTGGTCAACCGGTAACCGCTGCCGGTGCCGATCGACTTCAGGTCCGACGCGTGACGCGCGCGGGCCGCCTTGCGCGCGGCCTTCTTCTGCGCCTTGTCGAGCTGCTTCTGCGTCGGCGCGGACGCCGGATCCTGCGCGTATGCCGCCGGCGCGGCGGTCAACAGCAGACCGAACGACGCCGTTACTGCTACTGCCACCGAAACCACGCGAGACTTCTTCATGGCCGGATCTCCTTGTCGATTGTTGGTTGTGGGTCGAACACCGGCGCGCACGCGAAGGCTTGCGGCAACGGCGCCGATGCAACGTTAGCCGATCACTGCACAAATGTCCCTGTGCGTTCCTGAATTCTCCCGATAACGGCAGCGATACGTGCGGGCCGCGCGCGCCGCCGTTTCGACACGCCGTGCGCGCCATCAGGGAAACCGATACCCCCGGTAGCCGGCGCTCAGACCCAGCGCGACAGCATCGGCAGCAGGATCGGCACGACGAAGGCCGTCAGCACGCCGTTCAGCCCCATGCCGAGCCCGGCGAACGCGCCGGCCTCCTCGCTGACCTGAAACGCGCGCGCGGTGCCGATCCCGTGCGACGCGACGCCGAGCGCGAAGCCGCGCACGGCCGGCTCCTCGACCCGCAGCACGTTGAGGATTCCGCGCGCGCACACGGCCCCGAAGATTCCCGTCGAGATCACGAGCACGGCGGTGAGCGACGGAATGCCGCCGATCTCCGCGGCGACGGCCATCGCGATCGGCGTCGTCGCCGACTTCGGCGCGAGCGATGCAATCGTCTGATGCGACGCACCAAACAGCGCCGCGATACCGACCGCCGACACGATCGCGGTCAGCGAACCCGCGAGCAGGCCGACGAGCAGCGGCACCGCAGTGCGCCGCAGTTTCGACCACTGGCGATACAGCGGCAGCGCGAGCGCGACGGTCGCGGGGCCGAGCAGGAAGTGGACGAACTGCGCGCCTTCGAAATACGTCGGATACGGCGTATGGGTGATCGTCAGCAGCACGACGATCAGCGCGACCGCGATCAGCACCGGGTTCGCGAGCGGGTTGAAGCGCGCCCGTGCATAAACGGCCTGCGCGAACAGATACGCGATCAGCGTGATGGTCAGGCCCAGCAGCGGGCTCGCGGCGAGATAGACCCAGATCGCGCCGAGTTTCGGGAAGGCCGTCATTGCGTGCCTCCCGCGGTGTCATCGGCGCGCCGCTGGCGCCGCAGCAGCGCGCGCGTGACGAGCGCCGTCACGGCGATCGCGAGCGTCGTGCTGACGGCCAGCGCGACGACGACCGCGACCGCATCGCCGCGCACACGATCGGCCGACACCATGATGCCGACGCCGGCCGGCACGAACAGCAGCGACAGGTGGCGCAGCAATTCGAGCGCGGTCGGCTCGATCGCATCGGCCACCTGCGGGCGCAGCATCACGAAGCCGAACAGCAGCAGCATGCCGATCACGGGGCCGGGCACCGGCAGGCCGAACAGATAGGACACGCCTTCCCCGAGACACTGGAAGGTGAGCAAGACCGCGAACGCCTGCAGCATGGAGCGCCTCTCCCGAACGTGGCCGAACCGGCGTATCGCGGCGCCGGCGTGAACGATATGCGCGATCGTATCAACAATGCCGGCGGCCGGTCGCGACGGTGCAATCGCACGAGCGTTACTTCGACCGTTTCAATCTGGCCGGAGCGGGCAAGAGATCGGACGGAACGGGATACCGCTCCGCACGCGCGTGGCGTTGCACCACGCAAACCGTCCACGTGCAAAAAAAACGGCGGGCCTGAGCCCGCCGTTTCGTCGTTCGCATCCGAATGCAACCGAATGCGACCCGTCGCGTTACTTCAACCGCGTCGCGATTTCATTCGCCAGCGCCTTCGTCGCGGCCTTCGTCGGCGCATCCGCGGCCAGTGCGTTCAACAGACCGAAATCGTGGATCGTGCCGTCGTAGCGCGTGGTCGTCGCATCCACGCCGGCGGCGTCGAGCTTGCGGCCGTACGCTTCGCCTTCGTCGCGCAGCACGTCGAACTGCGCGACCTGGATCAGCGCGGGCGGCAGGCCCTTCAACTGCGCGGTGCTCGCGCGCAGCGGCGACGCGTAGATCTCGTTACGTTGCGCTTCGTTCTTCGTGTAGGCGTCCCAGAACCACTTCATCATCGGCCGCGTCAGGAAGTGGCCTTGCTGATACGCGTCGTACGAACCCGTGTTGAAGTTGTGGTCCGTGACGGGCCACATCAGGCCCTGGAAGCGGATCGCCGGGCCGCCCTTGTCCTTCGCCATCAGCGACACCACGGCCGCCATGTTCCCGCCGACGCTGTTGCCGACCACCGCGAGGCGATTGCCGTCGACACCGATTTCCGCGCCGTGCGCGGCCACCCACTTCGTCGCCGCATACGCCTGGTTGATCGCGACCGGGTAATGCGCTTCCGGCGACGGCGTGTAATTCACGAACACCGCGACGGCGCCCGTCTGCACGACGAGATCGCGCACGAGGCGTTCGTGCGTCGGGAAGTCGCCGAGAATCCAGCCGCCGCCGTGGAAGAACATGAATACCGGCAGCGTGCCCGTCGCGCCTTGCGGGCGGACAATCGTGACCGGCACCGACAAGCCGTCCTGCTCGATCGTGCGGGTCGACACGTCGATGCCGGACAAATCGACCTTCGTGCCGTCCTGCGCGCCGACCAGCACCTGGCGCGCCTTCGCGGGGCTCAGCGTTTCGAGGCCCGGCCCCTTCTGACCGTTCAGCGCGGCGAGAAACCCGCTCGTCGTCGTATCGGGCCGGACGGTTTCGGCACCGGCGGCAAATGCGGTGGACGCGGTGGACAACGCGGATGCAACGGCGGCGGCGATCAGCAGCGGCTTGACGATCTTCATGATGAAACTCCTTGGCTTAACCGGTGAAAAACGATGAATGATTCGCAGTGCGATCGATCAGACGAGCGTGAGCGTGACGTCGATGTTGCCGCGCGTCGCGTTCGAGTACGGGCACACGACGTGCGCGCGGTCGATCAGCGTTTGCGCGGTGTCGCGGTCGAGGCCCGGCAGCGAGATCTTCAGTTCGACTTCGATGCCGAAGCCGTTCGGGATCGCGCCGATGCCGACGCTGCCTTCAATGGCGGCATCCGCGGGAATCGCGATCTTGTCGCGGGCCGCGACGAACTTCATCGCGCCGATGAAGCACGCGCTATAACCTGCTGCAAACAGTTGCTCGGGGTTCGCGCCCGCGCCGCCTGCACCGCCGAGTTCGCGCGGCGTGGTGAGCTTCAGGTCCAGGCCGCTTTCGGGCACCGTGGCACGGCCGTCGCGGCCGCCGGTGGCTTTTGCATGGGCGCGGTACAGCACTTTTTCGATCGACATGACAGACTCCTTTTCAATCAGTGAGTGAAACAGCCTTCCAACCCGGGACCGCGCGCCGGCAGCATGGCCGCCGACACCGCGTTTGTTTATCTACCCATAGATAGATAAACACCCCCAAAAAATGCAGATGGGCGATCCATCTGCCCCAACAATCTATCTACCAACAGATAGATAACCAACCCCAACAAAAGGCGGCGAACCGCCTGACCGCTGGCCCCGTCCGTCAGGACCGGGTTTTCCAGACGGCCTCGACATCCTCGAGACGCGCCCGCGTATGAAACAGCCGGCTGGCCAGCACGCTGCCCTGGAACGCCGCGTACAACGTGCGCGCCGCCGTTTCGGGCTTGCCGCTGAATTGCAGCGTGCCTTCTTTCACACCCTGCGCCAGCAATTCCGCGAGCCAGCTCTCGTTGGCCTTGAAGAACCCCTGCACGGCCTGCCGCACGTTCTCCGGCAACGATTCGATGTCGGCCGCGAGCATCCCGCACAGGCAGATCTGGTTGCCGTCGCCGAGCGTCCGGCCGAACAGCTTCGTATACAGGCTCAGCTTCACGTCGGCCGGCAGCGCCGGATCGATCGCCCGCATGGCCGCGAGGACTTCGTCGCTGTAGGCCGCCACCGCTTCCAGCACGAGGTCGTCCTTCGCCGGGAAGTAGTAGTGGATGCTCGACGTCTTCACGCCCACCAGGTCGGACAGGTCTCGATAGCTGAAGCCGTTGTAACCGCGCAGCATCATCAGCGTGATCGCGTGGTCGAGAATCTGTTCGCGGACGGTCGGTTTCGTTTCCATGGATCGAACTTTATCTACTCATAGATAGACAGTCAAGGACTTTTTTGGGGGCGGGATGTAAAGTGCCGAAAGCCCGGGGGCACAGGCACGCGCCGCACCGCACGGCCGCCGTTGCTTACAACCGCCCTGCAGCCGGATCGAATCGATGCGACACTCGCAGCCACGCGACGCGATCGCGACGCAATCGCCGATCGGCCGGATGTGCGCGCCAGTGCCCCGGCATCGCGTCGCGCCCGGTACATGCATCACCGGTCCGCCTGCTGCTGCGGACCGCAAAAGGAGAACAGTCGATGTATTCGTGGTTTGAACGGCGCCTGCCGACTTTCCCGCTCGAAGATCCCGTCACGCCGCCGAAGGGATTCTTCTCGTTCGTCTGGGCGTGCACGAAAGGCGCGCGCAGCTGGATTCTGCTGATCGCGCTGACGTCGGCCGCGTTGGCCGCGTACGAGGCCGCGCTGTTCGCGATGATGGGGCGCGTGGTCGACTGGCTGTCGTCGGCGACGCCGGCCGATTTCGGCGGCCGGCATTTCGGCACGCTCGCCGGTTTCGCGGCGATCCTCGCCGGCAGCACGGTGCTGATCGCGCTGCATACGATGGTCAAGCACCAGGTGCTCGCGATCAACTTCCCGATGCGGCTGCGCTGGCTGTTTCACCGGCTGATGCTCGACCAGAGCCTGTCGTTCTACGCGAACGAATTCGCGGGCCGCGTGACGACCAAGATCATGCAGACCGCGCTCGCCGTGCGCGACGCGCTGTTCATGTCGGTCGACGTCGTGATCGGCGTCGCCGCGTACCTGATCGGCATCCTCGCGCTCGCGGCCAGCTTCGACTGGCGGCTGATGATTCCGCTCGTGCTGTGGGCGCTCGGCTATGGCGTGGCATGCGCGTATTTCGTGCCGCGCCTGGGCAAGGTCGGCAGCCGGCAGGCCGATGCGCGCGCGCTGATGACCGGGCGCATCACCGACGCGTATTCGAACATCACGACCGTGAAGCTGTTCTCGCACACGCGGCGCGAAGCCGACCACGCGCGCCGCGCGATGGAAGCGTTCAAGGCGACCGGCGACGCGCAGATGCGGCTCGTCAGCGCGTTCGAGATCGTCAACCACCTGTTGTCGACGCTGCTGCTGGTCGGCTCCTCCGGCCTCGCGGTCTATCTGTGGATGCACGGCGAAGTGAGTGCGGGCGTCGTCGCGGCGGTGATCGCGATGGCGCTGCGCCTGTCGAGCTATTCGCACTGGATCATGTGGGAGATGACCGAGCTGTTCGAGAACGTCGGCACGATCCAGGACGGCATCAACACGCTGACGAAGGTGCACAGCGTGGTCGACGCGCCCGATGCGACGCCGCTCGTGGTGCAACGCGGCGGGATCGTGTTCGACAACGTGCAGTTCGCGCACGAGGACAACGACCGCGCGGTGTTCGACGGGCTGAACCTGACGATCCGGCCGGGCGAGCGGATCGGCCTGATCGGCCGCTCGGGCGCCGGCAAGTCGACGCTCGTGAACCTGCTGCTGCGCTTCTACGACGTGGGCGGCGGCACGATCCGGATCGACGGACAGGACATCGCGCACGTGACGCAGGACAGCCTGCGCAGCGCGATCGGGATGGTCACGCAGGATACGTCGCTGCTGCACCGGACGATGCGCGAGAACCTGCTGTACGGGCGCCCCGACGCGACCGAGCGCGAGATGCAAGACGCGGCCGTGCGCGCGGAGGCGTCCGAGTTCATCGACCGGCTGCGCGACCGCCACGGGCGCAGCGGTTACGACGTCGAGGTCGGCGAGCGCGGCGTGAAGCTGTCCGGCGGCCAGCGGCAGCGCGTCGCGATCGCGCGCGTGATGCTCAAGGACGCGCCGATCCTCGTGCTCGACGAAGCAACCAGTGCACTCGATTCCGAAGTCGAAGTCGCGATCCAGCGCAGCCTCGACGGCCTGATGCACGGCAAGACGGTGATCGCGATCGCGCATCGGCTGTCGACGATCGCGGCGATGGACCGGCTGATCGTGCTCGACGAAGGGCGCATCGTCGAGGAAGGCACGCACCAGCAGCTGCTGCAGGCGGGTGGCATCTATGCGGCGCTGTGGGCGCACCAAAGCGGCGGTTTCCTCGGCGAAACGGCGGATGCGGAGGGCGCGGCGCAGTAAGGGGCTCATCGGCATGCGTGCGACGCGCGGCCTCGTTGCCAGGGCCGCGCGTCGCGCCCGACACTACAGGCGCAAGATCGTCGATTTCAGCTCGGTGTATTTGTCGAGCGCGTGCAGCGACTTGTCGCGACCGTTGCCCGACTGCTTGTAGCCGCCGAACGGGAAATTCAGGTCGTCGCTGCCGTCGCCGTAGCAGTTGACCCACACAGTTCCCGCGCGCAGCCGCCGCGCGACCTGATGCGCCGTCGCGAGATCGGCCGACCACACGGCCGCCGCCAGCCCGTACTCGGTGTCGTTGGCAATCCGCACGGCTTCGTCGACGTCGTCGAACTCGATCACCGACAGCACGGGTCCGAAAATCTCTTCTCGCGCGATCTTGGCATCGGCCTTCACCTCGAACACCGTCGGCTCGACGTAGAACCCGCCCGTCTCTTCCCGCACGCGCGCACCGCCCGTCACGAGGCGTCCCTCTTCACGCCCGGCGCCGATATAGCCCATCACGCGATCGAGCTGCATGCGATCGACGATCGCGCCCATCGTCACCGACGGATCGAGCGGATGCCCGGGCGCGAAACGCCGCGACGCCGCGACCACTTTTGCGACGAAGGCGTCCTTGATGTCGCGATGCACGAGCAGGCGCGAGCCGGCCGTGCACACTTCGCCCATGTTGAAGAAGATCGCATCGGCGGCCGCCTGCGCGGCCCGGTCGAGATCGGGGCAATCAGGCAGCACGATATTCGGCGACTTGCCGCCAAGTTCGAGCCACACACGTTTCAGGTTCGATTGCGCGGCGCACGCCATGATCTGCTGCCCGGTGCGCGTCGACCCCGTGAACGCGATGCAGTCGACGTCGCGATGCAGCGCCAGCGCCCTGCCCGGTTCCGCACCGCCCGGCACGACGTTGAACACGCCGGGCGGCATGCCGGCGTCGCACGCGAGCTGCGCGACGCGGATCGCGGAGAGCGGCGATTTCTCGGACGGCTTCAGCACCACGCTGTTGCCGGCCGCGAGCGCCGGCGCGAACTTCCACGCGGCCATCAGCAGCGGAAAATTCCACGGCACGACCGCCGCGACGACACCGATCGGCTCGCGCGTGACGAGCCCGACGAGATGATGGTCGGCCGGCACGGCCTCGCCGCCGACCTTGTCTATCGCTTCCGCATACCAGTCGACGCAATGCGCGGCGGCCGGCACGTCGATCGCCGTTGTGTCGCCGATCGGCTTGCCGGTGTCGAGCGTCTCGAGCAGCGCGAGTTCGTCGAGATGCTCGCGTAGCAGCGCGGCCCAGCGCTGCAGCACGGCCTTGCGGGCGCGCGGATTCATGCCGGCCCAGACCTGCGCGTCGAACGCGCGGCGCGCGGCGGCAACTGCGCTGTCGACGTCGTCGGCGCCGCAATCGGCCACGTGCGCGAGCACGCAACCGTCGATCGGGCTCACGCACGCGAAGGTCGCGCCGGTGTGCGCGTGACGCGCTTCGCCGTCGATGAACGCGCGCCCTTCGATCCGCAGTCCGGCCGCGCCGGCTTGCCAGTCTTCGAATGTCCGTTGATTCATTTGGAATCCTGTAAAAATCGGAGAATCACGATCCGGTGACCGGATCGATCGGCGTGAAGATGCCCGCGCGCGCCTCGATCGCCTCGCCCGCGGCGAGACACAGCGCTTCCTCGAAGCGTCCGGCGACGAGCTGCACGCCGGTCGGCACGCCGTCGCGGATGCCGGTCGGCACCGACAGCCCCGGCAACCCGAGCAGCGCGGTCGCGAGCAGCGGCCCCTGCAGGTCGACGATCCGGCGCATCGCGTCGTCGCCGCGCAGGTCGGCGTCGATCGGGAACGGTCGCGCGCACGACACGGGCATCAGCAGCAGCGGATAACGCGCGAAGAACTGCTGCCAGTCGCGCAGCAGCGCGGTACGCCGCGCGAGGCCGTTCATGTAGCCGGCGAGATCCAGCGGCGCCGCGAGATTGCGCTGGCTCGCGAACGCGGTGCGGATCGCCGCGTCGCCGTGCTCCATGATCACGTCGCCGAGCCCACTGCGCGCTTCGTTGGTCACGAGGTCGACCCACAGCGCGCATGCTTCGGCGATCTGCGGCGGTTCCGCTTCCTCGACGATGCAGCCGGCGTCCTCGAGCCAGCGCGCAGCCTGCCGGATCGCGTCGACCACCACCGGATCGGACGGCACGCCCGGCAGCGCCGGGCACACGGCCACGCGTGCGGGGAACGCGGCATCGCGCGCGGCCGGGGCGACCGGCATCCACCACGCGTCGCGCGCGTCGCCGGCCGCCATCGCGTCGAGCGCGAGCCGCAAATCGCCGACCGTGCGCGCGAGCGGCCCCTGCACGGACGCGAACTGCACCGCGAGCGTGCGGTCCTTCGACTGCGTCGGGTTGTACGCGGGGACGCGCCCGGTGCTCGGCCGCAGCCCGGCGACGCCGCACGCGTAGGCCGGGTAGCGGATCGAGCCGCCCAGGTCGTTGCCGTGCGCGATCGCACCGATACCGGCGGCCACGGCCGCGGCCGCGCCGCCGCTGGAACCGCCCGGCGTCAGCGACGCATCCCACGGATTCGTCGTGCGGCCATGCAGTTCGTTGTCGGTGAACCAGCGATACGAAAACGCCGGCGCATTGCTGCGCCCGATCACGATCGCGCCGGCCTTGCGCAGGTTCGCGGTCACCGGGCTGTCCTCCTGCGCGATCAGGTCCGAAAACGCGCGCACGCCGTTGGTCGTCGCGTGCCCGGCCGTGTCGACGTTGATCTTCACGGTCACCGGCACGCCGTGCAGCGGGCCGACCGGCGCGCCGCGCGCGATCGCCGCGTCGGCATCGGACGCCGCCTGCAACGCGCTGTCGGCCATCACGTCGACGATCGCGTTGATGACGGGGTTCACCTGTTCAAGCCGCTGCAGGCAGCTGCGCGTGAGTTCCGTCGCCGACACGTCGCGACGCGCGACGCGTGCGGCCATCTCGGCCGCGCTCAGACGCCACAATTCCTGGGTCATGGTTTGCTCCTCGTTGATCTCGATGATTGGGTTGACTCGGCCACGCACTACGTGCGCAACGGTCCGGCCTGCGGTGCGTGCGACGCATAGATCTTGCGGCACGTTTCGACGACTTCCCACGTGCCGCGAAACCCCGGCGGGATCACGAACCGGTCGCCGGCGCGCAGCACGCGCTCGCGGCCGTCCGCATCGCGCACGATCGCGACGCCGCTCAGCATCTCGCAATACTCCGACTCGTCGTACTCGATCGTCCAGCGGCCGGGCGTGCATTCCCAGATCCCGCAGCTGAACTGCCCGCACGGGCTGATGTAGTGATGCGACAGCGTCTGCATCGGATTGCCGTCGAGCAGCAGCCCGCTCGGCACACGGCTTTGCGTGAGCTTCGCCGGCGCCCGCATCAGGTCGACGAGATGCGTGATGTTGGTCATGGTTGCCTCCAGGGCATCAAGGGTTCGAAACGATTCGGTGCCGCGCGGCCGGTGCGACCCGGCCCGCGCGAGTCAAAGCAGGTCCATCATCCGGTGCCACGTCATCGCGAGCGCCAGCATCGGCGTGCGCAGCGCGCGCCCGCCGGGGAAGTCGCGATGGCGAATCCGGCCGAACAGGTCGAAGCGCGCGGCCTGCGCATCGATCGCTTCCGCAATCAGCCGCCCCGCGAGGCCCGTCACGTTGACGCCGTGCCCGGAAAAGCCCTGCGCGAAATACACGGTCGGTTCGAGCCGGCCGAAATGCGGCGCGCGATTCATCGTCGCGTCGATCAGCCCGCCCCATGCGTAGTCGATCCGCACATCGGCCAACTGCGGGAACGTCTTCAGCATGTCGCGCCGCATCGCGGCCGCGAGGTCGCGCGGCGTGTGCGTCGAGCTGCTCGCCTTGCCGCCCCACAGCAGCCGGCGGTCGGCCGTCAGCCGGAAATAGTCAAGTGCCGACTTGCTGTCGCAGATCGCCGCATTGGCCGGCATCGTCTCGGCCGCGCGCGTGTCGCCGAGCGGTTCCGTCGCGATGAGGTACGTTGCCACCGGGATGATCTTGCGCGCGAGCGCCGGCGCCAGCCGCCCCAGGTATGCATTGCAGGCCAGCACGACGTAACGCGCGTCGACGTGCCCGCCCGCGCAGGTGACGCGGTGATGCTGCGCCGTTCGATCCAGTGCGAGCGCGGGTGTGTCCTCGTGGATCGTCACGCCGGCGTCGCGCGCCGCCCGCGCGAGACCGAGCGTGTAGTTCAGCGGATGCAGGTGGCCGCTGCCTTCGTAGCGAAGGCCGCCGACGTAACGGTCCGATGCGACGAAGCGCGGCATGTCGGCGCGCTCGACGAATTCGTAGCCGCGATAGCCGAAGCGGTTCGCCGCGGTATCGCGCCACGCGCGCAGCGCATCGAGGTGGCGCGGCTTGTTCGCGGCGGTCAGGTAACCGAAGGTCAGGTCGCAATCGATGCCGTGGCGCTCGACCCGCTGCCTGACGATGTCGACCGACTCCAGCCCCATCGCCCACACGCGCCGCACGTCGTCTTCCGGCAGGTAGGCCGAGAACGTATCGACATCGCACGCGTAACCGGCGATCAACTGGCCGCCGTTGCGGCCGCTCGCGCCCCAGCCGATCCGCGAAGCCTCGACGAGCACGACCGAATGGCCGCGCTCGGCGAGATCGAGCGCCGCGGACAGGCCGGTGAGCCCGCCGCCGATCACGCAGACATCGGCGGTCGCGGCCCCGTCGAGCCGCGGATGGCGCACCCGGTTATTGACCGTCGCTGCGTAGTATGACTGAACATGCTGCTGGTTTTCGAACTTGAGCATAAGTGAGACTCGCGAACGGCGTCGCGTCAGAACGCGTAGATGAGTTGGGTCGCGAGCAGGTCGTTCGACTTCGTATACGACCCGTCGTGACGCAGGAAGACCTTGTTGCTCGCCCAGTCGTGCCGGTATTCGACCTTCACCGTCACTTGCTGGGTCGGGTAGAACAGCAGGTCAAACGCGGCGGCCTGCCGCGTCGCGCCCTTGCACTCGAAACCGACGCCGCCGTTCGCCTTCGACATGGCGAGGCAGTCCGCATCGATGCCGAAGCCGTTGTTCGGGTCCATCCCGTTGCCGTTCAGGCCGATCGACGAACCGCCGCCGCCGTTCTTGCGGTTCACGAGCAGGTCGTAGCGCAACGTCGCGCCCATGCGGCCGACCACCGGCGCGTTGAACTTGCGGTGCGCGAGCAGCGACAGCCCGAACCACTGCGCGAGCCCGCCGTTGAACGCGCCGTGCTGCTGCTGACCGTAGTCGAGTTCGGCGTTGTACTGCGCATCGGCGAGCGTGTAGGTTGCGTCGGCTTCGCCGAAGAAGAACGCGCCGTACGCGCTCGGCGCGTTGCCGCCCACGCCGTAGCGCACGTTGCCGGTGGCCGGGTCGATCGCGCTGACCAGCGTCTGGCGGCCGATGTTGATCGAGCCGCCGACGTCGAGCGCGCTGCCGCGCATGTAATCGACGCGCGCTGTGAAGGTCGGAACCTTGTTGCTCGTCGTGATCGGGTCGCCGAGCGCATTCACGCCGGTCTGCGTGACCGCACCCGCGCTGCGGAACTGTTCGTTGCCGACGAAGAACTTCCACGCCCAGTGGCCGTCCGCGCTCTGGTAGTTGATCCCCGCGCCGATCGACGAACCCGGATCGGAGAAGTCGTACAGCAGGTTGTGCGTGAGCGTGAGCATCTGGCTCGACTGCTGGTACTCGTAACCGCCGAAGCCGAGCACGAGCCCGCCGACGAACGAGGTCGTGCCCGACAGCGGCACCGTGACGACCGCCGTGTTCACGATGTCGAGCCCGCTCGCGCCGCTGCCCGTCATCATCGACAGGCCCGCGCCGCGGTTCGGCATCAGCGTGATTTCCGCGGACGGCGCGGTCGGGCCGACGCCGAACGTCTTCTTGATATCGAGGAACACGTCGCCGAACGTGCTGTTGTAATAGGTGTACGCGTTCTCATGGTTCGCGAACTGGAACGACGACGTGCCGGCACCGCGGTTGTACACATAAGTCGGGTCGAGGTAGCCGGTCACCGACAGCCCCGCGATCGGGCCCGTGCGCGCGGCGTCGGTCAGCGAATCGACCTTCAGTTGCTGGTTCGCGACCTGCTGCCGGATCTCCGACACGTCGTCGTTGGACAGCACGGCCGGCGCCTGCCCGTAGCCGGGCGCGGACGGGTCGGCCGCCGTCGCGCCGGCAGCGACGTTCGATGTAGCCGGCGCGGCCGGCGATTTCGCGGCAAGTTGCGCTTGCATCGCGCTCATCTGCCGCTGCAGCACCGCGAGTTGCTGCTGCAGCGCCCTGATCTGGTCGGCGCTCGAATTGGCGGCGGCCAACCCCGGCAGCGCACCGGCAATCAGCGCGCAGAGGATCTTCTTTTTCATGAAACGTCTCCTTGTCGTTCGTCACTTCGTGGGATGCGGTACGCGGTCGCGCAGCGGCGGCACGGCCGGTGGGCACGCGGGCGGCATGGCGGACGGTGAAGCGGGCGTGTCCGGCGCGGATGCCGCATGCCACGCACGCGCGTCACGCGCCTGCCGCCGCTCGCGGGCCAGCATCGCGCGGTTCACGACAACGACGCCGATCGTCACGACCGTGATGAACACCGTTGCGAGCGCATTCATCTCCGGGTTCAGCCCGAGCCGTACGCGCGAGAACACGACGAGCGGCAGCGTCGTCGAGCCGGGGCCCGACAGGAACGCGGACAGGATCACGTCGTCGATCGACACGGTGAACGCGAGCAGCCAGCCGGACACCAGCGCCTGCGCGATCAGCGGCAGCATGATCACGAAGAACACCTTCCATGGCCGTGCGCCGAGGTCGAGCGCGGCTTCCTCGATCGAGCGATCGAGCTCCTTCACGCGCGACTGCACGATCACCGCGACGAACGACAGGCACAGCATCACGTGGCCGATCCAGATCATCAGCCAGCCGCGGCCGGCCGGCCAGCCGAAGGTCTGCTGCATCGCGACGAACAGCAGCAGCAGCGAGATGCCCTGGATCACTTCGGGAATCACGAGCGGCGCGTTGATCATCGCCGCATAGAGCGTGAAGCCGCGAAAGCGCCCCATGCGGGCCAGCACGAAGCCGGCCCAGGTGCCGATCGCGACCGACGCGGTCGCCGTCAGCAGCGCGATCTTCAGCGACAGCCACGCGGCCGTGAGCAGTTCGTCGTCGTGCAGCAGCGCGCCATACCACTTCAGCGAGAAACCCGACCACACCGTCACGAGCTTCGACGCGTTGAACGAATAGACGACGAGGCTCGCGATCGGCACGTACAGGAACAGGAAGCCCGCGCCCAGCACGCACGCGGACAGGATGCGATTCGCGCGGGTCATGGCTGCGCCTCCCCTTCGGCCTGGCTGTAATGGAGCAACGCCATCGGCACGAGCAGCAGCAGCACCATCGTCACCGTCACGGCGGACGCCATCGGCCAGTCCATGTTGTTGAAGAACTCGTCCCACATCACGCGGCCGAGCATCAGCGTGTTCGCGCCGCCGAGCAGTTCGGGGATCACGTATTCGCCGACCGCCGGGATGAACACGAGCAGGCTGCCCGCGACGATGCCGTTGCGCGACAGCGGCAGCGTGATGCGCCAGAACGCCGACCACGGCGTGGCGCCGAGATCGTTCGCGGCTTCGAGCAGCGTGAGGTCCATCTTCACGAGGTGCGCGTACAGCGGCATCACCATGAACGGCAGGTACGAATAGACCATCCCGATGTAGACGCCCGCGTCGGTGTGATACAGCCGCAGCGGCGTCGCGATCACGCCGAGCGCCGCCAGCGCGTGATTCAGCAGCCCGTCGTCCTTCATGATCCCGACCCACGCATAGACGCGGATCAGGAACGACGTCCAGAACGGCAGCATCACGGCCATCATCAGCAGGTTGCGGCGGGCCGGCGCCGCCCGCGCGATGCAATACGCGATCGGGTAACCGGCCAGCAGGCACATCAGCGTCGAAGCGGCGGCCATCTTCAGCGAGCTGACGTAGGTGTTCAGGTACAGGTCGTCCTGCAGCAGCAGCGCGTAATGCTTCAGCGACAGCACGACCTGCACCGTGCCGGCCTCCAGCCGTGCGAGCGCGGTGTACGGCGGAATGCCGAGCATCTGGTCGGCGAAGCTGATCTTCAGCACCAGCACGAACGGCAGCGCGAAGAAGATCACAAGCCACAGGAACGGCACGCCGATCGTCACGCTGCGGCCCGACGGCAGCCAGCGCGACAGCGACGACGAAGCGGAAACGGAAGGTCTCGTCATGGCATCCTCATTGCGTCAGCACGACGCCGCTGGCCGGCGACCACGACACGAACACGTCGTCGTTCCACGCCGGGGCCGTGTCGCTCATCAGGTGCGAGCTCGACAGGTTCGACACGACCGTCTTCCCGCTCGGCAGGCGCACGTGATAAAGCGAGTAGCTGCCCATGTACGCGATGTCGGTCACGACGCCGCGCGCCCAGTTGTGCTTCGAGCCCGGCTTCTCGCGCGACACGTGTACACGTTCCGGGCGCACCGAGATGCCGACAGGCATCCCGAGCGGGCCCGTCACACCGTGGCTCACGTGCATGCGTGCCTCGAGGTCGTCGCTCTCGACGAAGATGTGATCGGGCTCGTCCTCGACGACGCGGCCCTCGAACAGGTTGGTCGAGCCGATGAATTCAGCCGAGAAACGGCTGTTCGGAAACTCGTACACCTCGCCCGGCGCGCCGATCTGCACGATCTTGCCTTCGCTCATCACCGCGAGACGGCTGGCCATCGTCATCGCCTCTTCCTGGTCGTGCGTGACCATCACGCAGGTCACGTCGACCTTGTCGATGATGTTCACGAGTTCGAGCTGGGTCTTCTGGCGGATCTTCTTGTCGAGCGCGGACATCGGCTCGTCGAGCAGCAGCAGCTTCGGGCGCTTGACCAGCGAGCGCGCGAGCGCGACGCGCTGCTGCTGGCCGCCGGAAAGCTGGTGCGGCTTGCGTTGCGCGTACTTGCTCATCTGCACGAGTGCGAGCGCGTCGGCCACGCGTTCCTTGATTTCGTTCTTCGGCGTGCCTTCCTGCTTCAGGCCGAACGCGACGTTCGATTCGACCGTCATGTGCGGGAACAGCGCGTACGACTGGAACATCATGTTCACGGGCCGCTTGTACGGCGGCAACTGCGCGAGGTCCTCGCCGTCGATCAGGATCTTGCCCGACGTGACTGTTTCGAGGCCCGCGAGCATGCGCAGCAACGTCGACTTGCCGCAACCCGAGCTGCCGAGCAGCGCGAACAGCTCGTTCTTCGCGATCGTCAGGTTCACGTTGTCGACGGCCGTGCTGTCGCCGAATTTCTTCACGACGTTCTCGATGCGCACGAACGCGTCGTGGCGTGCGCCGGCCGCGGCCGGCGCGGCGGGGAGCGTATGGATCATCGTCGTCGCCCTCAACCGCCCGACTTCAGTTGCAGCCACAGACGGTTCTGCATCCGTGCGATATCGGCGCTTCTCGGCATCGCGAGCGACGCCTTCGCAATCGTGCTGTCGGACAGGTAGACGCTCGGGTCCTGCACGATCGCCGGCGTCACGAACGCGCGCGCGGCCTTGTTGGCGGTCGGATAGAAGATCTCGTTCGTGATCGCCGCGTTGGTCTTCGGCTCCTCGATATAGTTGATCCACTTCAGCGCGGCTTCCGGGTGCGGCGCATCCTTCGGAATCGCCATCACGTCGAACCACAGCAGGCCGCCTTCCTTCGGATTCACGTAGCGGATCTCGTACGAACGTTTCGCGTCCAGCGTGCGCCGCCGCGCGATGCTGACGTCGCCCGACCAGCCGAGCACGACGCAGACGTCGTTGTTCGCGAGATCGTCCGCATAACCGGCCGAGCTGAACTGCGTCACGTACGGGCGGATCTTCTTCAGCACGTCGTAAGCCGCCTGGTAGTCGGCCGGGTTCTTGCTCTCGGGATCCTTGCCCATGTACTGCAGCGCCGCCGCGAACGCGGCGTCCGGCGCATCGAGCAGCGAGATCCCGCAGCCCTTCAGCTTCGCCGCGTTCGCCGGGTCGAACAGCAACGCCCAGCTGTCGGTCGGCGCGTTGTCGCCGAGCCGCTTCCTGACCGCCTCGACGTTGTAACCGATGCCCGTCGTGCCCCATGCCCACGGCACGCCGTACTGGTTGCCCGGGTCGGCCTTCGCGATCATCTTCATCAGCACCGGGTCGAGGTTCGCGAGATTCGGCAGCTTCGACTTGTCGAGCTTCTGGTACACGCCGGCCTGGATCTGCTGTGCGAGATAGTTCGACGTCGGCACGACGATGTCGTAGCCCGAGCTGCCCGCGAGCAGCTTGGTCTGCAGCGTGTCGTCGCTGTCGTAACTGTCGTAGCGGACCTTGATGCCCGACTGCTTCTCGAAGTTCGGCACCGTGTCCTTGGCGACGTACTCCGACCAGTTGTACACGTTCAGGTTGGTGTCGCCCGCCCGCGCGGACAGGCTGGCCGCGAGGGCAAGCCCGGCCGACGTGACGAGCGCGGCACGCAAGGCCGGGTGGCGACGGATACGGATACGCATGGGGAGTCTCCTTGTGATGGGGATCGGCCGTTGCGCCCGGTCCGGGTCCGGACTCGCGTCAACGCCGTCGAGCGGTGTTCAGCACAAGGGTCAATGTAGAGATCGCGGCGCGCACCGTCAGTCCCGAAAACCGGGACAAACGGCAACGCCGATCGGGGCCGGTTGGGTAGATTCCCGCGTAGGCAGTCGAAAATATTCGTGATACCTGTAGCGCCACCTGAAATCTTCGAAACACGACGCCATGAGCGCTGCGCTTCCCGCCCCCGATCTCCCGCTGAGCCACGTCGCGTTCGTGACCGAAACGCTGGGCGACATCGCGCAAACCGTCGGGACGCCGCAGTTCATGCGCGCCGTCTACGACACCCTCGTGCGCTACGTCGACTTCGACGCCGTGCATCTCGACTACGACCGCGGCCCGTCGTCGGGCCGGCGCAGCGTCGGCTGGATCGGCAGCTTCGGCCGCGAGCCCGAGCTGGTCGCGCAAGTGATGCGTCACTACTACCGCAGCTACGCGAGCGACGACGCGACGTACGCGGCGATCGAAACCGAAAGCGACGTGCAGTTGCTGCAGGTATCCGCGCAGCGCGTCGCGAGTGAGCTCCGGCACCTGTTCTTCGACGCCGGCGACATTCACGACGAATGCGTGATCGCCGGCGTGACGGGCGGCACGCGCTACTCGATCTCGATCGCGCGCTCGCGGCGGCTGCCGCCGTTTTCGCTGAAGGAACTGAGCCTGCTGAAGCAGTTGTCGCAGGTCGTGCTGCCGATGGCGTCCGCGCACAAGCGCCTGCTCGGCGCGATCTGCGCGGACGACGTGCCACGCGACGAGCTCGATCTCGACCTCGTCGCGCAATGGCTGCCGGAATGGCAGGAACGGCTGACCGCGCGCGAAATGCACGTATGCGCGTCGTTCATCCAGGGCATGACGTCGGCCGCGATCGCACAAGCGATGGGGCTCAAGACGTCCACCATCGACACGTACGCGAAGCGCGCATTCGCGAAGCTCGGCGTCGATTCGCGCCGGCAACTGATGACGCTCGTGCTGAAAAACGCGTCGCGGCGGTACGACGCGTAGGTTCCCCGCGCAGCGGCCACCGACCGCCTGCTCGTTGCGTGCGCATCCATCTCCGCGCCGCCTCATAACGATCCGACAATTTATTGGTTCCCTCGACGATGCGCTGTCCGTATCGTTCACCGATTCGTCAGACCTATCGACCAACGGGGGAATCCAACAATGAAACGAATGCTGTCATTCGCACTGCTCGCGCTGCCGGCCGCGCTCTACGCCACCGGCGCGCATGCGCAGAGCAGCGTCACGCTGTACGGCATCGCCGACGCGGGCATCGCGTACGTGCACAACGCGCAGAACGCGAGCGGCGGCAACGCGTCGAGCCTCGTCAAGTTCAGCAGCGGCAACCTGTCGGGCAGCCGCTGGGGGCTGCGCGGCATCGAGGATCTCGGCAGCGGCCTGTCCGCGCTGTTCCAGCTCGAGAACGGCTTCAACATCGGCACCGGCGCGCTCGGCCAGGGCCAGCGCGAATTCGGCCGCAAGGCCGTCGTCGGCCTCGCGAGCAGCACGTACGGCACCGTGACGCTCGGCCGCCAGTACGATCCGGTCGTCGATCTCGTGCAGGGCCTCACGCAGGACAACTACTTCGGCGGCGTGTTCGCGACGCCGGGCGATCTCGACAACTACGACAACAGCCTGCGCGTCAGCAACTCGGTGAAATACACGAGCCCGCTGATCTCGGGCTTCCAGTTCGCCGCGCTGTACGGCTTCGGCGGCGTCGCGGGCGCCACCGGCAACGGCCGCACGTACAGCTTCGGCGCGAGCTATGCGAACGGTCCGCTGTCGCTCGGCGCCGGCTTCTTCTACGCGAACGGCGGTTCGACAGTCGCGAATGGCGTGCGCACGTGGTCGAGCAGTTCGGACACGCTGTTCAACACCGTGATCAACCAGGGCTTCTCGAGCGCGAAGTCGATCCAGATCGTGCGCGTGGCCGGCCAGTACGTGGCCGGGCCGGCGACCTTCGGCCTCGCGTATTCGAACACGCAGTACGGCGCGGACACGCTGTCGGCGTTCAGCCAGAACGCGAAGTTCAACAACGGCTCGGCATTCTTCAACTGGCAGTTCTCGCCGGCGCTGCGCGCGGGCGTCGGCTACAACTACACGTCGCTGACGGGCCCGGCTTCCGCGCACTACAACCAGGTCAACCTCGGCGCGGACTACGCACTGTCGAAGCGCACCGACCTGTACGCGTTGTTCGGCTATCAGAAGGCGAGCGGCAACACGCTCAACGCGAGCGGCGCAACCGTCAAGGCCGCCGCGTCGGTCGGCTCGTACGGCGTGAACTCCGGCACCGATACGCAGGAACTCGCGATCGTCGGGATTCGGCACAAGTTCTGATCGCGCCGTTGCGCGACGCAAGCCCGGCAGGCGCGCACCGCGGTGCGCGCCTGCGGCGTTTACACTGTCCGCATTCCCGTTCCACCCGACGCAAGGAGGCCGGCATGCTGACCGTATGGGGGCGCCGCAATTCGTTCAACGTCCAGAAGGTGATGTGGCTCGTCGACGAGCTCGCGCTCGAGCATCGTCACGTGCCGGCCGGCGGGCAATTCGGCGAGCTCGACACGCCCGCCTTTCTCGCGATGAACCCGCACGGGCGGGTGCCCGTGATCGACGACAACGGCACGGTCGTCTGGGAATCGCACAGCATCCTGCGCTACCTCGCCGCGCGTGACGGACGCCCCGGCTTCTGGCGCGACGATCCCGCCGAACAGTCGCGCGCCGACCGCTGGATGGACTGGTCGCAAACCACGCTGCAGCCGGCGTTCCTGACCGGCGTGTTCTGGGGCTTCTACCGGACGCCGCCCGAGCGGCGCGACACGGCGCGCGTCGAGCAGAGCATCGCGCAGTGCGCGCGGCATTTCCAGACGCTCGATGCGGTGCTGGCCGGGCAGCCGTTTCTCGCGGGCGACGCGATCACGCTCGCCGACATCGCGGCCGGCACGCATCTGTATCGCTATTTCGAACTCGATATCGCGCGGCCGCACGTGCCGCATGTGGAAGCGTGGTACGAACGGCTGAAGGCGCGGCCCGCGTTCCGCACGCACGTGATGATTCCGTTCGACGACCTGCGCGGCCGGCTCGATTACTAGGTGTCGTGGGGGCGGCCTCGTTCCCGAAGTTCGCCGTGACCGGCTGCGCCGCATGTGTCGCGCGTTATCTGATTGCCGGCCTTAATGCCGTCGCATTCCACCGCCCCCGCTCATTCCACCGAACGGATGCGTGCCGCCGAACCCGTGACTCGCGCCAACCGGGAACGGACCATGATGAAAGCCTGCGCCCACCGGCATGCCGAAGCGGCGATGCCCCATCGTATTGAAGTGATCGACGTGATCGAAGTGGTGGAAATGACGGAAACGATCGACGAACACGAAGCTCACGCCCGCGCCGATGAAAAGCGGCGGCCCCCAATACCACGGGTCGGCATACGGATAGGCAGCAGCCGGGTACCACAGCACGCTGCCGTCATCGCTTTGCACGATCTGCCACGTGCCATCGCTTTGCAGGCACGCACGCCCCACGATTTGCTGGTCCGTGCCGTCGATGTTCGCCTGCGCGACCACCGCACGGCAGGTGGTGCCGTAGTCCGGCTGATCGTCATACATTTGCGCAAGGACGGACGCGGAAAAACCGAGACAGACGATCCCTATCCCGGCTCGAAACACGTTGCACATGATCGGCTCCTGCATGGTTGCCCCCGACCACTTGCTCCGCGGCGTCGCTCGCGGCGCCCGGCGCATCGAATTGCTTGCGCAAGATTCATCGCGCGGCGCGAACGGCTCGCCGCTTCGTATCGGGTCTCCTGATGCTTAGACGATGCAGCACACCCGGATATTCCAGGGGTCGGGGTGAGAATGACAACGGCTGGAACGCGCGGTAATCGCGGCCGAATCAGGCGTCCGATTCAGCGTCTGACGACGCGGTAGATGCCCGCCGCCGTAACCCCGAAGACCAGATGAGCCACCAGCGTGATCGCGCCGCGAACCGGAACGAACCAGGGGAAGATCGCGGTGAAGGCGTACAGGTTCACGCCGTACAGGACGAGCCCGAACACGCCGCCCGCGAGCAGCGCGGGCCCGAGCGACAGGCTGCGGATCACCTTCGCCAGCACGGCCGCATAGGCCAGCGACAGCGCAGCATGCACGAGTGTCGCGACACCCATCACCAGCGGGTCGAAACCGGTGGACGCGCCGAGCACGCGCCGCCCCATCACGATGGCTGCCGTGAGACGCGCGTCGCGAAACAGGTTCCGAATCGCGTCATCGCCGACGATCGACCAGAGCAGCAATTCGATGACGGTCGATCCGAGCGCCGCGCCAAACGCTGCCCACAGAATCGGGACCGGACTGTTTTGTTTCAAGTGTCGTCCACCCTGGCGAGCAGCGGATGCATCGATGCGGGGACCGTGCGCGACAGAGCGTTACGACGCCCGTTCGCAGTCCGACCAGTACGCGAAAGGATCGCGATGGTTGGGATAGTGCTCGTCGAGCCATTTCAGCAACGTCGCGCGCGCATTGTCCATGTCGGCTTTCAGCGACGACGTCGTCAGTTCGTGTACTTCGATCGATTTTTCGCGATCGATCACGAAGCAGTTCCAGTCGGGGCCGTCCAGATCCGGATCGTCGGATGCCTTCGACGACTTGCCCCAGCCGAACCCCTTGCGTGCGTCGATGTAGTAACGCGGATGCACTTTCAGGTACGACATCTCGCCGCCCTGCAGGCTGCTCTCCGCGCGCAGCACATCGTGTCCGTCGACGATCTGCGTGACTTCCGGAAGCCGGCGCGAGCGCCATCCGACAGGCAGCGTTGCCACGGCTCGAACGCTGTCGTACGTCCCCCACTCCAGGCCCCACGCTTCGGCCATGCGTTTCATGAACGCGTCCGCGCCCGGATAGCCGCGCAACTGGATTCTCGTCGACAGCGTGCATTCAACGCGGCCGCGACCGCCGGGACCAACGGGCCCCTCGTCTTCCGACGCTTCGAACGGATTGCCCGGACGCGACGCGCTCTTTGCGTCCGCGGGCGCAATGCCCGAAAACAGTTGGTCCAGCGCCGCACGCGCTTTCGACGACTTGTTGTCTGGTCGGTTCATCGTTGACCTCCCTTGCATCCGAACGGCTGCATAAATTCTCGATTCTCGTTCATCTCTTCAACCTCACCGATTTCGGCGGCCGCATTGTCAGCGACCTTATAAAGACGTACACAAACTCCAGACGGCCCTTCGTGACAGGTCGCCACGACCGCGCCATCTAGCCCTCTTCCCGTAATGCCGCGCGCATGCGCTCCATCAACGCGAGCACCTCCGGCCGATTCTCCCCCTTCGCATGCACGAAGTGATACCGGAGCAACGAATCGACCTCATGACGGCTCACCCGGACGAGCGCGCTGCGCTTCAAATACGCATCCGCGAGCGGCGTCCGTGCCAGCGCCACGCCGAGCCCTGCTTCGGCTGCCGCCAGCACCAGGTTGTAATCCTCGAACCGGCGATCCTGCGCACGCGACTTGAACGGAATGCCCAGCGCCTCGAACCAGGTGCGCCATCCGGTCACGTCGGAATCGTGCAGGAGCGGCATATCGAGCAGCGCTGCATCACCGTGCCGCCGCCGCTCCCTGGCCAGTTGCGCGGCGAGCCGCGGATGCGCGACCGGATAAAGCCGCTCCGGCATGAACGCGCTGGTTTCGAGCTGACGCCAGTTGCCGCGCCCGTACCGAACCGACAGATCCGCTTCGCCGCCGGCGATATCCACGTTGCGCAGATCGATATGGAGATCGATGCGCAACGCGGGCGCTTCGCTCTCGAGCGCGCCCTGCCGCTCGAACAACCAGAGCTGCGCGAATGCCGGCACCACGCTCATCCTGACCAGTCGCGGCGTACGCGGCGAGCGCCACTGATCGGCCGCACTGTCGATGATCGCGAACGCCTGCTCGATCCGGCCGACGAAGCGCTGCCCGTCCGGCGTCAGGCGCACGCCGCGTGCATGACGTTCGAACAGCGCCATGCCCAGCCAGTTTTCGACAGCGGCCACCCGACGGCTGATCGCACCGTGCGTCACGCCGGAAACATCGGCGGCCGCCAGAAACGACCCCTGACGCGCCACCGTGCAGACCGTCTCCAGGCTCGCGAGCGGCGGCCGCGGGCCCGACGTCGGCAAACCAGCGGGCAGCGCCTCCGCCACCCGACGCTCAAGCACCGGACCGTCAGCCCGCCGCGGAAACGAGCTGTGAGCCATATTCATATCCGGGTGTTGATCTGTGCGCTAGCTTAGCATCTTGCCACGTCGCACCATTGCCGCATGAATACTCTTTCCTCGGCTTCGTCGCGCGGCGTGCGTCAACCGCTGGTCGCGGCAGGCGCGGTGGCTTTCACGATCGTCTCGTGGGCTTCCGCATTCCCGTTCATCCGGATCGGCCTGCATGGGCTGGCCCCACTGCAACTCGCGGCGGCGCGCTTCGCGACCGCGGCCGTGCTCGTGATCGCATGGCTCGCGTGGCGGCGGCCTCCCCTGCCGGCGAAGCGCGACGCGTTGCGCTTCGTCGCGTGCGGCTTTCTCGGCATCGCACTCTACAACGCGCTGCTCAATACCGGTGAGCAAACCGTGTCGCCCGGCGCGGCGAGTTTCATCGTGAACACGCTGCCGATCTTCACGGCACTGCTGGCCGCCGTGTTTCTTCGCGAACGCTTCAACCGGTGGGGATGGTTCGGTTCGCTGGTGAGCCTTGCCGGCATCGCGGTGATCGCACACGGGCAGCCGGGCGGCCTGGTGCTCGGCTCGGGAAGTACGCTGATACTCTGCGCGGCCCTGTGTTCGGCCAGCTATTTCGTGTTGCAGCGGCGGCTGATTCCCGTGTACGGCGCGCTGCCCTGCGCCGCCTACACGCTGCTGGCCGGCGCGCTGCTGCTCACGCCGTGGCTGCCCGGCGCGCTCGTGTCGCTCGGCGGCGCGTCGCGCGACACGACGCTGGCCGTGCTGGTGCTCGGTGTCTTTCCCGCCGCGCTCGGTTACGCGACCTGGACCTTCGCACTCGGCTACTTCGGGGCGGCACGCGCCGCCAACTTCCTCTATCTGACGCCAGCGGTCGCGACGCTCTTGTCGATGGTGCTGACGGGCGAGCGCCCTGGCATCGAGACGGCGTGCGGCGGCCTGCTGGCGATTGCAGGCGTGATATTCGTCGCACTGCGCGGGCGTTCTTAGGATCGCGGTTGTTTCGGGCGGCCATGACGGCCCGACGATCCGGAAGCGGATTGGTCCATAAGCGCCCCGGTCTCTGCGAAACCGAACGAATTATGCGGGCTTTCGATCCACGCCAATTCGCAGGTGCCGCCGGGCTTGACCGTTAGTTGCATCCAAGGGAGATCGCGCTCGACGAAGCTTTTCGATGAATCCGGGTGCGCAATCGAGAGTGTCCAAACTGTGCAGACAAATCGACCGAACAGTTCCCGATTGACCGCACGTCAGTGTGCATGGCTTCGCCCCGGCGACCGGCCGAATAATGGATGCGGACGTAAGGCCATCGACAGCGAACTGCAGCCTTCGGCTCGCTGCGGCGCACGATTTCGGGCCACGGGAATCGTCGGAATTCGGGCGCTGACCCGCGCCGCGCCGGCCCCACTACGCAATTCGCCGCAGCGCGCAAAATCAGCTTCGGATATATTCATACGAATTGCATGACGTCAGGCGTGGGTCCACCCACCCGCTCGCGCGGGCGGCCTGTCACACCGCCGGACGCCATGCAAGCGAAGCCCATGATGGGTATGGAGACTCGTCCGATCGCCCCGACCTCGCCGTCGGCCGGTCGAGACGTCAATAGAAAGATCATTCAATTCGGAGATGGCAGATGGAACGAAGCACTGTCGGCATGCGCTGCAAACCCCTGATCACCGTCGCACTGGCTGCCGCCGCGTTTGCGGCCGCATCGACCGCGATGGCCGACCAGGTCGTGAAGATCGGCAGCGTCGAACCGACGACGGGCGGCATCTCGCACCTCGGCAAGGACAACGAGAACGGCGCGCGCCTCGCGGTCGAGGAAATCAATGCGAAGGGGCTCACGATCGGCGGCAAGAAGATCACGCTGCAACTCGACGCGCAGGATGACGCGGCCGACCCGCGCCAGGCCACGCAGGTCGCGCAGAAACTCGTCGACGACAAGGTCGTCGCCGTCATCGGCCACCTGAACTCGGGCACGTCGATCCCGGCGTCGAAGATCTACAGCGATGCGGGCATCGTGCAGATTTCGCCGTCGGCCACGAACCCGACCTACACGCAGCAAGGCTTCAAGACGACCTACCGCGTGGTGGCAACCGACGCGCAGCAAGGCCCGGCGCTCGCGAGTTACGCGCAGGCGAAGGGCGTGAAGAGCGTGGCGGTGGTCGACGATTCGACCGCTTACGGCCAGGGCCTCGCGAACGAGTTCGAGAAGAAGGCGAAAGCACTCGGCCTGAAGGTGCTGTCGCACGACGCGACCAACGACAAGGCGGTCGACTTCCGCGCGATTCTCACGAAGATCAAGGGCGAGAACCCCGACGCGATCATGTACGGCGGCATGGACGCCACCGGCGGCCCGCTCGCGAAGCAGGCGAAGCAGCTCGGCCTGCGCGCGAAGATCCTGTCCGGCGACGGCGTGTGCACCGACTCGCTGGCCGAACTGGCCGGCCCGGCGGCCGACAACGTGCTGTGCTCGCAAGCCGGCGCGGCGCTCGAGAAGATGCCGGGCGGCGCGGCGTTCGTCGCGAAGTACGAGAAGCGCTTCAACCAGGGCATCAAGTTCGACGCGCCGTTCGCGTACGACGCGGTCTACATCGCCGTCGATGCGATGAAGCGCGCGAACTCGACCGATCCGGCCAAGATCCTCGCGGCGATGCCGGGGACGAAGTACGACGGCGTGATCGGCACGACGACCTTCGATTCGAAGGGCGACCTGACGCACGGGATCATCTCGATCTACGGCTACAAGAGCGGCAAGAAGACCTTCCTCGACCAGGTCAAGATGTAACCCGCCCTGGCGCCGGCACGACGGGAACGCCACCCGTCGGCGCCGGCGCCGCGCGGGCCGATTTCTGAATCACGGAGACGAAGCAACATGTGTGCAATGGCGTATACCGAATTTCAGCAGGAGTTGAGAAAGGCACAGCTGACTGCGCGAGAGTTCGCCCGACTGATCCGGATGAACGAAAGCTCCATCACGAACTATTCCAGCAAGGGCACCGTCCCGTCCCACCTCGCGGTCATCGCGAAACTGATCGGCACGCTGGCCGCGCACGAGATCGACTTCCGGCGCGTGATCAAGCAGATGCGGATCGAGCCGAAACGGCCGCGCGGCGTCGGCGTATTTCCCGCGGCCGACAAGCCGCGTGCAAGGAAAACCGCGAAAGCCGACGCGTGAGCCGCGGCATGTGTCGAGTGCGGCACGGCTAGCCGCTCGACATTCGACGTCACCTCACGGGCACCGCGACACGCGCCGCCCGATCGTCACCCCGCCGCCCGCACGTGATCGAGCAGCGCCTGCAACGGATGGCGCAACTGCCGCGCGGACATGCGCTTCACCTGGCTGCGACATGAATACCCGGTCGCCAGCGCCTCGCCTTCCGCATCCGGTGCAGCGACGTGCGCGGCCCACGATTGCGCATAGATCGTCTTCGACGTGTCCAGGTTGCGCGCCTCGTGCCCATAGGTGCCGGACATCCCGCAGCACCCGGTCGCCTGAACCTGCAGGCACAACCCGCGACGCGCGAACACCTGCGCCCATTGCTTGCCGCTGTCCGGCGCATTGGTCTTCTCGGTACAGTGCGGCAGCAACCGGTACGTACCGGACACACGGGGCACACCGTCCGCGCCCGCTTCCGGCAGCGCGTGCAGCAGCCATTCCTGCGGCAACGCAACCGTCGGCACATCGCTGAGCCCCGTCACCTTCAGGTATTCCTGCCGGTACGTGAGCGTCATCGCCGGATCGAGGCCGACCAGCGCGACGCCCGACCGCGCCAGCGCGGCCAGTTGCGTCGCGTTGCGAATCGCCGCCTTCTCGAATGCCCGCAGAAAGCCTTGCACGTGCAGCGCCTTGCCGTTCGGCGCGAGCGGTGCGAGCCACACCTGGAAGCCCATGCGCGCCGCCAGCTCGATCAGCGTCGCCAGTTGCTCGGTATCGAAATAGCGCGTGAACGTGTCCTGCACGATGACGACGCTGCGCGCGCGCTGCGCCTCGTTCAGCGCCGCGAGCGCGTGCGGGTCGGCCGGCTTCACGCGCCATTGGCGCATCACGGCCGCGAGATCGAAGCGGCTCAGCAGCGGGCTGTCGACCATGCCGACCTGCCGCTCCAGCAGCGTGCGCACCCACCCCGCGCGCATCAGCCCGTTGTACAGCGCGGGCACCCGCGCCATCCACGGCATCGTGAATTCGAGCGAGCCGATCAGGTAGTCGCGCAGCGGCCGCAGGTAGCGCTGGTGATACAGCTCGAGAAAACGCGAGCGGAATTCGGGCACGTTGACCTTGACCGGGCACTGCCCCGCGCACGACTTGCACGCGAGGCACCCGGCCATCGCGTCATACACCTCGTGCGAGAAATCGGCGTCGCCGTTGCGTGCGGCGCGGCTGTTGCGCCAGCGGGCGGCAAGGCCGCTCAGGAATGGCTGCCGCGCGCGCGCCGCCGCGACGACGTCGACGCCGGCCTGCCCTTGCAGGCGCAACCATTCGCGCATCAGCGACGCGCGCCCCTTCGGCGAATGCACGCGCTCGCGCGTCGCCTTCCACGACGGACACATCGCGTCGTCCGGATCGAAGTTGTAGCACGCGCCGTTGCCGTTGCAGTGCATCGCGGTGCCGTAGCTCTGCCACACACGCTCGTCGATCTGCCGGTCGTGATCGCCGCGCATCGGCACTTCGTCGATCTTCAGCAGCCGCATCGCGGGTTCCGGCGGCGTCGCGATCTTGCCCGGGTTGAACTGGTTGTGCGGATCGAACGCAGCCTTCAGTTGCTGCAGCGACGGATACAGCTCGCCGAAAAACGCCGGCGCATATTCGGAGCGCACGCCCTTGCCGTGCTCGCCCCACAGCAGGCCACCATGACGCTGCGTGAGTTCGGCCACCGCGTCCGACACGGGCCGCACCAGCGCGGCCTGCCGCGGATCCTTCATGTCGAGCGCCGGGCGCACATGCAGCACGCCCGCGTCGACGTGGCCGAACATCCCGTACTGCAGCCCGTGGCCGTCGAGCAGCGCGCGGAATTCCGCGATGTACGCGGCGAGGTTCTCGGGCGGCACCGCGGTGTCCTCGACGAACGGCTGCGGACGCGCCTCTCCCTGCACGTTGCCGAGCAGGCCGACCGCGCGCTTGCGCATCGCATACACGCGCTTCACCGCATCGTCGCCGGCCGCGAGCGTATGGCCCAAGCGCTCCACGCTCGTATCGGTGCGCAGATGGTCGACGAATGCACGCACGCGCGCATCGACGTCTTCCGCATCGTCGCCGCTGAATTCGATCAGATTGATGCCGAGCGTCGGCCGCCGGTCGTCCTGCGGAAAATACTCGGCCACGCTGCTCCACACGAAGTCCTTCATCGCCAGCATCAGCACCTTCGAGTCGACCGTCTCGATCGACAACGGCTTGTGCTCGAGCAGCGCGCGCGCATCGCGCAGCGCGTCCATGAAGCCGGCGTAGCGCACGTTGACCAGCACCGAAACCTTCGGGATCGGCAGCACGTTGAGCTTCGCCTCGACGACGAAACCGAGCGAGCCTTCGGCGCCGCACAGCACGCTGTTCAGGTTAAAGCGGCCGTCCGGTTCGCGCAGGTGCGCGAGGTCATAACCGGTCAGGCAGCGGTTGAGCTTCGGAAACTTCGCCTCGATCAGCGCCGCCTTGTCGTCGCTGATGCGCCGCGCGGTGCGGTAGACCTTGCCGATGCGGTCCTGCCGCGCACACCGGCGCTCCAGTTCGTCGTTCGCGAGCGCGTCGCTGTGCAACTGCTCGCCGCCCATCAGCACGAAATCCAGCTCGAGCACGTGGTCGCGCGTCTTGCCGTACGTGCAGCTGCCCTGCCCGCTCGCGTCGGTGTTGATCATCCCGCCGACGGTCGCGCGGTTCGACGTCGACAGCTCCGGCGCGAAAAACAGCCCGTACGGCTTCAGCGCCGCATTGAGCTGATCCTTGACGACACCCGCCTGCACGCGCACCCAGCGCCGCTCGACGTCGATTTCAAGGATCCGGTGCATGTTGCGCGACAGGTCGACCACCACGCCGTCGGTCAGCGACTGCCCGTTGGTGCCCGTGCCGCCGCCACGCGCGGCCACCTTGACGTCGCGATGCGCGGGCTCGGCCAGCAGCGTGGCCAGCAGCCGGACGTCGTCCGCATGCGCGGGGCAGATCACCGCTTGCGGCAGGCGCTGGTAGATCGAGTTGTCGGTGGACTGGACCGTCCGGTTCGCATGGTCCGCGTGGATTTCCCCGGCGAATCCGGCGGCCTGCAGCGCGGCGAGAAAGTCACGGTACGCGTTCGCGGGCGGGCTGGCGGGACGGGGCAACGGGGCGATCGACATGGGGTAAAAGCGGGGCAAAGGCGCAACATGGGTGGAACCGGTGTGTTTGCCTGCGCCAAAACATGAGTTTTGAGCAAGTTTCCACGCGACCGGGAATTCCAGTATCTTTGGAATATCCGCGAGAAACAAACGAATTCTCACCCGGCGAATATTGCATAAAACTCATGAATTACCGTCGCCTCACCCCGTCCATGTCGCTGCTGCTCGTGTTCGAGGCAGCCGCGCGGCACGAAAGCTACACACGCGCGGCCGAGGAGCTGTCGTTGAGCCAGAGCGCGATCAGCCGGCAGGTCCAGACGCTCGAGGATCAGCTCGGCGTGCCGCTGTTCCGGCGCGAAGGGCGCTCCGTGAAGCTGACGGAAGTCGGGCGCCGCTATTTCGCCGAGCTGAGCGGCGCGCTCGGGCGCATCCGCGGCGCGACCTTGCAGGCGATGTCCCATCAGGCGGGCGCCGGCACGCTGCGGCTCGCGACGTTGCCGACGTTCGGCTCGAAATGGCTGCTGCCGCACCTGCACGACTTCTACGCCGCGCATCCGGGCGTGACCGTGCACCTTCATTCGCGGATCGGCGGCATCGATTTCCTCAACGACGACCTCGACGCGGCCATTACCGTCGGCGCGGGCGACTGGCCCGGCCTGCATGCGCATCGGCTGTACAACGAGTTCCTGATCGCGATCGCGAGCCCCGAGGCGGGCAGCCGCAAGGCCGGCACACGCACGCCGGCCTGGGCCGCGAAGCAGACGCTGCTCGGCGTGACGAGCAACCAGCAGGCGTGGGCCGAATGGTTCTCGCACTATCGGCTCGACCATCGCCAGATGCGCATCGGCCCGAGCTTCGAGCTGACGTCGCACCTGATTCAGGCGGTGCGCGCCGGAATGGGAATCGGGCTGGTGCCGAAGGTGCTGGTGGAGGACGAACTGAGCCGCCACGAGCTCGTGTCGATCGGCGACGCGATTACCAGCCAGCGCAGCTATTACCTCGTCTACCCGCCGGGGAACGAAACGCTGCCGTCGCTCGTCGCGTTCCGCGAATGGCTGCTGAAGTCGTGCTGAAGCACCGCCGGCAACGTGCCGGTCAGGTCCGCCATTCGCCGAGAATCTGCTCGGCGAGGTAATCGCACGGCGGCCGCGCGGACTGCGCGCTGCGCGCGAGCACGACCTCGAGTTCGCCCAGCGGCGGCAGCCCGTGGCTCTCCGAAAGCTGGACGAGGTGTTCCGGAACGCAGCAGCGCGCCAGCGGCGCGACCGCGAGCCCGGCCTCGACCATGCTGAGCAGCCCGAGGTAGCTCGGGCTTTCGTACGACATCCGGAACGGAATGTGCTGCCGGTTCAGCGCCTTGATCGCGTGATCGCGCGCCATGCTGCCGCCGTGCGTGAAAAACGCCACCGGCAGCGGCCGCTCCTCCCACACGTTTCGTTTCGGCGACCCGGTCCAGACGATCGGCTCCATCCGGATCAGTTCGCCGGTCACGCCCTTGATCCGCGTGAGACACGCGAGGTCAACCGTGTTGTCCTTCAGCATCGGCACGAGCGCGCTGCTCGGCTGGCCGATCACGCGCACTTCCACGCGCGGATGCATCGCGGCGAATTTGCCGAGCACCTGCGGCAGCAGCGACGAAATGTAGTCGTCGGGCACGCCGATCGTCACGCGGCCGCGGATCTCCGGGCGCACGACCGATGCCCACGCCTCGTCGCGCATCGCCAGCATCCGGCGGCCGTATTCGGCGAGCATCCTGCCGTCGTCGGTGGCCGTCACGTTGCGCGTGTCGCGGATGAAGAGCGGCTTGCCGAGCGCGTCTTCCAGCGCCTTGATCTGCATGCTCACCGCCGACGGCGACCGGTGCACGGCCTGCGCGCCCTGCGCGAACGATCCGGACTCCGCCACGGCCACCACCATCGCCAGCACATCGAGGTCGAGCTTTTTCATGGCGTTCAGAAAATCTGATCAATCGATTCAGTTTATCCCGTTTTACTGTTCTCCTCCACGGTCGGACAATCCATCCCGTCAGCACTCGTTGCAGGAATCGGAAACATGCATACGTCCGGATCGATCTACGGATTTCTCGTCATTGGCGGCATGCTCGCGGTCACGCCGGGGCCGAACATGGTCTACGTGATGTCGCGCTCGATCGCGCAAGGGCGCACGGCCGGGCTGATCTCGCTGGCCGGCGTGATGCTCGGTTACCTGTTCTACATGTTCGGCGCGGCGTTCGGCATCACGACGCTGTTCATGAGCGTGCCCTATGCGGGCAGCATACTGGGCGCGGTAGGTGCGGTTTATCTGCTGTATCTGGCATGGCAGGCGGTCAGGCCCGGCGGCCGCTCGCCGTTCGAGGTGCAGGCACTGCCGAACGAACAGCCGCTGCGCCTGCTCGCGATGGGCGCGACGACCAGCGTGCTGAACCCGAAGCTCGCGATGCTGTTCGTGTCGCTGCTGCCGCAGTTCATCGACTACCGCAGCGGCAGCGTGTTCGGCCAGTCGCTGTTTCTCGGTTCGCTGCTGATCGCCGCGTTCATGTCGGCAAACGGGCTGGTGGCGATCTGCTCGAGCAGCATCGCGAAGTTCCTGCACGGGCGCCCGACGCTGCTGCTCGCGCAGCGCTGGGCGATGGGCCTCATCCTCGGCAGCCTCGGCGTGCAGATGGTTGTCGATGCATCGAAACTGGCGGGCGTGGCGTAAGTATCGCGCGGGCGCGGCACGGGCTGACGCAATCGCGCGCCGCGCGTCGGCCCGCATCCATCACGCCGCCACCGCCTGCCGCTGCGCCTCGAGTTCGCGCACGAGCGGCAACACGCGCTGGCCGAAGTACTCGACTTCCTCGATGAAATGCAGGAACCCCGCGAGCACGAGATCGACGCCGATCGCCTTCAACGCGACGATCCGTTCGGCAATCTGCTGCGGCGTGCCGATCAGGTTCGTGCGGAAGCCGTCGTTGTATTGCACGAGATCCTCGAACGTGGATTTCGCCCAGTTGCCCTCGCGCTCCGGCGACGCGCTGCCGGCCTGCTTCACCGCATCGCCGAACGCATGCACGGCCTCGACGTGCGCGTGCCGGATGATGTCGTCGAGCACGGCGCGCGCCTCTTCCTCGGTGTCGCGCGCAATCACGAACGCGTTGACGCCGATCCGCACGCGGTGGTTGTTCGCGGCGGCCTTCGCGCGGATGTCGTCGATCTGCGCCTTCAGGTTCTCCGGCGTATTGCCGTTCGTGAAATACCAGTCCGACACGCTCGCCGCGTTGTCGCGCGCCGCGCGCGAGCTGCCGCCCTGGAAGATCTCCGGATGCGGTTTCTGCACCGGCTTCGGGCTCAGCGTGTAGTCGTTGAAGCGATAGAAGTCGCCCTTGAACGTGAAGTTGTCCTGCGTCCAGATACCCTTCAGCGCCTGGATGAACTCCTTCGAGCGCCGATAGCGTTCGTCGTGCTCGAGCCACGGCTCGCCGATCGCGGTGAACTCGCCCTTGAACCAGCCGCTCACGACGTTGATCGCGATGCGCCCGTTCGAGATATGGTCGATCGTCGCGAGCTGCTTCGCGACCACGGCCGGATGCCATGGCCCCGGCAGGATTGCGGCGAGCACCTTGAGCTTCGTCGTCGCGTGCAGCAGCGCCTGGCTGAACGACACCGACTCGTGCTGGTATTCGGCGCCGTAGCCGGCCGTGAAGCGGATCTGGCTCAGCGCGTAGTCGAAGCCGGCCGCCTCGGCCGTGCGCGCGAGCTGCTGGTTGTATTCGAGGCTCCAGTCGGTGCGCTGCTCGATCGTGCTGACGACGAGGCCGCCGCTGACATTCGGCACCCAGTAGGCGAATTTGACGCCGTCGGCGGAAGGGTCGGTAAGGCTCATGAAGGTGTCCTGGTCGGGTGGGGAAACGGAAGCGACCTACGCGGCCGCGGCGGAAAGCGCATGCGGGCGCAGTTGCGGCACCGCGCGCTCGACGGCGAGCGCGATGCGCGCGCGCAGCGCCGGGTTCGTGATGTCATATCGATCGAAATCGCTTTCGGACGCATACACGCCGATCGGCAGCGTGCGTGCCTGGAAGAAGCTGAACAACGGCCGCAGCTGATGGTCGATCACGAGCGCATGACGCTCGCTGCCGCCAGTGGCGGCAAGCAGCACCGGCACGTCGACGAGTGCGTCGTGACGCACGAGGTCGAACAGGTGCTTGAACAGGCCCGTGTACGACGCGCGATAGACGGGGCTCGCGACGACCAGCGCATCGGCCGTCTCGATCGCGCGGATCAGCGCTTCGAGATCGGCCGGGACCTGCGCGCGCGTCAGCGCGCCGGCCAGCCGGCTGCCGATCTCACCGAGTTCGATCAGCCGTGTATCGATCGGCAGCGCGGCACCGAGCGCCGCGACGATCGCGCCGGTCAGCGCCAGCGTGCGTGACGGCCGTTGCAGGCCGCCCGATATCGCGACCACGTTGAGGGTGTTGCTCATCCGATGCATTTCCGTTGTCGAGCCGCGTATCGATGCGGCGATACCGCTTCGGGTGAGCAAGGAGTGTGCCATTCACATGCGTGTGTGTCGGGACGATCATCTGCATCACGAAATTTCATGCGATTGCCCAACCGACAACGCATTCGCCCAAATGCGCGATCGTGGTTAGCGTTCCGACGCACGTGTCACATCGATATTTCATGGCGTGATGAACCAGGCGAAGCAGTCTCGCTTGCGCGCTGCTGCTCAGGCAGCAGTGTGTCGTGCGCCATCACGTCGAATACGCTGCATTGACGGCATGCCCCCTCGCTCTCCCGCACCGTTGCACGCTGCGCGCCAATCGCACTTTGGTTATCAGAAATCGATACTTTCAGCGCGCAGCGAAACAGTGAACACTCTGCTGACCACGCAGCAGCCGGACCACGGCACCCATCGACACGGGATCGCTTCCCTCGGCCATCCAACGGTTTACCGCCATGACATCCCATTCCGCATCGCCGCGCCCGCTCAACCTTCGCGTCGTCACCGCGCCGCGCGGCGCACCCGTGTTGACGTTGCCCGCGCGTCAGGCACCGATCCGCGCCCGTGCGCAGGTATTCGTCGATCCGCGTTCGGTCGCGCTGCTCGAACGGATTCGCCTCGTCGCGCCGAGCGACGCGAACGTGCTGATCGTCGGCGAGACGGGCACCGGCAAGGAACTGATCGCGCGCCACGTGCACAGCCTCAGCCACCGCAACAGCGGGCCGTTCGTCGCCGTGAACTGCGGCGCGTTCTCCGAAACGCTGGTCGAGAGCGAGCTGTTCGGCCACGAGAAAGGCGCGTTTACGGGCGCGTTCGGCGCGAAGCCGGGCTGGTTCGAAGCCGCCAACGGCGGCACGCTGTTTCTCGACGAGATCGGCGACCTGCCGCTGTCGATGCAGGTCAAGCTGCTGCGCGTGCTGCAGGAGCGCGAGGTCGTGCGGCTCGGTTCGCGCACGGGCACACCGATTGACGTGCGCGTGGTTGCCGCGACCAACGTCGACCTGCAGCAGGCGGTCGCGACCGGGCATTTTCGCGGCGACCTGTTCTATCGGCTCAACGTCGTGCAGCTCGCGGTGCCGACGCTGCGCGAACGGCCGGGCGACATCCTGCCGCTCGCGCGCCACTTCTTCGACGACTACCGCAGCCGCCTCGGCTACGGACCGCGCAACATCGATCCGCGCGCCGAGCGACGGCTCGAGGCGCACAGCTGGCCCGGCAATATCCGCGAGCTGGAGAACGTGATCCATCATGCGCTGCTCGTGAGTCGCCACGAGTCGCTGCAGGACACCGACCTGCACATTTCTTCGCCGTGCGTGCCGGCGGCCGGCCCACGTGCGCCGGATGCGTCCGCCGGTGCGCAGGACGCGCTCGAACGCGCGCTGCGCGACCTGTTCGACGACGGGCACGGCAACCTGTTCGAACGCATCGAGGACACCGTGATGCGCGTCGCGTTCGAGTTCAGCCACCGCAACCAGATCCAGGCGGCACGACTGCTCGGCATCAGCCGCAACGTGCTGCGCGCGCGGCTGATCCGCGCAAAGGAGATCGCGGCGGCGAAGTAGCCGCATCCGGCGCGGGCCGCCGCGCCGGCACCGCACGATCGCGCCCGCGATCCGTGCAACGACGACCCGACCTGATGTATCGTGGCGCGAAGTGCAGGCCCGACCGCGCCCCGTTCACCCGTCAGGAATTGTCGCCATGAAAAAGCTTGTGAACCGCCCGTCCGATGTCGTGCGAGAAATGCTGGAAGGCATCGCGCGACAATCGCCGCATCTTGCGATCCTCGGCGACGAGCACGTACTCGTCCGCCAGCCGCTGCCCGAGCCCGCGCAGCGGCCCGTCGCGATCCTCTCCGGCGGCGGCAGCGGGCACGAGCCCGCGCACGGCGGTTACGTCGGCGAAGGGATGCTGAGCGCGGCCGTCTGCGGCGAAGTGTTCACGTCGCCGTCCACCGACGCCGTGCTCGCCGCGATCCGCGCGAGCGCCGGCCCGAACGGCGCGCTGCTGATCGTGAAGAACTACACGGGCGACCGGCTCAATTTCGGGCTCGCCGCCGAGCTCGCGCGGGCCGAAGGCATTCCGGTCGAGACCGTGATCGTCGCCGACGACGTATCGCTGCGCGGCCGCGTCGAGCGCGGCCAGCGGCGCGGGATCGCCGGTACCGTGCTGATCCACAAGCTCGCCGGCGCGGCCGCCGCGCGCGGGTTGCCGCTTTCCCGCGTCGCTGCGATCGCACGCGACGCGGCGGCCGAGCTCGGCACGATGGGCGTCGCGCTCGACGGCTGCACGATCCCGGGCGCCGACAAGTCGGGCTTCAGTCTCGCCGACGACGAGATCGAGCTCGGCCTCGGCATCCATGGCGAAAAAGGCGTCGAACGCCGCGCGCCGCTGCCGGCCGACGCGCTGGTCGACACGCTGCTGTCGAGCATCGCCGCCGATCTCGTGCTCGACAGCGGCGAACGCGTCGCGCTGTTCGTCAACGGTCTCGGCGCGACGCCGGACATGGAACTCGCGATCGTGCTGCGTACCGCGTACGACAACCTGAGCCGGCGCGGCATCGTCGTGGCGCGCGCGTGGGCCGGCACGTTCCTGTCGGCGCTGAACATGCCCGGCTGCTCGATTTCGGTGCTGCGGCTGAACGACGAACGTGCGGCGCTGCTCGACGCGCCAACGCAGGCGCGCGCATGGCCGGGCGGCGGCGCCGTGAATACGCGGATCCGCGTAGCCGCGGCCGATTCGCACGACGCGCCGCTGCCGCCGCTCGATGCAGCCGGCCGCGCTTGGGCCGCGCGCCTGCAGCCTGCGCTGCACGCGGTCGCGCAGACCTTGATCGACCACGAACAGACGCTGACCGACCTCGATGCGGCGGCCGGCGACGGCGACCTCGGCGCGAGCATGCTGCGCGCCGCGCAAGCGATCCTCGAATTGCCGGACACCGCGTACGGCACGCCGGCCGGCGCGCTCGCGGCACTCGGCGCCGCGTTGCGCCGTGCGATTGCAGGCAGTTCGGGGCCGTTCTACGCGACCGCGCTGCTGCGCGCGTCGCGCCGGCTGGCCGATATCGCGGAGCCGTCGGCGCGCGACTGGGCCGCGGCGTTCCGCGGCGCGGTGGATTCGATCAGCGAACTGGGCGGCGCGCACGCCGGCGACCGGACGATGCTCGATGCGCTGGTGCCGGCCGCCGATGCGTTCGACCGTGCGCTCGACCACGATCGCGATCCCGCAAGCGCGTGGGCGGCGGCGGTGGAGGCCGCCGAACTGGGGGCACAGGAAACCGCGCGCATGACGCCGCGCGCGGGGCGTGCGAGTTATCTCGGCGAGCGCGCGATCGGCACGCCGGATGGTGGTGCCGTGGCGGTGTCGTACTGGTTGCGCGCGTTGCAGCCGCACGTGCGGTAAGCGGAAACGCGCGCCGCCGCACGTCGATATGCGATATGTGGCGGCAGAAAAACATCCTGTACTGTGTATCGTCCGATCCGGCGGCGTACACAATCGAATCTCGCCCCAACGACAAATCAGAGCAAACCCCCGCCCGCAGGCAGATACTCAGCCGATATAACTCGACGCGTGACAGTTGGTGAAGATTCGCACGCGCTCCGTCGATAGGCATTCTGCGCCGAACACAAACTAGTGCGAACACATCGTCCGACTGCTCGGCCGCCCGTATAACCAATACAGTCGGTCGTCCGCGCCGCGCACCGCCTTGCTATGCACACGTCGTAGCGCAAATTGGCCCACGCTTTGGTGCTGCATCGCTCAATCCGTGCCGATTTTCGACAGTCGGAACGCATGACACACTCAGAACCTGAGCCAGTTTTGGAATGCTGGCCCCCGAAACGGCGCACACGTCCGGTCGGTAAATCAGAAACGAGGACAAACCATGCGGAGGGCCATCACTCGCCGATACCTGCTCGTTCCAAGTTACGCCGCCATCTGCATGCAAGCCTTTTCGGCACGGGCGAATTCGCACAGCAAGGCAGTGCCAATGCGGAGCAGCTTCATTTGTCGACGCGTAGCTTCATGCAAACAAACGGCCAATGGCAACGCCTCTGCGCCGCTCCCGCCTCTGCGTGCAGCGCTAAATGCATTCGACCGCCCTCCTGACGACACGACAATTCCGCTGCTTTGTGCAGTCTGCCCGATCAACAGCGATGCAATCAAGAAGGGGAAGTTACCCACGCTGCCGCGACGACGAAACGGCCGGGCGGCTCCGCCATCACTGCGTGCCTTTGATGGCGGAGACGTCCAACGCCCCTGTATAGGCTCGACGCTTACGCCTACGGCACTACGGCACGCCGGTTCGACGCCACACCGACCAGCGATTGGCCTCGTCGCACAAATGGCATTTCGCGAAACCTCTCTTGAATATCGCCCGAAGGAGATTCGACTCATGAAGAAAATATACCCCTTATTCCTCATCTTCCTAAGCTTGTTTATTGCACCGACAAGCCGTGCACAAACCAACCCACACGAAGAATTTCATGGGATCAAAACATTCTCATTGGGATTAGTAGGATTTGCTGGGCACATCAGTTTGGAGGAAAAAATTTACAGAAAAATAAAACAAAGCCCTGACGCAAAACATTATTTTGTCGAAACAATTAAATCAGGCGACTCAACCATCGAGTCGAAAATGTATGCCATGTGCGGCCTTCGCGACATTGACTACAAAATATTCAAAAAATACGAAAAACGCTTTTCGCCATCACTCGAAGCATCAACCATGAAAGGAGACATTCTATCGAAAGAGAAAGTTGCCAATATTTTATATCGTATCGATAAATTTGGATGTAATACAGGAACACGAGACCATGAAGATTCTCACTAATTCCGACACGATTTTCGTCTCCGGTGGGCTGGATCTATCCGGCGAACTTGAGTCAACCAACGTGATTGACTTGCGGGGCACACAAAAGAATGGTTGGGTCGACGCAAACGGAACGTGTTGGGCCCCTGGCTCATCGTCGGCCACCATGTATCCCAATTACGGTGAAGACGGCGACGGCTAACCAACTTTCAACAAATCAACGTATCCGACTCCTACCGCGGGTCGGATACATACTTACCTGGAGGCATCGCTTGTCATGATCAATTTTCCAATCGAAAGGAAAGATTTTCTACAACATTTTTTTGAGAAAAAACCTGCAATATTTCGAGGTGCTGCTTCCTGCGAGAACTTCGAATGGCCCGACATCGACGAGGCAATATACGCCAGCCAATCCAGTCCACTGCGAATCAAGATTCATAGTGGCAGTAATTTCCTTCCACCCGAGAGCTATGAATGGAAATGCGTCGAAGTCGGTGTCCTGAAAAGTCAGCTTAACGTCGCGGAAGTCCATCACCAACTCGACAACGGATCCACATTGGTTTTCAATAGAATGGAATCACTCTCATTGAAGATTAGAAATATCTGTCAGAATATTTCAAATTTCCTATCGACAGACATCGTTGCGAATGGCTACCTCTCTTTTGGAAAAAAAGGATCATTTGGAGATCACTGGGATACTCACGATGTTTTCGCCGTCCAGCTAATCGGGAGAAAGCATTGGAAGATTTACAATCCGACATTCAATCTCCCGGTCGAAGGACAAACCAGCAGAGACCAAAAACATCTCCGCCCGACTCATCCAGAACTGGATTTCACTCTCGAAAAAGGAGATGTCATTTATATTCCTCGCGGATGGTGGCATTCAGCAATCGCGCTTGGAGAACCGACGTTTCACGTCGCGGTGGGCATTCACACCAAGAAATACCTTGACTACATTGACTGGATCGCGAAAACGAAATTGAGAAACAACGAGTCCCTGCGAAAATCTCTCTCAATTGACAACACGGAAATGCACAATATCAACCAAATCATTGAAGACACGAATCGAGAAATTCTCGACCCAAACAATCTCAGAGAATATCTCGACGAAATTAACTCGCAAACTGTCGCAGCGTCCGGCATAGAAATAACACGATATGCAGAAAAATTTACCCCAAAGAGCATATCCTGAACAGTCTCATCCTAAACAATCGGCGCCGCTGTCTTTCATCGATTTCGATTTTCTAGGCAGAAAATTTAGAAATCGCGTTGCGCACAAGCATTTGACAAGACAGCGGCTCAACCAGTGTATTGGCCCGCGTCATCACGGTTGCAATCGCCAATGCAATAAGCGGGAACGCGCACCGGCGCACCGTGTGCTACCTCCTCCGCCCGGGCAACAACGCAGCGCCGGCCACCGCCGCGCCGAAACTCGCCAGCCAGCACCAGTAGCCGATCGCATCGAGATGCACGGGTTCGACGTCCCCGGCTTCGTTGACGAGGATCTGATGCTGCGTCAGGAAGCTCATCCCGAACAGCAGCGCCAGCACCGCGAGCACGACCGCCTGCATGCGATACCGCTTCACCGTCAGCACCCAGGCCGCAAGCACGAGCGGATTCGCGAGCCACGCGTAGATACCGGCAAGCACGCCCATCCAGCCCGTCAGCAGCACCTGCCAGCCGTCGGCCCACGGATGCGGTTGCGGCGCGCCCGTGCGGAACGGCGCGGTGAACATCGCGACCAGATAGAGCAGCAGGCTGATCGCCAGCAACGTCGTGGCCGCGCGGCCCATCGGCGGGCGGACCGATTCAGGAGACGACGTCGTCGTGTTCATGACGCGTCACGCGTTGCGTTCAAACGCCCTCGACCAGCACCGCGCGATAGCGTGAGCCCTTGAAGCGGTGCTGGACGACGGCCTGGTATTCGGGGCCGTGGTACCACGCATGCGCGGCTTCCTTCGACGGAAACTCGACGATCACGACACCTTCCGGCCCTTCGCCTTCCAGCGTTTCCTGCGGGCCATAAGCGGCGAGTACCTTGACCGGATGACCGGCCAGTGTCGCGCCAACCTTGCTCTGGTAGAGATCGAGTTCGTGCTGGTCCTGCGTGCTTTCCCGCGTAAAGACGATGTAGGTTGCCAAGATGCGTACCTCTTGTGCGATGGGTGGGAGATCGGACGCACGTCGCCGTTCCGCCGGCTGCATGTGCCGTCCCGGGCGCGGTGGTGTAACGCGCGGCCGGTCGTGACGATTATAGGTGGCCGCCGGCGATTGCGCCGGCCGCCTATCCGCGCAGGATGCGCTGTGCCTTCAGGATCACCGGCGCGTCGATCATCTTCCCGTCGAGCGCGACCGCCGCGCCGCCGCTCGCGTCGACGGCTTCGAGCACGCGCCGCGCCCACGCCCGCTCCGCATCGGTCCATGCATACGCGCGATGCACCGCATCGAGCTGCTTCGGATGAATGCACAGCTTGCCGCCGAAGCCGAAGCGCCGCGCGTAGCGCGCATGCCGCTCGATCGCATCGGCATCGTCGATGACCGTCGACACGCCGTCGACCGGCGGTGCGATACCGGCGAGCCGCGAAGCCAGCACGATCCGCGAGCGAAACGCGTTCAACTCTTCCCCGTCGCCGTCGATCCCGAGGTCGACCTGAAAATCGAGCGTGCCGAAGGCCACGCGCACGACGCGCGGCGACATACAGACTTCATCGAGCCCGGCGATGCCGGTCGCCGTCTCGACGATCGGCAGCAGTTCGAGCGCGCGATGTGCGTGCGCGAGCACCGCATCGATCTGCGCGCGCGCGTCGCACTTCGGCAGCATCACGCCGGCCGTACCCGGATGCGCGGTGATCGCCGCGATGTCGTCGGCAAACCAGGCGGTGTCGGCCGCATTCACGCGCACCCACACGGGCCGCGCGGCATCGAGGTGCGCGACGACCGCATCGCGCGCCGCCGGCTTGCCGTCCGGCGGCACCGCATCCTCGAGATCGACGATCACCGCGTCGGCGCCGGCCGCACGCGCCTTCTCGAAGCGCTCCGGGCGATTACCGGGAACGAACAGCCATGAACGAGCGGATGCGGCCGTCATGCCGAACCCTCCGGAAACAGCGTGCCGAGCGCGTCGCGCGACGCGACCTGCCACGCGTCGGCCACGAGCCGCTCGACCTCGCCAGCCGATGCGGCGCCCGAGAACGCGGCGAGCGTGCGCACCTTCCGCGCGATCTCGTCGCGCGACAGCGTATTGCCGGGATCGCCCTTCGGCTCGTCGACACGGCCCGCGAACGTGCGGCCGTCGCGCGTCGTCACCGTTACCTTGCCGATCCAGCGCGCCGGATACGCGCGATCGACCTCGTCGTCGAACGCCATCGACACGCGGTCGCGAAACGCGGCGACATGCGCGGCAGCGTACTCGCGCTCGAATTCGTCGACACCGGCGTGCCCATGCCACGCGACCAGCGCGAGCACGGTGCCCATGTTGAACTTCGCCTGATGCACGGTGCTCGGCACCGTGACCGCGCCGAGCACGTCGATCGCCCCCTGGTGCACGTGCGTGACGACCGCTTCGATGTCCGTCGCGGCGAGTCGCGCGCGCGCCATCACCGCGAGCAGCGCATCGGCGGCCGGATGCGTGTGGCGGCACGACGCGTGATACTTGAACGACGTTTCCGCCGTCGCCCAGCGTTCGCCGAGCCGGTCGGTCAACCGCGCGGGGTCGGCATCGGTCGACATCCCGGCCGCCATCCCCTGCGCGCCCTCGAGAATCCGCGTCGCGCCGCGAAACCCGTCGTGCGCGAGTTCGGCCGCCATCAGCCCGTTCGCGGCGGCCATCGCCGTATGCAGCTGCTTCGAATCGGCCGCGTCGCGCAGGAATTCCCACAGCCCGCTCGCCTGCGTGCCGGCCGATCCGAACGCGTCGAGCATCCGTTCCGGCGACAACCCGAGCAGCCGCCCGGCCGTCGCGGCCGCCGCCACCGTGCCCGCGGTGCCGGTCGTATGGAACACCTTGTAGTGCGAACGCCCGAGAAACTCGCCGACGCGGATACCGACTTCATACCCCGCGACCGCCGCCTCGATGAATGCGCGCCCGCTCGCGCCGCGTGCCTGCGCAAACGCGAGCGCCACCGGAAACACGACCGTCGCCGGATGGAACACCGAGCCGTTGTGCACGTCGTCCTGCTCGGCGAAATGCGACGCCGCGCCGTTCACCATCGCCGCGAAATACGGCGTCGCACGCGTGCGGTCGATCAGCACGTCGGCCGTGCCGGGCCCGCCGGGCGAGCCGCCCGCGCGGCGCGCGAACGCGGCGATCGTCTCGACCGGGCGCGCGCCCTTGCCGGCCAGCGCGGAGCCGAGCCAGTCGACATAGAGATTGACGGTGCGCGCGACGACGTCGGCCGGAATCGCGTCGAAGCGCAGTTGCGACGCGAAGGTCGCGAGCGTGAGGCCGGGAGCGGGAAGCGTGTTCATCATCGTGGGTCGTGGAAGCAGAATCAGATCGTGCCGTTCGCGCGCAGCGCATCGATATGCGCGCGGTCGTAGCCGAGTTCGGCGAGGATCGCGTCGGTGTGCTGGCCGAGCGCCGGCACCGCGTCCATCCGCGGCTCGATGCCGTCGGGCAGCCCGGGCGGCAGCAGCGCGGGCATCGGGCCGGCCGCCGTGTCGACGCTGCGCCAGCGTTCGCGTGCCGTCAGTTGCGGGTGCCGCCACACGTCGTCGAGCGTGTTCATCTGCGCGTTCGCGATACCGGCCGCGTCGAGCCGCTGCATCACGTCCGCGGCCGTCAGCATCGAGAATGCATCGACGATCAGCGCATGCACCGCATCGCGCGCCGCATGGCGTTTCGAATTCGCGTTGAAGCACGGATCGTCGGCGAGCGCGGGCTGCCGCAGCACCTGTTCGCAGAACAGCTTCCATTCGCGTTCGTTCTGCAGCCCGAGCATCACGGTCTTGCCGTCGCCGGCCGGAAACGGGCCGTACGGGCAGATCGTCGCGTGCGACGCGCCCGACGGCGCGGGCGGGCTCTGCCCGTCGATCGCGTAGTAGAGCGGGTAGCCCATCCACTCGACCATGCTCTCCAGCATCGACACGTCGATCCGGCATCCTTCGCCGGTACGGCCGCGCATCAGCAGCGCGCTCAGGATGTTCGTGTACGCATACATGCCGGCCGCGATGTCCGCGATCGAGCAGCCGGCCTTCGCCGGTTGCCCGGGCGCGCCGGTGATCGACAGGAACCCGGCTTCGCTCTGGATCAGCAGGTCGTAGGCCTTGCGGTCGCGATACGGACCGTCGTCGCCGTAGCCCGAGATGTCGCAGACGATCAGGCGCGGATGCGCATCCTTCAGCGCGTCGTAACCAAGGCCGAGGCGCTCGGCCGCGCCGGGCGCGAGATTCTGCACGAGCACGTCGGCATCCGCGAGCAGCGCGTTCAGCACGGCGGCCGCGTCGGGCTGCTTGACGTCGAGCGTCAGGCTCTCCTTCGAGCGGTTCACCCAGACGAAATGCGACGACAAGCCGTGCGCGCGTTCGTCGTAACCGCGTGCGAAGTCGCCGCTGCCGGGCCGTTCGATCTTGATCACGCGCGCGCCGAGATCGGCGAGCTGGCGCGTGCAGAACGGCGCCGCGATCGCATGTTCGAGCGTGATCACCTTGATGCCGTCGAGAGGTCTCATCGTCGGCCTCCGTCAGAACGAGCGCGGCAGGTCGAGGATATGCTCCGCGACGTAGGCCAGGATCAGGTTGGTCGAGATCGGCGCGACCTGGTACAGCCGCGTCTCGCGGAACTTGCGCTCGACGTCGTATTCGCACGCGAAGCCGAAACCGCCGTGAAACTGCAGGCACGCATTCGCGGCTTCCCACGACGCGTCGGCCGCGAGCAGCTTCGCCATGTTCGCCTGCGCGCCGCACGGTTCGTGCGCATCGAACCGGCGCGCGGCGTCGAAGCGCATCAGGCTCGCGGCCTCGACGTTCACGAACGCGCGCGCGATCGGAAACTGCACGCCCTGGTTCTGCCCGATCGGGCGCCCGAACACGACACGCTCCTTCACGTACTGCGACACCTTGTCGATGAACCAGTAGCCGTCGCCGACACATTCGGCCGCGATCAGCGTGCGCTCCGCGTTCAGCCCGTCGAGGATGTACCGGAAGCCCTGCCCTTCCTCGCCGATCAAGTTCTCGGCGGGAATCTCGAGGTTGTCGAAGAACAGCTCGTTGGTCTCGTGATTGACCATGTTCGGAATCGGCTGCACCGTCAGCCCGCGGCCGATGGCGTCGCGCAGATCGACGACGAAGATCGACATCCCTTCCGATTTCTTCTTCACGTCGGCAAGCGGCGTCGTGCGCGCGAGCAGGATCATCAGGTCCGAATGCTGCACGCGCGAGATCCACACCTTCTGCCCGTTGATCACGTAACGGTCGCCGCGTTTCTCGGCGGTCGTCTTGATCTTCGTCGTGTCGGTGCCGGTGGTCGGCTCGGTCACGCCCATCGACTGCAGGCGCAGTTCGCCGCTCGCGATCTTCGGCAGGTACGCACGCTTCTGTTCGGCCGAGCCGTGGCGCAGCAGCGTGCCCATGTTGTACATCTGCCCGTGGCACGCGCCGGAGTTGCCGCCCGAGCGGTTGATCTCCTCCATGATGATCGATGCCTCGGTGAGCCCGAGGCCCGAGCCGCCGTATTCCTGCGGAATCAGCGCGGCGAGCCAGCCGGCCTTCGTCAGCGCATCGACGAACGCGTCCGGGTAATCGCGCGCTTCGTCGATCTTGCGAAAATACTCGCCGGGAAACTGGCTGCACAGGTCGCGCACCGCTTCGCGGATGTCCTGGTACTGATCTTGTTGCGTCGTCTGCATGGTCCGTCGTCGAAGAATGGAAAGGAACGCGAGGCGTGCGTCACGCGAGGGTCGCGGTGGCCTGCATCGTCAGCCAGCCGTCGCGATCCTTCGCCCACAGCTCGATCGTGCCGCCGTCGTCCGACGGCTTGCCGCACAGCGTGAACGGCTGCCCGTCGAAGGTCGGGCGCACCGCGCGGAACGCGAAGCTCGCGAGTGTCGCGTCGGGCCGTTCGCGGTGCACGAGATCGACCAGCAGCGTCGCGATCAGCGGGCCGTGCACGACGAGCCCCGGATAACCTTCCTCCTGCGTCACGTAGCTGCGGTCGTAGTGGATGCGGTGACCGTTGAAGGTCAGCGCCGAATAGCGGAACAGCATCACCGCGTCGGCGGTGACGGTGCGCGTCCACGTCTCGCCCGTGGGCGCCGCGACCGGCTTCGGCGCGGGTGCGCCCGGCTGCGGCGCGTCGCGATAGACGATGTCGTGCTCTTCCTCGACGCACAGCGCGCCGCCGCACTCGATCCGGTGCTGCACCGTCACGAACACGAGCCGGCCGCTGCGGCCCGTCTTGTCTTCGATATTCGCGATCGTCGATTCGCGCGTCGCGCGCCGCCCCGCGCGCAGCGGCGCATGGAACGTCAGCCGGCCGCCGGCCCACATGCGGCGCGGCAGCGGCACGGGCGGCAGGAAGCCGCCGCGCCTCGGGTGGCCGTCGGGGCCGACTTCGGCCAGCGGCGCGACGGGCAGGAAGTAGAGCCAGTGCCACATCGGCGGCACGACGTCGCCGGGCGACGCCCGGTCGAGCGTGGCGGCCAGCGCATTCAGCGGGAACGCGGTGATGTCGTCGCCGAGCGTTTCGGTCTTGCCGAGCCACGCGTCGAGCGGCGCGGCGGCGGTGGGTTGCGAGGATGAGGTCGACACGTGCGGAGTCTCCGGTGCGCTTGCAATGTCCCCAATATGCACGCCGCGCGCCGTTTCGCGAAGTCGGCTTTCCCGAACCGGGGCTTCGAATTTGCTTAACTGGCACACGCGGCCCGGCCGGACGGATCTCGTCTGACCATTCAATATAGTCGCGGCGCCGGCCGCGCGCGGTTCGCTCACGCCAACCTTACAGTTTGACCATCCCCGGCACGCCGCCTAAATTGCTTCAGACGGGCCGGCCGCGCCGCGTGCGACGTGTCATCCGGGTGACAAAAACCGATAGTTTGCTATCGAATTGTTTTGCCCCTATCATCTCGCCCATGACCAATCTGCACGACCTCCGCCTCGCCGTCAGCAGCCTGCTCGTGCTGTCCGCGCGCAAGTGGCGCCGCACCAGTGACGGCGTGCTGAACGCGTACAACGTGTCCGAAGCCTGCGCGACGCCGCTCCTGATCGCCGGCCGCCTCGGCGAAGGCGTGCGGCAGGGCGCGCTCGCCGAACACGTCGGCATCGAAGGGCCGTCGCTCGTGCGCCTGCTCGACCAGCTGTGCGCGGCCGGCCTGGCGCGCCGCGACGAGGATCCGCACGACCGCCGCGCGAAAACGATCTCGCTGACGGCCGCCGGCCGCGCGGTCACCGCGAAGATGGAGGAAGACCTGCGCACGCTGCGCGCGCAGGTGCTCAAGGGCGTCTCGCGCGCCGATCTCGAAGCGACGCTGCGCGTGCTCGACGCGTTCAACGCGTCCGAATCGCATGCGCCCGCGGCGGGCGCACCCCACACGGGTCACACTGCGTCATGACGTACCCGAGCATTCGCGACTGGCTGTTCTCGGGCAAGACGTTTGCCGCGTCGATGCTGGCGCTGTACCTCGGCCTGTATTTCCAGCTGCCGCGCCCGTACTGGGCGATGGCGAGCGTCTACATCGTGTCGAACCCGTTCGTCGGCGCGACGCGCTCGAAGGCGCTGTATCGCGCGCTCGGCACCGCGCTCGGCGCGGCCGCGGCGATCCTGTTCGTGCCGCCGTTCGTCGAGACGCCGCTGCTGTTCGCCATCATCGTCGCAACCTGGTGCGGCACGCTGCTCTATCTCGCGATCTCCGACCGCACCGCGCGCAGCTACGTGTTCATGCTCGCCGGCTATACGATGCCGCTGGTCGCGCTGCCGACCGTGACCGATCCGTCCACGATCTTCGACGTCGCGATCGCGCGCACCGAGGAAATCGTGCTCGGCATCGTGTGCGCGAGCGTGGTCGGCAGCGCCATCTTCCCGAACCGGCTCGCGCCGATGCTGATCGAACGCACCGACGCGTGGTTCAAGGACGCCGCGTTCTACGGCCGCGAAACGCTGTCCGGGCAGATCGCCGGCAAGGCGCTGTCCGCGTGCCGGCAGCGCCTCGCGGCAACCATCACCGGCCTCGAATTCCTGCTGAGCCAGCTGGGCTACGACCATGCGCATCCACGCATCCTCGCGCGCGCGCAGGCGCTCGCGGGCCGGATGCAGCTGTTCCTGCCGCTGATGTCGTCGCTCGCCGATCCGCTGATCGCGCTGATGCGCGACCTGCACGTGCGCCCGCCCGCGCTCGACGCGCTGCTGGCCGACGCCGCGAAGTGGTTCGACGCGCCGCTGCCCGCCGTGAAGTCCGGCACCGAAGGCGACATGGCCCACGATCCGGTCGCGGACAACCTGCGCGAACGCATTGCCGCGCTGCAGCCACCCGACAGCGCGCTGGCGAGCTGGGACGGCGCGCTGCTGTCGAATGCGCTGTGGCGGCTGCGCCAGGTGATCGACATCTGGCAGGACTGCCGCTCGCTGCGCGCGCTGATCGCGAACGAGGCCGGCGTCTGGCAGCCGCGCTACCGGCACTGGCGACTCGGCGGCACCGAGCGCTTCTTCGATCGCGGGATGATGCTGTTCTCGACGCTGACCGTCATGCTCGCGATCGTGTTCGCGTGCTGGTTGTGGATCTCGTCCGGCTGGCACGACGGTGCGGCCGCCGTCACGCTCGTGGCCGTGTCGTGCAGCTTCTTCGCCGCGCTCGACGAACCGGCGCCGCTGGTGTTCAAGTTCTTCCTCGCGACGACCGCGAGCGTCGTGTTCGCGGGCCTGTACCTGTTCGTCGTGCTGCCGCACGTGCACGATTTCGCGATGCTCGTGCTGATGTTCGCGGGCCCGTTCATCCTGATCGGCACGCTGCTGCCGCGCCCGCAGTTCAACATGGTGACGATGCTCGTCGCGGTGAACACGGCCACCTTCATCAGCATCCAAAGCGCGTACGAGGCCGACTTCTTCGTGTTCCTGAACAGCAACCTCGCGGGCGTCGCCGGGCTGCTGTTCGCCTATGTGTGGACGCGCGCGACGCGGCCGTTCGGCGCGGAACTCGCGGTGCGGCGCCTGCTGCGCTCGGGCTGGGAGGACGTCGCGCGCTCCGCGTCGACGCAGCCGCTCGACGATCAGCGCAACCACGCATCGCGGATGCTCGACCGCGTCACGCAGCTGCTGCCGCGCCTCGGCGCGTCCGACGACCATCGCCACCCGTCGATCGAAAGCTTCCGCGACCTGCGTATCGCACTCAACGCGCTCGACCTGCGCCGCTCACGCCGCCGGCTGTCGGGCGACGTGCCCGACGCGATCGACCGCGTGCTGGCCGGCGTGACCGACCACTACGCACGCTGCGCGGCCGCGAACGCGCGCCAGCCCGCGCCGCCGGCGCTGCTCGCGACGATCGACGACGCGCTGCACCGCGTGGCCGGCCGCACCCTGCCGCGCGCGGCGCCGGCCGACGACGGCACGACGCCCGCGGCACCGGCCACGCCCGCGACACACCGGCGGCTGCGCGACACGCTGCACGCGCTCGTCGGCCTGCGCCTGTCGCTGTATCCGGCCTCGGCCGGGCAAGCGCCGCAGGCCCCGGACGGAGCACGCGCATGACCCGGCTTCCCAACCTGTCTTTCCGACCGCGACCATGATCGGTGAAATCGACATCTTCGGCGTGTTCGTGCCGGCTCCGCTCGTGCTGATGCTGATCGCGTACCTGATCAACATCGTCGTGCGCGCGGTGCTCGAGCGCGTCGGCTTCTACCGCCTCGTCTGGCACCGTTCGATCTTCGACCTCGGCATCTATGTGTTCGTGCTTGCCGCCGTCGTGATCGTTTCCCACCATCTCGTGGCTACCTAACGTGAAAAAAACCTGGCTCTCGGCAGGGCAAATCCTGCTCACCCTGATCGTCGTCGTCGTGGCCGGCCTCGTGCTGTGGCGGATCATCAACTACTACATGTTCTCGCCGTGGACGCGCGACGGGCACGTGCGCGCCGACGTGATCCAGGTCGCGCCGGACGTGTCAGGTCTCATCACGTCGGTACAGGTCGACGACAACCAGGAGGTCAAGCGCGGCCAGGTGCTGTTCGTGATCGACCAGGCCCGCTACACGCTCGCGGAACGGCTCGCCGAAGCGACACTCGCGCAGCGCCGTGCGACGCTCGCACAGGCGAAGCGCGAATACGCGCGCAACCTGCAGCTCGGCAACCTGGTCGCGAGCGAACAGGTCGAGGAAAGCCGCACGCGCGTCGAACAGGGCGAGGCCGCCGTCGCCGATGCGCAGGTGTCGCTCGACACCGCGAAGCTGAACCTGCAGCGCACGACGATCGTGAGTCCCGTAGACGGCTACCTGAACGACCGCGCGCCGCGCGTCGGCGAATACGTGCCGGCCGGCCGCGCGGTGCTGTCGGTCGTTGACCGCAACTCGTTCCGCGTCGACGGTTACTTCGAGGAAACCAAGCTGCGCGGCATCCACATCGGCCAGCCCGTCGACATCATCGTGATGGGCGAGCCGCATACGCTGCGCGGCCATGTGCAGAGCATCGTCGCCGCGATCGAGGATCGCGACCGCACGCAGGGCGCGAACCTGCTGCCGAACGTGAACCCGGCGTTCAGCTGGGTGCGGCTCGCGCAGCGCGTGCCGGTGCGCGTCGTGCTCGACGAAGTGCCCGACGATTTCCGGATGATCGCGGGCCGCACCGCGACCGTCTCGATGCGCGCATCCGACACGCGCCGCAACGACAAAGCGAAGCCGGCTGCCGGCGCAAGCGCAGCGTCGGTAGCCACGCCGGTCGCGACGGCTTCCGGGATGGCCGCCAGCGCGGCGGGAGCGTCGCAATGAATCGGCACGGTCTGCGCCTCGCGGCGGCGCTCGCGCCGCTTGCGCTCGCCCTCGGCGCGTGCAAGTCCGTCGGCCCCGATTACGCGCTGCCGCAGCAGGCGTACGTGAATGCGCCGCTCGCGAACCATGCGCTCGACGACGCGAACGGCACGCTCGTATCGCGCGACGCCGTGCCCGGCAACTGGTGGCAACTGTACGACGACCCCGTGCTCGACGAACTCGTGCGCGCCGCGCTGAAGTCGAACACCGACCTGCGCGTCGCCGCAGCCAACCTCGCACGCTCGCGCGCGGCGCTGGAAGTCGCGAACCAGCAGGGCGGATTCTCGGGCGGGGCAGATGCAGCCGTGCAGCGCGCGCAGGAATCGGCCGAGCAATACCTGCTCGAAAACAAGCTGCCGGTCGTCAACGAAGGCGCGGTCGGCATCAACGTGTCGTACGAGATCGACCTGTTCGGCAAGCTGCGGCGCGGCGTCGAAGCCGCGCGCGCGGACAGCGAGGCCGTCCAGGCGGCCGGCGACCTGGCGCGCATCACGGTTGTCGCCGACGTCGTGCGCGCGTACGTCGAATCGTGCTCGGCCGGCGACGAGCTCGCGGTCGCGAAACAGTCGCTCGCACTGCAGAAGCAGCGCGTCGCGCTGTCGCAGCGGCTGCGCGATGCCGGGCGAGGCAACCAGACCGACGTGACGCGCGGCGTGACGCAGGTGCGCACGCTCGCCGCCGACATCCCGCGCTTCGAAGGCCGCCGCAAGGTCGCGCAATACCAGCTCGCCGCGCTGCTCGCGCGCTCGCCGGCCGACCTGCCGAAGGCCGTCGCCGAATGCGAACGCCTGCCGAAGCTGCGCCAGCCGATTCCGATCGGCGACGGCGCCGCGCTGCTGCGCCGCCGCCCCGACGTGCGCGAAGCCGAGCGGCAGCTCGCCGCCGCGACCGCGCGGATCGGCGTCGCCACCGCCGCGCTGTACCCGTCGGTCAGCATCGGCGCGTCGGCCGGCTCGGTCGGCGTCGCCGCCGACCTGTTCTCGTCGACCACGAATCGCTGGTCGTTCGGACCGCTGATCAGCTGGTCGTTCCCCGTCAACGGCCAGCGCGCACGGGTGCGCGAAGCCGAAGCGGCGACGGGCGGCGCACTCGCGCACTTCGACGGCGTCGTGCTGAACGCGCTGCGCGAAACGCAATCGAGCCTCGCGACCTATGCCGCCGACGTGCAGCGCACCGACGCACTGCGCACGGCCTACGACTCGGCGCGCAATTCCGCCGACGAAACGCACCGCCTCTATGCGGCCGGCCGCGAATCGTTCATCTCCGATCTCGACGCGACACGCACGCTGACGAGTGTGCAGGCACAGGTCGCCGCGGCCGAAGGGCAAGTCGCGGCCGACCAGGTGCGGCTGTTCCTCGCGCTTGGCGGCGGATGGGACAGCGACCACGCGGCGACCGCGCAGGGCGCGCCCGACACCGCGCACGCCGCGCACACCGCTTCGGCACCCGCGGCGAACGAGTAATACCCCGGCGTCATAGACTTCGGTATATAGCGCCAGCGTCGCAAAACGCCTTGAATAAAGGGGTTTTCGTGATTCGCACCATAGCATCCGGAGGGCAACGGACGCCCGCATTGGCGGTAAACTCGCCGATGCATTCCATTCATCTTTCGCTGCCGGTCCGGCAGCGTCATCCACTCCGGAGATCCATCATGCGAACCAGCGCCCGCAACCATTTCGCCGGCCAGGTCGGTGCCGTCAAGCCCGGTGCCGTCAACGACGAAATCACGCTTCGCACACAGGACGGCCTCGACATCGTCGCCGTGATCACCCACGGCAGCGCGGCTTCGCTGGGCCTCGCGGCCGGCACGAAGGCGTTCGCACTCGTCAAGGCGTCGTCGGTCATCGTGATGGTCGACGTCGACAGCAACAAGGTATCGGCCCGCAACTGCGTCGCGGGCACCGTATCGTCGGTCGTGAAGGGCGCGGTCAATTCGGAAGTCGTGGTCAAGGCCGCGGGCGGCGCCGAGATCGTCGCGATCGTCACCAACGACAGCGTCGCTCGTCTCGGCCTCGCAAGCGGCACGGCCGCGTCCGCGATCTTCAAGGCATCGAGCGTGATCGTCGGCGTCGAGTGATCGCGTGACGATCGCGATGGCGATCCGTTTTGCGCCGCGTATTCGCGCGGATCGTGCGGCCCGGCTGCCCTGCGGGTGCGCACGATGACGACCGAACCCGATCGCGCGAAACCGTCCTCGCATGACCAGGCGTTGCCGTCGCTGCTGCACGCGGCGGCCAACGCCGACACGCCCGACGCCCGCCTGTTCGGCGCCCTCGTTGCGGCACGTGCGTGTCGCAACGAACTCGCGCTGCTCGGCCTGTCTCGCGCGCAACTGGCCGGCCTGCTTGCCCGCCAGTTTCCGCGCCTGCCTTCCGCCGATGCCGTCGCACTCGTGTCGACGGTCGCGATCGCACTGCTGCCCTCCACCCACGCGGCATTCGTTGCGACGCTGCACACGCGGCTGATGGACGACGCGAATCCCGCCGCCTGCCGCGACGACGCCGACTGTCTCGCGTCGATCATCGCGCATGCGTGCCTGCGCCCCGACCATCTGTGGCGCGACCTCGGGCTCGACGGGCGTGACGCGGTATCGGCGATGCTCGATCGCTTTTTCCCCACGCTCGCCGCGCGCAACGTCGCTCACCTGCGCTGGAAGAAATTCCTCGCACAGGAAGTGGCCGCATCGCTCGGCGTGCCACCGGGGCCCGCACCCGGATGCCCCGGCTGCGAGGATTTCGGGTACTGCTTCCCGCAAGCGCGATAGCCGTCGCGGTAGCCTGCGCGGCCCATTCGTTTCAGCTGGAATTCTTTCCGCACCCCGAACTCGATCCGGCGACGAGCGGGTTCAGTTGCTGCTTTCGGCTCGCGGATGTCGGTACGTTCTTCGACGACGTGCTCGCGGCCGGCATTCCGGAGCAAGCAAGCGGCTGGCCGCGCGCGCACCGGCCGACACGCGAAACCTGGGGCGGCACGATCGGCGCACTGATCGACCCGGACGGTTCGCTGATCTCGTTGATCCAGACCGAAGACCAGGCTCGCACCCGCTGTCGTTGTCGCGATCGAGCGGCGATGGAAATGGGCGGGCGCGCGATTCGACGCAGGTCCCATAAACGGTCACCTTGCAATGCGCATCGCGCGTGGCGTGGCCGCCCGCCGTTCATCACGCAGTCAATGTCGATGCCGGTGATGAATGTCCGGAAAATGCGCATGGCTGTGCGTGATCGGCAGATGCACGTGCGGATGCGTGTGCGGTTCGTCACCGTCGTACGCGAAGTCGTGCGTATGCTGGTGATGTTCGTCGTGCCGATGCCGGTGCGTGTGCTCGAGCCGCTCGTGCGCATGCGTGTGTTCGTGCCGTTCGCGCACGTGCAGCCAGATGCCGAGCGCCATCAGCGCGGCGGCGATCCAGAACGTCGCCGGCGGCAGCGCGGGCCAGATCAGCAGCGACAGCACGACGCCGAACAGCGGCGCGATCGAGAAATACGCGCCGGTACGTGCGCTGCCGAGATGACGCAACGCGACGACGAACAGCACGAGGCTGATCCCGTAGCCGCCGAGCCCCGTCAGCATCGCGGCCGCCGTAACCGGAACGGCGGGCAGCGTCGCCCCGGTCGCCAGCGCGATGCCGATGTTCACGGGTCCGGCGATCAGCCCTTTCACGCACGCGATAACCATCGCGTCGTTCGCGGCGACCTTGCGGGTCAGGTTGTTGTCGATCGCCCAGCACAGGCATGCACCGACGATCAGCAGCGCGCCGACCGGCACGCCGGCCTGGCCCGGCGTCCACGACAGCAACGTGCCGCCGGCGACGATCGCGACCATCCCGAGGAACACTTGCGAGTCCACGTTCTCGCGAAACACGACCCACGCGATGACGGCCGTCAGCACGCCCTCGAGATTGAGCAGCAATGCGCTCGTCGCCGCCGGCGTGCTCGACAGCCCGAGCATCAGCAACGCCGGGCCGGCCACGCCGCCTGCTACGATCGCGCCGGCCAGCCACGGCAGGTCGGCGCGCTGCAGCGGCGCGGCGGCCGCGGCCGGCGCGCGACGGTTGTGCAGCCCGCGCACCAGGATCCCGATACCGAGCCCGACACCGCTGCCGAGATAGAACAGGCCGGCGACCATGAACGGCGACATCGCGCCGATCAGCGCCTTGGCGAGCGGTGTCGCGGCACCGAACAACGCGGCAGCGGTGAGTGCGACGAGAATCGCGGAAAGTCTCGGGTTCATGATCCGGTTTGATTTGACGTTGAAAAACGATGGGCGTGGCTTCGGGTCGTGTCGGCGCGAGCGCCCTTTACCTTTCTAAATGCAAGCTGCATCGCACTGGCCGACTTGCTCTCGGCCTGACGATCCCGGCGAGATTATCGCGCGTCATCGTGACACGATGGCCGGACGACATCGTTCACATGCCAATCGACGATCCCGATATCAATATTTTAGGAAACCGAATTATTTGATTGGAGCATTACTGCATTCAGGCATGCTTGTTATTCATACGCACACAGGAACGTCGAAGCATCGTGCAGGCAGCACACGTTGACGGGCCTGTTTCGTCCGGTCGCGTTGTTTATCTGATGCGGGATGGATGCGTGCCGGCAGTCGAGCGCCGGAGAGGCAGTCCTGACCTGCCTCGAGCGAGGCAGGTCAGTCTGTCGTGTCATGCGCCGCATGCGGCATGCATGCGGGTGAGCGCCATGCAGTCGCACGGCGGCGCGGCATGTGTTACTCGTTTCCGGCCGTTTGCTGCTCGACCTGCGGTGCGGCGTGGGTCTGCGTTTCCGTGTTCGCCGGTTGCGGCGCGACGGCCGCGGTGTCGGTTTGCGCTTCAGTGTTCGCAGGTTGCACTGCGACGGCGACGGCGGCGACCGCGGAGTCCGTCTGCGCTTCCGCTTCCGCCGGTTGCGGCGCGGCAGCGGCTTCGGCCTGCTGCTCGGCCTTCGGCGGCTGCTGCGCGCCCTTGGCCGATTGCGCCGCACCCTTGCCGGGGCGGCGTGCCTTCAGCCGGCGCGCACGCGCTGCGTCGTCATGCGTCACCCGCCCTGCTTCGTTGCCTTGCAGATCGACCCGCACTGCATCTTCAACGAGGCAGGACCAGTAGCGGTTGCCACGGCACCACGTCGACATCGCTTCGCGCAGTTCAGCTTCGTTGAGACCCACCGACTGTGCCTCGCGTGCGAGGTCGTCCCAGATACCGACCTTGAGCGGCACTTTGGGGGCCGGATTCTTCGGGAACGCGCGCGGAAACTTCCGCTGCAGTTTGCCGATCGCGACGATGACCGGATCGACCGGCGCCGACGGCTTCGCCGCAGCGGGTTTCGCGCGATGCGATGCTTTCGCGCCGGCACCCGGTTTGGCGCCGCGGGGCGGCTGGTCGCCACCGGACTTCGGCTTCGCGCCGGCGTCCGTCGGCGCTGCCGGCCGCTTCGCGTTGCGATCCTGCTTGGCCTTCGCTGCGAGCTGTGCCCGCAATTCGGCAAGTTGTTCAAAACCCATAAATTCAATCCACCAGGAATATAAGGTGTGGTTCGTGCGGCCATTCCGCGCGGCGCAACTGCTTCGCCGCCATACATGCGCCCCGTCCGCCTCCGATGCGGAACACTGCGGGGCCGCATCGCGCACGCCACTCTGTTTTCAGGCACCCGGCCACGATGCCGGACAAGGCAGGAGTGGAAGTATACCGTTACGCGCGGCAGCCGGCTGACTCGCCGGTCTGCAATTGCTCGATCCGGGGGCCCGGAAATGCGTCCGCGCGGTCGTGTTGCGCATTATATGGATACGCTCCCGGATGTCACGTCGCTCACCGCCGTCATCGAAAATCGGGCCAGTCTCGCGCGACATGATCTGTCCGGCTTCGGCGCTTGCCGACACCCGCCGTGCTGCATTCCGCCCGACAAAGGCGGAGACGATCGCGTCGCCCGAGTGCGGTGACGAACATGCCAACGATCCCGGTTCGCGAGCGACGCACCGCATGCGGCGATGGAACGGCGCAACGTCTCTGCGACACGCCCGTACGCCCATCGATTGCACCGGCACCCGGCCCCGATTCGTTGCGCCCGCATCGATCGCGTGGCGGACGAGGATGCCGGAAAATGCGTAGTATGGCCGGATCAACGTCGTCGGCAGCATACATCGACCCGCCTCGCTGCGCACCCGTTCGGCTGGCGACATCCCGCTTGCCTGCGAAAAGAACCGGTTGTATGAAACGGAGCGGATTCATGGTTCCCCAACACGACATCCTCCACGACGGCATCACGCGCGAGGAGATTCACCATCGACAGATCGACATGTGCGGCTATCGGCGCAGCGACGGCCTGTTCGAAGTGACGGCCTGTCTCGCGGATCGCAAGACAAGCGATTTCACGCCGCCGGGCGGCACACGCACGGTCGCGGCACTGTCGCCGATCCACGACCTCGGCGTGACGCTGGTCTTCGACGTCGACATGGTCGTCCGCGCCGTATCCACCTTCATCAAGTCGCACCCGTATGCGCAGTGCCCGGGCGGCGGCGACTCGCTGCAGGCGCTCGTCGGGCTGACCATCGGTGCCGGCTGGAACAGCGAGATCCGCAAGCGCCTGCCGTCCTGCGATACGTGCACCCACCTGAAGGAATTGCTCGGCCCGGTCGCCACCACGGCCTATCAGACGATGGTCGGCATCCGGCCGTCATCGCTCGACTACCGCGACAGCGAAGGTAAGCCGCTCAAGATCGACAGTTGCCATGCGTATGGCGCATCGCGCGATCTCGTGAAGCGTCTTTGGCCCGAATACCATCGGCCTTCGGCGCCGGCACAAGACAGCTAGGGACTCGGCATTCGGCCGGATCGGTGTCTGCAGGAACGTGTGAGTTGTGTGCACAACCGGCCGCAGCCCTCGTCTCGCGTCGACCGGTTGCCGCCGACGCCACACCGGACGTCAAAACACGCCCAGCGCGAGTCCTGCGGCAAGGCCCGCACCGAGTTCGGCGCAGCGCGCGAGATCATCGGTATCAATCGTCTTCGGTGCGAGGATGCGCTCCGGCGTCTGCGCGTGCGTACAGACGATCAGGCCGGGCGCCACGTTCTTCAACCGCCATCCGGTCGCGATCCGGTCGATCTGCCGCAACGCGTTCTGTCCGTCGCTTCCTGCGCAGATCATGGCCGCATACGGGCGGCCGTTCACACGATCGAGCGCCGCGTAATAACAGCGATCGAAGAAGTCCTTCATCAGCCCGGACATCGCCGCGAGATTCTCGGGCGTCGCAAACAGGTAGGCATCGGCGGCCAGCACATCGTCGGCGCTCGTCGCGTCCGCGCGCTGCAGCCTGACGTCGACGCCGGGTTGCTCGCGCGCCGCGCCGGCAGCCGCTTCGGCCATCTGCTGCGTGCCTCCGGTCATCGTGTGATAGACGATTAACAGCGTCTTCATTCGTAGTCGCTCGGGTTCGGCTTCAGGTACGGCGACGGCAGCCGGTATCTGCTGGATGGCTATTCGTCACGTGTCGAGGCGGTTCTGCGTTCACTTGTGCGGATCGGCTGGTTGGCACGCACGTCGGCTCGTCGGCGCGAAGCACGCATCGATCGTACGCATGGCTCCGGCTTCGATTCGCGCATGATCTTCCGGGGTGTACGGTCAGCCTGGCATGGCGCGTGATACGTCGCCATCGTCCGACCGCGCGTAGTACGCGAGAAACATGTCGGCAGCGGAGTGCGCAACTTTCTGCTGCTCCGGCGCCGTGAGCGGCGGCTGGCCCATCGTGATCTGCGGCCAGAATGCGAATGCCTTCACGACGCCATGCAGCTGATGCGCGGCGAACACCGGATCGGTGACCGACAGGCGACCGGCGGCCGCGGCCGCCCGCAACCAGACCGTCACGTCTTCCTCGCGCTCGCCAAGACGCTCGACCATGTCGCGGGCGCGTTCCGGTGAATGAATGGCCGCCCCGATCGCGACGCGCGCGAGCGCGAGAAATGACTCATCGCTCATCAGACGCAATTTGCGGTCCAGCAACGCGAGCAGTTGCTCGCGCAGCGGCACATCGGGGAGATAGGTCGGCGAACTGCCGGTCCGGGTCGCATCCCACAACTTGTGCAGGATCGCGGCGAACAACGTTTCCTTGCCTGGAAAGTGGTTGTAGACCGTGCGCTTCGACACGTCCGCGCGCGCGGCGATGCGATCCATGCTGGTCGCGTCGTAGCCGGCCGCGAGAAATTCCTCGATGGCCGCATCGACGATGGCTGCGCGCTTTCGATCGGTCAGCCGCTGAGGGGGGGTGCTGGTATCCATATGGAAATTTTACACCGGGCAGTTTACTTATCCTAAAAATAAACTACACTGTTTAGTGTACTTTATTCTCCGGACGAACCGACATGGCATCGCCTCTCGTTTTGATTCACCGCATTCTGGGTTTTGCGGCCGCCAGGCGCGGCCGCGCGCTGTCCGGCGGGTCGCCGCAGCACAATGGCGAGCGCTTCAGCAATGTCGCGCCGCGTCCGGTCGAAGGGTTCGGCAAGACGCTCGGGATCGCCTGGAACATGCTGATCAACAAGCCGCGCAATACCGTGCCGGCAGGCGCGCTGCCCGTCGATTCGCTGACCCGCGCGGAACTCGACGCGGCCCCCGATCGCAGCCTGTACCGACTTGGCCATTCGACGCTGCTGCTCAAGCTGCGCGGCGAATTCTGGTTGACCGATCCCGTGTTCGCCGAACGTGCATCGCCGTTTCGGCGCGTCGGCCCCAAGCGCTTCCATGCGCCGCCGATCGCGCTTGAAGATCTTCCGCCGCTGCGCGGCGTGATCCTGTCGCACGATCACTACGATCACCTCGACCGCGATACGGTGCTCGCACTCGCGGCCACCACCGACGTGTTCGTGACAACGCTGGGCGTCGGCGATCGCCTGATCGAATGGGGTATCGACGCGACCAAGGTCCGTCAGCTCGACTGGTGGCAGAGTGTCGACGTGGCCGGCCTGACGCTGACCGCGACACCCGCGCAACACTTCTCCGGGCGCAGCCTGTTCGACGGCAACAGCACGCTGTGGGCGTCGTGGGTCATCGTCGACGACGACCTGCGCGTGTTCTTCAGCGGCGACACCGGCTACTTCGACGGATTCCGGACGATTGGCGAGCGCCTCGGGCCGTTCGACGTGACGCTGATCGAAACGGGCGCATACGATGCGCAATGGCCGTACGTGCACATGCAGCCGGAAGAAACGGTGCAGGCACACATCGACTTGCGCGGACGCTGGCTGGTCCCGATCCACAACGGCACATTCGATCTCGCGATGCATCGCTGGCAGGAGCCGTTCGAGCGCGTCACGGCGCTGTCCATCGTGCGCGGCGTCGAGCTGTCGACGCCCAGGATGGGCGAGCGGCTCAATCTCGACGCACCGCATCGCGGCGAGCGGTGGTGGCGCACGGTAGACGAGCGCGTGACGACGCCGGCAACGAAACCGCGCCGCTGGCAGCTCTGCGCGTCGCAGGCGACTAAGTAACGGGTTCACCGTTCGTGGCGCACGCCTTCCGGGAGCGCGGCAATGCCGCGATTCCGGAAGAGACGTTATCGGGGCACCTGCACGTCGGCGGCGTGCCTGAAGACACGATCCCCTGAATAGAGAAGTCATGCATCCGGCACCCGTCCGAAATACACCCAGCCAACGAGACGACGGCGTCGCCACCGCCGCACGCAACCAGGCAGACTCCAGGCCGACCAGTCGCGAGAACGATCTGCGGCACACGATCGCTGAGCGCGTCGCGAAATGGACCGAAGGCGTCGACCACCTCACCACTGCCATTCCGAACCTGAGCTTCCATCGAAGGGAAGCACCGACGCAGCCGATGGACTGCATGGTCGAGCCGAGCTTCGGTCTCGTCGTTCAGGGCGCGAAGCGGATGATTCAGAGCGGCGATGCCTATATCTACGATGCCAATCGCTTCCTGATCACGTCGCTCGATTTGCCGGGTTCGACGCAGGTCATCGAGGCCAGCCGCGAAAAGCCGTATCTCGGGATCGGCCTCAAGCTGGATTTTCGCGTGATGGCCGAACTGATGGCGCAGGTCGCACCGGATCATGACGAAGCCCCTGCAGGTCGCGGCCTCGTCGTCGGTGACATGACCGAACCGCTGTACGACGCACTGAACCGGTTGCTGGCATTGCTGGACGACCCGAACGCCATTGCCGTGCTCGGACCGTACGTCGAGCGGGAAATCTACTACCGGCTGCTGACGAGCGACCAGGGTACCCGCCTGCGTCAGATCGCGTCCGTCGGCAGCCAGGGCAACCGCGTGTCGCGCGCGATCCGGTGGTTGCGGACCCACTATGACGAGTCGCTGCGAGTCGATGATCTTGCGGCGCAGGTTCAGATGAGCAGTTCGACCTTCCATCACCACTTCCGCCAGCTCACCGGCATGAGTCCGCTGCAGTATCAGAAATGGATACGGCTCAATGAGGCGCGTCGGTTGATGCTGTCGGAGCGGCTCGACGCCGCGTCAGCGTCGTTCAGGGTCGGGTATGCGAGCCCGACCCAGTTCAATCGCGAATACAGCCGGTTGTTCGGCAATTCGCCGCGGCGAGATATCGATAGCCTGCGCGGCGGGACGGACGTCGTTCTGTCGATCGCGGCAACTTATTGATTGCGGGACTGGAGCAGGGCGTTGTCACGTGACAACTCGCGTTGAAAATTGGCGTTCCGCGTCGGAGGGAGACTCGACCGGGTGTCGTGATGTACTGAAGCTGCGGCAAATCGATTGCCCTTCGGTGCCAGGCCGACAACAATACGTATTAAAAACCACGAATCACGTATCAAAACAGACAATTCGCGCCCCTTTTGTTTCGTGCGACAGTCGCAACCCGCGAGAAAGCCATGCGCCCCTATTTCCGGGGGTGATCTCATTCATTTTGCGTGAAACAACATGAAGAATATGGCGCAAGTCATTGCCAGACAAGGATTTCCGAGAATACCCCATTTCTCGAAAAATGTTTCACGATCCGACCTGTTTGTGTTGGCACGCCTCCGTCAGCGCATGCATTTGCGCCCCAATCGGGGCACGCACGCGTCAGACGTTACGGATAGATACCGAACTGCGCTGATTCGTATTGGCTCAGCATGACAAAACCACGCCCCTCCCCTGCCGACAAGGTAGGCGACGAAACAAGGTGGCGGCATCCCCTTTAAATGGGGACATATCAATCGCGCCTACGATGGGTTCTCCTGGATGCAGATCGGCAAGCGGCAGGGGCATTCATCTGGCACGGCGGTGCGAGTTGGCCGCGATAGAGTATTCAGACCGACAGATCGATTGATGTCTCGCGACCTCTTCGACATGGACGCGTCCACGACGACAAGTCGAGTACCTCATACCGATTCGCCACTCGAGTCGCCGGGTATAGCGGCCCTGTTGTCACGTGACAACCCACCAACCGATCGGCCTGGCAAACGCAGCTTGGCGGCAACCTATTGCCGGAAAATCCCTCCCAATTTAGTGCCCCCCTTCGACATCCTTTGTTTCTGTAGATCGCAACGTGCTCTGAGAGGCATAACGACTACGCCGTTGATCAGCACTCTGGGGCATTTGTCACGTGACAACTCACCCCGATGCAATGCGATTGGAGGGGGTCAAGGGCTGTACATCGGGCGTCGAAACGAAATCGCTGCAATCGAAACCGCGATCGGTTCAAGAACTCCCTGGCGACGTACGACGCCAACAGGGATCGCTTTCTGCCCACTTGTCACGTGACAACTGCATATCTCGGCGATACCCACGAAACCAATCGATCGGTGTCGCACCACCTTTGACAGCGACAAAGACATAGCCAGGCGACCAGTCTCTCCGATTCAACTTCGTCACCCACAAAAAAACATCGAGTTCTCTTCCTGTCTTTGTGCAATCGTCACGAACGCAATCCGCATTTTTATTTTTACTCGGTTACTAATTGCGAACGATTCGTTAGCCATTTGGCCCACTTGTCACGTGACAACCACATCGACTACCAAGACATACACCAAGTCGAACGCTTTTCTGGACATTTAGACAATAACTGCATATATTACGCAAAACTCCTTGGAGGAATTAAATGGCTTTCAAGATCGCCGTCAGTAATCAAAAAGGTGGGACTGGAAAGACAACCATCTCCGTCAATATCGCGGCTGCGTTCGAGGCCGGCGGCAACAAGGTCGCCTTGATCGATGCCGACCCTCAAGGCACTTCCGTCCGATGGGTCACGAGCGGCGAGAACACGCTGCCGATGACGGTCCTTTCGCTGGCCCCCGCCGGCCGCGGTATCGGTGGCGAGATCAAGAAGCAGGACGCGAACTTCGACGTGATCGTCGTCGACTGTCCCGGCAACCTCGAAGATCCCCGCATCGCGTCCGTCCTTGAAGTTGCAGACTTCTGCCTCGTGCCGTTGTCGCCGTCGCCGGCCGACCTGTACAGCACGGTCGCGATGATTCGCATGATCGAGTCGATGCGCGCCGTTCGTAACCCGAGTCTTTCTTCCGCATTGATGCTGAATAGTGTCAATGGAAAAACTAAAATGCGTGAAGAAATTTTAAAAATTCTAAGGGCTGAAGAAATAGGGGAGCATCTGCTCGACAGCCAGATCGCGCAACGCGAGGTCTACCGTCAGACGTTCGCACTCGGCACCACGATCCATCATCACAATCGATACCTGAAGGGCCTGAAAGAAGCCCGCGCGGAAATCGAAAGGCTGGTCACGGAAATGGCCCAATACATCGCGTCGACGCGCGCTACCGGAGCCGCCGCCCATGGCTAAGGACACATCGAAAGAGAAGAAACCGACCGGCAACCTGCATCTCGCGGCCGGCCTGTTGCGTGGACTCGCGCAGGAAAACGCCGCACTCGAAACGCGGCTGCCCGAACCGGCGGCCACGCCGAATCTCGCCGGCGAAGCGGCACCGGTCGTCGCCACCGCCGCGGCCGCCCCTGCCGGCACGCCGGATCTCGGCGCGCCGCAGAAGGTGCTGGTCAGGGACTGCATCCCGAACCCGTTCAACCCGCGCGTGTTCTACTCGGAGTCGAGCCTGCACGAGCTCGCACTGACGTTGAAGCGGGAAGGGCAGATCGAGCCGATCAAGGTCACGCGGCTCCCGGAGTTTCCCGGCAAGCTCGTCGTGATCGACGGGCAACGCCGGCTGCGCGCGACGAGCATCAACGGCGACGAAACCATCAACGCCACGTTCCGCACGGACCACACGCCCGAGCAACTCTATACGATCGCGTATCGGGCGAACCACGACCACGAACGCCAGACGATCTTCGATGATGCGGTTGCGTGGAAGCGCCTGCTCGACGAGAAGGTCTTTTCCGACCAGAACACGCTGGCGGAGAAGATCGGCAAGGACAAGGCATCGATCAGCAAGACGCTGTCGCTCAACGCACTGCCCAACACACTCCTGGAACGGATGGCCAACGCGAATGACGTGGTCGGCCTGCAGGCGGCGTACTTCCTGAAGCTGATCTTCGAGCGGCTCGGCGAACCGACGGCCGACCGGCTGCTTACCGCCGTGATCGACCGGAAGAAATCGGTCCGCGATCTCGAGAATTTCCTGCGTGCGCAAAGCGACGGCAACAAGAAAGCAGGACGCACGCGCTACAGCGTTCGTCACGACTTCGCGCTCGAATCGCGCGCGATCGGCCAGTTGAAAACCTACCCGGACGGGCGTCTGGATCTGCAGCTGAAGGGCGTCGACGCGTCCCACCAGGAAGCGCTCGCCGACAAGCTCAAGACCGTCATCGACGCGTACGTCGCCGAGCTGGCGGCGGACACGCCAAAGTAACGCGCCAAAAGCAGAAGGCCTCGCATCCGCGTTGCGCCGCGAAGCCGGACGTTCAGTCCGGCGCACGACGCACACTCGGCTGCGAGGCCTTGTTCAGTTGCCGGCGAGACTGCTTTTGAGCAGGAATTCCAGCAGGTCGTCCGAGGTCGGTTCGCCCCAGGTATCCAGCGCCAGCCAGCGGAAGAAGCTGGTCTGCGCGAGCTTGCTCGCCTTCTTCTTCGGCGACAGCGTCAGGTCCTTCGAGCCCGCCACCGTCTCGTTGTAGCGCTCGATCAGCTTGGTCTGGTCGTCGATCTCCAGCTCGCGGAAATACGCACCGGCTTCCTCGACCTTCGCCGCCAGATACTTGTCGCGAATCTGCTCCTGCTTGCTCTGCGAGGATTCCTTCGCCGGCGCGGCCGCCTCGGTGCCCTGCCCGTCGGCCAGCGTATAGCCGTGCGTCAGCGCCTTGCGGAAATACGCGGCCACGTTGTCGACCGGCGCCGCATTCTTCTTCGTAGTCCGATTGAGCGTATAGGCAATCGCCGCCTTGATGCGCTGCACGCCATATTGCGTGATCAGCCGGCGCGCTTCCGACCGCGGAATGCCGAACTTGGCGACCTCCTCGACCAGCGCTTCGTTCTTGACATCGCCATCCTCGACCGTATCGGCACTCTGCTTGCGCGTCACCTTGAACTGAACGGCTTCCACGCTACGGCCGGACTTGTGTTCGATCAGCTCGAGCGTGTGATCCGATACTTCGTTCACCTCCTGAATACACGGCACCAGGACCTTGCTCTTGAACAGCTTGTATTCCTTGTACGACTGCGACGCCTTGTCCTGGCCGAGAATCAGGTCGCGGAACTTCGGCAGCGGGATCTTCGCGGTGATGCCGATCCCTTCGTAGCGCACCGTGTTCTCCCACAGCGCGAGCGAGTGCGACCGCCGGAACTCGCGGGCGATTCGCATATCGATCAGCGCGTAGATTTCGGGGTTGAGCAGTTCACTGCGAATCTGGTCGGAGAAGCTGTACTTCAGCACCGATTGCTCGAGCTCCGCGCCCGCAAGCAGGCCCGACGCTTTCCAGACGGTCGAACGGTCCGCGGCCAGGTAGTCCCAGTTGACGACGGTACTGATCAGCGAGTTGACCGTGTCCTTCACGTACTTCGTGTTGTTGCTGTTCAACCCGCTCTCGTGCGAAAGCGACGCGATCGAGATCGAGAAGCTCGTCCGGCCCGGCTCGAATGCCTCCTGACGAAGCGCGTTCTTGATCAGCGAGCTGAACATCTTGCGCTGCTGCAGACCGATCTTGCCCGACTTGGGCGCGATATGAATCGCCTGGACCGCCTTGCGCAGCAAGTCGGGAGGCTCTGGTGTCTGAAACAGCGAAACCTGTTTGTCTGAGCCTTTGCTTGCGGGCTTGCGCGGCATCGTGATGTCCGGATAAGGTGACCGTGTTGGAAGCGGACTTTATACCTTTTCGCGCCGGGGGGCAACGCCCTTGCTCCTGCATCACTTGCACTTTCGCGGCTAAGCTCCAGATGCAAAAGGGAAATTTCCGATTAACCGATCTGCGCGGAGCCCCATATCCATCTACCTTTTGGCCAAAATACGTCCCACAAGCCGCTACCTTTCATGTTCGGGCACGGAAACCCGGCACGAGATTTGCCCTCGGGAAGGTACCCATCCATGGGGAGCAACCGAGCGGAATCGCGATCGTCGGCCGAATTCGTGGTGCCCTGCAGCACAGTCGCGTTTTGCTCCCATAAATTGCTACCTTCATCGATTCCCATAGGAGGGTACCTGTCGACAGGCGTCGGCTTTGCGGGTTGCGTTATTTTCGGTCTCGAAGGTAGAAATCGCTCCCATAAACGGCAACCAATCATGTTCCCCATAAAGGGTTACCTGTTTGCCGTAGCGATCCTGTCTATGGGAACCGTACACAGAGCACCATGGCGAAATGCAATCGATCGATCCCGGATGCCACCCATAAACGGATACCTTCGAGATGCCCCACAAATGGCTACCCAAAGAAATTCGCTGTGCAACCAGACACTTACGGATCGATAAAAGCGCCCCATAAAAGGCTACCTTCATGTGTTCCCATAGACGACTACCCCACGTGTTTTACGGTCGATTTCCCATAACCGGGTACGCTTGCCCCATATCCACAACCCCGATTCCCCACAACCCGGTACCCCAAACCCCAAATCCACAGACCTAAAGCCCCAGACCCTTCCACCTGTGCCCCCATAAATGGGTACCGAACAAGGCTCAAACCCTTATGGAATAAGGCTGTGAGCCGTCTAAAAGTAGTTAAAGAAGTAAACGTTGTTAACCAAAGATGTAAACACACGTGTGCGGACACAGAAAGACAAGCCCCATAAACCGCTACCAATGGGAGCCATCTGTGGTGCGCCAAGCGTCCCGATGCCGCGATTCAGGCGTGCCGAGCAATGCCCTGGCGCCTTGTTCCACCAAGGCTTCAGGCCCGACAGGGCTTCCAGAAGAGGTGAGTACCCACTCACATGAGGCGAAACGTAGAAACCTATGGGGGAAATCGGGATGAAAAAGCCCGTTTTCACTGACAGGTTCCCTTTTATGGGACCAAAAAATCAACGGCGCGGCTACCCACGTGCCGGCGATTGACCGGCAAAACCCATCCGCGACCGAAAACGCGGACACCTTCGGTTTCACCCACAGCAGTTCGAAATCATCCTGGTCTGAACGCGCGTGGTTTTTTGCACTCGTGCTTTCCCGTCCGCGGACAAGTTTTTTCCGATCGTCTGTCGACGCGCCTCGTCACATTTAGCCTGTGGACTGTGCACAGAGGAAACGGACCGAGGTTCATTTCGCCGCCCGAGGTCTTCCAACTTTTCTACCTTTGGGAGTCAACCGACGAGCAATGCTGTGCCGCCGGGTCGCGAGGAGGGGTCAGGACGGCTTCCCGGGAGCAAACATCGTGGCCTGCGCCGTCAGTACACAGCGTCGGCTCCTGGGTCGATCTCAGGCTCGTTGCGAGCCAAAGTGAAGATACCGTCAGCCACGAAGCTCACCGCACCCGAATCCGAACGACGATCCCGAATATGCTCACCTTCCAGAACGTCCGAATCCCGTAAAAGCTCACCGACGCGGCTGCCCTACAGGTATATGCAAGCTGTGCAGACCGGATCAAGCGACGGATGTCGGCCCACCGACACGATCAAATAAAAGATCTGTGGCACTTATGCGCGGTGCCTGATGTGTCGGCACGCACGGTCGCGCGGACCAACCAGTCTTGTGGCGACTTCAGCGCAGAAGCAACTTTCACAAGACGAGCATCGCTCGTCCGCGCGGTTTCCTCGGTGCATCCGTGAGGCGATGCCGATCGACCGCTTCACCTTGCGTCTGGCGTCTACCGTTTTCGTCATACATGCCACACGGCAATGTGTTTCTGCCAAGGTAACCATCGGCATCACAGTGCTGCGATAGGTCACCGGATTAATCACCGCGGCCCAGAGTGAAGTTCCTTGATCGCCAGACGAACCGAATCGTGGCCGTTTATGGGAGAAACCGACGCTTGAACCGCGTCGACTGGCAACGTGGCACACAGGTCGACTGCTGCAGCGGTGATCGCGGTCGTGTGATGACGATCACGTCGAACATGACCGTGCCGGCGACGCCACCGGTGAAATCGTCATGGGGTATCTCGCATCGCATTGCGTGACCTGTCCTCTTCTATTCACCGAAGCATGAGGTTCATCGGACGTTTCCGCTTCCCGTAACCGCACGATCCGCAAGCGCGCCGAAACGCGAGACACCGTCGCTGTCCTGCTCAGGAGACGGTCGCGCGACTCCCGCGTTTTCTCCCATACGTGTATCCCCAATTCCGTTTGCACGTTGGCGCCACATTTTTCCCGACACGGTTATGATGCACAGGTCCCGATCGCGACACGACGACCGATCGGGACAGGGGCGGTATCTCGACGGTCTTTCAATCCGTGATAAACCAGAAAAGAGAGTTCAGCGATGCGAATCCAGATCAGAAAACTCACGTTGGCTGCGACCGCAGCCGCGTTCCTGTTCGGCTCGGCAGTTCCCGCGTTTGCCCAGACCGACGCCAGCGCGCCCGCCGCACAGGACGCCAAGGCAGCGAAGAGCCAGGCACGCAAGGCGGCCAAGGCCCAACGCAAGGCAGAGCACAAGGCTGCGCGCGCGAAGAACACCGCCGAGCTGAAGAAGCTCGAGGACGCCGGTTACAAGCCGGCGGCTAACGATCCGAACTATCCGCAGAACCTGCAGAACGCAGAGAAGAAGGCGAACCCCCAGTAAGCGTCGCCCAGGCAGCAAGCCACGGTTCGATCCGCGGCTTGCGTCGTGCATCGCGGTCACGCGATGCACATCAAAAGCGAATGCCCGGCATGAACGACGACTAACACGTTCGACGAATCCGCGTTATTTGATTCGTAATCCTGCATTTCAATTTCATCGCGCGCATGACCCGCATGTCGATGCGGTCAATGCCGTCCGCCTGACACCCCTGCGTTTCCCGTCATCTTCAGCCAGTCCTTGAACGCTCGCACGGCGTCGTCATCCGCGCGGGCGGATGCCACATACGTGAAGTAGCGCCATGGCGGCAACGCCGGTTCGCTGAATGGCTGCACGAGCCGGCCTTCGGCGATGTCGTCCGCGACGAGCGCGATCGGTCCCATCGCGACGCCGAGCCCGTCGAGCGCGCCTTGCAGCGTCAGGTAGAAATGCTCGAGCGTGAGCGAGTGTCGCGGCACGAGATTCGCGTGTCCGGCCGCCGCGAGCCATTCGGGCCACATGCCCGGATAGGTTGCCGCGTGCAGCAGCGTGAAGCCGGCGAGATCGGCGGGCGTATGTAACGGCCGGCCCTCCAGCAGCTTTGGCGCACACACCGGCAGCCGCACTTCGGACAGGAATTCCTCGGCGACGTAACCGTCGATGGCCTGCGGGCCGCCGCGAACGATCAGGTCGACCTTGTCGCGGAGCTTCTCGATCGGCTCGTTCGACGTCGACAGCCGCACCTCGATGGTCGGGTGCGCGACCTGGAACGACGACAGCTTCGGCACGAGCCACCTCAACGAAAACGTCGCGGGCGCGCTGACGCGCAGCACGCGCTGCTGCGCGTGGCCGAAGTGTTGTGCGGTGGCGAGCGCGATCCGGTCGAACGATGCGCCGACCTCGGCGAGATACGCGCGGCCGGCGTCGGTCAGTTCGACGCGCCGGTTGTGGCGTTCGAACAGCGGCCGCCCAAGCCACGCCTCCAGTTGCTGCACATGCCGGCTGATCGCGCCGTGTGTCACGCACAGCTCGTCGGCGGCCAGCGTGAAGCTGCCGAGCCGCGCGGCGGCTTCGAACGCACGCAGCGAATTCAACGGGGGGAGGCGTCGGGCCATTGTGTCGTTTCGCGTGATATTTCCTCACGCGATGTCTCAGGTTTAATCGTTTGATCGGGCGATCCAGCTCCGCCAATATGGCACACAAACGGCCAGCTCGGCCGAATCAGTGTCTGAATTTCTCACATGGAGTATGGAGCATGCCGAACGTGGTGGTCGTGGGCGCCCAATGGGGCGACGAAGGCAAGGGGCGTGTCGTGGACTGGCTGGCCGCACAGGCCGATCTCGTCGCACGCTACAACGGCGGCCATAACGCGGGCCATACGCTGGTCGTCGACGGCAAGACGTACAAGCTCGCGCTGCTGCCGAGCGGCGTCGTGCGCGGCAAGCGCGGCGTGATCGGTAACGGCGTGGCGCTCGATCCGGAAGCGCTGCTCGCGGAAATCGCGCGAATGGCCGAACTCGGGCTGTCGGTGACGCCGGACAATCTGTCGATCGCAGAGAATGCGACGCTGGTGCTGCCGATTCACCGCGCGATCGACCAGGCGCAGGAGCGTCTGCGCCGCGAACCCATCGGCACCACGCTGCGCGGGATCGGGCCGGCGTACGAGGACAAGGTCGGGCGCCGCGGGCTGCGCGTCGGCGATCTCGCGGAACCCGGCCAGCTTGCCGACAAGCTCGATGTGCTCGTCGAGCACCACAACGCGTGGTTCCGTGGCCTGGGACTCGACGAGGTTTCCCGTGACGCGATGCTGGCGACGCTGGTCGACCTTGCGCCGAAGATCCTGCCGTTCGTGCGCCCGGTCTGGGCCGACCTCAACGACGCGACCGACCGCGGCGAGCGCATCCTGTTCGAGGGTTCGCAGGCCGTGATGCTGGACATCGACTGGGGCACGTACCCGTTCGTGACGTCGTCGGGCACCGTCGCATCGGCGGCGGCGGCCGGCACGGGTCTCGGCGCGTCGAAGCTCGGCCACGTGCTGGGCGTGACCAAGGCGTATGCGACGCGTGTCGGCGGCGGCCCGTTCCTCACCGAGCTGACCGACGCAACCGGCGAAACGCTGCGCGCGCGCGGGCAGGAATTCGGCGTCAACACCGGCCGGCCGCGACGCTGCGGATGGCTCGATGCCGCGCAACTGCGCCAGGCCGTCAGGATCTCCGGCATCGATTCGCTGGCGCTCACCAAGCTCGACGTGCTCGACGGTTTCGCGTCGATCGAGCTGTGCGTCGGCTACGAACTCGATGGCGCGCGGGTCGACCATCTGCCCGCGAGCCTCGATGCGCAGTCGCGTGCGAAGCCGATTTACGAACGGTTCGACGGCTGGCACGGCACCGTGAAGGGCGTGCGCGAGCGGGCGGCGCTGCCGCAGGCCGCGCAGGATTTCATTGCGCGTATCGAAGCGGTCGCGGGTGTGCCGGTATCGATGATCACGACCGGTGCGGAGCGCGACGACACGATCGTGTTGAGCAATCCGTTCGATGCGGCGGCCGCGTAACGCGCCAAACGTGACGTAAATCGCGGGTCGGCATCGTGGTCGCCGGGTAGTTTTTGCCGACCCGATGCCGTTGGCGTGTCAGCGCGTTCGATCGCATACACACCGCTTCCGGGCGTCGCACATGGCTGCTCCGCGACACGATTCGGCGTCCGGATCACGCCGCGTACGGCGAACTGGACACGCCTGCAGCGCTGCTGTACTGTTCCGCACAATTCGCGCCAGACCGGCTTTGGCCGGCGCCGCCGGCACCATGGCCGCACGGCGGCGCGACGTGATCTCAATGCCGGGGACAGGTCGATGGACACGTTACAGATGATGCGCATTTTCGTCCGGGTCGCGGAGGAGGGCAGCTTCACGAGCGCGGCTCAGCGCCTCGACATCACGACGGCCTACGCATCGCGTTCGGTCGCGCAGCTCGAGACGCATCTGCGCACGCGCCTGCTCAACCGCAGCACGCGCCGCATCGCGCTGACCGACGCCGGGCAGCGTTATCTCGACCGCTGTCAGCGCATCCTCGGCTATATCGACGAAGCGGAAGCCGAGGCGGCGGACGCACAGGTGAAGCCGTCGGGACGGCTGCACGTTCACGCGACGACGAGTTTCGGCCAGGCCTATGTCGTACCCGCGGTCGTGCGCTACCGGCAGCGCTATCCGTCGGTCGCGGTCGAGCTGACGCTGTCGCAGCATGTGCCCGACATCATCGACGAAGGCTACGACGTGTCGCTGCAGTTGAGCACGGCGGAGTTGCCCGATTCGGGGCTCGTGTCGCAGCGGCTCGGCGAGGTGCACAGCGTGTTGTGCGCGTCGCCCGCGTATCTGAAGGAGCGCGGCACGCCGCGCACGGTGCGCGAGCTCGAAGGGCATGCGTGCCTGCAGATCGTCACGCCGGTGTTCCCGCGCGATCGCTGGCATCTCGACGGCCCGGACGGCCACGAAACGTTCGACCTGCCGTTGCCGGACTTCCAGGTGAACATCGCCGATGCGCTGGGTGGCGCGCTGCGCGCCGGCCTCGGGATCGGTTCGCTGCCGATGTCGTCCGCGCTGCCCGCGCTCGCGAGCGGTGCGCTGGTGCGTGTGCTGCCCGACTACCGGTTGCAGAAGCTGACGGTCTACACGCTGTACGCGTCGCGTCAGTATCTCGATGCGAAGATCCGCACGTTCGTCGATTTCCTGCGCGAATGTGTACCCGAAATGCTGGCCGCCGACGAGGCTGCGCTGAACGCTTCCTGCCATTCCCGGGATTCCTGAGTCCGGCACTGCCGGTGTGTAGTGCACCGTTCTTCGTTCAGGCGAAGCAATTAATTTGCAATCCTTCCTTTATCGAAGGCGTCCAGCAGTCGGCAACGATGGACCCAGGCAATCGGCGCCCTTATGAGAACGCTTGCTTTCGATATCGAACATCGTTGGTTCGACGCGCGGCGCCAACCTCCTAGAATCGGTTCGACCTGCTTCATCGCATGCGTGTGCAAATCCGCACTCACTCCATCGAATCCGAAACGACATGGCAGACCGACTATCCAGAACCCGCCGCCGGCTCCTTCATGCCGGCCTGGCGATCGCGGCGGGCGCCGCTCACCCGGGCTTCGCGCTGGCGAACACGGCCGGTGCGCGGACGTTGCGCATCGGCTATCAGAAAGGGCCGCTCAGCCTGCTGAAGGCGCGCGGCACGCTGCAGGGCAAGCTCGCGACACTCGGCGTGAACGTCACGTGGACCGAGTTTCCGTCGGGACCGCCGCAGCTCGAGGCGCTGAACGCGGGATCGATCGACTTCGGCGACGTCGGCGAGGCACCGCCGATCTTCGCGCTCGCGGCCGGCGCGCCGCTCGTCTATTACGCGCAGACGCCGGCCGGCCCCGCGGCCGAAGCGGTGGTCGTCGCGAAGGATTCGCCGGTCAGGACCTTTGCGGACCTGCGCGGCAAGCGCATCGCGCTGGTGAAGGGATCGAATACGCACTTCCTGCTGGTCCGGCTGTTGCAGGCCGCGAAGCTCAACTACGCGGACGTCACGCCGGTCTGGCTGTCGCCGTCCGATGCGCGGGCCGCGTTCGAGAACCGTTCGGTCGACGCGTGGATCATCTGGGATCCGTTTCTCGCGGTGGTCCAGCAGGCATTTGGCGCGCGCATCGTCGCGGACGGCACGGGGCTCGTCGAGAATCGCGGCTACTACTTCGCGTCGCGCAGCTATGCGCAGCACAATGCCGACGTGCTGGACGTCGCCGTGTCGGAACTGACGGTGGTTCAGCGATGGCTCGATGCGAACCGCGCGCAAGGTGCGGCCGAGTTCTCGAAGCTCTGGGGGATTCCGGAGCCGGCCGTGGCGCTTGCGTTCCGCCGCGCGCGCTTCGGCGTCGAACCCGTCACGCGCGACACGCTCGCGTATCAGCAGCGCATTGCGGACGTGTTCTATCAGGCCGGCATCCTGCCGAAACGCGTCGACGTCAGCCAGGCTGCGCCGCCCGCGCTCGCGTGACGGCACCCGGCGGCGCCGTATTCGCTCGACGCGTGACGCAAGCGACCTACGGCGCGACGCGGGACAGCGGCACCGCTTCGCCGCGCAGCTTCGCGACGTCGCGGCCCGGCGCCTCGCCGAAGAGCCGTGCGTATTCGCGGCTGAACTGCGACGCGCTCACGTAACCGACGCTGCGGCACGCCTGCCGCGCGTCCATCGCCGACAGGCACATCAAGCGGCGCGCCTCCTGCAGCCGCAGCACCTTCTGGCATTGCAACGGGCTCATCGACGTGACCGCACGGAAGTGGTGATGGAAGGTCGACGGGCTCATGTCCAGCTGTCGCGCGAGCGAGTCGACCGACATCGGATCGACGTAGTGGTCGCGAATCCACGCGACGGCGCGCGAGATGCGCTGCGTCGTCGAATCGGCCTGGCCGACCTGCGCGACGCGCGCGCCCGACGGGCCACGCAACAGGCGAATGAGGATTTCGTCGACGATCAGCGGTGCAAGCAGGTCAAGGTCGTCGGGTTGCGCGATCAGCTGCATCAGCCGCGCAATGGCGTCGACGATTTCCGGTAGTGCATCGTGCGTGTCGACCGCGCTGCAGTCGACGGCCTTCGGCAGCCCGCGCGGAAACACGCGCGGCGTGAGCGCCGCGATGCGGGCCGGGTCGAGTTCGAGCTGGACGGAAAGAAACGGCTCGGCCGGGTCCGCGTGCGTCACGCGGCCGGTGACGGGCAGGTCGGCCGTCGCGACCAGCATCCGCGATTCGTCGATCACGTAGGTGTTGTCGCCGATGCGCATCGACTTCGCACCTTGCCCGATGATGCTCACGCACGCGTGGTGCACGCCGTGGTGCCAGTGCGTCGGCGACGCCGATGCGCGGGCGATGCGCATGCCGCGCACCGGGAGTTCGAACGTGCCGTCATGTGGCGCGTAAGCGGCGATCAGCGCTGCGAGCCGGGCTGCGGGCGACCGGGCAGGCGACCGAGAGTCGTGACCTGGCGTGGTGCGCGGTGGCGGCGGCGTTCGGGCGTCGATTTCCATGTTGTGCGAGCGAATGGCGGAGTGATCGGTACAAGGCGCGCGACTGCGATTCCCTGTTGGCCTCCAGGCAGGGCGCTCGCGCGGCGGTCACATCGTACGGCGAGTCGCGTACGCGGGATTGCCTAAACCTGTCGGAAATTAGCCCGATCATCCGGACCTGCAGGGCCGGCGCTCGCATTGCCCGTCGTCGCGCGGTGTGCAGCGCACAAATTCGGAAATTAAGGCAAAACAATCGCAGGATCGGGCAAGCCATTTCCCGGCGGTTTTCATACTATTGCACCTGCTGAAAGAAATGTGTTCCGGCACGCATCGGGTGATGCGGGCAAGTGTCGCATGACTCGCGGACGCCGCCGCGATCCGCCGGAAAAGACTCAGGACTGCTATTCGAATGTTCGTGCATCGGGCCAGCCGAGGCCGGCTTGCGCCCGTTGTATACCGGCGCGCGACGCGGCGGCGGATGCAGAGGCAAACAGATGCAAAGGCAGCCTTCCGCGCAGGGGAACCGGACAAATGGACCAACTTCAATCGATTCGGGCATTCGTGACGGTAGCCAGGGAAGGCGGGTTTCGCCGGGCGGCGACGCGGCTGCGCGTGTCGACGGCGATGGCGAGCCGGCTGGTCGATGCGCTCGAGACGCGCCTCGGTGCGCGCCTGCTTCAACGCAGCACCTGCCACCAGTCGCTGACGGAAATCGGCGAACTGTATCTCGCGCGCGTCGAGCGGATTCTCGGCGCGATCGACGAGATCGACGGCCGTTTCGTCGCGATGGGCAGCAAGCCGGAAGGCGTGTTGCGCATTGCCGCGCCCGTCGCGTTCGGGCTCAGCCAGTTGAGTGCGTTGCTCGATCGCTTCGTGCACCGGTTTCCGGACGTGCGGCCGATCGTGACGCTGACCGATGCCCACGTCGATCTGACATCCGAAGCCATCGATGTCGCGTTCCTGACCGACGGCATGCCGGTTTCCGGTGCGCATGCGCTGCATACGCTGGCCGCGTACGAATCCGTGCGCGTCGCGGCGCCTGGTTACGTCGCCGCGCACGGTGGCGCGGCCGCATCGGGCGACTGGCCGGACATCGCGGCCGTGCGGCTCGATCTGCCGATGGCCGACGACGAGTACGCGGCCGGGCTGCGACCCGACGCGGCGCCCGGCCATACGGGGGTTGGCCATCTCGAGATGGCGCGGCGCCTGGCCGTGGCCGGCATGGGCGCCGCGGTGCTGCCCGCGTATCTCGTCGACGCCGATCTGGCGGCCGGCACGCTGGTTCGCGTCGCGCCGGTCCGCCCGCTCGCGCCCGTCACGTTGAAGCACGCGCACGCGCGTGCCGCACGTCTGCCGGCCGCCGCGCGAGTGTTCATCGAATTCGCCGGCGCCGCGTTCCGGCCTGCGCGCTAGCGGCACGGTTCGCCGCCGCGGCAACGCGCGCCCGCCGGGGCCGCGCGCTCGGCATTCTTTTTTCACGGAAGCAGTTCGGCAAACGGACGCTCCGCAGGGCGCAGTGCACGCCCGCCACACGCGTCCGCCTCCGCGGCGGAAAGGAAGCGACAGCATTCCGACTTCGCGTGCGGGCCATGAGGAGACCTGGTGATTCCCATTGAAGGTCGTTTATTTGTGAGAGGTCGCTCCATGCGCGTCGAACGGGTTCCATACCGCTTAATCACTGCCGCAACGGCTGCCGTTTTCCTGGCCGCGTGCGGGAAAAAAGAATCGGCGCCGCCGCCGCAAACGCCGGAAGTCGGCGTCGTTACCGTGCAGCCGCAAGCCGTGCCGGCGGTGACCGAACTGCCGGGCCGCACCAGCGCGTTCCTCGTCGCGCAGGTGCGTGCACGCGTCGACGGTATCGTGCTGCGCCGTGAATTCACCGAAGGCGCGGACGTCAAGGCCGGCCAGCGCCTCTACAAGATCGATCCGGCGCCGTATGTGGCCGCGTTGAACAGCGCGAAGGCGACGCTCGCGAGAGCGCAGGCGAACCTCGTGGCGCAGAACGCGCTGGTTGCGCGCTACAAGGTACTGGTGGCGGCGACCGCGGTCAGCAAGCAGGACTACGACAACGCGGTGGCCACGCAAGGTCAGGCCGCGGCGGACGTCGCGGCCGGCAAGGCGGCGGTCGACACCGCACAGATCAACCTCGGCTACACCGATGTCGTGTCGCCGGTCTCGGGCCGTGTCGGCATCTCGCAGGTGACGCCGGGTGCCTACGTGCAGGCGAGCCAGGCGACGCTGATGTCGACGGTGCAGCAGCTCGACCCGGTGTATGTCGACCTCACGCAGTCGAGCCTCGAAGGGTTGAAGCTGCGCCAGGACGTGCAGAGCGGGCGTCTGAAGACGACCGGCCCGGGCGCCGCGAAGGTGTCGCTGGTGCTGGAAGACGGCAAGACCTATGCGGAGCCGGGCAAGCTGCAGTTCTCGGACGTGACGGTCGACCAGACCACCGGCTCGGTGACGATTCGCGCGCTCTTCCCGAACCCGGGCAAGGTGCTGCTGCCGGGGATGTTCGTGCGTGCACGGATCGAGGAAGGCGTGAACGAGAACGCGTTCCTGGTGCCGCAGATCGGCGTCACACATGACCAGAAGGGCCAGGCGATCGCGCTGGTGGTGAACGCAGCCAACAAGGTCGAGACGCGTCCGTTGACGACGACAGGCACGTACGGCCAGAACTGGATCGTCGAAGGTGGTCTGGAGGCGGGCGATCACGTGATCGTGCAGGGCGTCGACAAGGTGCGCCCGGGCGCGACCGTGAAGACCGTCGCGGCGCAGCTCGCACCGGCACCGGACACCGTATCCGCCACACCGGCAAGCGCCGCGCCGGCGAGCACCGCCGCCCATGCTGCAGCAAGTTCGGCCGTCGCATCGGCCGCGCAATAACAGGGAGCTCGTTTCATGGCCAAGTTCTTTATCGATCGCCCGATCTTCGCGTGGGTGATCGCGATCGTGCTGATGCTGGCCGGCATCGCGTCGATCTTCAAGATGCCGATCGCGCAGTATCCGACGATCGCACCGCCGACGATCCAGATCCAGGCGAATTACCCGGGCGCTTCCGCGAAGACGGTGGAAGACACGGTGACGCAGGTGATCGAGCAGCAGATGAGCGGTCTCGACAACTTCCTGTACATGTCGTCGACGAGCGACGACTCGGGCAACGCGACGATCACGCTGACCTTTTCGCCGGGCACGAATCCTGACGTCGCGCAGGTGCAGGTGCAGAACAAGCTGTCGCTTGCGACGCCGAACCTGCCGCAGGTCGTGCAGCAGCTCGGCATGCAGGTCACGAAGTCGAGCAGCAACTGGCTGATGTGGTTCGCGTTCAACTCCGAGGACGGCAACATGTCGAAGGAGGACCTGACGAACTATGTCGCGTCGCACGTGCTCGATCCGCTCAGCCGCGTCAACGGCGTCGGCCAGACGCTGCTGCTCGGTTCGCAGTTCTCGATGCGCATCTGGCTCGACCCCGTCAAGCTGACCAACTACAGCCTGACGCCGGTCGACGTGACGGCCGCGATCACGCAGCAGAACGTGCAGATCGCGGGTGGCCAGATCGGCGGCACGCCGGCGAAGCCGGGCACCGTGCTGCAGGCGACGATCACCGAATCGACGCTGCTGCGCACGCCCGAGCAGTTCGGCAACATCCTGCTGAAGGTCAACCAGGACGGTTCTCAGGTCCGGCTGAAGGACGTCGGCCGTGCGGCGCTCGGTTCGGAGAACTACACGTTCGACACGAAGTACATGGGGCAGCCGACGGCCGGCCTCGGTATCCAGCTCGCGACCGGCGCAAACGCGCTCGCGACTGCAACCGCGCTGCGGGCCAAGATCCAGGAGCTGTCGAAGTACTTCCCGCACGGTCTCGTCGTCCACTACCCGTACGACACGACGCCGTTCGTGCGCCTGTCGATCGAGGAAGTGGTCAAGACGCTGATCGAGGGCATCGTGCTCGTGTTCCTCGTGATGTACCTGTTCCTGCAGAACCTGCGGGCGACGATCATCCCGACGATCGCGGTGCCGGTCGTGCTGCTCGGCACGTTCGCGATCATGGGCGTCGCCGGCTTCTCGATCAACACGCTGTCGATGTTCGGCCTCGTGCTCGCAATCGGCCTGCTGGTCGACGATGCGATCGTCGTGGTCGAGAACGTCGAGCGCGTGATGGCGGAAGAGGGCCTGTCGCCGAAGGAGGCGACCAGGAAGGCGATGAGCCAGATCACCGGTGCACTCGTTGGCGTGGCGCTCGTGCTGTCGGCGGTGTTCGTGCCGGTCGCGTTCTCGGGTGGTTCGGTCGGCGCGATCTATCGCCAGTTCTCGCTGACGATCGTGTCGGCGATGGTGCTGTCGGTGCTCGTCGCGTTGATCCTGACGCCGGCGCTGTGCGCGACGATCCTGAAGCCGATCCCGCAAGGGCATCACGAGGAGAAGAAGGGTTTCTTCGGCTGGTTCAACCGGACCTTCGATCGCAGCCGCGATCGCTACACGAGCGGCGTGAACCACGTGATCCGGCGCTCGGGCCGCTGGCTCGTGATCTACCTGGCCGTCTTCGTCGCGGTCGGCGTGATGTTCGCGCGTCTGCCGAAGTCGTTCCTGCCCGACGAGGATCAGGGCTACATGTTCATGATCGTGCAGACGCCGTCCGGCTCCACGCAGGAAACGACCGGCAAGACGCTCGACAACATCAACACGTACCTGACCACCGCGGAGAAGGAGGTGGTCGACTCGGTGTTCACGGTCAACGGCTTCAGCTTCGCGGGCCGCGGCCAGAACGCGGGTCTCGTGTTCGTGAAGCTGAAACCGTACGAGCACCGCCAGTGTTCGGACCAGAAGGTCCAGGCGCTGATCGGCCGGACCTTCGCGCACTACTCGCAATACAAGGATGCGATGGTGATCCCGTTCAACCCGCCGTCGATTCCTGAACTCGGTACGGCTGCCGGTTTCGACTTCGAGCTGACGGACAACGCCGGTCTCGGCCACGAAGCGTTGATGGCCGCGCGCGGGCAGTTGCTCGGGATGGCCGCAAAGGACCCCGCGCTCGCGCTGGTGCGCCCGAACGGCCTGAACGACACGCCGCAGTACAAGGTCGACATCGACCGTGAGAAGGCGAATGCGCTTGGTGTGACGGCGGCCGCGATCGACCAGACGTTCTCGATCGCATGGGCGTCGCAGTACGTGAACAACTTCCTCGATACCGACGGCCGGATCAAGAAGGTCTACGTGCAGTCGGATGCGCCGTTCCGGATGACGCCGGAAGACATGAACATCTGGTACGTGCGCAACAGCGCGGGCGGGATGGTGCCGTTCAGCGCGTTCTCGACCGGCCACTGGAGCTACGGCTCGCCGAAGCTCGAACGCTACAACGGTGTGTCGTCGATCGAGATCCAGGGGCAGGCCGCGGAGGGCAAGTCGACCGGCCAGGCGATGACCGCGATGGAAGCGCTCGCGAGCAAGCTGCCGGAAGGCATCGGTTATTCGTGGACCGGCCTGTCGTTCCAGGAAATCCAGTCCGGCTCGCAAGCGCCGGTGCTGTATGCGATCTCGATTCTCGTCGTGTTCCTGTGTCTTGCTGCGCTGTATGAAAGCTGGTCGATCCCGTTCTCGGTGATCATGGTCGTGCCGCTCGGTGTGGTCGGCGCGTTGCTCGCGACGATGCTGCGCGGTCTCGAGAACGACGTGTTCTTCCAGGTCGGCCTGCTGACCACCGTGGGCTTGTCCGCGAAGAACGCGATCCTGATCGTCGAGTTCGCGCGCGAGTTGCAGGCGAAGGAGAACATGGGGCCGGTGCGCGCGGCGATCGAGGCGGCACGGCTGCGGTTGCGCCCGATCCTGATGACGTCGCTCGCGTTCATGCTCGGCGTGCTGCCGCTCGCGATCAGCAACGGCGCGGGCTCGGCGAGCCAGCACGCGATCGGCACGGGTGTGATCGGCGGGATGATCACGGCGACGTTCCTCGCGATTTTCATGATCCCGATGTTCTTCGTGCGGGTTCGCGCGATCTTCAGCGGCGAGACGGAAAACGTCGACGATGCATGGCGTCTCGTGCAGGGCGACCTGCAGCACGGTCACGGCGACGCACACGATTCGAAGGGGCAGTAACGATGCAAAAACACGCTTTGACTGCAACCGCGGCCGCACTGGCAGCCGCGCTGTTTGCCGCGGGCTGCACGATGGCGCCGCATTACACGCGGCCCGACGCGCCGGTTTCGCAGGCATTCCCGTCCGGCGGCGTCTATGCGACGCAGCCGGGTGCCGCTGCCGGCGCGCGCAGCGCGAACGGCCAGGCGGCGACCGCCATCGGCTGGCGCGAATTCTTCGTCGATCCGCGCCTGCAGCGGCTGATCGAGATCGCGCTGAAGAACAACCGCGACCTGCGCGTGTCGGTGCTGAACATCGAGGCGGCGCGTGCGCAATACCAGATCACGCGTGCGGGCTTGTTCCCGACGCTCGATGCGACGGGCACCGGTAGTCGTCAGCGCTTGCCGAATGCGCTGACGTCGGTGCCGGGTCGGAACATCACGACGACCTACAACGTGGGCTTGTCCGCGTCGTGGGAGCTTGATCTGTTCGGCCGCGTGCAGAGCCTGAAGGACCAGGCGCTCGCACAGTACCTGTCGACCGCGTATGCGCGGCAGGCGTCGGAAATCTCGCTGGTGTCGCAGGTGGCTGACCAGTACCTGACGGTGCTGTCGACCGACGATCTGCTGAAGGTCACGGAGAACACGCTGAAATCCGCGCAGGCGTCGTACGACCTGACGAAGCTGCAGTTCGACAACGGTACGGGCTCCGAGCTCGACCTGCGTCAGGCTCAGACGGTCGTCGAGGCGGCGCTCGCGAACCAGCAGGCTCAGGCACGCGCTCGCGCGCAGGCCGTGAACGCGCTGGTATTGCTGATCGGCGAGCCGCTACCGGACGATCTGCCGCCGGGCATGCCGCTCGATTCGCAGAACCTGCTGACGGACGTGCCGGCCGGGTTGCCGTCGGATCTGCTGACGCGTCGCCCTGACGTGATGCAGGCCGAGCAGACGCTGCTGGCCGCGAACGCGAACATCGGCGCGGCACGTGCGGCGTTCTTCCCGAAGATCTCGCTGACGGCGGCGTTCGGTACCGCGAGCCCGACGCTGGGCGGCCTGTTCAAGGCCGGCACGGCGGCGTGGTCGTTCGCGCCGAACATCGCGCTGCCGATCTTCGAGGGCGGGCAGAACATCGCCAACCTCGATCTCGCGCACGTACAGAAGCGCATCGAGATCGCGAACTACGAGAAGGCGATTCAATCGGCGTTCCGCGAAGTGTCGGACGGGCTGGCCGCACGCGGCACGTACGACCAGCAGATCGCGGCGCTGGAACGCAACGAGTACGCGCAGCAGCGTCGTTTCGACCTGTCGGACCTGCGCTACAAGAACGGCGTCGACAGCTACCTGTCGGTGCTGACCGCGCAGACGGACCTGTACTCGGCGCAGCAGTCGCTGATCAGCGCGCGTCTGGCACGCTGGACGAACCTGGTCGACCTGTACCGTGCATTGGGCGGCGGGTGGATCCAGCGGGCCGGCGAAACGCCGCGTGCGCCGGACACGCCGGTCGACTACGACAAGGCCGCGATGAACGGGTAAGCACGAAGCAGGGCAGAAGCGGGCATCCGCTCCTGTTTGCCGAACCGGTTACACGCGCAGAAACGAAAACGCCACGGACATCAATCCGTGGCGTTTCCATTTGCATGACCGCCCGTCGCAGGCGCGGCCGCAGCGGCGTTACGTTACCCCTGCTTCGCCCAAAGCGTGCGGCCGAAGAACGTCAGCGTGCGATCCCATGCGATTTGCGACCACACCGGATCGAACTGCGTGCCGGCGATGCGGCCGGTGCCGACGGCCTCTTCGTTCGCGAACGCATGATGCGCGAGATAACGATGGAACTCGAACCCGACCTTCGCATCGGTCAGCTTCTTCTCGAGCGCATCGACCTGGTCGATCGCAAAGAACGCGTCCTGCGTGGCCCAGTGGCCCATCAGCGGCACCTTGAGCTTTGCCGGATCGATGTAGTCGAGCGGCGGGAGGCCGTACCACGTGACGCCCGCATCGGCATCGGCGTACTGCAGCGACAGCAGCGTGAGTGCGCCGCCCATGCAGTAGCCCGTCACCGCGACGCGCGGAGCAAGCGTCTTCAGATAGGCTACTGCGCCGGGAATGTCCTGCGATGCGGCGTCGCCGAAATCGAGCCCGGTCATCAGGTGGTGCGCTTCTTCCTCCTCGACCGTCGACTTGCCGCGATACAGGTCGGGCACGAGCGCGAAGTAGCCGCAGCGCGCGAGGCGATCCGCGACGCCGCGGATCTGGTCGTTCAGCCCCCACCATTCCTGGATGACGACGACTGCGGGCGCGCCTTCGGTCTGTGCCGGCGTGGCGAGATAACCCTGCAGTTCCTGGCCGTCCGGGCGGCGAAACGTGATCATGGAACCGGATGTTTGAGACATGAAACCGCTCCTTGTCGAAAAATGCGATGAGTGCGGCATCGGGCCGGCCAGCGGGCGCGGCGACGATCGGGCATGCCGGGCGTCGTGGTTCCGCTCGCATTTGTTTCGGCCGACGCCGACCACGCGGCCATTCTATGCGCAAACACCGGCTGCCTGCGTGAACGACGCTGCGCGGTGCGATTCACGGGTTCGTTCACGTCGGTCGAAGATGGCGATCCCGTTGCGGAGCGGATGACCGAAAAGCAAACACCCCGCCCTGAACGAGAGCGGGGTGTTTCGCTTGCCGCGCGCGGACCGGAATCCGCGCACGTCGGTCCGGCTTACTGGCCGAAATAGACGGAGTCGCGGCCTTCCTGCTTGACCGCGATCGCGCGGCCGGCACGCACGCCGGCGGCAGCTTGCGCGCCGTAGCCGGTTTCATCGGCGTTCGTCACACGGGCCTGTGCGGTCTGCAGCGCGCGCGGGTAATACTGGTCGGAGACCTCGGGCTTGTAGCCGGCCTGTTCGAGCTGGACGAGTTCGGCGCGCACCTGGGCACGCGTCAGCTGGCCCGACGGGTTCGACTGTGCGAAGGCGCCGTACGAGGCGGACAGGGCGGTTGCGGCGACGACTGCGTAGATGAACGACTTCATGATGACCTCCGGTTTCGTTGATTTCGCGCTTCGCTCGTTGCGTTCAGCGGTTGATTGCATCGTAGCGATCACGTTACCGGTCGGAAATACGCGTTCCAGTGATTCATTATTGCAACTGGGTAAACGATCCGCGTGGACGGGTGGTTTTGTCTGATGATTGACGGGGGTGTCGGGCCTGGCCCTTTCGAACGCGATATTGTCGGCCGGCACGCGTCGAAGGGACGACCGTTTGAATCGTATTCCGAAGTATTTTTGAAAGGTCACCGGCATCGCCCATGCCGGGTCACTCGGCCAGAACCGCCTGCCGCTTCCGGTATTCGGCCGGCGTGATCCCGACGTGCCGCGCGAACGATCGCCTGAGCGTATCGACATTCGCGAAGCCGCATTTCGCGGCGACCTGTTTCGGCGTGTCGTGGCCGTTCTCGAGCAAGTGGCGGGCCGCCGCGATGCGGGTTGCCTCGACCCATGCGGCCGGCGTCATGCCGACTTCCGTGCGGAACAGCCGCGCGAAGTGGCGCGGGCTCATGCCCGCATGCTTTGCCATCTCGGCCACCGAATGCTCGAGTTCCGGATTCGCCGCGATCCAGCGCTGAACCTCCTGCAGCACCGAGCGTCCGGCGGGGCGCGCCTCGCCCTTGCGGCTGAACTGGAGTTGCCCGCCCGGCCGCTTGAAGAACATGACCAGTTGCGCGGCGACGCGCCGCGCGATCTCGCGGCCGAGATCCTCCTCGACCAGCGCGAGCGCGAGATCGAGCCCGGCCGTGACGCCGGCGCCGGTGCGCAGCTTGCCGTCGCGCACGTACAGTGCGTCCGCATCGACGGTGAGCGACGGATAGGCTTCGGCAAGCGCGTCGGCGGCGGCCCAGTGCGTGGTCAGGTGGCGCCCTTTCAGCAGGCCGGTGGCCGCGAGGATGAATGCGCCGGTGCAGATCGAGCCGTAGCGCTTGCTTTGCACGGCCGCCGCTCGCAGCCACGCGAGGACGTCGGTGCGCAACGTGAGCTGGCTGGCGCTCGGCGCGCCGGCGACCAGCAGCGTATCGATGCGCTCCGGGATGGCGGGAACGATCCAGTCGGGCAGCAACTGTGCACCGGATGAGCTGCGGATCGGACCGGATTCGCCCGCGATGATCCGCAACGTATAGAACGGCTTCCCGCACTCGGCGTTCGCTTGCGCGAAGACGTCGAGCGGGGCGGAGACATCGAGCAGCTGAACGCCCGGTACGGCGAAAATTCCCACGACCTTCGGCATGATCGGTTGCGTGTTGTGTCGAACGTGATGCGTAGCAGTATAGGGGCGCCCCTGTGGCCCCGCAGGCACCGTGTCCGTTCGTCGCGCGAAATGGCAGGATTTGACGTGATACGTCTATTGATGACAGCTATCGGGCTCCGGAGAATCGGGGGGGTCTTCAATGGAGGTCGATCATGACTGTGAACGTTGCCGGCATCACCCTTCCCGATAGCCAACTGGCTCGCGAGATCACCGAGCTTGTGCGCGATACCGAATCCGAATTGCTGTTTCACCACTCCAGCCGCGTCTTCTATTTCGCGGCGCTGGCGGGCCAGCGTCGCGGGCTCGAATACGATCCCGAGCTGCTCTACTGCGGCTGCATGTTCCACGACATGGGGCTCACGCACCAGCACAGCAGCGCGTGCGAGCGCTTCGAAGTGGACGGTGCCAACGCGGCCCGCGATTTCCTGAAAAGCAAGGGCATCTCGCAGCAGGATATCGATGTCGTGTGGACCTCGATCGCGCTGCATACCACGCCGGGCATTCCGCAGCACATGCATCCGGTGATCGCGCTCGTCACGGCGGGCGTCGAGATGGACGTGCTGGGCCTGACGTATCCGGAATACAGCGACGCCGAGCGCGACGCGGTCGTGAGCGCGCATCCGCGCACGCCGCATTTCAAGGAGGACATCATCCAGACGTTCTACGACGGGATCAGGCACAAGCCGGATACGACGTTCGGCAACGTGAAGGCCGACGTCATCGCGGACAAGGATCCGCATTTCCGCGCCGGCAATTTCTGCAGCGTGATCCGCAACTCCGCATGGGCTGGCTGACCACCGTCGTCCGCCAGAGCGTTCGTCGATGCCGGTCGCCGGACCCGCGCGACCGGCGCCGCCTCAGCCGATATTGATCGACTGCCCGACGTGCAGCACGTTCGGCGCCGAGGCCATGCCCGGATTCAGCTGCAGGATCTCGTTGAGTGCGCGTGCATCCTGCTGGTCGTGCGTCATCGCCTTCTGGTCATCCCGCGACACATGCGCCGCATCGAGCAGCGATTGGCGATGCGCGTCGGCGATCACCCAGAGCGAATCCCCCGCGACGACGATGTACGGTTGCGCGGCCGGCGACGGCGGCGCGGAGGGTTGCGCGGGCGCCGTGCTGCCCGTCGTGCCGGTGCCGGGCGGCTGCGTCACGGTTGCGCCCGGTGCGAGCCCGGTCGTCGGCGTGCCGCCGGTCTGCGGCGGCTGATGCGATGACGACGATGACGACGATGACGTCGGTTTCGACTTGTGCGTCGACGACCCCGATCCGCTCGAAGGCGATCCGAAGAACAGGCTCTGCAACTGCGTGAAGCCCCAGATTCCGATCGGCACGAGGATCAGCGCGGTCGGGTATTTCTTGACCCAGCGCGTCGCGTTCGGGAAATGGGTGTTCAGGCGCGCGCCGAGCAGGATCGCCGTCGATGTCGCGGCTGTTGCCGCAAGCCCGTAATGGCCCTTGTCGTATTGCGCGATCGTGCCGGCGACGCCGCTCGCCACACCGACGAAATCCGACGTCGAATCGATCAGGCGCACGACGCGGCTGCGCTTGTCCGCGTTCACGCGATGCGCGCTCACTGCGTAGACCAGGCCCGAATACGTCGCGGCGAGCGCCGCGCTCGCGGTCGTCAGCGCGCCCGCGACCGTCGGCGTGGTCATCAGCCCGTGCACGCCGACGGCGATCGTCCCTGAATAACCGACGATCGCGCTGCCGCGCCCGACGAGGCCGAGCAGCCGGCGGGAATTGCCGCGGTGCAGCTGCGTGAGCGACGTGCCGCCGACCATGCCCTGCATGTTCGCCAGCAGGTCGGCCGACAGTTCCTTGATCTGCGCGGCCGCATCGTCGAAACCGATCAAACCTTGACGGTGCATTTCGACGAAGTGGCTCGCCTTCACGCGGGTCTCGTTCGTCAGCAAGTCGAGCTGTTCGAGCCGCGCCGGATTGTAGCCGTGCACCGAAGCGCTCAGCTGCTGCGCGAGCGAGCGCTGCAAGCGGTCGAGTACGTCGTGCACCGCGCGCGGGTCGCCGCTTTGCAGGCTCTGCACCGCACCCTGGTGCATCGCGCCGAACACGCGGCCGGCACGCGCGCCGACGAAGAGCGCGGTGTTCGCGTGACTCAGCGCGTCCGAGCTCATCATGTTCATGCCGTTGAACACGTTCAGCGCAACCAGCGAGCTTGCACCGGCCACCGTGCCGCCGAAACCCAGCGACCACATCCAGTCGCGTTTGCCGAACGACGGCCGGTGGACGCGCAGCGCGTTGAGTTGCGCGAGCGCGGCTTTCTGCGGGTCGCCGCGCTGGTGGCTTGGCTGCGCGGCGATGTCCCGGTTCACGATGACGGGTTTGGTGTCGTCGATGGCGAGCTTCGGGTCGGCCGCCACCGCGCGCCAGAAAGCGGTGCTCGACGCGTTCGCGTGCGCGTCGATCTTGAGCTGCATGGGTTCGGTGTCCGGCTTGCCGTATTGGCTCAACCAGCGGCTGCCGGCGTCGCGTGCGCGGAATTCGGCCCGGTTGGCGGCCGCGGCGGTATTCCAGTAGTTCTCCTTGGCATAGGTAATCGTCGCCTGTCGCGCGCGGTCCATCAGCGCGGTGGTATTGCCTTCGTACAGTTTGGTACGCAACTGCGCGAGCTTCTCGGGCGTCATCCCGTTCGCGAGGCCGACGCGTTCGACCTCGGCGAACAGCACCTGGTGCTGGTTCGCGAGCGTTTGCGTGCCGACACGCTCGAACACGCGCGTGAGTGCGTCGGCGCCATGCAGGCGCGCGAGCTTGCCGGGCGCGCGCAGTTCGTATTCGACGAGCTTGCGGGCGAGTGCGGCGGTCAGGTCCTGGTTCGCGATGAAGTCCGAGCCGTGCGTTGCATACGACAGCCCGAGGTGAACCCAGTCGAGTTCCTTGCGGTCGAGCACGGCCTCGACGAGTTTCAGGTGACCGTCGCCCGGCACCGGTTCGAGCACGGCATCCCAGCCGTGGAACGTCACCATCACGTGCGGCGCGTCTTTGTCGGTGTTCCGGCGGGCCCACGTTTCGAGCGCGTCGAACGTGCGCACGTAGTCGTGATAGGCATCGTTGGTGCCGGCAAGCGTGCGCTGGTCTTCGGCCGACACGAGCGCGCGCGACGGCGCGGTTTCGAGGCGCAGCACGAAGCCGCCTTCGGATGCCGCGTCGAGCCATTTGTCCAGGTGGTCGAGGTCGTCGAGCTCGAGCTGGCGACCCGTGCCGTCGATGTCGATCCGCGCGTTCGCTTCGTCAAACTGAGCGTTATCGAGGTTGCCGAGCTCGCGCACGCGGCGGATGAACGCCGGGTCGTGCTTCCTGCCGAGCGCCGCGGCCAGCGAATGCGGATCGACCGCGACCGACACGACCGGCATCGCGCCGCCGTAGCGTTTGACGAGCGCGAGCATCTCGTCGGGGTTGTCGCGCAGCGTGAAGCCGCGCGCCATCAGCGCAATGCGATCCTGAATCTCGGCCTTCGCGCGTGCATAGGCCTGCAGCGCATGCCGGTCCGCGGCGCGTGCGATCGACAGATAGGTAATCGCGCCTTTCGCATGGCGAGACAGCACGTTTGCCGCGTGATCGGGCCGCGACAGCGGGCCACGCCACGGCATGCTCGACACATCGCGCGCGAGCCGCAACGGGAGGCCGAGCGCTTTCATCATCACGCTGTCGGCCATCATGACCTGCCGGTTTGCGCCGAGATCGAGCGGTTCGCCGCTGCGGCCCGCAAACGCCTTGACGCGTTCGTGCTCGGGGAACCAGTTGTCGACTTTCGCCTTGCCGAAGCGAAGGATCCATTCGGCGATCGTCGCGCTCGACAGGCCGGGCTGATAGGTCTTGATGCTGAACGGTTCGCCGGCGGGGAGTGCCGGCGGCGCGGCAGGTGCCGGTGCGGCCGGCGTGCTCGGGTTGCCGTTCTTGCCCTTGCCGCGCGTGCGTTTCTTCGGCTTCGCCGGCGGGCTGGCAGCGGGCGCGCCCGACGCGGGGTCGTTGGCGAGTCTGGCTTGCTGGGTCGTCGCTGCCGTCAGTTCGGTCGCGATGCGCTTCTCCAGCTCGCCGAACGGCGCGGACGATTCCGCGGCGGCTTTCGTCAGTTGCTTGTCGAGTTCCGCCTGTTTCAATGCATAGGCTTCGAGCTGCGTCGGTTTTGCGCGCGCGTCGAACGCGGCCGGATCGAGCTTCGTCACCAGGAAATGGCGGTTCGCGCCATCCGGGCCGCCGCCGATCGTGGTCTTGTCGAGATCGATGCCGGGCTTGCCCGCATCGTTGAAATGCGTTGCGTCGTCGAACCATTGCAGCTTGTCGTCGCGTGTCGCGAGGATGCCGTCCGGCTTGTGCAGCGTGTCGATCAGCGCGCCTTCCGTGCCGTAGACGTAGATGAAGTACGCCGGGCCGACCTGGCCGAGATCGATCACGCGCCGCAGATGCAATGTGTTTGCGCCGCTGAAGTCGTGCACGTCGTCGGCCGATTTCGGCAACAGGTTCGGCGCGACCCATCGATGGGCGAGCGGCGTCGCCCCTGCGGGCGGCTTGCCCGCCGACTGAATCCTGCCGAGCCGGCGTTGCACGCGGTCGCTCAGTTTCAGCGGCGGCGGTTTCTGCTCGGCGACCGGCAACGCCCGCTCGGCAGGCTCGAAGCCGCCATAGCGGGACACCGCCGATTCCGGCAGCGAGGACGGGACGAACACGACGCCGCGCCGTCCGTCGGGCAGCCCGCGCGCGCGGCGGCGAAACGCGGTGCCGAGATCCTGCGCCCCGATCGACGCGTCGCCGACCGAGGTCTTCTCGTGATAGGTCCAGCCGCCCTGTTCGGACTCCGCGTAGCCGAGCACCTTGCCGGTCTTCCTGTCGACCGCGAAGATCGTCGCGCCAGCGGGCAGGGCCTCCGCGGCCTTTGCGGCCGCTTTGGGCCGTTTGTACCGCGGCGCGCGGGAGAGGGCGTCGATCTGCTTGACGACCTCATCCGCAGGCATGTCGCCGGAAGGCTCGGCATCCCACACGCGCTTCGTGTCGATGTCTTCGACCTTCGCCGCGCCGCCGAATTGCCGCAATTCGTCGAGCGACACCGGCGACAGGTAGAAGTCGAAATCCGCGCGCGCCTCATGCGGCGGCTTGCTGTCGTTGCGCTTGCGCGGACGCGTGCCCGGATACACCGCGTCGCGTACTTCGTGCGATGGCGTGTCGCCGGGATCGGCCGCCTCGGGCTGGCCGGGCTGGCTGTACGCGTCGGTCTTCAGGCTCGCGACGAAGTCGGGCTGCGGATGTGTGCCGTCGTCCGCCGGCCGGTCGAGGTGCTTCGCGATCAGCACGTGCGCGTTGGGTCCCGCGTATTGCGCGAGGTCGCGGATGTCGGCCAGTTGCGTCCCGTCGATCCGCTTCAGGTTGCGCTTGCCGTGCGCATCGAGCCAGTCGGCCGCACGCGACTCGGGTGTGAGCGCGGGCGCGGCCGGCATGAAGGTAGACGGATCGGGCACCGGCCACATCATCATCGACGGCATCGTCCGCGGCGCCGCACCGGTGCGCCCGGCCTTGCCATCACGCATGGCCTGCTCGGCCTGCGCGCGATACAGCGCGCGGTAGACGGGGTTGCCGGGCAGCGACGCGGGCGCATTGCCGAACGCGTCGGCGAGCCGGGCGAGGCCGGCTTCGTCGCTGGGCATCACATGGTCGGCTTCGCGCGCGATCGCATCGGGGAGTACCGCATGCTCGGCGATGTCGATGCCGGTCGCTTCGAGGATCTGCTTGCGCACCGCGAACGCGTTGGCCTGCGCGCGTGCTTCGGCGAGCAGCGTGCTTTGCACGTACGCGTCGGGGTTGCGGGTGTCGAGGTCGAGCCGGTTCGTCGCCACGTCGACCGCGTGACCGATCTCGTGCGCGAGCACGTAGACGATCGTGCCGGCGTGGCGCAGGCCGCCGTCGATCACGATCCGGCGCTGTTCGGCGTCGACCTTGCTGCCGGCGCCCGCGCGGCCCTGCACGATCTCCCAGTGGCCCGGATTCAGCAGCCGCATCTGATCGGCGAGCAGGCTCGACTGACCGGCGAGCGCATAAGCGGCGTCGGGCAGCGGCGCACCGCCGAACCACATCCGGATGCGCGTGATGAGAGACGGCTTCTGGACGAACGCGCCGTCCGGCAGCGTTTCGCTGATCGCCGGATGCGCGAGCTCGACGTGGCCGCTGGCGATGCCGCGTTTCAGCGGGTCGATGACGGCATCGATCATCCCCGGCGTCCGGTTGGCGGCCGGGTCCGGATGCCGGATCAGGACGGAGGGATCGCTGAAATAGAAGTTGCCCTGTGCATCGAACAGGCCCTCGAAGTCGAACGACAGGCCATGACGTTCGGCCAGCGCGCGCATGGCGGCGAGCTGCCGCATCGATTCGCGCGTCACGCGCTTCGGCAGGATGCCGTTCATCACGTCGATGCTGCCGAGCTCGGCGAGCGGGCTGTACAGCACCGCGATGCGGCCGCGGTACGTGAACGGGCCGTCGACCGTGACCGTGCGCATGCCGAGCGCTTTCAACTGGTCGAGCCCACGTGTTTCATGCTCGAGCATCGTGCGCGCCTTGTCGCCACCCGCTTCGAACAGGCCGATCGCGTTGCGCTTGCCGAGTTCGAACACCGCCTTCGCGGTGCCCGCGCCGAGGAACGGGCCGAGCAGTTCGGCGGGATCCACGCGCCGCGACGGATCGCCGGCGACATGCAGGCCGTTCGCGTCGGCGGCGAGCGCGCCCGGGTCGATCCGTTCGCGCGGCGACGGTGTGTAGCGGGTCCACGTCCCCGGGCCACCGAACTGCATCCGGTGCGTGCGGTCGGTGTGCGACTCGCCGATCGTGCGAACCGTGCCGCTGTCGGGCACGTAGATCGTGCGCTGCCAGATGTTCGCGAGCCACGCGCCGTGCGCCGCGCGTGCGTCGCCGCCATCGAGCACGAGGCGGTTGCCCGTTTGGGCGGGCCCGAACGCGTGGCGATGATCGATCGAGTAGTCGACCGGCGTGGCGGGACGGCCGTGGGCGTCGAGCAGGCCGCCGACGGCATCGGTTCGCGCATGGACGAGCGTCAGCGGTTCGCCGCTTGCATAGGACACCGGACCGTTGCGGGAGAAGGTCAGCTTCGGCGCGCTGCCGCCGAACCAGCGCCGCGGGAACGGCGACACGCGATCCGCATGCTCGTTGCTCCACTGCACCTGTTCGTCGAGCGTGCGCGGCAGCCGCGCGCCGCCCGTGCCGCCGGACGATTCGGTCGTATGCGGTGCGGGCATGCGCAGCGATGCGTTGCCCGACTGCTGCTGGTCCCAGGCGTGGCCGTAGAACGTGCTGTAGCGTTCGCCGTTGCGGCCCGACACCGCGGCGTTGCCGAATGCGTCGGCGAGGCGCGCGAGGCCCGCTGCGTCGCCCGGCATCACGTGGTCGGCCTCGCGTGCGATCGCGTCGGGGAGCACCGCGTGCTCGGCGATGTCGATGCCGGTCGTTTCGAGGATCTGCTTGCGCACCGCGAACGCGTTGGCCTGTGCGCGTGCTTCGGCGAGCAGCGTGCTTTGCACGTACGCGTCGGGGCTGCTGGTGTCGAGGCCGAGCCGGTCGTTCGACACGTCGGCCGCGTGACCGGCTTCGTGCGCGAGCGTATAGACGAGCGTGCCGGTGCTGAGCAGTCCGCCGTCGATCACGATCCGGCGCTGGTCGACGTCGGTGCGGCTGCCGCGTCCCGCGCGGCCCAGCACGATCTGCCAGCCGTCCGATTTCAGCAGCCGCATCTGTTCGGCGAGCAGGCTCGACTGACCGGCGAGCGCATAAGCGGCGTCGGACAGCGGCGCGCCGCCGAACCACATGCGGATACGCGTGATGAGGGACGGCTTCTGGACGAACGCGCCGTCCGGCAGCGCTTCGCGGGTCTCCGGATGGGCGAGGACGATGCTGCCGTCGGCGATGCCGCGTTTGAGCGGATCGATGACGCTGTCGATTTCCTCGAGGGTGGACGCGATATCGTCATGCTCGTCTGAGCGGAACACGGTGGAAGGATCGCTGAAATAGAACTCGCCGTGCGCGTCGAAGAGACCCTGGAAATCGAACACCAGCCCATCGCGTTCGACGATCTCGTGCATCGCTGCGAGTTGTCGCATCGACTCGTGCGTGATGCGCTTCGGCAACGCGCCGAGTGAGACGGCCCGGCTGCTGAGTTCGGCGAGCGGGTGGTACAGGATCGCGATCCGGTTGCCGACCGAGAACGGGCCGTCGATGGTCAGCGTGCGCATGCCATAGCGGCGCAGCATGTCGAGCCCGCTGCGTTCCGTGTTGAGCGCATCGTGATGATCGTCAATCTGGCTGTCGCGCGGCCGCTGGGGATCGATGTCGTACAGGCCGATCGCGTTGCGCTTGCCGAGCTCGAACACGGTCTTTTCGATGCCGGCCCCGAGGAACGGGCCGATCAGCGCTTGCGCGTCCAGGCGCCGTGACGGATCACCGGCCACATGGAGGCCGTTTTCGTCGACGGCGAGTTCGCCATAGTCGATCCGCTCGCGTGGTGATGGCGCATAGCGGGTCCACGTTGGCGCATGGCCGAACTGCACCTGTTCTCTCGTGCCCGCCGGATTTCCCGCAACCGCATTGAGGCTGCGGATCGTGCCACCGTCCGGCACGTAGACCGGACGCTGCCAGGTGTTCGCGAGCCACGCGGCGCCAGCGTGCCCGTTGTCCGCGGCGAAGATCAGCGCGCGTCCGGAGCCGGCGCCGGTCGACGAGCCGGCCAGGAAGTTCGCGATTGAATAGTCGACGTGCTGTGCGGGGCGTCCGTGTGCGTCGAGCAGATTGCCCGCGGCATCGGTTCGTCCGTGGATGACCGTCAGCGGGTCGTCGGGCCCGATCGACGTGCGTCCGTCCAGGCTCTTGAGCGTCATCTGCCGCGGCTCGTTGCGCCCGCGTTGCGCGAACGGCGAAATCTGCTCCGCATGCGCGAAGCTCCACCGCACCTGTTCGTCGAGCGTGCGCGGCAGCGGCGTGCCGCCGTCGCCGACCGATTCCGTCGTGTGCGGCGCGGGCATGCGCCGCGGCGCGCCGCCGTGACGCTTCTGCTTGTCCCAGATGCCGTCGTAGAAAGCCTGATAAGTCTCACCGCGGCGGCCCGACACCGGCACGTCGGCGAATGCGTCGGCGAGCCGTTCGACCGTGCCCGCATAGTCGCTCGACGGTCCCCAGTGGTCGGCCTCGTGCTGGAGCGCGTCGGGCAGCGTCGTTTGCGCCGCGATGTCGCCGCCGCCCGCGAGGTCGATCTCGTAGCGCGCTTCGAACGCGTTGATCTGCGCGCGCGCTTCGGCTTCGAGCGCCTTGCGCGTGAAGCGGCTGCGACCGCTGTAGTCGAGCGAATCGAGCGTGCCGTCGATCGCCTCGACCGCGTGCTTCGCCTCGTGTGCGAGCGTGTACGTGATGCTGCCCGAATCGCGCAGGCCGCCGTCGATCGTCACGCGGCGCCGCTTCGGATCGATCCGGCTGCCGCCGCCGCGCTTGCCGAGGCTCACGCGCCAACCGGCGTCGCTCATCATCCTCAATTGCTGCGTGAGCGTGTCCGATTGCTGCGCGAGCGCATGGACCGCGTCCGGCAGCGGTGCGCCGCCGAAGCGCATCTGCAGCCGCGTGAAGAGGCCGGGGCCGGCCAGCGACGGGTCCGGCGGCGTTTCGGTGATTTCCGGGTGCGCGGCGGGCGGGAGCGCGTGGTCCTCGGCCTGCGCGTCGCCGGTCGGAGTCGGGCGGGACGCGTCGCGCGCATCGTTTGCCGCCTGCGAGGCAGACCGCTCGGCCGGCTTGACGAGCACCAGGATGCGGTTCGGCGCGCTGAATGCGCCGTCCAGCGCGCGTGCCGCGCGAGCGGGCGGTTGCGGCGGCAGGGCGGCGCTGTTCTCCGGGTCGGTGGCGCCGCGCTTGGTCGACGCGAGCACGATGACGGTGTCGTCGTTCGCGGGCGGCGGCGCGCGGCGGATTGCGGGCGCGTCGGGAGCCGGCGCGGGCGTGTCGGCTTCGGCGATGCCTGCCGTCGCGTCGACGTGCTGCGCCTGCGCGTTCGTGCCGACGACGCGGCCGCCCGTGACCGGCGCATCGGGCGCAGGCATGTAGCGAGTCAACGACGCATCCGCGCGCAGCGTGCCGTCCGTGTGCAGCGCTTCCGGCGTGGCGGCGAACACCGGGCGCTGCCAGCGGTTCGCGAGTTCGGGCGCAACGTGCGCGTCCGCGGCATCGGCGATGACGACGATCGGTTCCGCGACGTCCGCGGGCAGCGATCCCGCCGCGCGAGGTTGCGCAGCATCGGGCGGCGCCGCAGCGTGGTCGTCGCCGTTACGCACGATGAAGAGCGTGTGCTCGCCGTAGTCGAGTGCCTCGACCGACGGGCCGCGCGGCACGGAGACGCCAGCCGGATCGAGCGTCGCGGGCCGGGTTGCCGGTTCGGCGTCGGTCAGGTCGATCACGCGGACCGGCGTGCGCGGTGCGGCGCTGGCCGGTTCTTCGAGGGCGTCGGCACCGGGGGCGCCGGGCGCCCGCGCGACGGCCGGATCTTCCGCCGCGCGCAGGTCGCTGCTGCGGCGATTCTGCGCGGCGACATGCGAATCCGACGAGCGCGTTTCCTGCTGGTTCTCGTCGCGCGCGGCCTGTGCTTCGCTCGTGTGCTGCGCATCGCGTGCGCTTGCCGCCGTGGTTGCGGTGGCCGTGTTGCTCGCTGCGGACGCGCGCGTCGCGGCTTCGTCGGCGGCGGGCGCGTTCTGCGCATGGTCGGCGGGCGGAGCGTGGTCGTTCGCCTGTTGCTGCAGGTCGTTTTGCCACTGCGTGGGTGTTTTCGCGACGAGCTTCGACGGCGCGTCGATTTCGCCGTCGCTGCCGAACGACAGCCGGTCGCCCGTCTGCGTGATCGAATCGATCTTCGTGCCTTCGGTCCAGGTCTTGCCGGTCAGCTTGACGATGCTCAGTTCGCCATTCTCGCCGAGCATCACCGAGGCACCCCGCGGCAGATTGTTCAGGTCCTTGTTGTTGAGCCCGTCGAGCACGCGCACGGGCATGTTGTCGTAGGTGAGCACCTTGTCGCCGGCCATCAACGTGCCATCCTTCGCGACCTTGATGTCGACGCCGTCGAGCGACGCGCGCGTCGCGCCGAGCGCGAGTTGCGGCGGCTCCTTCCCGCCCAGGATTTTCTGCAGCTGCTGGCCGTCGATCGAGATGCTGTCGCCAGCCGCCGAGCGCGCGATCACCGGCCTGCCGGTGACGCGAACCGCCGCATTGACCACGCGATCCCGCACGCCGCCTGCACCCATCAGCGCGACGTTCGTGAAGCCGGACTTGAGATCCTCCCAGCCCTGCTTGCTGTTCCCGTCGGCGAACGCGAAACCGGCCTCGACGAAGCTCTCGCCCGCGGCGCCGACGCCGGTGGCGAGCGACGTGCCGCGCACGATCGCCGTGGTCACGCGCGCGGCTTTCGCCGAGCCGGTGAGTGCCGTGATCGTCTTGCCGAACACTTCCGAGCCGGCGAACTTCGCGGCGCCGGCCGCGCCCATCGGCACGAGGTTGAGCCAGTCGCCGCGCGCGCCGGCGTCGGTGAACGGATTGATGCTCTGGTTGTGTTCCCATCGCGAGCCGATATCGATCGCGGATTTCGCCATGCTCGAACCGATCGCCGTGTCCATCATGGCCGCGCCCGTGAAGTTCAGCGCGGCGCCGGCAAACGCGCCCGCGCCCGTTGCGTCGAGCAGCACGCCGGCACCCTCCATCAGCAGCCCGAGACCCATCATCCCGAGGTTCACCTTGCCGCCGGTCAGCGTGTTCAGCGCGCTGTCGAACCAGTCGTCGTGATGCGCGGCCTTCTGCTGAAACTGCGCGTGACCGTTGCCGTCGTAGCCGGTCACGAGGTCGAGCGTGCCGCTCGACGCAAGCTGGTTGTTGTCGAGGTAGTCGCCGACGTTGTCGTAATTCGCCGACGTGTCGTCGACGTACTGGACGTTGCCCTTGCCGTCGGTGACCTTGAAGAGCGCGCTCGTCACCATGCCGGCCGTCTTGTCCGAATAGATCAGCGGCAGGATGTTGACCTGCGTGCCGGCGCCGCCGCCGAGCTTCAGGATTTCGCCGCGCACCTTGTTGATCGTGTCCAGCTTGTCCTTGTCGGTGTAGCGCACCGTGTCGTCGTTGACGGGCGCGGTGGGCGAGCCGGCGTCCGACGACGGCTGGACGTCCGGCGCGAGCCCGATCGCGGTGCCGATCAGGTTGCGCTGCTCGTTGTCGGTCAGCTTGCCGAAATCGATCGTCGCGGCCTTGTTCGTGGTCGCGCCCGCCTGGTCGAGCAGCGATTGCGACAGTTCGCCCTGGTGCGCGCGGAAGAAGCCGTCCAGCGCCTTCGAGTACGCGTCCTTGTCGTCCTGGCTCTGCGGGTTGCGCAGGTTCTCGGCGAGGCTCGCGTCGAACTGGTCGAGCAGCACCTGCTGATGCGACATCTCCGTCAGTAGCTGCAGCTTGTTGATGTTCGCATCGGCTTGCTGCAGATCGCTGCGGGCCTTGTCGAGGTCGCCCTGGTACGGATTCGCGCGTAGCGGCGTCGGCATCGGGATCTCGTCGCCGTCCACCATGCGCAGCCGCACCGGTGTCGGGTTGTGCGCGTACCAGTCGTCGTAGGTTTTCTGCGTGTCCGCGAGCTTGCCCTTCAGCACGCCTTCCTGCGTCTGCGCGTTCGCGAGCTGGAATTTCGCGGCTGCGTCGTTGTACGTGTTGGACAGCCTGCTGTCGGCCGCGCGCAGCGCGCCCGCGACGACGTGCAGCTTTTTCGCGTCGAGCGCGGTCTGGCCGGTCGCGGTGGTCGGCACGGACGTGTTCGAGCCGGGCGGTCGCAGCACGAACGACGGATTCGTGAACAGCGTCGTGGGGGGAAACGATGTCGACAGACTGCTGGCCGGTGCCGACGTGCTCAATGACGACGACGGCGTCTGCGTCGTCGACGGAGCCGGCGTACTCGATGTATTCGGCGTACCCGATGCGCTCGGCAGCGACGTGCTCAACGACGGCGACGGTCCTGGCGACGGGGCCGGTGTCGTCGTCGTGGGCGGCGGATTCGTCGACAGCGTCGGCGTCGGGTTCTGCAGCACGAACGGCACCTTCGGCGCGAGTTGCGTATCGATCTGCGAGCCGGCGTCGTCGTACTGCTGCGCGAGCGTCTGGCCGTAGGCGACGACGAAGCCGTCGTGCGCGAGGCTTGCCGTCTGTTTCGCCTGTGCCAGCGCATCGGATGCGTTGCCGAGATCGACGTCGACCTTCGGATGCGGATCCAGCGATTTCGGATTCGCGGAATGCCAGTCGTCGGACGCGCTTTTCGCCGTGTCGTATTTGGTCTGCAAGTCGTCGACCGTGAGCTGCGCGCCGAGCATCTGCATGTAGCTGCCGCTCGTGTTCGCTTGCGTGGTCGCGCGATCGAGCGCGGCCTTGTCGTCCTTCGCCGCGCCGGGCGTCGACCCGATCAGGCAGGCGCTGTCGACGTCGTATTTCTGCTGCAGCGTCGTGACCTGTTGTGCGTCGAGCGACGCAGCATAGGCCGCGTTTGAATAGTTCGCGATCTTCGCTGCCTGCGCGACGTTCGCTTGCACGGCGTTCATATCGACGTTGCCGTTCTGGTCGGCCGCGGGCGCGTCGGGCAGATCGACCTGCAGTTGCAGCTGCGCGAGCGCATCGTTCAGATTGCCGACACCGGTATCGATCGCGTCCTTGTACGCGGGATCGCCCATGTACGACTGGAACTGCGTATAGGCGAGATTCGCGTTGCTGACGTCCGCCCAGTACTTGGCCTGGCCGACCGTCGCGCTCGACGTCGCTGACTGCCAGTCGTCGTACGCCTGGACCTGGTCGGGCGTCTTGCAATCGCCCTGTTGCGGAACGAAGTTCGGATTCGCCTTCGTCTGATCGGGGAACAGCTTCTGCAACGCGGCGAGTTTCGCGTCGGCCTGCTGCTGCGCGGGGCCTTCGATGTTCTGGTTCGTCGGGTCGGAGCTGTACTGGTCGGCCTTCGCCTGTTCGCCGTACAGGATGCGGTAGCCGGCGTCGGTCGTCACGTCGAGCTCGCGTTGCGCGGTGTCGGCCGCATTGCGCGCTTTCGTGTAGTTGTCGACGGCGGCCTTGTGCTCGTCGGGCGTCGAGTCGGGGTCGCGGCTCGTCATCCGCAGCACGCCTTGCGCGCCTTGCAGTGCCTGCTGCGCGTTGTCGTATTTGGTCTGCGCGTCCTGTATCACGCCCTGGACCGCACGCGTCGTGTCGTTGTCGACGGTGATCTCGGGCGGCGCCACGCGATATTGATCGGCCAGGCTCTGCAGCAACGCGGTGGCCGAGCCGATTTCGGCGTTGGTCGGTTTGGACGGATCGGTGCCGAGGTCCGCCTGCACGGGGATCGGCGGCGCGGCGGTCGGGTTGACCGGGTTGGCGGGACCGTTGTTCGGGCCGTCGTTGGACGTGCCGTCCACATTTTGCGGCGGCTTCGGCGCGAGGTCCGGATTCAGCGTTTGCGACAGGAAACGCTGCCAGTTCAAACCCAGACCCATTCCGTCGATGGACAGCATGCAAGGCTCCCGTCAGGCGCGGCCGTACGCGGGATGCACGCCGCCTGCGCCGCATGGCGCGAATTCGAGTGTACGGAAGCGGGGGGAGCGGGCACGGGCACGATTCGTAGCGGGTGACGGCAGGGAGCCGGCTCGTCCGGGCAACGCTACGGGAAACGGCCATGCCGGCGTACAGCGCGGTGCGCGGGACAGCGCGGCGATGGGGCGGGAGCCGCGATTCGCCTGGTTTCGCGTGTTACGGCTTCTTTTCTGGTGCTCGGCGAATTCTTACTGTCAGCTTTCGTTTTGGTGGCCAGGGTTGCGAAATAGGCTGTGACGCTTCGGCGATCCGTCGCGTGACGTGGATCCGGCGCTTGAACAGTGCGGTTGCTTCAGCGTTCCACTGTCAGAACGTTGTTACGTGACAACTGCAAGTTACAGTGGATGATTTTATATACTGAATCTCTATCTCGACTCCGCGAGGCGAATCTTCGATTCGCGCGAGTTCTCGCGCGTCCTCTTTAACAGGCCTTCCAGCCCGTTGGGATACCCGCACTTCCGCAATCCGCAAGTTCCCGGCAAAACGCCTATAATGATTGGGCAAATTGCCGGAGAGAGGTCATGAGCACCATTGCTTTTCATCCTTCGGGCGTCGCGCATCCGCGCCAGGCCGAATTCACGATTCTCGAGCAGCTGTTGGCGATCCGCGTCCGATCGGGGGCCGATCTTGCCGAGCTGGCGAGCGCGCGCGTCGATGTGTCGGTGATCGACCGGCTGTCGGAGCGCGGCCTGAAATCGGACGAGCTGGCCTTCATCATCCCGCGCCGCACGCTGAGCCATCGTCGCCAGGCGCACGAACGCCTGTCGCCGGAGGAATCCGACAAGGCGATCCGCCTCGCGCGCATCGTCGCGCAGGCGACGGCCACGTTCGGCGACCAGGACAAGGCGATGGCGTGGCTGCGCAACGGGCTCCAGCGCTTCGGCGGCCGCACGTCGCTCGACATGGCGAGCACCGAGCATGGCGCACGGCTCGTCGAAGAAGCCCTCACGCAGATCGACGAGGGGTACTTCGCTTGACGACGCTGTGGCGGATCAGCAATTACGCCGACCTGAAGGGCATCGGCGGGTTGCGTGCCGGCGGGCGCTGGCATTTTGCCGGGCAGCCCGTCGTGTATCTCGCCGAGCATCCGGCGCTCGCGCTGCTCGAGACACTCGTTCATTTCGAAATCACCACGGTCGCGCAATTGCCGAGCGGATATCAGCTGCTTCGCATCGAGGTGCCCGAATCGGTGGACGTCGCCGAGATCGCGGAAGGCGATGCGCCGGACGACTGGCGAACCAACGTCGACTGGACCCGCAGCGCCGGCACCGAGTGGCTGCATACGCAGCCGAGCGCGCTGCTGCGCGTGCCGAGTGTCGTCGTGCCGCACGCGCACAACTTCCTGCTGAACCCGCTGCATCCGGCGGCGTCCGAGGCCCGCGTCGCGGAAGTCATGCAATCGCCGTACGACACGCGGATTCTGCGGTTGATCCAGTCGAAGCCGGGCGAATAGGAAACCACGAAGAAACGGGCCCGTGCCGGGCGCCGGCTCAGCGTTCGTGCGCGGCGCGATCCGCAGCCGCGTCCCGCGGCAGCGTTTGCCGGATGCGCGTGACCGTTCGCGTGCTGACGAGACCGAGCATCTCGCTGACATCGGCATGCGCGTGGCCGGCGAGCAGCTGGCGGCGCGCATACGTGTTGCGCAGCACGCGCGGGCTCATGTCCGCCGCGTGGAAGCCGATCGCGGTCAGCGCGTCGCGCACCACGAGCAGCAGGAACATGTCGTTCATCGCGCCACCGCCGCGCGGCGCGGGAAACAGCAGCGCCGATGCGGGTGCGTCTGCCGAGCGCGCGCGCCATGCGGCGAGCGGTGCCAGCGCGAACGCCGCGAGTTCGATCCGGCGTGCCGGCCGCGCGCGATCGCGTGGCACGGACAACGCCGGCGCACGCGCGTCGAGATCGGGCGCGTCGTGCGTCGTCGCGCGAATCTCGGCCGACGTGATGCCGCTCGCGAGCAGCAGCGCGACGATCGCGCGATTCCGGCAGTCGGCCGGCGTGTCGTCCGGTTGCGGTTGTACATAGCGCTGCAGCGCCGCGTCGGCATCGGGCGGCAGGTAGCACGGCTCGGGCTCGCCGTCCGGCCAGGCGAGATCGCGCGTCGTCCGGCCGGCCGGATGAATCGTCCGCACGCCGGTGTCGACCAGATGCCGGCCCAGCCGGTCGATCAGCTTCGCGTAGCGCACGCGGGTCGAGGTGCCGGGCGCGCAACTGCGCTCGAGTTCGGTCATGAAGGATGCGACATGGTCGGGCCCGAACGTGGCCAGCGACACGCGGTGTGCGATCAGATGCCGCAGGAACCGTTCGAACATTGCGACGTGCTGCACGACCGAACGCGGCGCGAACGGCCGGCGGCCTGCGCCGGTGGCGGCGGTTTCCTGCCACGCGCGAAAGGCGCCGACGGGGTCGTGAATCCAGCGATTCGTGTCCATCCACGATTTATAGCCGGAACGCGGTGGCGCCGGCAATCGTTCCGGGATTCAATCGGACGGCGCGTCAGCGCGCGCCGTCACCATCACGCGTCGCGCGAAGGCGCCGGCGTCGCGGCTGCTTCCGCACGCGCCTGTCCGCTCAACCTCGCGAACGCGGTGAACGCCAGTTGCGTCGCGATAGCCGCGAGCGTGCCGGCCGCCATGCCGTTGCCGAGCACGATCTGTACGGGCGCGCCGAACTGGCGATACAGGTTCGGCACGAGGATCGGCGCCAGGCCGACGACGAGCGCGGCCGCGAGCGTGTACTGGTTGGCGCGCGTGTGCAGGTCGACGCCGGCGAGCAACCGGATGCCCATCACGCCGATCATCGCGAACACGACCAGCGCGGTCCCGCCGACCACGGCGGCCGGAATCGCATACGCGAGCCGCGCGAGCGGCGCGAACAACGCGATGACGATCAGGATCGCGCCGGCGGCAGCCGTCACGTAGCGCGAACGCACGCCGGTCGTCTGCACGACGCCGATATTCTCGGCGCTGGTCACGATCAGCGGCGTGCCGAACAGCGCGCCGGCCAGCGATGCCAGCGCATCGCCGCGTATCGTCTTCGGCACGTCGCGCGTCAGCGAGATCGGCTTGCCGCACGTTTCGCCGACGGCGACCGTCTGCGCGGTGGCCTCGGCCATCGAGATCGCGGTGAAGATCAGCAGCGGCAGCGCGGCCAGTACGTCGAAGCGCGGCATCCCGAACGGCAGCCACACCGGATACGTGAACAACGGGCCGCGCCACACGTCGGCGAGCGCGGGCATCGCATCAAGCGCCCAGCCGAGCGTTGCGCCGGCCATCAACCCGATCAGCACCGCAAGGCGCCCGAGCGTGCCGCGGAACGCACCCGCGACGACGATGGTGGACACGATCGTCGCGAGCGCGAGACCAAGCGCGCGCGGCTGCGCGAAATCGGCCGCCCCGGGCTGGCCGACGACGATCGTCGCGTAGATCCGGATCAGGTTGACCGACACGAGCAACAGCATCGCGCCGACGACGATGCGCGGAAAGAGCCGCAGGCAGCGCGTGAAGACGGGCAGCAGCACCCAGTAGAACGCGCTTGCGAGCAGCGCCGCGCCGGCCGCGGTCGGCAGGCCCGATTGCGCGGCGATGCCCGCGAACAGCATCGTCGGTGCGCCGCCGGGCACCATCACGAACGGCATGCGCGCGCCGATCGGGCCGGCGCCGAGCGATTGCAGCAGCGTGCCGATGCCGCAGGCGAAGAACGTCGCGCCGATCAGCTGCACCGTCAGGTCGGCCGGCAACGCGAGGACTTTCGCGATCAGGAACACGGCCGTGATCGGGGACGCGGCCATCGACAGCACGTGCTGCAACCCGAACAGCGCGAGCTGCCACGCGGGCAGCCGTGCATCGACGGGCGGAGAGATCGGTTCGTGCGACACGGCAGGCCCCTCGGAAGCGAACGGCGACGATGGCCGGAAACCGGCGGTGAACGGACCGTCAGGTCCGCAGCCAGGGCAACTGTGCGGCGCTGTAGCGGAACGTCTGGAACACGCTGTTCAACTGGCCGGGGCCCGTCTTGCGCGCGGCTTCGTCGGGGTATTCGGCGAACCACGGGATCACGTATTCCCACACGACTTCGCCGGCGGGCGTCACTTCGAACAGCCGGCCCGTCGACGATTCGGTGATGTGCGTGTTGCCGTTCGGCAAGCGCTGCGCGTTGCCCATGAACGGCGTGTAGAACAGGTTCACGACGTCGTCCGCATACGACCACACGACGCGCTGCGTCGACGGGGCGATCTCCACGACGCGCGAGAACACGACGTGCGCGCCGTGGCGGAAATTGCCGTTGTCGAACGCGAGGATGTTGCCGTTCGCGAGCGGCACCGGCGCATGCTGGTGCGACACGACATCGGGCCCGATCCGCAGGTCGACGCTGCCGGTTTCCCGGTTCACGCCGATGATGCCCGACGTCGTGCGCAGGCTCATCAGCACGCGGCCGTTCGCATCGACGCCGAGACCGTTGACGAGCGGCCAGTGATAACGGCCGAAGCCGGCCGCGATCGGGAAATCCTCGGGCCGCAGATGGTCGCGCGCATGCCATTCCCAGACGATCTGCCCGGCCCGGTTCACTTCGCGGATCACGTCCGCGTACATGACCTCGTCGTCGCCGTGCGGCGTGCCGCCCGGCACGCGCCGCGCGAACGCCGCGTCGACCGGTTCGCACGCGGCGTAGAGCAGGTTGCCGTTCGGCAGCCACTGCGCGTCGTGGTGATGCGCGGGATCCTCGTAGCGCCACACGGTTTCGCCTTGGGGCGTGACCTCGTAGAAATCGCCGCCATGCCACATCGACCACGGCGCATAGCGCGATTCGGATTGCGGATGATTGCCGTTGTAGCCGAGGTTGCCGTTCGCGAGGATGACCGCATGGCGGCCGGGGCGCACGGGCATTTTCCAGCGGTGCACGACTTCGCCGTCGATGTCGACGAGATAGACGTTGCCATCGGCCGTCTGCGGCGCGATGAGCGTATAGCCGCCCGCGGACAGCGCGGGGTCGTGGGCGATGAGGCCGACGCCGCGGCGGCGCTGGGTGATCTGGTCGACGGTCGTCACTGCGGTCTCCATTCGAATCGGACACGGGGATGCAGCGAAATCTAGACGATCCGGCCGGTCAGTAAAATCGGATTATTCTTGACGGCCTGTTCGGAAAAATCTAACGGTACCTCCATGCGTTCGATATCGCAGACATTCCGCTGTTTCGACGAAGTCGCGCGACGCGGCTCGATTCGCAAGGCGGCCGACGCGCTGCACCTGACCGCTGCCGCGGTGCACCAGCAAATCCGCAATCTCGAGGAGCAGGTCGGCGTGCCGCTGTTCGACCGGCTGCCGCGCGGCATGCAGCTGACGCTCGCCGGCGAGATCGTCATCGCGGCCGTACGGCGCGGCCAGCGCGACTTCGACAACGCACTGACGCAGGTCGAAGACCTGCGTGCGCTGCGGCGCGGGCACGTGAACCTGGCCGTGCCCGCATCGACGGCCGAACAGCTCGTGCCCGACGCGATCCTCGCCGCGATGCAGCGTTATCCGGGCGTCACGTACAGCGTGCGCTCGGGAAACGGCGAGAGCATCGTGCGCTGGGTCGAGACGGGCGAGGCCGACATCGGTTATGCGCTGCGCCGGCGCACGGCGGCGGGCGTCGTCGAGGTGCGCGCGTTCGCGCAGCCGCTGGGTGTCGTCACGGCGCCCGGCCATCCGCTGGCATCGACCGGCGGCAAGGTGCGGCTGCGCGACTGCTTCGCGCATCCGCTGATCCTGATGACGCCCGACACGGAACTGCGCGCGATGTTCGACCAGATCGATGCACGGCAGCCGCGCACCGTGCGGCCGCTGGTCGAGACTGGATCGGTGCCGATGGTGCGGCGCCTCGCGGCCGAAGGCGCGGGTGTCGGCTTCCTGATCGCGGAGAACGTCGCCGACGACGTGGCCGCCGGCCGGCTCGCCTGGACGCCGCTCGCGGATGCGGGCGCGCGCTCGTTCAGCTGCATCTACCAGCGGGCGGACATGAGCGCGACCGTCGCGATGACGATGTTTCTCGAGTTCTTCTCCGCGGCGATCGACGCGATGGAGCGCGGTTTCGCGCGTGACGGCGGGGCGGCCGGCAAGCGGCGCCGGGCGCCAAGGTAACGGAAACGGCATCGGCCGTGCGCCCGCATGGCGATGCAGTGCAACAAGCGAACCGCATGCCGGTTCGCCGAAGTTGCACACACAACGGCCGGTCGCATCGCGTCATTTCCTTATTGCGGAAAAAATTTTGTTCATGGGACTATCGAACGCGTTGCCCGCGCACCGAGGGGGGCGCAGGCAGCGAGACGCCCATCGCAACGAACGACAAGAACATCGACACAATGAAAAAACCGGCGATTTTCCCGTATGCATCCGCGTTGCTCGCGGCCGCCATGATGACGGCCTGCGGCGGCAACGACATCGAAACCGATGCGGGCTCCACGACGACACCCACGGCCGACACGAGCTGTCTCGCGATCGACAACAGCGGTTCGACGGTCGTCGTGGGCTCGAACCAGCCGGGCGATCCGTCGCTGCCGGAAGCGTCGTCGGGTTATCGCACCGGGATGAAGCCCGTTTATGCGAAAACGTACCTGGTGGCCACGTCGAACGCGTACGCGAGCGCGGCCGGTTGCGCGGTGCTGAAGAAAGGCGGCACGGCCGCCGACGCGGCGGTCGCCGTGCAGGCCGTGCTCGGCCTGACGGTGCCCGAGGCGACGGGCCTCGGGTCGGGCGGCGTGCTGCTCTACTACGATGCGCGCGGCAAGACGCTGCAGGCATACGACGGCCGCGAAACCGCGCCGGCCGCCGCGACGGAGAACTACCTGCGCTACGTCGACGACGCGACCGACCAGTCGGCGCCGCAACCGAACGCGCGCGCAAGCGGCCGCTCGATCGGCACGATCGGCGTGCCGCGACTCATCGAGGCGCTGCAGCAGGATCACGGCCGGTTGCCGTGGCAGAGCCTGTTCGGCGACGCGATCACGCTCGCGACCAACGGCTTTCCGATCGGCGGCCGGCTTGCCGACGCGATCGCGGCGAACGCGCCGAACCTGAAGCGCGACGCCGAAGCCGCCGCGTATTTCCTGAACGCCGACGGTTCGCCGAAGACGCTCGGCACCGTGCTGAAGAATCCCGCTTACGCCCATACGCTGACGCTGATGGCACAGTCGGGCGCGAACGCGCTGTACACGGGGCAGATTGCGCAGGACATCGTCGCGAAGATCGCGACGACGAAGGGTGCGGACGGCTCGACGCTCACGCCGGGCAAGACGACCGTCGCGGATCTGGCCGCGTATCAGGCGAAGCGTCGCGAACCTGTGTGCACGACCTATCGCAGCTACTGGGTGTGCGGAATGCCGCCGCCGTCGTCGGGCGGCATCGCGGTTGCATCGGCGCTCGGCATTCTCGAGAACTTCGACCTGAAGTCGCTGAAGCCGACGGCGATCGATCTCGAAGGCGGCAAGCCGACCGTCGCGGGCGTGCACCTCGTCACCGAGGCCGAACGGCTCGCGTATGCCGATCGCGACAAGTACGTGGCCGATACGGACTTCGTGCCGCTGCCGGGCGGCACGTGGGACACGATGCTGAACAAGCCGTACCTGAAATCGCGCGCGGCGCTGATCGACACGAGCAAGAGCATGGGCACCGCGCAGCCCGGCAATCTCGGCGCGGTGCCGCTCGGCGTCGACACGACGCTGATCGAGCACGGCACGAACCAGTTCACGATCGTCGACGGCGACGGCAACGTGTTGAGCGCGACGACGACGGTCGAATCGAGCATGGGCTCGTTCCACATGACCAACGGCTTCCTGCTGAACAACCAGCTGACCGACTTTTCCGCGAACCCGGTCGACAGCGCCGGCAATCCGGTGGCCAACCGCCTGCAGCCGGGCAAGCGGCCGCGCAGCTCGATGGCGCCGACGATCGTGTTCGGGCAGGCCGCGGACGGTTCGCGCGGCAACTTCGTCATGGCGACCGGTTCGCCGGGCGGCGGCACCATTCCGCAATACGTGGTCAAGACGCTCGTCGGCGCGCTCGACTGGGGGCTCGACGCGCAGCAGTCCGCGGGGCTCGTCGATTTCGGCGCGAGCAACAGCCCGACGACCACGATCGGCGGCGAGCATCCGAACGTCAATACGGCGAACAACGGGGCGAACGATCCGCTGATCACGGGGCTGCTCGCGCTCGGGCACAAGGTGTCGACGTCCGCGCAGGCGAGCGGCGTCAATACGGTGATGCGCGTGACGGTCGGCCAGTCACCCGCGTTGCAGGGCGGCACCGATCCGCGTCGCGAAGGCGTCGTGCTCGGCGATACGTTCCGGCCGTAATTCGACGGAACACGTGCGGCCCCGATCTGCCTGTTTCCGCCGACAGGCGGTCGGGGCCGCGCGTCGTGAAGGAGTCGCAATGACGAACGCGCATCTGCTTGAAATGGACGCAATCCTGTCGGCGCCGGGCTTTTTCGATTTCCTCGGCGACGTCGATTGCGATCGCGCGCTGGACAGTCGCGATGCCGACCCGTTCGATGCGCAATGGATAGCGGCATTCGATGCGATCGACGGCGATCCGGGTGCCGCGATCGATACGCCGGCCGTAAATGCGTTGCGCGAAAAGGCGTACAAGCTCGCCTTCAGCGCCTCGGGCAACGCCGATGTGGCGGCGTGCGTGTCCGACGACATCGAACTGATCGCGAGGAGCCGGTTGTCGGGCCGCACCGACGGCTGGCCGACACATATCCTTTGGGATGCTTATAAAAGCGGCCGGTTTCCCTGCTAGCCGTTCATCTCACTGGTTGCCCGATGCGTGATGATCGGGTAGATCACCATCGCGACGTGGCCCGCGCCGCACGCTACCGGGTTCGCGCCCGCCCGCCTGCAAATACCTCCGCCGTTTCGTCGCAAGCCCCCGATTGTCAAACTATGTGAGTCAATCGTCAGCATTTGCAACGGAAGTAACAGTCCCCGCAATTCAATCGTTTTGCACGCCGGCGCCGCTACATTAGCTCCACCTGCCGCACGTCGCGGCGAGGCATGCGACAAGCCGCCCGGAGGCGGCTCGCAGCAACAACGTCTTTGGGGAGAATGACCATGAACAAGATTCGTACGATTCTGCTGGGTGCCGCACTGACCGCGATGGCGACTTCGGCTGCGTTTGCACAGACGGCCCAGACCGGCGCCGGGGGTTCCGCAGGCGTTGGTGCACAGGTTCAGACGCCGCTGCTCGGCGGCGGTGTGGGCGTGCAGGCTGGCGCCGGCGCGAACGCGGCAGGCTCGGGTTCGGGCGCGGGCCACCTCGTCGGCGGCGCGCTGAACGGCGTCGGCAAGACGGTCGGCGGCGTCGGCTCGGCAGCCGGCAATGCGGTCGGCGGTGCGACGCAAGCGGTGGGTTCGGCAGCGGGCACGGCGAAGGATGCCGCGGCATCGACCGTGCACGCGACGAAGTCGCATGTGAAGCACGTCGCCGGCACAGCGAAGAGCCACGCGCAAGGCGCGGTGTCGACGGCAGGCGATGTCGCGGGCGGCGCGAAGGCGAAGGCCGGCGAAGCGCTCGAAGGCGCGGCGAATTCGGCGCAGGGCGGCGCATCGATCGGCCTGAAGGGTTCGGCGTCGGCACAAGGCGGCGCGCTGTAAGCGACACGCATCCCGTCACGGCCCGGCCCGCTTCGTTGCGGGCCGGGCCGTTTTTTTATGGGCGCGCGTGGCCCCTGCCCATTGCCCGTCCGCCATGCTTAAATAGCGGGGCTCCCGGTTGCCGGGCCGCCGCGACGGCGGTGCCGGCCGATCCGGGCAAGCATGTCCGATCGACATCGTGACGACAGACGAAACCAAAACGCCGTTCCGGCCCGCCCGGCGCGGTCCGATAACATTCCGAGGCATCACGTCATGACCATCCTGTTCCGTCTTCTCGCGCTCGCCTGCGCGCTCTGGCTGGCTGCCTGCGCGGCACCGCCGTCGCCATCCGCCAGTACCGCCGCGTCCGCCGCCGCGCCGCAGGCGCCGGACGCCAGCGAACGCCGCGGGCTCGGTACCGCGTGGGGCGAGTCGGTGCGATCCGAAACCCGCAATGTCGAATTCGAACGCGCGGATCCGGCGAAGCCGACGGATCTCGCATCGGTCTACTACAACGATGCGTTGCCCGGACATCCTCCCGCCGCCCAGGTTCGCCGGTTGCCGACTCGCGTCGCACTCGCGAACGGCGACATCGCGCTGTCGTTTACCGACGAAAAGGGCGCGCTGCTGCGTCTTGCACGCAGCAACGGCCGCTGGCACATGGCGGGCGTCGAGGGTTCGCGCTACATGATCGTGCTGCGCAACCAGGGGCGCCGCACGTTCGAAGTCGTGTCGACGGTCGACGGGCTCGACGTGCTGTCGGGGCGGCCGGGCAGCTATACGAACGGCGGTTACGTGCTGTACCCGGGCCGCACGCTGACGATCGAGGGCTTCCGCAAGAGCCGCGACGAAGTCGCCGCGTTCCGCTTCGCGGCGGTGCCCGACAGTTATGTCGCGAATTCGAAGTACGGCGATGCCGCGAACGTCGGCGTGATCGGCGTCGCGCTGTTCGCGCAGAAGGAGAACGACGAGGAAGCATTGCGCCGCAACGCGAATCCGTTCCCCGGCAACGACAACGGCTTTGCGCCGCCGCCCGTACCGCGCGGCGAGTGACGGCACGTGGCGAAGCGCATCGCATTCGTCGCGACGCACGACGCACGACGCACGACGCACGCGGTGCGCTCTTGAAACGGGACTGCCCGGCCTGCATGCCGGCGCATACGACGACCTCCAGGACACTCCTGCGCGATCCATGCGGACACGAAATAACCCGACGATATCGGTTGCGTTGAAGGCCGCGGCGCTCGCGTTGCTGGCCGCGAATGCCGCCGTTGCATGCGCCGAAACGCCAGCGCACGAATCGGTGTTGCTTGCGAATGGTCATGCGATCGAATGGGCACGCCCGAGGCTGCTCGAAGTCGACGCGGCCCGCCACCGGACCTCCGTGCTGAGCGTGCCGGACGCGCTTCGGCGCGCCCTTGCCGATGCATCGAGCGTCGCGTTCCCGTCGGACCGTTCGAAGCGGATCGACGGCAACGACTATGTGCTGGTCGTCGTCAACCGCTCGTCAAGCAGCCGTCCGACCGGGTATTGCGGCGCGGGCGAAGAAGGGGCGCTGTACGTGCTGGAACTGCGCGGTGCCCGCGCGGTGCCGCGCTTTTCGTTGCCCGTGCAAAGCTGTCTCGACACCGTTTCGCTCGAAACCGATGGCGGAACGCAATCGCCGTATCGGGCGATCGCGTGGCGCGACGCACCGGCCGGCATCGACATCCGGTGGGAATATCTCGCGCACGGTGGCGCAACGCATCGCGTCTATCGTTTCGTGAACGGCACGTTTGCCGAAGTCGAGGTTCCGGAGTAACGCGGTCGTGCTGCGGCACAATGGACGTTCGAATTCGCATCGCGTGCTTCCCCACCATCCGGATCGACGGAGAACCGCATGTCGTTACCCGCTTTCAGGTACCATCCCGACCCGCTCGCAACGGGCAGCGTGATCCGCTCGGACGCGCGCTGCGTGTGCTGCGGCGATGCGCGCGGCTACGTCTACGCCGGCCCCGTGTACGCGGTCGACGAGTACGAGCAGTGCATCTGCCCGTGGTGCATTGCCGACGGCTCGGCGCAAACGCGGCTCGATGCAAGTTTTACCGATACGGACGGCATCGGCGGCGGCGAATGGGACGAGGTGCCCGAAGCGGTCGTCGACGAGATCGCCTGTCGCACGCCGGGTTTTCAGGGCTGGCAGCAGGAACGGTGGTGGACGCATTGCGGCGATGGCGCGCAATTCATCGGCCGCGCGGGCGCTGACGAACTGACGGCGCTCGGCCCGCAGGCCGTCGCGTCGATCCGGGCGTCGACCGGGCTCGACGACGGTGCCGAGTGGCGGCGTTTTTTCGCCGCGCTCGACAAGGACGGCTCGCCGACCGCGTATGTGTTTCGCTGCATCCATTGCGGCGAACTCGGCGGCTACCAGGATTGCGATTGACGGCCGGTCCGCATCATCGTCATGAAACAGAGGAATCTTCGTGAAGTTCATCCACGCGGCAGACATTCACCTTGACAGCCCGTTGCACGGCCTGAGCGCGTATCCCGACGCGCCGGCCGCGCAGTTGCGCAACGCGTCGCGCGAGGCGCTGCGGCAACTCGTGGATCGTGCGATCGAAGAGGAAGTCGCGTTCCTCGTGATCGCCGGCGACCTGTACGACGGCGACTGGAAGGATCACAACACGGGCATCTTCTTCGGCCAGCAGATGGGGCGCCTGCGCAAGGCCGGCATTCGCGCATTCGTTCTCGGCGGCAACCACGATGCCGAAAGCGAGATGACGAAGAAGCTGACGCTGCCCGACAACGTCACCGTGTTCGGCCACCGCAAGCCGGAAACCGTCAAGCTGCCGGAATTCGACGTCGCGCTGCACGGTCAGAGCTTCAAGGACAAGGCCGTCGTCGACAATCTCGCGATCGCTTATCCGGACCCGGTGCCCGGCTACTACAACATCGGCGTGCTGCACACCGCGCTCGAAGGTTATGCGGCGCACGCGAACTATGCGCCGTGCACGCTGGCCGAACTGCATGCCAAGGGTTACGACTACTGGGCGCTTGGCCACGTGCATGAATTCCAGCAATGGTCGGGGCCGTCCACCGTCGTGTTTCCTGGCAACCTGCAGGGTCGCCATATCCGCGAGACGGGCCGCCGCGGCGCGGTGCTCGTGACGGTCGAACAAGGCCGCACGCAGGTCGAGCGCCTGTATCTCGACGTGCTGCGCTGGGAAGCCGTGTCGGTCGACGCGTCCGACTGCTTCACGGTCGCCGACCTGTCGAGAAAGATCGGCCAGTCGCTGGAGGCGCTGCTGACCGTCGACGGCCACGTGCCGCGCGCGGTGCGCGTGACGGTCACGGGGCGCACGCCCGCGCACGGTCTCTTTTTCGGCCGCGCGCCGCAGTTGCGCGCGGAGGTGCTGAACCAGATCGGCATCATCGGCAACGAACGGCTGTGGCTCGAGAAGGTCCGGCTCGCGACGTCCGCCGCCGATCATCAGCAGGGCGAGAGCGAGCAGCTCGAAGCGCTGGAGGACCTGAAGCAGATCCTGGCCGACGCCGCGCACGATCCGGATTTCCTCGCGCTGCTCGAACGCGACCTGAAGCCGTTCGTCGGCAAGGTGCGCAGCGACGTGAAGGAGGAAGTGCCGTTGCTGACGATGGCGCGCGCAGGCGAGCTCACCGCGCTGGTCGAGCAGGTCGGTCCCGCGTTGCTCGCGCGGCTGGCACGGGGGGAGTAAGCGATGCGCATCAATCAGCTCGATCTGATCAAGTACGGCAAGTTCACCGACGAGACGCTGCGTTTCCCGTCGGCCGGCGAGGATTTTCATGTGATCGTGGGGCCGAACGAGGCCGGCAAGTCGACGATCCGCACGGCCGTGTCGGAGCTGCTGTTCGGGATGAAACTGCAGACGCCGCTCGACTTCCTGCACAGCACCCCCGAACTGCGGATCGGCGGCGTGCTGGAGAACGGTACGGGCGAATACGCGTTCCACCGTGCGCGCGGGCGCAGTCCGCTGCGCACACCTGCCGACGACAAGCTGCCCGACGACTATCTGGCCGCCCTCCTCGACGGCGCGACGCGAGAATTCTTCGAGCAGATGTTCGGGCTCGATCACGGGCGGCTGGTTGATGGTGGCCGCAGCATTCTCGATGCATCCGACAAGCTCGGCCAGGTGCTGTTCGAATCGGCCGCCGGGGTCGGCAGTCTCGGGCCGGTGCGGGAGGATCTCGATGCGCGTTCTGGCGAGCTGTGGGCGCCGCGTCGTAGCGGCAGCGCGTTTGCGCTGGCCGAAACCTTGTTCACCGAAGCCGTGACTGAACTGAAGACGGTCCAGGTGCGCACGCGCGACTGGGTCGATCGCAAGGACGCGCGCGAAGCGGTCGAACAGCAGATCGAGCAGGCGCGCGCGGAGCAGCGTCGGCTTGAAGCGTTGCGTTCGAAGCTGGAACGCGTGCGGCGGCTCGCGCCGTACCTGAAGGAGCTGACGGTCAAGGATGCGGCGCTGGCCGAACTGGGCGTGGTCGTCGAATTGCCGCCGACCGCGTATGCGGATCTGCTGAAAGCGCAGGGCGATCTCGCGGCGGAGCAAAAGGTACTCGAGGAACGGCGTGCCGACCTGCTCGCCAAACGGCAGGCGCGCGATGCGATCGACGCCGATGCCGACACGCTCGCGCTCGAAGCCGATATCGAAGCGCTCGATCGGCTGCGCGGCGCCTGCATGAATCACGCGCAGGATCTGCTGCTGCTCGGCGCGGATGTCGAGCGGCACCTGTCCGCCGCGTTTTCGGCGGCCGCCCAGCTCGACTGGCCGACGGACGAGGCGTCGTTGCGTGCGTCGCTGCCGACGGCGCTGTCGCTGAAGACCGTCGCGAGCCTGCTGCGCGAACACGGCGCGCTGCACCAGGCGCTCGCCGGCGCGCGCGAATCGCTCGACGAACGCACGCGCGAGCTTGCGCAGGTGCGCGAGCAACAGGCGCGCGTGTCGACCGTCGACGTGCCGGAGGCGTTGCGCGCGGCGCTCGCCGACGCACAAAGTTTTCGCAACAGCGGCCAGCGCGAGCAGGCGCTCGAAAGTGAAATCGCTGCCGCCGAACGGACGCTGTCCGGCGCGCTCGATGCGCTCGGCCAGTGGCGCATGCCGGTCGACACGCTGCGCGCGCTCGACGTGCCGTCGGCGGCGCGGCTCGGCGTGCTGCTCAAGGAAGAAAGCGAGCATGCAAGCGCGGCTGCCGCCGCGCGCGAAGCGCGAGATGGCGCGCTCGAAGAGCTCGAGCGACTCGAACTGCAGGAGAAGCATTTCGCGGAGAACCACAAGGTCGTCACGACCGCGGACGTGCTGGCAGCGCGCGCACGACGCGACGGTGCGTGGGGCGACATCCGCAGCGGCGCTGTCGATCTTGCAACCGGCGCACCGGCGGTCGACGACGCGATTCGCCTCGCCGACGAACTCGTCGATGCGCAGCTCGGCGCCACGCAGGCAGCGGCGACGCTGCAATCGCTGCGTCAGCAGGTTGAAGCCGCGCGGGCTGGCGTGACGCGCAGGCAGGCTGCGTCGGACGAGCGCGAGCGCGCGTTGGCCGCGCATCGCGACGCATGGACAGCACTCGCCACGCAAGCCGCGGTGCCCGGCATGCCGCTGGCGGCGATGGGCGACTGGCTGGCGAAGCGCGACACGGTGTTTGCGGCGCAGGCCGATCTTGACCGTCAGCACCGCGAGTTCGACACGATTCGTACTGCACGGGCCGGTGCCGAAGCCGCGCTGCGTGCGGCACTGCATACCGTGTCGCGCGGCGGCGAGTCGGACGGACTCGCCGCGCTCGTCGCGATCGCCGAGACCTTCGTGCAGTCGGCCGAGAAAGCGATCGCGCAGAAGGACAGCCTCGAGGATCGCGCGCGGGAAGCCGAACGCGGATCCGCGACCGCGCAGTCGCGGGCCGACCACGCGCAGACGGCCTACGATGCGTGGCACGCGCAATGGCGCGACGCGCTGGCCGACGCGAAACTGTCCGCGAGCGCGGTGACGCTGGCCGCGGCGGAAGGCGCGCTCGGGCTCGCGAACGCGGTGACGGCCGAACTGGCCGATGCCGACGCGCCGCGCAACCGGATCGCCGCGATCCGCGCGGAGCTGGCCGCGCTCGAGGCCGGCGCGCGGCGGCTTGCCGAAGCGCTTGCGCCGGAATGGCTGACGAGCGGCGACTGGCCGGACGTTGCGCGCCGGCTGACGATGCGCCTCGCGGCCGCCAGGGAAATCGCGCGCGCGATCGGGCGTGCCGACGAGGCCGTGCGGCAGGCCGATGGCAAGGTCGCGGATGCGGCCGCCGCGGTGGCCGGTGCCGATGCACGCATCCAGCCGCTGCTTCAACTGGCCGGCGTGACGTCGATCGACGCGGCGCTGCCGCTGGCCGAGCGTTCGGATCGCCAGCGCCAGCTGCGGCAAGCGGTCGATGCCGCGCACGAGGCGCTGGTGCGCGATGGCGACGGTCTGTCCCGGTCCGCCGTCGAGGCGGAGGTCGCGGAACATGACATTGTCGACGTGCCGGCGCACCTGGAAGCGGTGAAGCAGTCGCTGGGCGATGTCGGCAAGCGTCTGAACGAGCTCGCGCAGCAGCAGGTCGTGGCCGACCAGGCGTTCGGTGCGATCGACGGCCAGGCGAATGCGGCCGTCGCCGAGTCGAAGCGGCAGGAAGCGCTGGCGGCGATGGGCGATGCGGCCGAGCAGTATCTGGAGGCGGCCACCGCGAGCCGGTTGCTGAAGTGGGCGACGGATCGCTATCGCGACCAGAAGCAGGGGCCGATGCTCAGGCGGGCGGGCGAGATCTTCGCCGGACTCACGCTCGGCGAATTCGCGAAGCTGACCGTCGATACCGAACGGACGCCGCCCGCGCTGTATGCGCGGCGCACGAAGGGAACGTCGGTCGAGGTCGCCGGGTTGAGCGAGGGGACGCGCGACCAGCTGTTCCTCGCGCTGCGGATCGCGGCGCTGGAGCTGCAGCTCGGCAGCAGGACCGCGCTGCCGTTCGTTGCCGACGATCTGTTCATCAACTTCGACGACGCGCGCGCGAAGGCCGGGCTCGACGCGCTGCGCGATCTGTCGACGCGAACCCAGGTGCTGTTCCTGACGCACCACGATCACCTGCTGCCGCTTGTGAAGGACGTGTTCGGCGCGCGGGTCAACGTGGTCGAGCTGCAGCGCGCGCCGGCCGGCGCGTGATGCGGGGCGCGCGCGGATGCCGGCGCACGGGAAGGGTCATCGCGTACAGGTAGTATGTGCGGTTCCGAAATGCCCGCGGCCGGTTCTGCCGGTCGCGGGACTGGCCACACGAGGGGGGAATATGAAAAAGCTGGTAGCCGCCATCGCGTTCGCGGCGGACAAGCATCGCAATCAACGGCGCAAGGACGAAGAGGCGTCGCCGTACATCAATCATCCGATCGCGCTCGCCGACGTGCTGGCCAACGAGGCCGGCGTCGAGGACGAACGCGTGATCGTCGCTGCCGTGCTGCACGACACGGTCGAGGATACCGAGACGACCGAGCAGGAGTTGCTGCGGCTGTTCGGCAAGGATGTCGCGGACATCGTGATGGAAGTCACCGACGACAAGTCGTTGCCGAAGGACGAGCGCAAGCGCCTGCAGGTCGAGCATGCGGCGACCATCAGCCGGCGCGCAAAGCTCGTGAAGCTGGCCGACAAGATCTGCAACCTGCGCGACATCGCGCGGCACCCGCCCGCGGACTGGCCGCTCGAGCGCAAGCAGGCGTACTTCGACTGGGCGAAGTCGGTCGTCGACCCGATGCGCGGCGTGCATCCCGGTCTCGAGGCGATCTTCGACACCGCATACGGCGCACGGCCGGCGGACTGAGGCACCCGCATGCGATCGGCCCGATCCGTCGGATCCGCCACGCGGCATTCGCCCGTCGTGGCGGGCGTGGATGTGGGCGGCGACAGGAAGCAATGCGATCTCGTGATCCTGCGCGGCTCGACGGTCGTCTGCCGCGAAGCGCGGATCGCGCCCGAGGCGGTGCCGGCGCTGTGTCTCGCCCATGACGTCGTGGCCGTCGGCGTCGACGCACCGAGTCTGTGGTGGGCGGGAAGCGGGCGCCGGGCGGCCGAACAGGCGCTCGCGCGCGAACGGATCTCGTGCTTTCCGACGCCGTCGCGGGAGCAGGCGGTCGCGAGCACGTCCGGCTTCTTCGACTGGATGTTCATGGGAGAGCGCGTCTACCAGGCGCTGGCGGATGCCTATCCGCTGCTCACCGACGAGCGATATGCGGGCGGGCGCGCGAGCTTCGAAACCTATCCTTACGCGATTACCTGCGCGATGCTGGGTAAGGCGGTTGCGTCGGCGAAGCAGAAGCGCAACCAGCGCCGGCAATTGCTGGAGCGACTGGGCATCGACGTGTCGACGCTGCGTTCCGTCGATGCGCGAGACGCGACGCTTTGCGCGCTGACGGCGCAATACGTGATCGACGGGAGCGCGCATGCGTATGGCGATGCGGAGGGCGGATATATCCGCGTGCCGATCGTGAGCGAGACGATCGTCCTCGACTCACCGTAGTTGCGATGCACGGCCCCGAGGCGGGCGGAGATCGCAGGCTTGTCGTTGCGACAAGGTGAGCTTTTGCGGGAGGTGTGCGGCCGGCCTGGCGACGAAGGTGTCAGGCCGCGATTGTCGGCCGGCACGCATCGGGATTGCCGGCGCACCTGGCATGAAGCCGGCGTGCCGTGCGCTTCCGGGTGGTGCTGCTCAATCCTCGAGGATCGATTTCGGCACGCTGGCCAGATCGCAGGCTTGTGCCTGCTCGAAGTAGTTTTCTGCGTCGTCGATCATCACGACCGCGACGTCGATCAATTCATCGAGCCGCTGCAGCAGCGATTCACGCCACTCGATGTCTTCGTCGCGCTCGGGCGTCTTGTCCATCTGCTCGATGATCGAATCGGCCGTCTGCAGGAAAGGAATGGCCTGCTGATAGTTTTCGATCGAGACCATCGCCGCGTTGCGCGCGCCGACGAGCCGTTCGCGGTGCTCATCCGCCAGTTCGGATTCGCCGCTGATCCGCGGCAATACATCCGAGATGCGCTGCAGGAGCGGCGGGGCCTGTTCTTCCAGCATGATGGCGCGCTCGCGCAGGGCCGCATATTCGTCGCGAAGATCGGCGTCGCCGGATTGAGTGGTGCTGTCCATCGTCGATGTGAGTACGTAGTTCAGTCGCGGCATGATACTCGACCGCGCAAGATCCCTTGTTTGTTCGGCAGATTGGGGTTGCGAGGTCGGTGGAGGGGCGAACGCACGCCGTCGAAGCCGGGAGGCTCGACATCACGTTCGGTGGTCTGAGGATTGGCGGGGATGCGAGCCCGGAACGCGGTTGAGCATGCAATGCGGCCGGTCTCTATATATAGGACGAAAGAGCGGCTTGCCTCGCTTCCTATGGAGGGCGGTTCGCGCTGCGATGCGCGGTCCGTCGAGCCCAAGCCACCGTGCGCGTCAGCGCACGGTGGCTTTTCAAAAGAATTTCACAAAGGGGCTTGCGCGAACGGGTCGGGGTGCATAGAATCACGCCTCTTTCGCGCTAACGGAAACGCGGCGCGGACGAGGGAAGCGAAGCAGTGTGAGTGTCTGGTTTCGGACGCTGGCGCTGCTGAGGAAGTTGAACCCCGCAGTCGCAACGAAGCAGTTAAAAAGTTGTTGACGAACTGCGAAACACGGTTCATAATCTCGCTTCTCTGCTGCTGAAAACGCAGCGCTGCTGAGAAACACGAAGTTCCTCGCAGATTGCTCTTTAAAAATTAACAGCCGATAAGTGTGGGCGCTTGATGGAAGCGAGCTGATCCTCGGATCAGATAGCAAAAGTATCAAGAGTCTCACACTAAAGTAAGTCAGGTTTATGAAGCAATTCATATTCCTGTCAGCTTTGAGTGAGCGACCGGTTCTTAACCGAACCGAAAACAGTAACAGGTTTAAACTGAAGAGTTTGATCCTGGCTCAGATTGAACGCTGGCGGCATGCCTTACACATGCAAGTCGAACGGCAGCACGGGTGCTTGCACCTGGTGGCGAGTGGCGAACGGGTGAGTAATACATCGGAACATGTCCTGTAGTGGGGGATAGCCCGGCGAAAGCCGGATTAATACCGCATACGATCTACGGATGAAAGCGGGGGACCTTCGGGCCTCGCGCTATAGGGTTGGCCGATGGCTGATTAGCTAGTTGGTGGGGTAAAGGCCTACCAAGGCGACGATCAGTAGCTGGTCTGAGAGGACGACCAGCCACACTGGGACTGAGACACGGCCCAGACTCCTACGGGAGGCAGCAGTGGGGAATTTTGGACAATGGGCGAAAGCCTGATCCAGCAATGCCGCGTGTGTGAAGAAGGCCTTCGGGTTGTAAAGCACTTTTGTCCGGAAAGAAATCCTTGGCTCTAATACAGTCGGGGGATGACGGTACCGGAAGAATAAGCACCGGCTAACTACGTGCCAGCAGCCGCGGTAATACGTAGGGTGCGAGCGTTAATCGGAATTACTGGGCGTAAAGCGTGCGCAGGCGGTTTGCTAAGACCGATGTGAAATCCCCGGGCTCAACCTGGGAACTGCATTGGTGACTGGCAGGCTAGAGTATGGCAGAGGGGGGTAGAATTCCACGTGTAGCAGTGAAATGCGTAGAGATGTGGAGGAATACCGATGGCGAAGGCAGCCCCCTGGGCCAATACTGACGCTCATGCACGAAAGCGTGGGGAGCAAACAGGATTAGATACCCTGGTAGTCCACGCCCTAAACGATGTCAACTAGTTGTTGGGGATTCATTTCCTTAGTAACGTAGCTAACGCGTGAAGTTGACCGCCTGGGGAGTACGGTCGCAAGATTAAAACTCAAAGGAATTGACGGGGACCCGCACAAGCGGTGGATGATGTGGATTAATTCGATGCAACGCGAAAAACCTTACCTACCCTTGACATGGTCGGAATCCCGCTGAGAGGTGGGAGTGCTCGAAAGAGAACCGATACACAGGTGCTGCATGGCTGTCGTCAGCTCGTGTCGTGAGATGTTGGGTTAAGTCCCGCAACGAGCGCAACCCTTGTCCTTAGTTGCTACGCAAGAGCACTCTAAGGAGACTGCCGGTGACAAACCGGAGGAAGGTGGGGATGACGTCAAGTCCTCATGGCCCTTATGGGTAGGGCTTCACACGTCATACAATGGTCGGAACAGAGGGTCGCCAACCCGCGAGGGGGAGCTAATCCCAGAAAACCGATCGTAGTCCGGATTGCACTCTGCAACTCGAGTGCATGAAGCTGGAATCGCTAGTAATCGCGGATCAGCATGCCGCGGTGAATACGTTCCCGGGTCTTGTACACACCGCCCGTCACACCATGGGAGTGGGTTTTACCAGAAGTGGCTAGTCTAACCGCAAGGAGGACGGTCACCACGGTAGGATTCATGACTGGGGTGAAGTCGTAACAAGGTAGCCGTATCGGAAGGTGCGGCTGGATCACCTCCTTTCTAGAGCTTCTCGCAAAGTTGAGCGCTCACGCTTATCGGCTGTAAATTAAAGACAGACTCAGGGGTCTGTAGCTCAGTCGGTTAGAGCACCGTCTTGATAAGGCGGGGGTCGTTGGTTCGAATCCAACCAGACCCACCATTGTCTGACGTGTCGGTGATCGTTAGCGCTTTAGCGCTTACGAGTACCCCAAGCCGACCGGCTAACACCTGAGGATCTCTGTACATGGGGGCATAGCTCAGCTGGGAGAGCACCTGCTTTGCAAGCAGGGGGTCGTCGGTTCGATCCCGTCTGCCTCCACCAATCTTCAATGACAAATATTCGAATGAAGTTTGTTCGAGTCTTTGTCATTGGCGATTGAGCCAGTCAGAGTGATACGTAGTATGTATCGGCTGTCGTTCTTTAACAATCTGGAAGAAGTAAGTAATTTGGATAGCGGAAGCGTCTTGAGATGGACGTGGAAACTATCCGGGTTGTGATTGTATCGATGTATCTCAAGATGATTCGAACTCTATGTTTGACTCAATTGGAATACGGCACAACGCGAAAACTCAACCTGTAACGACTGTCGGAGAGACAGACTCGTTATAGGGTCAAGCGAACAAGTGCATGTGGTGGATGCCTTGGCGATCACAGGCGATGAAGGACGCGGTAGCCTGCGAAAAGCTACGGGGAGCTGGCAAACGAGCTTTGATCCGTAGATGTCCGAATGGGGAAACCCACTCCTTTTGGAGTATCCATGGCTGAATACATAGGCCATGTGAAGCGAACGCGGTGAACTGAAACATCTAAGTAACCGCAGGAAAAGAAATCAACCGAGATTCCCAAAGTAGTGGCGAGCGAAATGGGATGAGCCTTGTACTCTTTATTTGTATTGTTAGCCGAACGCTCTGGAAAGTGCGGCCATAGCAGGTGATAGCCCTGTAGGCGAAAACAGTATGAAAGAACTAGGTGTACGACAAGTAGGGCGGGACACGTGAAATCCTGTCTGAAGATGGGGGGACCATCCTCCAAGGCTAAATACTCGTGATCGACCGATAGTGAACCAGTACCGTGAGGGAAAGGCGAAAAGAACCCCGGGAGGGGAGTGAAATAGATCCTGAAACCGCATGCATACAAACAGTCGGAGCCTCGTAAGGGGTGACGGCGTACCTTTTGTATAATGGGTCAGCGACTTACGTTCAGTAGCAAGCTTAACCGTATAGGGCAGGCGTAGCGAAAGCGAGTCCGAATAGGGCGTTCAGTTGCTGGGCGTAGACCCGAAACCAAGTGATCTATCCATGGCCAGGATGAAGGTGCGGTAACACGTACTGGAGGTCCGAACCCACTAACGTTGAAAAGTTAGGGGATGAGCTGTGGATAGGGGTGAAAGGCTAAACAAACTTGGAAATAGCTGGTTCTCTCCGAAAACTATTTAGGTAGTGCCTCGTGTCTCACCTTCGGGGGTAGAGCACTGTCATGGTTGGGGGGTCTATTGCAGATTACCCCGCCATAGCAAACTCCGAATACCGAAGAGTGCAATCACGGGAGACAGACATCGGGTGCTAACGTCCGGTGTCAAGAGGGAAACAACCCAGACCGCCAGCTAAGGTCCCCAAATATAGCTAAGTGGGAAACGAAGTGGGAAGGCTAAAACAGTCAGGAGGTTGGCTTAGAAGCAGCCACCCTTTAAAGAAAGCGTAATAGCTCACTGATCGAGTCGTCCTGCGCGGAAGATGTAACGGGGCTAAGCTATATACCGAAGCTGCGGATGCGTGCTTTGCACGCATGGTAGGAGAGCGTTCCGTAAGCCTGCGAAGGTGCGTTGAAAAGCGTGCTGGAGGTATCGGAAGTGCGAATGCTGACATGAGTAGCGATAAAGGGGGTGAAAGGCCCCCTCGCCGTAAGCCCAAGGTTTCCTACGCAACGTTCATCGGCGTAGGGTGAGTCGGCCCCTAAGGCGAGGCAGAAATGCGTAGCTGATGGGAAGCAGGTCAATATTCCTGCACCATTGTTAGATGCGATGGGGGGACGGATCGCGGAAGGTTGTCCGGGTGTTGGAAGTCCCGGTCGCTGCATTGGAGAAGGCGCTTAGGCAAATCCGGGCGCGGAATTCAAGGGTGTGGCGCGAGCTCCCTAGGGAGCGAAGCAATTGGAAGTGGTTCCAAGAAAAGCCTCTAAGCTTCAGTCTAACGATGACCGTACCGCAAACCGACACAGGTGGGCGAGATGAGTATTCTAAGGCGCTTGAGAGAACTCGGGAGAAGGAACTCGGCAAATTGGTACCGTAACTTCGGGATAAGGTACGCCCTTGTAGCTTGATGCCCCTGCGGGCAAAGGGTGAAGGGGTTGCAATAAACTGGTGGCTGCGACTGTTTAATAAAAACACAGCACTCTGCAAACACGAAAGTGGACGTATAGGGTGTGACGCCTGCCCGGTGCCGGAAGATTAAATGATGGGGTGCAAGCTCTTGATTGAAGTCCCGGTAAACGGCGGCCGTAACTATAACGGTCCTAAGGTAGCGAAATTCCTTGTCGGGTAAGTTCCGACCTGCACGAATGGCGTAACGATGGCCACACTGTCTCCTCCCGAGACTCAGCGAAGTTGAAGTGTTTGTGATGATGCAATCTACCCGCGGCTAGACGGAAAGACCCCATGAACCTTTACTGTAGCTTTGCATTGGACTTTGAACCGATCTGTGTAGGATAGGTGGGAGGCTATGAAACCGGAACGCTAGTTTCGGTGGAGCCGTCCTTGAAATACCACCCTGGTTTGTTTGAGGTTCTAACCTTGGTCCGTGATCCGGATCGGGGACAGTGCATGGTAGGCAGTTTGACTGGGGCGGTCTCCTCCCAAAGCGTAACGGAGGAGTACGAAGGTACGCTAGGTACGGTCGGAAATCGTGCTGATAGTGCAATGGCATAAGCGTGCTTAACTGCGAGACCGACAAGTCGAGCAGGTGCGAAAGCAGGTCATAGTGATCCGGTGGTTCTGTATGGAAGGGCCATCGCTCAACGGATAAAAGGTACTCTGGGGATAACAGGCTGATACCGCCCAAGAGTTCATATCGACGGCGGTGTTTGGCACCTCGATGTCGGCTCATCTCATCCTGGGGCTGTAGCCGGTCCCAAGGGTATGGCTGTTCGCCATTTAAAGAGGTACGTGAGCTGGGTTTAAAACGTCGTGAGACAGTTTGGTCCCTATCTGCCGTGGGCGTTGGATATTTGAAGGGGGCTGCTCCTAGTACGAGAGGACCGGAGTGGACGAACCTCTGGTGTACCGGTTGTCACGCCAGTGGCATCGCCGGGTAGCTATGTTCGGAAGAGATAACCGCTGAAAGCATCTAAGCGGGAAACTCGCCTTAAGATGAGATATCCCTGGGGACTAGATCCCCTTGAAGGGGCGTTCGAGACCAGGACGTTGATAGGTCAGGTGTGTAAGCGCAGTAATGCGTTCAGCTAACTGATACTAATTGCCCGTAAGGCTTGATCCTATAACAAGTCTGTTTCGACAGCCGTTAGCGCTTTAGCGCTTACGGATGTCGAACGTCGAGTGCAGCGCACTCGACGTACAGCGGTTGAGTAACCGCGTTAGTGTGAGATACAACCTCACAACCCCAAAATTACTGCTTCTTCCCGATTGGTCGCGCTGCGAAGCAACACGACAACCCTCTTTGCCTGATGACCATAGCGAGTCGGTCCCACCCCTTCCCATCCCGAACAGGACCGTGAAACGACTCTACGCCGATGATAGTGCGGATTCCCGTGTGAAAGTAGGTAATCGTCAGGCTCCCTAAGCCAAGAACCCCCGCCCGAAAGGCGGGGGTTTTTGCATTTCCGGCGCCGGAAATGCGTGCGCGTCGGCGAAGCGGCAACGTAGCCAAACTGGGCACCGATGATGTCGACTCAGGCCCGCGCCGTTCTCGAGCGATCCGCAGCACCGCATCACCGAAATCTCCTGGCGCCTTCTCCCTTGTACACCTCACGGACAGACAGCACGGTAGTCCGATCTCTCCGAATCAGTCCGTCCTCACCCAACTCCGTAGTCCCCGCCGATCTGCCGCCCACACTGGTCTGGCCAGTCAGGCCTTAAGTTCCTGCAACCGCTGTCGTTAAACAGGACGTTGCCGGCTTTCGGCGACCCCATTCAAAAAACGTGGTTACGGAGATCGAAGTCATCATGCTGTCGTCGATACGCGCTCGGATACTTGCGACCTGCGTCGCCATTGTGGTCACGGCGCTGGCCGTCACGGGGGGGCTGGTCTATTACGTCGTCAAGAACCACAACGACGAGACCATCGACCAGAATCACAAGTCGATCCTCGCCGGGCACGCGCTGGCGATCAACGAATGGGTGGCCAGCCGAAGCCGGGAAACCCAGGCGCTCGCAGACACGATCGCGATCGGCGAAGGCGACCCGCTGCCGGCGCTGAAGTTGCTCGGCAAGTCGGGCGGCTTCGAAGTGCTGACGCTGGGCCTGCCGGACAAGACCGCATTCTCGAACGTCCCGCTCGCGCCCGGTTACGACCCGACCGCACGGCCCTGGTACAAGCAAGCCGTCAGCGCGGGTCATCTGGTCGTGACGGCACTCTACCGCGATGCGACGACCGGCAAGCCGGCTGTTGCGTTCGCGGTGCCCGTGGTGCGCGACGGCGCAGTGAAGGGCGTGCTGGCGGCCAGCCTGTTCATGGAGAGCGTGAGCTCGGTCGTGACCTCCGTCCACCCGACGCCGGCGAGCTTCGCGTTCATGGTCGACAAGAGCGGGCGCGTGATCGCGTCGGCCAAGACCGATCTGATCATGAAGCCGGCGACCGACCTCTCGCCTGCGCTCGACGCCGACCACCTCGGTGCGCTGCAGGCAACGGCCGCGCCCGTCGCGGTCGACATCGACGGGGCCACCAAGCTGGTCCGTGCGCAGCCGATCGCCGGCACCGATTGGTCGCTGTTGCTCGCGCTCGACAAGGCGGACGTGACGGCCGGCATGCGTGCGGTCGCGACGACGACGCTCGCTGCCATCCTGATCGTCGCCGTCATCGCGGCGGCGCTCGTCGGCGCGATGACGAACGCGGCCTTCAAGCGCATTCTGATGGTTCGCGATGCGCTCACGGATGTCTCGAGCGGCAGCGGCGACCTGACGAAACGCCTGCCTGCCGACGGATCGGACGAAGCCGCGCAGATCGCGCATGCGTTCAACCTGTTCGCCGAAAAGATCAGCACGATCCTGCTGCAGATCCGCGAGTTCAGCGAATCGGTCAACCTCGCGAGCGCCGAGATCGCGCAGGGCAACCAGGATCTGTCCAGCCGGACCGAACATGCGGCGTCGAGCTTGCAGGAAACCGCCGCCGCGCTCGAGGAAATCGCCGGCACGGCCCGCAATTCGGCCGATGCCGCAAGCCAGGTGAGTCGTCTGGCGGAATCGGCGTCGGATGTCGCGTTGCGTGGCGGCACGGTCGTCAGCGAGGTCGTCTCGACGATGAACGACATCACGCAAGCGTCCGGCGAGATCGCCAACATCGTCGGCGTGATCGACGGCATCGCGTTCCAGACCAACATTCTCGCGTTGAACGCGGCGGTCGAGGCTGCACGTGCGAACGAGCACGGCCGCGGCTTTGCGGTCGTCGCGGGCGAGGTGCGTGCGCTCGCGCAGCGTAGCGCGCAGGCGGCCAAGGAAATCAAGCAGCTGATTCACTCGTCGGTCGAGAAGATCGAAGGGGGCTCCGGGCTCGTCCAGACGGCCGGCGCGACGATGGACGAAATCGTCGAGGGCGTACGCAACATCACGAGCGTGATTGCCGAAATCACCGTCGCCGCGAAGGAGCAGAGCACGGGGCTCGAGCAAGTGAATCAGGCGGTGTCGCAACTCGATAACGCGACGCAGCAGAACGCGGCGCTCGTCGAACAGTCGGCGGCTGCCGCGACGTTGCTGCGCGAGCAGGCTGCCCAGCTCGCGCAGACGGTCGGCGAGTTCAAGCTCGAGGACAGCCGTGCGTCGAGGTTGCAGTCCGCTTGACGAGACGCGCACCGGCTTACGCCTACCTCCGGCGTGGACAGGCGTAGCAGTCTGCCCCGGGCCTTCGCCCGCGCACGCACGCTCGGATGGCCGGAACCGGGCGCCGCCTACATGACCTGCGAAGCATGCCCGGCGACGACGCGCCAGCCGGCGCCCGATCGACGCCACAGGCGCGTATAGGCAAACGTACCGTCGAACGCCGTGCCGTCGAACCGGCCGGCGAGCGTCGCCTTCGTCGTGGTCAGGATCATCTCGTCGATCGCGCATGCGCGCGTCTCGTGGAAATCGAGCTGATCGAGGCGCAGAAGTTTCGCGCGATGCGCGGACAGATCGTCCTCCTTCGAGATGACCTGGCCGGTCGGGACGGTGAACACCAGCTCGTCGTCCAGCAGCGCATCGAGCGCGTCGACATCGTTGGCCAGCATCGCTGCGCGTAGTGCGGCTTCGTAGGGTTCGATGACGGTACGGATTGCATCCATGTCGGGGTCTCTCAGGGTCTCTGAAGGTTGGTGGTTCCGCTCATCGGCGGCGACTCGTTGCAGCAAGCAGCGTACTCCGGACACAGCACCGACGGACAACACCTACCGCGCGCTCGATAGCGATTGACGCCGCACGAGCATCACCAGGCAGATGCCGATCGACGCGACGATGTTGACGGCCGGATAGAACGCGACCGCGACACTCCACGTGCTCAGTGCCAGCAACGCCAGCGCGTACTTGAGCACGCACAGCGCGAAATAGGCGAAGCTCTCGCTCCACGGATCGCGGATCGTCTTGCGCACGGTCGGGCCGAGGCCGGCAAGCTCGATCAGCGTGACCAGGCAGATCGAGACCGTCGGATCGTCGGTCAGCATCCATAGCGGAATGGCCGACAGGGCTGCGCCCAGAAAAACCCAGTCGAGGCCTGTCCAGCCGCGTTCGCCGCGAAAGATGCTGGCCACCAGCGTCAGGAAGCACGTGACGGCAATCGCCGCCGTACACCACGCGGACGGCCCCGCACCCGCCACGAACTGGCCGGCGGCCGCGATCGCCGTGACGACCGACCACACGAGCCACGTGAACAGATGCGGACGAACGGTGCGCCGGTAGATCGCGAGCGCGTACGGAATCGCTGCCAGCAAAGATACGGCAGTTCCGACAACGCCAAAGATCGAAGCGGCACCCTGATCGACACTCAGCATCGACGCACCCTTGTTCGTACAGGCCGACCAGTATGTGGTCGGACGGGCCGCGGCGCAACGTCGTGCCGGCCACGCGTCGCAGTGGGTCGCACGTGGCATCGCAATGGCAAGCCGCTGCGATCGAACGCAAACAAACGGTACAGGGATGGCGAAGCGGCAGGAAAACCCGCTGCACGACAGCCGGATGAATAGAAATAACCTCTTCAGTGAGAAGAAAAACTGTTCTTTCAAATCTCTTTTTGATGCCCGACAGTTTGGCAACCGGACGACTGCCGCGATTCGCGGCGGTCATGGACCTTGGTCATGCCCGCTGGCGTCTTTCGTCGGGTCGAATCCAGGCGGAGAACAACGCACAAGCGCCTGGTCGTCACAACGGAGTCTTGAATGAACCCAACTTCAGCAGAAAACCATCAGCACGCGGACTGGAGACGACTCGCGGCGCAGGTTACCCCGAGAACGCTCGCGCATATCGGCGGCCGCAGCGTGCCGGCCCGAAGCGGCCGGACGTTTGCCGCAATCAATCCGGCCACCGAGGCCGTCATCGCGGAAGTCGCGTCGTGCGACGCACCGGATGTCGACGATGCGGTGCGCGCAGCACGCAGCGCATTCGAATCGGGCGTCTGGTCGCGCTGCGCGCCGGTCGAGCGCAAGCGCGTGCTGTGCCGGCTCGGCGAACTCATCGCAGCGCATGGCGCGGAGCTCGCGCTGCTCGATTCGCTCAACATGGGCAAGCGCGTCGCGGACGCATTCAGCATCGACGTGCCGGCCGCAGGCGGACTGTTCAGCTGGTACGGCGAGGCCGTCGACAAGCTGAACGGCGAAGTCGCATCGACCGACCCCGGCAATCTCGCGGTCGTCACGCGCGAACCGCTCGGCGTCGTCGGTGCCGTGGTGCCGTGGAATTTCCCGCTCGACATGGTCGCGTGGAAGGTGGCGCCGGCGCTGGCGGCCGGCAACAGCGTCGTGCTGAAGCCTGCCGAACAATCGCCGCTGTCCGCGTTGCGCCTCGCGGAGCTGGCGCTCGAGGCCGGCCTGCCGCCCGGCGTGCTGAACGTCGTGCCCGGTTATGGCGAGACCGCGGGGCGAGCGCTCGGGCTGCATCCCGACGTTGACGTGCTCGCGTTCACGGGCTCGACGGCCGTCGGCAAGAAATTCCTCGAGTATGCGGCGCAGTCGAACATGAAGCAGGTGTGGCTCGAATGCGGCGGCAAGAGCCCGAACCTGGTGTTCGACGACACGGACGATCTCGACCTCGCCGCACGCAAGGCGTGCTTCGGCATCTTCTTCAACCAGGGCGAGGTGTGTTCCGCGAACTCGCGGCTGCTGGTTCAGCGCTCGATTCACGATGCGTTCGTCGATCGGCTGATCTCGCATGCGGCCGCGTTCATGCCGGGCGATCCGCTCGATCCGTCGAGCGGGATGGGCGCCATCGTCGACGAGCAGCAGCATCGGCGCGTGCGCGAGTGGATCGCGCGCGGCCGCGACAGCGCGACGCTCGCGATCGGCGGAGGCGCGCCGCGCGTCGACGGCAAGGGCTACTTCATCGAGCCGACGATCTTCATCGATGTGAAGCATGACGACGCCATCGCGCGCGAGGAGATCTTCGGGCCGGTGCTGTCGGTGATGGCGTTCGACACCGAGGACGAGGCCGTCCGGCTCGCGAACGACTCGATCTACGGCCTCGCCGCGTCGCTTTGGACCGGCAGCCTGTCGCGCGCGCACCGCGTGGCGGGCCGGCTGCGCGCCGGCACGGTGTCCGTCAATACGGTCGATGCGCTGAGCGCGCAGACGCCGTTCGGCGGGTTCCGCCAGTCGGGCTTCGGTCGCGATCTTTCGCTGCACGCGATCGACAAGTACACGGGCCTCAAGACGACCTGGATCAGTTACTGATTCGACGCGGCGGGCCGCGCCGCAGCGTGCGGCGTCGGCTTCCGCGGGATGCCCGACCACGCTTTTTATCCATAAAACGAACCGGAGACTTGCCCATGAATGCACCCGATTTTCCGCATCGCACGACGCAGGACTATCAACGCAGCGACGCCGCCCATCACCTGCATGCATTCGTCGACCAGAAGGCGCTGAACCAGGAAGGCGCGCGCGTGATGGTGCGCGGCGAAGGTGTCCATCTATGGGACAACGACGGCAACCGCTATCTGGACGGCATGTCCGGGCTGTGGTGCACCAATGTCGGCTACGGCCGGCCGGAACTGATCGACGCCGCCGCGCGGCAGATGAAGGAACTGTCCTACTACAACATGTTCTTTCACACGACGCACCCGTCGGTGATCGAACTGTCGGAACGGCTGTTCGCGCTGCTCGGCAATCGCTTCAGTCACGTCGTGTATACCAATTCGGGATCCGAATCGAATGAAGTGCTGATCCGCACCGTGCGGCGGTTCTGGGACGTGATGGGCAAGCCGGAGAAGAAGGTGCTGATCGGTCGCGTGAACGGCTATCACGGGTCGACGGTCGGCAGCGCGTCGCTGGGCGGCATGGCGTTCATGCATGAAATGGGCGACCTGCCGATTCCGAACATCACGCACGTCGACGAACCGTACTGGTATGCGAACGGCGGCGATCTGAGCCCCAAGGCATTCGGCAAGCAGGCGGCGCTGTCGCTCGAACGCAAGATCCTCGAGATCGGCGCGGATCGCGTTGCCGCGTTCGTCGCGGAGCCGTTCCAGGGGGCCGGCGGGATGATCTTTCCGCCGGACGGCTACTGGCAGGAGATCGAGCGCATCTGCCGTCAGTACGACGTGCTGCTTTGCGCGGACGAAGTGATCGGCGGCTTCGGTCGCACCGGCGAGTGGTTCGCGCACCGTCACTTCGGCTTCGAACCCGACCTGATCTGCATGGCCAAGGGCTTGACGTCGGGCTACGTGCCGATGGGCGGCCTGATCATGAGCCGGCGCGTCGGCGATGCGCTGGTCGAGAAGGGCGGCGTCTACGCGCACGGGCTGACCTATTCGGGGCACCCGGTCGCGGCGGCCGTCGCGCTGGCCAACCTCGACGTGCTCGAGCGCGAAGGCCTCGTCGAGCGGACCAAGACGGATACCGGCCCGTATCTGCAGCAGGCACTGCGCGACGCATTCGACGGCCATCCGCTGGTCGGCGAGATCCAGGGCGTGGGCGCGGTCGGCGCGATCCAGTTCGCGAAGAACAAGGCGACGCGCGAACGCTTCGAAAACGAGGCCGATCTGACCTGGCACAGCCGGACGGTCGGCTTCGAACTCGGCGCGATCGTGCGTTCGACGAACGGCCGCCTGATCGTTGCGCCGCCGCTGGTGATCGATCACGCGCAAATCGACGAACTGGTCGGCACGATGCGCAAGGCGGTGGATGCAACCGCACGCGAAGTGCTCGGGATCGACTGCTGACCGGTTGAGCGACGCGCTTTCGTCCGGCGACAGGCGGGCGGGAGCGCAATGGTCGGCGGGTTTCGCTCCGGAGATTGGCCGGTTGCTTGCCTTCTCCTGAGCGGATATCCGAGACGCCGAAGAGCGGGCTTCAGGGGTATAACTGCACGATCGAACGATGTGGTGGTTTTCATTAAGTAGTTAGGATTGCAAATAACAAAAAATCACTAACTGAAGATCGCATGCCTCACGCGGACCAGAGCGTTCGCGTCACATCGAGTGCATTGCCACCACTGCCCGCGAACCGCGAACATCACAACAGAAACAAGGAGACGACATGAGTCAGGGCGAGTCCATTGCTCATCTCGAGGAAAGCACCATCCAGCCGATTCCGCTGACCGAGCGGCACGGCAGCGCGAAGGACCTGTTCACGATCTGGTTCGGGTCGAACATCATGATGCTGACGATTGTCACCGGATCGCTCGCGACGACGGTGTTCAAGCAGCCGTTCTGGTGGGCGGCGCTCGCCACGCTCGTCGGCAGCCTGATCGGCGCGGTCTTCATGGCGCTGCACTCCGCGCAGGGGCCGCAGCTCGGCGTGCCGCAGATGATCCAGACCCGCGGGCAGTTCGGGTCGTTCGGCGCGCTGCTCGTGGTCGCGCTGGTGGTTGTGATGTATGTAGGTTTCTTCGCGTCGAACTGCGTGTTCGGCGGGCAGGCGCTGCACAGCCTGAGCCCGGACATGCCGCTCGACGCCGGCGTTGTGGTGATCGGCCTGATCAGCCTGCTCGGATCGATCTACGGCTACAAGCTGATCCATGCCTATGCGCGGCTGCTGAGCTGGTGCTCGGGCAGCGTGCTCGTGCTGGCGTTCGTCTGGATCATCTTCGTGCACGGGCTGCCGGCCGATACGTTCTCGAAGCATTCGCTGAACCTGTCCGGCTTCCTCGGCGCGATGTCGGTCGCCGCGCTGTGGCAGATCGCTTACGCGCCCTACGTGTCGGACTATTCGCGCTACCTGCCGCCCGATACGGGGCCGCGCACCGCGTTCTGGTCGAGCTACTGGGGCTGCGTGCTGGGCTCGTTCTTCCCGATGCTGCTCGGTTGCCTGGTCGGCCTCGCGACGCCCGACGGCAACGTCGTGAGCGGCCTCACCGGTCTCACGCAGGGGATCAGCGTGCTCGTGATCGTCGTGCTGTCGTTCGGCATCGCGGCCAGCAATGCGATGGAGTTGTATTGCGGCGCGTTGTCGGCCATCACCGTGCTGCAGACGCTCTTTCCGTCGTGGTCGGGCAAGGCGCGTGCGCGGGCGATCACCGCGATCGTCCTGTGCGCCATCGCGCTCGCGATCGCGCTGTTCGGGCAGGACAATTTCCTTGCGGGCTACACGAACTTCATCCTGTTGCTGCTGTACGTGCTCGTGCCTTGGACGGCGATCAATCTCGTCGATTACTACCTCGTGTGTCATGGCGAGTACGACGTCGATTCGTTCTTCCGGCAGGACGGCGGGATCTACGGGCGCTTCAATACGATCGCGGTCGGGTCGTATTTCATCGGGATCGTCGCGCAGGCGCCGTTCATGGCGACCGATCTCTATACGGGCGAACTGGCGAGCCGGCTCGGTGGCGCGGATGTCTCGTGGATCGTCGGACTGTCGCTGACGTCGCTCGTCTACTACGCGGGCTGCAAGCTGTTCTCGCGGCCGCTGCATGGCGTTGCCGCGAGCGTTGACGGCATCTCCCGCTGAGTTCGTGGCGCGGCGATGGCGCAGGCGTTATGTCACGGCACGAATGCGCGCAGGCGTTCGGCGTGGGCGTCGAGCCCATCGAGGCCGAGATAGGGACTGAGCTTGCCGGCGCGAACCTGGTTCGCGTCGGCCGTGAGCTTGCGCAGCAGCGTCGCGCTCGCCGCGCGGTAGGCGGCGGCCGCGTCGATGCCTTGTGCCGACAATGCCGCGCCGATCAGCGTCGCGCGACGGGATGTCCGCCTTCGCCGAGCGCACAGTGAGATGACCGCCTGCCGCATCATCGCGCCCGCGATTCAAGGCTCCTCCTCCGCCGCATGCACGTCACGCCGGAACGCGCCGGGGCTCGTACCCGTCCATTTGCGGAACGCGCGATGAAACGCGCTCGGCTCGGTGAAGCCGAGCTCGGCCGCGATCTCCGCGACGCTGAGCGCGTGCCCGCGCAGCAGCGACTGGGCGAGCGCGCCACGTAGCTCGTCCTTGATCGCCGCGAAGCTTTGCCCTTCGCTGCGCAAACGCCGCCGCAGCGTCGCGGGCGTCGTGCCGAGGCGGACGGCCAGCGTGTCGAAGTCGGGCCACTCGGCGGCCGGCAGCGCCTTCAGGTGCGCGCGCGTTTTCGCGACCCAGCCGGTGTCGTGCCGGTAGCGCACCAGCAGGTTACCGGGCGCGCCGCGCAGGAAAGTCTTCAACGCTTGCGCGGAACGGATCGTCGGCAGCGCGAGGTACGCGGCGTTGAACGCGAGCCGGCTGTCGGGCCGGTCGAAATGCACGGGCACGCCGAAGAACTGGTGATAGTCGCTGCGCTGGTCGGGGCTCGGGCACGCGAAATCGATGCGCTGCAGCGGGATGCGCCGGCCGATCAGCCAGCATGCGACGCCGAGCAGGATCAGCCAGAAGGTCCGGTACGCGAACGCCGGATACGGCGCACCCGACTGCGTCAGCACGATCTGCGCCTGCCCGTCGGCGACGACGAGCTCGCCGTGTGGCTCGTCCAGCACCACGCGCAGGAACTGCAGCGCCCGCCGCAGCGCCTTTTCGAGCGTGCCGGCGTCGAGCACCGCGTGGCACAGCAGCGTGAAGCTGCCGTGTCGCATCGGGCGCGCGGCGAGCCCGAAGAATTCGTCGTCGATCGTGCCGGCGATCGCGAGCCACAGCCGCCCGTACTGCTGCGGCGTGACGGGCTCGCGCACGGCGGCCGGCAGGCCGGCGGCGCGCAGCACAGGTTCTGTCGGGATGCGTTGCCGGCGCAGGCACGCGAGCGCGTCGTCGACGAAATCCGGCGAAATCATCTGCGGCCCCATTTTCCTGCATCCTCCCGACATGGCAAAAGCGATCACGATTCTAGATTCTGTTTGTCATTGATTGCAATGTCACGGCTGTCTACTATCGATGTATCCCCCGTCGCGCCCCCGGCTCGCCGGCGGCCATAACGCACAGGAGACACGCATGCCTGATGGAGCAACCGCCCGGGCGGTGCCGGCCTACGCCGACGCCGTGGCCCGGTTCAGTATCGAGACCGCCGCGACCCAGCTGCACGGCGACCTGGAGCGTGGCCTGAACGCGTGCGTCGAATGCTGCGACCGGCACGCATCGGCGGACGCGATCGCGCTCGACTGGATCGATGCGGGCGGGCAGCACCACAGCTTCACGTTCGCGCAGATGCAGGCGCTGTCGGCCCGCGTCGCCAACCTGCTCGTCGCGCAGGGCGTGAAGCCGGGCGACGTGGTGGCCGGCCTGTTGCCGCGCACGCCCGAGCTTGTCGCGACGATCCTCGGCACGTGGCGCGCGGGTGCCGTCTATCAGCCGCTGTTCACCGCGTTCGGCCCGAAGGCGATCGAGCACCGGCTGCGGATGAGCGACGCGCGCCTGGTCGTGACCAACGTCGCGAATCGCGCCAAGCTCGACGAGATCGCCGCGTGCCCGCCCGTCGCGACGGTGCGCGAATCGGGCGACGCGCTGCCGGCCCGAGACATCGATTTCCGCGCGGCGCTCGACGCGCAGTCCGACACGTTCGAACCGGTGCCGCGCAAGGGCACGGACCTGTTCATGATGATGTCGACGTCCGGCACGACGGGCTTGCCGAAGGGCGTGCCGGTGCCGCTGCGCGCGCTGCTCGCGTTCGGCGCCTACATGCGCGAGGCGGTCGACCTGCGCGACGGCGACCGGTTCTGGAACATCGCCGATCCGGGCTGGGCGTACGGCCTCTATTACGCGATCACGGGCCCGCTGTTGCTCGGCCATGCGACGACGCTCCACGAGGGCGGCTTCACGGTCGACAGCACGTACGACGTGATCGAACGGCTCGGGATCACGAGCCTCGCCGGTTCGCCGACCGCGTTCCGGATGCTGATGGCGGCCGGTACGGAAGCGGCGGCGCGCGTGAAGGGCAAGCTGCGCGTGGTCAGCAGCGCGGGCGAACCGCTGAATCCGGAAGTCGTGCGCTGGTTCGACGCGGCGCTCGGCGCGCCGATCTACGATCACTACGGCCAGACCGAACTCGGGATGGTCGTGAACAACCATCACGGCCTCGCGCACGTCGTCCATCCGGGATCGGCCGGTTTCGCGATGCCGGGCTATCGCGTCGCGGTGCTCGACGACGCGAGCCGCGAGCTCGGCCCCGGCGAGCCCGGCAACCTCGCGATCGACATCGCGCGCTCGCCGCTGCTGTGGTTCCACGGTTACTGGCAGCAGGACACGCCGGCGATCGCGGACGGCTACTACCGCACCGGCGACAACGTCGAGCTGGAGCCGGACGGCACCGTGAGCTTCATCGGCCGCGCGGACGACGTGATCACGTCGTCCGGCTACCGGATCGGGCCGTTCGACGTGGAAAGCGCGCTGATCGAGCATCCGGCCGTCAGCGAGGCCGCCGTCATCGGCGTGCCCGATCCGGAGCGCACGGAGATCGTGAAGGCGTTCGTCGTGCTGTCGAAGGGCTTCGACGACACGCCGGCGCTGGCCGAGGAACTGAGCCTGCACGTGAAGCGGCGGCTGTCCGCTCACGCGTATCCGCGCGCGATCGACTTCGTCGACGCGCTGCCGAAAACCCCGAGCGGCAAGATCCAGCGCTTCGTGTTGCGCAAGATGGAAGCCAAGAAGGCCGCTCAACCCTGAATACGGATTGCTAATGAATATCAAGGATCGCGTTTTTCTGATTACGGGCGCCGGTTCGGGCCTCGGCGCCGCGGTGGCGCGCATGGTCGTCGCGGAAGGCGGCAAGGCGGTACTGCTGGACGTCAATGACGATGCCGGCGCGAGCCTCGCGCATGAGCTCGGCGAATCCGCGCGCTTCGTGAAGACCGACGTGACGAGCGAAGCCGATGGCCAGGCGGCCGTCGCCGCTGCACGCGACGCGTTCGGCCGCATCGACGCGCTCGTCAACTGCGCGGGCGTCGCGCCGGGCGAGAAGGTCGTCGGCCGCGACGGCCCGCATTCGCTCGATCGTTTCGCGCGCGCGGTGTCGATCAATCTCGTCGGCACGTTCAACATGATCCGGCTGGCCGCCGAAGCGATGTCGAAGCAGGACGCCGATGCGGAAGGCGAGCGCGGCGTGATCGTCAACACCGCGTCGGTCGCGGCGTTCGACGGGCAGATCGGGCAGGCCGCGTATGCGGCGTCGAAGAGCGGCGTGGTGGGCATGACGCTGCCGATCGCGCGCGAACTCGCGCGGTTCGGCATCCGCGTCGTGACGGTCGCGCCCGGCATCTTCGCGACGCCGATGATGGCCGGCATGCCGCAGGACGTGCAGGACGCGCTCGGCAAGAGCGTGCCGTTCCCGCCGCGGCTTGGCCGCCCGGAAGAATTTGCGGCGCTGGTGCGCCACATCGCCGAGAACACGATGCTGAACGGCGAGGTCATCCGTCTCGATGGCGCGTTGCGCATGGCACCGCGCTGACACTGGAGGAAGCGAATCATGACGACTCAGGATCCGATCGTAATCGTTGGTATGGCGCGTACGCCGATGGGCGGTTTTCAGGGCGACCTGGCGGCCGCGAGCGCGAGCGAGCTCGGCGCGGTAGCCATTCGCGCGGCGCTCGAGCGCGCGAACGTGCCGGCCGAGCGCATCGATGAAATCGTGTTCGGCTGCGTGCTGCCGGCCGGGCAGGGCCAGGCGCCGGCGCGGCAGGCCGCGCTGAAGGCCGGGCTGCCGCTCGCGGCGGGCGCGACCACGGTCAACAAGATGTGCGGCTCGGGGATGAAAGCCGCGATGTTCGCGCACGACCTGCTGCTGGCGGGGTCGGCGGGCGTGGCCGTCGCGGGCGGGATGGAGAGCATGACGAATGCGCCGTACCTGCTGCCGAAGGCGCGCGCGGGGATGCGTATGGGTCACGGCCAGGTGCTCGACCACATGTTCCTCGACGGGCTCGAGGACGCGTATGAAAAAGGCCGCCTGATGGGCACGTTCGCCGAGGACTGCGCGCAGGCCTACCAGTTCACGCGCGAAGCACAGGATGCGTTCGCGATCGCGTCGCTGACGCGCGCGCAACGCGCGATCGCGGAAGGGCACTTCATGTCGGAGATCGCGCCGGTGACCGTGAAGGCAGGCAAGACCGAAGCCATCGTGTCGATCGACGAGCAGCCGGGCAAGGCGAAACTCGACAAGATCCCGACGCTGAAACCGGCATTCCGCGACGGCGGCACCGTGACGGCAGCCAATGCGTCGTCGATCTCGGACGGTGCGGCCGCACTCGTGATGATGCGCCGCTCGGAAGCCGAGCGCCTCGGCCTCACGCCGAAGGCCGTGATCGTCGGGCATTCGACTCACGCGGACAAGCCGGGCCTGTTCGCGACCGCGCCGATCGGCGCGCTGCGCAAGCTGTCGGAGAAAACCGGCTGGAACCTGCGCGACGTCGACCTGTTCGAGATCAACGAAGCGTTCGCGGTGGTGCCGATGGCCGCGATGCGCGATCTCGACCTGCCGCACGAGAAGGTCAACGTACACGGCGGCGCGTGCGCGCTCGGCCATCCGATCGGTGCATCGGGTGCGCGCGTGATGGTGACGCTGCTGGCCGCGCTCGAAACGTACGGCCTGAAGCGCGGTGTCGCGTCGCTGTGCATCGGCGGCGGCGAGGCGACGGCCATCGCGATCGAGCGTATCGCGTAACGCTGGCACACACACTGCGATACGGGCGACGGGTATCGCGCAGGGAGCCCCTGCGCATGGCCCGTCGCCCGTTTTGTTTGCGCCGGATCGTGTGGCTGCGTTAGCGCTTCGCGTGCGGCGACACGGCGCCGCACGCACGAATCACGAACTGCACGACCTGCTCGGTCTTCTCGTCGAACGCCTTCTGCGTGAATGCGCGCTTGCCGCTCAGCGCGCGGATCTGCGCATCGAAATCCGCGTAGTGCTGCGTGGTCGCCCAGATCAGGTACATCAGCGCATGCGCGTCGATCGGCGCGAGCAGCCCGCGCGCGATCCAGCCGTCGATCACCTTCACGCGCGTGTCAAACCACGGCTTCACGCGTTGCGACAGGATGTCCTGCATGTGCTCCGCGCCCTGGATGATCTCGTTGGCCCAGACCTTCGAGCCGAGCGGGCGCCGCCGCGACAGCGCCATCTTCGCGCGCACGTAGCCGCCGATCGCTTCCACCGGATCGTCGTCGGCCTCGAACGAGCCGGCCGCGTGATGCCATTCCTCGAACAGGTCGTCGAGCACGCGGCGGTACAGCGCGAGCTTCGTCGGGAAGTAGTAATGCAGATTCGCCTTCGGCAGGCCGGCGCGCTCCGCGATCATCGCGGTACTCGCGCCGTCGAGCCCGCGCTCCGCGAACACGGCCTCCGCACAGGCGAGCAGATGCGCTTCGTTGGACTCGCGGATGTGCGCCTTGCGTCGCCGCAATGGCGCGGTCGTTTCGTCACGGCCGGTCGCTTCGGCTGCCGCCTCGTCATGTCTCATCGTTGCCCTCGCGCGGCGGGCATGCCGCGTTGGGCTTCATTCTAGCCGCTGATCCGCGTCGAACGCACGCGTGCGGACCCGACGCATCCGCAGCGATGCTGCGTTGCGATGGCACGTTTCTCGCTCTATCGATCCACGCAAGAAAGACATTGCTTTGGTCATTTTGATCGTCTAAAACCTGTCCAATCGGACAGGATTCGACGAGCGGCGGAAGGCAACGTTAACCCTTCCGCCGATTCGTCGGACGAACTTCGCGAACGACCGGGACATGCACCGCACATGGGCGGGTTTGCCCCTGAAGCAGGCATGGCACGCACCGGCACAGACCGGGCTGACGACATCACCGACCCCACAGGAGCGATACGAATGAACGCGGTATCGGAAGCAGTGAAGCGGCCCGTCTTCGACCCGTCGATCAAGATCGACGGCAAGCGGTTGTGGGACAGCCTGATGGAAGTCGCGAAGATCGGCGCGACGCCGAAGGGCGGCGTGTGCCGCCTCGCGCTGACCGATCTCGACAAGGCCGGCCGCGACCTGATCGTCGGCTGGGCGAAGGCGGCCGGCTGCACGGTGACGGTCGATACGATGGGCAACGTGTTCATGCGCCGCGCGGGCCGCGTGGCCGACGCGGCGCCGGTCGTCACGGGCTCGCATGCGGACTCGCAGCCGACGGGCGGCCGCTTCGACGGCATCTACGGCGTGCTCGGCGGCCTCGAGGTGATTCGTAGTCTCAACGATCACGGTATCGAGACCGAGCATCCGGTCGAGGTCGTGATCTGGACCAACGAGGAAGGCTCGCGCTTCGCGCCCGCGATGGTCGCGTCCGGTGTGTTCGCCGGCGTGTTTCCGCTCGAATACGGGCTGTCGCGCAAGGACGTCGACGGCAAGACGATCGGCGAGGAGCTGGCGCGCATCGGTTACGCCGGCGACGTGCCGTGTGGCGGACGCAAGCTGCACGCGGCATTCGAACTGCATATCGAGCAGGGGCCGATTCTCGAAGCGGAGTGCAAGACGATCGGCGTCGTGACCGATGCGCAGGGGCAGCGCTGGTACGAGATCACGTTCACCGGGCAGGAAGCGCACGCGGGGCCGACGCCGATGCCGCGCCGCCGCGATGCGTTGCTCGGCGCGTCGCGGGTGGTCGATCTCGTCAACCGGATCGGCCTCGATCACGCACCGTTCGGCTGCGCGACGGTCGGCATGATGCAGGTCCACCCGAACTCGCGCAACGTGATTCCCGGCCGCGTGTTCTTCACTGTCGATTTCCGTCATCCGGACGATGCCGTGCTCGCGAAGATGGATGCCGCGCTGCGCGACGGTGTCGCGCGCATCGCCGGCGACATCGGGCTCGAGACGGAACTCGAGCAGATTTTCTACTACAAGCCCGTCGCGTTCGATCCGGCCTGCGTGGAGGCCGTGCGTGGCGCGGCCGATCGCTTCGGCTACTCGCACCGCGACATCGTGTCGGGCGCGGGGCATGACGCGTGTTATCTCGCGCAGGTCGCGCCGACGTCGATGGTGTTCGTGCCGTGTGTCGACGGCATCAGTCACAACGAGATCGAGGACGCGACGCCCGCGTGGATCGAGGCCGGCGCGAACGTGCTGCTGCATGCGATGTTGTCGCGCGCATGCGAGCCGGCTTCATGACGCATCGACCGTAGCAGCCGGCAGGCTGCACAGCGCGCGAGCGCAGGATTTCTCAGCATGACCGCCCCGACTGTGCATTTGCAGCCGGCGGGGACGGCTTTGTCTCCACCCAGTCGAAGGAACGCGTATGACCACCAAGCCAACCGGCGATATCGCCGCGCATCGCCTGTCGTCCACGCAACTCTCGTGCGAATTCGCGGATATCGCGCCGCTGCTTGATCCGACCGCGGCAGCGGCCGCCGCGAGCCGCTGCCACTACTGCTACGACGCGCCATGCGTGCAGGCCTGCCCGACGCAGATCGACATCCCGAGCTTCATCCGCAAGATCGGCAACGGCAACCTGAAGGGCGCCGCGACCGACATCCTGTCCGCGAATCCGCTCGGCGGGATGTGCGCGCGTGTGTGTCCGACCGAGATCCTGTGTGAAGGCGCATGCGTACGCAACCACCAGGATTCGCAGCCCGTCGCGATCGGCGCGCTGCAGCGGCACGCGACCGACTGGGCGATGGAGACCGGCGCGGTGCACTTCCGGCGCGCGCCCGAAACGGGCCGCCATGTCGCGGTGGTCGGCGCGGGGCCGGCCGGGCTCGCGTGCGCGCACCGGCTCGCGCTCGCCGGGCACCGCGTCACGCTGTTCGATGCACGCCCGAAGGCCGGTGGCCTCAACGAATACGGGATCGCCGCGTACAAGACCGTCGACGATTTCGCGCAGCGCGAAGTCGAGTGGCTGTTGTCGGTCGGCGGCATCACGCTGGAAACGGGCGTGGCGCTCGGGCGCGACGTGACGCTCGACGCGCTGCGCGAGCAGCACGACGCGGTGTTTCTCGCGATGGGTCTCGGCGGCGTGCGTGCGCTCGCGATCGACGGCGAACAACTGGCCGGCGTGATGAACGCGGTCGATTTCATCGAGCAGGTGCGGCAGGCCGACGGGCTCGAGAACGTGCCGGTCGGGCGGCGCGTGGTCGTGATCGGCGGCGGCAATACGGCCATCGATGCGGCGGTGCAGAGCCGCAAGCTCGGCGCCGAGCGCGTGACGATGGTCTATCGGCGCGGCGTGGACGCGATGAGCGCGACGTGGGCCGAGCGCGAGTTCGCGCAGAAGAGCGGCGTCACGCTCGTCACGCACGCGAAGCCCGTGCGCATGGTGGGCACGAACGGGCAGGTGACGGGCGTCGAATTCGACGCGGCGTCGGGCGAGCGCTTCACCGTCGACGCAGACATGGTGCTGAAGGCGATCGGCCAGACGCTGGTGCCGGATGGCGTCGCGGCCGAGTTGCTGACGGCGGACGGCGCGCGTTTCGCGGTGGACGCGGACGGGCGCACCGCATGGCCCGACGTGTGGGCCGGCGGCGACTGCGCGGCGACGGACGGCATCGACCTGACGGTGCAGGCCGTGCAGGACGGCAAGCGCGCGGCTGCATCGATCGACGCGGCGCTCGCGCAGCACGACGCGAAGGCCGCATAAGCGCACACGCACGCATCCACGCATCCACGATAGCGACCCCACTCTCACGGAGCCGAACATGGCCGACCTTCGCTGCACCATCGCGGGCATCACTTCGCCGAATCCCTTCTGGCTCGCGTCCGCGCCGCCGACCGACAAGGCCTACAACGTCAACCGTGCATTCGAGGCGGGCTGGGGCGGGGTCGTCTGGAAGACGCTCGGACTCGATCCGCACGTCGTCAACGTCAGTTCGCGCTACGGCGCCGTGCAGTGGAACGGCCAGCGCATCGCGGGGCTGAACAACATCGAGCTGATCACCGACCGTCCGCTCGACGTGAACCTGAGAGAGATCGCGCAAGTGAAGCGCGACTGGCCGGACCGCGCGCTGATCGTGTCGCTGATGGTGCCGTGCAACGAGCACGACTGGAAATGGATCCTGCCGCTCGTCGAGGATACGGGCGCCGACGCGGTCGAGCTGAACTTCGGCTGCCCGCACGGAATGAGCGAGCGCGGGATGGGCGCGGCGGTCGGGCAGGTGCCCGAATACGTCGAGATGGTCACGCGCTGGGTGAAGGAAGGCACGAAGCTGCCGTGTCTCGTGAAGCTCACACCGAACATCAGCGACATCCGGATGGGCTCGCGCGCCGCGTACAAGGGCGGCGCGGACGGCGTGTCGCTGATCAACACGATCAACTCGATCGTCGCGGTCGATCTCGATCACATGGCGCCGATGCCGATGGTCGACGGCAAGGGCACGCACGGCGGTTATTGCGGCCCTGCGGTCAAGCCGATCGCGCTGAACATGGTCGCGGAGATTGCGCGCGATCCGGAAACGCCGAACCTGCCGATCTCGGGCATCGGCGGCATTTCGAGCTGGCGCGACGCGGCCGAATTCATGGTGCTCGGCGCCGGCAGCGTGCAGGTGTGCACCGCGGCGATGCATTACGGCTTCCGGATCGTGTCGGATCTCGCCGACGGGCTGTCGAACTGGATGGACGAGAAGGGCTACGCGACGCTCGACGACGTGCGCGGCCGCGCGGTGCCGAACGTGACCGACTGGAAATACCTGAACCTGAAATACGACATCAAGGCACGCATCGACCAGGACCGCTGCATCCAGTGCGGGCTGTGCCATATCGCATGCGAGGACACGTCGCACCAGGCGATCACGCGCGAGAAGGACGGCGTGCGTCATTTCGAAGTGATCGACTCGGAATGCGTCGGGTGCAATCTTTGCATGCATGTGTGTCCGGTCGAGCAATGCATCACGATGGAGCGCGTCGACTCGGGCGACTACGCGAACTGGACCACGCATCCGAACAACCCGGCGAGCGCCGATGCGGGGGCAGGCCCGGCAGGAGCACCCGAGAAACACGCGAAGGCGGCTTGACCTGCATCCGGCGGCGCGGGAGATCCGGCGCCGCCGTTGTTCGTTCCCCTGGGCCGGCATCGCGCGATGCCGGCGCTGACGTTTACGTGGAGTGCGATCGATGAAACCCGCAGCGAACCTCGCCGATCCCGACAGCGCCGCGGCGCCGGGCGGCAGCCTGTACAACGACGACCTCGCGCCGACGACGCCGGCGCAGCGCACGTGGAAGTGGTATCACTTCGCGGCGCTGTGGGTCGGGATGGTGATGAACATCGCGTCGTACATGCTCGCGGCCGGGCTGATCCAGGAAGGCATGTCGCCGTGGCAGGCCGTGATGACCGTGCTGCTCGGCAACCTGATCGTGCTCGTGCCGATGCTGCTGATCGGCCATGCGGGTGCGAAACACGGGATTCCGTACGCGGTGCTCGTGCGCGCGTCGTTCGGCACGCAGGGCGCGAAGCTGCCCGCGCTGTTGCGCGCGATCGTCGCGTGCGGCTGGTACGGCATCCAGACCTGGCTCGGCGGCAGCGCGATCTACACGCTGCTGAACATCCTGACCGGCAACGCGCTGCACGGCGCGGCGTTGCCGGTCGTCGGCATCTCGTTCGGGCAGCTCGCGTGCTTCCTCGTGTTCTGGGCGCTGCAGATCTACTTCATCCTGCACGGCACCGATTCGATTCGCTGGCTCGAGAGCTGGTCCGCGCCGATCAAGGTCGTGATGTGCGTCGCACTCGTGTGGTGGGCGACGTCGAAGGCGGGCGGGTTCGGCTCGATGCTGTCGGCGCCGTCGCAGTTCGCGGCGGGCGGCAAGAAGGCCGGGCTGTTCTGGGCGACCTTCTGGCCGGGCCTGACCGCAATGGTCGGCTTCTGGGCGACGCTCGCGCTGAACATTCCCGATTTCACGCGCTTCGCGCACTCGCAGCGCGACCAGATGATCGGGCAGTCGATCGGGTTGCCGCTGCCGATGGCGCTGCTGTCGGTGGTATCGGTGGTCGTGACGTCGGCGACCGTCGTGATCTACGGCAACGCGATCTGGGATCCGATCGACCTGACGAGCCGGATGACGGGCATCGGCGTGGGCATCGCGCTGGTGATCCTCACGCTCGACACGATGTGCTGCAACCTCGCCGCGAATCTCGTCGGCCCCGCGTACGACTTCTCGAGCCTGTGGCCGAAGGCCATCTCGTACCGCACGGGCGGGATGATCACCGCGACGATCGCGATCGTGATGATGCCGTGGAAGATCCTCGCGACGACGGACGGTTATATCTTCACCTGGCTCGTCGGTTATTCGGCGCTGCTCGGGCCCGTCGCGGGCATCCTGATGGTCGACTACTTCCTGATACGCGGCACGCAGCTCGACACGCGCGCGCTGTTCGACGAACGCGGCGGCTTCAGCTATGCGCGCGGCTGGAACCCGGCCGCGCTGGTGGCGCTCGCGGTCGGCGTGCTGCCGAACCTGCCCGGTTTCCTGCACACCGCATTTCCGGCGTCGTTCCCGAACGTGCCGGCGTTCTTCAACACGCTTTACACGTACGCGTGGTTCGTCGGCCTCGTGCTGGCGTCGGGCGTGTACGGCACCTGGATGAAGTGGCGCGCCGGACCGCGCGCGCAGATCGCGAGCGCATGATGTGCGCAGCCCGCCGCATGCGGCACCCGACAGTCAACGAGGAGGCAACCCCATGGCAATCCTGATTCGTGGCGGCACCGTGGTCGATGCGGACCGCTCCTATCGCGCGGACGTGCTCTGCGCCGACCCGCAGGACGGCGGCACGATCCTGCAGATCGCCGAGACGATCGACGCGCCGGCCGGCGCGACCGTCGTCGATGCGCACGACCAGTACGTGATGCCGGGCGGCATCGATCCGCATACGCACATGGAACTGCCGTTCATGGGCACGACCGCGAGCGACGATTTCTATTCGGGCACGGCCGCCGGGCTGTCGGGCGGCACGACGAGCATCATCGATTTCGTGATCCCGAGCCCGAAGCAGCCGCTGATGGACGCATTCCACGCATGGCGCGGCTGGGCCGAGAAGGCGGCGGCCGATTACGGCTTCCATGTGGCGGTGACGTGGTGGGACGAGAGCGTGCACCGCGACATGGGCACGCTGGTGCGCGAGCACGGCGTGTCGAGCTTCAAGCACTTCATGGCGTACAAGAACGCGATCATGGCCGACGACGAGGTGCTCGTGAACAGCTTCACGCGTTCGCTCGAACTCGGCGCGCTGCCGACCGTGCACGCGGAGAACGGCGAGCTCGTGTTCCAGCTGCAAAAGGCGTTGCTCGCGCGCGGGATGACGGGGCCGGAGGCGCATCCGCTGTCGCGCCCGCCGGAGGTCGAGGGCGAGGCCGCGAACCGCGCGATCCGCATCGCACAGGTGCTCGGCGTGCCCGTGTATATCGTGCACGTGTCGGCGAAGGACGCGGTCGACGTGATTACGCGCGCGCGCAGCGAAGGGCTGCGCGTATTCGGCGAGGTGCTGCCGGGCCACCTCGTGATCGACGAGGCGGTCTATCGCGACCCGGACTGGACGCGTGCGGCCGCACACGTGATGAGCCCGCCGTTCCGCTCGGCCGAGCATCGCGAGGCGCTGTGGCGCGGGCTGCAGTCGGGGCAGCTGCATACGACGGCGACCGACCACTGCGTGTTCTGCGCGTCGCAGAAGGCGATGGGCCGCGACGATTTCACGAAGATCCCGAACGGCTGCGGCGGCGTCGAGGATCGCATGTCGGTGCTGTGGCATCACGGCGTGAATCACGGCCGCATCACGCCGAACGAGTTCGTGCGGATCACGTCGACGAACGCCGCGCAGATCTTCAACCTGTATCCGCGCAAGGGCGCCGTGCAGGTGGGCGCCGATGCCGATCTCGTCGTGTGGGACCCGGCCGCGACGAAGACGATCTCGGTGAAGACCCATCACCAGCAGGTCGACTTCAACGTGTTCGAGGGGATGACCGTCCAGGGCGTCGCGACGCACACGCTCACGCGCGGTGCGCTTGCGTGGGCCGACGGCGACCTGCGTGCGGTGCGCGGCGCGGGCCGTTATCTGAAGCGGCCGCCGGCGGCCGGCTACTACGAGGCGGCGCGCATCGCGAACCGGTTGCGCGAACCGCATCCGGTCGAGCGGGCGGGTTGAACGGCGTGTGTCTTGCGGGGCGTGCCGGTTCGAGCGGCACGCCCCGCACGCATTTGAGCGCGCCGAACGAGTAATATCCACCGACAGCGTCGCAAGAGCGTTCCGGGCCGCGTGCCGGACAAGATCAATAACATTGAGAGAAAGGAGCACAAGGTGGATATTCTGCGCAGTCTCCTGGGCATGTCGTTCCTGCTGTTGGTGGCTTACCTGCTGTCGAACAACCGGCGCGCGGTAAGCGGCCGGACCATGATCGCCGCGCTGCTCACGCAGCTCGCGATCGGCGCGCTGGTGCTGTTCGTGCCGTCGGGCCGCGCGGCATTGGCGGCGGCCGCGAACGGCGTCAATCGCGTGCTCGACATGGGCAATCACGGTATCTCGTTCGTGTTCGGCGGGCTGGTCGACAGCCGGATGTTCCAGCTGTTCGGCGACGGCGGCTTCGTGTTCGGCCTGCGCGTGCTGCCGATGATCATCTTCGTCACCGCGCTGATCGCGGTGCTGTACTACATCGGCGTGATGAAGTGGCTCGTCGCGATTCTCGGCGCCGGGCTCGCGAAAGTGCTCGGCGTGAGCCGGATCGAGGCGTGCTCGGCCGTCGCGACGATCTTTCTCGGGCAGAGCGAGATGCCCGCGCTCGTGAAGCCGTTCGTGCGGAACATGACGAGCGCCGAGATCTTCACGGTGATGGCGAGCGGCATGGCGTCGGTCGCGGGCTCGGTGCTGGTCGGCTACGCGGGCCTCGGCGTGAAGATGGAATATCTGCTCGCCGCGTCGTTCATGGCGGTGCCGGGCGGGCTGCTGTTCGGCAAGCTGCTGTTTCCGACCGTCGAGCCGAGCCGCGTCGTGGTCGACGGTCTCGATTTCGACGACAAGCGAGCCGCCAACGTGATCGAGGCAGCAGCGTCCGGCGCGTCGGTCGGCCTAAGGATCGCGATCAACGTCGGCGCGATGCTGATCGCGTTCGTGGGGCTCATCGCGCTGATGAACCTCATCGTCGGCGGCGTGGCCGCGTTCGCGGGTTTTCCGCAGATCACGCTGCTGGGCATTCTCGGCCACCTGTTCGCTCCGCTGGCGTGGATCATCGGTGTGCCATGGCACGACGCGGCGCTGGCCGGCAACTTCATCGGCGAGAAACTGATCTTCAACGAGTTCGTCGCATACGGCGACCTGTCGCCCTACCTGAAGGGCAGCGAGCACGTCGCGGCGGCCGGCCTGCAGGTGCTCGACCCGAAGACGCTCGCGATCGTGTCGTTCGCGCTGTGCGGCTTCGCGAACTTCTCGTCGATCGCGATTCTCGCGGGCGGCTTCAGCGCGGTCGCGCCCGAGCGTCGTTCGGAGGTTGCGCGGCACGGCTTGCGCGCGCTGACGGCCGCGACGCTGTCGAACCTGATGAGCGCGGCGATTGCCGGCCTGTTCTTCTCCCTGCATTGAACCGTGCAGCAGCCACCGACCGATCGAGGAGATGCAACGATGTTTCTACCGCAGGAATTCATCCGCAAGAAGCGCAACCGGCAGCCGCTCGATCACGCAGGGATAACCGCGTTCGTGCGCGGCGTGACCGACGGCAGCGTCACCGAGGGCCAGGTCGCGGCGTTCGCGATGGCCGTGTACTTCAACGACCTGAGCGTCGACGAGCGCGTCGCGCTGACGATCGCGCAGCGCGATTCGGGCGACGTGCTCGACTGGCGCGCGCTCGATCTCGACGGGCCGGTGATCGACAAGCATTCGACCGGTGGCGTCGGCGATGTGGTGTCGCTGATGCTCGGGCCGATGGTGGCCGCATGCGGCGGCTACGTGCCGATGATCTCGGGGCGCGGGCTCGGCCATACCGGCGGCACGCTCGACAAGCTCAGCGCGATTCCCGGCTACGACGTGATGCCCGATACGGCGGTGTTTCGCCGCACGGTGCGCGACGTGGGCGTCGCGATCATCGGGCAGACCGCGCGGCTGGCGCCGGCCGACAAGCGCATCTATGCGATTCGCGACGTGACGGCAACCGTCGAGTCGGTCGCGATGATCACCGCGTCGATCCTGTCGAAGAAGCTCGCGGCTGGGCTCGACGGGCTCGTGATGGACGTCAAGGTCGGCTCCGGTGCGTTCATGCCGACCGTCGAGAAATCGGCGGAACTGGCGCGCAGTATCGTCGACGTCGGCAACGGCGCCGGCATGAAGACGACCGCGATCCTCACCGACATGAACCAGTCGCTCGCGCCGTGCGCGGGCAATGCGCTCGAAGTGGCGTGTGCGATCGACTACCTGACGGGCAAGTCGCGTCCGGCCCGCCTGCACGAAGTCACGATGGCGCTCGCGGCGCAGTTGCTCGTCACCGGCGGGCTGGCACGCGATACCGCGCAGGCGCGGGCGATGCTGCAGCACTCGCTCGATTCGGGCGCGGCGGCGGAACGTTTCGCGAGAATGGTCGTGGCGCTCGGCGGTCCCGCGGACCTGATCGATGTGCCGTGGCGGCATCTTGCGCGGGCGGCGGTGATCGTGCCGGTGCCGTCGCGTGCGAGCGGCGTGGTGCGGCATGTCGATTGCCGCGCGCTTGGGCTGGCGGTCGTGGCGCTCGGCGGCGGCCGCATGCGCGCGGAAGATGCGATCGACACACGGGTCGGACTTTCCGCGCTCGCGGAGATCGGGCAGCGCGTCGACGCAGGTCAACCGCTCGGCTATGTGCATGCCCGTGACGCCGACACCGCGGCGCACGCGGTGGACGCGGTTCAGCGCAGCTACGTGCTCGGCGAGACGGGCGCCGCGCCGCCGACCATTCACCAGCAGATCGGCTGAGCCTGCACGGGGGAGTGTGCGGGTATCGGTGGCCGCTTTACATCAAGGGAGTATCGTGCGCACCGGAATGCGGCGGCGGCGATGCATCCCAACCCACTACCGGAGGCACCATCGCGATGGAACGAAACGAACTGATCGAACAGGCCAAGGCGGCGCGCGAACGCGCGTATGCGCCGTATTCGCGCTTCAAGGTCGGCGCGGCGCTGCAGGCGCACGACGGGACGATTTTTCGCGGCTGCAACGTGGAGAACGCGTCGTACGGATTGTGCAACTGCGCGGAACGCACGGCGATGTTTTCGGCCATCGCCGCCGGCTATCGTCCGGGGGACTTCGCGCGCCTCGCGGTCGTCGGCGACACCGACGGCCCGATCGCGCCGTGCGGCGCGTGCCGTCAGGTGATCATCGAGATCGGCACGCCCGACATGGAAGTGATCCTGAGCAACCTGAAAGGAGCAGTTGACGTCACGACGGCAGATACGTTGCTGCCGGGCGCGTTCCGGTTGTAACGGCGCGCGCCGCGGCGAGCATGCGATGTAAGGATCAAGCGCCGTCGCGCGCTTCGCGGATCGGGATCACGGTGCGCGCACCGCACTGGCGCAGCAGGTCGCGCAGCTCGTTGATGACCGGAAACACTTCGTGGTTCCAGTCGGCGCCCTGGCGATCGTGCGCTTCCTGCTCGCGCTCGACGATCCAGCGATCCTCGCGGAAGATGCGCTCGGTGAACCAGACGAGCAGTGGCCACGCGAGATCGAGCGCGAACGGGATGCCGGGCTTGTGGATCGACAGCAGTCCGAACGTGCGGTTGGTGCGTTGCTCGGCGTCGAGCGGCACGTAGACGATCCACAGATCCATCACGAGCGTGCCTTCGCTCGAACGGATCTGCAGCGTCTGGTACGGGTAGATGGTGCGCACCGTCATCACGCTCTTGTCGGACTGGTCGGCTGGCTTCTTGCTCGCGCCGAACACGAGCGCTTCGCCGACCGGCTGCTTGCCTTCCATCCGCACGAACGTATAGTCGACCTCGACCCAGTCGTCGCCGCGGCGACGGCCCACCGAACGCGCTCGCATCTGCCCCATTTGCTTGCGATGCAGGAACTGATGGTTCATATCCATCAGGTTCTCGTGCATGAACGAGTAGTGGCACTTGACCTCGCGGCCGAAGCGGCGGGTCTTGTACGCGCGGTCGTCCGCCGATTCGAGCGCGGGGAACGGCCGCTGGTCGGCGAGCGTCGCGTCGCCCGGAAACACGAAGATCAGCCCGTGCGCTTCGCGGCACGGATACGCGCGCACGCCGTTGGGCAAACGCTCGCGGCCGAGGTAGGGCACGTCGACGCAGCGGCCGCTGTCGCACGCGTAGGTCCAGCCGTGATAACAGCAGCGCAGCGTTTCGCCGCTCACGACCCCTGCGTGCAGCGGCACCTGGCGGTGTGCGCAACGATCTTCGAGCGCGTACACGGCGCCCGATTCGGTGCGCACGAGCACGATCGGATCGCCGGCGAAGCGCACGCCGAGCGTCTTGCCGTGCTTCAGCTCGCGCGACCACGCAAGCGGATACCAGTGATCGGGGTGAATGGGCACGCGGCGCAGGTCGCGCACGACCGCGCCGGTGGATGGCTCCTCGAGGGTGTTGCTGTCAGGCAAAGGCACTGCGCGCATGCGTGACGCCTCCTGGCTGGGCGATTGTTCCGAACGCCGCATCGTGGCGGCGGGGATCTCAAGAAGTCTACGCGAAGTTGCCCGGTACGGCGGACGCGATGCGGGTTTGCCCCGGCACGGCGGCAGGTGTTTCGTTGATGCGGCGCAAACCGGGCCGCAGGGCGGCGCGCGCGCTGGCCGCGCGGCACCGCATCATGCGGCCGCTTGAGGATCACGAGCCGGTGTCGCTCCACAGCACCGCGTTCGTGCGGTACAGCGCCGGGAAGTGCTGCTTCAGCCCGGCGACCTTCGGCAGGTCGTTGAACGCGATATACGGCGCGTCGGGATGCAGCTCGAGGTAGTTCTGGTGATAGGCCTCGGCCGGATAGAACCCCTTGTACGCCTCGACGCGCGTGACGACGGGCGCCGGAAACACATGCGCGGCACCAAGCTGGGCGATGTACGCGGTCGCGACCGCGCGTTGCTGCGCGGTGGTCGGGAAGATCGCGGACCGGTACTGCGGCCCGTCGTCGGGGCCCTGACGGTTGAGTTCGGTCGGGTCGTGCACGACCGAGAAGAACACCTGCAGCAGCCGGCCGTACGTGACCTGCGTCGGGTCGTAGACGATGCGAACCGATTCCGCGTGCCCCGTCAGCCCCGAGCCGACGAGCGTGTAGTGCGCGGTTTCGGATGCGCCGCCCGCATAACCGGCCGTGACCTGCTTCACGCCCTTCACGTGCTCGAACACGCCCTGTACGCCCCAGAAGCAGCCGCCGGCGAGCACGGCCGTTTCGTCGTGCGCCGCGCCGGGCGTTTCGTCGAGCGTCGGCGCGGGCACGGTGCGCATCGGCTCGGCGGAATTGACGACGCGCTGGAAGCCGAACACGGCGGCGGCCGCGACGGCGATGGCGCCGATGCGGCGCAGCATCGCTGCGCGCCGTCGCGACGCGGAATCTCGGGTGGGTGTCGGGTTCATCGTGTGCTCCTTCTGAATGCGTTGGCGAAGACGGTGGCCGGATCGCGGCGGCGCCTGGGTTCAACCGAAAGTGAATGCGTACGCATCGACCCCGCGATCGAGAAACTCGATCGCGAACGTGCGGTCGGCGATCGCGCCGGGCTGCCGGACGAGCTGGTACAGGCGCTGCCCGGTGACGGTGCCGTAGCCCTGCGCGTCGACGTCGGCGCCGTGCGCGGCACCGGGCGCCGCGCCGTCGAGCGTCACGCGAAAGCGCACGGGCTGGCCGTTCGCGCCCGGGCCGAGCACGAGGTGCAGGTCGCGCGCATGGAAGCGGTAGACGATCCGGCCGTCCGGCGCGGCGAGTGACGCGCGTTCGGCGCCGACCTGCCACGTGCCGGCGAGGCCCCAGTCGTTGAGGTCGGGGCGGGCCGGCGCGTCGTAGCGGTGCGCCGTATCGCGCACGACGCCGCCCGGCGACGTGAAGTCTTCAGCGCGCGCATAACCGACATAGGTTTCGGGCGAGCGGACATCCGCGGTGTCCGCTGCCGCGAGCGCGCCGCTCGCGGGCGCACCGGCCAGGCCGAGCGGCACGTTCAGCGCTTCCGGATGGCCGGCTTCGGCGAGCAGCGACTGGATCGCGCGTTCCGACTGCGCGTATTCTCCTTCGCCGAAGTGGTGATGGCGGATGCGCCCCTGTGCGTCGATGAAGTAGTGCGCGGGCCAGTATTCGTTGCCGAACGCGCGCCAGATCGAATAGCTGTTGTCGATCGCGACCGGGAAGTCGATGCCGAGGTCGTGCACGGCCTTCTTCACGTTGCCGATGTCGCGTTCGAACGCGAACTCCGGCGCGTGCACGCCGATCACGACGAGCCCGTACGGCGCGTACTTGCGTGCCCACGCGGTCGTGTACGGCAGCGTGCGCAGGCAGTTGATGCACGAATACGTCCAGAAATCGACGAGCACGACCTTGCCGCGCAGGCCGGCCGCCGTCAGCGGCGGCGAGTTCAGCCATTGCACGGCACCGTCGAGCGACGGCAGCGTGCCTTCGACGGGCAGCGCGGACGGTTTCGCGTCGGCCACGCGCATCATCGCGCCGCCGGCCTGCGCGCCATCGGCAGTCGCGGCCATCATCGCGCCGCCGCTTGTATTGGCGGCCGCGTTGCCCGTTGCGGCCGTCGCCGCGCCGTTCGAGCGCCCGCCGAGCCGATCGACGAGCTTCGTCTCGAGCCCACCCGTCGTGACGGTCGACAGTTGCGCGAGCGCGCCGGTATCGAGGCCGAGCGCGATCGCGCCGGTACCGGCCAGCAGCGCCGCGCCGATCCCGCGCCGGATCCATTCGCCGGCGCCGAGCGAGCGCTTCATCGCGGCGAACACCTTGCCGCCGATCACGAGCGCGACGCCGAGCGACGTTGCCGCGCCGGCCGCATACGCGACGAGCAGCAGCGTCGTGCCGACGCTCGCGCCGCGCAGCGCCGCGCCGGTCAGCACGAGGCCGAGGATCGGGCCCGCGCACGGTGCCCACAGCAGGCCCGTGGCGACGCCGAGCAGCAGCGACGACGCGGGGCCGGCCGGGCGGCCGTCGCGTTGCGCGAAGCCGGTGAGCCGGTTGCCGGCGGCGACGAGCGGGCGCGTCAGGTGTTCCGCGAAGCGCGGCATCAGCAGCGTCAGGCCGAACACCGCGAGCAGCACGATGGCGATCCAGCGGCCGGCCTGGTTGGCCTGGGCGACCCAGCCGCCGCCGACGGCCGCGAGCGTCGCGACGACGGCGAACGTCAGCGCCATGCCGGCCAGCAGCGGCAGGCCGGTGCGCACGAACGGCTGGTCGGCGCGCGCGAACACGAATGGCAGCACGGGCAGGATGCACGGGCTCAGGATCGTGAGCACGCCGCCGAGATAGGCAAGGACGATGAGCAGCATGGTGCGTTCTCCAGTCGGTCGAGAGTGGGGCCGGATCAGGCGGCGGTCGTGTGGAAAGTGAGCGCGAGGCCGTTCATGCAGTAGCGCAGGCCGGTCGGCTGCGGGCCGTCGTCGAACACGTGGCCGAGATGGCCGCCGCAGCGGTGGCAATGCACTTCGGTGCGGACCATCCCGAACGACGCGTCGGCGTTGGTATCGACCGCGTGGTCGAGCGGTTTCCAGAAGCTCGGCCAGCCGGTGTGGCTGTCGAACTTGGTGGCCGACGAGAACAGCGCGAGGCTGCAGCCCGCGCACGCGAACGTGCCGTGCCGGTGCTCGTCGTTCAACGGGCTGCTGTACGGCCGCTCGGTGCCGGCTTCGCGCAGGATCGAGTACTGGGCGGGCGTGAGCCGGCGATGCCATTCGGCGTCGCTGAGCGTGACCTCGAAAGGGGCGGCCGGCTGCGGGGTGGCGGGCGGCGCGGCGAATGCGCGGCCGACCAGCGCGCGGCGGCCGACGGACGACAGGGTCGCGAGCGCGGCGAGGCCGGTGGCGCCGGCGAACAGCAGGTGTCTGCGGGTGGGCATGATGGGCTCCTGGAAGCAGGTCCTGAAAATATGCGCCCATCGTAGGCAGAGGCCGGTGTCCAAGTCCTCACGGAAAGTTAAATGAATTGTGATTACTTTCCGGGTGTTCCGGTCAGTTCCGCAGAAACCCGTCAGAGCCCAGCCTGACAAGGGTTTGCGGGAAATTCGTGGTCTGCCCACTTCCGCGGAAATCCCGCACGAGCCGCAACTTTTTAGTGTCTTTTTAGTGTTCGTGGCGTGGGGTAGGCTCTGCTTAGGATGCGCGGGCCGATCGGGTCACGATATCGATGGAGGGCGATCATGGGTGCATTGACGGTCAGGCAAATCGAAGCTGCGAAGGCGACCGGAAAGCGGTATTTCCTGTCGGATGGGCGGGGACTGTTCCTGCGCGTGGGGGCGGCCGGCGGGAAAACTTGGTTTGTTCGTGTCAGTATCAATGGCAAGCAACGCGATAAGCCGCTCGGCAAGACGTGGGCGCGCTCGACAACCGATGCGCAGTTATCGCTAGAGGATGCGCGCGCAGCGGCTGAGACGATTCGTTCACAGGCGCGCGACGGTGTGGACTATCTCGAAGCGAAGAAGCGCGAACGCCTTGCCACGGTTGAACAAGCGGTGACGGCGGACCTCACGTTCGGCGACTTATTCGATGCGTGGTTCGCGACGATCAACACGAAACGCGGAAAGAAAGGCCGAAAGGATGGCGGTAAGTCGCTTCGAGGTGCGATGGAGAAGCACGTGCTGCCGACCATTCGTGCGCACAGGATCGCAGGCGTGTTTGCGTCGAACGTTCTGCCGTTGCTTACCGCGATTTCCGATGTGGGGTGCAACCGGCAAGCGGTCGAGATGTTGGTAACCATCCAACAAATGATTCGGTGGGGCGGGCGTAATCAGCCGTGGAAGCGCTTGTTGATCGATTGCGATGTGCTCGCACTTACGAAAGAGGATGTCGTTTCAGGTGATTACGACCCGGTGCGTGACAACGAGCGTAATCGGACACTTACGGATGACGAAATCTGCGCGCTCGGTGAACTGATTCCGGCCGCTCGGCTTCCACGCTCCATTGTGTCAGCGGTCTGGGTGATGCTCGCTTGCGGAACACGCGTCGGCGAAACAGTCCTGACGCGATGGGCCGATCTTGACTTCAAGGCACGGACGTGGACCATTCCAAAGGAACATACGAAGTCGAATGCGGCGATCACGATTCACCTGTCCGATTTTGTCCTCGCACAATTTGCAGCTCAGCAAGTGGTGCGTGCCGGCGTACCGGAAGGTGACGCACGCCGCGAATATGTGTTCCCGTCGGAAAAGGGCAAACTGCCACACGTCAGCATCCATACGACCTGCGGGGCGATCCGTGATCGGCAACGCCCGAAGGATGCGCCGACCGAAGGCCGCACGAGGGCAACCGATGCGCTCATTGTCCCGGGTGGTCAATGGAAATGTCATGACTTACGTCGGACATGTGCAACGATGATGCAGTCGTTGGGCATTTCAGAAAGCATTGTGCATCGATGCCTGAACCACGCGCGCAATGATCCGCTCGATCGAATCTATCTACAGTTTGATTATGACGCGCAGATGCGCGATGCATGGCGGCGATGGGGGGATCGTCTGTCGGTATTGCTTGGCACGGATACGGAAAACGTACGTTTTCTGTTTGCGCCGTAATCGGAGCGACTCCACCTCCGGAGAGGGAAGGGGAAAGATGTAACCCTGATAATACGAGTTATCACGGTTATATAAATTTGGGGTCATATTTATTTGGCGAATTCTCGCGGATCTAGCCGGCTGCCAACGTGGAGTGACGGTGATCGCAGGGCCACGGAGATGGTTGAAATCGGTAATGGCCCTTTTTCTCTCGCGGAACACGTCCGGTGTCAGCGTGAGCGCGGCAGCACCGTGGTGACCCCATGGTTTGCTTGTTCGCCCTGGTATGCGGTAGGGTGCGGCTTTGACTGGCTTAGCAGGAGCAATTATGAATAAGCAGGAACTCATCGATGCCGTGGCCGCTGATGCTGGCGTGAGCAAGAGCGAGGCGGGCAAGGTGGTCCAGGCGGTGCTGGACGTAATCACGGAGGCCGTGAGCCGCGGCGAGGCGGTGCAACTCATCGGTTTTGGGGCGTTCTCGCAGGGACAGCGGGCGGCCCGGACTGGCCGCAATCCGACGACCGGGGCGGAGATCGAGATCGCTGCGGCCAATACGGTGAAGTTTACGGCCGGCAAGGCTTTTAAGGACGTGGTGAACGCGTCGTGATGCCGCGCGAGGTCGAACCAGCCGCCTATGCGGGCCTGCATCGCGAAATTGCCGAGGTGGTTGCATCCAGCCGCGCAGCTGCCGCCCGCAGCATCAATGCGTTAATGACGGCGACGTATTGGGAAATTGGGCGGCGGATAGTACTGTTCGAGCAGGGCGGCGACGAAAGGGCGGCCTACGGCGAGGCCGTAATCCGGCGCTTGGGTGCTGATTTGTCACAGCGATTCGGCCGCGGCTTTGGCTGGCGCAACCTAGCGCAGATGCGCGCTTTCTATCTAACTTGGCCAGCTGATCGGATTGTGCAGACGGTGTCTGCACAATCGACGGCGCCTCAAATTGTCCCGACACCGTCTGCAAAATCGGCCAAGCGATCATCTGGTGCACGGCCCGCAGCCCCGTCGCTTGACCTCGGTACTGTCGCGCAGGCGTTTCCGTTACCGTGGTCAGCCTATGTGCGACTGCTTTCCGTGAAATCGACCGCGGCGCGCGATTTCTATGAAACTGAAGCGCTGCGTGAAGGTTGGTCTGTGCGCCAGCTCGACCGCCAGGTGAGCAGCCAGTTGTACGAGCGGCTGGCGTTGTCCCGCCACAAGGCAAAGCTGCTCGGAAAAGCCGCTGAACCGCAACCGGGTGAGCTACTCACCCCCGAGGAGGCGATCCGCGATCCGTTCGTCCTTGAGTTTCTCGATATGAAGGACGAGTACTCGGAGTCGGATCTCGAGGGGGCACTGATCGAGCACCTTGCCGACTTTCTGCTAGAGCTCGGCGACGACTTTGCTTTCATCGGCCGACAGCGGCGCTTGCGGATCGATGACACGTGGTTCCGTGTCGACTTGGTGTTCTTTCATCGCCGGCTGCGATGCCTGCTCATTATCGATCTTAAGGTAGGTCGCTTCAGCTATGCGGACGCTGGGCAGATGCACCTCTATCTGAATTACGCTCGCGAGCACTGGATGAAGCCAGGGGAAAATCCCCCAGTTGGGCTGATCTTGTGTGCAGAGAAGGGGGCTGCGGAGGCCCATTACGCGTTGGACAACCTGCCGAACAAGGTGCTCGCGGCCGAGTATCAGACCGTGTTACCGGATGAAGCGACGTTTGCGAGGGAATTGGAGCGCACCAGGACTGAACTCGAGCGACGTGGCCGCGTCGACTGAACCTGACGTCCAGAACAACGCGATGCCGCCTACTGGTGACGAAATCAGGCGCACCGTACGAGCCGAACTCTTGTCGTTGCCGTTGTGAAGTGAACGGCAAATCCAAACATGCGAAAACACTCTACCTTCGGTCGTCGACCGCTCACGAAGGCGCAACTGCTTCCGCTCCCTGCAGACCAGGTGCGCCGTCTTTCACTGAAACACCATTTGGCGCTTGCTACGCTCGTTTCCGGTCATGGTGACGTCGATGCAATCGTCACGTTATCGAACGTGCTCCAACTCGCGGGCTATCTAGGCGCCGGTAGTGAAGTTGAATCATATCGACGTGCAGAAGTCGCGCTCGATCAGTGTGTGACGCGTGCCGAACAGGGCGAACCGTGGACGTTGATGAATGCGGAGCGCGCTGCACTAGGGGCGTTGGTTGCCATCCATGACACGCAGCTCGCTGCGGTACCAGTCCACCGTTACCTCGATGCGCTGGAGCGAGCGCAGCAAACGGACGCTCCGAGTCTAGATTTGTCGAGTAGATCGAAGGATAAGGTAGCGCGAGCGATCGACGGCCAAAATTAAAACGATAGCGTGTCAGCCTGCAGATGAGACGACGACACGAGCGTGGTGAGTGATGTGGGCATGCGAGAGAGTTTCGAGCGAGAAAGTTTCTACGTAGAAACTTACGAAAAACGAAGCGCGGCGCAGCCCATGTGGTCGTTGTGCCACAACGGCGGTCCTGGCTGACCTCACTGGGGAGGGGCGACACGCTGGGAGTTCGGGCGAATCGAAGGGGGCGATAGTAAGGGCTATGTTACCCTTCATTTCGGGACAATCACCCGGGCCCGCAAATCAAGCGCCGCTCACACAACTAAAGTTTCGCTTAAGGCTCGACTGAAGTCGTGTGTACGGCCGTGCGATGCCGTGGGCCGGGCCAGTCGGCCACGGGAACAGTGTGGCCCGTAAGACCGGAACTCGAACCTGGTAGCCAGCGCGAGTATTGCCGACCATCTCAGGCCGATCACCACCGCCGTCCCTCGGCTGACGAGGCGATCGGTGGTCAGCGCACTGCAGCGAGATGTTCAGCCACGATTCCAAGCGGCACAAGTGTGGGCGCGGCTAGGATGCCGGGCGGCACCAGATCGCGTCATCGAGCAGCCCGGTTACAGGGATAAAGTCAGGGATGAGGTCGATCGACGAAGGCCAAACGAAGGCCACCGCTGTCATGGTATGGACCGGCGATTGTGAGGCCCACTCGGCCCGTTAGATCCGCGAACTGAATGGGCAACGACGTGGCACCCGACGCAACTGCGAACGGGTCAGCGGCCGCCTGTCGCGGTCAACGCAACGCGGGGACTTTTCAGCCAGGGCCGCACTTCGTTCGCCTCGACGGCAGGCGGGGGCTCCCTGCGAGGAGATGATGGCCCGTACAGCGCCGCTCCATGAGCTGGAAAGGCTTCTTCCGCGCTAACGCGTCGCACCGCCCGACTGATCTGACTCGGCTGGCGATTTTACACACCGGATACACAAATTTACCTTGCATTTCTCCGTGGTGTGTATAGACTACACATCGGGTGAGGCGAAAAGGGGTGTGTATGGCGACAGCTTTGGCGAAGGAAATGGTGCGGCGTTATGGATTCGAGAACAGTGATACGGCGGCTTGAGCAGGACGGGTGGGTGCAGAAGCGGGTGAAGGGTAGTCACCATCACTTCAGGCATCCGAGCAAGCCAGGCACGGTAACGGTGCCGCATCCAGAGAAAGACCTCACGATTGCGACGCTGAAAAGCATCGAGAGGCAATCTGGTTTAACACTCACCGGGCAGTAAGGCCGGTGGCTACAACGGACCCCGAGGGCCGCAACCGGTCAGCGGGTTCCAAACAAGGAGTTGGATGTGAGATTTTTCGTCGCTGTCGACAAGCAAGAGGGCACCGATTATGGCGTTGTCGTACCGGATTTTCCGGGCTGCAACTCATGGGGCACGACGCTCGAACAAGCGCTCGAAAACACGCAAGAGGCTATCGAGGGATGGGTTGAAACTTCCGTCGAGGCGGGGGACGAAGTTCGCTTCGAGCCCACGTCTTTTGAGGAACTTCGCGACAACCCGGACTATGCGGGCTCATTTTGGGCTGTCGTAGACATTGATCCTTCGAAATTTGATATGAAGCCAGAGCGTGTGAATATCAGTTTGCCGCGCTTCGTGCTTACACAGATTGACGCCTTCGCGGAGGCCCACAAGGAAACGCGTAGCGGTTTTCTCGTTCGTGCAGCACTAGAAGCCATTCGGCACGAGCAAACAGCCGTCTGATTAAAAAAGGTTCATCGAGGATTACCGGGGAACGCGGCGCGGATTTTGAGGAAGAAGTATTCCTCGTCGCGGTACCCGTAGGCCCGACGCTTGATGACCTTGATGGTGTTGTTGATGCCTTCGACGACGCTGGTATTGAGCGGATGGCGGCAGCGGGCGAGGATTCCGTGCCAGTAACCCTGCAGGCGCTGCGCGAACAGTTGTAGCGCGGCAATCCCGCTTTGCCGGGCTTGCTCGACCCAGTGTTCCCAGGCCTTTTCCGCCCAGGCAGGCTTTCGGTAGAACCAGAGCCGTTTGAGTTCGTCGCGTAGCACGTAGACGCACAGCAACGGCTGATTGGCAGCCAGCAGTTCCTTCAGATGCACGGACTGCTCGGGCTTCAGGTTGTGGCGGTTGCGCAGCAGCAGCCAGCGACTGGATTGCAATACCTTGCGGGCCGGCCGGTCATGGCGTAACTGATTGGCCTGATCTACTCGCACTCGATCGATCACCTCGCGCCCGTACTTGGCCACGACGTGGAACAGGTCGTAGACCACCTCGGCCTGCGGACACTGCGCCTTGATTTCCAGCTCGTAGGCCGTGGTCATGTCGATCGCGACTGCTTCGATGCGCTCGGCGACACCCTCAGGAAGCTGCTCGAAGAAGGCGCGGGCTGTCTCGCGTGAGCGTCCCGATCCAATCCAGAGCACCTGCCGGCCGATCGGATCGACCACCACCGTGGCATATCGATGGCCTTTATGGAGTGCAAACTCGTCCATCGCAAGATAACGGATCGTCGACCAGTCCGGCTCAGCCACACGCGCTTGCAAGCGCATCTTTTCGATCGATTTGACCGTGTGCCAGCCCAGATCGTAGAAGGCCGCCACTGCCTGCACGCTGGCTGCTTGCAGCAGTTTCTCGCAGGCCTTGGCAAATCGCTCCGTCTGACCCTGAACCAGAATTAGTCCCGGTCGGAAGTGGAGATTTCCGGCTTGGTTGAGTGGTCAGGCGAGGCGGATTCTCTTGCCTGACGGGCGAATTCGGCGGGCGTCATCCACTGCAATGCAGAGTGGGGACGAACCTCGTTATAGTACGTGCGCCAGTCATCGATTTTGCTCTGCGCGTCGGCCAATGACAAGAACCAATGCGCGTTCAGACATTCTTGCCGGAAGCGCCCGTTGAAGCTTTCGACCTTGGCGTTGTCAGTTGGCGTGCCCGGCCGGCTGAAATCCAGTTCAACGCCATGTTCATACGCCCAGCGATCCATTGCCTTCGAGATGAACTCGCTGCCGTTGTCGACCTTGATCGTGGCAGGGTGCCCGCGCATGGCGGTGATACGCGTCAGCGCTTCGACCACATGCTCTCCCTTCAGGCTTTGTCCAACCTCGATGGCCAGGCATTCCCGTGTGTAGTTGTCGACGACGGTCAGAGTCCGAAGGCGTCGCCCATTGAACAGTGCATCCGCAACGAAATCCATGCTCCAAATTTCGTTGATCGCGGTCACGATATGCTTGGGCTGTCGCAGCCGAGCCGATTTGTTACGTCGTGGTCGCTTATGCCGCAGTAAAAGGCCCTCCGCCCGATACAGCCTGTAGACGCGCTTGCAGTTATCTCGCCAGCCTTCCCGTCGCAGGACCACGTGAACGCGCCGATACCCATAGTGCACGCGCGTGGCGGTGATTTCCTTGATACGCATGAGCAGCGCCGACGAATCGCGCGCAACCGACTGATACCGATACAGCGAACGAGACATGCCAAACAACGCGCAAGTCTTCGTCAGGCTGGTTCGATACCTGCGGTTTCCGGCAGGTTTGTGACGTTTGATATCTTTATCTGGAGCGCAAACAAACGGTGATTTCCCGACACTAATTGACCGTCGGCTCCCCTGTCCGGGCGTAGGATTTGAATCGCGGAAACAGGCGCCGCGCGATCGCAAATAGATGTACGGTTAGGAATGGGTGATGTTGTCTTCGTTAGGTCGTTGACAGCGCGGCGCGTCCGATTAACCGTACCCGGCGTATGGATCCAATAACGCACAATTCGACAACACTCGAGCAAATCCGATGCCGCATGACAAATTTCATGAACTGCAGACGTACTCTCGGCTGTCCGTCAACCGCACCGGGCGCTTGCGCGGCTCTGCCAAAGCATCGATTTGGAGTCGGCTGCTGCTTGCTGCGGTTTTCACGCTCGGCAGTCATGCAGCAAGTGCGGGCGAGTTGGTTTCCGTGAAGAGTCGCAATGTTACTCAGAATGTCTACATCAATTCCACATCGACTTCACCCGAGTGGGTTGTCGTACTCTTCGCGGGTGGCGAGGGTGTCGTTGCTCTCGCAGCCGGTGGACCGACCAGTGAACAGGGAAATTTCCTGGTGCGGACGGCATCGTACTGGACGAACGTAGGCGATGCCGCGGTTGTTTTCGACGCGCCATCGGACCAAGCAGATGGAATGGATGACGAGTTTCGGTTAAGCGCGGCGGCCAGCCAAGACGTTGCCGCGGTCGTTGTGGAACTGAAAAAACGTTACCCCTCTTCCAGAATTGCGCTCGTCGGCACTAGCCGTGGAACGATTACAGTGGGCAACGTGCTGTTGCGGAATCCTGACCTAGCGGATGCTTTCGTGCTCACGTCACCGGTATCGATTGCCGTGCACGGCAAGCCAGGATTGTCGGGCGTCACCTGGCATCAAAGCATGGCGCGCGTACTGGTGCTATCAAATGAACACGACGTTTGCGTCGCCTCGCCATTTTGGGCAGCGAAGCGCATGGCTACCGACAATCACTTTGATTTCGTTGCGGTATCAAGTACTTCGGGTGGAGGCGACAAACATTCCGAATGTGGTGGACAGGCTCCGCATGGCTACTTGGGAATCGAAACCAAAGTCCTCGCCGCGATCAATGAGTGGCTACATGGGCCAAAGGCTGCATTTCGGTCAGAGTGACTCGATCCAGATCACGCACCCACCTATTTCAAGCCGATGGTGAACTGATATACCCACTGGTATCGGCACGCGCGTGAATTTCTGAGCGTTCGCTGGCTCCCTGTCGCAACGGGGTCGCATGTCGGGCTGCCTCGCGCCAGGACTGACGGCTACTGTAGCGATATCGGGTCACGCTTATTGTGCGCGAGAGGGTTTTCCCCCGGTTGATGCCAACGAGACAGGGCTTTACTATTTGCCTTGAATGGTAACGCTAACACAAGGTGGAACAATCAAGTCATTAGCAAGTCTCGTTAGTTCGAAATGGTAGCGCTACCGAAGTTGACGAATCTTCGTCTGTATCTGCCGTGCGTCTGGGCGGCGTAAGGAGCAACCTTGCCCGTCTTCAACTGCGTGTTGCCGGCCGCCGCGTCGTTAGGGGAGTGCCCGCGATGGGATGAACGTCGCCGGGTGCTGTGGTGGGTCGACATCCTGGCGCCAGCGCTTCACTGGTTCAATCCGGAGTCGCATCAGAGAGGCACGATCTCGATGCCGGAGCATGTTGGCTGCTTTGCGCTGACCGACGACGGCGGTTTCATCGCCGGCATGCGCAGCGGCATCTGGCTCCTCGGCGCCGACGGCGTGCCGCTTCGTCGTATCGCGGCGAATCCCGAGGACGTCGAGACGAGCCGCTTCAACGACGGGCGCTGCGACCAGTCCGGCCGCTTTTGGGCTGGCACCATCGACGAGCCGAAGGCGGGCGGAGCCGCACATCTGTATTGCTGTATCGGCGAGTCGCTGCGTGCGGTTGATGGTGGCTTCCTGACGTCGAATGGTCTCGCGTTCAGCCCGGACGGCCGCTGGCTGTACCACTCGGATACGCCACGCTTTACCGTCTACCGGCGTCCGTTCGATCTCGAGACCGGCATGGTCGGACCGCGCGAATCATGGTTGTGTATCGCACCGACCCCCAACGATCGTGGTCGCCCGGATGGTGCAGCCGTTGACGCCGATGGCTACTACTGGAGCGCACTGTTCGAGGGCGGGCGCGTGATCCGCGTTTCACCGGACGGGAGGATCGTCGCCGAGTTTCCACTCCCTGCGCGCTGCCCGACGATGTGCGCATTCGGCGGCGATGATCTGCGCACGCTCTATGTGACGACCGCGCGACACGGTCGTCCTCCCGACGAGCTCGACGCACTGCCGTTGTCCGGCGGCCTGTTCGCCATGGACGTTGATGTGCCCGGGCTCCTCGAGCCGCGCAGCCCGATGTCGAGCGCGTGCGAGCCGAATCAAATATTCCCACGGAGAAATGCATGTTGAAGCTCGACGACCCGACTCTGCTGCGACAGCAGGGCTTGATCAACGGTGAATGGTGTAACGCGGACGACGGTGCGACGATCGAAGTCGTTGACCCGGCGACGGGCTCAGTACTCGGCACCGTGCCCGCAATGGGCGCGGTCGAGACACGTCGTGCTATCGACGCTGCCGAGCGCGCGTTCGCCGCTTGGCGGCGGACGACCGCGAAGCATCGCGGGCACGTGCTGCGCAAGTGGCACGATCTGATGCTTGCGCACCAGGAGGATCTCGCGCGGATCATGACTGCGGAGCAGGGTAAGCCGCTCGCGGAAGCGCGCGGCGAGATTGGGTTTGCCGCGAGTTTTATTGAATGGTTTGCGGAGGAAGCGCGTCGCACGGATGGTGACGTGATTCCGACGCCGTCGCCGGACCGACGGTTGATCGTGTTGAAGCAGCCGGTGGGCGTGTGCGCGGCTATCACGCCCTGGAATTTTCCGGCGGCGATGATCACGCGTAAGGCCGGGCCGGCGCTCGCGGCAGGCTGCACGATGGTGCTAAAGCCCGCGACGCAGACCCCGTTTTCCGCGCTCGCGTTGGCCGTTCTTGCCGAGCGCGCGGGCGTGCCGGCCGGCTGCCTGTCGGTGGTGACCGGTGCGGCTGAGCCGATCGCCGGCGAGATGTCGGCGCATCCGGCCGTGCGCAAGGTCACGTTCACCGGCTCGACCGCGATCGGCGCGAAGCTGATGGCGGCAGGTGCGCAGCATATCCAGAAGCTGTCGCTGGAACTTGGGGGTAACGCGCCATTCATCGTGTTTGAGGATGCGGACCTTGACGCTGCTGTCGAAGGCGCCTTGATTTCGAAATATCGGAACGCTGGCCAGACCTGTGTGTGCGCGAATCGTTTGTACGTGCAAGACCGTGTGCATGATGCATTTGTGGAAAAGCTGGTCGCGCGGGTCGCGCAGCTGAAGGTCGGTCGTGGTACCGACGACGGCGTACAGATTGGCCCGCTAATCGACGCACGCGCACTCGAAAAGACTGAACGGCTGTATGACGACGCGATCGAGCGCGGTGCGCGAGCCCAAGGCGGCGGCCGGGTTGCGCTGCCGGGGCTCGCCGACCAGTTCTTCGCCCCGGCGGTGCTGACGGGTGTCACGCCGGAGATGCGTGTTGCCCGCGAGGAAATCTTTGGTCCGATCGCACCGATTCTCCGGTTCTCGACCGAAGCGGATGTGATTAGTCTGGCTAATGACACGGAATTCGGACTCGCAAGCTATTTCTACAGTCGCGACCTCTCACGGGTATGGCGCGTCGCGGAAGCGCTTGAATTCGGGATGGTCGGCGTGAACACGGGCCTGATCTCGACGGCCGAGGCACCATTCGGCGGTGTCAAGCAGTCGGGGCTTGGGAGAGAGGGCTCGAAATACGGGATCGACGAGTATCTCGAGATTAAGTACATGTGCGTTGGGCTCGACTGACGCGTCGGGTACCTGACGGACGGGCTTCGATCCCGTCCACGCATCAAGTAGAGAGAGGCAAGGATGGAGACTGATCTTTTCACGCTGGCGAGCTTCATATTCTTCACGGCGCTCGTCGGTATCGTGTCGTACCGGATTACGCATCGCGCAAAGGACACGGGAGCTCAGGGCTATTTCATGGCGAGCGGAGGGCTGTCAGGATGGTTTATCGCGGGATCTATGATGCTCACGAACCTGTCGGTCGAGCAGCTCGTCGGCCTGAATGGCGACGCATACGCGCACAACCTTTCCGCGATGGCATGGGAATGCACGGCCGCGCTGTCGACGATCGCTCTCGCTCTGTTTTTCCTGCCGCGCTACCTGCGCGGCGGCTTCACGACGTTACCGCAGTTCCTCGAAGAGCGCTATGACGCCGGCACCCGGCGTATCGTTAGCGCGCTCTTCATCATCGGTTATACGCTCGTCGTGAATCCATCCGGGCTCTATCTCGGCGCGATTACGTTCAACCAGATCTTCGGCGTCGATAAGCTGTTTGGTCTGTCTTATCCGGCGACGATCACGGTACTCGTCGTTGCAAGCGGCGCGATCGGTGCGCTGTATGCGGTGTTCGGCGGGCTGCGTGGCGTTGCCGTGTCGGACACGATCAACGGAATCGGCTTGCTGATCGCAGGTTTGCTGATCCCGGTGCTCGGGCTCGCAGCGCTTGGGCATGGCGATATGTATTCTGGGTTGCGCGAGATTCTAGATCATGCTCCCGAGAAGCTTAACGCGATCGGCGGCAAGCGCGACAGTGTACCGTTCGGCACATTGTTCACCGGAATGATCTTTGCGAACCTTTTCTACTGGTGCACGAACCAGTCAATCGTGCAGCGCACGCTTGCCGCGAAAAGCCTCGCCGAAGGGCAGAAGGGAGTATTGATATCCGGTCTGCTGAAGTTGCTCGTGCCGCTGATCATGCTCGTGCCGGGTGTCATTGCATATCACCTGTACGCAGACCGCGCGCTGTCGCGCCCCGACCTCACCTATCCGACGCTTGTCGCAACGCTGCTGCCGTTCTGGGCGAAGGGCTTCTTCGTCGCCGTGTTGTTCGGCACGGTGATGAGTCACTTTAACGCGGTGCTGAACAGTACGGCGACGCTTGTCGCGTACGATTTCTACAAGCCCTTCCGCCCGTACGCTGCCGACGACGACCTGATTCGTGTCGGCAAGCGCGTGAGCGTCGTCATCGCTGTGCTGTCGCTACTGATCGCGCCTCTGCTCATCTACGCGCCGGACGGGATCTACGCAGTGATGCGGCGTTTCACCGGCTTCTTCAACATTCCGATTATCGCAGTGGTGCTGATGGGGATGTTCGATCGCACCGTTGGCGCGCGCCCCGCGAAAATCGTGCTTGTCCTGCACGTCGTGATTTACACGCTGCTCGTGTTCGTGCTGAACGTCGACACGCGATTCGGCTTGCACTTCATTCACCTGATGGGGATTCTGTTCGCCGCCGAGATTGCGCTGATGGTCGCGCTGCGAAAGCGATTCGCGCGTGCTGTGCTGTATGCCCCGACGGTGCGTGAGCATGCAAACGAGACGCCTTGGCGCTATGCGCGCAGCATGAGCGTGCTGCTGGTCGCGCTCCTGGTAACCGTCTATCTAACGTTTTCGCCGCTTGGGATCGCGAGCAGCAATGGCCCGTCCGTGATGTATCCATTCGCCATGGCGATCGTGTGGACGTTCGCGCCGATCGTCGCGTGGACCCTTGCACGGCGGCGGGATAACGCTGGCGCGAGTGTGCGGGCCTCCGGCGCCGCACGTCACTGAGCCGCCCCGTATTTTTTGACATCGAGACCGAAACCGGAATGGAATTCGACTACACCGATCGATCCTGGGTGCTGCGCCATGCTGGGCAGACGCTGATCGAGCATACCGACGTACAGCCGTGCTGCTATGTCGGCTCAGGCACCGCGAGCGTGCAGATGTATCGCGGCAACTTTGACATCGAGGATTTCGTCGAGGAGCGCGTTGCGCTACGCCATGCGCATGTCGAACCGAAAGGAGGCGCTTTTCGCATCTCGCTCGCACGCGCGCCGGACGTCGAGTGGGATCTGGTGCTGACCGTGCATATGGACACGCACGGTGCAACGATCGCTTTCGAGCATGCGAAGCCGGAGATCAACCGGCTCTGGTGGCGTGTCGTCGCCCGGCCGGACGAGCATGTATGGGGCGGCGGCGAGCAGATGTCGTATTTCGATCTTCGCGGACGACGTTTCCCGTTGTGGACGTCGGAGCCGGGTGTCGGCCGCGACAAGACCACTCATCTGACCTGGCAGGCTGACGTGACCGGTAACGCCGGCGGCGACTACTACACGACCAACTATCCGCAGCCGACCTACGTATCGTCGCGGCGCTATTGCCTGCATGCCGAGACGACGGCATACGCGGACTTCGACTTTCGAAACGAACAATTTCACGAACTGCAGTTCTGGGCCGTGCCGGCGCGCATCGAGTTGACTGCGGCAGACAGCTTCGTCACGCTCGTCGAGCGCATCGCCACGCGCTTCGGCCGCCAGCCGGTTCTTCCCGACTGGGTTCAGAAAGGCGCGATCCTGGGGTTTAAGAACGGCCGCGATCACGCTCAGCGGTTGCTCGACCTGAGCAAGGAGCGAGGCGTGCAGGTGTCAGCACTGTGGTGCGAGGACTGGGTCGGCCTGCGTTTGACTTCGTTCGGCAAGCGACTCTTTTGGGACTGGCGCTGGAACGACGCACGGTATCCAGATTCGCGCGAGTGGGTTGCGTCGCTGAACGCGAATGGCGTGCGCTTTCTCGGCTACGTGAATCCCTATCTGTGCAACGACGGCACGCTGTACGAGGAAGCTCATGCGGCCGGATATCTCGCGACGAACGCGCAGGGGGGTGACTATCTGGTCGACTTCGGGGAGTTCTGGTGCGGCGTCGTGGACTTTACGAATCCGGCGGCCGCGCAGTGGTTTGCGGACCGCGTGATTCGCCGCGAGATGCTCGACGCGGGGCTCGATGGCTGGATGGCCGATTTCGGTGAATATCTGCCGACCGATGTGAAGCTCGCGAACGGGGTCGATGCGATGTTGATGCACAATGCGTGGCCGACGTTGTGGGCACAGGTCAACGCCGACGCGATCGACTCAGCCGGCCGTAGCGGCGACGCGCTGTTCTTCATGCGTGCAGGTTACACGGGCGTGCAGGCGCATTGTCCGCTGCTGTGGGCGGGCGATCAGTCTGTCGACTTCTCGCGACACGACGGGCTGCAGACGGTAATCTGCGGCGCGCTGTCGTCGGGGTTGCTCGGGAATGCGTACCACCATAGCGACATCGGCGGCTACACGAGCCTGTTCGGCAACCGCCGTACGCCGGAGTTATTTCAGCGCTGGGCAGAGATGGCGGCGTTCACGCCGGTGATGCGTACGCATGAGGGCAATCGCCCGGATGAGAACTTTCAGTTCTGGCAGGACGACGCGGTGCTCGCGCATTTTGCGAAAATGACGCGGCTCTACGTCGCGTTGGCACCGTACGTACGCCAGTTAAGCGAGGAAGCATCGCAACGCGGCCTACCGCTGCAACGACCGCTGTTCCTGCATTTCGAAGACGACCGTGCAACGTACGCGATCCAGGACCAGTACCTGTACGGCGAGGATCTGCTCATTGCGCCGGTGCACGAGGCCGGGCGCAGCGACTGGACGCCATATTTGCCAGCTGGTGCGCGCTGGATTCATCTTTGGAGCGGCGAGACGTTCGACGGTGGGCAACGCGTAACGGTCGCGGCGCCGCTCGGTCAGCCGCCGGTCTTCGTCCGCGCGGACAGCGCATCGCGTGAGTCGTTGCTTGCGCTGGCTTCGTGTTGAGCGCGCGATGACGATTGCACAACATATGATGTTCCTGCTATCGGTTGCATCTGCGACCTATACGCAGAACCTTACCGGCTTCGCGTTCGGTCTCGTCCTGCTCGGGCTCGTCGCGCTGCTGCACGTTGCCCCGCTTCCGGTCACTGCCAACGTCGTGATGATGATGGTGCTCGCGAACGCCGCGATCATCGTGCGGCGACGTCCCGATGTTCCGGCACCTGTGCTCGTTGCGATCCTCGCAAGCAGCCTTGTCGGCGTCGCGTGTGGAGTGACGCTGCTGACGTGGCTCAGCGATAACGCGGTTGATGCGACGAGGCTCGCGCTCGGCGTCGCGATTCTTGCGTGCAGCCTGCTCTTGCTGATGCAGGCGCGTGCGCTATCGGCGCTGTCGCCGCGCTGGACGTTCGTCGCATTCGGATGGCTGTCCGGTGTGATGGGCGGTGTGTTCGCGAGCGCCGGGCCGCCGATGGTGTTCCATATGTACCGGCAACCGCTGAAACCGAACGTGATCCGCGAGACGCTTGTGCTGTTGTTTGCGGTGAACGCGGTGCTGCGTCTTGCAATGGTCGCGGGGCAAGGGCGCTTCGATCACACGTCGGCGATGCTGAGCCTCGAGGCGCTGCCGGTCATGGTCGGGTTGACGTGGCTAAATCGCGTGCGGCCGCCGGACTGGTCCCCGCAGATCGTGCGTCGCGTCGTATTCGGACTACTGCTTCTCGCTGGCATCAGTCTCGTGCTGCCCGCGCTGCCGCGTCTAGTGGCGCACGGCAATATGCAAGCTTCGACGGAGCAACGTGTTGCCGTGTGCACTGATGCAAGCACCGAATCGTTCGGAGTGGCCATGTTATGAGAGAACACCGCTTTATCCTCGCCCTCGATCAGGGCACGACAAGCTCGCGCGCGATCCTGTTTGACCGCGACGGCATACCGGTCGCGACGGCACAGCGCGAATTTGCGCAGCATTATCCGCATCCGGGCTGGGTCGAGCACGATCCACGCGAGATATGGCAGTCGCAGCTTGATGTTGCGCACGAAGCGATGCGGATAGCACAAGCCAGCGCGGTGAACATCGCGGCGATCGGCATTGCGAACCAGCGCGAAACGACTCTGCTGTGGGATCGTGCGACCGGTGCGCCGCTCGGACCCGCGATCGTCTGGCAGGACCGCCGTACGGCTTCGTTCTGCGAGCGTCTTGCGTCGCGCGGCGCCAGTGGGTTGATTCGCGAGCGCACCGGTTTGCTGATCGATCCGTATTTCTCCGCGACGAAGCTTGCCTGGCTGCTCGACAGCGTGCCGGGTGCGCGTGATCGCGCTCGTCGCGGCGAGCTTGCATTCGGGACCGTCGACAGCTGGCTCGTTTGGCAACTAAGCGGCGGCCGACGGCACGTGACTGATCTGTCGAATGCAGCGCGGACATCGCTGCTGAACATTCACACGCTCGACTGGGACGATGAACTGCTCGCGCTGTTCGATATCCCGCGTGCGCTGCTTGCTGAACTGTTGCCGTCTAGCTGTCGATTCGGTCAGACTGACGCGGCGCTGTTCGGTGCGCCGCTGCCGATTACCGGAATCGCTGGCGACCAGCAAGCCGCGACGTTCGGCCAGGCATGCGTCGACGCAGGCATGGCGAAGAACACGTACGGCACGGGCCTCTTCATGTTGATGAACACCGGTGAACAGCCGGTTGCGTCGCAGCATCGGCTGCTTGGCACCGTCGGATGGCGGCTGCGCGAGCGCACGTCGTATGCGCTTGAAGGCTCGGTATTCATGGGGGGGGCGACGATCCAGTGGCTGCGCGACGGGCTTGGGATCATCGAGCGTGCGTCCGACGTTGAGGTATTGGCGGCTCAATGTACGAGCAGCGAGGGTGTAATGATGATTCCGGCGTTTGCAGGTCTTGGCGCGCCGCATTGGGATCCGTACACGCGCGGCACGCTGCTCGGCATGACGCGCGGCACCGGGAGAGCGCATATTGCGCGCGCGGCGCTCGACGCGATCGCATTGCAGACAGTCGACGTGCTCGGTGCGATGGAGGCCGACGCGGGCATCTCGGTCAGCGAGCTGCGCGTCGACGGCGGCGCGTCGCAGTGCGACCTCCTGATGCAAATCCAGGCTGACCTGCTCGGCCGCCCGGTCGTGCGGCCCGCGGTGACTGAAACTACCGCACTCGGCGCTGCATATCTGGCTGGCCTCGAGGTCGGCTTTTGGTCTGGGCTCGACGAGATCACCCAGCAATGGCGGGCCGAGCGGCGTTTCGAACCGACAATGTCGCAGGAAGAGCGTGCGGCGCGTGCCGGTGAATGGCATCAGGCCATCGAATGCGCTCGCGCATGGGCACCTCCGCCAGTCAACTCCTCGAATTGAAGCCAAGATGACTGATATCACTCCTTTGCCGCGAGCGGCAATTTTGCGCGAGATCGACCACACACCCATTTGGGACGTTGTCGTCATCGGCGGTGGCGCGACGGGACTTGGCACGGCGGTCGATGCGGCTGCGCGGGGCTACCGTACGCTGCTCGTCGAAGCGCGCGACTTTGCGAAGGGCACATCAAGCAAGGCGACGAAGCTCGTGCACGGAGGCGTTCGCTACCTTGCTCAAGGCAACATTTCGCTGGTGCGCGAGGCACTGCGCGAGCGTGGGCTGCTGGCACGCAATGCGTCGCATGTGGTGGGTCGCCTCGGTTTTGTTGTGCCCGCTTACCGGCATCTCGACAAGCCGTTCTATGGCGTCGGCCTGAAAGTGTATGACTGGCTGGCGGGGTCGCTGAATTTGTCGCGGTCACACGGGCTGAGTGCGGACGAGACGCGTTCGCTACTGCCGACGCTCACCGATTCGCTGCACGGGCGGCCGCTACGTGGCGGCACACTGTACTACGATGGTCAGTTCGACGATGCGCGGCTCGCGATCAGCTTGATGCGTACGGTGTTCGATCTCGGAGGCATCGCGTTGAACAATGCCGCCGTGCGTGCGATCAGGCCCGACGCCGGGAGGCGTGAGCACGTGCTCACGGTCGAGGACGCGGAGACCGGCAACCGGCTGGATGTGCGCGCGCGTTGTGTGGTCAATGCGACCGGCGTGTGGGTCGACGCGGTTCGCTCAATGGTCGAACCGGCCGCCCGGCCGATCGTAGCGCCAAGTCAAGGCGTCCACCTGACGCTGCCGGCGCGTTTTCTTCAAAGCCGGCATGCGATCCTGGTGCCGCGCACCGAAGACGGACGTGTGCTGTTCGTCGTACCGTGGCACGGGCATACGATCGTCGGCACGACGGACACGCCGCGTCCCGATATGCCAGTCGATCCCCATGCAAGCGCGCAGGATGTCGATTTCATCCTTCGGACGGCTGCGCGATACCTGTCGGTGGCGCCGACGCGCGACGACGTGTTGAGTGTGTGGGCCGGGCTGCGGCCTCTGGTGAAGGGCGACGGCGACGCGACGACGTCATCGCTGTCGCGTGAGCATACGATCCAGCTGCATTCGACCGGAATGATCACGGTGACGGGTGGCAAGTGGACAACGTATCGCCGGATGGCCGAGGAGGTGGTGGATCTCGCGATCGGGAGCGGACTGCTGCCGGCAGCGGGTTGTCGGACCGAGGATCTGCCGCTGCATGGCGCGACACGTTCGCCGGGCGCGGAGGCTGGCGTTTCCGCGTCGGGCGCTGCAGCCGGCTGTTACGGTACGGATGGTCCGCTGATCACCCGTCTACCCGGCGCGGACCGAGTTCTGGTCGCGGCGAGCGGACTGACCGAGGCTCAGGTGCGCTATGCGGCGCGAGCCGAACTCGCGCGTAGTGTCGAAGACGTGCTTGCCAGGCGCAATCGCGCACTGTTTCTCGACGCACGCGCCGCACGCCAGGCAGCACCAGAAGTCGCGCGGATTCTGGCGGCGGAACTCGGCCATGACGCGTATTGGCAGTCGCGCGAGGTCGCCGCATTTTCCACGTTCGCCGGCGACTGGCTACTCGGGTGATGGATCCGATCTATCAGGTGCTTTCGCGCTCGACGATTTCGTAAGGCAGCAGATTGTCGCGCTCCACATGACTCGGCGATAGGTCGCCGACCGCGACGCGCAGCGATTCGATCACGCGTATCGCCGCGATGCGGCCAATGTCGTATCGTGGTGGCCGGACGGTCGTCAGGCTCGGCACCAGCTTATCGGCGATTGACAGATCGCCGAAGCCCATCACAGCGCACGCGTCCGGAATGGCGACCTTCGCGCGCAACCCGTGCAGCAGTGCGCCCGCGGCGAGATTGTCGTTTGCGAAGATGATCGCTTCGGTGGGCCATCGCCCGCGAAGCAGCGTCTCGAACGCGTGCTTGCCCGCCTCCAGCGGCGCGGTCGCCGGCGAATGGAACGTGGACGGCGCGAGATCCAGCTCCTGCATGGCCTGCTCATAGCCGTTCGCACGCTCCATCGCGCGGAAGTCTTCAGGCTGCCCGGTGTGGACGAACACGATCCGCCGATAGCCGCGGTCGTGCAGATAACGAGTCTGGTCGCGGCCGACGTCGGCGTGCGAGAAGCCGACCTGGATGTGTGTCGAATCCGGCTTGTGGTCCCATGTCTCGACGACCGGAATGCCCGCGTTCACGAGGAGTTCCTCGGTCGCCGCCGAGTGACGGTGCCCCGTGAGGATCAGCGCCGCCGGCGACCAGCCGATGAACGCGCGCACGGCTTCCTGTTCCTCGTCTCGAGAATAGTTGCTCGATGCGAGCAGCAGTTGGTAGCCGTGCTGGCGCAGCGTGTCGGTGACGCCCTGTACAGTTTCCGCGAACACGCCGCTGCCGATGTTCGGAATCACCATGCCGACGACTTTGCCGCGCGCGGATGCGAGCCCGCCGGCGAACACGTTCGGTACATAGCCGGTCTGCTCGACTGCCGCGGCGATCCGCTTCTGCGCTTCCTCCGCGACGAGACTGGGCTGGCTGAAGTATCGCGATACGGTCATTGCGGACACGCCTGCGAGTTCGGCAACGTCGAGCAGCTTGATGCGCCCTGCGCCCCGGCGCTTGCGGGTGGTTTGTGTCATGACGTCAGGGAAATCCTTACTTGAGTCGGGTTGACGGAATGAGAGCGGTAACAGATACTAAGTCATGATAGCGCTAACAGTCGAGCGACGTACGGCGGGCCAAATCCTTTGAAGCAGGGACAAGCAGTGGACAGACAACGCAAAAGACTTGACGAACTTCGCAGCCAGCGCTGGTTTGCGCCAGACGACATGCGCTCGTTCGCACACCGCCAGCGGCTCCAGCAAATGGGATTGCGCCGAGAGGAATTCATGTCGCGTCCGGCAATCGCCATCATCAATACGTGGAGTGATCTGTCGCCATGCCATGCTCATCTGCGCGAGCGAGCCGAGTCGGTAAAGCGCGGCATCCTGCAGGCAGGCGGCATGCCGTTCGAACTGCCAGCGATGTCGCTGGGCGAAGTGATGGTGAAGCCAACCACGATGCTTTATCGGAACTTTCTTGCGATGGAGGTCGAGGAGTTGCTGCGTTCGCTGCCGATCGACGGTGTCGTGCTGATGGGTGGTTGCGACAAGACCACGCCGGGTCTTTTGATGGGGGCGCTGAGTGCAGATGTGCCGTGCATCTTTGTGCCGGCCGGCCCGATGCTGAACGACCGTCATCAAGGCACGGCGGTCGGTGCTGGCACGCACACGAAGAAATTCTGGGACGAGTACCAAGCCGGGAACATTGATAACACCGAATGGGTCGCGCTCGAAGCGCGGATGACGCGTGCGCCCGGCACCTGCAACACGATGGGCACCGCCAGCACGATGACATCGATCGCCGAGGCAATGGGCTTTACGCTGCCGGGTGCGACGAGCATTCCGGCCATGGATGCTGCGCATGTTCGGATGGCGTCCGCGAGCGGCGCGCGCATCGTCGACATGGTCTGGGAAGACCTGCGGCCGAGCCGCTTCTTCGGCGAGCGGTCGGTCGCGAACGGTGTTGCGACGTACATGGCGCTCGGCGGTTCGACGAACGCTGCGATCCACCTGATCGCGATCGCCGGTCGCGGTGGTGTGAAGCTGACCCTTGACGGGATCGACCAACTCGGGCGCGGGATTCCGGTGCTCGCGAACGTGTTCCCGTCCGGCGATCGCCTGATGGAGGACTTTTATTACGCGGGAGGGTTGCCGGCCCTGCTGCAGCAGATCGGCGAGCGTCTGAGCCTTGACTGCGTGACCGTGAACGGTCGCACGCTCGGAGAGAACCTCGCCGATGTGCGCCGGACCGATCCGCAGACTGTACGTTCGTGCGACGACCCGGTCACCGACGGCCAAGCGCTCGCGGTGCTGAGGGGCAATCTCGCACCGTCCGGCGCAGTCATCAAGCCGAGCGCGGCTAGCAAGAAGTTCCTGAGACACGTTGGTCCGGCGCTGGTGTTCGACTCGATCGCCGAAATGAATGCACGGATCCACGATCCAGATCTCGATGTCGACGAGAGCACTGTACTCGTCCTGCGTAACGGCGGACCGCTCGGCGCACCCGGGATGCCCGAATGGGGCAATTTGCCGATTCCGCGCAAGCTGCTAGAAGCCGGCGTTCGTGACATGGTGCGTCTGTCCGACGCGCGGATGAGCGGCACCCACTATGGAACCTGTGTGCTACACATCGCACCCGAGGCGGCGGCCGGCGGACCGCTTGCGCTGATCAGGACTGGCGACGTCGTCGAGCTCGACGTGGAAGCGGGGCGGCTCGACATGCGCGTCGACGACGACGAGCTTTCGCGCCGGCGCGCCGAATGGCGACCAACCGCGCAGACGCGCAAGCGTGGGTACACACGCATCTTCCTCGAGCACGTGACGCAGGCCGACGAAGGCTGCGATTTCGATTTCCTGATGGGGACGGAGACGCCCGTCGAACCGTCGATCTACTGAATGCGAGACACCACGATGAATCCGACCGAAGCCGATCCGCTCTTCAATCGTTTCAAGGCTGCGTTCGCGAGCGGCAGAGTGCCGCTCGGCACCTGGCTGATGTCAGGCTCGGCCAGCACGGCGGAGGCGCTCGGGCATGCAGGTTTCGACTGGCTCGTGATCGACATGGAGCATGTGCCGATCGAGTTTCGCGACACGTGGCAATTGCTGCAGGCTATCGGCTGCACGGGCGCAATGCCTGTCGTGCGACTGGCCGCGAACGACCCGGTGCTTGTGAAGCGCGCGCTCGACATGGGGGCGCCGACGCTGATGTTCCCGTTCGTGCAGAACGCGGACGATGCCCGCCGTGCGGTCGCAGCCGCCAAGTATCCGCCACACGGCACACGCGGCTATGCCGCAATGCATCGAGGCAGCCGCTATGGGACGTGGACCGCGTACGGCACCGAGGCGAACCGGGCGACCGCCTGCATCATGCAACTCGAAACGCCGGAGGCGATCGGTCAGCTCGACGAGATCGCGGCGGTGCCGGGCGTCGACGCGGTGTTCGTCGGGCCGGGGGACCTGTCGGCGGCGCTCGGCCAGATCGGAAATCTGAAGGACGCCCACGTTCAGGACCTGATTCACGATGCCGCACGGCGCGCGCGGGCGGCCGGCGTGCCGATCGGCATCGTCGGGCCGACGCCGGAAATGGTCGAATCGTTCGTTAAAGCAGGTTACGGCTTCGTCGCGATTGCGTCGGACCTCGGAATGATGATGCGCCAAGCGAACGCGTTCCTCGCGACGATGAAGGGTACCGAGGCGGTGGGTACCAGCGGCGGGCCGTACTGAGCGCCCGGACCTACCGCTTCGTCGGTGCCGGAAGAACATGGAAACATGAAGCGGCGCAGCGCTTTCCTGAAAGCCGCTCACGGATCGAACCAACGGCCCGAAACAGAACAACATCGCCGCGTTCCACTGGGGACGCGCAAGGAGACAGAAATGGCGACGGTGACCTTCGACAATGTGGTCAAAGCCTACGACAACGGCGTAACCGTACTGCACGACATCAACCTCGACGTGAAGGACGGCGAGTTTGTCGTGTTCGTAGGCCCGTCGGGCTGTGGAAAGTCGACGCTGATGCGAATGCTCGCAGGCCTCGAGAGCGTGACGCAGGGGGCGATCCGAATCGACGGCGCGCGAGTGGACGGGCTTGTGCCGCGCGAACGAGAGATCGCGATGGTGTTTCAGGACTATGCGCTGTATCCGCACAAGACCGTATACGAAAACATGGCGTTTGGTTTGCGACTGCGCAAGATTCCGAAATCGGAAATCGACGCACGCGTGAAGGAAGCCGCCGATATCCTGCAACTCGGGCATTTGCTCGAGCGCAAGCCGCGCAACCTGTCCGGCGGTCAGCGACAGCGCGTCGCGATGGGGCGCGCGATCGTCCGGCACGCGAAGGTTTTCCTGTTCGACGAACCGTTGTCGAACCTCGACGCGAAGCTGCGCAACGAGATGCGGGTCGAAATCAAGAAGCTTCATCGCCGGCTCGGCGCGACGATGATCTACGTGACGCACGACCAGGTCGAGGCGATGACGCTGGCGGACCGCATCGCAGTGCTTTCTGGCGGCCACGTCGTCCAGTACGGCACACCCGACGAGATCTACAACTCTCCGCGCACCACGTTCGTCGCAGGCTTTACCGGCTCGCCGCCGATGAATCTTCTGAAACTCGATCTCGACGGCGCGCGCGGGCGCGGCCACGGAATCGAGATCGCGGTCCCGTCGGACGTCCTGCAACGGCAGGGGCGGCTCGGCGGAGGCCACATCACGCTCGGCGTACGCCCAGAATCCGTGCTGCATGCGATGGACAGGAACACGATGCCGGCCGGGCGTTGCGCGCTCGACGCGCGCGTGGTCGTCACCGAGCCGCTCGGCGCGGAGACGCTGTGTACGTTTGAGGTCGCGGGTCAGCAGCTCGTCGCCCGCCTGGGTGCGGACGTGCGGCTCGAGCCGGGCACTGCCGCGTCGCTTGCAATCGATCCCGCGAAGGTGCACTGGTTCGATGCCGAGTCGGGTATGTCGCTGTCACAGCGCAGCGCGAAATGATCAATAACGCCACACCGGCATAGCAAAGGAAACAAAAATGATTGCAAAGATAGCTGCGGTGACCGTCGTCGCCGGTCTTGCCGCCGCGTCGCTGTCCGTGCGCGCCGACGTGACGATACGCCTGTTTGCAGGAGGATCGGGGCAGCGCCCCGATCTCGTGCGCAAGGCGCTCGACGCATACGAGAAGACGAATCCCGGGGTTAAGGTCGTAACCGAGACTGGCGGCGCCACGTCGGAGCAACAGCGCCAATATCTGTCGACGTTACTCAATGCAAAGGATGCGTCTCTCGACGTATTCATGATTGACATCGTGAATCCCGCGCAATATCTGACAGCCGGCTGGATCGCGCCGCTCGATCCATACCTTGGGCCTGCGTCGAGTGTGCTGAATGCGTATCTGCCCGTCTACGCGAAAGCCGACGTCGTCAATGGCAAAATCGCTGCGCTTCCCGCGTTTGCGGACGGGATGTTCGTCTACTACCGAAAAGACCTACTAGACAAGTACGGCCTGCCGCAGCCGAAGACCTGGGATGATCTGGCAACCGGGGCCAGCAGGATCCTCGCGAAGGAGCACAACCCCGTGCTTCAGGGGCTGTCGATTCAGGGGGCGCCAGCAGAGGGTGCGGTCTGCACTTTCCTGCTGCCGTACTGGAGCCAAAGCAAGGAGCTGACCGGTGCGGCCGGTGAGTTGACGCTCGACAAGCGCGCCGCCGTCGCCGGAATGAACATGTGGACCGGCTTGATGGACCAGGGCGTGATCAAGCGTAATGTCGCCGAGGTAAAGACCGCTGACACGGTCAACGAATTCAAGGCGGGACACGCGATATACGCGGTGAACTGGGGTTTCGCGTGGAATCACTTCCAGGCCGATATGGACTCGGCCGTCAAGGGCAAGGTCGGGGTGATGCCGCTGCCTTCGATGCCAGGCGGCACGTCGACAACCTGCGTCGGTGGCTGGCAGTGGGCATTGTCCGCGTTCTCCGCGCACAAGCCGGAAGCAGCGAAGCTGATTCGCTACCTGTCGTCGCCGGACGTCGCGAAGATGCTCGCGGAAAAAGGCTCGCTGCTGCCAGTGTTTCCGGCAACCTATCAGGATCCGGGCGTGCTCGCCCAGAATCCGTGGTTCAAATCGGCCGGCGATATCCTGACCAAGACCGGTCGCGCCCGCCCGGTGACGCCACGCTATAGCGAGGTGTCCGATGCGATTCGCACGGCGACGTCGGCGATGCTCGGCCGCTCGATGCCGGTCGCGGACGGTGTCGACCAGATCGAAGGCCGGCTGCGCCGGGTCCTCCGTTAAGCGAAGCGAGGCCAAGATGAACTCCGTCAGCTCAATGCAGGATCGTGCCTTTCCGGTGCGACGGGCGAGCCACTGGCTTGATCCGTCGGATCGATGGTTAGCCGTCGCCCTGCTCGCGCCGACCGCGCTGCTGCTCGGGCTGATCGTCGTCTACCCGATCGGCAAACTGCTGTACAACAGCTTCTTCGACATACGGCTATCCGGCGGTGCGGTGCCCGCGTTCGTGGGCTTGCGCAATTACGTTGACGCGTTACACGATCCCGACTTCTGGAACGCTACGAAGAATACGCTGCTGATCACGTTGATTACCGTGCCGGGCGCCTTCCTCGTAGGGCTCCCACTTGCGCTGCTCGCGAATCTGCCGTTCCGGATGCGCTGGCCGATCCGTCTCGCGCTCCTGTTGCCGTGGTCGCTGCCGATGGCGTTTTCAGGACTGATTTTCGCGTGGTTTTTCAACACCGACTACGGGATTATTAACGACTTGCTGGGCCGGTTTGGCTTCCATGGAGTGACGTTCCTGCTAATACCGGGATGGGCGTTCGCGGCAGTCTGCCTGACGACGATCTGGAAGACCTCGTCGTTCGTGGCGCTGATCCTGCTCGCGGGCTTGCAGACAATTCCGCGCTCGCTATACGAGGCGGCAGAGGTCGACGGCGCGACCAAACCGCAGCAATTCATCCACATCACGCTGCCGATGCTGGTTCCGTCGATCGTCGTCGCGATGATCTTCCGCACGATCACCGCACTGCAGACCTTCGACATTCCGTACACGATGGTCCACGGCGGCCCAGGCACCAGCACTACGACGCTCGCGATGCTGATCAACACAACGACGATCGATTATCTCGACGTCGGTTACGGATCGGCACAGGCGGCGTTCATGTTTGTAATTTCGCTGGTCATCAGCTTCATCTATCTGAAATTCGTGCGCGGAGAAGCGAAAAAATGAACCTGTTCGCTACGTTGTTCGCCGGTGCCCGGCTGCGCGTGATCGCCGGTGCGATCGTTGTCGTCAACGGCTTCTTTCCGGCTGTCTGGATCCTACTGACGTCATTCAAGGGCGAGGCCGAGCTCGTGCAACGACCGATCACGTACCTACCGGCCGCACCGACGATGGCCAATTACGTACACGCGTTCACCGACCAGCCGCTATTCCTGTTCCTGCTGAACAGCGCGATTGTTGCGCTGTGCTCGACCGGTCTCGCGGTGCTGATCGCGTCGGGCGCCGCCTACGCGATCGCACGGCTCGACCTGAAGTGCCGAGGATTGATTTTGTCGGCGATCATCGCGTCGTCGATGTTTCCGCTCGTCACGCTGCTCGTGCCGATTTTTCAGATCATGCGCAGTCTCGGATTGCTTAATACGTACGCGGCGTTGATTCTGCCGTACACGGTGCTGAGCCTTCCCGTCTGCACGCTGGTGCTGGTCAGCTTCTTCCAGGCAATCCCGCGCGATCTCGAAAGCGCCGCGATGCTCGACGGATGCACGCGGCTGGGTGCGCTGTGCCGGATCGTGTTCCCGTTGTCCGCGCCCGGCGTGTTCACTGCGGCGATCCTCGCGTTCGTGAACTCGTGGGATGAGTTCTTGCTCGCGCTGTCGCTGAACTCCGCGCCGAACTTCCGTACGCTGCCGGTCGGCATCACGTTCTACCAAGGCGAATACTCGTTCCCCTGGCCGCTGATCGCCGCAGCGCTCGTCGTTGCGATCGTGCCGGTCGCAACGATCATGGCGATCTTCCAGGAGCGCGTGATCGGCGGACTGACGTCAGGCGGCCTGAAGGGGTGACGGCGATGGATACGCTGACGCCGGATGTTGTCGAGCTGGAGCACGGCGACTGGCAGGTCGACGTGTGCGCATCGCTCGGCGGCGCATTGACACGCGTGAAGTGGCGTGGTCGGCCGGTTCTCCGCGACTGCGGTGACGAACCGGTCGCGGCTCGCAACGTGCGGCGCGCAGCTTGCTATCCCCTCGTGCCGTACTCGAATCGGATCGGCTACGCGCGCTTCGACTGCAATGGTCACGCACATACGCTACGTGCGAACTTTCCGGGCGAACCCCACGCCATGCACGGCTTCGGCTGGCAGCGCGAATGGCGGATCGCCGCACTCGAGCCTGCCCGCGCGGTGCTGCGTCTCGACCATGACGGCGATGCCGATTGGCCATACGCATGTGCGATCGAGCAACGAATCGACGTCGCTCATGATGCATTGTCTCTCGAGCTCGTGCTGACCAACGTTGACGCACGACCCGCGCCGGCGGGTCTCGGCTGGCATCCGTACTTTCCACTGACGGCACATACGAGGCTGCGCACCGAGTGGCGGCACGTATTGCTCACCGCGCCGGACAGACTGCCGGCTGACGTTGCGCGAGTGCCGGACACGTGGCGTTTCGACGACGGGCGTTCGCTTGCCGACGTGCAGGTCGATCATTGTTTCACGGGCTGGCAAGGTAACGCAACGATCGTCCAGCCGGACTACCGTCTGGAGCTTGTCGCCTTGGGGACGCCGGCCGTGGTGCTGTTTCGCCCCCCGGACGCCGGGTTCTTTGCATTGGAGCCAGTCAGTCATTCGAACAACGTTCTTCAGTTCGGTGACGTCCCGGGAACTGTGCCGATGGGAATTTTGGCACCTGGAGCATCACTTCATGTCGTGATGACGCTCACGGCTTCCGAATCGGAACTGCCGTAATTCTTGCCGACAAAATGGACTGATCATGTCACATGCAACTTATCCAAGCCTAGCAAACAAGGCCGTGTTCATCTCCGGGGGAGGATCGGGGATCGGTGCGGCGCTTGTCGATGCATTTGTGCAGCAACGCGCGCGAGTAGCGTTCTGCGACATCGACGCAGGGGCGTCGGCAGAACTTCTTGCCGGCTATCCTGAGGGTGCGCGCCCCTGGTTCGGGCAGTGCGACATACGTGACATCGCTGCCTATAAGCGTGTGCTTTCAGACGCGGCAGAGGCGGTGGGTCCTATCCGTGTGCTCGTCAATAACGCAGGCCGTGACGACCGGCACGCGCTTGCGGACCTCACACTCGAGCGCTGGAACGACATTTTGTCGGTCAACCTCACGCATCACATATTCGCGACGCAAGCTGTGACCCAGGGAATGGCGGCTGCAGGCGGCGGGTCGATCATCAATCTCGGATCGATCTCGTGGCTGCGCGGGCGCCCGAATCTCGTCGGTTACACCGCGTCGAAGGCGGCGATAAGCGGGATCTCTCGCACGCTGGCGCGCGAGCTAGGTGAGCACAATATTCGCGTGAATGCGCTCTTGCCCGGCGCGGTCGTTACCGAACGCCAGCAGGCGCTTTGGCGCGATCCCGGTGCGGATCAGCGTTTCATCGAACTGCAGTGCCTGAAGTTTCGAGTCGAGCCGTCGCATATCGCAGATATGGCCCTGTTCCTCGCATCGGACCAATCCACGGCAGTAACCGGACAAAGTGTCATTGTTGATGCAGGACTCGCGCAGGTGTCTGTGGTCGGCTGAGAAGGGCCGAGGCCGAGGGTTTCCACGCGTTGCGAGCGGAGGATCACCGAAATAGTATTTGAACTGGTAGCGCTACCAGTAAACCGCAACAAGGGTATGAGTCGTATGTGAAAAGCCCGCGATAAGGGCTATGGCGCTCAAAGGCACGTCAGAAAATGATACCGCTAACTATTACAGGGTTTGAGGAGATACAGGATGAAGGTTCGCCATTTGAAGTGGGTTGCTGGCGGGGTGGGGCTGATTGCCGCGGGCGCGTGCCACGCACAGTCATCGGTGACGCTCTACGGGATCGTCGATTCTTCGATTCAATATGTAAAGCTTGACCGCACTGTCAGTCCCACCGTGATGGCCGCGAGCGGCAACCTGCAGGCATCTCGCTGGGGACTGCGCGGAAGCGAAGATCTTGGTGGCGGATATCGAGCCAACTTCCAGCTCGAAATGGGTTTCAACACCTACACCGGAGTGGCAGGTGGTTCGACGCTGTGGAATCGCGGCGCGTCGGTTGGTTTGTCGAGCCCCTACGGCAGCCTTGATTTTGGCTACATGTATCTGCCGATCTACTGGGTGTTCCTCGGTTCCGACGTCGCAACCTACGGGCTCTCGAATCCGGCCGCAATCATGAGCCTTGAGCACACGGTGACGCTCGGCAAATCCGGCACGGGTGGATTCTACCAAAACGCGGTACGTTACCGTACGCCGAATTTCCACGGACTGACCGCTGAGCTTGGCTATTCGTTCGGTTCGCAAAACTCGTCGGGGCAAGTCGCCGACGGGCGAAACCTCGGCATGAATGTCCAGTATGCGAACGGCCCGCTGTGGGTTGGTTACGGCGTCAATCATTACCAGTATTACGCGAACACCACGATACTGACGCCCTCGGCGCAGACCACACAAGTCGTTTCCGCGTCCTACAATTTCGGTCCTGTCACGCTCGGCGGCAACTACCTCTATACCAAGCGCAGCGATCCGACCAATTTCTTCGCATCGGCGGAGATGCTCAACGCCAAGGTTCCAATCGGGCCGGGCGACCTGAACATTGGAGCAGCGCGGCGGATCGAAAAGGGAGGCGCACGCGCGCTTGCTTACGACATCGGCTACGTCTACTTCCTGTCGAAGCGCACGCAGCTATACGGTTACGCCGCGTACATCCAAAACAACTCGCATTCCACCCAGGGGTTCGGCTTGCTCAACTCCGCGTATGCGACCGTCCAGCCGGGGTTCAAGCCGTGGGCATTTACCGCCGGCCTTCGAACGTCGTTCTGAGCATGGCGCATCCGCGCCACGGGCGAATCGTCGACGTGTTGTGTGCCGACGGCAGCATGTCGGTTGACGTGCTCGCCGAGAGGCTCGGTGTGACACCCCAAACGGTCCGACGGGACCTTCGAACACTGACGCGAGACGGTAGCGTCACGCGTACGCGCGGGATCGCGATGGCGACGGCATGCGTCGGTACTACGGTTGCCAGCAGGCGCGATACCGATGCGCTGACATCGGCATGCCGGACCGAGCAACACCTGTGCGAAATCGCAGCGTGGCAGGTGCCGCACGGCAGTACGGTGTTGCTTGGGAGTGGGGCCGTCGCTGAAGGGATCGGAGCAGCGCTTGCGCGACGCGGCGGTGTGCGTGTGGTGACAAGCAGCCTTAAAGTCGCGATGTCGTTAAGCATCGCGGCACGTGACGTCGAAGACACGCGCGCCGATATCGAGGTGATCGTTGCTGGCGGTGTCGTGCGACCTAGCGATTCGGCATTGTTCGGCACGCACATCAGGGCATTCCTGACTGACTACAGGGCGGACATCGCGATTGTCGGCGTCGACGGAGTGGGTGCGGACGGCGGGATGCTCATCGGTGATCTGGATTGTGCAGCGGTGCTGCGCATGATCATTGAAGTAGCCCGTGAGGTCTGGCTTGTGGCAGACAGTGCGCGCTTCTCCAACGTGCGCGGATTCACCATGGTTGGCCAGATCGGCCGTATGGCGAGAGTTTATACCAACGCACCGTTGCCAGCGTCCATCGCAGAGATATGCGATGGACGTGCGATCGAAGTGTCCGTGGCGGTACCTATGAGCGAGGAAGCGTGATGCAACAACTCAGGTATGGCGTGATCGGTACCGGGATGATGGGGCAAGAGCATCTACGATACCTCGCGTTGCTGCCTGGCGTGACAGTCACAGCGCTTGCCGATACGCACCGTGAGTCGATTGTCGCTGCGGCTGCATTGGTTGGGCACGATGTTCGGACGTTCGCTGATCATCGCGCGTTACTCGACAGCAATGTGTGTGATGTGCTCGTCGTTGCGACGCCGAACGACACGCATCGCGCAGTGCTCGACGATATCTTTGCGGCAGCGCGAGCGTATCCAACGCTCGTCGAGAAGCCGATTTGTACGTCGCTCGACGATTGCCGTTGGCTCGAGGAAGCGGCGTCGAGCCATCCGGCGCCGGTGTGGGTCGGGATGGAGTATCGATACATGCCGCCGTTTCGCGCGATGCTCGACGAAATTCGAGGCGGATTCATTGGCACGCCGCGGATGTTCTCGATTCGAGAGCATCGCCATCCGTTCCTGTCCAAGGTCGGCAACTGGAATCGCTTCAGCGATCGTACAGGCGGAACGCTTGTCGAGAAGTGCTGCCACTTCTTCGACCTGATGCGCCTGGTCGTCGGTGGCGAGGCAGTACGCGTATACGCCTCAGGGTCGGCGGAGGTCAACCATCGCCACGAGCGCTATGACGGGCGGGTGCCGGACATGGTCGACAACGCGTATGTGATCGTCGAGTTTGACAACGGTTCCCGCGCAAGTCTCGATCTATGCATGTTTGCAGATGGCTCGGAATGGCAGGAGGAATTTTCGGTGGTCGGCGATAAGGGTAAGGTGGAGTGCTTCGTGCCTGGTGCGCAGAAGCATTGGCCGGAGCGCGGCGAGCGGCACGCGGAGCTTGTGCTATGTCCACGCGAACCGAAGGGGCCGCAACGCCGAGTGGTGGAGGTCGATTCCTATCTATTGTCGCTCGGTGCACACCACGGCTCGACGTATTACGAACATGTCGGCTTCATGCGGACCGTGATAGAGGCCGAGCCGGTCGGTGTAACCGTGCGTGATGGCGTTCGTGCTGCGGTAATAGGGCTAGCCGGGGAATTGTCGATACGCGAGAAGCGGCCTGTCACGATCGATGGTCTGTCGATAGCTTGACTCATGAAATTATTGTCGGAAGAGGAGAGATCAAATGAGAATGCGTATAGCAATGGGGTTGGTGGCTTGGCTGGCTGCCGCCACGCTATGTGGGGAAGCCGCAGCGCAACAGACTGGTGAGATCGCATCGGGCGTGAACCCGACAGGTGTGACCGCGAATGCTAAGGCGAGCCGCCAGGCCGATCGGCAACTCGCGAAGCAGGTTCGTCATGTACTCGCGAAAACGAAGGGCCTTGTAAGCGTCAACTTGACGGTTCGCGCCAAACGTGGCGTGGTCACGTTGCGCGGCTCGGTACCAGACAACAAGCAAGTCGCCCTCGCGGGGCAAGTCGCTGGCGGGGTGAACGGCGTGCAGTCTGTCGACAATCAGCTCACGCCGTTCCGACAGGCGCAGTGACCCGCAATCGGTGCTGCCCGTCACCCGGTGTCGCGGGCCGCACCGATTCCGGATACATTTTGGAATTGACTCTTACCTGATTTCGGCTGGTACGAGCAGTGAGGCTTGCATACCATGACGGCTTTTGAGGGGCTCGTCAGCTATGGACGTTCCGAAATCCGTCATCGCGACTACAATCGTGTGTTTGTCACTTCTTTGCAGTGCAGTATCACGCGCCGCTCTGGCCAGCGTGCTCGAGGTAAGGCCCGAGGCGCCGCGGTGTGACGCGGCGGCATATGCGAAGGGGGGCGCCTTGAATCGAGCCGCGTGCCGCCGCCTGTTCGCGCGTCAAGGTCGACCATCCGTACAGACATCGCCTCAAACGGCCGGGGACTACGCGTCCTGACTGTAGTGCGGACCTTCGGTCAGTTGAAAAACCGGGCGGAGCCAAGCGTGCGGCACCACATTTTCTGAGAGTAAAGACGTTAAGTCGCAGCGTTAGCTACCATCGCAAGGCGCATCGCGGATCGGTCCAGGATTCCTAAAGCGGATCAGTCGCGGGACGTCATCGTTCCTGAGACCATACAGCACCGACGTTGTCGGGCTGGCCGGCCGTGTCAACCAGATGTTACTCATCTTCGCATAGCGCGTCAGCCCTGGTGTGCGGTCGAACCTTGCTTACCGATTCGGCACCAACCAAATCGGAGGAGAACTCGGCGCCCTGCGCGGTCTGAACAAGCTGGCTCATCGGATGATCCTGTTAGGCAGCCTGACCATCGAGGTGTGATGCTGCGTTTCGGGCTGTGCAGTTCGACCTTAGTGTTGACTACCGCACCGACAGATCTGAAGGCATAACAGAGGCGCGACTCAACGGCATAGGCACTATGCGTTTTCCAGGTTGATCTTTGCGCGCTTTGGCTGGCGGACGACGTCGGGGGTATTTCATTGAACGTTGTCAAGCGTGACTGCGTCACCTGAAAAGGAGGCGCGGGTTATCGAGCGTCGTCATCGCTTGCAATTGTTTGTGGTTTTGTGATCGGCGAGCACTTGTATTCTTGCCCGGTTTCCTTCTCCGTGAGGAACCAATCGCCGGACGATAGACGTGTGACGTGGCAGAACGGGAACCGTTGTTCCATAATCATCTTCTCATTGGCGTCACGCTGCTTTCGCCATCGATCAAGTTGACGCCGCAGAGCTGAAAAAGCCAAGGAAACCGCGAAGAGAGCGAAAATCGCACAACCGACGATCATCTGGTCGCCTTTGAAAAGTCTCGTAGAGACGGAGACTAAGATGACAATCATCAGCACACTCGGAATGAGCAGGTCCATGGTCGGGCGTTGCAGGTGAGAGCATATGGGACCGAGTCCCCGATCATGCCAACTTCTCAAATGCACTAGCGTTGCAACGGGTCTAACGTGCACGTATCGAGGTGGCGGGAGGGGAGCGGAAGGTGAGTCACCTCAACGATACAAGCTTCGAATTCCGAGAATCGGAGCGAAAACAGGTCATTTTTCAGGCGTTTTCCACCCAAATTCACACGTCCGGCTGTGAACTTCGGTATTTGCCTGACCCTGTACCACCGGCCATGTTTCATGCGCGAGTACTTTCCCGGCATACACCCACACGAACACCATGCCGCTGAGGACGTGTCCGCAAGCCTACGCGGGTAGGTAGCGAGAACTTCAGCTTCGAGTCGAGCCTTCTGCCTCGCTTGTTTCAAGTGCGAGCGTTTGCGCCAAGCGTAATAGCCGCTGACTGGCGCCGCTCGCAAGAGCGACGTCGGTGGCTGTTGCCGCTCGCAGTTTCTGCTAACAGTGACCACAGATACTGCTAATGGGTAAACTCGTGGTAGCGCCGTCAGCAAAGGCTGATAGCGATGTTCCTTTCGTGTCCGCACGCGTTGCTGGAATGCAACAAAGGGGGGATGTATGTGCGACGATTTTGCTAATGCACCTTCAAGAGCTTGCAATGTCGGATGTGGCTCACGAGCGGCGCAATGAGGAAAGTCGCTTGTGACGAGAGCATGGCGTGCACGTAACCGATGATCAACAACGTGGGTGTATGCGCAACAATATACCTCTCGTCGAAAGGACGGGGGTGCGACTTTAATGCCTGTTTTCCAGGGTGGGAGAGGCTGTCGACATTGAGCCGTGGTGCACGCCCATGTCGCGCTTCAACTCCATCGTTTGGAATTCAGCGCACGTCGACGAAATACCTCGCCAGCGACCTGCCGCTGCTCACTTCCTCAGCTTGACGTTCGCCGCCCCGCATTAGCGGAATCATTGGACACGATTAGCGCTCGAACGGACACCATTAGCAGAATCTACGAACTTCAACAGCAAGCTCGATCAGCGGATCGACGAGATGGGCATTTTCACTGTCAGCCTCGCGCAGCGGGTCGACGCGTCATGAGCGAATTCGGCGGCGACGCGCGCGGCCTGGCGGCGCAGGTGTCGGCGGCCGGCGCGCGCGACGCGTTGGTCGCGCTGCGCTTCGGCTGGCTCGCGGCGATGGGCGTCGTGTTCTTCTCCACGTACGGCTTCGCGAACTGGCTCGCCGCGCGCCGTGCGGCGGTGCCGACGTTCGCGTTCGGCTGGGAGCACGCGATCCCGTTTGTGCCGTGGCCGACTCTCATGAGCGGTTCCGTGCTCGCCGAACCCCCGCGGGCGCTGCGTCCCGGTCTGCCGGTGGTCACCGTGACCGCACTGGTGACGCTTTACGACCGCGCGAAGTGCGAGGCCGCCGACAAGGCGTCGGTCGTGACGAAACCGCTGTCGCTCGTGGCTCCGGTCGACGTGCTCGAATCGGTGACGACGCAGACGGCCAGCCATGCCGCCCGCGCACCGGTGAGTAATATTGAAGACGGCCAGGGCCAGGGCCAGGGCCAGCGCGGAAACCACTCAAGGCTGGCTCGGCGGCCGTGCATGGCCGGCCGACGTGATCGACGTGTTTCGCGAAACGGCCGACGCGTCGCTGTGCGCGATGCGCGGCGGCGCGCCGCGCATCCTGTAGCGGGGCGGCCGCCGGCCCTGCGGGCTTCAGCTTCAGTAGAACGTCTCGAGCGTCAGCTCCTGCGCCATCACGCGATTGCCAGCCAGCAGGCCGCCGTCCACCGGCAGCGCGACGCCGGTGATGATCCGCGCGGCCGGCGAGCACAGGAACAGGGCAGCCTGCGCGACGTCGTCGGGCGTCGCGAAATCGTCGAGCGGATACCACTTCCTCAATTGCTCGAACACCTGCGGGTTGCGCTGCACGCGCGCTTCCCACGCGGGTGTCTTCACGGTGCCCGGCAGAACGATGTTCGCGCGCACGCCGTCGCGGCCGTACTCGATCGCGAGCGATTTCGTGTAGCTGATCAGCCCGGCCTTCGCCGCGCTGTAGGCCGGATGCCCGAGCGCGTGCACGCCGTTCACCGAACCGATGATCGCGATCGCGCCGCGCCGGCTCGCGCGCATGCCGGGCAGTACGGCTTCGACGCTCACGTAGGTCGCCGTCAGGTTCGCGTCGAGATCGGTGCGCCAGCTGGCGGGCGTCGTGTCGCGCAGCGTGGTCGATGCGGCCGTGCCCGCGTTCGCGACCAGCACGTCGACCGGCGGATGCGCTTCGAGCATCGAGCGCAGTCGTTCGGCGTCGGTCAGGTCGTCGACGACCGCCGTCGCGCGTGCGTCGCCGAGCGTAGCGATGAAGCGGTCGAGCGATGCGCGGTCGCGATCGAGTGCGAGCACGCGGTCGCCTGCCGCAAGGAAGGTACGGCATAGCGCCTGGCCGATGCCGCCGGCGGCGCCTGTCACGAGGGTGGTGCGTGTCATGTCGGCTCCTTGGACCGGCTCACAGGCCGATCGCGGCGCGCGCCCGCTTTTCGTTGTCGCGCGTGATCAGCGTGCCGGACGTCAGCACGAGCGGCGGCGGCGCCTGGTTCTTCGTGATCCAGTCGTACATGTTGAGGCTCGTCTGGTAGCCGTGCTGGCGCGGATTCAGCAGGATCGACCCGTAGAAGCCGGTCGGCTTCGGCTTCGCGAATTCGTTGAGCGCGACTTGGCTGCCATTGATGCCGACCGCGACCATCGCGTCCGCGCCGATGCCGCGCCCTTCGGCGGCGCGTACCGCACCGACCGTCGTGTCGTCGTTCGAGCCGAACGCGACCCAGCGCTTGAAATTCGCATGCTTGGTGAGCGCGATGTTCGCCGCGTTGAACGCGCCTTCGGTGTCGGCCGTCATCTCGGGCGCGTCGATCACGTTCGCGGCCGGGAAGCCGGCGGCCTTCAGCGCATCGACCGCGCCGGTCGTGCGCTCCTTCGCGGTCGGCAACTGGTCGTACGCGATCCGGATGATGCCGACCTCGGCCGGATTCCAGCCACGCCGCTTCGTTTCGTCCGCGATCGCCTGGCCCACCTGCTGGCCGATCTTGTACGCGGAGATGCCCATGTGCGGCACGCCCGGGAGCGGTGCGCCGTGGCCGTCGACGAGCTGGTCGTCGACCGACATCAGCTTGATCCCCGCGCGCTTCGCCTTCGCCGCGATGCCGGGGCCGAGCTTCACGTCGGGCGCGCAGACGATCACGCCTTGCGCCTTCTGCGCGGCGAGGCTGTCGAGCGCGGTCGACACCTTTTCGCCGCTCGGCGTCGCGATCTTGATCAGCGTGAAGTGCTTTTCCTTCGCGGCCTGCTCGGCGAAGCGCCATTCGTCCTGGAACCACGGATCGTCCGGCTGTTTGACGAGGAAGCCGATTTTCACGTCGGCGGCATCGGCGGCGCGGGCCGGGGCGCCGCCCAGCAGCGTGACGCTCGCAGTAGCCAGCACGAGTGTTTTCCAGTGAAGTCTCATGTGTTTTCTCTTTGGTTGTGGGTTGATGCAGAGAGCTACAATAATTCGCGAGAGATTAGTCAGATATAATCTTGAGAATTGGTTTAAAAACATTGGCTGATGGCATGATAAAAAATATTGCTCTTCCAGCAGTTAATCGCCAGCTGGATGGTGAACTCAGACGGAAAGCGACCTTTCAGCGCCTTCCGAACGGAGGCATTAGTTTATGATATCCCGCCACGCCATCAATGAACGGGATGTCACATCTTAAATCTTATCTAGGTGAAAGCCATGTTTGATTATTCTGAGCGATCCCGCATTGCCAAAAATCGACGGGTGCTTGGTCGCCCTTTACCCCTTGGAAAACATCAAGACAATAACCATTTACGGCGGTAAAGTTTTTGTTTGTGTAGCCAAATTTTTGATTATTGGAAGTTGCATCGCAGGTCGTCAATTGCGCCCACGTCCCAGTTATGCCATTTAAATTATTTTTCACACCATTCGCCGTGGATGCTAAACACTGACCAGTTCCAAGTTGTTGAATCTGATAGTTTGAATTGTAGACCCATCGTTGCGTGACACTTGAATTGTCGCAGATCGCTGCGATCGCATATCCATTTTTGCTATCGAGACAAAGTGGACTTTGCTGATCAAGTGAAATTTGTCCTGCTCCGTATGGAGGTGCACCAACGGTAATTGCATTGTTTGTGAAAACCGAGTAGTTTGTAGATTTTTTGCCGCCCCATACGCGATCGGCAATGACTTGTCTGGCGCCTACCGCATAATAATCGATCCATTCGACCGTCTGTTTCTCAGCGTTATCTGACCAACGCGAAACCTTGTATCCTCGAATATGAGGGCCGACAGCAAAATTATAGTTCATGTAGATATTGTTCGCGTCAAAATAACCATATTGCCCAGAACTCGTTCCGTAGCCTGGAGATACGTACAAGCTGCCTCCCTGAGAACCAATGGTGTCATATTGCAAAGGTGCCATCCCTGCCGTCAAGAATGAAGTTGCATTTCCATTTGCAAAATCCGAAGCGGCACTAGCCCAATTGTCGATTCGAATGGATGTATCGACTGCAGTTGACACATTATTGTGCTCTCGCTCCCACCAGTCCCATATTTCCATAGTCTTACCTTTTCCGCGCACAGTGCCATTCATGTCATTGATGAAATCCACGAGGACATCGCCTGGATATTTAAATCCTTTTTGCTTTTGATACGCTGTCCACTGGGAGCACGCTTGCTGGTTATATGCCACAGGAACCTCATCCGTACCAATATGAAAATATGGCCCGGGAAATAGTGACATCATCTCGACAAACAGATTTTTTAAGAAATTCCTCGTGTAAGAGGACGTGACGTCGAGCGTCCACCCGAGGTGTTCAGAGCCAGACCATGTGTCGGGTGATCCGGGATAATTTTTCGGCTGACTCATTGAACTGCACGCGATTGGCAAATTGCTGTCAGTGATGGAAATTGCCACTGCATGAGACGGAACATCAAATTCTGGGATTAATGTCACATAATATGTGCTGGCATATGCCGTCAGGCTTTTGATGTCTTCTTGCGAATAGTGATCGATCGAGGCGAGATTGGGATAGAGTTTGCTTTCTACGCGAAAACCCTCCCAATCTGACAAATGAAGATGGAAGCTATTCATCTTCATCCATGCCATGAGGCGAATTTGCTGTTTGAGATAAGCAAGGGGATAAAATTTTCGTCCAATGTCAAGCATCTGCCCTCGCTCCGGAAGCGTCGGCCAATCGACCGCCAGGCCCTGCGGTATGGACTGACGAGACGCACTCGTCTTAAGCATCTGCAACAATGTCTGTGTTCCGTAAAAAACACCGTTTGCCTGATTGGCACGAATGATGGCTGAATTCCCAACGAAAGCGCTATAACCCTCGTCACCAATCTGCGAGGACGTGTTGCTACAGGGTGAGAGACTTAACCCAATATCCCCGGCGCTAAGTTTTCCATCTGTCACAACCGGCAAAACCAACCCGGTAATCATCTTTAGATCGGCCGAGAAAGTATTGGCCAAATCTTGTAGTTTTGCAGAATCGATTACGATTCTGTTCGCCGCCGACAGATTTAGATTCCCGCTTCCTCCCTGCCAGCTCTGCAGTGCGGGAACCACTATCGGTGCAGCATTTGGGCCGCCAGGGTTCGCGCCATTTTCCGCGGACGTGCAAGCTGGCAATGCCGCGATTATCGGGCTCGTCCCCGTTGTTTGCTGCATTACCATGTCATTGGTATTCGCTACGCTTGAGGATTCTATGGTGGCGGTCGGAGATGATATCGTGGTGGATGAACCGTCTTCTCCGCCACAACCCACTACAGTACAAGACGCCAAAAGCAGTAAAACGTAGAGTTTCATGGTTGCCTCCTTTATATGGCGTTTGATTGGTCAGTTGAATTATTTGGCCACACCCAATGCTAATCTCTTCACCAAATACTGCTGTAGCTTCTGTTGCAGTGTGTCTCAGTTCACGCCCTCAATCTTGATCGTGGTGCGCGGATTCGTTTTTTCGAAGTCGCGGACGACCTTCTCGAAGTACGGCGCCGTCGCATCGCTCTAGTGCGCGACGGTAACGCGGACCATGTCCGCCTGGGCAAGACCTACCAAGACCATCACGGCGCCAAGTTTTTGAAGTGCATCAGGAATAGGGATCATTCGGGGCTCTGTCTGATAACGCGTCGCGGGAACTTGTGTGCGTCGCGATGTAATCAAGCTACATCCTTCCAAATAAAATGTCACCTCGGATTTGTGCGTACTCCATCCATTTTTCAGAAAAATCAACGATTGTCTGGAAATGTAGGTCGGAAATCCCAATTTTTGGGACGACTCGATCTGATTCGCTACGCCATTGTAATTGCTGATGTGTAATTAAGTTACATATCGTTCTAATTGGGAATCTGTAAGGTGCGCATCGTGACGAGCTGCTCCAAGACACGTCCTTCCGCCGACAAAATCTGAGGAAAAAGCATGAGTCGCATGGTGTTGACAACTAGCGCGTGCGGTGGCAGCGGATCGGCCCAGGGCAGGCGTAATGTCGAACCAGGTGACTTTGTGCTTGCGCTCGACATCGATGCAAATGCGCTCGCTGGCCTGGTTGATCAACGGGGCAGATGCGGGTCACGCCGATCATGGCTGACGTCGGGCATCCGGTTCGGAAAGCGGTTGAGCATGCCGTCAAACTGCGGGGTCCGGTTGGTGTGCTGGTCGTTAATGCGGGAACTGCGCACGGCCTCGCGCTAGCTACCACCGACACTGAGAGTTGGCAGCGCGACGTGCCCCTGAACCTGAACGGCACTTAACACGCGGTCGGGTCGGTCCGGTGAACGGCATGGCGGCGCTCGGCCACCCGGCATACAGTGCTGCGAAGGGCGGTCTGATCAGCTATACGAAGTCGCTCGCAATCGAGTTGGGTCGCTTCGGCATCCGCACGAACATCGTGTGTTCCGGCACCGCGAAGACGCATGCATCGAGGGCCCGCGTCGAGAAACATCAGCAGGTGTTCAAAGCGCCGAAGAAGTGATACGCGCGACGCGATTTCGCCACGCCAGACGATATCGCCGACGCGCTGCTGTTTCTCGCCTCACCGTTGGCGTGCTTGATTTCCGGCGTCGCGCTACCGGTGGATGACGGCGTGATGGTGGACAACCGGCTGATGGCCGAAGAACTAACGCTCGAATCGATCTGAGGCGCGAGATCCGAATCGCCAAGCTGCGCAAAAACGCGTGCAATCGTAAGGGACGGGATGGCAGCAGTTCAACTGAGCGGCATCTTTAAGCGCTACGGCGAGACCCAGGTCGTGCACGGCATCAACCTCTACATCGACGACGGCGAGTTCGTCGTGCGGGTCGGACCGTCCGGTTGCGGCAAGAGCACGCTGATGCGGATGGTCGCGGGACTGGAGGAAATCAGCGGTGGTGATCTGATGATCGGCAGTACACGCGTGAACGGCCTGACGACGCAGCAGCGCAGCAACTCGATGGTGTTCCAGAGCGATGCGCTGTACTCGTATCTGTCCGCGTAAAAGAGCATCGCGTTCAGGCCGCGCATCCGCAAAGAACCCTCTGCGAATTTTAAGCCGCGAATCGAATCCGCGGGGAAGATCCTGAATCTCGGCGGCTATCTCGATCGTCTGCCGCGCGCGTTATCGGGCAGCCCACGGCAGCGCGTCACGATGGGTCGCGCGCTGGTGCGAGAGCCGTCGCTGTTCCTGTTCGACGAGCCGCTGTCAAACTCGATGCGAAGCTGCGTGTGCAAATGCGCACCGAAATCAAAGCGCTGCATCAGCAGTTGAAGAACGCAGTGATCTATATGACGCACGACCAGATCGAAGCAATGACAATGGCCGATCGCATCGTCGTGATGAATGCGGACCGCATCGAGCAGGTAGGCCGGCCGCTCGATTTGTACGACAAGCCGGCAAACCTGTTTGTCGCCAGTTTCTTCGGTTCGCCTTCGATGAATTTTGTGGAAGGCGTCGTCACGGCGGGGGCGCAGGGACCGGCGGTGAAGTTCGGCGACGGCACGGAAGTGGCGCTACCGGGAGCGGTTGCGGCTGCAGCGGCGCCGGGTGCGAAGCTCACGCTCGGTGTGTGACTCGAGCACATCGCTCTCGATATCGCGAACGACGGTGCGGACGAAGGTGCGGACGAAGGTGCGGACGCCGTTGCGATGGATATCGAAGCCGCCGAGCCAACCGGTGCAGGGACGCACCTGTACGGCAAGGTGGGGCGCAATACGTGGTGCGTCACGACCCGCCGGCGTACAGCGTTCGGGCCGGGCCAGCGCGTGATGCTGCGGCTACCGGCCGCGTATCTTCATCATTTTGACGAAACAACGGGTAGCCGGATTGAATAACTCAGCGCGGGAAGTACAGACCAAGTCTAAACGTCTAGCACTTTTTACTGCCCGTCGAACGTGGAAATACGTCAAGCCCGTGCTCGGAGAGGATGCTCTGTAGCCGTCGCAGCTGTTCTCTGCCTAAGTCCCCCTTCTGGAGCGCGACGCCGATGATCAGGATGTCAATGATTGCCAGGTGTGCGATGCAGGCATCGCTGCCGATGTACGCATTGACCGAAGTGGGCAGCGAGAAGGTCAACGGAATGTCGCATAATCCGGCAAGCGGCGTGCCAGGCTCACAAAGACCGATTACGACTGCGCCACGGTCCCGAGCTACATTCACTGCCTCCAACAGGAAGGGCATGCGTCCAAAGTGCGTCACAGCGATCACAACGTCGCCAGCATTCAGCGTGGCAGCAGAAAACATCTGCATGTTTGCATCGGTATAGGTCTGCGCCTGGATACCGAAACGAAACAGTCGAGCTTGCGTATCCGCGGCGACAAAGCTGGACGTGGTACCAACGCCATAGCAGTCAACACGGTGTGCCTCCCCGAGCGCACCAATCGCACGTTTGATCTGCTCGATGGGTAATTGTCGCTCAACATCTAGCAGGATATCGGCTGAGCTACGCAGCACCTTGCCAACGATTTCGTCGATTGAATCGATCGCTGTGATGCTCCGATGCAACGTGACGCTACCGAGTGCCACTTGTTGCGCGACGCGGAGTTTGAAATCCCGCAGCCCCTGAAACCCCAGGGCTCGGCAAAACCGCACGACGGTGGGCTCGCTGACGCCGGCGAGCCTCGCAATTTCATGCACATGCGCCTGCATCGCCCATTCGGGTCTGTCTAGGAACACCTTGGCGACCAGTTGCTGAGCGGCCGCCAGATCAGGCAGGCGGGTGTGAATCAAGCCAAACAGATCGGAATCGATATCGGTATTTAACGTGCCCATCACAGTCAGATTAGGAACCTGATAGGTGAATAGCCAGGATGGCCATTCGGAATCGCCCTATATTTTGCACGTCTTCCAGTAACTATGGGCGTTTCTTTACCATCGATTGCATCAGGCGCCAGGTGCAGTCGGCGAACGGATCCGTGATGGCTAGGAGGTGCGTGGAAGAGGGATGTATAGAGCTCGTGACGGCGGCAATGCAGATCTTCCGGTTTGCGTAAGACGCAACTACACCTCTATCGCTAAACCGGACATTATCGATCCATATCTGATCTTTATTTAAACTGTGAATCATGAAAACGCGCGAGACTCTTCCCGTCGACGACAAGGGGCCCTACTTCCCGGACGAAGCCGGGCTCGCCGCATTGCGCGGCTGGTACGCCTGCCTGGACGCGCGGGCCGCCGTGAGACCCGTTATCTCGGCTATCGACAGGATGTCGTCGCGCGGCGCGCTCGGCCTGATTCGCCGGCGGCTCGTCGCATACGCGCTGGCTCGCGACCGCGCCGACCTGGCGGCCGCGTTCTTGGTTTGTCCGACAAGGACATCGACCGATAGCGTGATCCGCGCGATTGAGGTACTTCGTAACTTGCCCGTACTGACACCGCTGATCACCGACACAGTCGAGCAGTGGCAGCCGCCGCGCATTGTCGAGGCGCTGCACGCGCACGGTGTGCGACCACTGGCCGATCTGACCGTGCGGGTCCCGCGGCGACGCCGCTGGTGGTCGGTGATCGCTGGACTCGTTGCTGCCGGCCCACACCGCATCGAGGTGTTCCTTGGCGTGCATCCGGCGCTGACCGAACCAGCGCGCGCATTGAGCGTGGCGGTGCCGTCCGGCAGTATCGTGCCGTGGGAGAAGTTGCTTGTACCGAACCCCAGGTCGACGGTTCGCGCGGGCAGTTCCGAGCCTCGGAGAGCAATGCCTGCTGAAGGCTTCGAACGACTATGAGGCGGTTCAGTCGTGGCTGTCGCTGCACGAATCGGCCGCCACACAACGCGCCTACCGAAAAGCGGCCGAACGACTGATCCTGTTGGCGCTCATCGAGCGCAGTTGCGCACTGTCGTCGCTCGCCACCAACGATGCGATCGCCTACCGGAGTTTCCTGAGGCGGCCAACACCGCGCGAGCGCTGGGTTGGACCATCGCGGCCGCGGCACAGCCTAGAATGGCGGCCGTTCACCGGTCCGCTGCCCACCGGATGCCCTGAACGTCTTGTCGGCGCTGTTTCGATGGCTCGTCGAGCAGCACCACGTGCTCGCGAATCCGTTTGCCGCTGTCAAGATCAAGAGCCATGTGCAGCGTGCGGGACTGGACGTGTCTCGCGGCTTTACCGAAGGTGAGTGGCTGCTGATCCGCACGCTTGCCGATGGCCTCGGATGGTCCAACGGCTGGAGTGCGCCGGCCGCGCAACGCCTGCAGTTTCTGCTGAACTTCGGCTACGCAACCGGCCTGCGCGCGAGCGAATTGGTCAGTACGTCGCTCGGCGATATCCGCCGCGACGAGCACGGCGATCACTGGCTGCACGTTCTCGGCAAGGGAGGTAAGCTAGGTAAGGTGGTATTGCCGTCGCTCGCTCGTAGCGCGCTGGAACAATCTCTCGTGCAGCGCGGACTGTGCCCCTCACGCCGGCGCGCTGAAACCGGTCGACGCCACTCGTCGCGGGTCTCGACGACGATGGCATGAGCATCGAAAGCACTCGACTGTGGCGCGTGCTGCGCTGGTTCTTCGTGCTGTCGGCCGACGCGATCCAGGACGAACGGCCGGCAACCGCTGAGAAGCTGCGGCGCGCGAGCCCGCACTGGATGCAGCACGCGCACGCGTCGCACGCGGCGCCGAGCTGATCATGGTGAGCGACAACCGGCGCCATACATCGATCTCGACGACGTCGACCTCTTTTGATAGCGACAAGATGCAGCGAGCTCGGCAGTTCGATCAGGCATTTAGCTCACGGGATTTCAAGCAGTAGGCCGCAGCCGAATGACATTTTAGGTATAGGCGCATGAAATTTCATAATTTATGACTATGATGGTGAATTGCGCTTACCTTGTTCATATTTCTAGTTTAATTTTTCGAAAAGTTCCAAGTTTTGGTCAATCGGAAGTAACACAAAAATGCAACCAGGACCGACGTCGTTGCTTGTTTTGCACGGGTTTCAAGCTCATGATGGGGTTTCATGTTTGGTTCGATTGACAGCAACCGGCACGGCGGCAGCTGGTGGCGTGCGATTCCCCGCATCCGCTCGCTGCGCGCAAAAAACGCTGGTGGCCTGGCTGCGCCGGCACGATGCGATCCTCGGGGTGCGCGTCGATGCCGACGTCGACGCGATGCCGCTCACGCCCTCACCCGATCGCGCAATCGTGGTTGGCCCAGGCCGGGCCGGACTCGCGCCGCTCGAACGGCTGGCCGCGCCGGTCGAGCTGTCTGGCGTGAGCGGCACGAACCGCGCGGTCGGGTTTCCGTTCATCCGTGCCGAGCACGATCTGGCCGCGCTGCCTGCGTGGCTGACGCGTTATCGCGACCGGCCCGCGACGCTGCGTGCATACACGCGCGAGATCGAACGCTTTGTGCTGTGGGCGCTGAAAGTGCGCGGCGTCGCGGTCTCGTCGCTGCGTGTCGAGGACTGTGACGCCTACAAGGAATTTCTGCGGCAGCCGAGCGCGGACTTCTGCGGCCCGAAGGGACCCCGCGCGAGCGGCCGCTGTCGGCCGTTCACCGGTTCGCTGTCGGCCGCCAGCCAGGCCTATGCCGTGCGCACGCTTCGCATGGCATTCCACTGGCTGTCAAGGTGCGCTATTTGGCCGGCAACCCGTTCAGCGCGGTGACGCTGCCGGCGACGCTCGCGCCGGAATGGTCGTTGCAGATCGAGCGCGCGCTGGCGCCGGAACTGCTGCGCGCACTGCGCGAATCGCTCGACGCGCACTGCGCGCGGCCGGGCGACGAGGCCGCGCAATGCCGGATTGCACGCGCGGCGATTGGCCTGATGGTCGACTCGGGCCTGCGTCGCGCCGAAGCGGCTGGCGCCCGACGCAGTGGCGTCAAGCGCGTCGACGGCATCAGGGGGCAGTCGATGTGGACGCTCACGCTGGTCGGCAAGCGTAGTAAGGTGCGCACGGTGCCGGCCAGTCCCGCGACGCTCGACGCGCTGCGCGCCCACTGAACCGATCGCGGGCTTGCGTGGGACCGACACGACACGAGCGAGGCGAGGGCCGCCGATCTCCCGCTGATCGCGCCGCTGGCGATTCGCGGCACCGCGGCGGCCCGGGTGCAGCATGGCGAGGGCCCGGTTGCCTATGCTCCGGATGCGCCCGGGCGCCTGGTGCGCGCCGCGCTTTAGCGCCTGCAGGTGGAGCTGCAGCGCTGGGGCGTACTGTCGCTATGGGCTGCTGCGCAGCTGCAGAAGACCAGTGCGCACGCGCTGCGCCATACGTTCGGCACCGATGCGACCGCGCGCGGCGTGCCGATCGACGTGGTGCAGCAGATCCTCGGTCACGCGTCGCTCGCGACCACCTCGATCTACGTGAAGGCGCAGCAGCGCGTGCTCGAGGCTACGCTCGACTATTTCCAGCAGCAGGCTCGGGATATCCCTGCCGAATCCGCGACGGCGTTCGCGCCGCAGTTATCGGTGAGGGCGAAGACGGCGCCTTCAGCGCGCGAGACGGCGACGAGGGGGCAGGGATGCGGACTACCCCGATCCAGCTCACGCTGCGCGTCGAGAACGTCGCACCCGGCGGGCGGGGCCGCGCACGCACGATCCGCGCGCTCGAGCGCGGCATCCTCGCCGTTCACGCGGCCTAGCGTATCGCGCCCGGCACCTATGCGCTCAAGGTGCTGCACGAAGACGAGGCGGCGCTCGAGGTCGAGCTTGAGGAACTGTTCGACGAGATCCGGGACGAGGCGCATCTGAACAACTGCGTGTCCGAGATCGATGCGCAGCGCGTCGGCGCGGATCTTACATGGACCTACCGGATCGCTCCGGGCAACGTGATTCCGTTTCCGGGCGATCCAGATAGTCCAGGTTCAGCCACGTGCGACCCTGTGGAGGCAGCGCCTGGTCCGCGCGTGATGCGGCTGCGTATCAGTCTGCTGGACGTTGCGCCGGAAATTTGGCGCCGCCTCGAGGTGTCGGCCGACCTTTCGCTGGCCGAGCTGCACGACGTGATCCAGGCGGCGATGGGCTGGCACGGCCGGAATCGCTACGGGTTTGGGTTTGCGGAGCTCGTTGGGGCGCTGAATCCGTTAGCGAGCGGCGCCGCCGACGTACGGCTCGAAGAGGTGGCCGCAATCAGTGCGGCATTGACCTGCACTACGATCCCGACGATGGCTGGCCGCATGCGGTCAGGATCGAGGCGGTCGAGCCGGCGGCTGTGGGTGTGCGCTATCCGCGGTGGGTCGCCGGTGCCGAAGCGTGCCCGCCCGAGGATTGCGGCGGCCCGGCGGGCTACGCTCAGCTCGTGCGCACGCTGGCCGGCCGGATATCCGAAGTAAGGCGCCAACCGGTGGAGTGGCTCGGAGAGCCGTTCGATCCGGATGTGTTTCGGTTGGCTGAGGCGAACGCGCAGCTAGCCGCGTCACGACGCTCCTAACCAGCACAATTCGCCCGCCCCGCCCCGGCACGCCAGCCACAGGCTTTTGCTGAAAAAAATTAGAAAGGTATCCTTGACGATTGTTGAACGTCGGTCAATTTTACAGATGATAGGATCAGTGGGGTAGAAATATCAAACCACGCAAGGTCGTGTATGGGGTTCTCTACGCGACTAAACAACAAGCCTTCGCAGGGGCGGAGATCACGCGTCACAAGGGTGTTGTCGCGTTAGCGGAGTTCTTCGCGAGGCCCCCAGTAACAGTCTTGATGCGTGACGCACAACATCATGAATTCACGAGATATTCGCATCTCTCGGTCGACGACGACAGGCGAAGTGACATCTTTCCTTCGCAAACTGTGACAACATTAATTGCTCCACGGCAGGCGACGGACATCCCGTCGCGCAAGATGGACACTCACATCTCGATGCTACGCACGAAGCTTGGCCAGCGGCCTGAAAATGGCTATCGCCTCGCGCCGATCTACGGCTATCGGCTCGAACGGGTCGAACAGGGAGAAACGGAGTGGTGACAGAAATCACGCAGCGCATGGCAAACCTGCGCACGATGGCGCTGCGCACAGCGTGCGCCGTTCCGTTTGCATTCGCCGCGCAGCAGGCAGCTGCGCGGCCGCCCGCTGCCGCGAGCAAGATGGTCGAGTACCGCGCGCAGGCAGGCGACACGCTGTACGACGTCGCCGCGCGTTATCTGCAGGGCTCGGACGACTGGCAACTGCTCCAGCAGATCAACAGCGTGCCAGCGCCGAAGTACCTGCAGCGTGGTGTCGTGCTGAAGCTGCCGGTTGTTCGCCTGCGTAAGGAAAAACTGACCGCACGAGTGATCGCGGTGCAGGGCACGGCCGAACGCGCGTCGGGCGACGCTTTCACGGCGCTTGCAAACGACGCGACGCTCGCCGAAGGCGACCGCGTACGTACGGGTCCGAACGGGTTCGTGACGATCAAGCTCGCCGATGGAACGCACATGAGCTTGCCGCCCGACAGCCAGCTCGACCTGAAGTCGTTGCGCCGCACCGTGCTGACCGGCACGCTCGATCGCGAGTTCGAACTCACGCGCGGCTCGGTCACCAGCGAGGTCACGCATCTGAAGAAACGCGACGACCGCTTTCAGATCCGCTCGCCGTCCGTCGTGGCCGGCGTGCGCGGCACATACTTCCGCGTGAACTACGACGCAGCCGGCAATGCGTTGACGCGTGTCGAAGTGCTCGACGGCACCGTCGGCGTCGCGGGTCACCGGCAGGCAGCCGCCCCGACGCTCGTGCACGCGAACTTCGGTAGCGTCTCGACATCGTCCGGCGCGGTCGGGGCGCCCGTCGAGCTGCTGGCCGCACCCGCGCTCGCGTATCCGGACAAGGTGCAGGACGAGTCCGACGTCGCGTTCGACGTCGCGCCACTCGCTCAGGCACATGGCTACCACGTGCAGCTTGCGCACGACGCGGGGCTGCTCGACCTGTTCCGCGAAACGCGCACCGATGCGCCGCGCGCGGTGTTCAGCGACGTGCCGAACGGAAATTACTTCGTGCGGCTGGCCGCGATTGACGAGAACGGTCTCGAAGGCGTGGCACGCACCTATGTGTTCGAACGCCGCGTGATGGGGCTAGACGCAAGTGCGTCCCCCGGCGCGGGCGGCTACGAGTTTCGCTGGTCGCCGAGCGGTTCGGGCAAGGATGCGCACTACCGGTTCGTGCTGTCGCGCTCGAAGGACCTGAGCGCGCCGGTCGTCGACCAAGTGGGGCTGCAGGCCTGCAAAATCACCATCGTGCACCTGCCGCCGGGCGACTACTACTGGGCGGTGACCGTCGAGGAGTTGGAAGGTGGCAAGTTCTACGAGAAGACCAGTCCGGTCAGCGCGTTCACGCTATCGCGGTGAGCGACTCGGCTGGGCCAGTGTTGTCGTGTAGTGGTCAACTCATTCCGGACACTGCGTTAAGAGACGGTTTCATAAAGACTGATCGGCCCGCCGAAGGGTATTCCAGCAGATCAGACAGCAACCGAGTTTGAGGAACGCGCCGTGAATGTCTGCACGGCGCTCGAAACGAATACGGAGACGACGGAAGTGATGCAGCCAGGCATGCGTGCGTTCGACGACCCAGCGATATTTGCCAAGGCCGCTGCCATGTTCGGTACGGCGCTTGGCGATCACTGGCTCGATACCGCGATCGCGCAACGCGCGCCGATGTCGCTCGGAGTCGTATCCGCGATCGGCGTAGACCACACACGGTCTGTGCAGCGGGTGGCCGCGCAAACCGCGAATCGGCGGAATCGCGTCGATCAGCGGCAGCAATTGCGTGACGTCGTTGACGTTCGCGCCGGTCAGGATCGCGGCGAGCGGCGTGCCGTTGGCGTCGGTGACGATGTGGTGCTTGGAACCGGGTCGCGCGCGATCGGTAGGGTTTGGCCCAGTTTTTGGCCTGCCCCAACGGCGCGAATCGATGATGAATCGACAGCAACTCGAGAGAAGTCGATCTGGTCTGCTGCTCGCAGCTTCGCGAGCAGCAGCTCGTGCAAGCGGTCCCACACGCCGGCAACCTGCCAGTCGCGTAGCCGTCGCCAACATGTCACGCCCGAGCCGCAACCCATCTCGGCAGGCAGATCGCGCCAGCGCAGTCCGGTCTTGAGAACGAACAAGATGCCGGTCAGCGCGGCGCGGTTCGAAACCGGCAGGCAGCCCGGGTTCTTCTTGCGCCGTGGCTTGGATGGCGGCAGTAACGGCTCGATCAGTGTCCACAACTCGTCGTCGATGATCGGCTTGCCCATCTCCTCAGTCTCTGTTGCTCCGATGCCTGAGGTTAACAGCTCGTCGCGAAAGTTAACAGCCCCAAGGGGCCATTTTGAAACCGTCTCTAAGCGGCGCGCCGTCGAACATCCTGGGACGCTACCGCGATCGCAGCAGTGTCAACGCACGGATCCGCGTAACCGTACGACCAGTACCGTCTTGCGGGGTGTCGAAAGCCGGCAAGACGGTATCCGCGCTCTTGCCAACTTTCGGATTGTTGTCGCATCGCTCAAGCCGGTTTGACGCTCCCTAGCTTTTGTTCCCGCCCGTCATTCTGCTGTGATTCGGACACCACTACCGAAATGGCGTTGCCTCCATCACGCTTGGCCTGCGAGTGTGAACGTGCCCGTCATAACGATGACGCATTTACCGCCCACTCGAACCGTCGCGCCATCACCCGCCACCTCGAACTGTGCGAGGAGCAGGCTAGGACGGCCCATATCAACACCTTGCCGCACACGCAATGTCAACTGCGGGGCCGCACGTAGCGTCGCCAGCAAAGCAACGGTCGCGGCAGTCGCGCTACCCGTCGCTGGATCCTCCGTCATGCGTGGCGTGAACATGCGCGCCTGTAAATCGCAGTCACTCGCTGCGTCGTGCAGAGCTACATCGCGCGTGTATGCGTAGATCGAGACAGCGCCATCGAGTGGAAGCGTCGCCTTATAGGCAACTGGATTGGGCGTGCAACGGCGCAGCGCCTCACGGGAGGCAAGTTCCACCACCAGAAACGGCAGCCCCACTGAGACGACCCGAGGCTGGTGCACGTCAGTCATGATGTCGCCGGCGTCGAGCGAGAGACATGCCGCAACCTGGTCCGCCTGTACGGCTGAGCGCCGCGATAACGATTCGGGGGCGATGAGCTCACCACCCACCACCGCATTACCGTCTTTCATTTGCCGCACTGGCACAAGGCCGCCCGCTTCGTCGAACACTAAGGTGTCGGGCAACGGCTTTCCTCCTGCGACCGCTTGTGTGGCGAGGACAAACGCCGTACCGATGTTCGGGTGACCGGCAAATGGAATTTCCCTCGTGGGTGTGAAAATTCGCACCCACGCCGTATGTGATGAATCCCGTGGCGGCAGCACGAAGGTCGTTTCGCTGTAAGCGAATTCTGCCGCAATGAGTTGCATCTGCTGCGTCGATAAGCCCTCAGCGTCCAATACAACCGCGACCGGGTTTCCTTCAAACGGAATATCGGAAAACACGTCTGCAGTCACGTAACGGCGTTTCATGGGAATCTCTCTTTTCAACTGGCGTTGTTCGTCGGGCGGTGCTGATAGCGGCTCGGAGATCGTACTTCTCGCATTCTCGGTGGAACGCGTTGTGCCGACCACACGCCTTCAGGCACCCCATCGGAACTCTATCAGCATCGACCTGCACCGTCGTGAATATCGTCGATGAAGAATACGCGAGCGGCTAATGAATTTCTGTGATGCGCGCGGAAACTGGCAGAAGCGGCCCCACGTTCCACGGCAGCAGCTCGTCGATGCGGCTGATCGGATGGTCAGCGATGCGCTCGAGCACGTACGCGAGATACGCCTCGGGATCGAGGCCGTTCAGACGTGCCGTGCCGATTAGGCTATACATCGCGGCGGCACGTTCGCCACCGGAGTCGGCGCCGGCGAACAGGTAATTCCGCCTGCCTAGGGCGACGCCGCGCAGTGCTCGCTCGGCGATCAGGTTATCGATTTCCGCACGCCCGTCGCTGCAGTAGTAGATGAGCGCCGGCCAGCGATTCAGCGCGTACTGAATCGCCTTGGTCGTGTCAGATTTTGCAGAGAGCGTGGCAAGCGTCGCTTCGAACCAGCGCTTCATGTCGTCGAGCAGCGGCACCGCCCGCGCTTGGCGCACACTGCGCCGTTCGTCGGGCGGCTTGCCGCGGATCTGCTCCTCGATCTTGTAGAGTGCGCCGATCCGGCGCAGCGCCTCCTCCGTCACGGCGTTGGGGCGCACCGCGTGCAGGTCGTGGATCTTTCGGCGAGCGTGGGCCATGCAGGCAGCTTCCTGGATGGTGCCGCCGCGATACAGTTCGGCATAGCCGGCAAACGCATCGGCCTGCAGCACGCCGGCGAAGTCTGCAAGATGCTGCTAGTGGGGATGCTCGCCCCGTCGATCGGGCGTGTAGGTGAACCAGACCGCTGCCGGCTCTTCGGAGGCACTCGGCCGATCATCACGCACGTAGACCCACAGACGTCCTGTCTTCGTGCGACCGTTGCCCGGTGCCAGCACAGGCAGCGGCGTGTCGTCCGCATGAACCTTCTCGCCAGTCAGCGCGTAGCGGCGCACGGCGTCGACCAGCGGTGCGAGCAGCGCCGCGATACTGCCCATCCAATACCCCATTGCGCCCGGATCGATCTCGACGCCGTCACGCGCGTACATCACCGCCTGGCGGTGCAGCGGGAGGTGGTACGCGAACTTCGACACGGCGATGTGGGCTAGCAGCGCCGGACCCGGGATGCCCCGATCGATTGGGCGGCTCGGCGCCGCGGCCTGCACGATGCGATCACAGCGCGCGCAGGCCAGCTTTGGGCGACGGTGACGGATCACGCGGAAGTGCGCACGCACGTATTCGAGTTGCTCAGCGACGTCTTCACCCAACGGCTTGAGTTGCCCACCGCAATCGGGGCAGTCATCATCGGCGGGCAGATGGACGCGCTCTTCGCGTTCAAGATGTTCGGGTAGCGGCTTGCGGTTCACACCTTCGCGGCGCGGACGCTTTGCCTCGGGAGCGGCTGCCACATCGGCGGCGCCTTCGTCGGCCTGCAGGTTCTCCAGCCGCAATTCGAGCTGTTCGATCTGGCGATCTAGTTTCTCCGATTTCCGGCCGAACTGCATTCGGCGCAGTTTCGCGATCGTGAGCTTCAGATGCTCGATTTCGAGAACCCGCGACGAGAGCTGCTTTCGCAGTTCAGCTACCTGAGCTTCACGCTCAAGCAGCAACGCTCTCAGAGCGTTGCTGTCGTCGGGCAGCGCGGTCGAGGTTGATTCCATGAGGACAGTTTACGACTGCCCGCGATCACGCGAACGCCAGTTAACAATGGTTTACAGCGCACTACGTGGGCGCGCGGCTTCGACCGGCTGCCGCCAATCGAAGCCCTCGAGCAACAACGACAGCTGCGCGGTTGTCAGCGCGACCACACCAGAGTCGGCACGGGGCCAAGCAAAGCGTCCTTTTCGAGCCGTTTCGCCAATAAACATAGCCCGCCGTCGCTCCAATACAAGCACTTCAGCAGGTCACCGCGCTTGCCCCGGAACACGAACACGTGTCCAGAGAACGGATCTTTCTCCAGCACCGTCTGTACCTTTGCGGCCAACGAATTGAAGCCGCATCGCATATCGGTGACGCCCGCCGCGATCCAGATCCGCGTGTTTTGAGGCAGACCGATCATCATAAAATGCGATCGAGAACAGAACGCAGCACGTCCGGGTCCGGCGCGCCTTCGATGCGAATCGACGTCTTGCCATGCTGGATCTGGATCGAGCCGGACTGTATGTTGTCGGTCGCAGTCGGCACCTCGAGCGCCATCGACGGCTGAGACGGTTCGTTGACGACAACCGGCAGCATTGCGTCTGGAATCGCATCGTCCGTTAGCAGGCCTTGCGCATGGAGGCGGCGCCATGTCCACACCTGATTGGCATTGATGCCGTTCTCGCGAGCAACACGGGCGACCGACGCGCCGGGCTCGAATGTTAGCGCGACGATGGTCCGCTTCCATTCCGTGGGATGTCGGCGAGTTTGCCGTTTCGGCGGGATCTCGACTGTCTGAGTCACTCTGTCCACAACTCCTATCGTGGACACGACCGGTCATTCGTGTCCTTCACAGGACATCATGGCATTCGTCACCGAGCGTTCACAGACGGTACTGGTCCCGTGCTTACGGATCCGCCAGTACTTGCGCGGCCTCGACGTGAACGCGTGATCGGATTTCGCGGGGGTGGCCAACGCGATGCGCGTCTCCGAGCGTACGCTGTTTCGCCGTCTCAGCGCGGAAGGGCGGTCGTACCAGACCATCAAGGATGACCTGCGCCGCGACATGGCCGTGCATCTGCTCGGCAACTCGCTAAGCAGTATCGGCGATATCGCGGTGCAGCTCGGCTTCTCGGAGCCGAGCGCATTTCACCGTGCGTTCCGCAAATGGACCTGACAGGGGCTGGGCGCGTATCACGCGATGATAATGAAGGATTAGCGAAGACGACGAGGGGGCGACGGGAGCCCCGGAGGGGGGTACGTGCACCTCGCGCGGTGCCTTCGATTTACCTTGCTTGCAACGCGCCGCGATGATCTGCGAGCAGAGCAAGCACCGGAAAACTAGTTGGACCGACTTTTTGTCGCCCACTGGACTCGTAGCAGTCCTGGCAGGCGACCCACTGTGCACACTGGATCACATAGCCGATCGTGCCGGACTAGCAGGACATAGCGAGAGGTTGATCGCTTGCCAATTCGGGCGGCGCATCAGCGCGGAGTATGTCGCGATTCTGGCTGAACCGGCTTTCAGCAGTCTTCATGTCGAGGAAGTCGAACAATCGAGGACGACCCCATTACGATTCACGGCGGTGCTCGAAATCATGTTGCTTGCATAAGTAGACTAAACGACGTACAGTGATAGAGTCGTGGAGGAAAACTGCGTTGGACAGCTTGGATCGAGAAGTACTGGAAACTGCCGTCACGTGGCGTCGCGAGGGGCGCGCAGTGATGCTTGGCACGGTTCTGAAGACGTGGGGCTCGGCGCCTCGCCCGATTGGCGCGATGGTCGCACTGCGAGACGACGGAGCGGTGAAGGGATCGATATCGGGCGGATGTCTCGAAGACGATCTAATCGAGCGCGTGTGGCGCGTCGGATTCTCGGGCTCGGCGCCGACTGTTGTAACCTACGGCCTCTTGGCGGACGACGCGCATCGCTTCGGTCTTCCATGCGGCGGCACTCTGATGATTCTTGTGGAGCCGGTTCGAGCGCTGTCGCGCCTGGATGATGCGCTGGAGTGGGTCAGGCGTGGCCGAGTGGCGATCCGGAACGTAACGCCGAGACCGGTGAGGCTGACGTGTGGCCTGTCGATGTGACGGACCAGACCTCATTCGGTGGCGTGTCGTTGCGTGCATGTTACGGACCGAGCCATCGCCTGCTGATCATCGGCGCCGGGCAACTGTCCGAATATGTTGCGCGGATGGCGGTGGCGCTGGGCTATCGGGTCATCGTTTGTGACCCGCGTGAAGAGTACCTTGGGGAATGGCCCGTGCCTCATACTGAAGTATTCCGCGAAATGCCCGACGACCTGATCGAGCGAATCGGCTTGGATCCGAACACTGCGTTGGTGGCGCTGACGCATGATCCGAAGATCGACGACCTGGCGTTGATCGAGGCGCTCAAATCGCCGGCGTTCTATGTGGGAGCGGTCGGCTCGCGTGCGAATAACGCGAAGCGTCGGGAACGGCTTAAGCTGTTTGACCTGACCGACACGCAGGTTGCAACGCTTCATGGACCGATCGGGCTTCACATCGGAGCCAGGACGCCGCCGGAGATCGCGGTGGCCATCATGGCGGAGATGACTTCGCTACGTTACGGCGTGCCGGTCGTGCAGTCGCACGCGCTTCGCGAAGCGCCATCGGTGCCGCAACGGGTCGAATAGGCGTGCGAGCATCTGTGTTGTGCGCATGGCAGCTCAAATTTTTTCGATGAACTTATGGCTAAACCCACCATGCTCGAATCGTCGAGCCACAGTGCTTCGGATGCGCGCTTTGCATCGATCGAGCGCTATTCATCGGTTGCGAGAACGGTCGAGATCCTGTCGGATGCGTGGGGCTTCCTGGTGCTGCGAGAATGCTTCTTCGGCGTCAGGCGATTCGAGCAGTTCCAGAGCATCCTGCAGGTTCCGCGTACCACGCTGGTGGAGCGGCTCAAGAAATTCACGACCCTGGGCATACTGAAGAAACAGCTTCCGTCTACAGGCGGTGCGCGGCACGAGTACTGTTTCACGGAACAGGGCCGCGACTTGTACGCGACGATGGTTGCATTGCTCGCATTCGGGGACCGGTGGCTTGCAGGCGGCGCGCAGCCTCCGTTGAAGCTAATTCACAAGGCCTGCAAATGCGATTGCACGCCCCGCGTCGTATGCTCGCACTGTCACGCCGGCGTAGACCCGAGGTCCGTCCACTATCGCGACGGGCCGGGGGCGGGCGGTGAGGAGCGTATCGCTGAACGCAAGCGTTCGCGCCGGAATTCGGATGTGAGCGTCCTCGAGCGCATTCGCCCATGCTCGGTCGCGCGGACGTTGCAGATCATCGGTGACCGATGGAGCTTCCTCGTGATCCGGGAGTTCTTTTACGGCGTTCGACGCTTCGACGAATTTCAGTCGCGCTTGGGTATCGCCACCAACATCTTGTCGGACCGGCTGCAGCGTCTCGTGGAGCAGGGTATCGCGGAGAAACGCCTGTATCAGGAGAGGCCGAAGCGTTACGAGTACCGGCTGACCGAAATGGGCCGTGACATGTATGGGCCGATGCTCGTCATGATGGCCTGGGGCGACAAATGGTTGTCTGGTGGAAAAGCACCGTTGAAACTCCGGCACCGGGAGTGTGACCACGATTTCCATGCGCTTGTCGTATGTGACAAATGCGGTGCCGAACTCGATCCGCGTGAAATGTCGTACCTGCTGCGGTATGCGTTGCCGGTAGAGCTCGATGTCGGCTGACTTGCGCTGCGTTACCGCCTGGCGCCACAGTGCGCGTGCGGCGGCAGGTCTATTCAATAGCATGGTGGCGGTGGCAGTCTTTTCGCCCAGCCGGCCCGCGGGCCGGCTGGGCATATCCTTCAAATTGCGCCATACGACCGCGAGCGTGGCGGTTGCATCGCCATCTCGCTCTTTCTCGTCCTCATAGTTCGACGCTTCTGGCCTATTGCACGTGTCGATAGGCACACCCAGTCGCGCGCGCGGACTTGCCGTGTCCCGATTCGACCTTGCAGCAGACGAAAGCCGTGTAGGCATGTCCGGTACACAATCAAGAAGGTATCAGAAATGCAAGCGATCTCTACGTTGACAAATCCACATCGGAACGGCCGCGTCATCACGCGAAAGAGACGGCCGCATCCGCGCGGAATACTTCAATAGCTCACCAATTAACGGCTGAACAATCACGTAACGTCATATGTAACAAGTTGTCGAACAAGAGGCTTGCAAACCAAAATTTTGCCCACTATAGTCCATTTATGCAAGTTACATGAGAGCTACGACATCGTCGTAGATTCCAGGGATCTTTGATCGGGTGGGGGAGCAAAATTGAACGCATTTGAGTTTCAGTCGAACAGGTCGACGATCGTCGAGGCCGGTGCCTCGGCGCGCCTTGGGGAAATCGTCGAGCGCCTGGGTTGTCGCTCGGCCTTTATCGTGACCGATCGCGGCATCGTCGATAACGGTCTGCTAAAGCCGGCTCTAGGAAGCCTCGAGGCGGCCGGCATGGATGTAACGGTGTATGCGGACGTGCACGCCGATCCGCCGGCTCATGTAGTGAACGGTGCGGCCGATGCGGTGGTGTCCGCGCGGGCCGACTGTGTGGTCGGTATCGGTGGCGGCAGCTCACTCGACGTCGCGAAACTGGTGGCGCTTCTAGCGCGCCGGACGGAAAAACTCGACGACGTCTACGGCGTTGGCGTCGCGAAGGGACCGCGACTTCCGCTGGTGTTGCTCCCCACGACTGCGGGAACCGGATCCGAGGTCACGCCGATTTCGATCGTGACGACCGGGGACGGAGAAAAGAAGGGTGTTGTCTCGCCGGTGCTGCTGCCGGACATCGCGGTGCTCGACGCGGATCTGACGTTGAGCCTGCCGCCCGCGGTCACGGCGGCGACGGGCGTCGATGCAATGGTTCATGCGATTGAGGCATATACCAGCAGGCGCCTGAAGAATCCGGTTTCCGATTGCCTGGCGAAGGAAGCGCTTCGCTTGCTCGGCGCCAACATTCGCGAGGCCTGTGCCAACGGTGCAAATCGCGACGCACGTCAGGCAATGCTGCTCGGCGCAATGCTGGCCGGCCTCGCGTTCGCCAATGCTCCCGTAGCAGGCGTGCATGCGCTGGCCTATCCGATAGGCGCACGCTTCCACGTTCCGCACGGGTTGTCGAACTCGCTCGTTCTGCCGGCGGTCATGCGCTTCAACCTCGATGCGGTGGCCGATCGGTATGCGGAGCTTGCCGACGTTCTGATGCCGGACTTAACGGGAAACGCCAGTGCGCGTGCGAATTCACTGGTCGAGCGGTTGACTGCGTTGCCGAAGGCGCTCGGTTTGCCAACGCGGCTGTCGGACGTCGGTATCGGCCACGACGATATCGCGACACTGGCTGAAGACGCGATGCGTCAAACGCGTCTGCTCGTCAACAACCCGCGTGAGATTTCCCTTCAGGATGCGGCCGCGCTCTACGAGGAGGTTCTGTGAGTCAGAAAAAAATGCCGTCGTGCCGCGCCCAATATCCGCACTTCAGTGCCATCCAGACGCGCTGGTCTGACAACGATTCCTACGGGCACGTGAACAACGTCGTCTATTACGCGTACTTCGATACGGCGGTCAATCGGCATTTGATCGAACGTGGCGTGCTCGATATAGCAAACAGCCCCGTCATCGGGCTCGTGGTCGACACGCGTTGCACGTACTTCTCGTCCATCGGCTTTCCCGACGTCGTCCATGTCGGCATGAAGGTCGTGCATCTCGGCAACAGTAGCGTGCGCTACGAGATCGCGCTGTTTCGCAACGATGCCGACACGGCTTCGGCGATCGGCGAGTTCGTACATGTCTATGTCGATCGAGCAACGAACGGCCCGGTGCCGGTTCCGCACGATGTCCGGCAAGTCTTGCAGTCGTTGATGGCCTGACGCGCTGATCGCGACAGGTGTCCTGGAGGAGAGAACAAATGGAAATGGCAGGAGAAGCGCGGTTGCAGGCCTCCCGCGAGACCGTGTGGAGCGCGCTCAACGATCCGGCGGTGCTGCAGGCCAGCATCCCGGGGTGCGAAGTGCTCGAGAAGAGCGCCGACAACGAATTTACCGCGACGGTGGTGTCGAAGGTCGGGCCGATCAAAGCGCGGTTCGCCGGCAAGGTGACTTTGTCGAATATCGCCGCCCCCGTCAGTTACACGCTGACGGGTGAAGGGTCTGGCGGCGCGGCAGGCTTCGCGCGTGCCGACATCGACGTAGTGCTCGAAGCACTGGAGCAGGATGTCACGCTGCTTCGATACGGCGTCAAGGCAAATGTAGGTGGCAAGCTGGCCCAGTTGGGCTCGCGCATGATCGATGCGGCGGCGCGCAAGTCTGCAGACGATTTCTTTGATCTGTTCGCGAGGCAGGTCGGCACGAGAGTGGCCAATGGCGAACAGGAGACGTCGTCATCGACGATGGGTGTCGATGCGCTGATGGCGGCTGTGTCGATCGAGCGTCCGCTCGTTGCGCCGGCTCAGGCGGAATTGGCCGTCGCCGGCGAACCCGCGGCACCGCGGCAACGCGCGGAGCCCGTCGGCGCTGCTGCGCCGCAGGCTCGCTCCACCGGGGCGGACGGCGCACCTGAGGTCCCGCTGGCCGGCCTTCAGGCGGAGATGGTGGATGCGTTGATGACCGAGAAGATCAAAGTATGGATCTCCGATCAGATCGCGGTCGTCACCATGAACCGGCCGGGCAGCCGCAACGCGATGACATACGGGATGTGGCTCGCGATGCCATCGATCATGGCTGCGCTCGAACGAAATCCCGAGGTGCGGGCTGTGTTGCTGACGGGCGCGGGGGACGACTTCTGCGCCGGCGCCGACATCTCCGAGTTCGAGAAAGTGCGTGCCGACGCTGGCCAGGCGAACGCATATGAGATCGCAGTGGATGCCTGCTGCGATGCGATCGCGAACATCTCGAAGCCAACCATCGCGGTATTGCGCGGCTATTGCCTGGGCGGCGGCGCGCATCTGGCGATGTCTTGCGACTTCCGCTTCTCGGCGCCCGACGCCACGTTCGGCATTCCTGCGGCCCGCCTTTCCATCATCTACGGCGTGCGTGGGACGCGCAAGCTGTTGTCGCTGGTGGGGCTGTCGCAAGCGAAGAAGATTCTCTACGGCGCAGAGCGATTCGATGCGCGAGCGGCACGTGACATTGGATTCGTGGACCGGATCGCCGGAGACGACGCGCAGGTCGCGCCGCTCTCGTGGTGGCAGCGTGTGAGCTGCGCCAAGGCGCGCGCAAGGACGAGCGATCCGGTGGCCGATGCGCGCGCGTTCGCGAGAACGATGGCGGCGAACGCGCCACTGAGCCTGGCGGGCGCGAAATACCTGCTGAACGGGATGGTGATGGGCACCGGCGTGCTTGATCTCGATCGAGCCGAGGCGATGATCGCGGCGGCAGCCAGCAGCGACGACTATCGGGAAGGCCGGGCCGCGTTCACCGAAAAGCGCTCCGCGAAATTCCAGGGACGTTGACGGAGGAAACGATGAAACCGGCACCGTTTGATTATTGTTGTCCCGACTCCGTCGACGAGGCGATCGCCGCGCTGGCAGCCTGCCGCGGCGATGTGAAATTAATGGCCGGCGGCCAAAGCCTAATGCCGATGCTGAATTTTCGTGTGGTTCGTCCCGCGATGATCGTCGACATCCGCAAACTGGTCGAGCTCGACTACGTGCGCGAGCGTGAGGGCGGTGGACTCGCGGTGGGTGCGCTGACGCGTCACCGCGTGCTCGAGACGTCGCGCCAGGTTGCCCGACAATTTCCGATCATTCCGGACACGATGCGCCATGTCGCACACTTGGCGATCCGCAATCGTGGCACGATCGGCGGAAGCCTGTCGCATGCCGATCCGGCCGCTGAACTGCCGATGCTCGCGCGATTGCTGGATGCGACGATCGTCGCGCGTTCGCTCCGCGGCGAGCGCAGGATCGCGGCGGCCGACTTCTTCGTCGCGCCACTCACGACGATGCTCGACGATGACGAGATGGTCGTCCGCGTCGATTTTCCGGGCGTGAAGCCCGGGACCGGCTGGTGTTTCGAAGAATTCTCGCGTCGCGCAGGCGACTTCGCGTTGGCCGCTGTAGGCGTGTTGCTGGATGTCCGCGACGGCGTGATTCGCGATGCGCGCGTCGCGATGATGGGGGTAGGCGACACGCCGTTGCGGCGCAGTGCCTCGGAAGCGATCCTGCGCGGCAAGCCGGTGTCCGATGTGCTCGTGGAAGAGGCGGCGGAAGCCGCGTGCGACGGACTATCTCCCGCCATCGATCTGCATGCTTCGCCGGCGTACCGTCGCCATCTCGCGGGCGTGCTCGCGCAGCGCGCGATACGCAGCGCATGGCGCCGTGCTTCAGGAGTCCCGCAATGAACGAACATGACATTGGTCGCAAGCCCGTCTGGATGATCGTCAATGGCACGGTCGTCGAACGCAGCGTCGAACCGCGTCTGCTTCTGTCCGATTTCTTGCGACACGTCCTGTCGCTGACCGGCACACACGTCGGTTGCGAGCATGGCGTATGTGGGGCATGCACGGTGATCGTCGACGGCGATAGCGTCCGGTCCTGCCTGATGCTGGCGATTTCGGCCGACGGTTGCGACGTGCGTACCGTGGAGAGCATGGGCTCGCCTGATTCGCTGAGCCCGCTACAGGAGGCGTTCCGCGAACATCACGGCCTTCAGTGCGGGTTCTGTACACCCGGCATGCTCGCGACCTGCGCCGATGCGTTGCAGAAATACGCGCTCGACAGCGATGAAGAGATCCGCGACGCGCTGTCCGGAAATCTTTGCCGCTGTACCGGCTACCAAGGCATCGTCGAAGCCGTCCGTGTTTGCGTAACGGCGCGCGATGCATTGCGGCATGCCGCCGAATCCGAGCCAACCGAGGAAAATCAACGATGAAAATGCATGTTCTGAATGGCGGCCGGCTCCGGATGCGCAAGAGTGTTTATCTTCCGGAAGCTGAGCGAAGCGAAACGATCGACCTGCCGGTGGCATGCATGCTGTTTCGACATGATCAGGGAAACGTATTGTTCGACACCGGATGTCACCCGCAGGTCGTCGACGCTGGCGCAGCACGCTGGGGCACGATGGCGAAGGCCATGACGCCGATCGCCGGGCCGCGAGACAACGTCGTCGCTCAGCTGGAAACGCTCGGGCTCGCGCCTGACGATATCGATGTGGTCGTCAACTCCCATCTGCACTCCGATCATTGCGGCTGCAACGCTTTCTTCAAGCAGGCGACGTTCTTCTGCCATGCGAAGGAACTGGCGGCCGCCCAGGGGGAAGAGGCACTGCAACGCGGCTACATTCCCGCCGACTGGCAGCATCCGATGCCGACCGAACTCGTCGAGGGGGAGCGCGACGTCTTCGGCGATGGAAAGATGCTGCTGGTCCCGTTGCCGGGCCATACGCCGGGGAGCATGGGCATGCTCGCGACGCTGGAGCGTGACGGCGCCTTCCTGCTGGCTGCCGACGCCGTTGCACTGCGCGAGAATTTGACGCGCGAAGTGATGCCGCGCAACACGTGGGACCCGGATGCCGCATTGTCATCCCTCGACGAAGTCCGGCGGCTCGAACGAGATGGCGCAAGCGTGATCTTCGGCCACGACCCGCAACAGTGGGACACGCTTCGCAAGGGGGAGCACGCGTATGAGTAAGCCGCATCATGATCCTGGCGCGCCGCCGGACGCCGATGTCGGCATCGACGAACGGTCGCGCGGCGGCTTTGTCGGGCAGCCGGTGCGCCGATTCGAAGACGCGAGATTGCTCACGGGGCTCGGTCGTTACGTCGACGATCGACCGGCCGGAAATGCACTTCATCTCGCGATCGTGCGTAGCGACCAGGCGCATGCGCGCATCCGCGCCGTGCGTGCCGACGCTGCGCGGGTCATGGAAGGTGTATTCGGCATCTATGCGTGGGCCGATCTGGCCGGCCTCGTCAAGCCGGCTGTCGCGGTATCGCGCATGGCGGATTATCAACTCACGCCGATTCATGCGCTGGCCGACGGTGTCGTGCACTTCGTCGGCGAACCGGTCATCGCGGTGCTCGCTGATAGCCGCTATCTGGCTGAGGATGCGCGGGATGCGATCGAGATCGAATACGAAACGCTGCCGGTCGAGACCGATGCCGAGGCGGCGGCACAGCCCGGCGCGCCACTGCTGCACGAAGGATTGACGAGCAACGTGTTGGTCGAACGTCGGTTCGTGCGCGGCGAGATCGACGACGCGTTCGCGAACGCGCCCGTCACCGTTGGCGGCCGGTTCCGGTTTCACCGGAAGATGCCGACCGCGATGGAGCCGCGCACCTATATCGCGGAAGTGGATCAGGGCCGGGACGCCCTGACGCTCTATACGTCGAGCCAGATACCGGGCATCGTGCGCGACGCGATGGCGGATCTGCTCGACATGCCGGGCAACCGGCTGACGGTGATCGCGCCCGATGTCGGCGGCGGATTCGGCGGCAAGTCCTCGGTCTATCAGGAGGAAGTGCTCGTATGCGTGCTCGCGCGCAAGGTCGGGCGTGCGGTGCGCTGGAGCGGTGATCGGCTCGAGGACATGCTGTCGACGAGCCAGGCCTTCGACGAACGGGTCGATGCCGAACTCGCACTGGATAGCGACGGCCGGATTTTGGGCCTGCGTGCCGAAGTGATCGGCGATGTGGGCGCGTATTCGATCTATCCGTGGACTGCCGGCATCGAGCCGGTTCAGGTGATCAGTTTTCTGCCCGGGCCGTACCGGGTCCCCGTCTATCACGGACACGTGCGTGGGGTGACGACACCCAAGGCGCCGACCGGGCCCTATCGCGGCGTCGGACGCCCGACGTCGACATTCGCGATGGAGCGCCTGATGGATCTGGCGGCAAAGCGGCTCGACATGGATCCGACGGAGTTGCGGTTGCGCAACCTCGTGCGTCCGGACGAATTCCCGTATCGCACGCCGGTCGGCATCGTGTGGGATCAATCGGCATTCATCGAAGGACTCGAGGCAGCGAAGGAACGCTTCGACTACGCCGCTGCGAGGCAAGCACAGGCGCAGGCGCGTGCCGTAGGGCGCTGGGTCGGCATTGGCGTAGCCTGCTATGCCGAACTGTCCGGTATCGGGTCGCGCATTTCCGCATCGCCAGGTATGCCGATCAATACCGGCACCGATACGTGCGTGATCCAGCTCGATTCGACCGGAGCCGTCACGGCATCGTTCGGTTGCGCATCGCATGGTCAGGGACACGAGACGACGCTTGCTCAGGTGTTGGCCGACGAACTCGGCGCGTGCATCGAAGATCTGCGCGTGATCACCGGAAATAGTACCGCCGTGCCGCACGGTACCGGCAGTTATGCCAGCCGAACGGCAGTTATCAGCAGCGGGGCGGGAATGCTGGCGGCGCGCGAGTTGCGCGCACGGATGTTGCGCGTCGCCGGCCACCTGCTTGACGTGTCGCTGGCCGATCTTGACGTGATCGATAGTGTCATTCGCGTGCGCGGGAGCGATGCACGTCTCACGTTCGCTGAACTCGCGAAGGCGCTCTATTCACAAATGGGACGCGTGCCGCCGGAGTTCCGAGAAGACCTTTGTGTCAGTCGGGTGTATGACCCGGTGGTAGGCACGACCAGTTCTTCCACGCATCTCGTTCAGGTGGAAATCGATCCAGAAACGTATGGCGTTCACGTTCAGAGATACGTGATCGCGGAAGACTGCGGACGGGTGATCAATCCGTTGATCGTCGCGGGGCAGACGCGTGGAGCCGTGGCACAGGGCATCGGTGCTGCTTTGCTCGAAGAAGTCGTGTACGACGCAGACGGCCAACTGCTGACCGCGAGTCTGGTTGATTACCTGCTGCCGTCAGCACCGGAAATTCCGACGTTCGAGCTCGTACACCTCGACAAACTGGCACCCAATACGCTGGGCGGCTTTCGCGGCATGGGCGAGGGTGGCACGATCGGCTCGCCCGCAGCCATCGCGAATGCGATTACCGACGCGTTGTCGCCGCTGAACGTCGACATATCAGAGTTGCCGGCGACGCCCGAACGTCTGTATCGCCTCATTCATTCATTCCCCATTGAATCAACCAAGGAGCAACAAGATGGAATTCAGACTTGACGGAAAGGTCGCGCTCGTCACTGGCGGCGCCCGGGACGTGGGCCGCGAAATCGCACTCGGCCTGGCTGCCGAGGGGGCTAGTGTCGTCGTCAACTATCACGGTGCCAAGGCGACGGCAGAATCGGTCGTGGACGAGATTCGCGCGCAAGGCGGGCGCGGTATCGCGATCGGCTGCGACATCTCGGACCGTCGGGCCGTAAACCAGATGATCGACGAGACCGTCGATGTATTCGGCAGATTGAACATCCTCGTCAACAACGCGGGACTCGTCATCCGCAAACGCTTTCTCGATTCCGATCCCGACGAATGGCGCAGGCAAATCGACGTGTGTCTTTACGGCACGCTGAACTGCACGCATGCGGCTTTACCCCATCTCGAGTGGGATAAGGGATGCGGCCGCATCATCACAATCACAGGGGACTCGTCGAGGGTCGGTGAATCTGGTCTGGCGATCGGGGCGGCCGCGCGCGCGGCAAATATCGCGTTGATGAAGTCGATCGCACGCGAAACGCGTTCAGGCACGACTGCAAATGCGCTGGCGCTGGGATTGATCGAGACAGCACACGATCCAGCATTTCTCGAGGCGAATCTCGAACGGCTGGTCAAGCTGTATCCGCTTCGGCGTCTCGGTCAGCCGCATGATGTTGCGCCCATGGCGGTTCTGCTTGCATCGGAAAAGGGAAGCTGGATTACCGGTCAAGTGATCAGCATCAGCGGCGGCTTCAGTATGGTTTGACGGCGCAACCCACGGCTTCCTTCCGACAACTGACACATCGGCGCCGCCGACCGAATCCGACGGCAGTGCTCGAGGAGACAAACGTGATTCATACCGAGCTTATTGTTCCTGTCCACGAATTGCTCAAGCGCCATAAGGAGCGCAATCCGGACAAGGCCGCATTCGAGGACGCACGCACATCTATCACCTACGCGGAACTTGACGCGATGACGGCACGCCTCGCGACGCACTTCCAGCGGGCGGGCGTTCAGGCCGGCGATCGCGTCGCCGTCGTGCTGCCGAATTCGATCGAATGGGTGGTGACCTGCCTTGCCTGCGTTCGAGCCGGTGCAATCGCCGTGCCGATCAGCCACGAGGCGACGTCGCCGGAGATCGAGTATCGGCTCGACGATGCACGCTGCACGGCGCTGGTGACGAGCGATGCGCGAGAGCGAGAATTGCGCGAGATCGGTGCGTCGGTTGGCTCGGTCAACGAATACGTGACCGTGTCTGGCTCGTTGCAGCCAGTCGTCGGTACGCCATTTGCAGTCGCGATAGCGTGTGACGCCTCGAGCGAGCCGTTGGATCCGGATGCGATCGACGATCCCGCATTCGCGATCTACACGTCGGGAACGACCGGCAAGCCCAAAGGCGTGCTACTGTCGACGCACGGCATGCTGTGGGTCGCCGCCGCATGCTGGGCCCCGATTGCCGGCCTGACGGGCAGCGATCGCGTGCTGAGCGCACTTCCGCTGTATCACTCGTATGCGCTGAACTTCTCCGTGCTGAGCGTGCTCGCAGTCGGTGCGACCGCGTATCTGATGGAGAAGTATTCGTCGAGTGAAATCCCGCGGCTGCTGTCGGACGGGCGCTTCACGGTCATGCCGGGCGTGCCGACGATGTTCCACTACCTGCTCGAATCCGCGCGGGCGAACGGGCGTGGCTCGCTGCCCGGGCTGCGATTGTGCGTGTCGGCCGGCGCGATACTGCCGGGCACGACGAATCGCGAATTCGAAAACATGTTCGGCCTGAAGCTGCTCGATGGCTACGGCATTACCGAAACCTCGACGATGGTCACGATGAACTGGCCGACCGGTGCGCGCGTATTCGGCTCGTGCGGCCTGCCACTGCCGGGCGTAGCGGCGCGCGTCGTCGATCCTGTTGCGTTGCGCGATGTCCGTGTCGGAGAAGAAGGCGAGTTACTCGTCCGCGGCCCCAATGTGATGAAGGGATACCTGAACAAGCCAACGGAAACCGATGCGGCATTGAGCAGCGGCTGGTATCGCACGGGCGACTTGGCACGCTTTGATGCGAACGGCTATATCACCATCACGGGGCGCCTCAAGGAAGTAATCATTCGAGGCGGCCAGAACATCTCACCGGCCGAGATCGAAGAGGTGGTCTGCGAGTACGACGGCGTTCACGATTGCGCGGTCGTCGGCATGCCGCATGCGCATCTCGGCGAGGTGCCGGTGGTGTTCGTCGTCGAGCGAGCCGAGGGCGCTGTGGATATCGCGGCGCTGCTCGCGCACTGCAGTCTCCATCTGTCGGCTTACAAGGTGCCGTCCGCGATTCATGTGACGACGGAAATTCCGCGGACCGGATCTGGGAAGGTCATGCGGTTCAAATTGCGCGAAGCCGTACAACCGGCCGAGCACGGCGACGTCTGACACGTTACGCCTATCCTATGACTGGAGAAATATTGATGTCGACAATTTCATTGAATGGACAGGTAACGATTCGCAATCCTGAATTGCTAAGGCATGTATGCCTCATCGCAGGTGAATGGATTCCCGCTGACCAAGGGGGCACTATCGACGTGCGCAATCCGTCGACGGGGCAGTCGCTTGGGACCGTGCCGCGCATGGGGCGAGATGAAACATTGCGCGCGATCGACGGCGCCAATGCCGCGCTGGCCGAATGGCGCGCGCGTACTGGGAAGGAACGTGCGGTGGTTTTGCGTCGCTGGTATGAATTGATGATCGAGAATCAGGATGATCTGGCGGCGATCATGACGGCTGAGCAGGGCAAGCCGCTTGCGGAAAGCCGCGGGGAGATCGGCTATGCCGCGTCGTTTCTGGAATGGTTCGGCGAGGAAGCCAAGCGCGTCTATGGCGATACGATTCCGGGGCATGCGCGCGACAAGCGCATCGTCGTGCTGAAGCAACCCATCGGCGTGTGCGCTGCGATCACGCCGTGGAATTTCCCGGCGGCGATGCTGACGCGCAAGATCGGGCCGGCGCTCGCCGCTGGTTGCACGATGGTATTGAAACCGGCGAGCCAGACGCCATTCTCCGCACTTGCGCTCTGCGTGCTGGCGGAGCGTGCCGGCGTACCAAAGGGGGTGATCTCGTGCGTGACTGGCGCGGCGGCGGAGATCGGCGAAACGTTGACGGCCAGCCCGATCGTCCGCAAGGTCTCGTTCACCGGATCGACGGAAATCGGCAAGGTTCTGCTGGCGCAATGCGCGTCGAGCGTCAAGAAGGCATCGATGGAACTGGGCGGCAACGCGCCGTTCATCGTATTCGACGATGCCGATCTTGACGCGGCGGTGAAAGGTGCCATCGCATCGAAGTATCGCAATGCCGGACAGACCTGCGTATGTGCGAACCGGCTGCTGGTTCAGGACAGTGTGTATGACACGTTCATCGAAAAACTGTCGGTGGCCGTGCAATCCATGAGTGTCGGCGACGGATTCGAGGAAGGTGTCGCGATCGGTCCTCTGATCGATGAGCATGCCGTCGCGAAGGTTATGGAGCACGTCGACGACGCGATATCGAAGGGCGCGCGTGTCGTAGTAGGCGGAAAGCGGCATCAGAAGGGCGGCAACTACTACGAGCCGACGATTCTTGCCGATGTGACTCCGTCGATGCGGATCTTTCGCGAGGAGACATTCGGTCCCGTCGCCCCCATTTTCCGGTTCAGTACCGATGACGAGGCAATCGCGCTCGCGAACGACACCGAATTTGGTCTCGCTTCTTATTTCTACAGCCGAGATATCGGCCGCGTGCTCAAAGTGGCCGAGGCGCTCGAGTACGGCATCGTAGGCATCAACGAAGGCCTGATCTCGACCGAAGTCGCACCGTTCGGCGGTGTCAAGGAGAGCGGGCTCGGACGCGAGGGATCGAAGTACGGCATCGAGGACTACCTCGAGCTCAAGTATCTGTGCGTGGGCGGAATCGCCTGACGCTCGGGGCGGCACCTGGGTGCATCGACGCTTCGGTGCCGGTTCATCGTGAATTGTTCGATGGAGGTATCTCCCGCAATAAAGTCCAGTAATGAAAGTTAAACAACAACGATGAATCCATTGGTTTGGAGGAGCTAGACATGTCAACGGTCAATGTGGCAGTCCCTGCGTCGCGGATGTCCCGTGACGAAAAAAGGGTGGTTTTCGCATCTTCGTTAGGTACGGTGTTCGAGTGGTACGACTTCTTTCTCGCTGGCTCGCTGGCGACGTTCATTGGCAGGCACATTTTCTCCGGTGTCAACCCGACCGCGGGATTCATCTTTACGCTGCTGAGCTTTGCTGCGGGTTTCGCGGTGCGACCTCTCGGGGCGATCGTATTTGGACGTCTGGGCGACCTGGTAGGTCGCAAATATACGTTTCTCGTGACGATCGTCCTGATGGGCGGCTCGACGTTTCTCATCGGGTTGCTGCCGGGCTTTGCCACTATCGGGATCGCTTCGCCGATCCTGTTTGTCGCGATGCGGATGATTCAAGGGCTCGCGCTTGGCGGCGAATATGGCGGCGCGGCGACCTATGTCGCGGAGCATGCGCCGAATGACCGGCGCGGTGCATGGACCGCCTGGATTCAGATGACCGCGACGCTCGGGCTGTTCCTGTCGCTGGTGGTCATTCTGGGTGTGCGAACCACGACAGGCGAAGGTCTGTTCGCATCGTGGGGATGGCGAGTGCCATTCCTGATGTCCATCGTCCTGCTCGGGATATCGGTGTGGATCCGCCTTCAGTTGCACGAGTCGCCGGCATTCGAGTGCATGAAGGCGGAGGGCAGTCGCTCGAAGGCACCCGTAGCCGAGGCATTCGGGCAATGGAAGAACCTCAAACTGGTGTTGGTCGTGTTGTTCGGGCTGACGGCGGGGCAGGCAGTGGTCTGGTATACGGGGCAGTTCTACACGCTGTTCTTTCTGACGCAGACGCTCAGGCTCGAGGGTTCGACGTCGAATATGATCCTTGCCATCGCACTCGTGATCTCGGCGCCGTTCTATGTCGTGTTCGGTTCATTGTCCGACCGAATCGGACGCAAGCCGATCATCCTGATCGGTTTCGCGTTGGCGGCCGCCACGTATTTTCCGCTGTTCAAGGGGCTCACGCACTTTATCAATCCCGCGCTGGAGACGGCACAACGGAATGCGCCGATTGTGGTGAAGGCATTTCCTCGCGAGTGTTCGTTCCAGTTTAATCCGGTCGGTACGGCGACCTTTACCAGTTCATGCGATATCGCCAAGAGTGCGCTCTCGAAAGCTGGGCTGAGCTACCGTAACGAACCGGCGGCGCCGGGCGAGAGGGCAGCGATCGTCGTCGGCGCCAGCGTTATTTCGTCATACGATGGAAAATCCGTCGACGCAGCCATGCAAGGGCGTGATTTCGATCGGGCGCTGCAGCGTGCGCTGCATGATAACGGCTATCCGGCGAAGGCCGATCCGGGCAAGATCAATTGGCCGATGGCGATCCTTCCGCTGGCGATCCTGATGATCTACGGCACGATGGTCTACGGGCCGATCGCGGCCATGCTCGTCGAGTATTTTCCGACACGGATCCGCTACACGTCGATGTCGTTGCCATATCACATCGGTAACGGATGGTTCGGTGGATTTCTCCCGGCTTCCGCATTCGCGATCGTCGCGGCAAACGGGAACATCTATTCTGGCCTCTGGTATCCGATCGTCATTGCGACCGCTTCGCTGATCGTCGGGATCTTGTGCGTGCGCGAGACGCGCGGCACCGATATCTGCGCAAACTGACCAGACAGCATATCCATACGGAGTCCAGCGGATTATGGCGTTATACGAATATCGAGGCGTGGCGCCGCGCGTCCATGCGACCGCTTACGTACACTCGAGTGCGAGCGTCATCGGCGACGTGATCGTCGGCGCTGGTTGCTATATCGGACCGTGCGCGTCTCTCCGTGGAGATTTCGGCGCCATCCGTATCGACGAAGAAAGCAACGTACAGGACAACTGTACGTTGCATGTCGGGCACGGAAAGACGTGCTGGCTGGGTGTACGATCCCACGTCGGCCATGGCGCCGTGGTACATGGCGCCCGTCTAGTGCGCAATGTCTTAATCGGGATGAACGCGGTCGTGATGGATGGCGTGACAATCGGCGAATCGGCCATCGTCGCAGCATGCACGTTCGTCAAGTCTGGTATGCAGGTGCCGGCAAGTACTTTGGTCGTGGGTGTCCCTGCTCGAGTCGTCCGAATGCTGACCGACGGTGAACTGCAGGCGAAAATCAACGCCACTAATAAGTACTGTGAACTCGCAGCGTTGAGCTCGGTGACGATACGCGCTATTGACCAGGCGGCGTCGTTGCCCGCTGAAAAAAGCGAAAATAAATAATCGTCAAACACTATCAAGTAGCTGCTTCGATGGCCGAGTTGAGACAGTTATACGGAATCTCGGTGATCAATTACTCGCTTTGCTTTGCCTGTAGAGGTTGCGGGTATACCCCCTGCAGCCAGGAGGTGCGCTATTGCTGAAACTCCAACTATTGATTTGATTCGTTGCTGCAGCTCGCGCGCAAGCGCCGCGCGATCGCCGTCGGTGACGGACGCGGCCACCTCGGAGCGCAGCTCGACCGCGAGGTCGAGCCTGTCCATATGACCGTCGCGCGACAACGTGATCTGGAACTGGCCCGACAGCTGCGGCAGCGCGACCACGATCTCCTCGATCTGGCTCGGAAACACGTTCACGCCACGCACGATCAGCATGTCGTCGGAGCGGCCCGTGATCTTCGCGAGGCGGCGCATCGCGCGCGCGGTGGGCGGCAGCAGCGCGGTGAGGTCGCGCGTGCGGTAGCGGATCACCGGCATCGCTTCCTTCGTCAACGACGTGAACACGAGCTCGCCCTGGCTGCCGTCGGGCAGCACTTCTCCCGTGACGGGATCGATGATCTCCGGGTAGAAATGGTCCTCCCAGATCACCGGGCCGTCCTTCGTCTCGACGCATTCGCACGCGACGCCCGGGCCCATCACTTCCGACAGCCCGTAGATGTCGAGCGCGTCGATACCCACGCGCGTCTCGACTTCCTCGCGCAGCGCCAGCGTCCACGGCTCCGCGCCGAAGATGCCGATCTTCAGCGACGACTCGGCCGGATCCATCCCCTGCCGCACCATTTCGTCGATCAGGTTCAGCATGTACGACGGCGTGACGAGGATGATCTTCGGCTCGAAATCGCGGATAAGCTGCACCTGCTTCTCGGTCTGGCCACCCGACATCGGCACGACCATGCAGCCGAGTCGTTCCGCGCCGTAGTGAATCCCGAGGCCGCCCGTGAACAGGCCATAGCCGAACGCGTTGTGGAGCGTGTCACCCGGGCGGCCGCCGGCCGCGCGGATCGAGCGCGCGGTCACGTTCGCCCAGGTATCGATGTCGCGCGCGGTGTAGCCGACCACGGTCGGCTTTCCGGTCGTGCCGCTCGACGCATGCACGCGCACGACCTGCTCGCGCGGCACGGCGAACAGCCCGAACGGATAGTTGTCGCGCAGGTCGTTCTTCGTCGAGAACGGGAATTTCGCGAGATCGGCGAGCGACTTCAGGTCGTCCGGATGCACGCCGGCCGCATCGAACGTGCGGCGATAGTGCGGTACGTTGTCGTACGCGTGGCGCAGCGACCACTTGAGGCGCAGTAGCTGCAGCGCTTCCAGTTCGTCGCGGCTGGCGGTCGTAATCGCGTCTGCGTCGACGACACAGTTATAAGAATACATAAAGCTTCTCTAGCGTATATGGAGTATCGCTGGCAAGACTTGACGCGAGTGCGGGCCGCGGTCAGCCAGCGTGTCATCGGCAAACACTTCACGCAAATCAAAATATTCCAGCAGATGAAAATACGATATCGGCGCGGCCGGCAGCCCCCTTCCGTTTGCCGGTCGCCGTTGTTCGATCAAAGTCGAATGGACACTGACTTCAGCTCGGTATAGGAATCAATGAAGGATGATCCATATTCGCGCCCCACACCGGAACCCTTGGCGCCACCGAAAGGTACTGCAGGATCGACCAGCGTGTGCATGTTTACCCAGACGGTACCGGCCTCGATACGCGGAACGTATCGAAGCGCCTTCGCCAGGTCATTCGTCCAGATGCTTGCCGTCAAGCCGAAAGGCGTGTCGTTCATCATTGAGAGCAGTTCATCGTCGTCGTCGAACGGTACAAACGTGCCGACCGGACCGAAGATCTCCTGACGGTATGCGCTCGAGTCCAGGGACTTCGGCAGAATGATCGTTGGCTGAATGTAAAGTCCATCGTGCCGATATGCGCCGCCGCCGGTGACGATGTCATCGCCTTCCGTCTTGGCCAGTTCGAACGCGGCGAGGCATTTATTGAATTGCGGCTCGTTGCACACTGGCCCGATCATTCCTGCGTCATCCATGGGTTGGGAAGGTTTGATGCCTTCCATACGGGATCTGAGTTTCTCGATCACCTCGTCGAATTGAGAGCGATGCACGAAGAAACGTTCCGCTGAAGCGCACACTTGACCACTGTGCAAAAACCCCGCCTCGAAGACTCCGTCGAGAATTTTGTCGATCGACGTATCCGGAAGGAACGCTGCAGCATTCTTGCCTCCAAGCTCGAGCGTGAAGCGCGTGAGGTTGGCCTTAACGGCCTCCTCGCCAATGAGGCGACCGGTCGGAACCGACCCCGTAAACGACACCTTGGCGATACGCGGATCCGAAGTGACTTTGCCTCCGATCTTGCCCGTGCCGTTGATGACGTTCAGCGCTCCGGCCGGCAGCCCCGCCTCCGTGCCGAGTTCCGCGATGCGTAGCATCGTCAGCGGCGAGAACTCCGAGGACTTGATGAGTACGGTGTTGCCCGTCGCGAGCGCGGCCCCGAATTTCCACACTGGGATCATGACCGGGAAGTTCCACGGGATAACACCGAAGACAACGCCCAGAGGCTCCCGCAACGTAAAAGAAGTGTAGCGCTCGCCGCTCATGCTCGGATAAGACGGCGTAATCGTTTCGCCGGAAATTTTCGTTGCCCAACCTGCGTAGTAACGCAGCCAACGAGCAGACCATCCTACTTCTATGACGCGGGACAACGCGATAAGCTTCCCCGACTGTGCCGTTTCGATTTGAGCGATTTCCTCGCCATGCATTTCGATCAGATCTGCGAATCGCAGGAGGATACGCTCTCGGTCAGCAGGCGAGACGGACGCCCAATCTTTTCGAAATGCTTGATGAGACGATGCAATTGCGGCTTCGATATCGACGTCTACAGCCTGCGCGACGGAGCCGACCACAGTAAGAGTAGACGGGCACCGAACTTCGATTCGTTCACTGCCTTGTCCCGCGACCGGCCGACCCCCGATGTAGTGCCCATGTTCGCGAGCAAGGAATTGTTTGACTTCGTCAAGCATCTGGACTATTGCCATCTATTCGCCTCCCGGAGAGATTTGATTCGCAAGCGTTAGCGCATCGTATTCGAGATCAGGTCCGATGCTTTCTCGGCCAGCGCGATGGTTGGCGCGTTCGTATTACCGCTCGGGATGCTGGGCATCGTCGAGCTGTCGGCTACACGAAGCCCTGCGATACCATGTACGCGAAGTTGCGTGTCAACGACCGACGACGCGGGCTCCATTCCCATTCGACACGTTCCGACCGGGTGATAGACCGTCTTGGCGGCACCGCGCACCCAGTCTTCGATCGCGGCGTCGTCATCGGGAATGCAATTCGGCGAAAAGATCTCGTCCACATGCGCGGCGAGCGCCGGCTGCTGCAAGATTCTGAGGGCCAGTTTGGTCGCACGAACTTGACCGTCTACGTCCCTGCGATCTGACAGGTAGCGTCCGTCGATCCGCGGAAGATCCGCAGGGTTCGACGACCGAATCGTTACACGACCGCGCGAATATGGTTGAAGGTGACCGGTTTTGATCGTGATGCCGTGTGTCCTGCCATTTGTCACACCGAACGGATCGTCGAACGCATCGATGACTGGCAGGAAGTGAAACTGGACATCCGGTTGTCCTTGGTTACACGTGTCGACGAATGCGAATCCTTCGAGTACCGGGGAGGTCAATAGTCCCGATCGGAACAACATCCATTGAAGACCGTGTTTGAGCGCTCGGAGGCCCCGATCCTGCCCGTACAGCGAGATCGGCGTCTTGATGGATGCATTGACCGACGTGTGCATGTGGTCATGAAAATTCTCACCAACCGGCAGGACATGTTTGACTCGAACACCCGCATTTTCGAGGTCGCTGCGCGGTCCGACACCGGACAACTGCAGAATCTTGGGCGAGCCAATCGCGCCTGCGGTCAAAATTACTTCCGCGCGCGCATAGGCGGTCACCTGCCGGTTGCCTTGGCGATAAGTTACGCCGGTCGCGCGGCTGCCTTCTATTTCGATGCGCTCGACCAGAGCATCGACTTCGAGCTTGAACTCTGCGTGGTTTCTGATTGCCTTTAGATAGGTCGCCGCCGTGGAGCCCCGCTCGCCATTGAAGATGGTGGCCTGATAAAACCCGACACCATCCTGTCTGTCGCCGTTGTAGTCGGTCCGGTATTCGAGTCCCATCTGTTGGCCCGCCCGGACGAATGCTTGCGAGAGCGGATGCCGATAGCGAATCTCTGTGACCTTCAGATGTCCATCGTTTCCATGGAATGGAAGGGTCAGCGATTCATTGTTCTCGGCCTTGGCGAAGTAACGCAGCATTTCGTCGGCGCCCCAGCCCTTGCAGCCGAACTCGTTCTCCCACCGGTCGTAGTCATTCCGGTGCCCACGAACGTAAAGCATGCCATTGACGGAACTGGACCCGCCAAGCACTCGACCCTGCGGTACCGCGATGGACCGACCTTTCACGTCCTGCGACGGTTCGGCGGCATACGGCCATGTATAGCGGGGGATGGCCTTGCCGAGGCCGCCCGGCATGTGAATGAACAGGTCTTTGTCGTGACCGCCGGCCTCGATCAGCAAGACGCTTCCCTTGCGCCGCTCGATGAGGTTGGTTGCAATGGTGCAGCCGGCCGAACCAGCGCCAATGATGATGTAATCGAACGTTTTATCGGACATCGTTTATCGCCCACGATCGTGCAAGTGACATCCGCCAGTTCTGTCCCGTTCTGCGCATGCTTACTGTCCCGACCTTTGTGGGCATCTCCTTACAAATTTCTGATGGTTTTCTACGGTATTCGCCGGCGCTTTCGGTTCAATGCTTCATCGAATTAGTGACAGATACGCGTCTCGATTAGCCACGAGCTAGGAGCCGACTGCGACCGATTCTAGTTTCGCGCACTGAAGCTGGACCGACGTTGAGTGCATACTTTTGGTCTCAGCGTGCACAGTGTGTGGCGGCGTGGAACACATGGCCACGGTCCGATACCGACGCAGGGAAGGTAGCTGGCTTCACTGGTGCAAACCATCATTGACCGACCGGTTGGTCGGTAAAAAAATGAGTCATGTCGATTTGATGCTGTGAGAATGCATACGCGTCGTCCTAAGCACGACGCGTTAGACGCAATCGCTGATTCAATCGACAATTAAAAACCAGCAGTTTTCAATGATGATGTCAGATGCGCCTTATTTCGTAGTGCGATTCTTCAATGGTTGGCCTTTCGTCAACCGTCTCCGTTTTCGGCATGGTTGTCGTCGAGCTGTTCCGACGACCTGGGAGCGCGTCTGATATGCAAACCAAGCATCCGGCGCAGGTTCACGGTTCGTGAACAAGAAAGAATCGACCAAAATAATAGGTAATACTAAATCACCAAGCAATGGCAAATGAAATCCTTGTTGGCGAAAGCGGTAGCGGCGCAAATTTGCGAGATCTTATCTCGGACAGTTTCCTGCCGCTGGCTCTTCGAGATACAGGCCCGCTTTTCCGTATGTCCGTGCGCATTGCCGTAGCGGGAGGTATTCGTGCGGCGGAGGTGGACACCTCGTCGATCCGGGCGGATCGCGATCGGGCGCTGGCGGAGCGGGCCGATAGAGACTGCTACAAGATGCTGTTTCAGATTGCCGGGCAAAGTCGCGTGACGCAAAGAAACAAGACGGCTACTGTTAGTGCGGGGCAGTGGGTGGTCTACGACGCGACTCAGGCGTATTCGATCGAGTGTGCGGATGCGTCGAGGTTCGTCGCCGTGCTTGCACCACCGAGGAGCAGCACGATGTGGCGATGGTTTGTTGATCGTGCTGACACGCAGGTGCACCAAACGGTTGGCAATGCAAATCTCGCGTTGCAGTCAATTCGGTATCTGATTGATGGGCAGGTGCCCGACGATCTCGAAAGCCTGTCCGGTTTCGAACAATCGACCTTGATGCTGCTAGATTCCGTCGTGCGCCGTGAGGCCGGCGAGGCTCTCAACCGGGCTGGAGCACGAAGTGCGTCTCTGCGTATGAGTGCTGAGCTCTATCTAGCACAGCACTATTGCGATCCGAGCCTGACGCCAGACAAGTTGGCGAGTGCATTGAACGTGTCGAGGCGTACGCTCTACGGCGCATTATCTGCTACCAACCAGACGCCCCAGGGGCTGATTCAGGAATATCGACTGCAAGCGAGCAGGCGGGCGCTCTTGGACCCCGCCGACACGAACCGCAATCTGCTTGAGCTCGCGATGATGTGCGGCTTTTCGGATATGACGCATTTTGGACGGTTGTTCAAGGCGCGATTCGGATGCAGCCCGGGCGTTTATCGGATGACATGTCGAGATGCATTGAAGCTCGCTTGACGTGGCGAGAGATCGCGTTACGTGAGATCAAAGCGCATCTGTTATAGAAAACATTTGCACACGTTGACGCAACATCTGCACGGAACGTCGAAACAAAATGATGAGGGATCCTAGACTATGCCGGACGGCCAACTTATATGGTCGACGGTACTCTAGGAGACGAAATTGAAGAACAACCGGGCAGTTACTCACGCGTTTAGCGTTACGCACGTGTTCCGCGGTCCACGCATCTGGAAGTTGGCCGCTCTCACGATGGTGGTTGCCTTCCCGACGTTGGCTTCAGCGATCAATGTCGATGCAGGGGACTATACGGCTTTGCCCGCCGGCGCGAACGTCGGTGCGTTGTACCTTCAACATGCGCAGAATACGCGGATCTATGCTAACGGTTCGCGCGTGGCGGGAGGTGACATCACCCAGGATGTTGGAGTTGCGCGTTTTATTCATTTTACGTCGATTGGTGGATTTACGGTCGACCCCCAAATCCTGGTCCCATTCGGCCACGTTGGTGCGACGAATCAGATGTCGGCCCTCGGTAACAATACCGGTATTGGTGATGCGATCTTTGCCGCTACGATCTGGCTCGTCAACCGTCCCGAGTCGAACACGTTCCTGGGTGTCACGCCCTTCATCTACGCTCCGACCGGCAGTTACGACCGAAATCGAGGAATTAATCTCGGCGAGAACCGTTGGAAGTTTGCGTTGCAGGCGGGATTTATTACGCCCATCGCGCCCAAAGTGATTCTCGATCTGGCTGCCGACGCGACCGCATTCACGCCGAACCACAACTTCGGCCCTGCCGGCGCGACGATGACTGAGTCGCCCCTCTTTCAGGCTCAGGGTTGGTTGCGATACCAACTCACGAGCAGTATCGATTTACGGGTTGGTGGTTCGTATGTCTTCGGCGGCAATCAAACTGTTGCAGGCGTGTCCTCTGCAAATCGGCAATCGACACCGAGTTTTCTCTTGGGTGCAGCATGGTTCCCGACGAAAACTTGGCAAATCATCGCGCTCTACGGCCGTCAGACGTCAACTGAGAATGGTCCGCTTGAGACGCAACGCTTCAATGTTCGCGTTGCGCACTTTTTTTGAGAATGTGATCGGACGCTGATCGTGTACGCATACCGTCAAGGATAATAAGCCATGGATGCATATGACTATATCGTTGTTGGCGCTGGTTCTTCCGGCTGTGTTATTGCCGCTCGTTTGAGTGAAGACCCGCGAGTCCGGGTGCTACTACTCGAGGCCGGACCGAAAGATGATGATCCCAATATTGCAGCGCCGAGCGGTTGGCCTTCTCTGTGGAAAACTCCAGTCGATTACGCGTACCACACAGTACCGCAGGCGCATACTGCCGGGCGAACGCATTATTGGCCCCGCGGACGGACACTCGGTGGTTCCAGTGCTATCAACGGCATGATTTATGTGCGCGGGCACAAGAGTGATTACGACGCGTGGGCATATCAAGGATGCCTGGGTTGGGACTTTGAATCTCTGCTTCCGTATTTCCGGAAATCAGAGGACCATGAAAGCGGCGAAACGCGGTATCACGGGGTCGGCGGACCGTTGCATGTGTCGCGAAATCGTTCACCCAATCCAATCTGTGAAGCTGCGATTGAAGCTGCGGTCCAGGCGGGATTTGCGCGCAACGAGGACTGCAACGCAGAGGAGGTCGAAGGCGTTGGCTACTGCCACCTCACGATCAAGGATGGCATGCGCCAGTCAGCTGCGCGGGCGTTCCTATTGCCCGCTCGTGATCGCCCGAACCTGACGGTTAGAACCGGCGCATGCGTCGAAAAATTGATCCTCATGGGCGATCGCTGTATCGGCGTTCGCTTCTACGACGGTGTGCAGGCCGTCAATGTTTTGGCCGAGAGCGAGGTGATCGTCTGCGGTGGGGCGATCGCCAGCCCGCAAATTTTGTTGCTTTCGGGTATTGGCCCAGCGGACGAACTCGCGCGTGTCGGCATCAGGGCGACGCACCACCTTCCGGGGGTTGGGAAGAATCTGCAGGACCACTTGCTTTGCAGCGTGATCTTCGAGGCATCCAGGCCGATCCCGGCAGCGCGAAGTAATCTTCTTGAATCGCAGTTGTTCTGTCGCAGTGACGAACGTCGTGTTGGTCCGGACTTGCAGCCGCTGTTCATGCACATCCCGTACTATGCGCCAGGCTTCGATGGTCCGGCCAATGCGTGGACACTGTGCGCAGGCCTAGTTCGCCCGGCGAGCCGCGGCGAGATCCGTTTGGAATCCACCGATCCGTCCGCCGCGCCTCTTCTCGATCCCCGCTATCTTTCGGAGCAGTCGGACCTGGATCGCCTTGCTCAAGCAGTTCAGATCTGTCGCGAAATCGGGCGCCAGCGCGCATTCGACGAGTGGCGCGCACGCGAAGTTTTGCCGGGCCCTGCCGGGGACGACCCTGGCGCACTGCTCGAGTATGTGCGGCGTGCATGTGTAACCTACCACCACATGGCGGGCACATGCAAAATGGGCATAGGTGCCGATGCCGTCGTCGATCCGGAACTCCGCGTTCGAGGTTTGACCGGTCTTCGTGTGGCCGACGCTTCGATCATGCCGGACGTCGTTTCTGGCAACACCAATGCTCCCGCCATTATGATCGGTGAAAAAGCAGCCGATTTGATCAAGAAATCGCAAGGGAAGTGATGTTATCGCATTCCTATCCGTAAGGCGCGAAATACTTACATTCAAATGTTGTTGGCTATTGTGTTTGAGCGCGGTCAAGGGATTGCCGCGCCACGGAAAAAGCATTGTGATTAAAGGTCCAGGAAATTGATGACGAATGGGCAAATTATCGATTTTAGGAGCGCTGCAGGCGAGGCGAGGGCGAATCGTCTGCCTCGCAGACCTGAAAAGAATGTTGCTTCCACGGGTTTGTTTATTGTTACCGTCGCCTCCCGTTCGGGAAGCGGCGGCGCGTGCCAAATCGCACCGACTTACGCTCTCGCTAGTGCCAGGACCGCGTTGACGGCATCGTCTTCCAGACCCCTAAGGTCAGATGGAAAACGATTTCTCTGTGGAATAAATACGATCAGCCCTTCGATCTGCGCCGTGATCAAAGCCGCGCGCCGTGCGAGTACGCTAGGTGGAAGCTCTGGGTTAATCGCAGTGACAAATTCGGCAATCATCAACCGCTGAAATGTATAAGCTTCCTCGATGGTTTTGCGCGCGAATTCCTGCGATTGTGCTAGGGCAAAAAGATTTACGAATAACCCCTGTGTTTTCGATTGCTTGCTATCTTCGATTAGCAATCGCACCAGCGCTTCCAAGCGTGCTTCGGGTGTTAGGGTTGTATCGGCTCGAAGAGTATCGTAAGAATTCGAATATTCGTTAAGTGTGACGTTGATGATAGTGGCGAGAAGATCTTCGCGGGACGGAAAGTAGTGCTGTAGATTTGAAAGTGACAATCCAGATCTGGTTGCGACTTTTCGCATACTTAATTCGCCATATCCATCGGTCACAAAAATATCGATCGCGTTTGAAAGGATGCGCTTGACCGTTTGGCGTCCGCGTTCGGTCGCAGGGCGCGGAGCATCGGCAAGATGCATACGCGCCAAAGGCTCGATGTTTCGATCGTCGCGGTCAAAATGATCAGTCTTTTCGCTTTGGTCATGGTCCATCGTTTTCGACGACATTGAAAGTATTCCGAAGTACAGGCAAGAGTGGCACAACTCTTGCCCCGGCGGAATACATTATGGGCCGGTCGCACCGTCGTGTGCAAGGCAACATTTTTTCATCGACTTCGTGCAATATTTTGTCGAACTTTAATGCAAACACACAATATTAATATTTAATATCGCACAAGTAAGCAATAAAAAGCTAATTTTATATTGACGCCTATGGCGATATTCGATCGATTCGGCCCCTCAACCGGTTTGCGATGACAAAAGCAAGGAATCATGTTTTTTGTCGATTTTTGCCTTGTCGGCGCAAGACTAATTATAGGTCAAGCAACCCAGAAAAATTGACGCTGAAAATGGATGGTGATTATCGGTCACATTTGTGATGCGCTGGTATTCATCGATATGTGCCGTACAAGAGGTGTAATTGGCTGTTTTTATTGGATGTTATGTACAATGTGCGGTGGGCATGCTTGTATGGCGCAAAGAGAATTTGCAGCGCAAATGGGTCGGTAGACTAATTTAAGGATATCAATCAAGTGGGTGTTTTTCAGTGTTGGGAAGTGGGCGGTACGGCGACCGGCGTGGCTGGCGCAAGATCGGGCGGGCGAGTTCGTTGCGCGGACGTCCGTGGTTTATGTACCTAAATACCAACGATGGCCTCCGGCCCAAATCGATCCTGTGGAGCGAGATGGGGTTCGCTTGCGACATGTAATGGACTGGCTGCTTAAGATTGGAAGGCGGCGTGGGGAATTGCCTCGGCAATGATGGCTCGGGGGGGGGGGCTATGTGTTTCGTCAAGCGTTAGGGGCTGACTTGGGTTGGTAAATGGTGCCGTCACGCAGCATGGCGAACAGGACGTCGCAGCGTCGCCGTGCCAGTGCGATGGGGGCTTGGTTGTGGCGCTTGCCTTGCTGGATCTTGCGCGAGTAATAGGCCCGCGAGACTGGGTCCCGCAAGGCCGCGAAGGCGGATAGGAACAAGGCACGCTTGAGTACCTTGTTGCCGCGTCTGGATGGATGTTCGCCGCGTATCGATGAGCCGGAGCGTCGGGTGGCCGGGGCAAGGCCAGCGTAGGCTGCTAGGTGTGCAGCTGAAGCGAACACCTTATGGGCAACCTCGGTTAGGAGTCTGGCGGCGGTCCTGACGCCGACTCCCGGCATGCTGGTCAGGACCGGCCAAAGAGGGTGAGCAAGCACCAGTCGTTCAACTTCGGCAGCGACCTCGTCGCGTTGCTGACGCAAGGCCGCAAGCTGCTGGGCCAAACGGGGCATAACGATGGTGGCGGCTTGCGTGCCGGGCACGGTTACGGCTTGTTCGCTCAGTGCCTGAACGATCTCGGCCGCCAAGCCTTTGCCCATGCGAGGAGCGAGCTTGGTCAGGCGATTGGCGAGCGTCTTCTCGCTGGTGCTGGCAAGGGCGGCGGGCGACGGATAGCGCTCAAGCAGATCGAGTACCGCTGGATGATCAAGGCGCGGTCCGAGAACACGCTCGAGCGCCGGATGGATCTGAGTAAGCAGGCCGCGAATGCGGTTGCTGGTTTGCGTGACCTGAGCGGCGAGGTCGTCATCGAAGCCGCAGAGCATGGTGAGCTCGGCGAGCTGCTCGTCGGCCAGTCGAAGCGAGCGCAGCGTATGCGGCATCGAGCGAGCGGCTTCGGCGATGATCGCGGCGTCTCGGGCATCGGTCTTGGCTTCGCCGGCGTGCAGATCAGCGATGCGGCGCATGGCCAGTCCGGGCAGATAGGCGACGAGTACGCCTTCGGCGCGGGCAACGGCTACAGGAAGCGCACCGATGGTTGAGGGCTGATCGACGACGAACAGCAATCGACCGTGAGTCTTGAGTTCGGCGATGAGGGCTCGCAGCTTGACCTCGTCGTTGGGTAGCGCCTTGTTGTACAGACGCTTGCCGTTCCGATCGAGCGCAACGGCGTGATGCTGCCCTTTACCGACATCGACGCCGACGAAGACATCGACGGCACCATGTAGTTGAGTGTCTTGCATCGAAGTATGAGCAGAGTGAACGGATTGGCCTGCAACAACGGTGGCAAGTCTCGGCATCCACGTTACGGACGGCGTCGGGATATCCGGCCAAACCCCTATCAGCGATCACCAGCCACCCACCACGCCCGGTGACAACACCCCCCGGATCATGACTGCGACTGGGGGCGGGAATCATGCCGGGCCTGGCTGGCCATAGCCCCGATTATCGGGGCGTGAAGATAGTAACGGGGGCGCAGGAGAGGCTGTGGTGTCGTGTCACGGTTCGTCGCTCCTTGGGCGCGCCAGCTCTCGATTTTGCAGCCTGGCCGAGTCGTTACGACTTGTGGTGATATTGACAGAGGCTCGATTTGCTATTCCTTGGGCATGTTTGGGCGATATTAGGGTTGGATCATCGAACCCTGGGCTGGCCTGGCTGTGGCGTATGTCAGTGCAGTTCATGCCGCACGCCGGTCCGATGCGCCAGTTTCGTGTCGAATCGTTGTATGGATTCATTGCCCAGGTTGGAGCCAGCCTCCCCCCCCCCCCGAGCCTGTCATCAAAATTGACCGAAGCTCCGCAACGCTATAGGCGCCCGCACCATTGTTTGAGAGGTCCGGCCGTCAGCGGTAGTGTTGGGCCTGAATTTCCGTAGATTTGGAGTGCCATGGCGGACCGCCACCGCTCACATCGTTGCATTGACGAATAGGGTCGGGAGGGACCTAACGTCGACGTAGTGCGCATGCCGCAAATTGGTGGACCCCATCGGAATGGTTCTTTGGCGTCATTGTAGGGCTTCCTTTGTCGAGCTTTTTCGGTGGCCCGACACAAAAGGGTCAATATACCTAATTGTGTGAATAATGGTAAGAATACAGTCGGACTCTAGAGTACTCATTCGATCGCGATCCTCCACGAAACATGACGTCAACCACCCGAGTAAGGCCCGAAAAAACGGAAAAATTGGTTAAATACCGTTAAAAAACGTTTGCTTGACAATTCATTTCAAATCTCGAGGGTAGCAAGACTTGTTCTTGAATGGCGCCGTAGGTATAACGACGGCTGGGTCTTGTGAACTAGTCTTGATGGGGTGCATTGGTTCCATGTTTATGTGTCGGGTTCAGCGCGGCGCGAGCTGTCAGACCAGGTACGGAGGTCAGCAGGTGGTCGCTCCGACAGCTTGCCCTTGATCCAGCGGTTAGCACAGAAACCACGTGATGTCATCCGATTTCGGGATTTTCTAACGGATGACAACTGCGTTGTTTTTCCGACAGCGCTTCGCAGATGCGGGTCCGCCTACCAAAGCGTTCTTGAGGGGCTTCGATGTCGCTGCAAGAAAGCCACCTGTGTCGCGTAGGTACCGATCCCAATACTTCGCGAGCCAAAGGAAAAGCGATGCATATTCAGTGATCACATCGCACGATGTGGCGCCGGTGATTTCATCACATGTCATCAAGAAGACGATCAACAGTACTGACTATTCCGCCTTCTGGCCGAATGAAGATGACTGATCAAATGTGATGAAGGATGGTCGAGTGGTAATGAAAGCTTCTGTAATTTAACTCTCGTTGCAGGCGACGGGACGAATTTTAATCGTTCGGCTAATGCCAGCGATTTATGTAGGACTATTTATTATTTTTAACAATCTCTCGGCTCGGTCATTGCAAGAGGCGTTATGAACAAGATATTCAAGGTGATCTGGTGTGCGGCGATCGGTGGATTTGTCGTGGCATCTGAACTGGCAAGTTCTAAGCGAGGCGGTACCAAGTCGTCTGCGGCGTCTGGAACACCGATGTTAGACTCGCGCCGACCAACGGCTGTGGCTATGGCTGTCGCGGTGGTATTTCTTACACTTGCGGGCGGGCCTAATGTCATGGCCGGGTCGATTGTCGCTGGCGGCCAGACAACTGGTTCGAACTTCTCGGGTGGTTCCGGGTCGGCAAGCGGAGTACTCACAAACAGCTATATTGGCGCCGCTGGGCAGGGAGTGGCTATCACAGGCGACGACGACTGTCTGTCCCTTACTGCTTCGAGAAAAGCGCTCAATTCTGCGAATACGGCATGGTTACTTGGTACAACTTCACAGACTACTGATCCTGGTCCGTTGTATCCAGGAGCCGGAACTGATAACGGTGTAACCGTCAACTATTCAGGCACCTCCGATTTCTCGGGTGGCGGCGCCAGTGCTACGGGTTCGCAAGCTACGTTGGCGTGGGGATTCAATTCGTTTGTGGGAGGTTGCGGCAACAAGGCGTTGGGTATGGGCTCGACCGCGATCGGTATGAGCAATCTCGCCGGGCTGGCTGGGTCGACTGCTTTGGGAGTGGCTAATTCCGCCTCGGGTGCGGGGGCGACCGCTATCGGCTTGTATAACACTGCATCAGGTGCGGGTAGTACTGCCATTGGGATCGGATCCCAGGCGACTGGTAATGGGGCTGTCGCGTTAGGCTTCGGTGGAAATGGAAATTCTGCCAATGCCACCATTGCCAGTGGCGCCAATGCTATCGCCATTGGCGGCGACTCAACGCAGGGCGCTCAGGCGACGGGTTCGGACTCCATCGCACTTGGAAGTGAGGCAGCCGCGACGAGCTCAAGTACTGTTGCGATTGGGAAGACTGCGACTTCAACACTGGCAAACAGCGTAGCGATAGGCGCTGGTTCGACGGCAAGTTCGACTAGCGCTACGGCAAACTGGACGACCGCAAACGCTATTGTCAACGGTAAGACGTTTTCGGTAAATCAAGCGCCGACAAATGGTGTTGTTGCCATTGGCAATAGGCAAATTCAGGGTGTCGCGGACGGTAACGTTTCCGCTACATCTACTGATGCCGTCAATGGAAGCCAGCTTTATCAAGTAGCCCAAGCTGTTTCGAGTGCTGGGGCCGTTCACTACTATAGTGTGAACGATAACGGAACGCAGCAAGGTAATTACGGAAATAATGGTGCTACTGGCATCAATGCCGTCGCTGTCGGCACCAATGCAACAGCCGCGTCGACCTCAACTATTGCGATCGGCAACTCAGCGAACACTGGTCCTGCCAATGCGGGCGGCTACGGCAATATTGCAATCGGGGCGAATGCGACGAATGGCGTTACTCAGGGAATAACTTCAAGCCATGGTGGCCAAGTTGCCATCGGGATTGGCGCAACGACGGTCGCGGACGGCGCAATTGCGATTGGTAACGGCGCACAGGCCGTTGCGAATAATTTTAATCTCGCGCTCGGCTTTAACACATCTTCATCAGGCAACAGCTCGGTCGCAATGGGGCGGCAAGCCACGGCATCGGCAGACTACACTGTTGCCCTTGGGCCGTTTGCAAGCGCGACTAGCCAAGGTGCCGTCGCTGTTGGCAACGGCGCAAAAGCGGTTGGCGGGCGTGCCGTGTCGGTTGGGTATACCAACACCGCATCCGGTAACGGTGCGGTTGCTATTGGCGATCCGAATGTCGCAGTGGGGACTGGGGCAGTCGCGGCCGGGGACAATAACACGGCTTCAGGTACCGGTGCCGTGGCAATCGGTAGTGGCAATGCGGCCGGCGGCACGGGGTCTGTCGCAATGGGAAGCGGGAGCACGGCGGCAAATAGCTCGGTCGCAGTCGGTGTAGGGGCGAATGCAACGGGTGCTAACGGCTCGATCGCTGTTGGCAACGAGGCAACCGCGACAGGTCAGGGCGCAATCGCCCTCGGCAACTCGGGGTCGTTTGCTGGCACCGCAATTGCGTCAGGCGCAGACGCTCTGGCGTTGGGCAATGGCTCCACCGCGAGTGGAACATCTGGATCAGTAGCACTCGGGGCATCAAGCTCGGCGACCAGTACGAATGGCACAGCGATTGGTGCGGGTTCGGTGGCCTCGGGGACCGCCGCAACGGCACTCGGTCACGGCGCGTCGGTAGGGGGTATTTCTTCGGTCGCTGTCGGCGATTCCGCGGTAGTCGGAAACGTTGCTAATGCGGTCGCTGTTGGGGTGGGCGCTAACGCTTCTGTTACTGGATCAGTCGCGCTTGGAGCAAATGCAGTCACGATCGGCGGCGCTACTAGCGCGACGGCTGGGACTGGTACTGTTAGCAATACCACAATCGGCAGTCAGACCTTCGGTACGTACGCCGGGAGTAGTGGAGCGGCAGGTGTGGTGAGCGTCGGTGCCGCGGGCACCGAACGTCGCATTCAAAATGTTGCCGCGGGTCTTGTTAGCGCGGGAAGTACCGACGCGATCAACGGTAGCCAGCTCTACGCAGTGGCAAGCACGACGACTTCGAGTATCACGAGCTTGTCGACCTCAACATCGACCGGCATCAATTCGCTGTCCACGGGCCTGAGCTCGGCAAACAGCTCGGTTACGTCGCTGTCGTCCTCCACGTCGACTGGCCTCTCGTCGGCCAACAGCTCGATCGGTTCGCTGTCGACCTCGACTTCGACGGGCATCAACTCGCTGTCTACCGGCCTGAGCTCGGCAAACAGCTCGGTTACGTCGTTGTCGTCCTCCACGTCGACGGGTCTGTCGTCGGCCACCAGCTCGATCGGCTCGCTGTCGACCGGCCTCTCGTCGACCAATAGCTCGGTCACTTCGCTGTCGACCTCCACGTCGACGGGCCTGTCGTCGGCCACCAGCTCGATCGGTTCGCTGTCGACCGGCCTCTCGTCGACCAATAGCTCGGTCACTTCGCTGTCGACTTCCACGTCGACCGGTCTGTCGTCCGCCACCAGTTCGATCGGCTCGCTGTCGACCGGCCTCTCGTCGACCAACAGCTCGGTCGCCTCGCTGTCGACTTCCACGTCGACGGGTCTGTCGTCGGCCACCAGCTCGATCGGCTCGCTGTCGACCGGCCTCTCGTCGACCAACAGCTCGGTCACTTCGCTGTCGACCTCCACGTCGACGGGCCTGTCGTCGGCCACCAGCTCGATCGGTTCGCTATCGACCGGCCTCTCGTCGACCAATAGCTCGGTCACTTCGCTGTCGACCTCCACGTCGACGGGCCTGTCGTCGGCCACCAGCTCAATCGGCTCGCTGTCGACCGGCCTCTCGTCGACCAATAGCTCGGTCGCCTCGCTCTCGACTTCCACGTCGACGGGCCTGTCGTCGGCCACCAGCTCGATCGGTTCGCTGTCGACCGGCCTCTCGTCGACCAATAGTTCGGTCACGTCGCTGTCGACTTCCACGTCGACGGGTCTGTCGTCGGCCACCAGCTCGATCGGTTCGCTCTCGACCGGCCTCTCGTCGACCAATAGCTCGGTCACTTCGCTGTCGACCTCCACGTCGACGGGCCTGTCGTCGGCCACCAGCTCCATCGGCTCGCTCTCGACTGGTCTCTCGTCGACGAACAGCTCGGTCACGTCGCTGTCGACTTCCACGTCGACGGGTCTGTCGTCGGCCACCAGCTCCATCAGTTCGCTGTCGACCGGCCTCTCGTCGACCAATAGCTCGGTCACTTCGCTGTCGACCTCCACGTCGACGGGTCTGTCGTCGGCCACCAGCTCCATCGGTTCGCTGTCGACTGGCCTCTCGTCGACGAACAGCTCGGTCACGTCGCTGTCGACTTCCACGTCGACGGGTCTGTCGTCGGCCACCAGCTCGATCGGTTCGCTCTCGACCGGCCTCTCGTCGACCAATAGCTCGGTCGCCTCGCTGTCGACTTCCACGTCGACGGGTCTGTCGTCGGCCACCAGCTCGATCGGCTCGCTGTCGACCGGCCTCTCGTCGACCAATAGTTCGGTCGCCTCGCTGTCGACCTCCACGTCGACCGGTCTGTCGTCTGCCACCAGCTCGATTTCGTCGCTGTCCACCTCGGCCTCGACCGGCATCAACTCGCTGTCGACCGGCCTGAGCTCGGTCACGACGAAGACGAACAACCTCGGCACGAGCACGGCATCGGCGCTCGGCGGCGGCTCTACGTACGACCCGACGACCGGGACCGTCTCCGCTCCGGCATATACGACGTACAACGCGAATGGCACGACGTCGACCGCCAACAGTGTCGGCTCGGCGATCAACAACATCAACAGCCAGGGCATCAAGTACTTCCACGCGAACTCGTCCGGCGCCGACAGTCAGGCGCTCGGCACCGATTCGGTCGCGATCGGCCCGAGCGCGGTCGCCAACAATGCCGGCGACGTCGCGCTTGGCAGCGGCTCTGTTACGGCGGCGCCGGTCAAGACGCCGACCGGCACCATCGGCGGTGTAACCGCAACGTTCGAGGGCGGCAATCCGACCAGTGTGGTCAGCGTCGGCAAGCCTGGCGCCGAGCGTCAGGTCACCAACGTTGCAGCCGGCCAAATCACCGCGACCAGCACCGATGCGATCAATGGCTCGCAGCTGTTCGCAACCAATTCGATCGTCGACTCGCTGTCGACCACGGTGTCGACGTCCGGCAGCGCTATCGCCTCGCTTTCGACCGGCATCACGTCGCTGTCCACGGGCCTCAGCTCGACCAACAGCTCGGTGACATCGCTGTCTTCCTCGACTTCGACTGGCCTGTCGTCGGCTAACAGCTCGATCACCTCGCTGTCGACCTCGACCTCGACCGGCCTGTCGTCGGCGAACAGCTCGATCACTTCGCTGTCGACTTCCACGTCGACCGGTCTGTCGTCCGCGAACAGCTCGATCGATTCGCTTTCGACCTCGACCTCGACCGGCCTCTCGTCGGCGAACAGCTCGATCACCTCGCTGTCGACTTCGACCTCGACCGGCCTGTCGTCCGCCAACAGCTCGATCGATTCGCTTTCGACCTCGACCTCGACGGGGCTGTCGTCGGCGAATAGCTCGATCACCTCCCTGTCGACTTCGACGTCGACCGGTCTGTCGTCGGCCAACAGCTCGATCACTTCGCTGTCGACTTCGACCTCGACCGGTTTGTCGTCCGCGAACAGCTCGATCGATTCGCTGTCGACTTCGACCTCGACCGGTCTGTCGTCGGCTAACAGCTCGATCACCTCGCTGTCGACTTCCACGTCGACGGGCCTTTCGTCGGCCAACAGCTCGATCACGTCCCTGTCGACCTCGACGTCGACCGGTCTGTCGTCGGCCAACAGCTCGATCACTTCGCTGTCGACTTCGACCTCGACCGGCCTGTCGTCGGCCAACAGCTCGATCACCTCGCTGTCGACCTCGACCTCGACGGGCCTCTCGTCGGCGAATAGCTCGATCACTTCGCTGTCGACCTCGACCTCGACGGGCTTGTCGTCCGCGAACAGCTCGATCACTTCGCTGTCGACCTCGACGTCGACGGGTCTGTCGTCGGCTAACAGCTCGATCGACTCGCTGTCCACCTCGACCTCGACGGGTCTGTCGTCGGCCAACAGCTCCATCACGTCGCTGTCGACTTCCACGTCGACTGGCCTGTCGTCGGCTAACAGCTCGATCACTTCGCTGTCCACGTCGACCTCGACCGGCCTCTCGTCGGCGAACAGCTCGATCACCTCGCTGTCGACTTCGACCTCGACTGGCCTGTCCTCGGCTAACAGCTCGATCACGTCGCTGTCGACTTCGACCTCGACCGGCCTGTCGTCGGCTAACAGCTCGATCGATTCGCTGTCGACCTCGACCTCGACGGGTCTGTCGTCGGCCAACAGCTCGATCACGTCGTTGTCGACCTCGACTTCGACGGGTCTGTCGTCGGCCAACAGCTCGATCACGTCGCTCTCGACTTCCACGTCGACCGGCCTGTCGTCGGCCAACAGTTCGATCGATTCGCTGTCGACCTCGACCTCGACCGGTCTGTCGTCCGCGAACAGCTCGATCACGTCGCTCTCGACTTCGACGTCGACGGGTCTGTCGTCCGCGAACAGCTCGATCGATTCGCTGTCGACCTCGACCTCGACGGGCCTGTCGTCGGCCAACAGCTCGATCACGTCGCTCTCGACCTCGACCTCGACTGGCTTGTCGTCGGCTAACAGCTCGATCACGTCGCTGTCGACTTCGACCTCGACTGGCTTGTCGTCGGCTAACAGCTCGATCACGTCGCTGTCGACTTCGACCTCGACCGGCTTGTCGTCGGCTAACAGCTCGATCACGTCGCTGTCGACTTCGACCTCGACCGGCTTGTCGTCGGCTAACAGCTCGATCACGTCGCTGTCGACTTCGACCTCGACTGGCCTGTCCTCGGCTAACAGCTCGATCACGTCGCTGTCGACTTCGACCTCGACCGGCCTGTCGTCGGCTAACAGCTCGATCGATTCGCTGTCGACCTCGACCTCGACGGGTCTGTCGTCGGCCAACAGCTCGATCACGTCGTTGTCGACCTCGACTTCGACGGGTCTGTCGTCGGCCAACAGCTCGATCACGTCGCTCTCGACTTCCACGTCGACCGGCCTGTCGTCGGCCAACAGTTCGATCGATTCGCTGTCGACCTCGACCTCGACCGGTCTGTCGTCCGCGAACAGCTCGATCACGTCGCTCTCGACTTCGACGTCGACGGGTCTGTCGTCCGCGAACAGCTCGATCGATTCGCTGTCGACCTCGACCTCGACGGGCCTGTCGTCGGCCAACAGCTCGATCACGTCGCTCTCGACCTCGACCTCGACTGGCTTGTCGTCGGCTAACAGCTCGATCACGTCGCTGTCGACTTCGACCTCGACTGGCTTGTCGTCGGCTAACAGCTCGATCACGTCGCTGTCGACTTCGACCTCGACCGGCTTGTCGTCGGCTAACAGCTCGATCACGTCGCTGTCGACTTCGGCCTCGACCGGCTTGTCGTCGGCTAACAGCTCGATCACGTCGCTGTCGACTTCGACCTCGACTGGCCTGTCCTCGGCTAACAGCTCGATCACGTCGCTGTCGACTTCGACCTCGACCGGCCTGTCGTCGGCTAACAGCTCGATCGATTCGCTGTCGACCTCGACCTCGACGGGTCTGTCGTCGGCCAACAGCTCGATCACGTCGTTGTCGACCTCGACTTCGACGGGTCTGTCGTCGGCCAACAGCTCGATCACCTCGCTGTCGACCTCGACCTCGACCGGCATCAACTCGCTGTCGACCGGTCTGAGCACGACCAACAGCGCGGTCACGTCGCTGTCGACTTCCACGTCGACGGGTCTGTCCTCGGCCACCAGCTCGATCTCGTCGCTGTCGACCTCGACCTCGACAGGCCTGTCGTCGGCCAACAGCTCGATCACGTCCTTGTCGACCTCGACCTCGACCGGCATCAACTCATTGTCCACCGGTCTGAGCTCGACGAACAGCACGATCCTGTCGCTGTCGACCTCGACGTCGACCGGCATCGGCTCGCTGTCCACCGGCCTGAGCAGCACGAACAGCTCGGTGTCGTCGCTGTCCACGTCAACCTCGACTGCGATCAACGCCGCGAAGACGCACTACTACAGCGTCAACGACAACGGCACGCAGCAGGGTAACTATGCCAATGACGGCGCGACTGGGGTAAATGCGCTTGCTGCCGGCACCAATGCCTTGGCTTCAGGCGCGAGCAGCGTCGCGGTGGGAGATGGTTCGAACGCGTCGTCCGACGATGCAGTTGCGATCGGCCATAACGCATTGGCAACGGGCGGCAAAGCCGTGTCGATCGGATCGGGCAATACGGCGAGCGGGGACGGTGCAGTTGCGATTGGTGATCCGAACGTGGCGGCTGGCACCGGTGCCGTCGCAATGGGCGCAAATAACACTGCGACAGGCAACGGTGCAGTGGCGCTCGGCAACGCGAATACGGCCAGCGGTGACGGAGCGCTCGCGTTGGGTAACGGATCGACGGCAGCGGCAGCGGGTTCGCTCGCGTTCGGGTCGAAAGCACTTGCAAACAACATCAACGATGTTGCACTCGGGACGGGCTCGATTACAGCAGCGCCGAACGCTACGTCGAGCGCAACTATTGGTGGCACGACTTACTCGTTTGCCGGCGCAACTCCGACGAGTGTGGTTAGCGTCGGCGCGCCCGGGGCGGAACGACAGATCACGAACGTCGCTGCCGGTCGGATTACGGCAAGCAGTACCGACGCAGTCAACGGCAGCCAGTTGAGCGCGACGAACCAGGCTCTTTCCAGCTTGTCGACGTCCACAGCCTCGAATGTCGCGTCGCTTTCGACCGGAATCAACTCGCTTTCGACGGGTCTCAGTTCGACGAATAGCACCGTTGCATCGCTGTCCACGTCAACTTCGACCAGCATCAGTTCCCTGTCGACAGGCTTAAGTTCGACCAACAACAATCTGACGTCACTTTCGACGTCGGCGTCGACAGGATTGAGCTCGTTGTCTACCGCGTTGTCCTCGACCGACAGCAACCTTGCGTCTTTGTCGACCTCAACTGCAACCACCACGCAGGGCATCCAAGGGCTTACTACGACGATAGCTAATGCGCGCACTCACTACTACAGCGTCAATGACGGTGGGACGTTGAATGGGAATTACGCGAACAATGGCGCGACGGGGCTTAATGCGATGGCGCTTGGTCCGAATGCAACCGCGGCTGGAACGGACGGTATCGCGATTGGTAATGGAGCAAACGCCTCATCGGATGGCGCGACGGTCATCGGAGCGAAATCGCTCGTTTCAGGTGTGAACAGCGTTGCTGTCGGCATGGGTGCGACGGCGTCGGCTGCCAACGCCGTCGCACTCGGCGCTAATTCGATTGCTGAGCAGCCAAACACAGTGTCGGTTGGAGCTCCCGGCAGTGAGCGACGTATCACCAACGTTGCGCCGGGTGTGAACTCGACGGACGCAGTGAACGTATCGCAGCTGAATGCACTGGGAAGTTCGGTAAACGACGTTGCACGCAAGGCCTACGCTGGGATCGCAGGAGCGACGGCGCTCACGATGATTCCGGATGTCGACCAGAACAAGACGCTCATGGTTGGCGTAGGCACGGGCGTGTATCAGGGTTACAGCGCATTTGCGTTTGGCTTCACTGCTCGCTTGACCAATAACCTTAAGCTTCGTGGCGGTGTGAGCGGCAGCAGCGCCGGCTACACATACGGCGCAGGTCTCGGCTATCAGTGGTGATCGGAGGCTGACGGCGCACCTAGGTCGATTGTCCGGGTGCGCCGGATTACTCCAGGTCGTTAAAGGGTACTCACGCTTTCAGGCAATGAAGAAGGAATTGTCATGATTAAATCATTGGGAATGAAGCTTGCGCCGGTTGGGCTGGCCCTACTGGCAGGGTGTTCATCGATGTCAGGGCCGACTTTTTCGGCGTGGTCGATCGATCTACCGAACGGGGATACCGCTTATCGAGTTGATTGCTATGGATTGTTCGAAGGAGCACAGACTTGTCAGCGAAAGGCCGAGGAAATTTGCGTCAAGCAGCCCGTTCGTGTGCTTCAAGGCGTATCAGCACTTGGGGCAGATGGCTCGCGCCGACCTAATGTGCGAGAACTGACGTTTCAGTGCGGCGCAGCGCCGATCCCGACGGAACCTGTCTCACGATCGACGGCGACGAACAGAGCTGTCCTACGCGGAGATGCGACTTTCGAGTTCGGTCAAGCGGAGCTCACGGCGGAGGGGCGCGCAGGCCTCGACAGGCTCGTCTCGGACGCGCAGGGCGCGACCGTCGATCGCGTGACGGTGACCGGCTATACAGACGATGTGGGCGGCGATACATACAACGCGCGTTTGTCGGAGCGTCGGGCAGCGGTCATAGCGGCCTACTTGGGCGAGCACGGAATGCATGCGGGGCAGTTCATCGTTCGTGGCCGTGGAAAGGCGGACCCAGTAGCGTCGAATGCAACAGCGGAAGGACGTGCACAGAATCGCCGCGTCGAAGTCTTGCTCGATTCGAACCGGTAGTATTCGGTTACCACGTCAAGGTACATCGCTTCGCGAAAGGATTCTGTTGATTTGCATTCGTGATCCTGGGGCGCGATAGTGGAGAACATTGGAATGAAATCGTGGTTTGCTATCCGCTATCGCCGACCGCTTGTCGGCATACTGATGATATGCATTTCGAATCTCATCGAGGCACAGGCATTGCAACCAGGGGGCGTTGCACCGGCGCAGGAGACGACCGTACTTGCAGGCGCCGCCACCGCGGCGGGTGTTCGGCGCTGTATCTCCGCGATTGATATGGTATCTCGGCGGATGTTCACTGGGGCATCGCGTGCCGACGTCATTCTGGATTGGGATCGCTCCAATCCGGACGGCGCTCCTTTCTTTTCGTTGTCGGGCATGGACTTGCACCGAGATTCGGCCCTGTTGTCATTGACGACTGCTCCTGTAGCGACGGGGGCATGTGCGATTCTCGTTGAACGGATCTCGAGCGCGCCGACGACCTGCGGCACAGTTGCCCGTACGGAACTCGCGGGCTATCGCGCGACGGCCCTTGTTCGTGCCGTAACGGTCTATACGAATCCTGCGCGGCCGCGCGAAACCATCACGTTGGTCGATGCGCCGCCTTCGTGTCTGGTTCTGCGCCGACAAGTGGAGTTCAATTGGCCGTCCGGCCGATAAATCCGATGATCCCACCGAGTTGCATTGTTTCCATGCGGGAAAGTAGATGAATTCATGAGAACTTCTCGTTGAGATTTTTGATTGCTTGGCATTGGACCGGCCAGTCCATTTGTGCCATTCGCCAACCCTCCCTCATTCGATATTAATAGGAAGGTGTTGCAACGATCCATTGAACCTACCTCCGCGTACCTTGCAAAAGGATAACGGCAAGGTACGCGTTCATGCGAGCCCATCTCGGCGAGTTCCACCTGCACTCGATGTGCCGAGTCCTTGGCGTGCATCGCAGCGGCTATTAAGTCTGGCAGCGGCAGACAGTTGGAGCCCGCAAGCGCGAGGATGATCGATTGCTCGGTTTGATCAAGTATTCCTGGCAAGCCAGCGGCGGCGGCTATGGCTACCGCAAGATCACGGTGGATTTGCGTGAATCGGGCGAAACGTGCAGCCGTCACCGCGTCCATCGCCTCATGAAAGGCGAAGGTCTGCGGGCAGAAGTGGGCTATGACAGCAAGCCCCGCTATCGGGGTGGTCCGGTCGGCGTAATCGCCAACGTGCTGAACCGTGAGTTCGCGCCAACCGCACCGAACCGGGTCTGGGTAACGGACATCACGTACATCCGGACTTACGAGGGCTGGCTGTATCTGGCGGCTGTTATGGATCAGTACTCGCGCCAGATCGTCGGTTGGGCTACGCGCTCGACGATGGCCAGCGATCCGGTTTGACAGGCGTTGTTGACTGCGGTTTGGAAACGCAAACCGGGACCCGGTGTCATGGTGCATTCCGATCAGGGCAGTCAATTCACGAGCGATGACTGGCAGTCATTCCTGAAGGCGCACCATATGGTGCCAAGCATGAGTCGGCGCGGTAATTGCCACGACAATGCCGTGGCCGAGAGCTTCTTCAGCGCCCTAAGAATGGGGCAAATCAAGCGGCGCATCGATCCGAGTCGGGCGACCGCAACCTCGGACCTGTTCGATTACATCGAAATGTTTTATAACCCGGTTCGTCGGCATGGTTCTGCCGGCGATCTTTCACCGATTGAGTTTGGCGGCGCTACGCGCTAAACGGCTCGTGAGTGTCTACGAAACTCTGGCTGGTCCAATACGTCGCGGGAACTGCGGCCAGAGCCACGTTAAAGAGCGCGATAGCTGAGATTGCTTTATGAGTCAATCGACCCTAAAATATAAATGGGGACACGTGGCCACATTCACTTTTCGAAAGTTGCTTGAACTGCTCGGATTGGTTGAGACGATCGGGGCGAAGCCATCATGTCATCGTGGTTTGTTGTTATATATAGTGAAGTCGCCGTAAATTAAACACCAAAAATTAATAATTACGTGCTTTTTCCGCGATTGTCTTTCATAAAATGATATGAAGATATGAGGCCGGCAGTGGATGTGTCGTGAGGCTTGTCATGAGGAATTTGACTATGTCAGAATTGAAATGGGTCGTGCGACACATTGTCTGGCCGAGATTGATGGGAAATCTGCTTCACTTTGGCAGGATTTCGATGCCCAGCAACGATTTGTTGGTTGTGAGCATCACGACGCCAATGGCGAGACGGCAGGCGCGCAACTATGGGGCTGGGCGGGCGACGTAACGGCGAAAGAGCAGACATGGAGTCGATCATTGTGAGCACCTACGCTGAGCTATTGAGTCAGTTCGATAGATTGAAGCAGGAAATAGAAAATGCGCGTGAGCGTGAAAAGGAGCGCTTCCTTCAACAACTTATCACGTTGCTTGAACGAAACGGCGTATCATTAATCGATTTGATTAGTTATTGGAAAAATGCGCCAGCGACGGCAAAGACAACGGTGAAGCCTAAATATTTCGACCCTGCAACGGGCAAGACATGGGCTGGGCGGGGTCGGGAGCCTGAATGGATTCGTGGAAAAGATCGTCGTGACTTCTTAATTGATTGGCAGTAAATGGAGGGGCTGATGGAGGGTGTGTGAATTCAACTTAGGTGTAAAATTTTGTGATTAGATAATCGTTCGATATGAATATGTGGTCACGGCGATTCGTGGAAGTTGGATGTTGATGGTGCGTATGAAGTGTTACGTTTATGAATTCGCGTTGGCCTAACCAAAACGTGCAATCAGGCTGAGCATCTGTGCTGGGGGTTGCGCTTGTTACCTGGTCCGATTTAATTGGGGAGCCGGTGATCATGGGCCCGGAATATAGATGCAGTGACAACGCGACTGTCGCGTAACGGCCGTTCGACTTCAAAGGTAAGTGATTCTGGCGGGTCGTTACCCGATCGCAAACCTTCGCAACTTTGGGCCGTCTCCTAGCGCATGCGGTCACACAATCGATGTTCCATACCACTTTGATGCCGGTCAAGGATCGTTTGGACTGCCTGAGCTAAGCCGATTCGCTCTATACATTTTTTTGCGCAATGAAATCCCCGGTTATGAAAATACGGGTTCCCCGCCGCGATGGTCGGCGCGGGAGTGTTTGCTGGGGAATGTGACATTGTGTATGTCGCCACATAACGCAATCGTAATCAAATGCTGTTCTTGATGCTCGTCTCATGCTCGCTGCGATCCCGTGTGACTGATTCGGGACGGGATGTTGAACGGGAAAACTGCGGGGACGCGCGGGACTGCTAGCGGCGTGCGTCGAGACGCTGATATTGCATGGCTGGATCGCAGAGGCGACAGGGGATTCATTGCAAAAAAGATTGTCGTTCCAACGGGGGTTCTGAAGTCGTTCGAGATTAATCTCGAATTCTTTGCGGCTTCGCTGTCAACAGAGTTGGCACAAGCATGACGGCGCTTTACATCGCGTGGCTGATCGGTTTGGGTGGATCACACTGTGGATCTGACACCATCGCGGCGCTTTATGGCAAGTCTGCGCGACAGCATTTCTGGTGCGTTTCGGAGCGGAAGCCTGCCGCGTGACGCAATGGCTCACATGGGAATCGGCGGATCTGGCAGGACGTGACGAATTTTAAGTTGATTGCCGTTCCATGGGAGCAGGCCGCCGCACCAGCGGCAGCCTGCTGCTTAATGTTGCAGCCGAATTTCGACGCGGCGGTTGCTCGCGCGGCCTTCGGGCGTCGCGTTCGAGGCGACCGGATCGGCCTTGCCGCGGCCCGACACCGTCAGCGCGTCGGTCTTCAGGCCGTGCGCTTTCAGATAGGCGGCGACCGATTCGGCGCGGTGCTTCGACAGCGCGAGGTTGTAGTCGTCGCTGCCCACCGAGTCGGTAAAGCCGGTGACCGTCACCTGCGAGTACGTGTGGTCCATGCGCTCGCTCAGCAGGCGATCCAGCGATTCGCGCGCGGTCGGTGCGAGCGTTGCGTGATCGGTGGCGAACAGCGCGTCGCCCGACAGGTTGACCTGTTCGACGACGGCGGTCGCCGGTTCGGCGGCCGAGGCCGCTTCGGCCGGCGCGGCGCCGCACTGGAAGACCAGCGTGGCCGGATCGGATTTGTCGCGCAGCGCGCGGGCCGAGTCGACGGCGCGCACAGCCTGGTCGCCGCAGATCTTTCGGGCGGCCTTCATGCACGTCTGCGGGCCCGACAGCAGGCCGTGGCAGTCCACCTGGAATGTGCGCACGCCATCGCGCGGCTGCAGTTCGGAGGCGCTGAAGGTCGGGCCGGATGCGGTCGAGCACGCGGCGAGGGCTGTTCCGGAAAGCGCGAGCGCAAGAGCAAGTTTGTCCATTTTGACGTCCTTAAAGCTTGAGTTGACTAAGGCCCGTCGCGCAATGCGCAGTAGGCCAGTCCTGTCGTTGGAGTCGCGTGCCGCCCGGCTAGCGAGCCGAGCGGCCTGCCGGCGCGACGCCTTACTTCCACTGGTACAACATACCTGCGCCAATCACCTTCTGACCGCCACTGAAGCCACCGTTGATCGACGCCTTCAGATTCTCCGTGATGCGCGCCTGCATGTTGACCGCCATCGCCTTCTGGCCGAGGAAGGTCGACGTGCCGACGCCCATCCCGAAGTTGGCGTCGCGATCGAGCTGCGGGATCGACGCCATCGCGCCGACGGCCGCGATACCCTGCTTCGCCATCTGGTCGGTCTGCTGCAGTTGCGAACCCAGCGAGTTGATCTGCGTCTGCTGGCCCGACAGCGCCGTCGACAGCGTCGTCTGCACCTGCGTCAGCTGGTTCACGTTCACCGCATCGGTGCCTTGCGTACCCGGCGCGACGTTCGTGATCTGGCGCTGCTGCGTGTCGCTACCGACCGACACCACGTTCGAGCGGCCGCCGTCGTTCGAATTCGCACCGATCGCCACCGAGTTCGAGCCGGCGGTGACGGTCGGGATGTCGGTGCCCTTGCCGTTCATGTCAGCGGCGACGCCGTTGTTGTTGTTGGCGCGAATGGTGTTGTTGTTGATCGACGTCGACAGCGAGTTCAGCGTGTTGTTGATGTTCGTCACGCCGGTCGACAGCGAGGCCACGTTGCTGTTCGTCGTGCTCAGGCCGGTGGACAGCGAACCGATACCCGTCGAGGTCGACGTCGACAACGAGTTGATCGCGGTCGAGGTCGACGTGGACAGCGAAGCCACGTTGCTGTTGGTCGCACTCAGGCCCGTGGACAGCGAGTTGATGCCGGTCGACAGCGATGCGACGTTCGACGCGGTGGACGTCGACAGCGTGTTGATCGCGTTGTTCGTCGCGTTCAGCTGGCTGCCGTTGATCGCGTCCGTGCTCGTGGCCGAGATCCGACCCGCGGCGACGTTCGTGATCTGGCGTTCCTGGCCCGGCGCACCGACGCTGACCACGCCAACCGGCGAGCTGCCCGCGAAGAAGTACGTGACGCCGCCGATCGTGGCGCTCGAGGTGCCGACGGCCGCGGCCGTGACCGAGTTGGCGCCGAGTGCGATCGAGTTGGCGACGTTCGCTTGCGCGTTCGTGCCGAAGGCGAGCGCGTCGGCGGCCGTGGCCTTGGCGGCGGAGCCGTAAGCCTGTGCGCCGGTGGCGCTGGCCGTGGCCTGGCTGCCCAGCGCGATCGTGTTGTCCGCGGTGGCCTGGTTCGAGCTGCCGAGGGCGAGCGCGCTGGCGCCGTTTGCCGTGTTCGCGTTGCCGAGCGCCACTGCGCCGTTGCCGGTCGCCGTGTCGTTCGCGCCCATCGCCACCGCGCCGGTGCCCGTCGCGATACTCGGGTCGCCGATCGCGACCGCGCCGTCGCCGGACGCCGTGTTGCCGGAGCCGATCGACACGGCCTTGCCGCCCGTTGCCGATGCGTTCTGGCCGATGGCGACCGCACCTGCCGACTGTGCGTTCGAGCCGTCGCCGACTGCCACGCTGCTGGCGCCTGCCGCGCTGGCGTTCACGCCGGCGGCGAGGGCGTTGGTGCCCGTTGCGCCCGTGTTGTCGTAGTTGGCTTGCTGCGTGCCGTTGTCGTTGACGCTGTAGTAGTGCGTCTTCGCGGCGTTGATCGCGGTCGAGGTTGACGTGGACAGCGACGACACCGAGCTGTTCGTGCTGCTCAGGCCGGTGGACAGCGAGCCGATGCCGGTCGACGTCGAGGTCGACAGCGACAGGATCGTGCTGTTCGTCGAGCTCAGACCGGTGGACAACGAGTTGATGCCGGTCGAGGTCGAGGTCGACAAGGACGTGATCGAGCTGTTGGCCGACGACAGGCCTGTCGAGGTCGAGGTCGACAGCGACGTGACCGCGCTGTTGGTCGTGCTCAGACCGGTCGACAGCGAGTTGATGCCGGTCGAGGTCGACGTGGACAGCGACGTGATCGAGCTGTTGGCGGACGACAGGCCGGTCGACGTGGAAGTCGACAGCGACGTGACCGTGCTGTTGGTCGAGCTCAGACCGGTCGACAACGAGTTGATGCCGGTCGAGGTCGAGGTCGACAGTGAGGTGATCGAGCTGTTGGCGGACGACAGACCCGTCGAAGTCGAAGTCGACAGCGAGGTGATCGAGCTGTTAGCAGACGACAGACCCGTCGAAGTCGAAGTCGACAACGAAGTGATCGAGCTGTTAGCCGACGACAGACCCGTGGAGGTCGAGGTCGACAGCGAATCGATCGAGCTGTTGGCGGACGAGAGGCCAGTCGAGGTCGAGGTCGACAGCGAAGTGATCGAGCTGTTGGCGGACGAGAGACCCGTCGATGTCGACGTGGACAGCGAAGTGATCGAGCTGTTAGCCGACGAAAGACCCGTCGAGGTCGAAGTGGACAGCGAGCTGATCGAGCTGTTGGCCGACGACAGGCCCGTCGAAGTCGATGTGGAAAGCGACGAAATGGTACTGGTCGCGGTACCAACTTGTTCGGCGACAGAGTAAAGCTGGCTACCGTTGATCGCGTCGGTACTCGTTGCGGTCACCTGGCCGGCAGCGACATTGGTGATCTGCCGTTCTTTGTTGACGTCGCCGACACTAGCGGTGCCGACCGGCGTAGCGCCGGCGAACCCGCCTAACGTAACGCCGTTGACGGTTGCGCTGCTCGTCGGGGTGGCAGTGGCGGTGGCCGAGTTGGCGCCGAGCGCGACGGAGTTGTTCGTGCCGGCGACAGCGCCGGTGCCGATAGCGACGGCGTCAGTGCCCGTCGCGGTGCTGTCGGGGCCCGTCGAATTCGCGTGGAAGTACTTGATGCCCTGGCTGTTGATGCTGTCGATCGTCGAGCCGACGCTGTTGGCGGTCGACGTCGTACCGTTCGCGTTGTACGTGGTGTACGACGGGGCCGAGACCTTGCCGGTCGTCGGGTCATACGTCGAACCACCGCCAAGTGCCGAGGCCGTGCTGTTACCCAGGTTGTCCGTCTTCGTCGAGACCGTGCTCAGGCCGGTGGACAGCGAGTTGATGCCGGTCGAGGTCGACGTCGACAGCGAGCCGATTGAGCTGTTAGCTGAGGACAGGCCGGTCGACGTGGAGGACGAAAGCGATGTAACCGAGCTGTTTGCCGAGCTGAGGCCCGTGGACAGCGAACTGATGCCGGTCGAGGTCGAAGTCGATAGGCTTGTGATACTCGAGCCAGTTGTGCTCGCGACGGCGTAGAGCTGACTACCGTTAATCGCATCTGTACTGCTCGAGCTCACGAGGCCCGCTGCAACGTTTTGGACGCGCCGCTCCGTACCCGTGGCACCTATACTCACGATGCCACTCGAGGAGCCCGCGCCTGCGTAAGTTCCAAACGTTTGACCACCAATCGTCGTGCTGCTGACAGTGCCGGTGCCACCCGTCGTCGCCGATGCGACCGCATTTGTCGCGGATAGTGCACCGATTGCGACCGAACCTGGCACAGATGCATTGGCGCCTGCGCCGACCGCTACTGCTAGGTTTGCTGAACTAGTTGAATTTACCCCAAGCGAGATCGCGCCGATTGCGCCGCTCGATACCGACGCCTGGTTCCCGACGGCAACCGAACTCTGACCGCCAACAGATGCCCCATGCCCAACGGCTGTTGCATTTGCTGCGGACGCGATAGCTCCAGCCCCAACAGCGCTGCTATCTAGACTACTAGCTGTACTCGATGCACCCACTGCAATCGAGCCGGCGCTTCCGCTTGCAGTGGATCCGTTTCCCAACGCGAGCGCGTCGGAACCAGAGGCGACAGTTACGCCCGCAAATGATCCGAAATTGCCAAACGCGATTGCTCCACTGCCCGTTGCCGTTGCGGCGGTGCCCAATGCGACGGAACCATTCGCCCCAACTGCCTGCGCTCCAGTGCCGACGGCTATCCCGCCGCTATTTGCGACATTGGCGTTCCCCAACGCAACCGAACCAGAGCCAACGGCAGAATTCATATTGCCAATTGAAACGGCGCCACTGCCGCTCGCGGAGTTGTTCGCGCCCATTGCCACAGCGCCCAGACCAAGCGCGACGTTCGGATCGCCGATCGCTACTGCACCGGCGCCAGCGGCCGTATTCGCGACGCCGATCGACACCGCTTTGCCTCCCGTGGCCGACGCGCTTTGCCCGATAGCAACAGAGCCGTCCGCAAGGGCTCTTGAGCCGTCGCCAGCTGCAACGCTGCCGACGCCTGACGCTAGAGCGTTGGTCCCTGCTGCGAGCGAGTTGAGGCCCGTTGCTCCATTGTTGGCATAATTGCTTTGCTGAGTACCATTATCATTCGCGCTGTAATAGTGGGAAGCGGAGGTCGAAAGCGAAGCCTCTACATTGAAAAGCTGGGCACCCGTTACGGCGTCGTTGGATGTAGCGGACACTTGACCAGGAGCTAAGCCCGTAAGAATAGTATTGGTCGCGCTAAAAGCCCCCGTTGCCGGATTGAATAAAGTAGTAGCGATATTCAAGGTTGGAGTAATAATGCTGCCATTTTGGCTTAGCCCGGCCGTGGTTCCATAGTAGATGTTGCATGAATATGTTGCACTCAAATTTCCACATGCACTTGAAGGTGATCCAATTGAGGATCCTACTAGTGATGCATTGGTCAGATAATTTAAGGCAATGCTTCCAAATCCGAAAATTGTTGGATTAAGGTTTGCTATTCCTGATGGTGAGACATTACTTATTGTTCCGCCGGATGTACCGCCTAGCGACGATCCATTATTTAGTGTCCCGTCGTTCACGTTTCCTAACTCGAGGGGTGATGTTTGCGCATAAAGTGAAGTGGAAACGGAGGCAAAACACAGAAGTGCGCCAGCTGCTATTAATCGTATGGACGGCAACGCTTCCATAAAGATGCCATTGCTCAAGAATATGTGGCTATAAGACAGGTTTCTGCTGACTCTCGTAGTTCGATTTATCTCGCTAACAGCAACCCACGTGCCAAGAGCCTCATTCCACACGGTTTTGTATGACTTATTCATAGGGACACCTAAGTATGTTAAAAACCTTAAGGATGTGTTGCGCCCTCGTAAGCCAATGTTTAATATATTGTGATTATTATATTTTGCACCCGGATAGGGGTGAAGAATATTATGGTTAGATTATTTTTAATAAAAATGTCTTATGTCGTCTATAGCGTTTCGGTGAGTGTTTATAAGTTTGATGGATCTATCGATTTTGTATGAAAATATGGGTGATGCCAGATTTATTAATGAAATGATGAATTTGATATTCCGAAAAGGACGTTGGGCGCGTACCATGAGTGAAATTGCAAAGGAAAAATCGCCTTTGTCTCTCGTCGTCAGGTCTTTGGCGCGTAATGCTCATGGGCGCGGCCGAGGCAAAGCTACGAAGCCCGCGGATTGAGCGCGTACGTCGATGTGGGCCAATGCAAGTTCGCTAGCGACGTGACTGTCGCATGGATTCTTGCGATGCACGAAAATCTACGGGCCGCATGCCATGTATTTACAAGTTAGTGGCCCAATGTAGGCTGCGATGTCGGATCGGTGCGTGCGCATGACGACTTCCACCCTGGCCGAATTCGTGAAGTGATTGCCAACACATGCGAGTGCGTAGTAGTCGAGAGGATGATGGGCTTGATTGCTTGGTCCCTTCTTACCTGGTTTTGAGGCAAAAAAGACTTTAACTTTGCATTTGAGCTTGGTCAGTACAAACTCCGCGTTAACTTGGCCGCCAATCGAACAAGGCCGAACAAAGCCGGCACGATTGGCCAGTTCAGTTGTGCATAACCTGAGGATCTCGTAGACGGTTGCCACTGCCCGCAAACGGCGTGCTTCGACGACCGCTCTCAGTCGTGAAACGACTTCATCGTACAAGGAAGTGACTCGGGCGATCAAAGCCTCAACCGATGGGTTGGATTGCAAATCAATTCGCTCGACCGGGTCGACGCACGCTACCGCTGCGTCTGATGCGACGAAGTTGTCTGCAACGTTAAGGGTCGAACTGGCGGTTGACGTGACGTTGTCTCCAGAAAGTGCGTCAAGTTGAAAAGAATTTGACCCCAAATAATTGGATGCGTGCAACCCGAATTCCTGCTGCTCGGTTATACCCATTCGCCGCTCTTCCACGTTTTGAGCGAACTGCGACCCTGACGCAGTCTTCAAATTGAAAGTCACTGCGGTGCGGGGCGGACATCGACAAGCATTGGCGGCGATCGATTGCTGGTTTTCGAAGCCGGATCCGCTGGGTAGGGGGGGCAACTCAAAATAGTCATCGCGTCTTGACATTGCGCCTCCTTGAATGACTACCTTCGTCGCATTTGAAGTGTATGCGAATTTCTAGAAAAGTGAAGCGGAAAAGCGGTTCACGAGAGGGTGACGTCGAAAGTTTGCGTTGCATCGCCCATGACCTTCGCCCGTGTCGGTATAGCCATAAAAGGCTATTCCAACGGTTCCCGGATGAAACGTTTTTCCGAGTCGGTCGCTAAATAGACGGCAGGTCCGAAGATCGAGACACGGACGGGGGGAACGCGCGGCATTACTTGTTCGACTCGCTGTCGGCTCGCTACACGTCAGCGATTGCCTATGCATCGATGCGACCGCCGCAAGAAGGTAAACGCGCTGCCCTAGGCATAATCCGCACACATCATTCATGGGTGGCGTCTCCAAAAATCATTTTTTTAGAATTGTTTAGTCTTGGGGGCACCATATTTCATATGACAAATAATACTTTTCGTGCTTGCACGGTTGCCTCTGATGGGCCGTCCCCTCGACCATCCGCGTGGGGATGGACCTGATCGCCCACTGACCTGCCTCGAATCGTGAGGTGCTGATCGGCATCCTGTCCAAGTTCAACGTGGACGCTGCGGAGGTCCGGTGACTGAGAGTCGATGTGGCTTGGGGGCTATGTCCGGGATATCCGCGTGAGTGGCGAGCGACCGGGTGTGAGCTCTTTGCGCGAGCGACCGATCCGAAACCCGCGAGCTGCCAGCAAGGTTGAGCTCTTGTTGCGGCCGTCGTTGGCTATCCTTTCCTTCGTCAGGTCAAACAAAAGCTGGCCAAATGCTCCGGATCGCACGCGAACCGATGGCGGGCTCGCCGGATGGGACGTCGTCGACGATCTGCAATAGCTGCCTCATATCGACGCGATCTCGCCGGTTCGCGGCTTGTTCGCCAACCTATGGCGAAAATGCATCAGCCTGCCTCTATTGCGACTACAAATTCGAGTTGCGTTCCAATCGAATGCGCCGTAACCGAAGATCCAGCTGTAAATCATAAAGCGGAAAACGCAGCTCGGCAGCGAGCCTGCAAGTATCGGAGAACACACAGGGCATTCCTGCAGGTAGCTCCGAAATGAATGCAAGCCATATCTTGAAAAACTATGGACGAAGGTCTTAGTCTATTTGACTAATAAAGTTTTTCATCTTGCGCATAAAGTCTCATTTATTTTAAGTTTCATATTGAATAAGCTTAAATAAAAATAATTGACCTGTTGAGGGGTAATATTGTGGGGATGTGTAAGATCGAGGAAAAATAATATATCAGGCGGTTTGGGGTGAATGAGGAAATATTGTTTTGTATTTTACGTTGAGAAATTAAGTTTTTGTGGAAGTATTTGTAAGAAGTGATTTTGTAAAAGGAAATTTTCGAAATTTATAGGCGTAGGTAATTTAAATTGGGGGTCGATCATGAGTGTGAAGAATGCGACTGACGCTGTCTGGGAATTGAATATGTCCTATCTTTGGCTCGCGCAGCGATTGCTTCAAGAGGATCGGGCGACGGGGATGTTTCGCCTGGGTCTGACGGCCGACGTGGCGGACGCGCTGACGTCATTGTCGATAAAAAATATGATCGACTTATCTTCTTCGGGGCAAGTGGTATGTGTGTTGCGTCCAAGCCAGCTGGGTGTGGTTTCGACGTTCACTCGGCCGACATTGCCAGTCGATATCGCTCGCTTGCATGTCGCCCTTGCGTTTGCAAGTGGGCGTTTCAACAACGAGGAGCTTTTATGAGCAGAAAGCGTGAGGCGAGGGGAGTGGCAGACGATGCCGAGTCGCTGATGGACGCAATCGCTCTGATCAGGTTTGGTGCGCGATTGCAGATGCTAAAAAGCGAGGTTTCGATCTCGCACGATCGATTGGTCCGCCTATACCGCGAGGTACGGGGTACGTCTCCGACGAAAGGGATGCTACCGTTTTCCGCAGACTGGTACATGACATGGAGGGCCAACTTGCACGCGTCGTTGTTTCATGCAATTTATCGCTTCTTGCTTGCCGACGCGGGTTGCCGTCGGCTCGAGGCCCTCGTTAAGGCATACGATCAATATACCTCATGCTGCGACGAGAGTGGCACGCCTCCGGTGCTTGATCTAACACGAGCGTGGACACTTGTGCGTTTTGTCGATGGAGGTGTATTGGGTACGGAGCCCTGCGTGGAGTGCGGCGTATGGTTCATCAAATATCCTCATGACATGCGCTGTACTCCGCGCTGTGTTGCGTGTCATTTGCCGGCTCGCGCCGGTAAGCGTTCCGGCAGTGCACACCCGCGGCGCGAAAAGGGCGCGAGCGAGCGTCATCTTGCAACAAAGGCCCCGAATCTAGGTTGAAGCCGGATTGAATCTAGCGCCGAGTGGACGAGCGAGGCAGATAGCGGCAAGAGACGAATCTTCAGTCGTTAGGGCCCCGGCAAACACGCCGGCCGATGCCCATGCACGTATTTTTCGGCAGGCCAGCTGATGCCAAGATCACAACTGCGAAAGTTGTGCTGGACTCATGGTTGAGACCCGAGGTGCTGGTGTACGAGTGTGCCCCCTGAAAACGACGCAGCCGGCCGAGGTACTTAAGGATGTGCTTGAGCGGTACCGGCGATCCGCGATTAGGAACATTGATCAAAGCCACTGCCTCCTTAATCGCGTCGTTGGGCCGACGATTGCGATTGCCGACGAATGAGGGCGGGAAGCAGGTGCAGCCATCGGTTCGTCGAACCAATATGGTCTAATAGCAGACACGAGGTCAATACCTGCAAGCCTTTGCAGTAGCCCGGTGACGTTTAGCTCCGCCCCGGTGAGTTCATAGATAGGTGCGCAATCGGCCGCAGTTGTGTTCAAGCCCGGTTGGCCATAAGCGGGATAAGGCATGCATTGTCATGGTAGCTTTTATCGAATTAATCGCATGGTTGCCTTGTTCAAAATATCAGGAGTATTTTTCAACGAACAACGGTAGCTCTTTTTTACTATAAAATGCCTGCATCTCTTGCGGCAGTTGCGGCTTGAGTGCGGTTGAGGACGTTCAATGCCTTGAAAATGGCCGAAACGTGAGCTTTCACAGTCTTCTCTGACAGTCCGAGCCGGTTAGCAATCACCTTGTTGGGTGCCCCGTCTGTAAGGTACCGTAGCACTTCGATCTGGCGACGGGTTAGCGGAAGGTCAACCGCATCGCGTGGTGGCGACCGGGGACCACTCCGGAATGGAACTGGCTGCTCTTCAAGTATAAGCGGAGGCACATAGCGTTCACCGTTCGTCACGATTCGGATTGCGAGCAGTAAAGTATTTGGACCAGCGGATTTCGGCACATACCCACGCGCACCTCGGGCGAATGCGGAACGCACATCGTGAGGGCTATCGGACATGGAGAGCACAATTATCTTCAGTTCGGGACACTTGCCTGAAATAGTGGAGATTGCGTCGAGGCCGCTCATTCCGGGCATCTGCAGGTCGAGTATGGCAACTTTGAAGTCGGCTTGCTCATCAAGCATCCGCATGGCGTCCTCCGCATTTGCGGCCTGGGCGATGATTAGATCAGAATCATTTTGGCGGATCAACGTTTCGATCCCGCTTCGTACGATCGGATGATCGTCGATGATAAGAAGCTTCATGGCAATTGCTAGGACCATTAATGAAATGTTGACCGGTTGGTATATAGTCGGACAGGGAGGGGGCGAGCGTATGGTCAGTCGGTGATATCTCTCGACCGCGCCTGTGCACCCGTAGCAAGGGCGTTTCCGATAGCGGCTCGAAGCTTATAGTTTGGGATCGGTTTATGCAGCATGATGCCCCCCACCTTATTTGCTTCAGTAAGGCGCTCGGCACTGGTGTCGCCGCTGACGAGCATAGCGGGAATCTCCGAGTTGTATTCGATTCGTAGCCGCTCGATAACCTGCTTGCCCGTTTCAGCGCCATTCAAACGGAAGTCGCAAATCAGTAGATCAGGGAGCTTATCGCAGGTCGACAGGCGAGCAATTGCTTCGTCTCCCGATGCCACAGCAATCGTTTCGTAACCCCACATGCCGAGCAGTTTTGACATGGCTTCGCGGATCGCAAGCTCGTCATCGACGATGACGATCAGCTCGCTCGCGGGCAATGTATCGATGGTTTCGTCCGCTTCAGCGTCAAGTTGGGTCGGGAGAAGACTCGATTGCTCGACGTCAACGCAGAAACATGAGCCGCGGCCGGGACTTGACTTTACCGTCAATCGGCAATTTAGTAGATCGGTCAGACGCCGTACGATTGCGAGTCCGAGTCCAAGCCCCTTTTCGCGGTCGCGTTCGGGATTTCCGACCTGATAATACTCTTGGAAAATGACTTCAAGTTGGTCCGACGGGATGCCACACCCCGTGTCGTGCACTTCAATTGAGATGCCATCAACGCGACGCCTGCAGCCAACGAGAATACGGCCGGACTCGGTATAGCGAACCGCGTTAGAGACGAGATTGCGTACGATTCGTTCGAGCAATACGGGATCCGAATCTACGATGGCGCGACTTCGAACGCACTTAAGCTTGACCCCCTTCGCTGCCGCGTCCACCGCGAAGTCGTTGCAAACCTGATCGAGTACTGCATTGATGAAAAACGGTCGTCGATAGACCTCGACGACGCCGGCGTCGAGCTTTGAAATGTCAAGCAGCGCGCTGAACAACTTGTCAAGAGCGTCTGTGGACATCTCGATCTGTCGCCGGATTCGTTCGCCTTCGTCGGACATTGGCACGCCCCGCAGCGCGCCGACGAGTAGGCTTAGCGCATGTGAAGGTTGACGTAGATCGTGACTTGCCGCAGCGAGGAATCGTGATTTGGCCAGATTTGCTTCTTCGGCGATCTGCTTCTGACGTAACAGGTCCGCCGCAAGCTGCTCGGCTTTTAAGCGCAGTCGGATATTCTGGCTTGAAGTCCGGTTCGCCAATAGTCCGAGGTAGCTGATGACGCAAATAAACAGGAACATCATCGGGGCGGTGGACTGCTGGACGCGATTTGCCGATAACCCGGCAACGACAACATACGGAACTGTTGCTGGTAACAGAAATGTAAAGAATGCGGGCAGGTAAGCGCTGAACACTGGCACGGAGCCGGCGACGACGCCGAGCGTGGCGGTTACGGTCAGGCTTCCAACCTCGAAACCGCCGCCGGCCGCGAGATGAACCGAAGACCAACCCCAAGCGATGCCTTCCGCAGCGCAGCATAAGACAAAGCCTCCTGCCCAAAGCGGCCAACAGCGGATGCGCGTCGTAGAACGATCATAGAATCTGGCGAGTGCGGCATGGAGAGTCGAAATGACGAGCAGACTCAAAACCCATCCCGGTCCGGTACGAGGGTCAAGGTGTCCTAGGCGATTGAGCGAAACTACAAGAATGGCGGCTAATAGCGTGGCGCCGCATACGCTCAATGTCACGCTGTTAAATACGATTCGTAGCTGTTCGGCAGCGATCGAATTTTTCGATTGAGTCTTCAACTGAATGAGCTCCAGAGGGTACACAAAAGGCGAATACCAACCAGGTGGCCACCCAGAACAAAGTTCATTGATTCTCCCGTCACCCAACGTCGCGCATGACAGCAAAATCAACTTGCAGAGGTGTTCCGCAAAATCAGCAAACCATTCAGCCTTTAGTTTTCGAAGTATTGTCCAAATCCTTTGAGGCTCTCAGTTTGGACGCGCGCGCTCGATCTGCAACGGGCCTAAGCAGGTGGAAGTGCCGTATCGATCGGCCTCGGGAGGCGAAGCACGATCGGAAACGGATCAACGCAACACGCGGATCACTTCACTTGCGGCGCGTATGCCAGACTCAAGCGCGCCCTCCAGGTAGCCTGCGCATTCCATCGCAGTTTCGGTGCCGGCCCAATAAATGCGGCCGAACGGCTTTCGAATACTGTTCCCGTAAGAAGTCATGACGCCAGGCGGCATGTGAGCTGCATACCCGCCGTGCGCCCATTCGTCCGTCGTCCAGTCATGGTCGGCGTAATCGAGAGGCGCTGCTGCATCGTCGCCAAAGTAATGCACGAGGTCGGAAATCACATGTTCACGGCGCGCTTCCTTACTGAGGCAGCTCAGTTCAAGTGCGTGGTTCCCTTCAATAAAGCCCACCAACACGCCGACACTTTCGTTTGTCGGCGACTGATCGAAAACGAAACCGAGATGACGGCCAATGCTGGCAACTGAGCCATTGAGTCCCTGCTGGCGCCAAAAGGGAGAAGGGTAGGCCACGTGGATCTTGATGACAGCGCCCATCTGCATCCGTCGTATCAATCCTGCGCGTTTGGCGGGCAATGGAGGCGTGAAGTGAATACGTGATACGAGCGGGGGAGGCGCAGTGACGATCGCGTACCTCGCCATATATATCCCTTGCGGGCAAGTCACCCGAACACCGTCCGCATCCTGTTCGATCATGTTCACCGGTGCGTCAAGCACGATGGACCCGTTCAGTCGATCCGCCATTCGTTTTGGGATCAGCCACGCGCCGCCAACAAACTTGTCTTGTTGCGCGCCGCCTTCGACGCCCATCATCGTCTCCAATCCGCCTCCCTGTCGCAGGCATTCCAGGAAGAACAGATAAGATATCTGTGTTGCCTCGGTGCAGGCGATTGCACCGACAACAAGTCGGACAAAATCGCGGGAAGGGGCGGTGCGCATATGTCGTTCAATCCATACCTCGATCGACATGGCATCCCACTGCAGTGCGTTTTCTGATAACCACGGCGCCCCTGCTGGGAGGGTTCGCATGTCGCGTTTCCACCGATGCAGGGTGAGCCCAAGTTCCAAAGTTGACAGCAACGGGAGCGGCGGCATGCTGGAGTACGCACGAACTTTCCCGTTTATATTGATGAGGCTGTCGCCCTTCGCATATTGGCCATAAATCGCTACGCCCAGCTCGACCGCTTGTTGGCGCAGCAGCCTGTGCGACGCACCCACCCATTGACCGCCGAAGTCGACCGTTTGACCACCGACTTCTCCCGGCATCGATCGGCCGCCGACTCGATCGCGTGCTTCAAGAATCACGACCCGCTTCCCGGCATTCTTGAGTTCGAGCGCTGCTTTCATCCCCGAGAGACCGGCGCCGACGACTATTACATCTGCATCGCAACTGGCCGATTGATAGTTCGTTGCCAAAGTAACCTTCTCCCGATCAAGTTCGTGCAGCGCCCGGTCACTACGCTTGCGAGAGCCTTGGCGTAGCTGACTTCAACAAACATTCATTACGCTGTCGCCTACGACAGCGCAATAGTGCAGGTGACTTGGCGTCCGCAGGCAAAAGTGCGGCATGCCGCGTGCACATTTATAGGTCGGATGACCGCTCATTGCAAGCGCAAAAATATGACTGTGATCGGTGCGCGACAGGCGAACGTGGCACGCTCGCTTGTTTCCGAAGCCTAGGTGTGACTATCCCAATCGATTGGGCCAATGAGCCTCTAGCAAAGTCCCTTTAATCTAGCTCCAGGAAATCGACAGGAGCAGCCGCTGTTGCCCGATGTCGCCACAAACTCTGCTGGCGCAAGACAGTTCAGTGCGCTTGGCGGCCTTTGCTCGTTTTAGTTCTGTCGCCAGGGTGAGATGAGCGCCAGAGCGTGTGAAAGCGTCGCGGGCTAGTGCTCATTAAGACATTCGTCACGTAGCTTGCCGTTGAACAATTCGATGAACGCGTTGTGCGTTGGCTTGCCCGCGTGAATCAACTTCAGAGCGATGCCGCTCGCATACGCCCGGTGGTCGAGCGCGTGGCTCATTAATTCGGGCCCCTAGTCTGTTCGCACCGCTTTGGAATAGCTACTGAAGCGAATGGCGCGGCCCAATGCCGGAGTGACAAACAAGCCTGGGATGCCGCGATCGACGACGGTGTCGATCGTCTCCTTCGTGAAATCGTCGACGATGGCCAGGCACGTCAGGCGACGGCCGTTGGCAAGCGTATCCATCGTGAAACCGATTGACCATACGACGATGGGCGCGTTCGGCAAGGCTAGTTGCTCGCGCTCAATCATGACGTGATGGCGCCTGCTACCGCGCCGCGCCACCAGTCCCGCCTCACGGTACACGCGATAGACGCGCTTGTGATTGGCGTGCATGCCTTCGCGTTTGACCAAGGCGTGCAGCCGCCGGTAGCCGAACCGACGATGTTGGTGGATGAGTTCCACCCGACGCGCTGCTAGTACCTCGTTTTCGTGTTTGAGCTTTTCCCGAATTGCCAACACAGCTTCGCGTTTGGCTTGTGGGTTCAGGCCTATCCCGTCACGACCACCCTGTACGCTTCCATGTCGAGCATCGCTTCAGCCAGCAGTAACTTGGGCCGCGCAATCTCGCTTTCCAGATCCTGGATTCGGCGGGACTCAAATCGCCATGTCCCTGAACGCCGGATGCCTGTAGAACGGTGCGTTACTGAACCCGTGCTTCCTGCGCAGCTCCTTGAGCGGCATTCTGGCCTCGGCCTCCTTCGGAAAGCCTATGATTCGCCTTTCTGTGAAGCGCTTCATCGTATTCGTCTTCTACGAAAACGAATTTTATTACTTTCGGTTGGATCTTTTTGTCGGAGTAGGTTGACGCGTACTGGGTCAAGACGTGACTGTATATAATCGTTCCCTTCGGTTTTCTCATTCTGAGCGAAATACTTTAAATGTCCGCCGGACCGTCTTCTAGACAGAAAATTGGCGCACGACATGCTCGTTCAAATTTCGGCAGATTAGCGAGAGTACAAGGTGGATGCCGGCGCTGGTCCAGAACTTGTATCGCTAGATCGTACACCTTCTGCAGGTGCGTAATCTTTCACGCGGGCATGGTTTTTGTCGACTTCCTGAAAAATCGTTCGCAGCGAGCTTTCCATGTCGTGCCTGCCATCGTCGACGAAACTCGCGGTGTCTGAGGGCTACAGGTCTTAGGCCTATTGGCCTACGTGATCGCCGTTCTTTCGGGAAAGGATGTCCTTCGCGAATGCACGCCTGATCTTCGCGACATCTCTCGTTAGGCCGGTGCTCGCCTTCGTCGATATCCGTGTTCATTGTTGGTCACGTATTGCTGCGCGAACTGGTCTTTCTAGGTCGGTACATGATTCGCGGAGATGTCCGCAACCCAGAAATGGGGGGGGAAATCTGCCTATATCGTCTCACTCAAGGAGTGCGTTCGATGTAAAACTATATCCCATATGACCGAGTTTTCATCTGCCGTTCGACCCGCATAAATTTTTGTAGCGTTGAATTTTTCCTGCGATACAAATTAGAGCGCGAGACGAGTTGGCTGGCGGGGGGGTATTTTTCTGAAAATGTCACTATTCAATAAATAGTGGTAAAAATTATCACATCATATAAATATAACCGAGCGGCTGGGGCTGATATGGACAAGGTATACAAGGTAATTTGGCGTGAGGAAATTTGCAAATTCATTGTCGTCTCTGAATTGACTCGATCGAGTCGAGGTGAAACCAGATCGGGCACAGTATTCGATGCGTCGCTCGACGATTCGTGGCGACCGACGACCATCGCAAATGCGGCCACGGCGTTCTTCTTCGCGGTTTCTGGCGTCACCAGTGCGGTGGCTGGAATCGTTGATGGCGGTAGCAATACGGCGGGCTCGAACTTCACCGGTGGATCAGGTTCCACAAGTGGAGCTCAGGGTAATAGCTATATCGGCGCAGCCGCTCAAGGGGTGGCTCTCACTGGCGATGATGACTGTCTGTCACTCACAGCTACACGTACAACGGCAAGTGTTGCAAATGTGGCATGGTTGATCGGGACGCGTTCACAAACAACGGATCCTGGTCTGTTGTATCCGACGGCCGGAGTCGACAACGGAGTCACGATCGATTATGCGGGCACTAGTGATTTTTCCGGGGGCGGATCTAGTGCAGGAGGTTCGCAAGCCACCCTTGCGTGGGGCTTTAATTCGTTTGTGGGCGGTTGTGGTAACAAGGCATTGGGAATGGGGTCTACCGCGATCGGTATGAGCAATCTTGCCGGATTGGCGGGGTCGACCGCTCTTGGAATCGCTAATTCGGCATTGGGGGCCGGAGCGACTGCAATCGGCTTATATAACACTGCGTCTGGTACGGGCAGCACAGCGATAGGAATCGGTTCGCAGGCCACTGGAAATGGGGCTGTCGCCTTGGGCTTTGGTGGAAGCGGTAATCCGATTAACGCTACCATTGCCAGCGGTGCCAATGCTATTGCGATTGGTGGAGACACGACGCGGGGTGCGAGGGCGACCGGTTCAGATGCAATCGCGCTTGGCAGTGAAGCCGGTGCAACGAATACGAACACCATTGCGCTCGGTAAGTCTGCGACGGCTTCGTTCGCGAACAGCATCGCAATTGGCGCAGGATCGACGGCAAGCGCGACTAGTACCACGACGAATTGGACGACGGCAAACGCCGTCGTCAACGGCAAGACGTTTTCGGTCAATCAGGTGCCAACAAACGGCGTGGTGGCGGTCGGGAGCAGGCAGATCCAAGGCGTCGCCGACGGAAATGTATCGGCGACGTCAACCGATGCCATAAATGGTAGCCAGTTGTATCAGGTGGCCCAATCAATTGCTAGTGCAGGTAGCCAACACTACTTCAGCGTTAACGACAACGGCAGGCGACAGGGCAACTATATCAATAACGGTGCGACGGGATTGAGCGCACTGGCCGTAGGCCCCAACGCAACCGCTTCAGGTACAGCAACGATAGCCATCGGTCTATGGGCGAAAGCGTCGGGAGTGCAAGCTGCTGCATTGGGCAACGTGGCGACCGCCGCTGGATACCATTCCTCTGCATTTGGGACTTCTTCATATGCAGGTTCATTCGACGACACCGCATTTGGTGCATTGACGACTGCATCGGGCGGAGGATCTACAGCGTTCGGCGATCAAACCGTGGCCACCGGTAGATCGTCGATCGCATTGGGGACGACCAGTACGGCTTCCGCATTCGGTGCGGTAGCTATTGGCGCGACGTCCATAGCGGAGAGTACACAAGGAATGGCGCTCGGCTATGGAGCAATGTCCAACGGTACAGCCGACATTGCCACCGGCTCGGGCGCGGTGGCTGGAATCAGCGGCTCCGCGTCAATTAGCAACGACATCGCAATCGGTACTGGCGCTGCATCAATCGGGGGCGACTCGATCGCCCAAGGTACTCGGGCGATAGCTAGTGCGGCGAACGCAACGGCTATCGGCAGTAATGCGAGCGCCGTTGCCGTCGATGCAGTCGCGATTGGCCATAACGCATTGGCTGGCGGTGGACGGGCTGTGTCGATCGGTACGGCTAATACAGCGAGTGGCGACGGAGCGGTAGCGATCGGCGATCCGAACGTTGCAACGGGTACGGGTGCGTTGGCTATGGGAGCGAATAACGCGGCCACCGGAAATGGTGCCTTGGCGCTCGGAAACGCGAACACGGCAAACGGTGACGGGGCGCTTGCGTTGGGCGACGGATCCATAGCCACATCAGCCGGCTCGCTCGCCTTCGGCTCTCACGCAATTGCGAGCAACGTCAACGATGTCGCATTGGGAACTGGTTCGATCACGGCGGCATCCAATCCGACCGCAGCTGTCACGATTGGTGGCGTGACTTATTCGTTTGCGGGAGCCGCTCCGATGAGCGTCGTGAGCTTCGGAGCACCGGGCGCAGAACGTCAACTTACTAATGTTGCAGCCGGTCGAATTTCTGCCACAAGTACGGACGCGCTCAACGGTAGCCAGCTCTATGCTACGAACCAGGCGGTAAACAACTTGTCGACGTCAACGATGTCGAGCATCACATCGCTCTCGACTGGTGTTGGTTCGTTGTCCACGGCCCTCAGTTCAACCAACAGCACAGTGGCGTTGCTGTCGACGTCGACTTCGACCAGTATCAGTTCGTTGTCGACAAGTCTCAATTCCACCAACAACAACCTCGTGTCCCTGTCGACTTCAACCTCGATCGGGCTGAGTTCGCTTTCTACCGCAATTTCGACCTCATTTACGTCCGTCACACATAGCGTAGAGACGATCACGAATGCGATCGAAAGTGCACGGACCCATTATTTCAGTGTCAATGATGGCGGGACGGTCAGCGCGAATTACTCCAACAACGGTGCGACGGGGCTGAACTCAATGGCGCTTGGCCCGAACGCGACGGCCGGTGGCGCAAATAGCATCGCGATTGGTAGTGGCGCGAGTGGGTCGTCGGAAAACGCGACCGTCGTCGGCGCACATTCGCTCGTGTCGGGTGCTGGCAGCGTGGCATTGGGCACGGGCGCCACTGCGACCGCTGCCGGCGCAGTGGCGCTCGGTTCGAATTCAATTGCTGACCAACCAAATACCGTTGCTGTGGGCGCGCCCGGCAGTGAACGACGCATCACCAACGTCGCACCGGGTATCAACTCGACCGATGCGGTGAACGTATCGCAGCTGAACGCATTGGGCGGCACGGTAAACCAGATAGCACGCAAGGCTTACGCCGGAGTCGCAGGAGCGACAGCGCTTTCGATGATCCCAGATGTCGACCAGAACAAAACGCTTACGCTCGGTGTTGGAACAGGGGCGTATCAAGGGTACGGTGCATTTGCAGTTGGTTTTACCGCGCGCTTGACTAATAACTTGAAACTCCGTGGTGGAGTAAGCGGCGGCAGTGCTGGTTACACCTATGGCGCTGGTATAGGTTACCAATGGTGATTTTCTGGTGGTTGAGCTTGGAATTGAGAATGAAAGTGCGTAGAGATTCCGATATTTTATTATTGGAAGATCGATTTTGTCGCCAAGGATAAGGTGTCTGAAATGAATAAATCAATTGGGGTGGCTTTGTTGTTAACTGCTTTGTATTTAATGGTCGGGTGTTCCTCAGAGTCTGCCCCGCTCTATTCAGTGTGGGTGATCGATCTTCCCGGAGGGGCGAAGTCGTATAAAGTGGATTGTTATGGCCTCTTCGAAGGGGCGCGTGTATGTCGACATAAGGCAGTCGAAATATGCGATAAGCGGGGGGTTTACGTGCTTAAAGGATTGGGGCGGATTGAGTCAGATAATAATATCGATATCCGCGAGTTGACGTTCGCGTGTGGTGAGGCGTCGATTTCGCGCAACTCAATTTCGCCATAATTTAAGCTTTGAAATATTCGTGGTATTGTGAATTTCAGGTGATTAAATTCGAATATATCGAGTCAATTAAATTTATTTCGAGGTGTCAGGATGGAATGGGTGTTTCAATAAATATGGTCGATTGATTGTTTGATTGATATTGCAAAAATTGAGTGGTTTCACATGGATATTTCGATAAAAAAGAGGCAGAAATATATTACTAATAAGTATTATGTTGAATTGGAGGATGTATATAGGGGGGAATTTTCAAGGATCCTTGTAGAGTTAGGGCGCATGGAATCTGGGCGCTGCAATGCGTCTTCGCATTTTCGTTGGAGTTTGGCATCCGGAGGCTTGGAGCTTCTCATTCTTAACTATACAGCGGGGCAACCGATTGCTGAACTAAGGGAGCAGTTTTTTTCTGTAATTAAGAATTATGATGACCTAAGTCAATATCGTATTTCAATGGGAAATGTGATCCATTTGAAAAAAGATGTTGGTTCGCTCGATATTTTTAATATCGATGCATATGTGTGTGTCTTCTGGTTGCTCGCATTGTGCAAGTTGTTTGGCCATGATGAGTACCTCCACAAGGTGGTGGAATGGGTAAATTGCACACTCGAGCAAAATGATAGGCGGGACGGCTTGCTTGACGCCGTTGTGCGGCAATTAACCACCAGCAACATTCAATCGCCGCGACTATTGCTGCACCCGGCCCCTTATTGGCCGCTTGCAAGCGCCACAATATGCGCTCCTGAAAAACGGCCTGGGCTCGTCAAGGCGTTTGTCGACAGTTGGTACAATGGCATGAAAGACGCCTATTGGTACGGCACTCATGTGGACGGTCGATATTTCGGTTACTGGTGTTTTGAAGCTGCATTGGTGACGGTACTGTGGGACATCGACGATAGCAGCTTTCGGGACAACCCCGTATATCCTAGGGATTTGGTGGCTTTCGCACGTCAGCTGCCGACCGCTAGTTAGCCCTGCGTGATTCAAAATTCAGCAGATATTGATCGCGTTGTGGCTGTCCGGGGAAGCACATCGCCGGGAAGATGGAACATTGACCGCAGTACACCTGCGTGCGCCACACTAAGCGAAACGACCCGCTCGATAACACATGCAATCAGAGCCTTTGCTTGGCCTCACCTCGCATCTTAGGAAAACTGGCGCATGATCTGTTCTCGGCAGGCGGTATCCACATCGGAAAGCAAAGTATGGTCGGCACACCGCGTTTGTAGTGGTGCGCATTTGAGCTTAAGGTGCAGCGGTGCCGCAGGATCCAGCTCGAGACTGGAAGCACTGGATCCGCTACGTGTTGCAAAACACTGGCTATGTCGTTGTGGTCATGCGTTACGGGAACGTAAGTCATGCGACGACCGTCGATATATCGGACGTGCCGTTGAGAGGGGTCTCGGTGCTAGACGCGCCCACCGCGTTCGTGGATCGCGTGGCGCCGGCGTCCAAGGCTGACGCCGCGAGCGGGCAGTCGCCGGCGAATGCCGCAATGGCTCGTCCGCCGGTTTTGATTTGGTGGTCGCAGAAAGCACAGCGTTGGGGCTGGAAGCAGGGTGCTCTGGGATCAGCCGCTTGGCGGCCCGTCAGGCTTGCCAGTGGCGGCGGACGACCCTCGAAGTACTCGGAGCGTCTGCCGCGCCGCGACGTCACATTTCGCCGTGAGTAAGCGAAACGGTTGGCGGCACTTGCTGCGCTATAACGCCGCCCAATCCCTCTTCGCGCAGGATGGTGGCGAGCGCCGATTCGAGCAGCTCGGCTGCTCTGTTTGCGGCGTCGCCGAGGTGGCGGTGCAGCAGAGCATCGGCCGGCGAGCGCGACACGCATTCATCACTATATCGCTCGAACGCACTGAGCTGCATGATCAATTCGGAGAGGTGACGCGGGCACTCGCATTTGACGGTAGTGGACAGGTCGCTGAGCGACGCGAGCGTCGTTTCGTCGAAGCGTCGCCGTGTGCGCAGCCAAAGCCCTCGATCGACCTCATGTGACTGGCGTGCATTGATAACGGCCTGCGCCAGTTTCGAAATGATGAATGCGGGATTTGTCTGACCTTCCGTCGACCGGAACAGCTCTAAACCCGACAGCCGCGCCAGCTCGATCGCCTCCGCGGTGCCGAACGCATACACGACGGCCACGGCGCGCGCATTGAACTTTTGAGCCACGACTGCTAGCTGCGAAACGAAATCTTCATGGAGCGACGTGGTCGTCGCAATGAGGGCGTCCACAGTCGTATTCGCGTGATCGCTGGCGTCGTCGATCGAGTCGATTCGTGCGGCGATCTGGATTCCCATCCGCTCAACGGCGGATTCCGAAATGGGCAATGAGCCGATGACCGCGAGGCTCGCCACGTTTTCGCCAAATGCTGGGCTCTGGCTGTTTGCCAGCGACAACGCCTCAAGTTCCTCACGGCTTAGGCTGGCAATCGAGCCGATCGCATGGCCTTGATTAACGAGCCCTTTCAGTAAACGAATACGCTGTACGTCGTCGTCTGAGTACATGCGCTGGCCGGACGGCGTTTTGGGGGGGCAACCACGCCATAGCGCCTCTCCCAGATCCTCAACGTGGCTGCAGGCATGCGCGCGAGGCGTGCAGCTTCACCGCTCCGATAGCGGTGAAGAGACTCGCGATCCTTGCGAGATGCCATAGTTGCTCCCCAGAAGTCGACTTACTGTTGAATTAGAATTGTACGCTGCATGATTGAAATATGAAGCAAGAAGATGACTCAATATGCGGACCTTTGTCTAGAAGGGTAGTTTGCGAAGCGGGGAGCGGCTGGAATGCGTCGAGATCGGCAGCGTCTCGCGTTGCGACGACCGTGATTTCGCCCACGGGCTGGGCGTTGGAAGGCTCCAATGTGTTGTATTGGATGTGCGGCGCTGTTGTGCTTTCACTGAGCACTCTGACAGTTTGTGCCGGGTGTCGCGTTTGCGCATGGCCTGCCGCGAGCTCGGAGCGGAGCTATCATTCTCGCGCGGGGCGTCGCCAACTTGGAGAGGCGGCGCGTAACTTCTCGCATGGGGCGCCTTGGCGTTGTTGCTTGCCTAAAGCGAACCTCGTCGGTTGATTTTGTCTTGAGGGTGGTCCGAATGAATTGTGCTAACAAGTCGTCGGGCGCCCCGCATGGCTTTGAGCTTCCCGCTGTTGCTTACCAAGTCATGTGCGAACGCGTATCGTGCCCAATTGCTGTTCCGGTTCATTATTGGTAAACCACCGGCGAGCGCTTTATTAATTCGTTCCGGACAAGAAAGTGAGAAACCGTCGGCGAAGTGGGTCGTCCGTAAGGAATTTTCCCCTTATCACGCTGGTGATCATTTTTGCCTCTTCGTTCTTTGTGCCACGCCGGTATATGCAAAAGTGCCCGGTTTCGAGCACGACGGCGAGCCCATCGGGAGACATCCGCGATTCGAGAAGGCCGGCGATATGTTTGACCGCTTCCTCTTGAGTTTGGGGGCGCGTTACGACCGAGCTTACCAGCCTTCCATACTCCGACAAGTCGATCAGGATCGACGTAGCGCTTGGCAGCACTCCGATCCAGATCTGGCCAATGATCGAGCAAAGATTATTCGAGCAGGCGCTGCGCACGCGCAGCGGCCCGACGATCAGCAATTCGTCTAGCCGCTCGACCTTCAGAAATTCAGTGGCGGTCGGTGCCGCATCGTAACGGGCTCCGAGCACTTCACGGATGAGCCGTTTCGCAACGCGCTTCGCGGCTTCGCGGCTGTTGCAGTCGTTGTCGACATCGACGGCAAGCGAGTGCAGCACAGTCTCCATTCCCGGCGCGGCTTCGTTTCGCAGCGCGACCAGGTCACCGTCGAGCAGAATGCGATGTATAACGCCTGAGGCAATGCGATGTCTGACTCGTGTTCCGTGGGAAAAAACCGCACGGACGCCGCAGGCATTTCGATGACGCACCCATCGGCTGAAATTCACGTGCGCGTGCGGGCATGCATGTCGACGCGGCAGGGTTACCGAAGATCCGCCTCTAATCGCGCACGACGCGTTGATCGTCTCTTCTGGGGGGAGGCTGTTGGCCTCCCGGTGGGCTTGCAATATCGTTTCGTCGTTCGCCTGGTTCGCCGCTAGAGTGACGGCGACGGATTGTTGCAACTTGGCCAGAACAAACGCTTGGTTGATGCGCCCCCCCACTGAGGGAAACAGGTGGAACCCCGCACGGCGGATCACCGAGAGGGCTTGTTCGCTGCCGTATTCATAGACGATTGCGGCGGCGCGAACACGGCGCGCACATGCCAGCGACATGAACTGATTCGCCAGATGGGTATGCAAGGATGTGACCTCGGAGATCAGGGCGTCGACTGAACGGCGGGGCTGCCGAAGTGCCCGTGATACCGACTCAGCGCGCTCGCCGACGCGCATACCGATTTGCTCGACCGTTGCGTCTGATGCAGTCAGGGCACCCGTGATGAGCAGCGTGGGACGGACGAGAGCGGTGACATCGTTGGATCTCGGTCCCGAGAAGACGCCTGTCGGACCATCACTTGCGCACCTGTTGGTCACCTTTGACAAGCTGCACAGGCGGGGTCGCTGGCGCCGCGGTGCGGCGACCCGCAAGTATGATTCAAACGGTCGCCCCCGTGCCACATGGGAGCGGCGCGATGAGCTGCGTACCGTGGTAATGGTCATACGCGCCATCACCGAAGTCGGACAGGCCAGGAGCCGGCGCGGCTTGATGCTGTGATTGCGTGTTGGCACGGATCCTCCCTCGGGTAATTCGTGTGTCATAGGAATTGTATGTGGGCTTTTCGCGAATTTGAAGCAGAAAAATGATTCACAAAGATATTTTTACTGAAATTGTCTGCGTTAAGCGTTTCATTTCTGTCGAAGGGTGTAGTGGTAAGCGACTGCATGCGTGGACCAAGAACGAGACTTTCACACCGGTAACGCGTTGAAACGCCTTTGGTAGTCGGCCAATGGTCACAGCACTAGCTTCTGGGGAGGGAATGTGAATCGTCAAGCAGGCGGAGCTGTAGGGGCATTGCTCTTGTCGCGGGTTTTCGTTTCGGTGCGACTGGTTCTGATACCATGCCGTACGCGCGAGCAAACTTGACTGGGAATTCTCCTGAGGGTTGTGCAAGATGACACGGCGCACCAAATCATGTGGCGCGCTTTCCGTCCCGGTACAGACGAATCGCTACCCGAGCGTTAGCACAGCTCGTGATCGATTCGTCTGCGCAAATTTAGCCACGTGAAGCGATTGTGTTAAGGGGCGGTTAGGATTGGTGAAATTTTCGCGAGAATGTATCGAAACCGTCGACTCAAGAAAGAAGTTGATGCCGGCAGCAAAAGGTGCTCCCCGCTGCTGGAGATCCAAAAGTACTGACCGAGCTGGTTAATGTGCTAGCGGCGACACCGCAGAGTTCGCGCAAAACTTCGATGTCGATCGGCTGGTCTCGAGTTTGCGCGACATCCATTGCGCGTTGAGGAGGGTCACCATATCTGCGACGAAGAGATTGCACATGTTCAGGTGCGTTGCTCGCGCCGGACGTCTTCTGTGGCGATACCTTCAACGCAGAACATCAGCCATTGGGCGAAATTTTTGGACTGTCCGCTGTTGCTGGTCGCCGTGTGAATCGTGCGGCGCAACTCTAATGCATTTAGCCTTCATAGGAACAACTTGCGCCCCCTCGGAGTTTGGAGTCGAGATCGTTTCGTGCTCTCCGGACCGAATCATCGCGGGCGCTATGATGGCGCCGTGTTGCCTGCCTTGCCAGGTACTGCGCCGCGCATCCCATTGTAGAAACTCCCGCTTGTGATGCACGTCCTACGCGACACCACGGACCGGACCTGAGTCATGGCGATTGACCCAGAAGCAATGGATCTTGGCGGACTCGTGGAATTTACGGGCGCGGGCCGTGGTCGTACGCTTTCTTCTCGGTAGCGCGCAACCCTCCCCACATTGCAATGAGCGTTGCATTGCGATATTTTGGGTCGCTTGATCTAAAATTGCTTCCTGAGACATGGCGGCATACAGGTAGGGCACGTGCTCCCAGCGCCCAAAGTTGCAGTTGGCCGTTACCCGGCGTGAGAATATCCAGAGTGTTGCGCTGCGCGGTTTCGTCATGTCCGGGGTATACCCTAATTCGGCCGATGCATCGGCCCGGAAGTAAAGTCGAATCGAACAAGGAACTGCCGCATGCAAATTGGGTACGGGCGAGTAGTGATCATGGACGGACCGAACGGAGTCGATCGGGGACTCGCGGCTAGGCCGGACGCACTCGTTTCGGCGTTGCCGTGCGTGGGCTTGGGAATTCGGAATGTGCCGCAGCTACGGCAACACAGCCGGGTGCGCTAGATCCGGAGACCCGATCTTGCATCCCGTGGAATCCCGCCTGAAAGCGCTATTCGTTAGTGGCCTCGCCGGCAATGCGGCGGACTACCGTTCATTCCTGTCGGACCTGACCCGTCATTTGCGCGGTTTTCTTCGCAAGCGGATCCCGCAGTTTGACGCAGACATCGAGGATCTCGTGCAGGAGATTCTGCTTGCCGTCCATAATGCACGTCATACGTATCGCGCGGACGAGCCGCTGACTGCGTGGGTGCATGCGATCGCGCGCTACAAGCTGATGGATTTCTTCCGGATGCGTGCCCGCCGCGAAGCGCTGCACGATCCACTTGACGATCATGCGGACATTTTTTCCGGGCCCGATGACAATGCGTCCGACGCGCATCGCGACATCGGCCGGCTGCTCTATCATCTGCCGGACAAGCAGCGGTTGTCGATCCTGCATGTAAAGCTGCAGGGGATGTCGGTTGCCGAGGCGGCGCAACTGATCGGTGCGTCAGAATCCGTCGTGAAGGTAAGCATTCACAGGGGATTGAAGGCGCTCGCGGCGCGCGTGCGAGGAGCGATATGAAAACGGACGATTTCATCGACATGCTGGCGGCGGGCATCACGCCTGTCGAGCGCAGCATCCCGGCCAGGCGCCTGGGCGGCGCGCTTGCCGTCGCTGCGGTGGGCGCCGTACTGCTGATGTCGATCGCGTTTGGTGTGCGCCCCGATCTGTCGGCCGTGATGCGCACGCCGGTCTTTTGGGAGAAGCTAGCATTTCCAGTTTGCGTAGCGGCGGGCGCGATCATGGCGGTCGCGCGACTCGCACGTCCCGGGGCTACCGTCGGCGCGAGCCGGCTGGTGATCGGTGTCGGCATCTCAACGGTCTGGATCTCGGGTCTATACGCGGTCGCGATGGCCGGATCGGGCGACCGGCTCGCGGTCGTACTCGGTCAAACGTGGCGCGTGTGTCCGATTAACATCGTTTTTCTGTCGGTCCCCGGTTTCGTCGCGATGTTTGTCGCGATTCGTGGATTGGCGCCGACTCGGCTGCGTTCTGCGGGCGCCGCGGCGGGACTCGCCACGAGCGCGATAGCGACGATCGCCTACTCCTTTCATTGCCCAGAAATGAGCCCGGCATTCTGGAGCGTCTGGTATCTGCTCGGGATGGCGTTGCCGGCCGCGTTCGGCGCACTCGTCGCACCAGTGTTGCTGCGTTGGTAGGCGCAGCGAGCCCGGTCCCCTCACCAGCGCAGCAACACAGGTGCAAGCGCTGCACCGAGAGCCACTGTCAGCATGAGCGAAAGCACGTACCAGACACCCCAGAATGGTATCGCCATCTCGGAGCAGTAGAGTGAATAGACGATGAGTGCCTGCGCGCCGGCAACGAGGCCGGCGCCCGCGCCGGCGAGCACGAGACGCGTCGGCGCGAGTTGCTTCATCGCATGCAATGTGGCGGCAAGCGGTGGCAGTGCTAGCAGCACGACGTCCGCGACCGTGGTCCGCCATGTCGTTCCGAGCATCAACTGCAGCCGGTAGCCGGACGGCGTCACGATCAGCACGCCGCCTGTGGCGAGCAGCATTACTACAAAAGGCAGCGCGGTCAAGAGCCCGGTGGGGCGCAGTTGCGCGCCGGGGCGACCAAAGCGCTCGGCGAGTCTCGTCGCTGAGAACACGACGGCGAGCGGGAACGCGAGCCGCGCCCAGAACATCGTCGTTTGGATTAGTTGCGGCATGTCGCTGCGGATGCCATACAACACGACGAGGAGCGCGGTGCTACCGGTAAAGCCGACGACCAGCGCACGGTAGAGCCGCTGCGAAATCGCACCGGGTTCAACCGGCGCCAAATCAGTTGCCAGCCGGATAACCAGGTCTCGGGTTCTCATCATGAAAATGTGTAGGACCGCCAGCGTTCCGGGGCAGCGCGGTGCGCTGCCCCGCCGCGGGAATCCGGTCGCTTCCGCTGCATCGGAAGCCACAGGCTTAGGTGCGCGGCGAGCGATCGCCGAGCAGATAGTCGATCGAGAGGCGGCCCGGGCCCCAGGCCGCGATACCGAGAGCCATTGCGGCCCACGTCAGGTGGATCGGCCAGCCGTCCGGCACCGTCAGTTCGACGACACAGGTCATCACGAACAGGCCGGCCGCTGCGAATCGGGTGCCGAGGCCGAGCACAAGAAGCACCGGGAACATCACTTCCCCGCAGCCGGACAGAAAGGCGAATATGGCCGGTGCGGGGAACGGGTATGGGCCGCCGGGCAGATGTAGCTGAAATTCGCTTGTGAACAGATCGATCGCGGTGTCGTTGAGGTGCAGGAAACCATTCCACTTGAGGATGCCCGATTTCCAGAACGGTACCGCGAGCGCCAGCCGCAGTGCGAGTTGCGCGATCCACGGGCGAGCGAGCCACTGGACGACGAGTCGAGTGCGGCCGACGAGCGATGCGAATGCATGCAGCGGCCCGTGTTGGGCAGTGAGTAAATCGGACATGATGGTCAGGCTCCGGAATGGACAGCGGTGAATACGCCGGCTTCGATCATGCCGCGCAATGCGGCCGGTAGATCGAAGGCGGGATTGTCTTCAAGGGCGAGAGCAACAGCGTCGCCGAGCGACGCGCCGTCAGTCAGGCTGATAAGGAACGCAGCGCCGCCCGGCGGGAGCAGGGAGACGATCACGTCGTACGCCGGGCGCGTCACGAGTGCGTCCTCGGGTTCGCCGGAGCGCAGCGGTGTGACAGGGCCGTCGGCCCGGTTCATCGCGAAGATCGAGGCGGCTGGATACGGCGAGCGTACGATGCGGGTGGCCGGATGCCGGACGAGATGCACCGCGGCCAGCGCATCCGGCGCGATTGCCGCGAACGCATCGGCGGTGAGCGTGGGCAGATCAGCCGCGTGATACGCGTCGAGCCATGCGCGCTCGATTCGGGCGGTGTCCGCAAGCCACGGCATCATGCGCGCGTATTCGTAGCTGGCGATGAAGTTCGGAAAGTCGCGCCCGTATTCGAACAGCAGCGGGGAGACGGGAAGAGTTTCGCGCACATGAAAGCGCGCCATCGCGCGGAAGAACTCGACGCCGACAATGCGTTGCACGGACGGATAAATCGATGCGAGCGCGTCGATCAGGCTTACCGTCACGTTGTTGCGGTAGACGTCGTAGCGGCGGTCGACGCGCTTGTGCTCGTACGCGATCACGCCGTACGGCGCGCCGATCGACGGGTTCGTGAGACCCGGCGCGAACGCGCACGCATAATCGGAAGGGGGGGTATCAAAGCGCATGACCGGCTATCTCCTTGGGCGATGTGACGGCAGCTGCCATGATTCGACGGGTTTCGAGCGCCTGCCCGCGCAGCACAGCCCAGTCGGGAAGCTGACTATCCCATTCGACGAGCGTCGGCACCGGCCCGGTGCGGGCGATCACGCCAGCGTACAACGCCCAGACGGGTTCAGCGACCGGACGATCGTGACTATCGATGAGGAGCGGCTCGTCCTCGTCGTCGCGTTGTTCGCTGTGTCCGGCCAGATGGATCTCACCGACCTGCTCAAGTGGGAAATCCGCGAGATAGTCAGCGGGCGAGCAACCGTGATTGATCGCCGACACGAACGCATTGTTGATGTCGAGTAGCAGGCCGCAGCCGGTACGCCGCACGACTGCCGCAATGAATTCGGTTTCGCTCATCGTCGACGACGCGAACTGGACGTAGGTCGACGGATTTTCGAGCAATAACGGGCGAGCAATCGCAGTCTGAACCTGGTCAACATGGGCGCAGACCCGATCCAGCGTCGATTTCGTGTAGGGCAGGGGCAGCAGGTCGTTATAGAAGGCGCCGCCGTGCGACGACCACGCAAGATGCTCGGAGACGAGCACGGGCTCGTAGCGCGCGACGACGTTGCGAAAGCGATCGAGGTGATGCTGATCGAGCGGCGACGGTCCGCCGATTGACAAACATACTCCGTGCACGGAAACCGGATAGGTTTCACGCAGCACGCCAAGCACCCGATGCGGCGGCCCGCCGTCACCCATGTAGTTTTCCGCGTGCACCTCGAAGAAACCGCCCAGAAGTCCGTCGTCGAGTATGTCCGCGAGATGGTGAGGTTTGAAGCTGGTGCCGACGAGCGACGGCGGGCAATGGAGGCGATCACTGTTCATACATTTCGTCATACTTAACAAAGTAGTCATGATCGCCCCCGATTTCATCTTGTCGATGCGCTTTACGACTTCATCGGCGTGAGGGAGCCATGACCGCCGCCCGGCACCTGGATGCTGGAGCACGTGCCGCCCTGAACGAACTTCCACGAGTTGCCCTGGAAGTCAACTGTCGACGTGCCCTGGCACGTGGTGCCGGGACCTGCCGCGCAGTCATTCTGTCCCTTCAGCGCAACACCGAAACACTTCTCCTTGTGGGCGGCGACAGCGGCGTCGCCCTCGGCTTTCGTGAGCGGCCCGGCATGTGCAACCGAAGCGACGAGGCTGGCGACAGCACCGATGAGCAGTGCAGAATTGAGCGAGAGTTTTGCCGACATGGTGTTCTCCGATAATTGATCTGGAAGGTATCCACCGTGGATACGCAGGTTAGTTCGTACGATCCGCACGGTCGGTTACAGCAGCTGAATATTTTTTCGTTGCCGAGTCACATTCGCGTCTACTTCGCGGTGCGCTCAGAATCATCGGCAAGTAGGCAAATTGAACAACACGATTTGGACAAATCTCGACAATCGCCCCGGTATCACGTGAAGTCTTCACATGAATACGCCGGCACCATCGTGCCCACCGACCCGTTCGCAGCGCAGATAGACGCCGGGGATATCCAGACTTTGCTCTGGCGACCGGAACGCATAGGTCGTTGCCGACCCACGTGCCGTCAAGTTCGACGCCCTCAACGACCGAATCGAAGCGCTGACGCATGAATTCTCACCGCCAAACTCGCGGCGGCCGATGTCGGTTTTGGACGCAATGCAGGCCGCCGCCAAATCAAACACCTACGCCTGTTGTGGGACGATTGCCTGTGGGGCAGTCCGGCGCAAGTACCAGCGATGTGGAATGCCTGTCTTCGGCTCGTGCGCGAATCCGCGTTCGGGAAGCGAATCAATCGAATGAAACGCATTCGGATGTTCGACACGCAATCTTTCAGTAACCTGATCGATTCGGTCAATACCTAATTTTGCAGCCTCCATCAACACGTAGCGTGCGCTAACCGGCAAGTGAATGTCGATTGAATCTGGTCTCTTCATATTTTTGTAGCGTGTGGAGTGGGCAGCAAGGCAGGGATCATTTATTGCCAAGCCCGATGGAAAGCGGACAAATGTTGCGTGATCCTCAGTAAACATACAAGAGTCGGGTTACGCGATTTTGCAATGCTTCACAACGCTTACCGTCTGTAATTTTTTCCTCGAGTTCGGTTGTCGGTCGTGTGTCGCCATCCAACCAAGCGACGTGGCGGAGCTGCCGGCGCGTTTACGGTGAGCATGCAATCTGTTCGTCAGCACTCGTTTTGATCAGTGTTGTGGGATGTCTCGTGTTCGCCTACTTGGGGCCATGGCGACGAGGCGACGATGATGCGTGATGTCTCGCGGGACACGGCCATTACGGAGGGCAGCCTCGACAATTCGTTCAGCGATAAGCAAGGCTATTTCGGTGTGCTTCCCTTGCGCTATAACGAGCGCAGGTACGGCGGCCAGTAATCGTGGCTCGAAGTAACGCTGTCACCGCGCGAGATTATCAAGGGAGTTTTTCGCGAGATCATCGACCGTTTCCCCGACGGCGAGGCTCAAAAAGGGGGGGGGCGTCGTTGTCAATCTGGAGCTCCCTGGCCCACCGCACGACCCAAAATTTGCGCTGATGATCGCCGACGTGCCCGATAGGGCCCATGTGTTCTTCTTGAATCAGATCGCCACCGTCCGGGCGACGAAAGATATTGCGATCGTCGGTTCGGCCAATTGTTTGGCGAGCCTGCTGCTCGCTGTTCACCAGCGTCTCCGCGCACGCGGTCGGAATGCTGGCTGGTCGAAGCTCCAGCGCGGTCGGCGCTCGCGGTCGTTGGCCAAGATGCAGATTGACCACACGTCAGCGGTGTCCGCTAAAGAGGATTGTAGGACAAGGGATTTGAGGTGAATGGCTGGCTCAACCCACCAAAGAACCCACCATTAGCCAAACGATCGGTCCGGTGCAGGATGGGCGCGCGCGAAGGTCGCGGCAAGACAGAATCGTCTTCGTCAAGCCGCTGCGGCTTTCGCTACGAACAAATAGACACCAATGAAGCCGGATGCGCCACCGAGAAGGAAGCAAGCGTAAGAGACGATCGCAGCATACACGCCGAAGTCGCGCCTCACATCGGTTCGGGCCCTATCCCGGGTGAGGACGGTTCGCCAGTGCATCGACCCGCCAGCGAACATTTCGCCTGTATCTGTGATCCATCCCTTGACGAGGTTCAGGAAATGGAAATATCGGTAGAAGTAGCAAATGCCTACAGATGCTGCGCCCACGAAAAAGCAGAAGAATGCGCCGATTAGGAAGGGGCCCGTTGTTTTGGTTGCCCCCATGAAGCTCAGCACCCCGCCCATCCCAGCCAGGTGCACGACGGTGAGGTATTTAAGCCCTTCGGTTACCGTTTCCGTGATGACGTCAGTAAGGTGGCGCCAGCGTTTCTCAACGCGCTCTTCGATTTGGGAGAGGCAGTCCGGGTTTGTCATCGTTCGTTTGTCTCGAGAGTGGACTCCGCATTACGTGCCGCGGAGGAGGCATCAGGCGAAACCACGCTGCCATGGTAGCTGCGGTGCTATTCAAGTCGATTAGGAGGGTAATGTCCGGATGAGACGGCTTCAAGAGCAGGCCGCGAGCGCTCGGTTCGGTAGCGCACTGAGTGTCACGCCGTTATGCGGACAATCGAGTTTGGTTGTATGAGCAACAACCGTCCTCTCAGGTACTTTGGCCGCTTTAGCGGCCTTCTTTTTTGTTGTTCCACATCTGAAAAAAAGCCCGCACGAGGCGGGCGAGGACTTTTCGACATGTGCCGGAGGACACATGCGCATTCTAAGGGGCGCCGTAGCCGAGTTGATGTCAAAGAGTGTTAAGCACAAACGGGCGTTACGAAAGGCGTCGATGGTCGCTCAGGTGCATCGCCCGGGGAATGTGGATTCCCTAACCCATTGAGTCATCCTCGGTAAGTCGTACCATCGCAAAAAAAGCATTGGTCACAACTGGATCTGCTTTCGGCCACCAATTAGCTTGCGATCTCGACCGTTCATCGAGCGCCTTCTCGGACAATAGCTTGTAGACCTTTTCGTGCTGCGGGCCGATTGTCCGGTCGACGTAGGCGAGTCCGCCACTCTCCAGCGATCGGACGACGCGCCGCAGCTTGCCAATTGAGGTGTCGAGCTCCGCAAGTAGATGCGTGAGCGTTCTCTCCGCGCCATCTGACATTACTGCAATCACCCAGTCGGCAAGCGTTGTACTTTCGTCAGAGTCTGCCATCAAGTCGTCTCGGATATCGTGCGTACATGAAATCAGCGGCACTTGTCATGGCATCGACGAACGCCCGATCCTGGGTGATCGTCCTAGCTGGGCAGATGCTGGTGGGCCTCCCGTGAGTCGAACACGGCACCAACGGGTTATGAGCCCGCTGCTCTAACCAGGCATGAGCTAGAGGCCCGATGGAGCGGGTGAAGGGAATCGAACCCTCGTCGTAAGCTTGGAAGGCTTCTGCTCTACCATTGAGCTACACCCGCAAAACCGCGCCGATTTTTGCATGATTCAATCTTCTCGGCGATAGCGGAAAACGTGAACCTCGCGCAACCCAAGAAGAACTGACTATTTTTAACGGTCTGCAGGGATGGGACACGTTAGTTTACGCGTACCCAGACGATTCGCTCCCCCTTTGCGACCGGACCAATCAATTTGGATAGCGATCGTTCGTGAATGGAGACGCCGAACGCTACAAATAACAACTTGATCACAATGCGGGGAAAAATGAAGACCGGGATTTGGGGGACCATGCTGTCCATGGCGATGCTTTCTGGATGCGCATCGATCGTAAGTGGCACGAAGCAGATCGTGTCAGTGCAGGCGGTGAAGGACGGTGACCAGCTTGCTGGTGCGTCGTGCAAACTCGAGAATAGCAAAGGTATCTGGTTTGTTAAGACACCGGGCTCGGTGGCCATTCATCGCGCATATGGCGACCTCAGCGTGAAGTGCGAGAAGGATGGCGTTGATCCGGGATTCGCTACGGTGAAATCGCACACGAAAGGAATGGCTTTCGGCAACCTCCTATTCGGCGGAGCAATCGGTGTCGGTGTCGATATGGGTTCGGGTGCCGCTTACGACTACCCTACACTCATTACCTTGAGCATGGGTCACACGTCGGTGATTGATTTGTTTCCGACCACGGCGACTGCCACCGCGTCGCCGCCAACAGCAGCCTCAATCACCACCGCAGTAGTGCCGCGATCGGCCTTCGTGTCAGCTCATATCTCGACGGCTCGCGGCAAGGAGGTGAGACTGTCGTCGCATGCGACGTGGAACAAGCAATGCGTCGGCGGGGAGGCGCCCGATCTCACGTTCCTCCATGAACCGGCGCACGGACGTGTCGAAGTGCGTAGCGAATCGTTCCAACTTGCCAATACGGCATCCATGACCGCCTCGTGCGACGGCGCAACGGTACTCGGCAAAGTGGTCTACTACATCCCGAATCCCGATTATCTCGGGCAAGATGAAGTCGACTATAGAATCGCATCGCGATACCGGACGTATACCCGCGAAGTTTCGATCCAGATTAACTAACGACACGACCGGCCAACATTGCGACGATCAATGTAGGCCGGGAGACTGGCATCGCTACGGAAACGTACGGCGTGAATCTGGTGACCCGAAGGGCAGGTTTGGGTCGGAAGCGGGCCTCCACGTGAGTCTGCTACCGGCCATGAAGAGACACTTGATGTCGCCGGTTAGATCATCAACAATTTCGATGCTTGGGTCTCGTGCAGGGTATGGTAGAAGGTGTTCGAACACCCCAAAAGACGATTTCGGAGTTGGAATGCGACTTACCCTTGAGCCGCTATGGCGCGATTACGATGGCATGCTGCAACTTCGATTTTCGATGCAGGGCTCCGGTTTTGCGGCAGAGATCGATTTTTGCGATTATCCTGAGACGATAGAAACGTTCGGACGCTCCCTGTATGAATTTCCTTGGTCATCGGCGGATTAAGTGGTTTTCGAGAACGGCTCGAACGCTCCGAATTCATACAGCTGGCTGGTTCTGCGCGCGTTCGTTTTCGACAGCGTTGGACATTCGGCACTCGAGGTCGAGTGTCAGAGAAATGGTACGCGTCTTGTAAGCGCCCGATCTCGGTTCGCCGTTGAGCTTGAGCCTGCAACAATCAATCGGCTCGGTTCTGAACTCGCGAACTGGGCGTCGTCGGCTGGCGACCAATCTCTTTTGTTTAGCTCCGAACAGCGGTAGGAATTAGCAGATAGTCCAGCTGTTCGCGTTGGTTTTGCCACAACGAGTCGGCCGTTTGACGGGGCAGACCAACATCCTGCCAGACGACGGTGCACCGAAGACCGGTCGTGGAGTTAGACCGTCGCCAACAAACAATCGTTGATCGCGCGCATGCAAATACACACACAATCTGGCCCGGTGAGAATCGTAAATGAGCCAGCGTACTCGTTCGGATCACAGGACAATGCGCGCACTTATCCGCTTGAAGTACGCCTTTCGGACGGCACGCTGACGTCGGTCCACGCAGTTGAGTTGGACGGACTCGGGATTGTGGTCGTCGGGGCCAGCGGAGGATGCTCCGCGGTGCATGAGCATTCGGCGGTGGCGATCAAGGACAAGCTGTACTTGGCTGTTGGTGATCACGTCGTTTGCTTGTCCTTGGATTTCCCCCATCGGTTGGTCTGGGCAACGCAGGTCGATACCGCGACGTGCTTCGGTATTTTCTGGGAAGGCAAGCGTGCCGCGCTCATTTCGCATGGGGAACTAGAAATTGTGCGCTTAACACCGCAAGGCGACGTGATCTGGTCGGCGTCCGGCGCCGATGTGTTTTCCGAAGGTTTCAGTTTGCTATTCGATTGTATCGAAGTAGTCGATTTCAATCGGACCATTTATCGGATTGACTACACGACCGGCGAATCCATCGTTTAACAATAACGAGCGAACTCAATTGAACGGCCGCTTCGGGGACGATCCACGGTCTCTTGCGGGTCGATCTGCGCCGGTCGTGTGTCACCGGGCGGCGGCCGGCCGCGTTCGGCCAATTGCGGACCTTCGACGTTGCCCCGTGGATCGCTGACAGTCTGCCAGACAATCGCTTAATAATGTCGGATGCCTTAATCCGGCCAGATAAGAAAGGACGAGTGACCGGCGTGGCAAATTGAACGGTGAGCATGAGCCTAACAACACATGGAGCGAAATCATGAAGATGGATGCATTCGCATTTGGCACGACCAACTGGGCGGAAGTCGAAAAGACCGAGTACAAAGGCGAGACGGGCGCAGCTTATTGGCGCACACGATTTTTCGGTGAGAAACCTAATCAAATTCGCGTGCGCATGGTGGAATACACGCCGGGCTACTTGGCGGATCATTGGTGCCAGAAAGGGCATGTTCTATTCTGCATGGAGGGTGAGTTGGAAACGACCCTCGAAGATGGGCGGAAGTTCGTCCTGACAGCAGGCATGAGTTATCAAGTTGGCGACAACGCCGAGCCGCATCAGTCCTTTACTAGGACAGGCGCGAAGCTCTTTATTGTCGACTGACCTGCCAAGTGCCAGTCGCTAGGGCGGTATGCGTCGTTTGAATGTTATTGTGGTTCTCGAAAAACCGGAGTAGCTGCGAGCTGCCGATCGCAGTCAAGTAGTGATCGGTCCACTTAGGCACCGCCGACATCGCCACGCAGATCGCTGACACTCAAGCAAGCAATCGCGCGAAAGCCGAACTTGTCGCAACGAGTCTGGTTGCGGAACCGACGCGTGAAGAAGATAGATTAGCTCACCGGAGAACCGATGCGAATTAATGTGCAGATCGTCAACTCTTTGACGGATGGAGAAGTCGGAGGAAATCCAGCAGGTGTTGTGATTGATGCTGACGCGTTGAACGTACAGCAGAAGTGCGATGTTGCCCGGCAAGTTGGGCTATCTGAAACGGCGTTCGTGTCGAAATCAGATGTGGCAACCGTCAAATTGGAGTTTTTCACGCCAACGCGGCAGATTGCTCATTGTGGGCACGCGACAATCGCTACATTTTCGCTTCTAAGAGAGCTCGGTAGAGTGAATGTTGGAGAGTTGACGAAGGAAACTATTGATGGTTGCAGAACCGTCGTGGTTGGCGACCACGCCGTCATGATGGAACAGAGTGCGCCCACATATAGTTCAATCGCGCCAGGATCGGATCTCGCTCAAAGAGTTGCGCGGTCGATAGGCTTGCGACACGCACAGATTTACAGCGCCGGGAACCCGACAATAGTCAACACTGGGAACAGCTTTCTCATGATCGCGCTTCCGGATCGCCGCTCGGTCGCGGACGTCCGACCGGACAATCCAATGATCGAGGAGATCAGCAACGAACTTGGCCTGATAGGGTATTACCTGTTCTCAACAACGACGATCGTACCGGCGCGCCATGCCGGGGCGCGAATGTTTGCGCCAAGATTTGGCATCAATGAAGAATCAGCGACAGGAACGGCTGCTGGCCCTTTGGCGTGCTTTCTCTACGAACATATGTACATCAAAGATCCGGAGATCGTCATCGAACAGGGACAACTGATGCAACCGCCATCTCCAAGCGTCATCAAGGTCATGCTCAATATTGACGGCGGCAGAATTACGCGGCTGCTGGCCGGCGGCGGAGCTAAAGTCGCGCGGTCGATGAGCCTGGAAGTTTGACGCGTTTGTGCGGCCGCTATCGGGATTGTCGAGTGGCCGCTTCGGGTCGGATTGCGTCGACCGCGTAGGGCGGGCGTCGGTCGGGGGCGGCCGTTCGCGCTAAGCGCCGGTTGGCCTACGCGGTGAGCGCAGCATCTTGAGGAAACCGTGTTGAGAGGCTTATGACAGCACACTTTCCCGAGCATCTCGATACGTCCGCTCGAACACCCGACACCGTGCACTTGATCCCCCGATGTGCAACGAAAAAAGCCGACCTCGTGAGGTCGGCTCTTCGTGCCCGTCTATCCGGGTGGTCAGTTGATGTTGCGCAGACGCTTCACAAACTGCGCGTCGGCCAGATCAGCGGACCCAGTGGCAGGTGCGATGCAGATGATGCCAGTGGCACACCTTGTGGGTATGCGCTTGCGCTGCCTCGGGTACCAGTGACGCAAATGCTGCGGCCAAAACCAAACTTACAAGCAGTAGTGTTTTTGTCTTTTTCATTGCACTTTCCTAGTTAGTGGTCTTAATGATCGTCGTCATGACGCTTGTCGTCGTGGTGGTGGCCGCGATCGTGATGATCATTGCCACCCCGGTCTTCACGCTGACCGTGCCAGCCTCGATCGTTGGGGTGGCCGCGTATCCATTCGTCACGCGCCCAATAGCGGTGCCCGTCGTAATACTGGTCGCCATGCCAACCCACCGTAATGCCAATGGGCGCCGGCCCCGCTACCATCGGCGGCGAGACAACGCATCCGGTAAGGCTGATTCCAAGACCGGTCAGCAACGCAGCCGTGATAAGAGCTTTCATGCAATTTCCTCAGATGATCGAAGACAGACGGTGCTTGCCGTCCATCGGTCAACGTGCAGGGGGCTCCATCGTTGACGGCATCAAAGGCAGATAACACTGTTTAACAGTGGCTTTGGGACCGCGTGATTTGCAAAGCGTCCCGATACAGTTCCGCGCGAACGCCGGACACTCTTCGCTCGAGTTTGAACCGCCCCGAGTTTTGTGGAGGCTCCAACTCTTGAGAGAATGGAGCCATGAACAAGAAGCCAAGCAAGTTTTCCCCGGAAGTCCGAGAGCGCGCAGTGCGCCTGGTACGCGAGCAGCGTAGCGAGCACCCGTCGATGTGGGCGGCCGTCGAATCGATTGCGCCGATGATCGGCTGCACGCCGCAGACGCTGTTGGATTGGGTTAAGCGCGACGAGGTCGACCGTGGAGAGCGCGATGGCGTGAGTACGGCCGAGCGTGAACGCATCAAAGCCTTGGAGCGCGAGGTCAAGGAACTGCGCCGGACCAACGAGATTCTCAAACTGGCGAGCGCATTTTTCGCCCAGGCGGAGCTCGACCGCCGTTTCAAGTCCTGAAGGCCTTCATTGATCAGCATCGCGACACCTTCGGGGTCGAGCCGATCTGCAAGGTCTTGCGGATTGCCCCGTCGGGCTACCGACGCCATGCAGCACAACTTCGCGATCCGTCGAAACGCTGCGCCCGCGCGAAACGCGATGAGCTTTTGCAACCGGAGATCAAGCGTGTCTGGCAGGCCAACATGCAGGTCTATGGCGTGCCGAAGGTCTCGAAGCAGATGAACCGGGAAGGCATTGCGGTGGCACGCTGCACGGTCGGACGGTTGATGAAGCTGCAGGGCTTGCGTGGCGCAGTTCGCGGTAAGCGATGTTCGCACAACGATTGCCGATGTGAGCGCGCCGCGCCTGCTGGACCGAGTCAACCGGCAGTTCAAGGCTGACCGACCGAATCAGCTCTGGGTGTCGGATTTTACGTATGTCTCGACATGGCAAGGCTGGCTGTACGTGGCATTCGTGATCGACGTGTTCGCCCGCCGTATTGTTGGCTGGCGCGTCAGCTCGTCGATGACCACGGACTTCGTTCTGGATGCACTTGAACAAGCGCTGTACGCCCGCCAACCGGGCGGAGGACGGGACTTTGATACACCACGCCGATAGAGGGGCCCAATACGTCAGCATTCGCTACAGCGAACGGCTGGCTGAGGCCGGCATCGAGCCGTCGGTCGGCAGCCGGGGCGACAGCTACGACAATGCGCTGGCCGAAACGATCAACGGCCTGTACAAGACGGAACCGATTCACCGGCGCGTCCCTTGGAAAACAAGGGAATCCGTCGAACTGGCAACGCTGGAATGGGTCGCCTGGTACAACCATCATCGGCTGATGGAACCGCTCGGCTATATCCCGCCTGCTGAAGCTGAGGCAAACTACTGCGGGCAACTCAGAAATGCCGCTGACGTGTCCTGCATTAACTTAAACCAACCAGCCACCACGATTCCCGGTGCGGTTCAGGAAGCTACAATGCTGTGCGCATCGATTAGGGTAATGTCCGGGTTAGACGGCTTCATGTGGAGACCGCCCGCGCTCGGTTTGGTAGCGCACTGAGTGTCACGCCGTTATGCGGACAATCGAGTTTGGTTGTACGAGCAACAACCGTCCTCTCAGGTACTTTGGCCGCGTTAACGGCCTTTTTTTGTTCCACACCTGAAAAAAAGCCCGCACGAGGCGGGCGAGGACTTTTCGACATGTGCCGGAGGGCACATGCGTATTCTATGACGAGCCATTGCCGAGTTGGTGTCAAGGAGTGTTAAGCCCAACCGGGCGTTACGAAAGGCACCGATAGTCGCTCCGGCGCATCACCTGAGGATGTGGATTCCCTAACCTATTGAGTCATCCGCGGTAAGTCGTACCATCGCAAAGAAAGCATTGGTCACAACTGGATCTGCTGTAGGCCACCAATTGGCCTGTGATCTCGACCGTTCGTCGAGCTCCTTCTCGCATAGTAGCTTGTACACTTTTTCGTGCTGGGGGCCAGTCGTCCGGTCAACGTAGACTAGTCCGCTACTCTCCAGCGATCGGACGACGCGCCGTAGCTGGCCAATCGAGGTGTCGAGCTCCGCACGTAGATTCGTGAGCGTTCTTTCTGCGCCATCTGACATCACTGCGATCACGCAGTCGGCAAGCTTTGTACTTTCGTCAGAGTTCGCCATCGGGTTGTCTCCCAATTCGAGCAAAAATGAAATCGGCGGCACTTGTCATGGCTTTGACGAACGCCCGAATCCGGGTGTTCGTCCGAGCGGGGCAGAAGCTGGTGGGCCTCCCGTGAGTCGAACACGGCACCAACGGGTTATGAGCCCGCTGCTCTAACCAGGCATGAGCTAGAGGCCCGATGGAGCGGGTGAAGGGAATCGAACCCTCGTCGTAAGCTTGGAAGGCTTCTGCTCTGCCATTGAGCTACACCCTCAATCCCGGCCGATTTTTGCACGATTCAGTCTTCACGGCGATAGTGAAAAACCGTGAATCTTGTGCGTTCCATGAAAAACTAACCATTTTTGACGATCTGCTGTAATTTAAACATGTAGTTTGCCAATTATTGTGAGTGCCGGTTGGTGTTGGTTAATGACAAATCTCTTGCAAAGTTGAATCGCGATATAATTTATCACTTATTGAAGTAAAAATTTAATGGTTAATTAATTTTTTAATAGATTAAATTATGATAATTTATGTTCATATAGACATAATTTCAGAATTCAACTGAAGGTCAATCGATTTGCCACGTGGGCCGGCCAGAGTTTCGTAGACACTCGCGAGCCGTTTAGCGCGTAGCGCCGCCAAACTCAATCGGTGAAAGATCGCCGGCAGAACCATGCCGACGAACCGGGTTATAAAACATTTTGATGTAGTCGAGCAGGTCCGAGGTTGCGGTCGCCCGACTCGGATCGATGCGCCGCTTGATTTGCTCCATTTTTAGGGCGCTGAAGAAGCTCTCGGCCACGGCATTGTCGTGGCAATTACCGCGCCGACTCATGCTTGGCACCATATGGTGCGCCTTCAGGAATGACTGCCAGTCATCGCTCGTGAATTGGGTGGATTCAACCGGTCGTCGCAACTCCTTAATCCAGGAGGTGTTTCATGGGTCGTCCATCGAAGTGGATACAACAGTTGACGAGGCGAGGAGCGATGCGCTCGCCAGGTGCACTATCGCTTCGGCACGAGGTTGAGCGCCAGTTTTGGGAGCAGGTTGCGACCGGAATCACAAGCGAGAAGGCTGCTGCGGCAGTTGGCGTGTCCCAGGCGGCAGGGACACGCTGGTTTCGCGAGCGTGGCGGTATGCCGTTGTTCATGGCAAGTCCAATATCCGGCAGGTACTTATCGTTTGCTGAGCGTGAAGAGATAGGATTACTCTCAGCCGAAGGCGTCGGCGTACGTGAGATCGCTCGCCGTATTGGCCGCAGCGCGTCAACGGTCTCACGAGAGCTCAAGCGAAATGCTGCAACTCGTAGTGGCCGCCTCGATTATCGTGCATCAGTTGCGCAGTGGAAGGCGGAATTGTTTGCCAGGCGATCGAAACCAGCAAAGCTTGCGACAAACCCGAGGCTGCACCGCTATGTGCAAGAGCGCCTGGAAGGCCAGGTTCACGACGCTAAAGGACGTAAGGTCGCAGGGCCTAGTCAAGCGGCGTTCACCGGGCGGAATAAACCAGAACGCAGTGACCGCAAATGGGTCAATGGCTGGTCGCCGGAACAGATTGCCAATCGATTAAAAGTCGACTTTCCAGATGACGAAACCATGCGCATTTCTCACGAAGCCATCTATCAGGCGCTTTGCATTCAAGGGCGTGGTGCGCTCAAGCGCGAACTGGTGACCTATCTGCGCACCGGACGAGCACTGAGAGTGCCAAGGGCCAGGGCGCAAGCCAAGGCGTGGGGGCATGTCAGCGAAGACGTGATGATCTCCGAACGTCCAGCGGAAGCTCAAGACCGTGCTGTACCGGGACATTGGGAAGGTGATCTGATCATCGGCTTGAACCGGTCTGCGATCGGAACGCTGGTCGAGCGATCAAGCCGATTCACCATGCTCATCCATCTGCCTCGCGAGGAAGGCTATGGGTTGATTCCCAGGACGAAAAACGGTCCCGCGCTGGCCGGCTATGGGGCTGTCACGATGGCAAACGCACTCAAGAAAACCGTGACGAGCATGCCTGCCCAGTTGTGGCGATCATTGACTTGGGATCGGGGAAAGGAACTGTCCGATCATGCTCGCTTCACAATTGAATCTGGTGTGAAGGTCTTCTTCGCCGACCCGAACAGCCCATGGCAACGTGGCACGAACGAAAACACGAACGGCCTTCTACGACAATACTTTCCAAACGGCACGGATCTGTCCCGGTGGAGCGCTCGAGAGATTCAAGCCGTTGCTAATACGTTGAACACCAGGCCCCGGAAAACACTCGGCTGGAAAACGCCTGCTGAAGCTCTGGACGAGTATCTCAGGTCCGTTCAACAATCTAGTGTTGCGACGACCGGTTGATTCCACCTTGACTGCCCTGATCGGAATGCACCATGACACCGGGTCCCGGTTTGCGTTTCCAAACCGCAGTCAACAACGCCTGTCAAACCGGATCGCTGTTCATCGTCGAACGCGTAGCCCAACCGACGATCTGGCGCGAGTACTGATCCATAACAGCCGCCAGATACAGCCAGCCCTCGTAAATCCGGATGTACGTGATGTCCGTTACCCAGACCCAGTTCGGTGCGGTTGGCGCGAACTCACGGTTCAGCACGTTGGCGATTACGCCGACCGCCCCCCCTTAGCGGGGCTTGCTGCCATAGCCCACTTCTGCCCGCAGACCTTCGCCTTTCATGAGGCGATGGACGCGGTGACGGCTGCACGTTTCGCCCGATTCACGCAAATCCACCGTGATCTTGCGGTAGCCATAGCCGCCGCCGCTGGCTAGCCAGGAATGCTTGATCAAACCGAGCAATCGATCCTCCTCGCGCTTGCGGGCTCCAACTGTCTGCCGCTGCCAGACTTAATAACCGCTGCGATGCACGCCAAGGACTCGGCACATCGAGTGCAGGCGGAACTCGCCGAGATGGGCTCGCATGAACGCGTACCTTGCCGCTATCCCTTTGCAAAGTACGCGGCGGCATTTTTAGAATGTCGCGCTCCTCGGTCATGCGCTTGAGCTCGGCCTTCAGTCGCCGAACCTCGGCGCTCTGATCCAGCTCCGCCTGCCGCACGACGTCGGGCCTGCCGAACTTCAGTTTCTAGGCGTAAAGGCTATGGGGCGTGATGCCCAGTCGCTGCGCCGCATCCGCCACCGAATGACCCCGTTCGGTTACCTGTTTGATTGCCTCGATCTTGAACTCATCCGTGTACCGCTTGTCGCTCATCCTGACCTCCTCGGTTGACGTAAATTATGGCTCGAAGATGTCTACGAAAGGCTAGCCGGTCCACTCTGTGTATTCAGGATCTCTACCGAACTTAGGGCCCGAGCGCGTGCAACCTGGTGATCCACGATCGGGAAGGGATAACTTGCGCCGAGAGCGATGGATGCTTCCTGCAGCGCTTCAGCGGAAGCGGTCCATGGGCTGTGGAGTGTTTCGGCGGGGAGTGCAGACAGTTCGGGCACCCACCGGCGCGTGTATTCGCCGCTCGAGTCGAACTTTTCCCCCTGCAAAACAGGATTGAAGATTCGAAAATACGGGGCTGCGTCGGCACCGCTTCCCGACACCCATTGCCACCCGGCGGGATTGCTTGCCTCGTCCGCATCAACCAGCGTATCCCAGAACCATGCTTCGCCCTCGCGCCAGTCGATCAGCAAGTGCTTGGTGAGAAATGACGCTGTCACCATGCGCACGCGGTTGTGCATCCAACCTAGTGTGCCAAAGCTCGCGCATGCCGGCGTCGACCATCGGGTATCCTGTTTTCCCCCTTTGCCACGCGCGAAGCGCCTTGGCGTCGGTACGCCACGGCATGGCGTCAAACTGACGCCGAAAATTGAACTGATGAAGGGGTTCGCAGTGATAGAGAAGGTAATACGAGAACTCTCTCCATCCGAGTTCACTGAAGAACGTGTTCAACGACTCATTTTTGGCATCGTCAATGCGAACAACTCGCCTGCTTCGTAGGGTGTCCACCGCTGATAATGTCGCATACCACACCTGCCGGGCCGAGATATTTCCGAAGCGAAGATACGGAGAAAGCCGGCTCGTCGCTTGAGTGGCCGGAAAATCTCGAGCGCCGGCATAGTCGGAAAACGAGTGTTCAATGAAGGCCTCGAGTTGATGCCCGGCCGCCTCCTCGCCGCATCGCCAGGTCGCACGCAGACCGTCCGCCCAGTCCGGCGTCGAGGGCTGAAGTGCAAGTTCGAGAAGCGTACAGACGTGTGCGCTCACGTTTCTGGAGACGGGAAAGAACGTGACCCGAGCGGGCGCCGAAAGTGGGCATGGTGAAATAAAATTATCGCGGCGAGCGGCTTTCCAGTACGCGCTGAATACCTGGAACGGCAAGCCTTCGCGCGTGGCCACTGTCCAGGGTTCCCGCAAAAGATGGCCATTGAATGTCGACACGTCGATTCCGCGCTCGATCAGGTCTTTCTTGACCGATGCATCAATTTCCGTTTGCGCTTTCGAGTAGCGGCGATTCCAGAAAACCATTGCCGCCCGGGTCTCGACGGCGAGGCTCCTGATGGCTTCGTGTTCGTTACCGCGAAGCACGAGCAGCGAGCCGCCGAGAGCGGAAAGCGAGCCGTCGAGTTTTTTCAAGGACTCGTGCAGCCACCACTTTTGCGCGCCCCCCATGGCGCGCCCGAGCTTCGGGGCAGGGTCGTAGACGTAGACGCAAACAACAGGATGGCCGGTACTGACCGCATGAGAGAGTGCGGGATTGTCGCTAAGTCGTTGGTCATCCCGAAACCATACGATAACGGGGCGGGATTCATAAGGCAGTTCGGAGCTTGTCATGTGTGGTGCCTGGGAAGGTACGTTGGCAATTTGAACGGGATCGGAGATCACGCTGGCTTGCGACGCGTCCGGCTCTATCCGGCGCGGGCGTCATTCATGTCGCCTGCGCCGATTGGCGGAGGAGAAGGGCGCGTTACGCCATCCCAATGGCTTGCAATCGCAAGCGCGGCCGGCAAGATGAACGCCCAGCCGGTTGCGAGAACTACGAGCGCTGCAGCCGGGTCTTTGAAATGAACGGCCCCCAGCGCCGCACCTGCGCGAAAGGATGCGGGGCCTGCGAATGCGCCGACGAGCGCCGAGACGAGTGGTCGCGCCCGAAGCCAGAGCAGCAAGGTGTTGAGTTGAATCGCGAACAGCGCCCACAGCCCCGCGAGCCAGTACGGCGCTGTACCTTTGAGAAGAACGCCGTTCGGGTACACGAGCAGGTCGGAATGTGCAATGGCGCTGTCCCATAGCCATCCGGACACCGTGACCGTGATGACGATCCGCGCCTCGGATGCGGGCCGACGCGCGAAGAGAAGATGGCCTGCTGTCGCGATCAGCGCATAGGTGACGCCCCACGCGGCGTGATGCGCTGCGGCAGTCATCACGCATACCAGCCATCCTGCCTGGGTCGTTGCGAGATAGACGTACACGCGAGCGGCGCCGGACTTTTGCGTGCTCGACGTCAGTTGATTCGGCGCGCTTCTCATGATCGTTCGCGCGGTATCGGTAACGGCATGGTCGCCGTGCCGCCACGTCGACGTTGCATCTCGGGGAAAGTGGCAGGTAGAACGTTCATGGCAGACGGCTCTCACTATCGTCGACGAGCGGACTCGCCACCGGTCGTTTGCTTGGCAGCGAGCGACCGTCGGCATTCCGCGTTGATTCACCTATCCATTCCACATACGACTCTCCGTTGCGGACGGATGCACTTGCGCACGGAAGATCTGGATGCCGTCAAGGGGAGCGGTTGCCATGCGATGCATGCATCCGCTTGCGCGCAAGCACCGTAAACCACAAACCAGGCGGCGGATGCGGCCGGAATCGTCAGGAATGGGGATCTCCATGAACATGAAAGCCGGGCTTGTCGTCCTGTCGGTGCTGCTCGCGGCCGGTCTCCTCTCCGCGTGCAGCCCGGTGCGGCTCCTGAATGCGCTGACGCCGAGCTACACGTTCAGTCTTTTCGCAGGTATCCCGTACGGATCCGGCGAACGCCAGGTGCTCGACGTCTACTTGCCCACGCGCGTCTTGCGTCACTGGCCGGCCGATGCAAGTGCGGGCGCCCCTGTGGTCGTGTTCCTTTACGGCGGAAGCTGGCAGTCCGGCGAGCGCAAGGACTATCTGTTCGTGGGCGAGGCGCTCGCGTCGAGGGGTTTTGTTGCCGTCTTACCCGACTACAGGACGTATCCGGCGACCACCTTTCCCGGTTTCGTCGACGATGCGGCGCAGGCGGTCGCGTGGGCACGCGAGCACGCGGTTGCGTTCGGCGGCGATCCACGTCGCCTGTTTCTGATGGGGCATTCCGCGGGCGCGCAGATTGCCGCATTGCTTGCGACCGACGGCCGCTATCTGGCGGCTCAGGCGATGCGGAAGAGCGATATCGCCGGCGTGATTGGCCTGGCCGGGGCTTATGATTTCCTGCCGCTGCGCGATACAACGCTTGAAAGGATATTCCCGCAGGAAGTGCGTGCCGCGAGCCAGCCAATCCGGTTCATTCAGGGTACGGAGCCGCCGATGTGGCTGGCCACCGCGGAGAACGACACCGTGGTCGCGCCCGGCAACACGACCCGCTTCGCGCGAGCATTGCAAGAGAGGGGCGACACCGTCGTGGTCATGCGTTATAGGAACGTGGGCCATGCGTCGATCGTCGGTGTTCTGGGCGCGCCGTTGAGAGGGATGGCGTCAGTGCTCGACGATCTCTCCGCGTTCGTGAATCGCGTCGCGCATGCGTCGAATGCCGGAACCACGGGCAGGCCGCCGGCATCGCCTGCCGCAGCGGCTCGTTCTTCCGTTTCGGCTCAGTGATCGACGCAAGCACTGCATTGCACGCGAAATGGCATCGCCACCTGCCGTCGTGGGCAGGTCGGAACGGCCGGCGGCGCGTGCCGCGCTACAACGCCTTCAGTTCCGGCGTCGTCCCGCCCAATCCCTCTTCGCGGAGAATGACGGCAAGCGCCGTCTCGAGCAATTCGGCTGCCCGGTTCGCTGCGTCTCCAAGGTGGCGGTGCAGCAGCGCATCGGCCGGCGATCGCGACACGCATTCGTCGCTGTATCGCTCGAACGCACTGAGCTGCATGATCAATTCGGAGAGGTGACGCGGACACTCGCATTTGACGGTGGTGGACAGGCCGCTGAGCGACGCGAGCGTCGCCTCGTCGAAGCGTCGCCGCGTGCGCAGCCAGAGCCCGCGATCCGCGTCATTCGATTGGCGCGACTTGACGACGGCTTGCGCCAGTTTCGAAATGATCGATATCGGGTTGGTCTGGCCTTCCGTCGACCGGAACAACTCGAACCCCGACAGACGCGCCAGCTCGACCGCCTCTGCCGTGCCGAACCCGTACACGACGGCCACGGCGTGCGCGTTGAGCTGTTGCGCCACGACAGCGAGCTGCGAAACGACATCCTCATGGAGCGACGTGGTCGTCGCGATGAGGGCATCGACTGACGTACCTGCATGCGCGCTCGTGTCGTCGAGCGAGTCGATTCGCGCGGCGATCCGGATTCCCATTCGCTCGATCGCGGCTTCCGGAATCGAAAGCGCGCCGACGACCGCGAGGCTCACACTTGCCTCGTGAAACGCCGGGTCACGCGTATTCGTCAACGACAACGCCTCGAGTTCCTCGCGGCTCAGGCTGGCGATCGAGCCGATCGCGTGGCCCTGATTGACGAGCGTTTTCAGCAATCGAATGCGCTGGACGTCGTCGTCCGAGTACAGCCGTTGTCCGGACGGCGTTTTCGGCGGCGCAACCACGCCATAGCGCCTTTCCCAGATTCTCAGCGTGGCTGCCGGCATGCGCGCCAGGCGCGCGGCCTCGCCGCTGCGATAGCGATGGGGCGTATCGCGATCCTTGCGAGGGGGCATCGTTGCTCTCCTGAAGTTGACGTACTGTTGTCTCAGGATTGTACGCAGTTTGCGTGAAATACGAAGCAGGAAAGTGATTCAACGTGCGGATTTTCGTCCGAAAAGGTGGTTCGCGAAGCGCGAGCCGGCTAGCATGCTTCGAAGCGGTGCCGCTCGGTGTCGCGAGGTCGGTCGGGACGCGCGCGGTGCCGGGCGTGCGGTGGGTCAAGGTGTTTCGTCCGACGCGCACGCGCAGGTGTCTCGACAACCCAGGCGGCGATCATCAATCGCGAAGCGTCCCATGAAGACTTTAAGGCTTGTCCTCGGCGATCAGCTGGACCCGAATCATCATTGGTTTTCCGATGTCCGGGCCGAAACGATCTACGTGCTGATGGAAGTTCGGCAGGAAACCGACTACACGCTCCATCACGCTCAGAAGCTGATTGCGATCTTTGCGGCGATGCGTCGCTTCGCGTCGCTGTTGCGCGATGCGGGCCATCGCGTGCACTACATCGAGATCGACGACCCGCTCAATCGTCAGGCCATTCCCGCCAACCTGGACAGTGTCGCCGAGCTTCACGGCGCAGCGTGCATCGAGTATCTGCTACCGGACGAATGGCGTGTCGACCAGCAGCTGAGCGCCTATGCGGCAGCGGCGAACGTGCCGGTTCGCGCGGTCGATACCGGTCATTTCCATACGACGCGCGACGAGGTCGGGCACGTGCTCGGAACCGGCCGATCATGGATCATGGATCGCTTCTACCGGAGCATCCGCGTGCGGCATCGCGTATTGCTCGACGCGGAAGGGCGACCGGCAGGCGGGCAGTGGAGCTACGATGCGGAAAACCGCCAGGCATGGCCCGGCTCGCCCGCGGAACCGGCCGACTGGCGTCCGCATCACGATCATCGCGCGCTGTGGCAACAGATCGTTGCGGCGGGCGTGCGCAGCTTCGGCGAGCCGTCGGCCGGCGACTTCCGCTGGCCCGTCGATCGCGCCGAAGCGCTCGCCTGCCTCGACGCCTTCATCCGGGATGCGCTACCGTTTTTCGCGCAGTTCCAGGACGCGATGCACGGGAGCGCGCGGCGCCTGTTCCACTCGATGCTGTCGTTCGCGCTCAATGTGAAAATGTTGAATCCGCGCGAAGTCGTCGCGCGGGCCGAGCACGCGTATCGCAGCGGCGCGGCGCCGCTTGCCGCGGTCGAAGGGTTCATCCGGCAGATACTGGGCTGGCGCGAGTTCGTGCGCGGCGTGTACTGGGCACGCATGCCGGGCTATGAAAACAGCAATGCGTTCGGTCATCGCCGCCCGTTGCCGCATTGGTTCTGGGATGGCCGCACGCGAATGGCCTGCATGTCGCACGCGCTGCGGCAGTCGCTCGAAGACGCGCATGCGCACCACATCCTGCGGCTGATGGTGATCGGCAACTTTGCGCTGCTGGCCGGACTGGATCCGCACGAGGTGCATGAGTGGTACCTCGGTGTCTACATCGATGCGTTCGAATGGGTCGAGATGCCGAACACGCTCGGCATGAGTCAATACGCCGACGGCGGGGCAATGGCGACCAAGCCGTACGTTTCCAGCGCCGCGTACATCCATCGGATGAGCAATTACTGCAAGGGCTGCGCGTACGACCGCAATGCGCGAACCGGCGCGCGCGCATGCCCGTTCAACGCGCTGTACTGGGACTTTTTCGACCGGCACCGCGGCGTACTGCAGCACAACAACCGGCTCGGGATGGTCTATCGGCAGCTCGCGCGCTTTGATGACGAGGCGCTCGAAGCGATTCGCATGCAGGCGGACAGCGTGGTGCGGAATATCGAATCGCTGTAGGCCGTTCTGCCATCGGCCGCCGCCGTTCAGTGCGTGATCAGGGTGTCGGCCACCGCGCCGCCGAGGCCGGTGCCGCTGAGCCACGCGCCTTCGATCTTGCCGCCGCCCAGCCAGTCGCCGCACAGTCCGATGCGCGGGCCTGCCCGCCACGCAAAGCGGCCGGGAGTCGCGACAGACGACGGCGCCGGCTCGGCATAGCGCCAGCGATGGGCGGTTGCCGTGTCCGCGGTTGCGCCCACGATGTCCCGAAAGGCGTCCAGCAGCGTGCGCGTTATCTGCTGGGGCGGCGCCTCCAGATGGGCCTGGCTCCAGTCGGGTGTCGCGTGCAGCACCCACGTGCTCGCGCCGGTGCGCCCGGGCTTGGACGTGTCGTGGGCGATCCAGCCAAGCGGACCGGAATTGATGAATGCCGCGTCGAATCCCGGGTCCGGCAAATGGCCGCACTGCGCCATCACGGCCCAGGCCGGTCGCATCTCGGTACGCTGGGCAATCACCGCGAGACCCGGTTCGGCGCGCTGCAGAAGCGGGATGGCCTGCGGCGCCGGGACCGCGACGATGACAACGTCGTGACGCGCGTCCAGCGCACGATGCTCGGCCGAGATCAGTCGCCAGCCATGTTCGTCTCGCATCAACCCCGTGATCGTCGTCTCGCGCACCGTTTCGATTCCGGCCGACAGATGGCGCGCCGGTGCAGTCATGCCCGGCACGCCGACGTATCGCTGAGCTGGCGCGAGCAGTGCCCGCGGCCAGAGCGAGCCGATCGATGCGACGCGCGCGGCCCACGGGGTGGCTGCGCCGCCGGCGACCCATCGCGATATTTCGGCGACGAATGCCGGATGTTGGGCGGTGAAATACTGCGCGCCGTGATCGGCCTGCCAGCCGTCCGCGCGGCGCGTGCTCATGCGCCCGCCCACGCCACGGCTTTTCTCGTACACCGTCACTCGGTGGCCCGCATCGGTGAGGACGCGCGCGCAGGCCAGCCCGGCGATTCCCGCGCCGACGATCGCGATGTTGGCGGGTGAATCGTAAAGCGAAGTCATCTGATTCATCATAGAAAATGCAGAATATTGCGCAAATTCGTCGCGATTAAATTGAATTCTACGTCATGAACGGGCATATGAAGCCGATATTTGTGGCATATGACACGTATATTTTGACTCGTTAAGTCATGGTGAGTCGTTATGTCGCTTCATCCTGCCGGGAATTGGCATAGAATAGAAACTGTGATCAAACGGCATGTCGCGGCCCGGCCGCGCATCGTGCGGCGGTCATAGAGCGCCGCGCGCGCACGAGCCGGAGTCGCCGCGCGGGAAGGGTGCTTGCAACAGGAATCGTCATGGCTTTTGTCTGGATTTGCGGGGCAACGGGAGCCGTTGGCAGCGCACTTGCGCGTCGGCTGGACGCCACGGGCGTTTCAATGGTGCTCACCGCCCGACACGCTGATAGTCTCGGCGCCCTTGCCGACACGATGTCGCGCGAGCGTGTGGTCGTTGCGCCCGCCGACGCGACCGATGCGGCGGCGCTCGATCGGGCGCTCGAGGCAGGCGTCGAGCGATTCGGCGTGCCGGACGGGCTTGCGCATTGCGTCGGCTCGATCGTCGTCAAGCCGATGCATTCGACTTCGGATTCCGAACTTCATGACGCGTTCGCGGCGAATTACTTCTCGGCATGGAACGCATTGCGCGCGTTCGTCCGCATGTTGCTCGCCGCCCAGGCCGGGGTGGGGGCAGTGCGGTGCTGCTCGGCAGTGTCGCGTCGAGAACCGGGTTTCCGAACCATTAAGCCATCGCCAGCGCGAAAGCCGCGGTTGGCGCGCTCGCGCAGGTGGCGGCCGCCACCTACGCGGCGCGCGGGATTCGCGTCAACTGCATTCATCCCGGCCTGATTGTCTCGGCGATGTCCGCGCGTCTGACGAGTGCGCCGCAGGTCGCGAAGCGCCTAGCGGACGCCAATCCGCTCGGACGACTCGGCGTCGGCGACGATCCCGCCGCGCTTGCTGCGCTCCTGTTGAGCGCCGATGCGTCATGGGTGACCGGCCAGCAATTCGGCGTCGATGGTGGCCAGGGCGCGCTGATCGTTTCGCCGAGGTCATGATCATGCGTGCGGCGCTGCATCGCTACCGCGTTCCCGCAGCGTTGGCGCTGGCCGGCCTGGCGCCGTTCGTCGCGCTGTCGCGGCTGAGTGTCCACGCGTCGGCTGACAATGACGATTATGTGCACGCGCTGCTGAACTACGCCGCGTGTATCGCGTCGTTCGTCGGGGCCGTGCATTGGGGTGTCGCGCTGCGCGCGTCCGAATCGCCGCCCCGCCAGCACATTCTCTACGGATGGAGCGTGATCCCCGCATTGATGGCGTGGGCCGTGCTCATGATGCCGGGCATTGGCGCGCGGCTCACGGCAATGGCGATCGTGCTCGTCGCCTGCGCGGCCGTCGACGGCGTGCTGTGGAGAAAAGATTTCGTTCCGGCTTGGTGTTTCGCGTTGCGGTGCCTGTTGACGAGTGTGGCAAGTCTCTCGCTGCTGGCCGCCGCGCCTTCGATGAACGGTTGATCCGGATCCTTCCGTGGCGACGCCCTGAACAGCTCGCCGACCCGAGTGCCGGGGCATCGGATTCGGCGGCATCACGATGAAATATCGCGGGCCCTCGGCGGCGATACCGTCACTTCTCCATCGAGTCGGCGGCGCGCTGCCCCCGCCGCGGCAAATGCCGATTCAACGGAGCGCGGTCCGACTCGCGCAGCGCGATCGAACCGCGCGGTGATTCGCGCGCTCATTGCTCGAGATACATCCTGAGTCGCATCAGGCTGCGACGAATCCAACTCTTCATCGTGCCGAGCGGCACCTGCATGCGTTCGGCCAGCTCCGCGTAAGACGCGCCCCCATGAAACGCTTGCCGGAGCACATACGCCTGCCGTTCGCCCAGATGCGCGAGCCCGCGCTCCAGACGCAGGCGCTCCTGGCTCGCCTGCGCGCCGAGATCGGGCGTCGGGTTTTCGTCGGGGATCGACAGCGCCAGTTCGTCGTCGAGCGGAACCTCGCGGTGCTGCCTGATCCGGTCGATGGTCCGATTGCGTGCGAGCGTCATCAGCCATGTCATCGCCGTGCCGCGTCCGGCGTCGAATGAGTCGGCGCGACGCCACGCCGTCGTGAACACGTCCTGAAGCAGGTCTTCCGCTTCGTGGCGGTCGCGGATCATCCGGACGATCACGCCGTACAGCCGCGCCGCCGTCAATCGATACAGCTGCGCGAACGCGTGCTCGTCGCCGGCGGCCACGCGAGACAGCAATTGGTCGAGTTCCGCATGCGCGTCAGGTGCTTCGTCGGGCTGAACCACCGCATCGGCGGTGAATTCGGTTCTGCCGCCCGGGCGCGACCTCGCGCGGGACGCGTCCCGGCGTTGCTGCCTGCCTGAATGCGGCTTTGTCGATCGACCCTGGCCGGACGACGGGCGGAGCGAATCGTGCGAGCAGTTCATCGGAAACTCCGTATGGCTTTGCGCTTCCTGCTGTTGCGCGCCCGCGGTGACGAGCGGGCGCGGCTCATGGCCGGGCACGGTGCCATCGCATTCGTCGCGAATGCCTGTCGCGCGCATTACGCATGCTTTCCGGACAACAAGGCGAGAAACTCTCGGCGAAGCGATGCGTCCGCGAGAAATTTCCCGCGCATCACGCTGCTGGTCATTCTTGCCTGGTCGTCCTTGGTGCCGCGCCAATGCATGCAGAAGTGCTCGGCTTCGAGTACGACGGCAAGCCCGTCGGGCGAGATGCGCGATTCGAGGAGATCGGCGATCTGCTTGACCGCTTCTTCCTGGATCTGCGGGCGCGTCATGGCCCAGTTCACCAGCCTTCCATACTTCGACAGGCCGATCAGATTCGACGCGGCGCTCGGCAGCACGCCGATCCAGATGCGGCCCATGATCGGGCAGAGATGATGCGAGCACGCGCTGCGCACGCGCAGCGGCCCGACGATCAGCAACTCGTCCAGCCGCTCGACGTTCGGAAATTCGGTGACCGACGGCGCAGCGTCGTAGCGGCCCGCGAACACTTCGCGGATGAACATCTTCGCGACGCGCCGCGAGGTTTCGCGGGTGTTGTGGTCGTTGTCGACATCGATCACGAGCGAGCGCAGCACCGCTTCCATTCCCTGCGCAACTTCGTTCTGCAACGCATCCAGTTCGCCGTCGCGCAGGTGCGCAGCGATGTTGTCGTTTGCATGGAAGCGCACGCCCGCGTTCTCGAGCCGACGACGAATGATGTGCGACAGAGGAATGCCCTCGTCGATCGCAGTCAAGGTGTGTTCGGGAGCGTCGATCAGATTGCCCATTTCGGTTCGTTTCTCGAGGTTAGGGGGTCATGCGATGGATCGCGACTGAGGCGATGATTTGCCTGTGTTTCCTGGATAAAAACCGGGCGAACGCCGCCGCTATTTCGATGACGCGCCGACGGGATGGCGCTCACCTGGCGTGCGCGGGCGTGCATGGCGGCCCGGCAGCGTCACCGGAGATCCGGTCCTGATCGCGCACGACGGACCCACTGGCGTTGCCGGGGCCCAGCCGCCGACGTCCCGGTGGAACCGCAACATCGGGTCGTTCGCCGTCGGCTTCGCCGCGAGCATGACGGCGGCGGACTGTTGCAACCTGGCCAGGACGAACGCCTGGTCGACGCGGCCGCCGACCGAGTGAAACAGGTGGAACCCTGCAAGGCGGATCAACGCGAGGGCCTGCACGCTGCCGTACTCATAGATGATCGCGGCCGCGCGGACACGGCGCGCCTGTGCGAGCGACACGAATTGAATCGCCAGAGCCATATGCAACGACGAGACCTCGGCGATCAGGGCGTCGGCAGCCGGGCCCGGCTGTCGTAGCGCCCGCGGCACCGACTCGACGCGCTCGCTGACGTGCAGGCCGGCCTGCTCGATCGTTTCGTCGGCTGCAGTCAGGGCGCCCGTGACGAGTAGCGTCGGACACACGCGAGCCGCGACGTTGTTCGATCGCCGCTCGGGCAGTGCGCCGTGCAGGCTGGCGCTTGCACACCGGTCGGTCACCTGCGGCGAGCGGCGCCGGCAGCTTTGGCCGCGCTGCTGCGCGGCGACCCGCAAACGCGATGCAATCGGCCGGTCGGGTGCCGCACCGGCGTGGTGTGACGGGCTGCGTGCCGGGGCGACGGACACGCGCGCCATCCATGAAGCCGGACACGCCGGAAACCGGCGCGGCTTGATGTCGTGATTGCGTGTTGGCACGGGGCCTCCCTCGGTCGATTCATGCGTCACAGCTGGATTGTATGCAAATTTTCCGGAAAGTGAAGCGTAAAAGTGATTCACATAACAATTTATACCGGATTTTTTTGAGTCATTTTCCGCCTCGGTGCTGTAAGGTTGCGTTGAGAGCACGGGAGTGCTCATTTATGCAAGGGAATTTTGTGTTGGGGTGGCATGTGAAACGATTTCCGGGGTCAATGTGGCGGTGGTTAATTTGTGCCACGACGGCCCAGAAAGTACGCCGGAAGATGTGCGATTTCGATGCATTCATCGACCGTGTCGCACATTTGCGTGTCGATGCGGCGGGATCCGGTCCGCGGCCGTTCCCGCAAGCGTCGTGCAGTTGAAACGGGGCGGAGTGAACCGCCTGTAGGCAACCAGGCGGCCACGGGGAAGGGGGAGGACTGCTCTAACGAGCGCGCCTATGCGCGCACCGGCGCCGATCGATCCGGATTGCCCAAAACAGGCGCGAGCATTCCGTCTCGGATCGAAGCGCTAACCGGCCCCGCGCGCCGCTCGCGACCGGCTCATCAACGCGAAGTCACCAACGTGCAGCGTTTGGCTTCATGCGGGAACGCGGCCGTCGATTCCGACGGCAACGCTCCGAGCAATATCGGACTTCGTCCCAAGCGGCTTTCCATTTCTTTCTCCAGCTGAAAGGCAAGCCGCAGGTCTCGCATGTCTTCTCAGGCAAATGCATCTTGTTGACCATGGCGAATCACGCGTCGAGAAGGATTCCTGGCGAACTGTCCGGTCGAGCGGCGCTGCCGGCGTCGATACACCGGACCATCGCCGCTCACCGTCGAATCAGCGCGCATCGTCGCCCAACAACTGACGGCGCAACGACTTTGCCCGCGTGCGCGGGTCGAGCCAGATCGAGAAGAAGGCGCGCGCGAACGCCGGGTCGGTCACGTCGGCCGTGAGGCGGCCGTTGGTGTAGAAGCGTGCGCCGCGCTCGGGCACATACACTCCGCACAGCACGTCGCCGCGCGATACGTCGGTGAACGCCCGTTCGATATCGCGGCGCCATGCTTCGAGCGTCGCCGCCGGCAACGGCGCGGGTGCGAGTCGCTCGATTTCGTCCATGCCCGTCGAGACGAGCCGCTCGCCTTTCACGTCGTGACGGTAGGCCAGCGACAACGCAAACGGCGTGTCGAACGCGCCGGGGGGCCGGGGCGCCCACAGCTGGGCGTCGTACAGGCAGATGCCCAGTATGCAGAACCGGCCGGATCCGATCAGTCGCGCCGATGCGATGTCGTCGACGCAGCTCGCGCCGGCGAACAAAGGTGCAGCCAGCGCCGCGGCCGCGACCGCGACCGCGGCGAGCATCGCATGCCGGCGCCGCATGTCAGCCGCCCGGCGACACGATGAAATGCATCACGTCGGTCCGCCGCTCGGCAAATCCCGCTTCGCAATAGGCGAGATAGAGGCGCCAGGTGCGAATGAACGTCTCGTCGAACCGTTGCGCGCGCACCGAGTCGATGCGCGCCTCGAACGCGGCCCGCCAGGTGCGCAGCGTGCGCGCGTAGTCGTCGCCGAACGCGAGCACCGGTTCGGCGGCCAGGCCGGCCCGCCGCGCGGCATCGACGAAACGCTCCGGGCTCGGCAGCATCCCGCCGGGAAAGACGAACTCGCGAATGAAGTCGCTTGATGTGCGGTACGCGTCGAATAGCGACTCGATGATCGTGATCGATTGAATCAGCGCGCGAGCACCGGGCTTCAGGCGCTGCCTGAGCGTGTCGAAGTACACCGGCCAGAACGCTTCGCCCACGGCCTCGAACATCTCGATCGACACGATTGCGTCGTACTGGCCGTCGACGTCGCGATAGTCGCGCAATTCGAGCGTGACGCGATCGGACAGCCCGTCGCGCGCAACGCGTTCGGCGGCCAGCGCGTATTGCGCCTGCGAGATGGTGACGCCATGCACGCGGATGCGTTGCCGTGCCGCATGCACGGCGAACCCGCCCCAGCCGCAGCCGATCTCGAGCACGCGCATGCCGGCGCGCAGGCCGAGCGAATCGACGATGCGCTGATACTTCGCCGTTTGCGCGTCGGCGAGCGAACGCTGCGCGTCGTCGTCGAAGCAGGCGCTCGAATACGTCCACGTGTCGTCGAGCCACAATCCGTAAAAGTCGTTGCCGAGATCGTAGTGCGCGTGGATGTTGCGGCGGCTGCCGGCCCGCGTATTCATCCTCAGCCGGTGACGCAGCGCGTAACAGAGGCGTGCCAGGCGGCCGCCGGTCACCGTCGTCGCGATCACCGGCTGGTTGCGGATCGCGAGGCGCAGCAGCGCGACGAGTTCGGGCGTGTCGATCCAGCCGGCCCGATACGCTTCCGCGAATCCAATGTCGCCCGCGCGCAGGATCGCACGGCATGCCCGCCAGTCGCGGACCTGCAGCGTCGCAGCCGGCTGGCAGTGCGGATCGCCGAACACGTGCTGCGCGCCTTCGGGCGTCACGAGCGTCAGGTGCCCGTCGTGGATTTGCCGGAGCAGCGCGAGGAACAACCGGGCCGAGAGCTGCATCGCCGGTTGCGATGCGGGAGACAGCAGGCGCAGCAAGGTCATGGACGGGCCTCGTGATCGGACAGCGCCGAGCGGCCGCGTGGCGACGCGCCCGGCGAACGGGACAATGGCGAATCGGCAGCGGCAGGACGGCCGGGGGGCGTCTTGCCGTAGAACGGCACGCGCGCGAGCCACAGCCGCAGCGCTTGCCAATGAATGCGAATGACGACGTTGATCGTGTTCAGCGGCTGCCGGGCCAGCGCGCGCCACGCGCGTGCCGCCGTCAGCGGCGCGGACTGCATGGCGATTGCCGTGCGCAGCAGCAGACCGTCGTCGTCGCGATAGTCGATCGCCACGCTCAGGTGGTCGCCGCACTGACGCACGCGAAACGCGTAATTCCCGACGATGTCGCAAAACGGCGAGACGTGAAACGTCTTGCGGCAGACGAGCACGGTGTCGGCGTCGATCGGCGTGTGGCGCATCGCACTCAGCAGGTAGCCGTGGTGCGCACCGAACGTGTTGCGCACATCGGCGTACAGCGCGCGCAGCCGGCCCGCGCGGTCGTAGCAGTACCAGAAGCTCACCGGATTGAATGCGTACCCGAAGACGCGCGGGATCGTCTGCAGCCAGATCGGGCCGTCGGCGGGAATGCCGGCGTGCGCGAGGACATCGCGCATCCACGGGCCGAGCGCGCGGCCGTCGCGCGGGCCGTAGTCGCGGGAGGCGAGTGCGAGCGGGGCCCAGCGATCGATGCCGAACCAGCCGGCGTCGATCTCGGCCAGCCGCTCGACGTCGCAGCAGACCTGGAATATCGGGTACGCGAACGCGTGGCGCACCGGCCGCAGCCGTTCATGCATCACGGTGCCGACGAGAAGCCGGGCGGCCATGCCATCGCGGGCAAAGGGCGTGTTCATGGGCGAGCCCAGGCCGGCGCGATGCCGAAGCTGTGGGCGACGCGCAACGCCGATTTCAGTCCGTCCTCATGGAACCCGTAGCCCGTCCACGCTCCCGCAAACCACGTATTGCGCCGCCCTTGCAGCATCGGCAGACGATGCTGCGCATCCACGGCCGCGAGATCGAGCAGCGGGTGCTCGTAATCGTAGCGGCCGAGCTGGGTGTCGGGTGCGGGCTCGTCGACCGGATTCAACGTAACGACGACCGGCGAGCGGAACGGCAGCGGCTGCAACTGGTTGAGCAGGTAGCTCACGCACACGGGCGATTCGCCGCCCGTGCGCCTCGGCCGGCCGCCCAGGTAGTTCCATGCCGACCACACGCGCCGCCGGCGCGGCAGCAACGCGGTATCGGTATGAAGCACCGCGACGTTGTGCTGGTAGCGCACGGCGCCGAGCACGTCGCGCTCGGCCTTGCTCGCATCCGCGAGCAGCCGCAGGCTGGTCGGCGCATGGCACGCGAGCACGACCGCGTCGAAACGCTCGTGACCGGCTGTATCGGTCGCCACCGTCACGCCCGCGTCGTCGCGCCGTATCGCGCGGACTGGCGTATTCACGCGCACGTCGTCGAGCGTTGCGGCGATGCACTCGACATACTGCCGCGCGCCGCCCGCGACGGTGCGCCAGGTCGGCCGGTTGTTGACCTGCAGCAACGCGTGATTCAGGCAGAAGCGCAGGAAGGTCGCCGCCGGAAACCGCAGGATGTCGTTGGCCGCGCTCGACCAGATCGCGGCCGCCATCGGCAGCAGGTAGTGATGCTGGAACGATGCGCCGTAACCGCCGGCCGTGAGCAGTTCCCCGACCGAAAGACGCTGCCGGCTCGCCGATTCGAGGTGATTGTGCGCGGACGCGTTGAAGCGCAGGATGTCGCGCAACATCCCGAGAAAGGTCGGCGAGAACAAGTTGCGGCGTTGCGCGAACACCGTGTTCAGGTTGCTGCCGGCCCATTCGAGCCGGCCGCCGTCGACCGAAACCGAAAACGACATGTCGGTCGAATGGGCTGCCACGCCCAGTTCGTCGAACAGCGCGATCAGGTTCGGATAGGTCCGGTCGTTGAACACGAGGAATCCCGTGTCGACGGGGTGGCGTGCGCCGTCGAGGTCGACGTCGACCGTGTGCGTGTGACCGCCGAGGTAGTCGGCGGCCTCGAACAGCGTCACACGGTGACGGCGGCCCAGCAAGTACGCGCTGGCCAGGCCCGCGATGCCGGCGCCGACGACGGCAATCCGCCGGCCGGGCAGCGACATTGAAAGTTCCGGGTGCATCGCGAATGGTCTCCGTCAGTCACAAGTGCAGGTTCGGGAATCACATGTGCTCATATACGTCGCAACGCACGCGGCGGATGCAGGGGCTGCCGTCATTCGCGATCGCCGGGTGACGCGAAGCCCGGCTTGCCGATCTGGTCCTGTGTTTGCGGCACCCGCCTGAAGCGCGATGTGTCGTAACCCATCGCATCGAGCCGGGCGAGCAGCGAGCGATAGGTGGCCTCGTCCATCGTCGGCTCGCGCGAGAAGATCCAGCCGAGCGTCTTGCCCGGGTAGCCGAGGATCGTGTACCGGTAGTCGGGGTCGACGTAGAGCGTCAGTTGCGCGACATACACGGGCCAGAACAGCCGCACGCGCCATTCGCCACCGCCGCTGCCGGGCTTGACGGCGTCGACGAACCGATAGTGCTTCTCGGGCTGGTCGAAGCCGCCTTTGCGGCCGACGAACGCGTCGTCGATCCGGCCGTCTTCGCGCAGGCGCCACTCTGCCCGGCTGCCGACGAGGTGGCGTTCCGCGAAATACGGGATGTTCGCGATCACGTACCAGCGGCCCATGTAGCGCGGCAAGTCGACGGGTACGGTCGACAGCGGAACGGCGGCGCGAGGATTCGGGTTCGACGGGCTGCCCGAGCACCCGGCGGCGCCGATCGCGAGCGCCGTCACGACCGTGACGGCGGCACGGCGGAGAACCCGGTACGCGATCGCGGCCCTCATGCGAGCACCCGGCGCTTGTCGAAAAGATAGTGGGCGACGCCCCATTCCTGCCCGTCGGCATAGCCGAACAGCTCGGCGACCGCCATGTAGAACATCCGCCAGCGCTGGAACCAGATGCGGGCGTCGGCGCCGTAGACCGTCTCGAAAATCGGCATGATCCGGGGGCGCGCCGCATCGAGCGACACGAGCCACTGATTGGCCGTGCGGGCGTAGTGAGTCCCGTCGAGCCACCATTGGCGGGCGATGCGCACGTCGTCCTGGAACCGCAGCAGCAGGTCGGCCGACGGCATCGTCCCGCCCGTGAAGAAATAGCGCGACATCCAGTCGGTGTCGTCATTCACCGCGAAGTGATAGGCGAGCAGCTTGTGCGCGAAGATGTGCACGAAGAGCTTGCCGTCGTCGTGCATCCAGCGTGCGATTTTGGCGAGCAGTTGCCCGTAGTTCTTCATGTGCTCGAACATCTCGATCGAGAGCACACGGTCGAAACCGGCATCCGCGGGATCGAAGTCGAACTCCACCACGTTGCCGGTCACGATTCGCAGATTCGTCAGCCCGCGCTGCGCTGCGCACCGCTCGATGAAGTGGCGTTGACCGTGCGAATTCGACAGGCCGACGATCTGCGCGGCCGGATACCGTTCGGCGAGCCATAGCGACAGCGAACCCCAGCCGCATCCGAGGTCAAGAATGCGCTGGCTGTCCTCCAGCCTGGCGCGCTGCGCGTACAACGCCAGCATGGCCTCCTCTGCCTGCGACAGCGTTTCGTCGCCATGCGGGTAATAGCCGCACGAATATTTGAGCCGCGGGCCGAGATGGGCCTCGAAGAAGCTGTCGGGCACTTCGTAATGCTGCGTGTTCGCCGCGAGCGTCTCGATTGCGATCGGGCTCGCGCCCAATTCACGCACCAGCGTGTCGTAGCCCGCCGCGCGCCGTTCGCCGTCATACGCGTGTTCGTCGCGCAGGCGTTGCCGCATGAGCGAGCGCATGCCGGCCCGGATCAGCCGGTCCGGCAGCCAGCCGCGCTCGCAGCAGCGAATCAGCCAGGCGTCGTTGGGTGCCGCCGCCGAGGCCGGCGACGGTTGCGAGGTGGTAGCGGTCATGATCGGGTGCTCCGGTCTTCAGGGTGATCGGATTGAGCGGGGGAAGGGCCGGCAGCCGGCCTCGGAGGCCACGGAACGATGGCGCTGGTCGTGCGCATGTACTCGCGATAGCCCAGCCGGCTTTGCACCAGACGCGCTTCGAGCAGCGGCAAGCCGGATACCTTGAGCAGCAGCCATGCCATCAGGAGTGGCGGGAACAGCGTCAGCCAGCCCCACGGCATGCCGATCGCCAGCGCCGTATAGGCGAGCCAGTGCACGCACTCGAAAAAATAGTTGGGGTGCCGCGAATAGCGCCACCAGCCGGCGCGACAGACTTGGCCGCCGTAGTCGGGATTCGCGAGAAACCGCTTGAGTTGCCGGTCGGAGGCAGTCTCTCCGGCGACGGCGGCGATCCAGATCGCCACTGCCGCGGCAATCGCGAACCGGGACGGGGTTGCCGTGCTGTATGCGGGGATGAAGAACGCGATCGACAGCAGCATCGAGATCAGCAGCTGCAACTGGTACAGCCAGAACATGTTGCGCGGCGCGGCGTCGCCCCACTGCAGGCGGAACTGTCGATAGCGCGGGTCCTCCGGCTGCCCGCGATTGCGCCGCCACAGGTGCCGCGCAAGCCGCAGCCCCCAGACGCCGCCGCCGGCGGCGACGAGCGCACGATTCAATTCCGGGCCGGTAGCCAGCACGGCGATCAACACGGCTACGCCGCCGAGCGTCGCGGCCCAGACCGGATCGATCATCCCGGCGTTCCGGGAATGCAATTGGGCAATCCATACCGCCGTGAAGGACAGGATCAGTCCGACGAAGGCGAGGAGGGCAACGACGGCGGCGGGCATACGGGCTCCGAGGGCGCGATACTCTCTATACGGAGCCAGCGACCGATCGGATGCAGACGGATGCGAAGAGATGCGTGATCTCGTCGAGAGAGACGGCAGCGGGCGGCACGCCGCCGCGCTTTACGTTTACGGGTCGAGCGCGCGTTGCGCGCGTCAAGTGGTGTGCATCGCGCCGGTGGCGAGCACCGGCCCGGTCGGTTGGCCGCTCGGCGAGCCGCCGTGAGGCTCGAGCGATACGGCGAGCACCGCGCGTGCATCGAGTCGCGCGACGATCGCTTGCGGCAGCGTCATCGACGCCGGTGCGTTCGACGCGAATACGCCGAGCGAGATCGGCTTCGCATTCGGCGGAATCAGCCAGAGCTCCGTCGAGCGGTCCGCGGCGACCGGCGGCGTGTTCGCGGGAACCACGACCATCCGGGCACGCCGCAAGTCGACCGTGGCGGTCCACCGTGCGACGCCATCCGCTTGTGCCAGCGTGGCCGCCATGTAGTGGCTGTCTTCGGCAGCGGGGCGCGGCGGCGCTTCGCCCACCCGGATCACGTTGACCGTGAGCAGCCCGAGCGCCGCCACGCTCGCGCCCATGCCGACCCAGCGCCACAGTCGCAGGCTGTTCCACCATCCGTCGGATAGCGCAGCGCTGCGCGGGCGCGACGGCGGGATGAAGCCCAGTTGGTGCTGGATCCTCGTCCAGGTTCGCGCGGGCGGGTCGACGGGCATGACGTCGTCCGCGAGCGGGGCGAGGTGGCGCTGCCAGCGCTCGAGTGTGGCTTGCAACGCCGGGTCGCGCGCGGCGGCCTGTTCCAGCTCGCGGCGCGCGTCTGCGTCGAGCACGCCGAGCGCGTATTCCGCGCAGCGCAATTCGGGATTGTGATCGGCCGGCGTATTCATTGCTCCAGGCACACCTTCAGCTGCATCAGGCTGCGCCGGATCCAGCTCTTCATGGTTCCGAGCGGCACACGCATTCGCGCTGCCAGCTCACTGTAGGTCGCGCCGCTGAAGAAGGCCTCGCGCACCGCGCGGCCCTGCTGCGGATCGAGTTGCGCGAGGCATCGCTCGAGGCGCAGGCCCTCCTGCGAGGCCTCCGCCAGCGCGGCGGGCGTCGGATCTTCGGCGGGAAGCTCCAGTGCCTGTTCGTCGTCGAGTTGCGCGTCGCGATGCTGCCGCAAGCGGTCGATCGTCTTGTTGCGCGCCAGCGTGATCAGCCACGTCATCGCGCCGCCGCGCGCCGGGTCGAACGCGTCAATGCGTCGCCATGCGGTCGTGTAGACCTCCTGGAGGAGATCCTCGGCTTCCCCGTGATCGTGAAGCATGCGCACGATTGTCCCGAACACCCGCGACGCGGTCAGCCGGTACAACTCCGCGAAAGCCGCCTGGTCGCCGGTTGCTGCCTGAAGCATCACCCGGTTCAGATGTTCGCGGCGTGCGGCATCCGCATCGGCTTCGCGCGAAGGGGCTGAATGATCGAAGCCGCTGGCACCGCTTGGCGTGTCGCTCATGCGAAGTGGATGGCGCGGATCGCCATGATGTGAATGTCGAGCGAAATATAGCACTCTCGGATGCATGTGATCGAACGATCGGTGGCGCGCCCGCTGCACGTTGTGCGGCGCAACGCCCGCTGTGATTTCTTCGATTGGATACGAGCGACGCGTCCGCGCGGATGCAGGCAGCCGCAACGTGCGGCGAATGCGGCCGACTACCTTCGGTTGAGTGCACAATGACCGTGTTTCGTGTCTGGAGGGTCATTCAATGAAGCGAAGTATCGTGGGCCGGCCGATGTGGGCGGTGGGAGTGATCGTGGCGGGCGCCGCACTGGTGCTGGCGGGATGTGCAGGCTTCGCCGGCGGGCCCAGCGGGAATGCACACGTTCCGCAACCCGCGAAATCAGTCGATCTCAATCGCTACGTCGGCAGATGGTACGAGTTCGCGCGGTATGAAAACCGCTTCGAGCGCGGATGCGACGGCGTGACGGCCGAGTATGCAAAGCGGGAAGACGGTCTCATCAGCGTGCGCAATACCTGCCACGAAGGCGGGCCGGACGGCCGCGCGCGAAGCTCCGACGGGCGCGCAAAGATCGTGGCCGACAGCGGCGGCGCAAAGCTGAAAGTGTCGTTCTTCGGGCCGTTCTTCTTCGGCGATTACTGGGTGCTCGATCGCGCCGACGACTACTCATGGTCGATCGTCGGTGAACCGTCGGGTCGGTTCCTGTGGATCCTGACGCGGGATGCGAAGCCCTCCGCTGAACAGGCTGCGGCGCTTGTCGAACGGGTTCGGACGCTCGGTTACGACACGACGATGTTGCGGCGCACTGCGCATTAGGGCGACCGCACACAACACGCGCGAACGGCGCCATCGGGCCCGAAACAACGCCGAGCTCCGCTTATGCCCGCAGCCGTGGCCGATGGCGACGGCGGAACGCGGGATAACGCCGATGGAGTACACCTGATGGTGTCGATGCCGGTCAACGTGGAAGGCGTCCGCATTGACGCCGTTAGACTCGCGCGTGGGGTGGGGCGATACAAACCGGCGCTCCCGCTCTCGCTCCGAGAGGCGGATCATTGTGCACGCCCAATGCCAGGCATCGGGCGCGAACAGTCGGTGGCCTAGCTCTGAGCGCGGTCGCGCGAGTTCACGGCGACCACCGTGGGCGATTCGCCCAGCGGGACGAAACGTCGGGTGGTGCCGTCCAGCGCATCGATACCGCCCGTCTCGATGTCGTAGACCCAGCCGTGCAGGTTCAGGCGTCCTTGCTCCAGTGCAAGCGCGACTGAAGGGTGGGTGCGCAGGTTCGCCAGTTGCGCGATGACGTTTTCGCGCACGAGCCCGTCGAGTTTTGCGCGCGGCGTGACGTATTCGTGCGCGGCGTTGATGACTCGCGCGGAATCGGCATGACGCAGCCAGTTCGCGACGGCCGGCAGATGGTCGAGGCAGGTGCAGCGCGAAATCGCGCCCATCGCGCCGCAATCGGAGTGGCCGCAGATCACGATATCCCGAACGCCGAGAACGGCTACCGCGTACTCCACGGTGGCGGAAACGCCGCCGGGTTCCGGGCCGTACGACGGCACGATATTGCCCGCATTTCGGATCACGAACAGTTCGCCCGGCTCACGCTGAGTGAGCAGCTCAGGTACGACACGGCTGTCGGAGCACGTGACGAATAGCGCCTTGGGGTTCTGTGACGTGGCGAGTTGCTTGAAAAGTGCCTCACGTTGCGGGTAGATGTCGCGTTGAAAACGCAAAAAACCATCGATGATGTCTCGCATGCTCGCTCCAAAACTTCAGACGTATGATCAGCGCAGTTGCAAGCAGGTGCGCCTGCGCGGCGAGCATGATAATAGAGATATCAGGCGGGCGGGATGGCGCGCTGGGTCGCCCGGTATCTGACCCAGGAGAACGAATATTCCATAAATTTGACATAATTAACACTCACGATTTTTAATTGGAGTCGGAGTGTGAAGTTTCATCGGTCACGTGGGCACACCGTCCATCACGCCTATCAGGCGAGCGAACACGTGTTATCGCCAGGAAAGAGCGCGCGACGTCGAGAGTTTCGCAGACCGTTTCAATCGCCGCCTCCGGCAGCCAAGAAGCGTGTGTGATGTGATCTTCTTCCTTTAGGATTTTGACTTCCACCGTTTTTTTAGAAGTCGTTGCAGTTCCTTGATTTCCCCAATAGTAGCTGCAAGTTTTGATACCGACACAACGGTTTTCCTGCCATCACTGGTGCCAGACTGCCTTCCTGGTACTGCTTACGTCCGACCAACACATGGTTTCGGTTCACGCAGTGCCGCCTGGAAACGGCAAATACCGATGCGTCAGGTACTAGGAGTTTCCTGCATGATGGTGAATTTTCCTATGTCATGCGTCGACGACGGTGCTTCGGTTCACCAGAATTTCGGTTAGCTTCCCGTAATGACTAGACTCAGTGATAGACATAAGGCTAGCTTTCATGTAGGTGAGTTGTAGTGGCTAGATTGAAATGTCCGCTTTTGGCTACATAGAAATGTCCGCTTTCGTGCCACGTAAGCTGTCCGGCCGCCGGGTGTCCGGCGCCGGAGGCTGCGATGGCTGCAACGGAGCGGATCACGATGACGATGCGCGAGCTGGACAGGTTCAAGGTCATTCAAGACGTGGCGGACGGCAAGCTCAAGCCATGGCGTGCAGCGGAACGGCTGGAATTGACGACACGACAGATTCGCCGACTGGTCGCCCGGCTGCGTGAGCACGGTCCGGCGGGTTTGGTGTCGGGACACCGCGCGAAGCCCGGCAACCGCCGTCTGGACCCAGGAGACGCCGACCGGGCGCTGTCGATCATCCGCGATCGCTACGCCGATTTCGGACCGACACTGGCCTGCGAGAAGCTGTGGGAATGTCACGGCATTCGGCTGGCCAAGGAGACGGTCAGGACGCTGATGACGGAGGCAGGTTTATGGGTACCGCGTCGGCAGCGTCCGCCGAAGGTTTATCAGCCGCGAGCGCGCCGGGCCTGCCTGGGTGAATTGATCCAGATCGATGGCAGCGACCATCGGTGGTTCGAGGAACGGGCGCCGGCCTGCACGCTGTTGGTGTACGTCGACGACGCGACGAGCCGGTTGATGATGCTGCACTTCACGCAAACCGAATCGACCTTCAGCTACTTCGAAGCGACGCGCGCGTACATCGAACGGCACGGCAAACCTGGGGCGTTCTACAGCGACAAGGCCAGCGTGTTCCGCAACGTGAAGCCAGGCAGGACCGGTAACCGCGTGACACCGTTCGGCCGCGCGATGTACGAGTTGAACATCGACACGTTCTGCGCGAACAGCAGTTCAGCCAAGGGACGAGTCGAGCGCGCACATCTGACGTTGCAGGACCGATTGGTCAAGGAGATGCGATTGCGCGAAATCAACACGGTGGCCGACGCCAACGCTTACGCGCCCTCCTTCATGGCCGTCTACAACGCGCGCTTCGCGAAACCGCCGAAGAGCGACTTCAACGCGCACCGGCCGCTGCGGCCCGACGAGAGCTTGGATCTGGTGTTGACGTGGCGCGAGCCGCGGAAAGTGACGAAGTCGCTCACGGTGCAGTACGACCGGGTGATGTACTTGTTGGAGGACACGCCGGAGAACCGGAAGCTGATCGACCGACAGATCGAGGTGTGGGAGTACCCGGATGGGCGGATCGAAATCCGGTCTGACGATCGCGTGTTGCGCTGCAGGCAGTACGACCGTTTGGCTGAAATCGATCAGGGTGCCATCGTCGAGCACAAGCGTTTGAGTCATGTGCTGCAGGTCGCGCAAGCCCTTCAGGCACAACGCGATAACAGTCGAATCGGTAAAGCGCCGTCACGCACACATCGCGGCGACTCGACCCGGACCGACCGAAACGAACCCCAAGTGGGCAAGAAGAAGCAACGCAAGATCACGCAGGCCGACGTCGAGCATGTGATCGTGGATCTGGCGCAACGTAAACAGACCGCAAAGCCATCAGACAAACCTGGCCGTCGGTCTGCAAAGGCTGGGGAAACAAACGTGAGCGCCCTGCCCGTTCAGGCGCCGACCTTCGACACTGCGTAACGCTCAAAACGAGGGAAAAACGCAGCAAAACCAACCCTAAAACCGGACATTTTTAAATAGCTGGAAGGTGGACATCTGAATCCGGGTATGACATGAGTCGATGTGTCTTGCGATCCACGGGCATCGCTCCACATACACTAATTTAGTGTTTTTGAATAGAGCGTATGGCGGGTCGAAAAATCGAACGTTAGATTCGATGTTTGGAACCTGAGAAAAAGGAACTGTGCGTCGTATTATGTAAGCGATTCTTGGCTTAAAGTCCACACATCACTCGACGGGCATAACGAAAGATTGAATAGGGCCGGCGCTCGTAGCGTTTGACCCATGCCGTAAGCCGATCCTGAGCATTGACAAGTCACGATAAAAAAGTGATGCGTGAGGTAGTTCGGAAACGAGCAGGGTACGGCAAGGGGCCGTGTTCGACCATCCCTCGGTCGAGGTCGTGTCACGCCTGTGAGGACCACTGACGCCAGTGGCGGTGTGTGTCCGTCGACAACTCGCGTCGTGTGTTGCCGTGCCGATCCGCTGTTGGCCGCACGGAGCATATGGACATGACTGGGTGGTAGCTAGTGCTTTGATCTAGGAGAATTCATGTTTACCAATGTCGACCGAATCATCCAGGTCACGGGCTTCGTACTGTCAATTTTCAAAGAGCGCCATACAGGTAAATATAGCGCCGTGCTCACATCCACTTTGCACGATGCGGTATGTATCGAAGATATGCGGATCGGCTCGAATATTCCCACGGTCGATCTTAAGTTCATATCGAGCGGCAGCTTGGGGGCGGACTTTCCATTTGGCAGTGGGAAATGTCCGGTCGAAGCAATGCAAGCACTTGACGCAATGCTCGCTCGCATAACGAGTGGTGACCGTATCGATGTTTGGTGCCAATTCGTGATCGAAGCGATTGCATCATTTTGCAAGGCCGAACGTCAGCGTGACAGAGGGCGCCTGAATCGAGGCTCGGTGCCGGTTCTTGATCGGCGCGACTGCATCATACCGTGAGGTTAAACGCAGGCATCGTAGCTCATACCATCAAGCAACCATTAGCGAATCGGACGAGTGGATGATCGTGCGGCGAGAATGGTGGTGGATCGACCACCACGGTTCTCGAGTCATACCTCCGCGCCGAATGCCGCCCATGCGTTCGTCAATGGCATCGAGACGGCGAGCGTGCAGTCGAACCCATGGATTGTTCACGTGGGTTCGATCGATTTTTCGTATGCACGAGTGTGAGGCGGTCGGAGATCGTCGGTGCAGTTCGTGAAAAGCTAAAGTCGGATTCGATGATTGTGATCTACGCGGAGATGCAACGCCTGTAAGGGCGAGGCGCGACGAGGTACCTCGACGTGCTCGTCGCGCAGAAGTCGCGTGCCGAGACCGAGCGGTAACTCGTCGATTCGGCCGGTGCGATTGCGTCCGACTAGATCGCGGTGTCGGCTGCGCTCGGCGGTGGCTGGGACGACACCGCGCACAGGCCGCTGCGCCAGCGGCCTTTCGACGCAACGGTGCGATAGCTGCGCTACCGTGATGCGCGGACGCAAGTCTTCAGGTTCCGCGTGAATTCGTCAGCACCTCATCCGGACCCGGCCGAAGATTCGGGGACCAGCGTCCCGGTTCGGTGACCGTCGCGGCTCGACACGCGCTGAAGAGGATGAGCCCGGCCGAGGCGTTCGCTTTGGTCGACCTACTTGCTCGGAGTTCTCTCGGGCATTGCAGGCACCGCAATGGCGGCCGAACTTCCAGCATCGAGAATCAGCCTTTACCCAATCGCTGTCAATCTGCGCACGCGCGCGCGTGTCAGTCATGCGCTGCGTTCTGAAAAAGCGAACGCCGTATTCGCATTTCGCTAGCTGTGCCGGAGCATCCGTCGCTCGTAGACTGGGTAGCAATTCCAGCGAATAGAACGACAACCGTGATGGATGACACGTTGCAGTACTTGGTGAGTCGAACGATGCTCGCGCAAAGCCTCGCATACCCGGCGGCGGAGCCATTGCCGCTTCCGCCGCAATGGTCGCAGACGTGTGGTCGGGGCGGCACGCCGCAGGCAGCAAGCTCACAATCGACGCACTGGTCGGCGAAGGATCGCCCGGCGCGGAAATGGCGGCCCATCCAGGCGAAAGGACGAGTTGCAGCGTACCGCTGGCCGAAGGGGGCACACCGACGCGAAGCGGAATCATCCGTACGTGAATGCGGGCCGGAGGACCGGCCGCGCGTGGGGCCATGGTTTCCGGCTGAGTCGATCATTCGATCAATGTGTTGAGCTAGGCAAGCATCCGCGGAATTTGACGAACTGGAAGTCGATCGACTCGACGACCAACAACGCTCATCACCCAACGTTGATCGCGCCAGTGGGCGCGATCGGCGACCCGCACGCGGTCGTCGACCTTGATGGGCGCGTGCATGACGTACGCAACCTGCGTGGAAACCACCCACCGCTACGCCTGACTCCGACCAAAGGACACTCATGACTTTCACTTCTCACGCATTGAACTGGATCGACGGCGAATGGGTCGATTCGTCCCATCATCGCGATTCGTTTGATCCCGCGACCGGTGTGACGATCGGCCGCTACGCAGACGGTGGCGAGCCTGAAGCGCGCGCTGCGGTCGCCGCAGCCTTGCACGCATTCAACACCACGCAATGGAAACGCGATGCGGAACTTCGAGCGAAGGTGCTCGACGAACTCGCGGACGCATTCGAACGCCGCGCCGACGTGCTGGTTGATCTTCTGTCGTTCGAGAATGGCAAGGTTCAACCCGAAGCCCGACTGGAGGTTTCGATGGTGCCGTCGAAACTGCGCTATTACGCCGCGCTGGCGCGGTCCGAAAGGGGGTACGCCGGCACACCGAAGCCCGGCGTTGTATCGCTCGTGCTGCGCGAGCCGATGGGCGTCGCCGGCATCATCGTGCCGTGGAATTCGCCTGTCGTACTGATGGTGCGATCACTCGCGCCGGCGCTCGCCGCCGGCACAACCACCGTCATCAAGATGCCGGGTCAGACCGCGCAAACCAATGCGCTCATCGCGAAAACGCTGTCCGAAGCACCGTCGCTGCCGCGCGGCGTGATCAACCTGTTTAGCGAATCCGGCTCGGAAGGTGCGAAGTTCCTCATTACGTCCCCCGACGTGCCAGTCATCAGTTACACGGGCTCATCTGCGACCGGTCGGGCGATCTCTGCCGCTGGCGCGCAGCGTCTGAAACGTTTCGGTCTCGAGCTCGGTGGCAAGACGCCGCATGTTGTCTTCGACGACGTGAATCTCGACACGGCGCTGCCCATCCTCGAAAAATCGCTGACCGTGTTCGCCGGCCAATTCTGCGTGACCGGATCTCGCGTGCTGGTCCAGCGCGGCATTGCGGATACGCTGTGCCGGCGCCTTGCCGAACGTCTCGGCGCAGTGCGTGTCGGGCCGTCCGCCGATCCTAGCAGCGACATGGGGCCGCTAATCGACAAAGCCAACGTCGAGCGCGTCAATCGCGCCGTCGAGCAGGCCATCGCGGCCGGTGCAAAGGTAGTGTTGCGCGGTGGCCCCATCACCGAAGGCGATCTGGCACGCGGCGCGTTCTATCGTCCGACGCTGCTCGAGGTCGATGATCCGAAGCTCGACATCGTGCAGCAGGAAACCTTCGGGCCGGTGATGACGATGCAGGTTTTCGACACCGAGGCGCAGGGCATCGCGCTCGCCAACGATAGCGAATACGGGCTTGCCGCAGCGGTGTGGACACGCGACGTGCACCGCGCGATGCGCGTCGCGCAGGAGCTGCAGGCCGGTACCGTGTGGATCAATGACTGGGCGAAGATTTACGACCAGTTCGAGGAGGGCGGCTACCGTCAATCCGGGCTGGGGCGCCTCAACGGTATGGCCGCGATCGACGATTTCATCGAATACAAGCACATTACGCTGAGCACGGGAGTGTCCGAATGAAAGGCAAGATCGTACTTGAAGAACACCTGACCACCGAACAGAACAACAACCTGTGGGATGCGTCCGGTGAAGCCGCCCGCAACGGCGAGGCGTACATGAAGGACGTCGACGCCCGGCTGCTCGATGCAGACCGGCGCATCGAAGAGATGGATCGCAACAGCATCGACATCGCGGTGCTGTCTCTCACGTCGCCCGGTGCGCAATCCATCCTCGATCGCACGAAAGCCGTCGATTTCGCGCGGTGGACCAACGATCACGTCGCCGAGCATTTCACGTCACGGCACCCAGGCCGCCTGTACGCGTTCGCCACCGTCGCGCTGCAGTCGCCGGTGGATGCGGCGGACGAGCTGGAACGCGCCGTCAAGACACTCGGCATGCGGGGCGCACTCATCAACGGCTACACCAATATTGGCGACGCCGATACGGCGCAGTATCTGGATGAGGAGCCGGTATGGGAATTCTGGGAGCGCGTCGACCGTCTTGGCGTTCCCGTGTATCTGCATCCGCGCGAGCCGCTGCCGGGCCAACAGAGGATCTACGCGGGTTATCCGTCGCTCGTCGGCTCGGCGTGGGGGTTTGCGCACGAAACCGCGACTCACTCGATCAGGCTGATGCTGAGCGGGCTGTTCGACCGCTATCCGAACCTGAACGTGATCCTCGGCCATCTCGGGGAAGGATTGCCGCTGATGTGACCTTACCCCGCTGAGTGCACCATTCGTAAGTTAGTGGGCTCGCCGTTTTTTGGTTGATGCAATTGCCGGAATTGGTCCGGCGCCAGTTGCCCCAAGGCACTATGCGGACGCACCGCGTTGTAGTCAGTGCGCCACGCTTCGATTCTCCCGCGTGCATCGTCAAGGCTGACGAACGCATGCTGATTCAAACACTCTTCACGCAGTCGACCGTTGAAGCTCTCGATGTGAGCGTTCTCCACCGGTCTGCCGGGCCGAATGAACTGCAGTTTTACGCCGTGCTCGTGCGCCCAGGCGTCAAGCGCCTTGCTGACGAACTCCGGGCCGTTATCCACCTGAATCAGGTTGGGATGCCGTCCTCGTTGCCGCAACTGCTCGAGTACACGCGCCACGCGAACACCCGTCAGCGAGAAGTCGACCTCGACGTGTGGGCACTCCCGGTTCCACGTGTCGATGATGGCCAACATTCGAATGCGTCGGCCATGCACCAGCGCGTCAGCAACAAAGTCCATCGCCCAGCTTTCGTCCGTGCCGTTGGGTGTCGGCATTACCACGCGTAAATGACTCGGCCGCTTCTTTCGCCGTTTCAGGCGAAGCGACAGGCCTTCTTCGCGGTATAGCCGCTCAGTGCGCTTGTGGTTCTGCACCAGACCTTCTCGGCGTAGCAAGACGTGCAGGCGGGGCGAGCCAAATCGTGGCCGCTGCTGCGCCAGTTCGCGTAGCCGTTGCCGCACTTCGTGGTCGGCGTCTGGCGGGGCCGGCCGCCGGAACGTCCGGCGATTCAGACCAATGAGCACGCACGCCCGGCGCTCCGAATAGTCGTGCCGTTCAATCACCTGCTGCACGACTTCCCGGCGCTGCGCGGGCGAACTCACTTTTTTCCGAGAACGTCCTTCAGAACCTGGATGTCCAGCGCCTGGTCTGCCACCAACCGCTTGAGTCGCTGGTTCTCCTCTTCCAACTGCCGCAATCGTCGTGCTTCCGACACATCCATGCCACCGTAGCGGCTACGCCAGTTATAGAACGTCGCATCCGATATGCCGTGCTTGCGGCACAGGTCTGCGACCTTCATGCCTCCATCGGCTTCCTTCAGCACCCCGATAATCTGCTCTTCACTGAACCGCGACTTCTTCATGACAAGGTTTCTCCTGCGGCCTTGCCACTAACTTTACAGTGGGATACTTCAGTGGGGAAAGGTCAGATCATGATGACCCCCGGAGCCGCAACCAGTACGGTATAGGCTAGGGCGGGTCTCACGGCAAGCAGTCCCGAATGGCTGTTAGACCGAGCGCATCATCGCAGCGTCGTGCCCGGCCCGCTCTTCCGAGCGGGTCTAGCGTTAACCGCCAGTGTTCGATTGACTCGCAATCAGGCGCGCCCCGCAGGCCAGTTCGTCGCCATCGCATGCGGCCGGATGACCATCGAAGCGGCCGCGACCCGATACCTTCGCGATCGTCGTCGGCCCGTGAATCTCGCAGATCGCAGGATCGTGCAAACGCGCGATCGCTCGGCCCTTGATCCGCGAATGCGGTGCGCCCGACAGAACTCGTCCGCCATGGCTATGCCCATCGCCTTCTAGGACGTAAGGTTTTTTGCTCATCAGAAAGCCCAACTGAAATCCTGGGGATGGGCCTGCCGGGCTGCCGCGTCCGGGGGGCTAAGCATCACGATCGTGGCGTGTAGCGGATCGCGTAGGTTCACTAGCGCGCTCGTTTTGCCGTCCTGGTAATTCATCATCAACGCCAACGCTAGCTGGACCCACGTGGAGCTGGTGCCAGTGTCGCCGCCGATGCGACGTTGCATATCGAACGCGTCTTTCGGGTCGTCCAAATCGATATGCTGCGAGTTGTCGTGCAGCGCCTGCACCAGTACCGGGAGCTGGCTGGATGACGCACCCGTGTCGTAAAACATCCGACTGGGCTGACTCTCGGGTGTAACGGTTTGCAGTGCGTCCTGCCAGCCCGTTTTGATCTTCTCGATGCGCTCACCCTTTTTCAGCGGTTCGCCGTGACCGTCGCTCAGGTCGACGCGCACCGGGCGATGCAGATACGCCAGTACCGGCCAATCGTCGTACTCTTTCAGCTGCCAGTTTGTCCACGGCACGGGCACCCATGGATTCGGCTTGAACCCTTCGGGTACTTTCAACTGTGTGGTCTTCCAGAACTCCGGCAGCTTTGATTGCCAGTAGTCCCACGGCATCTCGTTGCGATGGTCTTTTCGATACTGATCCTGCTGGTCCCAGAAGTAGTTCCACAGTTTGATCACGTCGTACTGCGTCTTCGAACTGTCGATCGCAGCCGGCGCATCAGTCACGTATGGCCGGATCAGCCGATCTACCCGATCCTTGCGTGTCACAAGCAACGCCACGAAACTGTCGGGTCGTTTCGGGACGAAATTGCCGTCGGTATCCGACTGCGCGAGATCCTCGCCTGGCGTTCGCATGTACGCGCGAGTGTTGAGCCCATCCTCGACTAACAGGACGACTGCTGGCAGGTCCGGATGACGTTCGAAGACATCAAACGCGCGGGCCACAACGTCGTCGCCGTGCTCGGTCTGGATCTCATCGAGACGAATATAAATTGGATTCCCGATTCCAGCGCCGTTGTCGGCAGTTCCTATATGGGTTGCCATGCGATCGGCACCTGGATTGCTGTCGTCTCTCGGCGGCCCGGCGACAATAACCGGGATTGGCCAGAAACCGAGCCAGCCACGCAGCGCATATCCGAATACGTTGTTTTCGCGCTGACGTCCTTGCGAATCGCGCGTTTCACTCGACCACGGATACTCCTTCGGGTCCTGCAGCAGTAGTGTGCCTTTCTGGCCGACTTCATCGAGGCGCATCAACAGGGCTCGTTGACGGAACCGGTCGACGGTGACGCCGAGGCGCCGCACCTCCAGCGTGAATCGCGGATCGCGTGCCGCCGCGGGTGTCGTCGCGCCGTCGGACACAGTCGCCGCCTGTACTGCGGCTGGGTCGGACTGGCCTGGTGCATGCCGGCGCGTCCAGATGGTGTATCCGGTCGCAATCATGCCGGCGAGCAGCAGGATCGGTAACAGCCACAACAGCGCCCGTTGGTTCATCGATATCGTTTCCCAGGAGATATAGCCGTTCATTGTGGCTAATTTGAGCGCAATACTCCAGACCAGCGCTAGGCACATTACCAACGCGACCACCAGATGTCCGCCCGACAGGCGCTTGGAAGCAGTGGAATTCATCGCATTCAGAATTTATCGATCAGATTCTTGACGGCCTGCTTACCCTGTTCGACGGCCTGATTGACCCCCTGTCGAGCGGCATCGGCTCCTTGTCCAAGGCGTTGCTGAAGTTGGTCCATGTCCTGTTGGATCGTCGACTTGACCTTGTCGGCTTGCGCCTTCAGCTGCTGGTTTCGCTGGTCGATGCGCTCCTTTTCCAGGCGCTGTTCTTCCTGCTTTTTGAAGTCCTGTTGCTGCTTATAGACTTCGCTGACAACCTGCTGTGGCGGCTTTTTGGGTACTAGCCGATCCGAAGGAAACGTCCCGTCCCCGTAGTACCGACAAGTCGCCTCGACGATTTCGCGTGTTGTATGGTCAAGCTGATTGTATCGCTCGAGTGCCGCGCCTTTTGTGAGGCTCGCGAAGGGTATGCGCCAGTCAGCGATCGAACGGAGCAGCTTGGCCAAAATTGGATCGTCGAGAACGCGGCCCTGACCGACAGACACGTCGAACGCGGTTGCGCATCGATGATTGCGTCGACCACTCATCACGCCGGAGTGATAAGAGCTGTCGGGCTGCAGCTGATTCATCAGGCGTACTTTCGCCTCGTTGGGTGTCTCGGTACGCAATACCTGTAGCTTGCCCGCATGCGGTGGGAAAACAGGTTGCACCCGCAAGACCCGACACTGATTGTCGAGATCCTTGCTTGCATTGAGCACGCTTTCAACCTCGCGGCTATCCGGCACCAGGCCGCCGATCGCGAAGGTCGGCCAAGCGACGGTTTGAGACACTTGCTGTAGCGCCCCGGCGCTACTATTCGTGCTCACGGCGACCTCTGCCTCGAGTTGATCGAGCGCCTGCTTACCCGGTTCAGTTTCGCTTGCGCTGCCATCAAGCCGCTTTTTCTCAGTGCCGGGAATCACGTTGCCTTGTAGTTCCGGCGGAAATGGCGGCGGCAGTGCTTCGCCGTTAATGGTTCGGACGGTTCCGACCGGGATTTCAGCACGCTTCCAGTGTGTTTCCACATACCCAGTGGTGCCATGGGCGCTTTCGCCCTTTAGCCGCAATGTGAATGGGCCGGGTGCGTTGCCGACAAGAACCGGCTGCCCATTGCGCAAACGGCGCGTAAAAATGCGCTGTCGAAACGCATTCGATAGCAAAGGAACCGACTCCGCTTTCGCTCCGCTGCGCGAGGGACGCACACTCATCGAATCAGGCAGGCCGGCCGCCCCCATTCCGTTGACCCCATTCAATGCCACGGTGGCATCCTCAGGACAGAAGTAGAGGTAGACCTTGCCTCGATTGTCGCGCTCGGCGAATACGAGTGCCGCATTGCCGACGACATCGTCGTTCGGTTTGCTGGCCAGGCGCACCGCCTTCGTCGGTGTCCATTTGGCTCCGGTGACGCCGAAGTTGTCACGGACCACCTTGCCCTGAGCGTCGACGGCACAAAGCGTATCTAGTGACGGTGCGCTGTGTTTGGCCTGCGCCACTAGCTGGGTCAGGTTGGCGAGGGTTTTGACTCGCGCGTAGGACGTCTGTTGCTCGTCGCCGCTCTGCGTCCAGCGCTCCATGGTTTCCTGTTCGAGCGAATAGGGCGAATCGATCAAAATCAGCGTATCAGCAGGTCGGTCCCCTACGCTGCAAGAGTTCGGATCGAGCCCGTTTATCAGGAACGCCTGGGCGAGCAGGGAAATAAGGGTGCCTTGGCTGTGAGCAATGATGTTGACGGTTTCGTCGGGATTGATGATTCGGATTTGCCGGATCAGAGCTGCGAGTCGAACGGCGGCCAACACCATGTAATGACGATCCGGGGCTTCGAAGAGCGGGTGGGTCGGATCGTTCTGTATCCCGTTCAGGATGGCGGTGGTGCTTCCCCCGAGGAAGTGTGTGCCGAACATGTCAGGGATATCGGTTGTCGCATTGGCGAAAAAGCCACCATTTTTGGCGCGATGTACGTCGAGCCGGTTGCCGAATTTATCGACATACTGACCGTTGATGGTCTGCTTGGCCGGGTCCTGGGGTAGGTCCTTCCCACTTTCGCGCACGCCCCAATAGAAGGGGATCAGCGGGCTGCGGGTATCTTTGTCCTCCTGCCGCCGATAAAGCACGTCGTCGAGGTTCTTCATGAGGTCCGCAGCGGTAACCGGCTTTTTCTTCGGGTCGTCGTTGGCCATGCGGCCGTGCGTATATTCGGCGGCCTTTAGATCGGGTCGATTGAGCCGTTCATTGAGGCCCTCGCAGAGGCCGCCTTCGACCGTGCCGAAGTCGGTACCGAGATCGTTGACACCGTGAATCAGGATTGTGACGCAAGGGAAGCGGCGGGGCACATTGACATCGAGAGCAGCATCAGCGGGCCGGCCCGTCTGGGTGACGGCTTTGCGCTCAGCGACTACATTCGGCGACGAAGAGGTTGGCATGGCGTGTTATTCCACTGCGTCGAAGACCTGAATGTGAGCGATATGCATCGCGTCGCTGTCGGCCAGTTGGGTAAGCCCCTCGTGATCCGAGACGCCCTTGATTACTTTGCCGCTGTTCAGGGTGATCTTATAGGGCCGATTAGGCACGGCGTGCACGGTGGTATCGCCATCGACCGCAGGATGACGTAAGCGGAATTTCTGGTCGGTGCCGGCCTGATTGAAGGTCGGCGGTGTGACGTGGTCTGTGGCAGGGTCAAGGAAATCGTGGCCACCGGTGTGCATAGTGAAAGCGTCGTTCGAGCCGCCCTGAATACCGCCACCAATCTTCATGTAGCTGCCGTCCTCGGCGATGAGTCGTATCGACTTGCCGCTGATCACTACTTCGCCATCGGTCGCAGTGATCTGAACGCCCTGCTTTGCGACAGCCGATAGGTTGTCTTGCTGGGCCTGCAGCGTAACGGGCCCCTCTCCGGCGATCGCGACGACGCCTTTCCCACGTCCGAACAAATGAATGCCCTGGCCGGCCGATGCGCTTAGCCGCTGACCGCTCACGAGCTGCATGTGCTGCTGCGCCACCTGGTCGACGTTCTCGCCGGCGTAGGTGACGTGCGTTCTGGGCGTCAGGTTGACCGAACCGCCTGGTGCGCCAATCGCCAGCAATGCGGGCGTGCCTGATGATGCCGCGACATCGGAGCCAGCGGCGCTTTGGCCACCGTCGCCGGAGGTCCAGTTTTTGAATGCAGCGGAGACGGCTTGCTGACCGGCCGTATCGGCACTTTGGCCACCATGCTGACCGGCGTAGTCTCCGAGCGATTTGAACAGCTCCGAGCATTCGCCGAGCAAGGCAATTAGTTCGTCACGGTCGAGCTGGTCGCCGCTCGCGCGTGTGCGGGCATAAGCGGTGAGAAGAATCCCGCGTGCCGCGCGCACGGCTGCGGCCGCGTCAGTGCGCAATTCTGCGCCTTCACCGCGCGCTTGTCCTTGGCCATTCTCGCGAGGGTGGGTCAGATCTCCGAGATTCAACTGAGTATGAGCGTGCTCACTTGCCAGCTGCGCGCTAATCTCATTCGGAGTGTCGTCGAGGCGGAGCTGGTTGTAGCGTTTCCCCTTTACCTCCTGGGTTTTGATGCCCGACACGTGGCGGTTGCTGGGTAGCGTCCCTGTGTGGGTGAACGCGGCCGGCGGGTTCGCGCCATTCGGGACGACCCCCGTCACAATTAAGCGATCGGGGTCGCCTCCGATATGGTCGATGATGACTTCCATGCCGGCGCGGGGCAGAAAGGTGGCGCCGAATCCCGCTCCCGCGAGCAGGGTCGAGACGCGTATCGGCACGCTGTCGCCAGCGTCACCGTTGGTGCCGACGCCATCGGCATGCGCGTGATCCGCCGGATTGAGCCCCTGGAACTGGACATACACGCGGCCATCCTTGTCACAGACCACGTCTTCGCCATCGTGCGTGACGATGACGCCGGTGATCGGATGAACGTGCGGCAGATCGATCGCGGGATCGTACGCAGGGGTGAGCGGCACGCCGCGGCGCACGGCGGTGAAGGTGTTTTCGTAGCGCGTATCTTCGCCGTCAGCTGGCTCTGTCGACGGGGCCTGCTGAGACAGATGGCGGCTGGCGGCAAACAAGGCTTGGACGCGCTCGTTCAGTCCCTTGGGTAGGTTGTTCCAGATATCGTGCTGAATCGAGGTGACGACGAACTGGCGTTGATCGACGGGTAGCATGTCGAGCTCCAGGTCGCCCGTGACCGTGATGTACGCCCCGACGGCGAGATCGCGGACACTGCTGACGCCGTCGACGCGTTCGGCGGCGAATCGATGGGCGTGGATGCGAGCCTGGGTGAGCCGGTCGAGGTCGGCCCAAGAGTCGCCCGCGTGAGGAATGTCGATAATCACATCGGCGAGCAACTTGGCGAGATCGTTGCCTGCCTCGCCTTGGTCGAGATCCAGGGTTGCGCCCGACTCGTCGATGCGGGTCGTCTTGTAGTCCCACGACAGCCGGCTGGCTTCGCCGGCGACAAGTTGCTGGTGCTGGGCAAACAAGGTGATGGTGTCGCGTTCCTCAGTACCTGCATCGCGCGGATGCAGGCGCACGGTGCCCGCGGTTGCTTCGGGCAGGTGCATCGGATCGTCGCAGAAAACTAGCGTATGGACAGGGGGCTCGTTGGGCGTGCCGTTTGCGCCTTTGACCGGACCGGATCGGGCGAACACGGTGATACCTTCGCGGCGTAGCAAGCGGCGCACGAACTTCGCATCCGATTCGTTGACTTGGCGGGTCAATTCGCGTGCCGGGTAGCTGCTGCGATTGAGGCTGGACAGATCGAACTCGAACGCACGGGCGAGCGCGGGACTGCGCTGTCGCCACTCATTGAGCATGATGGTGAGCACGTCGACGACGCTTTTCTTGCGGAAGAGGCGTGAATTGGTGCGTCTGTCCATGAGCGACAAGGCATCGCATATCGTGAGCTGGTACACGCACAGATCACCGTCGCTTTGGCCCGTCTGAACATCGCGAATGATCGCGTTGATGCAGTGCTGGTGCCCGCGGTCGGTGGCGACCTGGACGGAGACGGGCATGCCGATGAATAGTTTGGGGGCGAGGTGGTGATGGGGCGAGGCGCACGTGAGCGCGCCATGAATGCCCGTCATTAGCCCTTCATGGATGCGCCCATGCTGGAGCGCGAGCAAATGGCCCAGCGCACCTTGTGCCTGACCAAAATTCAGGCTGACCGGGCGCTTATTCCAGTCGACCGCCCCGGTCGCGAAATTGTTGAAAGTGTCTCGAATGCCCACGGAAAGCCCCTTCCGGCGTTATTCACATCCTGTAAATCCGTCCCGGCCTGGGAGGATTCTCTCAGTGTATTAATTTGATCGTGTCACGCGGCACGAAATGCCATTGGCCCGATTCCGGGTCGATCAGAGCCACTTGTTCAGCGCGATCAACGGGCACCACTATCGATTCAATCGCTTCGAGCGCCGCGACGCTCCGCTGCAACGCCGGTTCTGCTGCGGCCGGTTCAGCGAACCACTGATGCACAATTTGTAGCGTATCGCACCAGGCAAATAGGCCGGCGCGTTCATGCAATTGTTCCAACGCTGCCCAAGTCCCGCTGTCGATCCCCATCTTCTCCAAGCATCTCGGCCGCATTCGCCATTGCGGCGCCTGGTCGCGAACTACACGGATCAATTGGCCGTCGGCCTGCGCCACCAACCGTTGGTCGTGTGCAAGCCACCCCAAATGCACAGCGAGCGGCCGTTGCCGGAACCGACTCGAATAAAAGATATTCAACGGCAAAAGACTGGAACGCGCTACGGCTTCGACCGCATTCGGATCTTTCCGCCGCAAGAAGAGCATATCCAACAACGCGTCAAACGGCGAAAGGAAACAGCGGACCCCAGGACCGTATGGGGAAAAGTCAGCGACGACCGACGCGACGTCCGGCCGCATTGGCGACGTCATGGCGAATACGGGCCGTTCCCGATACTGCACTGGTATGTCCTCGAACGGGTGGGCCGCGGAGATCATTTACCCATTGCACAGTTCGTGCATCACATCATATGACGATTCGGTGTCGCTATTCTAGGCCAGGAACTCCAGACAGAGCGTCAAGTTTTGTTACGTCGACGTCGCGCTGCGCCCGGGTCGCCAACAATCATTTATACGGTCGCGCCCTATAAATGATTGTTGGGTATCGTCGTCGCTCGCGACTTGCCAGTTTGCTAACCTGAGGGTCGGCCGGGATTCGTGAAATTTTCGCCAAAAATGACCTAACTCAATGATTCAACGCGAGAATCTGAGCTATCTGTCCGTGGGGCTGGGCAACGTTCGACCGGCAGTCACGATCGTTGTCCCGGCGCAGTCGGTCTGACGGCTGACTAGCGACTGCGGGCCTCGAACGCTTGGTCGAACTGCCGTGCCCGCTGCACCTCGTCGCTATGCAAATAGGTCGACGTTGCCGAGATTGACGCGTGCCTCAGGTTGTCGCGCACCATGATCAACTCAGCGCCCTGCGCCAATGCATGCGACGCGTGTGTGTGACGCATCTAGTGAGGGCTCGCGCGCCGCAGCTTCTCCGCAGTTGCAGGCCGTTCATCCTGTATCGCGTCGGCCGCCAATTCGAAGAACCGACGCAGCACGCGCCAGAGCCGTCTGGGTTCGATGCCTGAGCCCTCCGCCTCGAGACTTGCGACGAGAGGCGTCGCCGGGTTCCAGCGCGCCGGCGTGACGGGTAGCCCGCGCTGCACGAGAGCTTGATCCAGCGCGGTTCGAGCGAGCGACGGCAACGCCACCTTACCGAGCTTGCTGCCATTGCCGAGCGTCGCGCTGACCAGTTCGCTCGCGCGCAGGCCGGTCGCGTAGCCGAAATCAAGCAGAAACCGAAGACGCTGCGCCGCCGGCGCACTCCAGGCATATGACCATTCGAGGCCATCGGCAAGCGTGCGGATCAGCAGCCACTCACCCTCGGTAAAGCCGCGAGACACGTCCAATCCCGCACGCTGCACGTGGCTCTTGATCTTGACGCCGGCAAACGGATTCGCGAGCACGTAGCGCTGCTCGACGAGCCATCGAAACAGCGCCGACAAGACGTTCAGGGCATACGCTGCCGAGCGGCCGGACAGCGGATCGGTGAACGGCCGCCATTCGAGGTTGTGCCGCGGCCGCGATGGGCCAACCCAGCGCTCGTGCGGCGTTGGCCGCCTCAGGAAACTCCGGTAGGCGATCGCATCGTCGGTGGTGAGCGACGACAGTGCGCAACTGCGCTCGACGATCGCCCAAAGGATCAGTCGTTCGGCCTCTTTTCGGTAGGCGCGCTGCGTGGCGGCCGATTCGTGTAGTGACAGCCACGACTGAACCGCCCCATAGTCGCTCGAAGCCTTCAGCAGGCAGGTGCCTTCCGGGGCGCGGAACTGTCCGCGCGAACCGTCGACCTGGTTCGGTACACGCAACTGCTCCCACGGCACGATACTGCCGGACGGCACCGCCACGATCAATGCGCGCGCACGTTCGGTCAGCGCCGGATGCGCGGCGAAGAACATCTCGATGCGGTGTGCGCTGGCAGCACCGAGTCCAGCGATCGCCGACCACCAACGGCGTCGCCGCGGGATCCGCACGGTCAGATCGGCCAGGGTTCGCACACCGTGCGCACGCAGCGCCTCTACAATGCGCGGCGGCAGCCACTGCTCGACTGCTATAGCATCCATTTCGAAGCAGTGTTCGCGCTATGCGTGTGCGCCGCGCTGATCGAGATGGGACCGACTGGCGGAACGCGGCTGGCCCAGGGAGCGGTGCGCTCGAGTTGGGCGGCAAGGGAAAACAGCAGCGACTCCGCACCGAACGCCCCTGCAAAATGGCTGCCAACTGGCAGGCCTTGTTCGTCCCAGTAAAGCGGCACTGACATCGCGGGCTGGCCGGTCGCGTTGAACCATGCGGCGAACGGAGAAAACCGATGTGACCGGTCGATGATTTCGCTCAGTGACTGCGTGTCGTCCACTACCGCGAGTTCGGCCGGCGCGAGCGGCGGCATCGCTAGCGTCGGCGTCAACAGCACGTCGTAGCGCTCCATCAGCCGGCCGAACATGCGGCCCAACGCATGGATCCAGTCGACGGCGCCAGCGTATTCGGCCCCGCTCAGATTGCCCTTCTCGCGCAAGATGATGCGGGTGCGGGCCTCGATTTCATCGTTGTGCACCGGATGGCCACGCTGCGCGCCGATCATGTCGACCAGCGTGCGCGTTTGGGCGCCGATGATCGTGAATACGCGGTCATAGAACGCCTCTGAATCGACGGGGCTCTCGAGTGGCTCGACGTGGTGCCCGAGCGAGCGGAGCAACGCGACAGTATGGGCAAGCGCGGCTCGGCAAGCGGGATGCAGCGGCCACGGCGGCGCTTGCTCGATAACGGCGATTTTCAACGGCTGCGGATCGCGCTGCGTGGCCGCGAGAAAGCTTTCCGTCTGGCACGGCGCCGCATAGGGCGCTCCGGTATCGGCACCCGCGGTCAGGTCGAGGAGAGCGGCGCTGTCGCGAACCGAGCGCGTGATCGCGTGGTTGATGCCCATGCCGGCCCATCCTTCACCGATCATCGGGCCATTCGGCGTTCGCCCGCGCGTGGGTTTCAGTCCGAACACGCCGCAGCATGACGCGGGCACGCGCAGCGAGCCGCCGCCGTCGTTGCCATGCGCGAACGGCAGCACGCGGGCTGCGACGAGCGCCGCCGCCGCTCCGCTCGACCCGCCGGCGCTCACGTTCGGATTCCACGGGTTGCGCGTGACGCCGAAACGCGCCGACGACGTGCAATACGACGTGCCCAACTCCGGCGACAACGACGTTCCCGCGATCGGTATGCCCGCGCGCCGCAGGCGCGCCACCAGTTCGCCGTCGAAGTCGGGCCGGTAGTCGCCGAACAGAAACGATCCGTTCGCCATGCGCGCGCCGCGCACCGGCATGAACAGGTCCTTGATCAGCGTCGGTACGCCGGCGAGTACGCTCTCGCGCCCGGTGACGGACGATGCCGCCTGTCTTGCCGTGTCGTCGAGTCGCTCCGCGACGGCATTCAGCGCAGGGTCGACCGTGTCGAGGCAGGCGAGCACGGCATCCAGCAATTCCGTCGAAGTCACTTCTTTCGCGCGAACGAGCGCCGCGAGTGCGATGCCGTCGTGAGTCGCGATGAGGTTCTGGAAGTCTTTCATGGGTCTATGGTTCGAGGACGAGGAGAGGTAACAGGATCAGTCGTCGCCGCGGCTTCGAAGCGCGGGCAGCAACCACAGCAGTGCCGTGACGGCCGTACCGCATGCGATGGCGATGACAGCGGCACGCAGCCCGCCGAACGTCTGTGCACACGCGAGCACGACCAGCGGGCTGGCGAACTGGCCCAGATAGAGCGCGGCCGTGAAGCCGCCCAGGCCGCGGCCGCGCATCGCGAGCGACAGCCTGCTCATCAGCGGCAGGATTGCATTGGGCACCAGCATGCCGCCGCCGAAGCCGTGAATCACGACTGCCGCGACGATGGCCGGCACCGTATGGGCGCGCGCCAGCAGAATCAGGCCCGTGGCGAGCAGCGCGAGGAGCACGACGTTGACGAAGCGCCGTCCCAGCGCAGCGCGCAACCAGGGCCACGCAATCGAGCCGGCCAGCGTCGACAGCAGGCCGGCACCCGCGACTGCCCCGATCATCGTCGACGAGCGCTGCCCGATGTCGACCATCAACTGCGGCATTTGCACCGGCGCCACGAACGAACTGATCATCCCGATGCAGATCAGCACATAGCCGACCGTGAGCGTCTGCGCGAGCTGTCCGCCGGACAGCGGCGTGCCGCCGTCACCCGGCTCGGCGGGCTGACCGTCGCGCAGCGGCTCCCACAGCACGATCGCGATCGCGGGCACGAGCAGGATCGGCAGCAGATAGAGGTAGAACGGATAGCGCCATGAATGCTCGCCCGCTGCGCCGCCGAGCACGAAAAACACCGTACCGACGACGCCGATCGTGACGACCTGCCGGTTCACGTAACGTACCCGCTGCTCGCCGCGCCAGTAGTCGCCGATCAGTGTCGTGCAGCACGTCATCACGCACGCTTCGGCGGCCCCGAGCGCGAGCCGGCAGACGAGGATCGCGGTGAGATTGTCGAGCCACGCCGGCGCGGCGCCGACCAGCCCGTACGCGAGCGTCGCGAGCAACAGCAGCATCTTGCGTCCGACGCGATCGGCGAGCCAGCCGGCGAGCGGCGCGCACAGTGCGATCGCGAGAGCGGGACCTGTCGCGACGAGCGGCACGAGCGCGGCCAGCCGCGGGTCGGCCGGCACGAACTCCGCCGCGAGTTTCGGCAGGATCGGCGCGATCATGACCGCGCCCATGACGGTGAGGCTGCTGCCGAGCAGCAGCACGGCACCCTGGCTTGCGCCGGCTTGCCTGGCGGCCGGTGTATACGGCGCGGCGTGCGTTGAAGAAAGCGGATTCATCGATAGCTCCCGGATCGGAACATCAGAACGACAGCGCCGCACGCAGCGCGATCTGGTACCCCTGCGCGCGATTTTGCGCACGGAATTCCTTGTAGGCGTGCAGCCATACCGCGGGTTTGCCCGGCTCGGCGTAGCTGATCGCCGGGCCCAGCGCGTTCACGCGTGCGCGATTGCCGTCGACATTGGGGCTGTGGTCGTTGCTCAGTTGGCGCTCGATGTAACCGCCCAGGCCTGCCGTGAACGGGCCGATGTGCTGGCCGACCGCGAATTCCTGCCGGAATCCGGTGCCGCTGCGATAGTTCGTCGCGCGGTTGGTCGTGTTCTGATCGATCTCGATGCTGGTCGAGATTTCGAATCCGCTGCCGGTGATGTACGTCGCGCCGATGATCGGCGAGAAGGTCCAGTGGTTGACGCCGGGATTGAAGAGCCGAGTGGCGCAATAGGCGCCCGTTGGCGCCTGCACCTGCAGTGCGACGTTGACGAACAGATTGGGCAGCGTCCACGCGAGGATCAGCGGCTGGAAGTCCGCATCGCCGATGTTGGTCGGGTTGGCCGACATCGCGAGCGTTCCGGCGGGCGTCGGCATGTTCACGTGTCCGTTCAGATTCAGGAACGGCACGATCGCACCGAAGCCGACGTTCGCGCCGAACAGCTTCGCGTTCGTCATCCGGATGTACGCGAGGCTCCACGACGCGACCGTCAGCGAGAAGTCGGCGTTGCCGCCGTTGCGGATCGCGCGCGTCGAGTAGTACGCGAAGCGTGTGGCAAGCGTGCCGTTCGCCGTGGGCGGCGGCGTCATGCCCGCGCCGAAATCGAACACGCCGAACGGCGTGATGGGGCCGTCGTTTTCGAGCGCCCGGGCGGTATTGCACGCGAGTGTGGCCGCCAATGCGCCGATCGCAACGGTGGTCGTGCGTGTGCGGCGGCGCCGGGCGCCGTGCGCACATCTGAGGATTTTCATCGTGCCGTTCCCCGTACAGTTGAAAGGTGTACGGAGTCTAGGAACGTCAAAATCCGGCGCGTTATCCGCTTTTGGTAATTATCGCGGCGGACGTTTGAGGGTGTCGGACGGCGGTTCTCCGAACAGTTCCCGGTAGTGCGTCGCGAATCGGCTGAGGTGCCAGAAGCCCCAGCGGCATGCGACGTCGCTGACCGACGTGCTGGCGGGAGACTGCTCGCGCAGTTCGCGGCGCACGGCATTGAGCCGCAACACGCGCAAGTACCAGGCCGGATGCGTGCCGAGGATTTCCTCGAAGCAATACTGCAACTTGCGCCGGCTGGCGCCTACTGCGTGGCACACGTCGAGCACGGTCAGTGGAACGCCGGGCTGCGAGACCACGAGGTCGCGTACGCGGTCGACGACGCGACGCCGCGCGGACGGCGTGAGACGAACGGACGGGCCGGCCGCTTGCAGCGCGTCCGCGAGTTCGACCAGAATGGCGTCGCGCAGCGCCTTGCGCGCCTGTCGATGCGAGAGGGGCCGCTCATACGTATCGGCCGCATCGAAGCCGGCCACCAGCAAGGATTTCAACGCGTCATAGCGCGACTCGGGCACCCGCAGGATGCTGGTCGCGGTCGACCACGTTCCGTCGTCGTCTCCGTCGTGATTGCCGAGCCATCCAAGCGTCCGCAGCGTGTCGGTCGGCACCGTCAGCAGCACGACGTCCTGATGGTTAGGTGTGCGCAGTTCGGGCAGCGATGTCCCGCTGGAGATAAGCAATGCCTTGTCGCGCAGCGGCGCACCGTCGCAGTATCCGGCGCCCGCGGTTTCCAGCGGAATGCTGAACGACGTGCTGCCGGCGCACTGGTCGCCGCGCTTGAGCAGCGCGCGATTCACACGTTCGCGCAGCAGCTGCATGTCGTCGAAGCGAATTTCATGCAGCGTCGCACGAAACGGCCCTGGCGACAATTGATCGAGTCGGATCGACCAGCCGTGCGTGCATTCCGCGAGGCTATCGACGTCGTTGCATGCGAAGCGCCGGATGAGCGGCGTCGCGCCTGGCGAGGCGTCGGCAAGGGACGCTGCGGACGGCGGCGGGGTGGGATGCATGGCAGATTGGACGTGGGACGAAGGCGTCTGCCGACAATGCGCACACAATCAATTAGAGGCAATGCGTTTTTACCCGAGGCAGTGTGTGTAGTCAGTCGAGCGAAATGCGCTACGTTCGCCGACAGAGAAAGTTTACATAAATACAATCAGAAATTTTTTCGATTCCAACGGGGCGACTGCCGGTATGTCGGCTGACGAGCATTGACATTTCCGCGGGGTTCCACGCTTCCTGGATGCCAGAATCATTGTCGTATAGGCGTTGTTGGTCATCGGATCGCCCCAACGTTCGGAATTGCCTTACACAGACATCGGCGAACGGCATGAAAGGAGCCTTATCACTATGGCACGATTGCCAACTCAAATTCGGGGGGGCGCACAACGCGTGACCGCGGCGACTGGGCGCAGCAACGCCATCGCGGGGAGTTGACACGGTCTTTGTCGACGTCTATGAAGCGCTGAATTGCCGGCCAACAGGCGAGTATGTCGATCCGGGGTCGGTCTGGCGGTCGCACATCATCGTCTTCGCGTGGGACGACCTGACGAGCCTCAATACCTGACGACCATCGCGGCGGCGTTCGCGTGAGGCGACGTGCGTCATATACCCCATCTACATCGTCCATAAGAACATTGGAGGAAACCCTGACTCGTCCCGACGAACCGGGATTGAGATCTCAACCTCCTGTCAGGATTGCCAGCTTGCTCACATCCGTGGCCAGGCATGTAATTCGACCGCAGCGGATAGCTAAGCGTGATACGGACGACGCATCGCCAAGCATGAAATTGGCCCAATCAATCCCGCTTTTCAAAGCCTCTCTGACGCTCGACTTAGCGACTCGGCCGTTGCTGCATCAATCAGGACCGTGATCTCGCGGATCGCTGAAATCGATGTGCTTCCGGATGCCCTGGAGCCCCAACATGCACGACGCAACGCATCGCTTTGACGTCATCGTTGTCGGTGGAGGGCCCATGGGCCTATCGACCGCCTACCATCTCGGCAAGCGCAAGGCCAGGACGCTGGTGCTCGAGCAGTTCACCTTCGTGAACCAGCTTGGCAGCTCGGCTGGCGTGTCGCGCCAGTTCCGCATTCCCTATCCCGACGCCTACATGGTCAAGCTGGTCAAGCAGTCGATCCCCTATTGGGACGAGTTGCAAGGCTTGACGCCGCAGCCGCTCATGGACACGGTCGGCACCTTGTGGTTCGGCGATCCGACAGTCAAGTCGACAGAGGGCAATATCCCCGCCGCCGAGCAAGCGCTGAAGGCCGAAGGGGTTGCCTATGAAACGCTGGATGCGGGCGAATTGGAGAGGCGTTTTCACTTTCGCAATCTACCGTCGACGTATACGGGACTATTTCAGGCCCAGGGCGCCAGCATCGATCTCGCGGCCACGCAGCGGACGCTGCTCGACTGGAATCAGCGCTCTCCCTTCGTGCAGCTGTTGCAGGAGGCGCCGGTCATCGGCATCGAGCGTCGGCAGGGCCACTTTGAAGTGAAGACTCCGCTTGGGACCTTCAGTGCCGAAAAGCTGGTGCTGACGCCGGGCCCCTATGCCGACGACGTGTTCAAGCTGCTGGGGTTCCGTATCGCGGCGACCTACTGGAATATGGCCTCGGCCTACTACCGCAAGACTCGGCCGGATATCCAGTACCCCACCTGGTTCGTTTTCCAGAACCCGGTGGGCGACAACGGCAATCAGTTCTACGGCTTCCCGGAGGTAGCCTGGAATTACCCGGGCTATATCCGTGTCGCCTCCGATTTCGTCCTCGCGCCGCTGACGTCCCCCGATCAGCGCACGCCCATTCCGAATCCTCAGGAGCTCGCGTTCACGGCTGAGTGGGTCGGCGAGCATATGGAAGGTCTCGAGCCGGTTCCGCGCTTCACGTCGACCTGCCTCGTCGCACTCAGCAAGATTGCGAACAAGGAATTGCTGATCGACTTCGCGCCCGACTATGTGCCGAACCACCGCGACATCGTCATCTATGCGACCGGCTGGGCCGGAAAGTTCGTTCCGCTGCTAGGCGAAATTCTTTGCCAGTTGACCCTGGACGGTCATACCCCATTCGACATCTCGCACTTCTCCACCGGCAACCGCTATTTCAACAAGCTGGCCTGAGCGCAGGCCGGGCATCTACGGGAGCAGGACACCATGGCAAGCAAGACCTATTCGATCTTCGGGTGTGGTGCCGCCGGTCTATACACGGCCTGGCGACTGTTGAATGGCCGGACGCGAGCGGGGGGCGATCCGCATCGGCAGTTGCAGCAGGGCGACGTCCTGGAACTCTTCGACTGGGGCAAGTACGATTTTTCGAAGGAATTTCAGGGCACCCGTGCACCCGGTGCCCGGGTCTGCACCTGGCACTACCAGAACAATCCCGACCATTCGTACCTCGAGTTGGGTGGCATGCGCTATTCGCAATGGAACGGCAACAACGACGGTAAAGCGCAGGGCCACCGGCTGGTCACGACGGTGATCGCCAAGCTCGGGCTCGACCGCCATGCCGTGCCTTTCAACGAATCGAGCAATCCCCTCTACTACCTGCGCGCCAGGAATCTCTATCAAAACGATATTTCTTCGCGCACGCCGGCGCCGTACGCGGCCAACAACTTTGGTGCCGCGACCACGCCCGACCAGGGCTTCGCCGTCGTCGAAGCGTTGTCGGTCACGAGCGCCAGTGGTCCGAGCACACGCAAGCAGTGGGACGCGTTTTATCAGCATGGCCGCATCACGGCCGAACTGCCGTCGAGCTCCATCTTCCAGAAAGGCGATTTGCTCAAGGACATCGGCTATTGGAACCTGATGTACGACCAGCTCGGCTCGGAAGGCTATCAGTACGCCGCGGACGGCAACGGATACTCGTCCAACGTGATCAACTGGAATGCCGCGGTCGCGTTCGAGTCGAACAACGAATTCACGCCGGGCAATCAGTACATGACGCTGACGACCGGCTACTCGGGCATGTTTCACGCATTGTTTGCGGCCATCGAGCAGTTGGCGAGGCAGCGAGGCGTCACGCTTCAGTACTACCCGAACCAGCGGCTGCGCTCCATCCATGTCGAGGACGGCGTCGTCCATTACACGATCGCGAAGCGGGAAGATCCCTACCGGGAGGCTGCCCGTCAGACCACGTCGGCCGCCTGGCTGGCCATGCCGCGCGCGGCGCTCGAACAGGTTGCCCAGGGCTCCCGCTATGACGATCGGGGCGGACTGGACGTCCTGAACGACCAGAAGGTCAAGCTCTATCTCGAGTCGGCCATCATGCAGCCGTCTTACAAGGTCGGCATGTTCTTCGAGAAAGAATGGTGGTTGGACCCGGCTACGCCCTATCCGCCAAAGATCGACGGCTATGAAGTAACGGATGCCGTGATCGCGTCGCTCAAGGCGCAGGACTTTCCGCCCGTGTTCGTGCAGGCGATGTCCGGTTCGGACACGATCCTGAATGTCCAGTTCGCGAGCGCCGACGAGCTGGTCAAGGCTGTGGAACAAGCTGCCGACGAGCGGATGACCGTCAAGCAGGAAACGTTGCTGCTCGCCGTCGCAAAGCGCAACACCATGGGACCGAGCGTGACCGACACGCCGATCCGCATGGTGGTCTATTTCGGCAATAACGCGACTGACAAGCATACAAAGCCGGTCTACGGCCTGCTGGCTTCCTACGACGACGAAACCTTCACGACGTTCTGGCGCGAGCTGGAGCTCGGGCCGAACGAAGAGCGGCATGTGCCGATCGCCGACGATATCCAACCGCTGATCGGGCCGCGCAAGGTGCCCGACAGAATGGTCAAGATGCTGCGAAAGCAGCTGGCGGAATTGCACTTTGGGCCGAACTCGGACTTTGCGGACGTGCCCGAGCCGCTCGAGGCGGCCTATGTCGACTGGTCGCTGCCGCCGTTCCGTGCGGGCTACCACGCGTGGGCTGCGCACTACGACGTTGCCGACGTCCAGCAAAAAATACGCAAGCCGTCGCAGCTGCTCGACGGCAAGGATGCGCCCGTCTTTATCGTAGGGGAGTGCTACTCAAACGATCAGGCCTGGGTGGAAGGCGCCTATTGCACGGCGGAATCGGTGCTCAACGATTTCTTCGACATCGAGCCGTTGATTGACGATTCGGAATACCCGTTCATCTGCCAGCCAACCTGATTGTTCGGCGCATGCGGTCGCAGTTGAACGTGCCGCGGAACGCTACGCCTGTAGTTCCGCACAACCCTCTTTTTCAGACGTCGGTAATAAGGAGCGGCAATGCAATCTCTCAGATTGTGGCGGCATCTCGCGCCCGGCGGTTCATCCCTGGAGCGGCTTGCGCCTGGCGAGCCGGTCGCCGAAGACTATTCCATCAAGCATCTGCTCGAGCATGAGCTCTCGACGCGCGACTACGTCACCTATCTGCTGTCCATCGACGCGGAAATCGAGCATTGCCTGATGGTGCAGTATCTGTACGCCGGCTATTCGCTCGGCGGGCCGCAGGTGCCGGCGGCGTTTCGCGACACGGTCCGCAATTGGCAGGAAACCATCCTCGGCATCGCCAAGGAGGAGATGGGCCACCTGATCACGGTGCAGAACGTGCTGCGTCTGATCGGCTCGCCGTTGCATTTCGAGCGTGACGATTACCCGTGGGATACGCCGTTCTATCCGTTCCCTTTCATGCTCGAACCGCTGACGCTGGATTCGCTCGCGAAATACGTCTATACGGAGGCGCCGCTCCATTGGGACGGCGGCGAGCTGGGCAAGGATATCCGACGACGCATCGGAAAGCAGGTATCCAGGCCTCATAAGGTCGCCGAGCTGTTTCATGCGCTGATTCCGCTCGTCAGGGACCACCTGCCCGATGATGCCTTCCAGGCCGACACCTACCGCTGCCAGGCGGATTTCGCCGAATGGGGACGCGGGTACAAGGGCGGCCACAGGGGCAGCGGCGGCGGTGGCTCTCTCGGCGGAACGCCGGACGTGCTCGTGATGCCCGCCACCTCGCGCGACGACGCGGTGAACGCGCTGGATAAAATCTCCAAGCAAGGGGAGGCGCCCCACGGCAAGGATCCCTCGCATTTCGTGCGCTTTTTGCGGATCTATGTCGAGATGCGTGCGGTCCTCGAAGGCGAGCTGTGCGGCGTCGACAGCTGGCTTGCCGCACGCCCCGACGACTTTCTCGAAGAAGCCTGGACGGAAGCCTATCCGGCAGCGGCGGCCGAGCTGCACGCGGCGAAGGTAGACGACACCTGGCGGCCTTCGCGGCCCGTCGCGGTCAATCCCTATGTGGCGCTCGACCCCGCGCTCGTGCCGGAGCAGGGCGGCGCACCCGTGACGCCCATCACCGAGCCGGTGACCCAGCTGTGGGCGTCGCTGTTCAACCTGCGCTACCGCATGCTGCTGCAGTACCTGATCCACAGCTTCACGCTCTACGGCGGGCTCAATGCGGCCGGGCAGTTCACGCCGCGCGGCACGATCGTCAATGCGGCGTTCGGCGAGATGTACAACCTGCGCGCGCTCTCGGAGATCCTGATGCAGTCGCGCGTGTCGATTGAGCCGGACGCGTCGCTCGCGGGGCCGCCGTTCCAGATGCCCTATACGCTCAACAGCCCGTTCGGCGAGGCAAACCGCTGGCGCGGGCACCTCGATCTGCTCGAGGCCTCGGAGAACCTCGTGGCGGCCTTGCTGGCCAGGACCGATGCCGCGCGCCATCCGTATTTGCTCAGTCTGAGCGAAGCCGACAAGAGCCTGGCCGCTGTCGCCAGGCGCATCCTGTCCGGCGACGTCGACCTGGCGCTACTCTAGGAGCCGCACATGCCGATACTGGAACTCCGGATTTTGCCGCCCATCGCGGTCGGCAGGCTGGGCGCCGCGGCGACGCCGCTGGAAGCGTTCGACCTCGTCGTCGATCCCGACAACCCGCTCGACTTTCGACGCATCGTGCCGTGCACCACGCTGGAGGTGGATCCCGAAAGCGGCGAGATCGTGAAGGCCTACGTGCCCGACACGATTCGCTTCAAGGACGAGAACCGGAAGGTGCGGCCTGTCGCGCCTTTTCTCGAAGTGTTTGCGCGCACGAGCGAGGCGCCCGATACGCTGCAGCCGCTCACGCTGCAATTGCTCGCGATGGAACAACTCGATCTCGACGCGCTGCATTGGGATATCCATCTGGGCAACATCAAGATCTACCGCCGCACCAACGACGCGAACGACAAGATCCACGCGAACCTGACCGGCCTCAAGGATCACAAGCGGCACGCGATGCAAGGCCATTGCGAACACTTTCGCCAGGGGCGGTATCTTCCGCTCGGCCACGTCCAGTTCGTCAAGCCGACGGCGCAGTTCCCCGAGATCCGCCTGCGCTACACCCCTGCCGCCGGTATCGTGTACGGCACGCGGCTGGTGCGCCGCACCTCGGACAAGGAAAGCGAAGACAAGCTGAAGCTCGATCCCGTCATCGATCGCGACGATCTCCTGCTCTACGCCGAGGCGCCCGGCAAGTGGCTCGGCTTCAGGGAGGCGGGCGGCCCCACGAAGGCGCATCCGGCGCCGACCAACCCCGCACAGATTTTTGCCGGATACGCCGACAAGGATGGCAATCAAGTCAGCTGGGGTTATCTCGACGACGAATGCGATGGCCACGTGCAAGTCGTGCTGACGAGGAAGGACGGCTCCACGCTGCGCGCGCACGGCTATATCGGCGCCGGGCCGCCGGCCTATGCGCCCGATACCCTGCCGGTGCGCGTGGTGTCTGACGAGATGGAGCAGATTCTCCACGGCATCCACATCCCGGAAGAGAGCGTATCGATCGACGAAGCCACGGAGATCGTCCTGCGTGCGCTCGAAACGATCCGCCTCATGAACACCGCCGTCATGAACGGCAACCCGGTCAACGGAAGGCTCAACGTCGCGAGCACGATGGTGCGGCAGAACACGGCCGACTTCGAGCGCTATTACGAGCCGATCGCCGCCGAATCGATCGTCGACAATCTTGCGCTGCGTGCGCTGCACGAGCGCGTGTTCAGCACGCTGGCGGCGGGTGGCGCGCCGTGGTTCGCGAAGCTGCTGCGCCAGCCCGAGGAGATCGGCGACCTGACCGCCGAGGGCTTGCGCAAGATGCCGGCCCTGATGCGCGGGGCGGATGGCCGCAGCCTGACGCTCACGCGCCGGCACATCAACCTGGTGATCAAGGCGGCGCGAGACGCGATGTTCGGACAACCTGATCCGAAGGGAGACAAGCATGTCGGCTAACGATCCGAACGCTCCGAAAGACCTCGAACAGCCCGGTAACGGGGAGATCCGCGCGTCCAACCTGACCGCGCAGATTCACCATCGCGGCGTGGGCAACCCGGCCTCGGCGCTGCCGCGCACGGCGATTTCGAATTGCTTCCCGGGCCTGGAGTTCGATTTCCGCAATTTCTGGCGGCGCGCATTCGTCGGCATCACCCTGGTCGAGAACAACAACTACGTCGTCGATACGGAGCCGGGCTACGAGCATCTCAAGACGCGCCGCCTGCTGAGCTTCGACGGCCACAAGGTCGGCACGATGGTCCTCACGAGAGGGCCGGTGCTGCCAGACGGGGATCCTGTCACGCTGGCGAGCGTGCCCAATCCCAATGCGGTGTCGTTCATGGAGTGGTCGAACTCCATCGCCCGCATCGTGCATTTGCAGGGCAAGCCGGTCGAATGCGAATTCACGGCTCACGAGAACGCCCTGGAAGAGGTGTACTACGTCCAAGGCAAAACCGAGACCCTGAAGGCGACGCTCACGCTGAGGCACTTTTTCGAGGGCGACACCGCCAGCTTCAACCCCGAGATGCTGAAACCGGGCGAGCTGACGCAAGGCCTCTGCGCGCCCTGGCAGAACGACTATCGCGAATGCGCGTGCTACTACTGGGCCGCGTCGCGACCCGACTTCGTCAATGTCGAGCCGGGCGACGACGGGCTGGCGCGCGGCGACATGTGGCTTGCCAAGCGCCGCACGGGCACGTACGTGCCGGACAATCGCGTCGACACGCGGTTGTGGTCCTACGACGATCTGTTCCGGTCCTGGCAGGAGGATCTGCAGTTCGTGATCCGCGGCAAGGATGCCGATGAAACCTGATCGCGCCGTCGAGACGCTCGCGCCGCTGGCGTCGGCGATGGCGGCGCGCATCTTCGAGGCGTCGCGCCCGCGGCATCCCGGGATCCACGTGGTCGAGGATGCGGAGGGCGCGCAACTGTTGCTCGTGAACGGAAGCCGCCTGTTTCATGTGCCGCACGATCTGCATGACGCGTTTCAGGCGGCGCTCGAGGACGGGGATGCGCAGGCCGTCGCGTCGCTGGTCGCGAGCCGCGGGCTCGACATGCGCGCGGCGATCGACGACGCGCCTTTGACCGAGATGCCGGTGCACGCGTTGTCGCTTGCCGTCGCGCAGAAATGCAATCTCGGCTGCACCTATTGCTACGCCCAGCAAGGGGAATTCGGCGGCAAGGCGAAGAACATGCCGCTCGAAACCGCGCTTGCGGCAGTCGACCTGCTGATCGAGCAGGCGAGCGAGGGCGGCAAGATCAATCTTGCATTCATGGGCGGTGAGCCGCTCGCCAATCGCGCGGTGCTGCGCGCGGCGACGGTCCACGCGCGGGAGCGTGCCGATGCCCGCGGAATCCGATGCCAATTTTCAGTGACGACGAACGGCAGTCTGCTGCAGGAAGACGACGGGGCGTTCTTCGAAGAGCACGGCTTCGCCGTCACCGTCAGCCTCGACGGCCCCGCGCCCGTGCATGACCGCTTGCGTCCGTTCAAGGGCGGCATGGGCTCGTTCGATCACATCGTCGAGCGCGTGACGCCGTTGCTTGTGCGCCAGCGGCGCATGCAGGTCTCGGCGCGCGTGACCGTCACCCCGTTCAATCTCGACTTGCCGAGCACGCTCGATACTTTCGTCGACATGGGGTTCCACAGCGTCGGCTTCTCGCCGCTGCTGCGCGCTTCGAACGGTCGCGCGGAAATGGGCCCGGACGATATGGCAGACATGCTGCAAGGGATGATCGCCTGCGGGCTCGCGTTCGAGCAAAAGGTCATGCGCGGCGAGCGCTACCCGTTCTCGAACATGCAGAACGCGCTGCGCGAAATCCAGCGCGGCACGCATCGGCCGTATCCGTGCGGCGCAGGGGCGGGGTATTTCGGCGTCTCCGCCGATGGCGAGCTGGCGGCGTGTCACCGCTTCGTCGGCGACGAGGCCGGCGTCATGGGGCATCTCTCCACGGGCGTCGATCAGGCGCGCCAGACGATCTGGCTCGCCGAGCGTCACGTGCACCAGCAACAGCCCTGCAATGCATGCTGGGCGCGCTATCTTTGCGGCGGCGGATGCCATCACGAGGTCCTCGAGCGCGGACGCAGCGCCTGCGATTACATCCGCGGCTGGCTGCACTATGCAATCGGCGCGCACGGCAGGCTCGCGCGCTATGCGCCGGCCTGGTTTGCCGGTTCGTCTGGCGCATCGTCTGGTGGTGCGGGAACGGCGTGAATCGCACGTTCGACATGCTCGTGACCGGCGCCGGTCCCGCTGGCCTGTGCGTGGCGCTTCGCTTGAACCATCTCGGGCATCGCGTGCTGCTCGTCGAGCGAAGCCCGTTATGGCCTCGTCCGCAGATCGGGGAAGCGCTGACGCCGGGTGTCAGAAACATCATCGACTACCTCGACGCGGACGAGGTGCTCGAATCCGTTCCGATCCTCGCAGGCAAGCCCACGAGCGTACGCTGGACGAGCGAATCGATCGAGACGGTGGCGCACGACGGCGCCGTCGTGGAGCGCGCCGCATTCGATGCGGCGCTGCTGCGCCTGGCCGTGGCGCGCGGCGTGGACGTGCTGCGGCCGGCGAGCGTCGCGCAAGTCGACGGAGCGCCCGGTGCCTGGCGCGTGCAAATCGCTACGCCCGACGGGCTGCGCAACGTCGAGGCGCACGTGTTGCTCGACGCCCAGGGCCGGCAGAGCCGACGCGGGCCGCAGCGCTTGCGCGCGCCTCGGCTGTCCACGGTATGGGCCGAAGTCGCGATGGAAACGCCGGCTGCGCATGCCGATGCCGCCACGCGCGTGGACGCGCTCGATGACGGATGGATGTGGGGCGCTGCGCTGCCGGGTGGCCGTTACCGCGTGATGTTCACGTTCGATCCCTCCGCGCGGGACGACGCGCTCGAACGCGAGCCGGAGTCTGTCTTGCGCAACGCCTGCACGCGAAGCGCCTTGTTCAAGGACATCGCAGGTTTGCCTTGGTGCGATTCGCCGCGCATGTGCGTATCGACGCCCTACGTCGACGCGCTCTCCTGGCAGGACGGACGCATCAAGCTCGGCGACGCGGCCTTCGCGCTCGACCCGATCTCGTCCTCGGGCGTCGAGAAGGCGATGCGCTTCTCGCTCCAGGCCGCTATCGCGATCAACACATGGTGCCGGGCAAGCGATGCGTCGGAGCGCGAACTGGCGCAGCGCTTTTACGAATCGCGCCTGATCGAAGGCGCGGCGCGTCACCTCGCATGGACGGCCGGGTACTACCGTCAGGCATGGTGCGGCGAGTCGCCTTTCTGGCGCCTGCGCTCGACGCCCGCATTGACGTCCGATACGGTTGCGATGGCCTCGCTCGGCGACGAAACCGCGGCGCGCGTAGACCTCATGACGCACGCGCTGCAAGACGAATTGGCGCACGTGTCGTCGAACCAGCCCCAGCCCGGCGAGCCCGCGCCTCCGTTGCCCTTGCACAGTCCGATCCGCTTTTCCCGCAATACCGGCATTGTCGTGGTGCCTTGCGCGACCGGCGACCGCGTTACCGCGCATCCCGCCTTGCAGCATCCGAGTCTTGATCGACCCGTCGCGTTCTGGAATGGCGTGGCGCTGTTTCCGCTCCTCGACATGCTGACGCGGGCAACGCATCCGCTCGAGCTGATTGCGTTTCTCGGCAGATCGATGGAAGCGGCCAGGGCGCAACAGCTGCTCGAATGGCTGTGGAGCAAGCAAATGGTCGAGCCCGCTGTCTTTAGCGGCGGGAATACCTATCCAGCCTCATAGGATTCCTGCAGATGTCACAAAGATAAAATCCACTGCAAAAGCTATTTCAAAAATAACCAGGAGGAGGCACCCATGAATACTCGGCGTGCTTTTCTCATCGTGTCCGCCGTGACGCTTTGGCGCAACAATAAATATTAATAGGGTATGCGATTATTGATGATCTCGATCCAATTCAAATAATAAAATTATTGAACAACGAAGGCGATCATGCCGGTTTCCTTCGGACACGAAATGTCGAGATCGATCATTCACGATCGTCAAACACCAGAATCCGCGTTACATCAGGGCTGATGAACGAAGCATCCGGAAAATGGATGTTTCGATGTCGCGAATCAAAAAATTACCAATGAGGGAAGTTTATTTTTCCGATTTTCGCGGATAAGGTTTGACTTGGTGAAAGTGATTTGTCAGAAATGATGGCGATTGATCATCGCTTGCCGCGGTTTCATTCGACCGCCGCTTTTGCCGATCAGCGCGCGCGACGACGCGTCGACAGGAATCTCTGCCCGGGATCTTGCGACAGGCTCGATGTGCGCATATCCGTTTCGACATCAATGCCATGAGGGCTCGTGAACAAGATCATCCGCAGATACGTTGCTTCCGTCATGCCATGCTCGCTGGCCGGCGTGGCACTGCTGGTCGCGGCGGCCGGTGCTCACGCGCACGGCCGTTTGACCGAACCGCCTTCGCGCATCGTGCTGTGCACGCAAGGCCAGAATCCGAACTGCCCTGTCGACGCCTGGCACGCGAACGCGATGGAGAACGGCAAGTTCTTCCCCGCGACGCAAAGCGGCCTGTCGGATCCGTTCGCGCCGGACGACGCGAAGAATGCCGCACCACCGAAGGACGGCGAAATCGCCGGCGCCAGCACGAATGGCCCGCTGCCCGTGCTGAACGAGCAGTCGCCGGGCCGCTGGCAGAAGATCCCGCTACGGCCGGGCGCGGTGCAGAATTTCAAATGGGAATTCAGCGCCGTGCACAAGACGCGTCGCTGGAACTACTTCATTACACGTGCAGACTGGAACCCGTCGGAAAAGCTGACGCGCGCGCAGTTCGAGCCCACGCCGTTCTGCACGATCCAGAATCCCGGCCAGCCATACTGGGACCCGAACGCGAACCTGGTGCCACAGCAGCCGACCATTCACCCATGCCAGCTGCCGATGCGTAGCGGCTACCACGTCATCCTTGCGGTCTGGGAGGTTGCGGATACGGCGATGGCGTTCTATCAGGTCGTCGACGCGGTGTTCACCAATGGCGATACGACACGCAGCCCGTTCTGATAATGCCGCGACATGACGCGCCCGGCGATGCCCGGGGCGTCATGAATTGAAGAGCGCGCTCAGCGCGGCCGGAACGATCGCGGCTTACTCGTTTCGTTATCCGAATCGTTGTCGGTCCGACACCATGCTTCGGCGTTCAACCGCTGCAGCCGCCATCCTGACTTTCCCCGTAGCACCTCAATTGTTGGTTCATCGCATGACCGAGAAATGTTGCGGGAACGGCGTTTCGGTATCCGGCCGCCCCGCAGCGCCGTCGGCGCGCACCAGCGGCGCGCCTGCCAGCAGCGGCGTCATCAGCGCCGGAATGATGGCGCGATTGATCGCATCGCCAAAGCAGCGATGCAGGCCATAGCCCCACAGGATATAGATGTCCCAGGGCCGGTCGATGCGGAACGCGTCCGGATCGTCGACCACGGCCGCATCGAACATCGCGGACAGGTTCGACGCGAACACCATCGCGCCTTTCTTCACCTGGCACGCGCGCGTCGTGCCCGACGCGATCTCGCAGTCACGCGTTGCGCGACGATAGATCACCGGATTGACCGGATTGAACCGCAGCGCCTCGAAAAGGATCGAGCCGACTGCCTGCTCGTCGCCGCGTGCCGCCGCGGCCTGGGCTTGTGCGAGCATGTCCGGATGATCGAGCAGCACGTCGAGCGCCTGCACGCACGCCTTCGAAATGGTCGGAATCGCGCCAATCACGAGGCCGATCATGTTGTTGCGAATACCGGCGCCGCCGAATCCGCCCGCGCCGGCATCGCGCAGTGCCACCGCACGCTTCAGCACGGTGACGGGGCCGCCGGGGTTCGCGTCGAGCCTGGCGATCGCCGCATCGATCGCGCTCAGGCATCGGCCGGCGTAATCGAGCGCCTTGCTTTCCACCACCGGATCGCCTTGCAGATCGGCGAACAGATACCAGAACATCGCGGTCGTCCATTCGACGAGATCGGGAACGGACGCGGTATCGACGCCGAAATACTCCCGCACCATCAGTGCGGGCACGACCGTGGTCAGCACCTGCGGCAGATCGATCTCGTGCGGATGCGCGGCCACGATCCGCCGGGCCGCATCGCGCGCCTTCGGGACGACGATGTCGACCACGTCGCCGCGCTGCGCGGCGAGTCGCATGATCGACGCGTTGAGCTGATACTCGGCGCCATCCTGCATCCCGAGGAAGAAATTCGGGCCGCCCGTGATCTTGCGCATCCTCGGCTCGTAGACGACCTCGAAGTCGTCTTGCCGATCGAGCACCTCGCGCACGTCGGCCGCCAGAGTGACGATGACCGATCCGTCGCACGGATAGGCGGTGACGAACGTCTTGTCCGTGGCGATATTGGGCGCGAACGCGCGCAGCGACGCGAACACCGCGCGCTGGCCGGCAGGATCGGTCAGCACGGCTTTCAGCCGCGCCGCGAGATCGCCGCTGCCGCTCGCGAGCTTCGCCGCGATCTCGTCGCCGGCGAGCACACCCTTGCCCAGCGAGTGGGCTTCGAGCGCGATTGCATGGAACAGGTTCGATGCAAAGGCAAAGGACATCGGCGCGCTCCGCGTCAGGTAGGATCGGTCAGGCCCATGCCGATCAGGCGCAATGCCGTCATGCTGGGCATGAAGAAGTAGTCGCCGCCGCGCGCCTCGACAAAGTTCGGGATGCCGCTCGCGATGAACGGCGGATTGCCCGATTTCGGATCGGCCGCGATCACGTAACGCGCATTCGGCGCATGACTGCCGACGAGCGGGCAGGTGTCGTTGCCGAGATTGAAATCGAGGCCGTAGTTCAGCCATTGCTGCTGAACGAACTCGAACTGGCGCGACAGGTTCGCGCAGACCGCCAGCATGACGATCCCGTGCTCGCCGTGGGCGTCGTCCTTGCTGCCGTATGGAAGACCGCGGCGCAGGATGCGCCGGCGGTTGTTGAGCGCGGACCCGGCACGGTTGGCCGGATTGTTGTCGCCGACGTGCGGATCGAGCAGGTCGCGCGTGTTCATGCGGCGCGTATGCGCGCCCATCGGGCAGCGCAGGCCATCGAGATCGCCGCGATAGACGAAATCGACCAGGCGGCGCGCCCGTTCCGGATTGAGCTCGCCGGGTTTGTCCTTGTCGAAAAGCGGGTATTGGGCGTTGAAGGCCTGCCATTCGGCAAAGGTCGACGCCGCCATCAGCGGCACCCCGTCCTGCCAGCGGCCGGCCATTTTTGCCATCAGTGTCTGCTTCGCTTCGTCTTGCGACCCGAGGCGCCAAAGCCCGTTCAACTGGTCCGCCGTCTTGTCGATCCAGCCGTGAAAACCGCTCACGTCCTGATGCAGCTTGCGATACGCGAAAAACGTTCCGTTGCGGCTGAAATCGAGCGGCATCGCGGCGCCGGGGATTTCCTGCGCTTCATCCGGCCAACCCAGCAGGAACTCGCCGCGCGCGAGCGGCGACCAGTTGCCTTGGCCGTCCACCTTGCCCTGGCCGACGGCCGCTTCCATCGCGACCTTCCTGTTGCCGGGCACCTGCCCGTCGAAGACCGGATCGCTGATCGCGTCGGTAAAGCCGAAATGCTCGTCGGGCGTCGCCACGATCTTGCCGTCGAATTCCCGGGTGATCGCGGACAGATCCTGCCAGCGTTCGTCCGAGCCACGATGACCCACGCACAGGGCAACGCCGCTGTCGGCATGTTTGCACCAGTCGATGATCTCGTCGGTGACCGTCTGCAAACCGGAAACAGCGGTGCCGTCATCCTGCATCCGCGCATTGAGCATCACGAGAATGTGCGGCTGGTTCCGTGGGTCCTTCGTTGCCGACTGGTTCCAGACCGGGTCCCAGTCGGTCGCGTCGTCGCTGAGGATCGATGCGCGTGCCGCCATGCCGTCGATGAAGTCGTCGGGCATTCCGCGCAGCGTGCGCGTCGGCACGCCGAGCGCGACCAGCCCCCAGAACGTGAATGCGAGGTTGATCGTCACGTCCGGCCGCTCCACCGAGACCTTGCCCGTGGGCCTCAACGTGGGATGACGAAGGGAAGGCCATCGCATCGCGGTGGTCGCCTTCCGGCGCATGTGCTCGACGAACGCGCGTCCTCTCGCGGCGTTACGCACGTTGAGCAGCATGAAGCGTCCTTTCGGAAAGCCCTGACGGCCATATGCGGTGAGGATGTTGCCCTGGATATCCGCGAGATCGAGATCGACGTCGTACTGTTGCTCTGTCATGACTGGGTCACCCCTGGTGCCTCGTTCGAGTTGGCCATGGCGGCGGCGGGAACGGTTGCCCTGACGCTCGGGCTGACGCTGTCGGCGGCCGGAACGTCGGTGTCGATGACGCCCGGCGGCTGGGTCGGGCTCTCGATGTCAGTGGGGCGGTGCGTCTTGAGGAAATCGCCGAACGCCGCGTGAAGCCTCGCCGGATCGTCGCCTTGGTGATCGATCGCGAAGCGCGCGAAATTCTGTTGGAGATACAACGACTTCAGCACCGAGCGCAGATCGGAGAACGGCGCGGTATCGAACGGTACCTCACCGCACTTCATCACGTACCGATAAGCGCCGTAGATGCCCAGCGCGAGCGCTACGGGCAGCGCGAGCCATGCCAATTTGCCCGCCACCATCGCGACGATGAGCGTCACCACCAGCGTGAAAATCGCGATCGCCGCGCCAATCATCGGAATCGAAATCGACCGCGACAGGAATGGCGGCGTCGTGATCCAGTAATCGTTGAACGGCATCGTCGTTTCGACTTGGCAGCGCTTGATGTAATGCGCGAATTCGTCGCCGGTGCCGACGGTCTCGAAGCCGTAGCAATGTCGATAGACCGCGCTCAGCTCGTCGCGCATCACGTTCCACAAGCTGACGAGATAATCGTGCAGGCCGCCGTCGTTGTCGCTGGCGTGACTGGGCGCGGGGTCGAAATCCACGCTCAGGAGCAGCCACGACGTCGATAGGTTGTCGACGTGCTGATCCTCGAGAAGATTGGTTTTCCGGATCGCGTCGACGAGCGAGTCGACCGGCACGCGACCGTTGAAGGCCGGCTGATCAATCACCGCGAAGCGGGCGAAGTGCGTGCTGTGGGAGCGCGAGAACGGGCTGTTACGGCCGCCGGCCTCGCATGCCGGACTTTGCATCGCAGTCGGCAGCGTGGCGAGCACCTGGCGCAGCGACGACGTGGGTGACGTCACGTTGCCGTCGTTGTCCTTCCACGGCTCGACCCGAACCGGCGACAGCACGGTAAGGAAATAATGACCACCGTCGAGGTTCATGATTGGGTGCCTCCTGCCTTGCTCTTGGGCCAGGCCCGATCGACGAAGGGCTGGCGGTTGGTATCGGCGTTGGCCGTGTCGTTCGACGCGACGGGTGCGAAGCCGTGCGTGCCGAGATCGTTCTGCACGGCCACGAGCATCGCGCGATAGGCTTGCGCAAAAGCATCGGGGGACAACGTCGCATATTGATTCGCGAGCGTGACCAAATTCGACCGCACACGCAATGCGGCCTTGATGTCGCGTTGAGCGGCGCCGGGCGTTGCGTTGTAGTAGTAGTCGGTATCGATCTGATTCGCGCGAATGTAATTCTTGAACGGCGTGATCGGAATGGAATGCGGATATTTGGTGCTGGCATACCAGAACAGGTCAAGGCCACCCGGAATGCCGTCCGAAAAGGCGTCGATGTACTGATCCCAGGTACCGTTGAAGTTGCTGATGAACAGCATGTAATCGTTTTTCAGATCGGACTTGGGCTGGCCGAGATCGGGCCAGTCTTGTCGGCGGATGATGGCCCAGCGCGCAAAATGGATGATCGACAGACCGATCAGTCCGGTCAGCGTGGCGGGCAGCGCCCGCGCGATCATGAAGATGAATCGGTTGATCCACGTCCGATGCGGCGGCATCGGCGTCACGACGTTCATGCCATAGGCTTTGCCAGCAACATTTGACATGCCCCGTCTCCCGTCAGGCCCTCACCGGCGCGATCGCGGAACGGGGAGGTTGGTCGTTTGCTTTTTCGGCGGACAGGCTTTGGCAGCCGGTCCCGTCATATAACGTGTTTTCTGGTTTTCGGAGCTTGAAGCCGCAGCACTCCTTGGCGGCGAGAATAGCACAGTGAAATTCGCCGGCAACGACTTTTTTATGAGCAATTAAAAATGGTTTTGTCTCATCTGTTTCGGCAAAAAAACGAGGTCATATCCGCGCACAAAAGATAAACACGTTACGGATAACTTACGGAGACCGGTATTAATGGGACTTTTGTGAACATCAATGAAATGGACGAACGTCCACAATCTCAAAATTGTTGAATAATTGGCTCAATAGTGACGAACAGTGACACGGTGGGGTGCCCTGGAAGCGCAAGTTGCGACCTTTGCGAGCAAGGACAATGTAGCCACCCTTGACAATCCACACGGCGCGTCGCCGGACTCAGGCTGTCCAAAGCGAAAATCTCGCTGGGCACCCGACGTGGCGGGAATCGCCGGAACACCGGCCCTAGGCGGGGCCAACAAGCAGAAATGACGTGGGAGGCGTGATTGAGAATGTGAAATTGCGCTGACTTGTTGCACGGGGCGGCGCAGCGCCTGTGGCGCCGTGAGGGGCTGCGAATGCCACAGGCGTTCATCCGTATGGATATCTACACGGAAAAACATGCGTTTTTGATTTTCAGCCCTGTCAGGCTTTACAGGGTGTATCCACGATATCCGACGCCTATATTGCTCTGGCAGGTGCGCGACTGACGCGCTTGACTGCATCCTCCAAATTCATAAGAAATGGAGATTCCCATGGCCAATGTACCTCTCACCGGCACCTATATCTCGTCGGACAAGAATTTCACATTCAAAATCACGTCCGCCGATGCATCCAATGGCGTCATCGCCGGCACCTATACCACCAACTACAGCCCGATCGGCGCGTTCGCTTCCGAAGGCAACGTCGGACACTATGGCTGGGTGTACAGCAAGGCCCAAGGCAAGGACGGCGTCGCGCCATTCAACATTAGCTTCGGCGGCAGCCAGCGCCCCGACCAACGTCCCTACAACATTGTCGATAGCTGGAACGGCGCCTATTTGACCAACAACACGATCGTTGCCGAAGGTACGCGTTCCTTCGTCAATAGCGATGGCGTGGTCGAAGTCGGCAGCCTGGGCACGTTGAAGTTCGTACTCGGCTAAGCCGATTTGTCATGACGTTGGCGGCGGCAAATCATCGCTGCCGCATCGATGGGCGACAACATTAACAGGCCGTAGAAATACCTCTCGCGGACGTCATCCGGGCGGCAGGGGTAATCGTTGAAACAAGGTATCGAACAACACTGAGAGCAAAGCGGTACGCGGAGCGGACGGTTACACCGAGACAATGTTCAGGATGGCGAAGCTAGATGACTTCGTGCCAACCAATCGTCCCTGCGACCGATTCGCATCGGGTTGAACGAAACGCTCAAGCGCATGGACGGCGTGTTCGCGCGGCATGTACGAAAGCGATGCGAAAGGCGGCTTACAACGTCACGCGCATGCGAACGCTCACGGCGAAAGCGGCATGGAAGCGAAAGTCGGCGAGCAAATGAGATCGAATCGGTCCGAATCCGGGTCTTCGATCAGCCCTGTTGGATGATTGACCGAAGTCAGGCCAGCTAATCGGACCGCATGCGCCGCAGCGGCTTCCATCACTGCAGGCAGACGCGACGCAACGTGACCGTTCTCAGATACACGGATTTATCGAGCCACGGCACGAACACATACTCGTCGTATGCGTCACAGCCGACCAGAATCCAATGGGACAGAACGTTGGACATGATGGTCTCCTTGACCCCGTTCGTTTCGGTGTGAAGGGCGTCGACGCGTCGCGGTCGTCATTTGTCGTGCCCACACCCGGTATACCCGGCGAACACGGCGCTTATTCCCGACGCCACGCCACGCACTTCTTGCACGGATGTCGCCCATCGCTGGAATAAACGGGCCTGCTCGGCGGTATGCCGATCAAGCACCGGACGCATTCAGGGGAGGCGCCAATGGACGACAAGGGGAGGCAGACCCGGACCCTTCCGGGTCGATCGCGGCGTGATCTCGACGATGCCGGGAAACCGGCGTCGCCGCATGACCGGATGCGCAACACTGCGCGAAGGCTGCAGCTCGCCTCCGGCATCCTGCTGTGGCTCTATATTTCCATTCACATGGTCAATCACGCGCTCGGCATCTGGTCGATCGATGTCGCAGAGCACGCACTGCACCTGGCGATCGGGCTCTGGCGAAGCGTGCCCGGAACGATCCTGCTGTATGGCGCGGCCGGCCTGCATTTCGCGCTGGCGATCCGCACCATCTACGGCCGTCGGCACTGGGCGCTGCCGCCCGCCGAATGGCTCCGTCTGTGGGCCGGCCTCAGCCTGCCCCTGCTGTTGATCCGCCACGTCGTCGGCACACGGGTTGCGACGTCGTTCTACGGTTTCGAGCCGAACTACGAACGGGTCATCGTGTCGCTCCTCACGAGCGGCACACAGGGCCTGCAGATCGCGCTGCTCGCACCGGGGTGGGTACACGGCAGTCTCGGGCTGTGGTTTCATTTGCGCCGGCATGCGTTTTGGCATCGCGCAAGGTTCGTGCTGCTGGCCGTGCTCGTGCTGCTGCCCGTGCTGTCGGCGGCGGGCTTCGTGCAGATGACGCGCGCGGTCGTGCCGGGAAGTCTCGCGGTACCGGCACCCGACGCGGCGCTGGTTGCACACCGCGCCGCGCTCGACAGCTGGCGGCATCTCCTCGTTGCCGGTTATCTGTCGCTGATTGTGGCTGCGTTCGTTGGCGGTCAATTGCGAAACCGGCTCTCCAGCGGCGCGGCGCGCGAGCCGTCCCGCGGGCAACGGTGAACCGGCGCGTGAACGCGTCCGCGCCCGTTCGTGGTTCGCCTTCCGCGCACGTCGACTGAACCCCGCACGGGCGTGCGCTGGCCGGGCAAAGTCTGCTGACAGGAATTGGCAGGGGCTTCGGCGATACTGTGCGCTTTCGCATCCATCGATCCGCGGCACCCGCCGCATCTCCTTGCAATGACAACCATCCAAGTTCCCGTCCCGCTGAAGGAATCGCTGGGCGAGCAGCAGTTCCACACGTTGTCCGACGTGCTGCATTCGATCGAGCCCGCCTTCGACCGGGCGGCGTTTCTCGCGACGGCGCTCGACGGCTTCGACGATTTGACGCTGATGGAGCGCGTCAGGCGCGCCAGCGTCGCGATCGACACGGGCGCGCGGTCGTTATCCGGCGGATACGAGGCCGTGCTGGCGTTGTTGCAGGAGGCGGCGCCGCGCTTCGGCCGCGGGTTTGTCTCGCTCATCGCGCCCGACTATGTCGGGCAGTACGGTCGACATGCATTCGACCGTTCGATGGACGCGCTGAAATATTTCACGCCGTTCGGCACGTCGGAATTCGCGGTGCGCGAATTCCTGCGCATCGACAGCGCGCGCGCACTCGCCATCATGGAAACGTGGGCGCACGATGCGGACGAAGCAGTCCGCCGGCTGGCAAGCGAAGGCAGTCGCCCGCGCCTGCCATGGTCGTTCCGGCTCCGCGAGATCGAGGCCGACCCGGCGCTGGCCGCGCGGATTCTCGACACGCTTCGCGCGGACTCGAGCGCTTATGTGCGCCGTTCGGTCGCGAATCACCTGAACGACGTGGCGAAGACGCATCCGGCCTGGGTGCTCGATCGAGCCGAACGATGGGGCGACGACCATCCGCATACGCGATGGATCGTCCGTCATGCACTTCGCACCCTCGTGAAGCAGGGCGATGCGCGAGCGCTCGCGATCCTGGGTGCCGAAAGCGCACCTCGCCTGGGAATCGGCCCGTTCGGCGTGACGCCCGCGCAGGTGGTGCTCGGCGAATCGGTCACGCTCGCCTGCGAGCTGCATTCCACGGCCGAGACGGCGCAGCGACTCGTCGTCGATTATCGGATCGGCTACGTGAAGCAAAACGGCGAGGTGTCGCCGAAGGTGTTCAAGCTGAAGGTACTGACGCTCGAGCCCGGCGAGCGCATCACGCTGCAGCACAGCCGGGCGATGCGCGATTTCACGACGCGCCGGCATTATGCGGGCCGGCATGAGGTCGAGCTGATCGTCAACGGTCAGGTCGTTGCACGATCGTTCTTCGAACTCGCGGTGTGAGTGGGCCGTTTGCCGGCCTCACGCCGCCTTGAGCGCCGAAAGCTGCAGCGCCTCTGCGAAACGGGCCAGGGTGGAGATCGATCCCGTCACGCTTTCGTACCGCTCGCGTCCGATCTGTCCGTCGAGTATGACCAGCATGCCGGCGTCGCGGGCGAGCGCGACGAGCGCCAGCGTGTCGAGTGCGGCCGTGTCGGACTTGTCGGCCGGGCTGACGGCCTGGTTGCCCGATTCGGAACGATAGATGGCGTGTGACATGACGTCTCTCCTGGTGGCCTGCAACCGGTGTACCGCGCAGCCGGTATCCGTGAGGTCAGTATCGTTGCCACGCCAGTGCGATTCAATCAGCGTGCCCTGAAGCTGCGGTAGGAATCGTGCAGATAGCGTCAGCAGATTCCTACACGGCACGCGGATTCGGTGAAGCGGTGCGTCGTACCGGCCGCTTTGCGCGACGACGTGCATACCGGCATCCGATTGCGCGCCAGATATCGGCGGCGGATTTGGAGCAGGTGAACAGGTCGAGATCGATGCCGAGCCGGTCGTCGCGCTGTTCGCGATGCTCGCGGAAATGATCGGCGGAACCGGCCATCACGTACAACGAATGCGGCTCCGGCGTGTAGACCGCGAACAGCCCGGTCAGGTGTGCACCGAAGCGCCGGGCGAGACGCAACGCGAACTCGAGGCGCGAATGCGTGCGGACGCTCGTATCGAGGTGCACGACCATGCTCTTGTAGCTCATCGGAATCGCTCCATCGACGGGAGATCCGCCAGTGCAATCCAGTCACGAAGCAGGCTTTCCGCGCGCTTGACTCAGATCAACGGCTGTCGTGCACCGCGGCCGCACAGTATGACGATCGCGATGCCGATCACGGGCAGGCGGCAAGAGACGGATGCCAACCCATCGATCGGATCGACGGCGGGAGCACGATGAACCCCGACGCGTTGACGACACCGAATGACGTTTGCCGCGCGGGAGCGAACGACGTTTCGCCGGTTGCCACCCGGCATCCGGGCGGGGCGAACGTGGCGCGGGAGCACGATCATGTGCGCTGATCGCGTCGCGTTCGTCACGGGCGGAATGGGCGGTCTCGGTGCCGCGATCAGCCGTCGCCTGCACGAGGCATCCACGCGCCGTTTCCGCAGGAATGAATTTTTCCAAACAGGGGAACGTGCGTTGCCGGCCGCATTGCGGCGTCGCGCGTCGCTTGTTGGGCTCGGCGAAACGGCGCGCCTTGCTTCTTGCACGCGCCCCGAAGGAAGCCCCTTGGGGGACAGCCGGCAACGCACGTTCGCAAGCCAGTTATGAGCGTGAACGGGCCCTGGCCCCGATGAACGAACGGGTCACCCATTCGATGGAGGAACACCGATGAAAGCACTCGTCTACAACGGGCCGGGGCGCAAGGCGCTCGAACGGCGGCCCATGCCGGAACTGCAGTCGCCCACCGACGCGATCGTCCGCGTGACGCGCACGACGATCTGCGGAACCGATCTGCATATCCTCAAGGGCGACGTCCCGACGTGCGAACCCGGCCGCGTCCTCGGTCACGAGGGTGTCGGCGTCGTCGAGCAGGTTGGCGCCGCGGTCGACGCGCTGAAGCCGGGCGATCACGTGCTGATTTCGTGCATCTCGTCGTGCGGCCGATGCGAATATTGCCGCCGGGGGCTGTATTCGCACTGTACGACCGGCGGCTGGATCCTCGGGCACCGGATCGACGGCACGCAGGCCGAGTACGTACGCATCCCGCATGCGCAGACCAGCCTGTACCGGATTCCGGCAGGCGCGGACGAGGACGCGCTCGTGATGCTGTCCGACATCCTGCCGACCGGATTCGAGTGCGGTGTGCTGAACGGCAAGGTGCAGCCGGGCTGCACGGTCGCGATCGTCGGCGCCGGCCCGATCGGGCTGGCGGCGTTGCTGACCGCGCAGTTCTACACGCCGGCGCAGGTCATCATGATCGACCCGGACAGCAACCGGCTCGAGATCGCGCGACGCTTCGGCGCGACCGATTGCTTCGACGGCCGCACCGGCGACCCGATCGAGGAGGTGATGAAGCTGACCGACGGCGTCGGCGTCGATTGCGCGATCGAGGCGGTCGGCATTCCGGCGACGTTCGAGATGTGCACGTCGCTCGTCGCGCCAGGCGGCGTGGTCGCGAACGTCGGCGTGCATGGGGTCAAGGCTGACCTGCACCTCGAGAAACTGTGGGATCGCAACATCTCGATCACGACGCGGCTCGTCGACACGGTCAGCACGCCGATGCTGCTGAAGACCGTGCGCGCCGGGCGCCTCGACCCGAATCGCCTGATCACGCACCGATTCTCGCTCGACGACGTCGAGCGTGCGTACGACACGTTCGGCCGCGCGGCGCAAACCCATGCGCTGAAAGTCATCATCGAAGTCGGTTGATGGAAATCAGGGATTGCCGTATCCGTTGCCGGAGCGACTACCGGCTACCGGCTGTGCTTCGTCCGCGCGCCGTGGGCGTGGTTTACATGCTTGCCGCTCGATCGGCAATGCGGTGAGAGCTGGGCGGAAGTGCCACCATGGCAGCGGCCCGACATCGTGACGCAAACGGGCTGAATGCCCGCGCCACGGCCCTTCAGCCCGCTTCCCCCCCAACCGCCGCCATGCGCGACGTAGAACGCGACTGTGTCCTGCAGCCGCTGCGCGACTGCCTGCAACCATGCAATCCGCGCCTGATATGCGCCTTTGCATCAACCAACAATTCTCCCATGCCTGAATCGATGCCTGTAACTGTCAGATTTCGCAGATTGCGAAATTCAAGCGTTCGACTATCGTGCCCTCATATGAGACGAGGTTGGCGGCAGTTCGGGGTAGCTGGTGCACCCATGCGGCGCCGCATCATATCCGGGCGTTTTCAAGTGTTGCAGTAACAGGCTCTACGATCGATCACACATCGACAATGGAGTAAAAAAAATGCGACCGTCCCTGAGAACAAAAATTGCCCTGATTTCCAATGGCATCGACTTCGACATCGACTTGTTTGCCGCGACCAGCAGGCGATATTACGAAAATACCTACGGTTCCTGTGTCACTAACCGAAATGTAAAACGCGAACATCGCATTCCACAGGTGCTGCTGCTGGGGGACGGCCTGGTGGTTTCCGTCTTGCGTCGCGAAGGTTCACCTTGGCACCTTCGCTTTGACGACGACCGGCTTGCTCTCTATCGTGAGAGTGAGTTTCACCAGGAGGTCGATTTACCCGAAGCGCTGCCATTCTTCGGGAAAACGCTCAAGGATGGCGCACGAACCGACGATGTGATTTCAGCATATGGGGCCGTGACGCCGGGGTTCTTTCTCTACCCGGATTGCCACTACTTCGACAAGGGGAAGCCCTGCGGTTTCTGCTCGCTGCGCAAGGCACGCCGCACGGTTGGGAAACCGCTCGTCACTGAATTCGGCCGTGAGAGAGTGATGGAGACGACGCACATTATCCAGAACTCCGGCTGGAAAATCCCGATGATCACCAATACGTGCGGCACGCCGCCCGATGACGAAGGTACACGGCGCGCGATTATCGAGCCGCTACAGGCAATTCGCGATGCTCGCGAGCCCGGTGTACGCATGCACGTCCTCGCTCATCCACCGCACGATTTCCGGCTGATCGACGAATACAAGGCGGCAGGCGTTACTTCGATTGCGTTCAACCTGGAAGTGTACAGCCGCGAGGACTTCGCCCGGATCTGCCCGGGAAAGGACCAGCACTATGGCTATGATCGCTGGTGGGAAGCGTTGGACTATGCGAAAGAGGTTTTTGGGGAATACGAAGTTTATTGCGGGTTGGTGTGGGGCGTAGAACCGCTTGCAAGCAGCATGGAGGGCATGGAAGCGATTCTGTCTCGCGGCATTGGCCTTGCAACCAACGTGTTTCATGCAGACCCGGGTTCAGTGATGGCGAAGTCTCCGCAGCCATCGGAGGACGACATCATCGCGCTCGCAGAATGGGAAGCAAAGCTGTACGCGAAGTACCCGAAGGCGCACACGATTTACGATGTCAGTATGCGCAACACGATCGACTGGGAAGTGCATAACCACTACATGGAGCCGGTGGCATGAAGCAGATCGATCGCTACAGCTGGGAAACGGTCGACATTCTGGCGAGACGGCTTGCGTCGCGTATTCAGGAGCCGTTCGACGCGATGGTATGCGTGCTCCGCGGTGGTGCGGTGCCGGGTGCGATTCTCGCCAACGAACTGGGCATCGACCTGATGATGGGGATGAAAATTGTCCAGAACGGACAGACCAGCGGCGCCGCCAAAGTCGGGGTGGCTTATGAGGCAGAGAAGGCCGAGATCAGGGTGCCGTTGAATGATGTGAGCCTTATCGGCAAGCGCGTACTTGTCGTCGATGACGTGTTGGACTCGGGCGAGACCGCGGCATTGGTGCTCGACGAAGTGCGGCGGCGCGGTGCTGCGGTAGTCAAGCTCGCGACACTGCAGATCAAGACCTATTCCCGCTTCAAACCTGATTATTTCGTTGAAGAAACAACCAACTGGATCTTTTATCCATGGATGTCCGAGCGTGAGTTCGGCGAGATGGAAGCACGATTGCTGGCGCTTGCCCCGATGAGCGAGGAGTGATGACGCTCTCCTTTTCAGTGTTGCTCCTGGCCATTCTGGTCATCGGATTCTTCCAGGCATTCTATTTGGTGCACTCGATTTGCCTGCCGCCGCCGCGTTCCGATCGCGCTATCGATGCCACGGCAGCCGGCAGGGATCGGTCACTGTCGATTCTGATTCCGTTGTTCAACGCCGCGTCGACGATAGAGCGCTGCCTGGAAGGCATTCTCTCGAACGATCTCGGTCAGGTTGTGCACGTCGTGCTCGTGCTGGATCGTTGCACGGACGACAGCGAACAACGGGTGCGCAGCTTCGCGTCCCGGTTCGCATCATATGGCACACGCCTATGTGTCGTGTCACTGCCCACGCCCCAGGCCGGAAAGGTTGCCGCGATCCTGCATGGAGGCCAATATTTGGCTTCCCGCACGGTACTGCTGCTGGATGCCGACATCGTGCTTGCTCCAACCGCGTTATCGGAGCTTGTCGAATTTCATTCACGATCGGCGCAGCCTTACAGTGCCTGCCTGATTTACCCCCTTCAGGAACCGGGTAAAAAGAAGACGATTTCATCGCATATCGTCTGCAACAATCGGCTATACCGGCAAAGTGTTCTGCAACTGGTCAAGAACGAGTTCTCAGTCGCGAATTTTCCGGGCGGTGTGCAACTGGTTGATTTCGCCAGCTATCGCGAACTACTTGTGGATGGTTTTCTCGAAGATCTGAGTGCGACCTATCAAGTGCTCGGCACGGGCGGAACCGTGCAGATTTTGCCGCGGGTGTTGGCCTGGGAGATCGAGCGACAGACGATCCGGGGACTGTTTCTGCAACGTCTGCGCTGGACCATCGGGGCTATCCAGCATATGCCGGTGCAAATTCGGACCGCACGCACGCAACCCACACTCAAACGCAAGATTCTCGTGAATTCCTATCACGTGATGTGGGAGTTCCAGCACTACATGATATCGGTTGCCACACTGATTGCACCGTTTGCTGGCCGCGTATGGCCCATCTTTATGATGCCGCTGACGTTGTACGTCTTGCAGATTTCACGATCGGCATATCTAACTCGCCGCGATTACAAAAATTCAATCATCGGCATTGTGCTGCATTGTCTCGTATTTCCAATGATCATCTCAATGGCCTTGATCGGGTCGATAATCCTGCTAATTAAACAACGCCGTTTTTTCTTCGGCACATCACTGCTGTTCCGGCGCGATTGAACGTCGGTGATTCATCGCTATGTCCGGCTTGCGGAGAGCAGGGCAGAAACCGTAGCTGCAACGCCTGAAGCATCCATAGCGCAATCGGGGGCGATAATGAGCGAGAAGAAAATTATCGTAACGGGCGGCGCCGGATTTCTCGGCTCGCACCTCTGCGAACGTCTGGTGGCGCGCGGCGATCATGTGCTATGCGTTGACAACCTTTCGACGGGCAAGCGGAGCAATATCGCGCACCTCCTTGCCGGAAGGAACTTTGAGTTGGTGCACCATGACGTGAGTACGGCATTTTCGTGCGACGTCGACGAAATCTATAATCTTGCTTGTCCGGCGAGCCCCGCTCATTATCAGCAGGATCCGGTACAGACGTTGCGCACGAGCGTCTTTGGGGCGATGAACCTGTTGGAACTGGCGCGCCGCTGTGGCGCGAAGATTCTGCTTGCGTCGACATCCGAGGTGTACGGCGACCCGATCGCGCATCCGCAGTCGGAGCAGTACTGGGGCAACGTGAATCCAGTGGGCCTGCGCAGTTGCTATGACGAGGGAAAGCGCTGCGCCGAAACCCTGTTTTCCGACTTCCGGCGTCAGTATGAAGTGGTCACGAGAATTGTGCGAATTTTCAACGTCTACGGTCCGCGGATGCGTGCCGACGATGGTCGTGTCGTGAGCAATTTCGTTACCCAAGCGCTGAGGGGCCGAAATATTACGGTCTACGGAGACGGTACACAGACGCGCAGCTTTTGTTTCGTCGATGACATGATCGACGGTTTGATCCGTGCAATGGAAGCTCACGATAGCTTCGGCGGCCCGGTGAACCTTGGAACCCGCCACGAAATATCAATGCTCGACCTTGCCGCCGAGGTGCTTCGACAAACAGGCTCGTCAAGCCGGCTGACATATCATCCTCTGCCTGTCGATGATCCAAAACAGCGGCAACCGGACCTTACGCTCGCGAATGAGGTACTTGGCTGGCTGCCGACCACAACGCTTGCTGCTGGATTGGCGAAGACCATCCAATACTTTCTTTCGTCTGAATCATCGTCGGAATCGTACAGAAGAAGTAGGGATTGGGCGAAAGCGTAATTGTGGAATAGTGGGCCGACCTGCGTATGTACCGCTACCGGCGTGCGTGGGCGCCGCTGACGCGAAATCGGGACGCGCGGGGCCAACCGCGTGTCAACGCAAGGCGGGCGTATTGCGTCATGCATCGCCACGGCTTGCTGCACGAACAAGCGCGTTTGGCAGGTCAACATGCAGGTCCGGGGCGCGCCGGACACGATTCCCGAGGCGGTTCGCGTACGATTTTCCGATATCTGAAGCTTGTTATAAAAAAAGTCTCGTCTACCTCGTCAATTGAACCGACCCGGCGTGGCTCGATCGGTCACGATGCAGTCGAGTGCGGCCAGTCAAAATAGAACTTGACGTTCCAATTTTGCCTTATATGCTTTTCACGGGGCGCAAGTAATCCATCTGGAAACAAGCAATCGGATTGGCGGAGATTTATCGTATTGTTTCAGTTTTTTGTTGGATATCCATGATTTGGTGTCTGCCTGGTTTTCTTGAGTGTTCCGGGTTTGATGAGTAAATCCGTGTCGCGAACGTTGCATTATTTCGTCGTGGTGCGTGCCTTGATTTACTATCCGATGGAAATATTTCGATATGTAATTTTCAGGGGCATTGCCCGATGACCGGCTACGGGTCGCGCTTGCCTCGGCGACTTTAGTCGTATCACAAGGCAACTACCGTCTCGCATCAGTACGGGCGACACGCCCCATATCTACAAGCGCGATATACCCGGTCGATTCAAACAGGTGCGCGCTGATTCATATCATGCCGACGTTGGCTCATCCTGAATGCGTTCGATGCGCATGGATCATTGATTTCCGCATATTGATTTGACGGGATTGTTGATGATTGATGGATGTAGTCGGGTGGTAATTTAAAGATATACAAAAAAATCGATTTCCGATTTCTCGTGGTGCAACGCTGGCAGAGCCTTGTCCATTAAAGGAGTAACCGGTCATGAATCGAATCAAACACGATCAAAGTCGAGGTTTCGAAAGCACAACTGGGCGCATTCCACGTACGTGTTCACTTGCTCTGGCCTTGCTGCTCACGTTCGGCACGGCGGCGACGGGCCATGCAGCGCAGGTGCTGACCCGCCACGTTCGCGCAGGCGCCGATGTCGGCGTGGCCGCGCCGGTGATCGATGTTCTCGCCGACCGGCGGATGGTGCTCGACGTGGTGTTGCCGCTGCGCGATCAGAAAGGGCTCGACGCGTTCGTCGCGGACGTGACCAATCCGCTCAGTCCCGACTTCCGTCACTACTTGACGCCTGCCGAATTCAGCGCACGATTCGGACCGACACGAACGGACTACGATACGACCGTGCAATATCTCGTCGCACACGGCCTGACCGTGACCGGCGGGAGCCTGGACGGCATGGACGTGCAGGTGGCGGGGCCTGCGTCAGCCGTCGAAGCCGCCTTCAACCTTCGTCTGCACTATTATCGGCATCCGACCGAGCACCGGTTGTTCGTCGGTCCCGACCGTGAACCGACAACCTCGATGGCCGTTCCGCTTTGGCACGTCTCCGGGCTCGACAACTATTCGATTCCGCATCCGCTGTTCGTCAGGAAGGGCAACGACGCGAAAGCACAGGGCGCTCGCCCCGATACGGCCGTCGCCCGCGCCACCACGGGATCGGGTCCGTCAGCTTCGTTCCTGGGGAGCGACATGCGAGCGGCCTACTATGGCGGCACCAGCCTGACGGGCGCGGGGCAACACCTGGGCCTGCTTGAATACGCCGGAACCGAGCTGGCCGACCTCGGCACCTATTTCACCAACAGCGGCCAGACCAACCGGGTCCCGGTTACGCTGCTTTCGACCGACGGAACCAGTACGTCCTGCGATCCGAGCACGTGCGACGACAGCGAACAGACGCTCGACCTGACCCAGGCGCTCGGCATGGCGCCTGGACTTGCGAGCCTGACGATGTATGTCGGCTCCACGGATACGGCCATCCTCAGCGCAATGACGACCCACCAGCCGCTGCCGATGACGATCGGCTGCTCTTGGGGTTGGACGCCTGCCGATCCGTCGACCCTGGACCCGTACTTCAAGAAGATGGCCGCCCAGGGGCAATCGTTCTTTGCGGCGTCCGGTGACAACTCGACCTGGTCGACGTCCAACGAGGCATGGCCTGCCGACAGTGCATATGTCATTTCCGTTGGCGGGACCGATCTGACGACTGGCTCCGCAGGCGGCGCGTGGAAGTCGGAAACGGCCTGGAGTGATAGCGGCGGCGGCATCTCGCCCGATCGGGTCGCGATTCCGTCCTGGCAGAAGATCAGCGGCGTGATCAATGCCGTCAACCGTGGCTCCCGGACCTATCGCAATGGGCCGGACGTGTCCGCCAACGCCGATTTCACCTTTTATGTGTGCGCCAATCAAAGCGGCTGCACCGCGAACGAGTATGGCGGGACCAGCTTTGCCGCGCCGATGTGGGCCGGCTTCGCCGCGCTGGCCAATCAGCATGCCGCCGCTCTGGGGCAAGCGCCCGTTGGCTATTTCAACCCGGTGATCTACGCGCAGAACGAGATCAATGGCGCGTTGACACCCGCATATACCGCGAACTTCCACGATATTGCGAGTGGCACGTCAGGGAGTTACCCGGCGGTGAAGGGCTACGATCTGGTCACCGGGTGGGGCAGTCCCAAGGCGGATCTGATCATGTCATTAGTTAAGTAATCCTGCTCATATGCGCTCTTCGAAAAGTGCATGGATGGAAAAACCTGGGCTGTCCCCGGTTGTAGCGTCGATGACATCGACAAGCTGATTGATCAGCGTTTACCTGACGTACCGATGTGCACGTGTCCGATATAAACCCGTCACCGTAGAGAGGGCAAGGAAATGTATAAAAAGCGATATGGAGTGATGTTGCGATCGGCTTTGGGCGTCGCGTGGGCCGCCCTGCTGGCAGGGTCATCTCTCGGCACGAGTGCCGTCATGGCCGCGCCGTCTTCGGCTTCGTCGTCGAATAGCTGTCAGGCAGCGTGGAAGGCCGGTCAAGTCTATACGCGAGGGAACGTCGCATCAGTCTGCACAACCAACTATCAGGCTAACTGGTGGACCCAGAGCCAGAATCCTGTGTCGAATAGCGGTGCGGCCGATAGTGGCCAGCCGTGGACCATTGCAGGTTCCTGTACCGGAACGGGGAGTGGCGGTGGCGGTGGAAGCGGGGGTGGGAGCAATTCCGGGACCGGTACGGCTCCGGCTTTCGTTTATAGCCCGTACAAGGACGCGACGATTTCGATGGACTGGAACACGAGCGTCATTTCATCGGCCGTCACGGGCCAGTTGAACCCTGTTCTGTCGGTGTTGCCAGCCGGTGTTCATGCAATGACCCTCGCTTTTGCGACCGGCGAATGTGGCAGCGAGAACTGGGCGGGCGTCGATGGTGGTGCGCTGGCTGCCGCCAATATTCAACGGTTCACCGCGGCCAATGTGAATTACGTGATCTCCACGGGCGGCGCCGCGGGGTCATTCACGTGCAGCTCCGATGCGGGCATGGCAACTTTCATCAATCGTTACGCATCGAATAACCTCATCGGGATCGATTTCGATATCGAGGCGGGGCAGACGCAGCAGGTGATCAACGATCTGGTGCAACGCGTCGTGGTGGCGCAGCGGAATTATCCGAATCTGCGTTTCAGTTTTACCCTGGCGACACTTGCTCCTTCCCAGCCGGGCGCGACCACGGCAAGCTCCTGGGGAGCAAGCGCACCGGACAGTTTCAACATTTATGGTGACTGGGTCATGCAGGCGATCCAGACATACGGACTGAAAAACTACACCATCAATCTGATGACGATGGATTACGGTTCGGCCGGGGCGGGAAACTGCGTTGTCGCGGGCGGACTCTGCCAGATGGGGCAATCGGCCATTCAGGCGGCCATGAACCTGCACGATCACTGGGGCGTACCGTACAGTCAGATCGAACTGACGCCGATGATCGGCGGTAACGATGTGGCCGGCGAAACCTTCACGCCAGCGGACGCACAGACCGTCGCCGCGTATGCGAAACAGAACGGGCTCGCGGGCATCCACTTCTGGTCGTTCGATCGTGACGTCGATTGTCCGCCCGGTGCCGCGTCGTCAACGTGCAATTCGATCGGCGGCGTCGGCACGCTGGGTTATTCGAACCTGTTTGCCACTAGTCTCCCCGCTGGCAAATGATGCCTGGCAACACGCTGAAGGCGACCGGCTCGCCCGGTCGCTGATCTCTCTCGCCTTCACACGTCGCGACGAAGGTTCTTGCTCGCCGGCGCGCCAAGCGTGCCGCGTCCGACGACGCAGCGGCTCGTCGTCGATGATCGTATCGGCTACGTGAAGCAAGACGGCGACGCGTTGCCGAAGGTGTTCAAGCTGAAGGTACTGACACTCGAACCCGGCGAGCGCATCACGCTGCGGCACAGTCCGGCGAGCACGGCGCCTGTTCCTGGCGCCGCACGATGCGCGACGAACACGGGAATCGATATCTGCGCACCGCAGCGAAGCATCGCAGCAATTGATATTTTGCACGCGGTCCCGGGTGGCTAAGATCGAATCCCCGGGCGGACGCCCGTCTCGTCAACCCGCACGCCCGCCCCCGAATCATGGACAACCGCACGGATTTCCCTCCGCTCATATGGCTGCCGGAAAGCAGGCATCGCCGGCTCCCGGTGCGCGCGCAGGTGCGCGCGTTTGCCGATCCGGCGGCGTGCGCCGTGCTGCGCGACGCAGGCCCCGGGAAGGCCGCGCCCGTCTCCAGGTCGCCGCGGCAACGATGACACAAGCGGCCGAAGGCGTGTGCATCACGCGGATCAGCTTCCTGACGCCGGGCAACTATGCGGCGGACGATCCGTTGCCGGGCCTCGAGCAGACGCTCGACCTGTTCCGGATCGGCGAGGCGCTCGGCTACGACTGTGCATGGGTGCGTCAACGCCATCTCGAGCGGGCCGTGTCGTCGGCGGCGACGTTTCTCGCGGCGGCGAGCCAGCACACGACCCGGATCGGGCTGGGCGCGGCCGTGATCCAGATGGGTTACGAGAATCCGTTCCGGCTGGCCGAGGATCTGGCGACCGTCGACATCCTCTCGCGCGGCCGCCTGAACGTCGGGCTCAGCGCGGGCGCGCCGCCGCATGGCGCACTGCTCGGCGACCGGTTGTTCGATGGCGCGCCGGAGCAGATCGACTTTTCGCACACACGCGTCGCACGGCTGCGCGCGAACCTGACGGGAGAGCTGCTCGGCGACGAACAGTGCTTCGTCGAATCGCCGGCCGGGCGCGAACGGCCGCGCGTGATGCCGTACGCGCCCGGGCTGACGCAGCGGCTCTGGTACGGCGGCGGTTCGCTGCGCTCGGCCGAATGGGCCGGTCGCAACGGCTTCAACCTGCTGATCGGCAATCTGAACGTCGGCGAGCGCACGGACGACTTCTTCGACACGCAGCGTAGCCACCTCGACGCGTTTCGTGCGAACTGGCGCGGCGCGCATCCACCGCGCATCGCGCTCGGGCGCGTGATCGTGCCGATCGACAGCGCGGATCAGGTCAGCCGCCGGCGCTATCGCGCGTTCGCCACGCAACGCGTCGAGCGCACGCGCGGCCCGCAAGGCCCGCGTCGCACGCTGTATGCGCAAGACCTGGTCGGCAGCGCCGCGGAAATCACCGAGCGCCTGCTCGCGGATCCGGTCGTACGGCAGATCGGCGAGTTACGCCTGGAATTGCCGTACGATTTCGCGCCCGACGAGTACGAGCAGATCCTCACCGATTTCGTGCTGCATGTCGCGCCGCGTCTCGGCGGACAGGCGAGCAGGACCGCGGCGTAGCCGGGGCCCGGGAGCACGGAGAAGAATATGGAAAGCCGAAAATATTCGTTCCGGCCGACCAGGGGGGCTGCGTTATGGTCGCTGGCATGCGCGCCATGCGGCGCGTGCCAGCGGGCCATGCCGGACGACCCGACGCGAGCGCCGTCGGTTGCGCGATGCCGGCATGCGTCCTCCGGTCGAACCGAATCACGAGGAACGCGGATGAACGACAGAAGCGGACGAGGCGCGGCGCGCGCCGCAAGCGACGATGGGTTGGCTGGAGTGGCGTCATGAGCCGCGGACGCAGACGCCTGAAAACGCTCGTCGGCGCGGCGAGCGTGCTGTACGCGCCCGGCGATCCGGACTCGGTCCAGGGCATGCGACGCGCGGCGTCGCTCGCGCGCAAGGCGGAAGCCGAGAAGATCACCGGCCTCTTCACGGCCGACCTGCTGCAGGCCGATCCGGCCGGCCTCGCCGGCGCCACCGGCAGCCAGGAGCCGATCGTCGCACTGGCGGCGCTGAGCCAGGCGACGTCGGCCATCGGGCTCGTCGCGACGGTGTCGACGACGTATCACCACCCGTACAACCTCGCGCGGCTGATCGGCACGCTCGATCACGTGAGCGGCGGGCGCGCCGCATGGAACGCGGTTACGTCGTCGGTCGGCGAGGAAAACTTCGGCAATGCCGCGTTGCCCGACCCGGAACAACGCTACGCGCGTGCGAGCGAATTCGTCGAGGTCGTCAACGCGTTGTTCGACGCGAACGATCCGGCCGCGACGCGGCGCACGCCGGCCGGCGGCATCTCGATCGACCCGCTCAAGCTCGGGGCGATCGACTACCGCGGCGCGTACTTCCAGGTGCAGGGGCCGCTGAACGTGCCGCCGTCGCCGCAACGGCGGCCCGTGCTGTTCCAGGCCGGGCAGTCGGCCAGCGGCGTGGCGCTCGGCGCGCGTTACGCGGAAGTCGTCTACACGTCGCAGCCGACGCTCGACGATGCGCGCGCGTTCGTCGCCGACCTGCACCGGCAGGCCGCCGCGTTCGGTCGCGGCGACCGCTTGCCGTTCGTGATGAACTCGTTTCACTCGGTGATCGGCGAATCCGATGCCGACGTCGCGCGGCGGCTGCACGAGAAGCACGAACGCATCGATGACGAACAAGGCCGGCTGAAACTCGCCGACATGCTCGGCGGCGGCGTCGACCTGCGCGGCCTGCCGCTCGACCAGCCGCTGCCGGAAGCGCTGCTGCCGACGATCGACAGCGTGCATCGCCGGCGCGGCCGCGTGGCGATTTTCGTCAGCTACGCGCGACAGCGGTTGACGCTGCGCGAGCTGATCATCCGCGCGCAGGAGACCGGTCACTGGTTCGCCGCCGGCACGCCGGAGCAACTCGCCGATGCGATCGAAACGCGCTATCGGGCGGGGCTCGTCGACGTGCTGTCGCTGCACGGGCTCGGCCAGCCGGACCAGGAAGATCTGCTGCTGAACGGGTTGCTGCCCGAGTTGCGCCGGCGCGATCTGCTCGATACCGATTATGTCGGCGGGGATTTCCGCGCGAATCTCGAACTGCCCGCGTGGCAGCGCGAGTTCGCGCCGGTGTGAACGGGCGGACGCAATCATGAGCGCAGTACGCGTACATCGAGCACATCGAGTGTCGTCGCAGCCCGTCCTGAGCGCTGCCGGCATCGCGAAACGGTTCGACGCAACCGTCGCGCTGGCGTCGCTCGACCTGTCGATCGCCGCCGGTGAAGTCGTCGCGCTGATGGGCGCGAACGGCGCGGGCAAATCGACCTTCGTGAAGATCCTGAGCGGTGTGATCCGGCCCGACGGCGGCACGCTGACGCTGCGCGGCGAACCCTATCGGCCGGCTTCGCCGCACGCGGCGAAGCGGCTCGGCGTCGCCACCGTGCACCAGTCGGTCGCCGACGCCGTCGTGCCGACGCTGTCGATCGCCGACAACCTGTTGCTCGACCGGCTGTGCGATCCGGCCTCGCCGTGGCGCGTGCCGCCGGCTGCGCGGCGCGCCGCGGCGCAACCGCTCGCCGGGCGCGTCGGGCTCGACGCCGACCTGTCGGCGCCGCTTGCGTCGCTGTCGCTGGCCGACCAGCAGCGCGTGACCCTGGCGCGCGCGCTCGCCGGGCAGCCCGGCCTGCTGATTCTCGATGAGCCGACCGCGAGCCTGTCCGCGCAGGAAGCGGAGCGGCTCTTCGCGCTGCTGGACGCGTTGCGCGACGACGGCGTCGCGATCCTGCTGGTGTCGCACCGGCTCGGCGACTTGCGCCGCATCGCCGATCGCGTCGCGATCGTCCGCGACGGCCGGATCGTCGCCGACCTGGCCGCGCCGGTCGATTTCGATGCCGCGGTGGAAACGATGATCGGGCGGCCGTTGCCGAAAGCGCACGCGGCGGACGCGGGCGGTGCCGCGCCGTCGTCCGAAGCCGGCCTCGGCCTGCGGAACCTCAGGCTCATGCCGACCAGCGTCCCGTTCGACCTCGACGTCCGGCGCGGCGAGATCGTCGCGATCGCGGGCCCGGTCGGCGGCGCCGAAGATCGCGCCTGGCCAGCGCGATCTTCGGCGCCGCGCGCCCGGCCGCCGGCGAGATGACGCTCGACGGCCGGCCGTGGCGGCCGCGCTCGCCGGCCGACGCCATTCGCGCCGGCGTGTTCCTGGCCGGCGAGGATCGCTGGCGCTCATCGCTGTTTCCGGACAGCGTGGCGTTCGCGTCGATCGCCGGCACGATCAGCTTTCCGTTCCTGTCGCGCTGGTTTGCGGGCGGCGCGGTGCGGCCGGCCCGCGAACGCGCTGCCGCCGCGGCCGCGATCGCGGCCTTCGGCATCCGCTGCACGGGCCCGGACGATCGGCTCGTGCGCCTGTCCGGCGGCAACCAGCAGAAAGTCGTGCTCGCGCGCTGGCACGCGGAGCGCGCAACGCTGCTGCTGCTCGACGAGCCGTTTCAGGGCATCGATGCCGGCGCGCGCGCCGATATCGTCGATACGCTGCGGCGCCACGCGCACGCGCGCGCGACGCTCGTGTTCGTCAGCGATCTCGAAGAGGCGGCCGAAATCGCGGATCGCATCGTGCGGTTCGATCGCGCCACGCTCGACCGTCCGTTTTCGTCTTCCTCCTGAGTGACCGTGCCCCATGAAACCCGTTTCTTCTGCCCTGCCGCACGATGCATTGTCTGGCCAGCCGGCACGCCGCCCCGCGCCAGCCCGCATTCGCGCGGCGCTCGAACGCACGGGCATCCTGCTCGTGCTGGCCGTGCTCGTCGCCGTGTTCGCGCTCAGGGAGCCGGCGTTCCTGAACCTCGACAACCTGTTCAGCATTCTTCAGGCGGTGTCGATCGTCGCGCTGCTCGGCATCGGCGTGACGATCACGCTCGCGGCCGGCGGTTTCGACCTGTCGGTGGGCAGCGTGGCTGCGTCCGCGCAGATGGCCGCCAGCTACGTGCTGGTCGTCTGGCACGGCGGCACGCTTGCGGCGGTGGCCGCCTGCATCGCGCTCGGTGTGGCTGCCGGGCTGTTGAACGGCTTGCTGATTACGCGACTGCGCGTGCCGGACCAGCTCGCGACGCTCGGCACGTTGTTCCTGCTGGCGGGCCTGCAACTGATCCCGACCGGCGGCCGGTCGCTCGCGACCGGTTCGGTGCTGCCCGACGGCACGGACGCAACGGGCGTGTTCCCCGCCGCATTTCTCGCGCTCGGGCGCTTGCGCGTGTTCGACGTCGTGCCGTTGCCGGTGCTGCTGCTCGCGGCGGTGACGGTACTCGCCTGCGTCGCGATGGAAGCGACGCGCTGGGGCCGCGTGATTTACGCGATCGGCGGCAACGAAACGGCCGCGCGACTCGCCGGCGCGCCGGCCGCGCGCTACCGGGTCGCCGCGTATGTCGTGTCGGGCACGATCGCGTCGCTGGGCGGCGTGCTGATCGCCGCGCGGGTCGGACGCGGCGACGTGAGCGCCGGACACTCGCTGCTGCTCGACGCGGTGGCCGCCGCGCTGGTGGGTTACGCGGTGTGGGGCGCCAAGCGGCCGAACGTGTTCGGCACGGTCGTGGGCGCGGTATTCGTCGGCGTGCTGCTCAACGGGCTCACGATGCTGAACGCGCCGTACTACATGCAGGACTTCATCAAGGGCGTGTTGCTGGTGCTCGCGCTGGCGTTCACGTTCGGCATCGGCCGCCGTGCCGACGCGCGTGCGTGACGGAGCAGGGCGCACGGTGCGGCGTCCGCAGTCAATCCGGGGCGTAATTCCGGACCATCGATTCCCGCGGCGGTTATCACGCGTGCGCTCGATTGCGGGTTCCCGCATCGAAGCGCCGCCGCTGCAATCGGTTTGATGTCCGAAGGAATATCCATTTCAGAATCGCTCGGTTTGAGCGTGCCGGTCGCGCTGATAGATTGTGCGGATATCGTCCCCCACGGAGACACGCAGACCATGCGATCGTCGCTTCGCCGCAAGTCACGCATCGACCGGACGGTCGGCGCGCTCACGCTGTTTTTCGCCGCTGCATCGGCCGCGCTCGCACCCGCGGCGCACGCCGGCCCGCTGACCGGCGCGCCCGCGCCGTTCGACAAGGGCGGCGTGAAGATCGCGCTCGTCAACTATCTGTCGACCGGCGACTTCTTCCAGGCCTACGAGGCCGGCGCGCAGAAGCAGGCGAAGGCGCTCGGCGTCGATTTGCGCATCTACGAGGGTCGGCAGGATGCGGCCGAGCAGCGCGAGCAGATCCAGCAGGCGGTCAGCATCGGCGTGTCCGCGATCATCGTCAATCACGGGTTGCCCGAATCGTTGAAGGACGTCGTCCAGCGCGCGCTGGACAAGGGGATCAAGGTCGTCGCATTCGACGTCGATCTCGGCAATCCGAAGGTGCCGCAAATCGAGCAGAGCGATCGCGACCTGGCCAACCTGTTGTTCGGCCAGGCGGTCAAGGACAACGGCGACGCATTCGCGGCCGGTTATGTGTATGTCGCCGGCTTTGCGCCGCTCGACCGGCGTGATGCCGCATGGCGCGACTTCAAGCGCGTGCACCCGAAGGTGCGGGAAAAGGCGCGCTGGGGCACCGTCGACAATCCGATCGCGCAATCGGTCGCGAATCAGGCGGCGGCGGCTTATCGCGCGAATCCCGACATCCGCGTCGTGTTCGCGCCTTACGACGAGTTCGCGCGCGGCGCGAAGCTCGCCGCGGACGAAGCGAAGCTGTCGTCGAAGATCCGCATCTACAGCGCGGATATCTCGACCTCCGACATCGAGGCGATTCGCGCGCCGAACAGCGCGTGGGTGGCGACGGCCGCGACCAATCCCGCGGTGGTCGGCGCCGTGTCGGTGCGGGCCGCCGCGCTGCTCGTCGCCGGCCAGGACCCGGGCGCGCGCATCGTCGTCAAGCCGACGCTGATCACGCGCGACGATCTCGTGAAACACGATATCCGGACCGTGGCCGAACTCGGCGCGAAATTCCCGGCGTTCCGCGCGAGCGACGCGGCGAGCGCCGCATGGATCCCGAAGGCGGACTGAGCGCCGCCGACAGCGGGCGGCAGACGCCGCCCTGTACGAAGCACAACCGACCGACTGACGTACCGACGACCCGGCCATGACGACCCTGAACGACTATCTCGCCCAAAAACGCGCCGCCTGGCGCACGAAGCAGGAGGCGGCGCGCAACGATCCCGATTTCAAGGCGACGCCGCTGAGGGCGACCGTGCGTGCGCTCGGCCGCAGCGGCGTGCGCGAGATCCGCATTCGCGACTTCCAGGTGATCAGCGACAGTCCGCCCGATTTCGCGGGCTACAACCTCGGGCCTGCGTCGCCGGAGCTGCAGCTCGGCGTGCTGGGCAGCTGCCTCACGCACATCACGCTGATCCAGGCCGCCGAGCGCGGCCTGAAGATCGATGCGATCGAGGTGGAGGTGACCGGCGATCAGCATCCGCTTGCGCAGCAGCCGGGTTTCGAGCATGTGCCGGTGTTTCCGCACAACCTGCGCTATACGCTCGATATCGTGTCGCCCGAGCCGCCCGACGCGATTCGCGCGCTGCATCAGGCGGTCGAAGCGGTCTGCCCGATCTTCAACCTGCTGAGGTTGCCGCAGACCATCGACGGCGAACTGCGACACACCCGTGTGTGACGTGCCGGGGCACACGCTCCGCAAGATTTGCCGGAACGCGGCGACAGCGCATGCCGGGAGTTGACCATCCGCGCCGCGCGGTGACGATGGCCGATGCGCGTGCCGCGTTCCGCGTTCCCTGGATATCGCCGGGCATTCGGCGCAACGAAGGAATCCGATGAGTTCGATCGATCTGAACGCGGTTACGCCGGTATCGGCGCCCATCCGCTCCGCAAGCGACGTGGCGCGCCTGATCAATACGACGGACAGTTCCGTCAGCCATGCGCGGATGATCGTGTTGCTGGCGCTGGGCGGCGTGTTTCTCGATGCATACGACCTGACGACGTTGTCCTACGGCATCGACGACGTGGCGCGCGAATTCGGCCTGACGCCCGCACTGACCGGGCTGGTCGGTTCCGCGATCATGATCGGCACGATCTTCGGCAGCCTGATCGGCGGATGGCTGACCGACCGGATCGGCCGCTACCAGGTGTTCATGGCCGACATGCTGTTTTTCGTGATCGCGGCGATCGCGGCCGGGCTTGCGCCGAACGTGTGGGTGCTGATCGGCGCGCGCTTCGTGATGGGGCTCGGGGTCGGCATCGATCTGCCCGTCGCGATGGCGTTTCTCGCGGAATTCTCCCGGTTCGACGGCCGCGGCAACAAGGCGTCGCGGCTCGCCGCGTGGTGCCCGATGTGGTACGTGGCGTCGTCGGTCTGCTTCCTGCTGATCTTCGGCCTGTATTTCCTGCTGCCGGCCGAGCATGCGGGATGGCTGTGGCGCGCGTCGCTGATCTTCGGTGCCGTGCCCGCGCTCGTCATCATCCTGTTCCGGAATCGCTTCATGAACGAATCGCCGCTGTGGGCGGCGAACCAGGGCGACCTCGCCAATGCCGCGCGCATCCTTCGCGAGTCGTACGGCATTCACGCACACGAAGCGGAGGATGCGCCGCGTGAACCGGGCCAGCCGCCCGTGCGGATAAGCATGCTGTTCCAGCGTCCGTATCTCGGGCGCACGATCGTCGCCAGCGTGATGAACCTGTGCATCCCGTTCGAATACACGGCGATTGCGTTCTTCCTGCCGTCGATCCTGTCGCAGTTTCTCGGCGCGGGCGTGTTCGAGACGATCGCGGCGTCGCTCGCGCTGAACGTCTTGTTCGCGTTGACCGGCGGCTTGCTGGGCATGCGCCTCGCGTATCGATATCCGTCGCGTCATGTGGCGATCGCGGGCTTCGCGCTGCAGTTCGTCGCGCTCGTCGCGCTTGCGCTGGCGGGGCATCCGCACGGCGCGCTCGCGATCGGTGTCGTGCTGCTGATGCTCGGCACCTGGCTGTTCGCCGAGGGTTTCGGACCGGGCGCGCAGATGATGATCTACCCCGCCTTGTCCTATCCGGCGGCGATCCGCGGCACCGGCGTCGGGTTCGGGCGTTCGCTGTGCGGCATCGGCCAGGCGCTTGCGCTGTTCGTGCTGCCGATCCTGCAGGCCCGTCTCGGCACGGACATGTTCTGGGTCGTCGCGATCAGCGCGGCCACGCCGATCGTGTTCCTGTTGATCGTGCGTTACGAGCCGACGGCGCGCGACGTCGACGACGAGGGCGGTGCGTGAACGCTGTCGGGATCGGTAATCCTTCGAAAGATGCGTGCCGCATGGTCCGGTCGCATGCCGCCGTTCCTGCAAGGATCGGCGACGCGCCGCACCGGCCCGCCGAGGCGGCTGGCCGCCGCATGGCGGTCACGCGCAGGCTGTCACCTGCCCGGCATCGCGCTTGACCTGCTCGATATCGCGAAACCGTGCGGCCGGATGTTCGTCCGGTAAGCGCGCCGCGCCGCCGAACAGCTTCTCGCGCAGCGTGCCCGGCGCATACTGCGTCGGATAGACGCCGCGGCGCTGCAGTTCGGGAACGAGGTGGCGCACGACGTCTTCGAACGTTTCGTGGGCCACCGCGTACGCGAGATTGAAACCGTCCACGTCGGTCTCGGCAACCCATTCCTGGAGGATGTCTGCCACGGTCGCCGCCGACCCGACGAACACCGGGCCCAGTCCGCCGATGCCGCCCCATGCCGCCAGCGCCTCGATCGTCCATGCGGTGTCGCCGCCCGACAGGTGCTCGACTGCCGAAACGATCGCGTTCGTTTCGACGCGCCTGACGGGATCGGTCGGCGCATACTCGCCGAAGTCGATGCCGGTCCAGCCGGACATGAACACCAGCGAGCCGTCGTACGACACATAGCGGCGGTACTCGTCGAACTTGGCCTGCGCCTTCTCGTCGGTTTCGTCGACGATCACCGTGACGAGGTTGTAGATCAGCACCTTGCGCGGATCGCGTCCCGCGGCGGCGGCCTGCGCGCGCACGTCGGCGACGTAGCGCGCGAGCTGCTCGCGGGACGGCGCGGCGACGAACACGCATTCCGCGTGCTGCGCGGCGAACGTCTTGCCGGGGCCGGACGCACCGGCCTGGAACAGCACCGGCGTGCGCTGCGGCGAGGGTTCGCACAGATGGTAGCCGGGGACGTCGAAGAAGCGGCCCTTGTGACCGATCTCGTGCACCTTCCCGGGATGCGTGAACACGCGGCCGTCACGATCGCGCACCACCGCGCCGTCTTCCCAGCTGCCTTCGAACAGCTTGTACAGCACCTCGACGTATTCGGCCGCGACCGCATAACGATCGTCGTGCGTGCGCAAGCCGTGATCGCCGACGTTCTTCGCGCCGCTTTCCAGGTAGGACGTGACGATGTTCCAGGCGAGCCGGCCCTTGGTGTGATGGTCGGCGGTCGACAGCCGGCGCGCGAACGTGTACGGGTGCTCGAACGTCGTCGACGCGGTGATGCCGATGCCGAGATGCTCGGTCGCCATCGCGATCGGCGCGGCGAGCTGCAGCGGATCGTTGACCGGGATCTGCGCGGCCTGGTGCAGTGCGTGGTAGTTGCTGCCCTGGTAGACGTCGTAATAGCCGATCACGTCCGCGATGAAGATCGCGTCGAAGATGCCGCGCTCGAGCACGCGGGCGAGGTCGGTCCAGTAGTCGAGATCCTTGTACTGCCACGAACGGTCGCGCGGGTGCGCCCACAGGCCGGGCGACTGGTGGCCGACGCAGTTCATCTCGAACGCGTTGAAGCGGATGGCCTTGCTCATTGCGCGACTCCCGGTTCCGTGCTCGCGTGTGCGCCGCTGCCGACGCGCCAGACGAACGGCGGCGTGCGGCCGTTGATGATCCAGTCGCCGACGATCCGGGCCTTGTAGACCAGCGGATTGTGCGACGACACCGTACGCGCGTTGCGCCAGTGGCGATCGAGCGCGGTCGTGCTGCGCGTGGCGGATGCGCCGAGTGCGTCGAACAGGCGCGTCGCGGCGCGCAACACGAGTTCGGACACGACGAGCTGGCTCTGCGCGGATTCGATTTCCGCGGCGACGTTCGCCGTCTGCTCGGCCGCCTCGTCGCCGCCGAAGCGCGCTGCGTAGGCCAGCTGCAGCGGCTGTGCGGCGCGCAGCGCGAGCGCGTCGGCCGCATAGGCCCACGACGCGATCTCGCCGATCACTTGCTGGAGCTGCGCGTCGTCGCCCGCGCGCGACGCGTTGCCGTGGCTGTACACGCGGGTGCGCGTGCGCACGAGTTCGCCCGCGTCGCGCACGATCGCGTGGCCGATGCCGGCCAGCGTCGCGACGTGGAACAGTTGGTAGAACGCGGTCTGGTACTTGAAGCGGCGTGAGAAATCGATCACGTTGTCGGCGTCGATCGCGGCATTCTCGAAGCGCGTCGTGCCGCTACCGGTGGTTGTCTGGCCGAAGCCGTCCCAGTCGTCTTCGCGGATCACGCCGGGTTGCGCGGTCGCGACGGCGACGATCACGTCGCTGCCGTCGTACGCGCGCTGCGCGAACACGTCGATCCAGTCGGCGAACAGGCTGCCGGTGCTGTAGAACTTCCGCCCGTTCAGCACAAGGCGGCCGTCTTGCTCCGACACCTTCGTGACGGTCTGGCCGAGTGGCACGTCGCCGGCCTCCGACCATGCGTTGCCGACGAGCTGGCCGCTTGCGAAGCGGTCGAACCAGGTCGTGCGTTGCGGGCCGGACGGTGCGTTCAGCCAGTCCTCGACGAACGCGAAGTGCCCGCGCAGCGCCTGCGGCAGATTGGAATCGGCGGCGGCGAGCTCGATCAGCAACTGGAACAGCTGCGGCAGCGATGCGCCGGCGCCGCCGTCCCGTACCGGCAGCCGTACCGCGCCGAAGCCGGCTGCCTTCAGCCAGCCGATCGCTTCGTGCGGCAGTTCGCGGCGGCGTTCACGTTCGGCGGTGCCTGCGGCGATGCGGTCGAATATCGGCCGGAACCGGCTTGCGAGTGCGTCGTAGTCGGTGCCGGTGGAAAGGTCGGGGTCTGCGTGCGACGAAGTCATGCGGTTTTCCTCGAAGGGCGGGGCCGTTTGCCGGGCAGGCCAGTATAGGAAGCGCGGCGCGGGCGTTCCAATAACCGATTCGCAGATCGTTATCGTCGATCGGCATTACGCGAGCAGGCCGGGGACGCATCGGCGCCCGGGCATCGATTGCGACGCCGAAGCGTGCTGTTGCCAGGCGGGCATCGCGATGTCATTTGTCATCCGAAGGAATATCGTTACGAGAATCGCTCGGTTTGCCGGCCCGCGACGCGCTGCTAGATTGAACGCTTTCGCCATTCGACAGGAGAGTTCGATGTCAGAGACGAGCACCACGATTCAGGCGCGGCCGGCCGATGCGAAACCGCAGGTGACCCGGGTGATCGCCGACGACGCGCAGGCGATCGACGCCGCGCAAGCGCTTGCGCAGCGGCTCGCGGAGGGCGCGGCCGAGCGGGATCGGGAGCGCCGGTTGCCGCGTGACGAGATCGAATGGTTTTCGCAGTCGGGGCTCTGGGCGATCACGGTGCCGAAGGCATACGGCGGCGCGGGCGTCTCGCACGTGACGCTCACCGAGGTGATCAGGATCGTCGCGGCCGCCGATGCGTCGCTCGGACAGCTGCCGCAGAATCATTTCGGGCTGGTCGACGTGATCGCGCTGACCGGCACCGATGCGCAGAAGCGCCATTTCTTCGCGGAAGTGCTGAGCGGCAAGCGGTTCGGCAACGGCTTCTCGGAGAAGGGCACGAAGCACGTGCTCGATCTGAAGACGCGCGTGCGCCGCGACGGCGGCGACTATGTCGTCGACGGCACGAAGTTCTACTCGACGGGCGCGCTGTTCGCGCATTACGTACCGGTGCTCGGCCTCGACGATGCGCAACAGGCGTGGCTTGCCTACGTGCCGCAACCGACGCCGGGGCTGACCGTGATCGACGACTGGTCGGGGTTCGGCCAGCGCACGACCGCGAGCGGCACGGTGGTGCTCGACGGCGTGCGCGTGCCCGCATCGCACGTGTTGTCCGCGCAGCGCGTGTCGGACGAGCCGACGCTCAACGGCCCGCTGTCGCAGATCATCCAGGCGGCGATCGATGCCGGCATTGCCGAGGCGGCCATCGACGATACGCTGGCGTTCGTGCGTACCCGCACGCGGCCGTGGGTCGACAGCGGCGTCGAGCGGGCGGCCGACGATCCGCTGATCCTTCGCGAGATCGGCCGTCTGCACGTCCGGCTTCACGCGGCGCAAGCGCTGCTCGAACGGGCGGCGCGCACGCTCGACGAGATCGGCGCGCGCGGCACGGTGACCGAGGACGATGTTGCGCGCGCATCCGTCGCGGTCGGCGAAGCGAAGGTGCTGACGACCGAGATCGCACTGCTCGCGGGCGAAAAGCTGTTCGAGCTGGCCGGCACGCAATCGACGCTCGCCGAGCACAACCTTGACCGGCACTGGCGCAACGCGCGCACGCATACGCTGCACGATCCGGTGCGCTGGAAATATCACCTGGTCGGTAACTACTACCTGAACGGCGTGCGTCCGGCGCGCCATGCGTGGAATTGAGCCGCTCGCGATCCGGATGCTGACCGACGGGCGTGTCGCACCGTAGACGGTGGTCCTTGATCGAAGCGAGCGCCCGACCGGCGGCGGGTTCGTCGCCGTCAGAAAATCGTTCGGCTGCTCCGTGTTGGTACCGGTCGATCCCGCTCGCCGGACGGGCCGGCGCTGGCCCGCGGGTCATTCGACATCGCTGGCCGGATCGCCGACAATCCGGCGTGTGCACCGCGCCCGCGCGTGCTAGGCCCGCCCGAGAGAGTCTCCCCATGACCGCAATATCCATCAGGTCCGCCAACCTGGACGACGCGCAGGCGATCGCCGATTTTCACGTGAAGGTCTGGCGGCATACCTATCGGGATCTCGCACCCGCGCAAGCGCACGCTGTCCTCGACGAGGACTATCGCGGCAGGACATGGAAGGAAAAGCTGGCGTCGAACGACGGCAACCAGCTGGTGCTCATTGCGGAGACCGACGGCAGGATCGTCGGAATCGGCGCGGCCGGCGCGCCGTCGGAACCGATCTTCGGTGGCCGCGGCGAGATCAAGTTCCTGTATGTCGATCCCGATTTCAAGCGTCGCGGCATTGGCCGCACGCTGCTCGCACAGCTCGCGACGCATTTGGGAAAGTTGCGGTATCAGGGCGCCGCGTTGAGTGTCGTCAAGGGAAACGCGTCAGCGATCGCCTTCTATGAGGCGCTGAATGGCCGGCTTGCAGGCGAGTACGTCGATGCGGGGCCGATCTGGCGGTCGCAGAACATCGTCATGGTGTGGGACGACCTGACGAATCTCATCGGCTGACCCCAACCCCGCTCAACCCTGCCCGACGACGCGCATCACGCGAGGCACGCGCGCAGCCACGACGTGAACGCGGTCACGAGCGGCGTCTCGGTCAGCTCGTGACGCGTGACGAGATAGTACGCATGGCGTGACGGCACCGTTGCGCTGAACGGCCGCACGAGCGTGCCGTCGATCAGGTCGTCGCGCACCGACAGGCTGTCGCCGAGCGCGACGCCTTGCCCGTGCACCGCGGCTTCGACGCCGATGTGGGCGTTGCCGATTTCGAGGATGCGGATGCCCGGCAGCTGGTCGGCGTTTGCTTCCGCCAGCCAGCGCATCCACGAGCCCGCATGCTCGCAGAACAGCGTGCGCCCCGCGAGATCCTGCACCTTGCGGATCGCATCGGGGCCGTTCATCAACGCCGGGCTCACGACCGGGAACAGCGCCGGATGCTCGAGCAGCTCGACGCGCCGGTTGCGCCAGTTGCCTTCCCCGTAGCGAATGCAGACGTCGACGTCCGACGAATAGATCTCGCGATCGTCGTTCGACGGAATCACCTTCAGATGAATGCCCGGATAACGCTCGAGAAAATCGCCGATGTGCCGCGCGAGCCAGCGCGACGTCAGCGACAGCGGCGTCGACACGACGAGATCGCCGACGGCGACCGGCGAATCGAGCCTGACGGTGGCGTTCGCGATCATGTCGAACGCGGCGCCGACTGGCTCCAGCAGCGCCTCGCCTTCGGGCGTGAGCTTCACGCGCGCCTTTGATCGGACGAATAGCGCGACGCCGAGCGTGCTTTCGAGAATGCGGATCTGGTGGCTGACCGCGCTCGCGGTCACGTGCAGTTCGTCGGCCGCCGCCGACACGGTGCCACGCCGGGCGGCGGCCTCGAATGCGCGAAGCGGGTTCAGCGGGGGCAGGCGGTTGCGCATCGGCGGGGGCGTCGGAGGCGACGGTGCTGAGAAAAATTCCATTTAAGCGGAGTCAATTTCTCGCTACAACAAAAAAAATTGAATGCCTACAGTGGGGGCAATCCAACCGAGTCGAGGTCGACCGCAATGAGCCTTACCGAACCGATCGAACGTCTGTGGGGCGGCCGCTTCCAGTCGCAACCGTCCGATGCGCTGCAGAACCTGTCCCGCTCCGATCCGAGTTTCTACCGACTCGTGCCGTACGACCTGGCGGGCTCCCGCGCACACGCTCGCGAGTTGAATCGCGCCGGCATCGTGAACGACGACGAACTCGCGCAGCTGCTGGCCGCGATGGACGGCATGGCGCGCGACTACGCGGCCGGTGCGATCGCGCCGTCGCTCGCCGACGAGGACGTGCATACGTTCCTCGAGCGCGTGCTCACGCAGCGCCTGCCGGCGCTCGGCGGCAAGCTGCGCGCCGGGCGTTCGCGCAACGACCAGGCGGCGAACGACCTGCGCCTGTACCTGCGCGACAAGGCGCGCCAGCTCGTGCGCGGTGTGCTCGACCTGCAGGAAGCGCTGATCGGCCAGGCGAGCCGGCACGTCGACACGGTGACCGCCGGTTTTACCCATCTGCAGCCCGCACAGCCGATCGTGTTCGGCCATCAGTTGCTGGCGCACGCGCAGTCGCTGTATCGCGACGCCGACCGTCTGGTCGACTGGGACCGCCGCACCGCGCGTTCGCCGCTCGGCGCGGCCGCGCTGGCGGGTTCGGCGATCTGCGTGCGGCCCGACCTGTCCGCGCAGGAGCTCGGTTACGACGCGCCGTGCGAGAACTCAATCGACGCCGTGGCCGCACGCGATCACGTCGCCGAATTCACGTTCGTTGCGAGCATGCTGGCCGTGAACCTGTCTCGCCTGTCGGAAGAAGTGATCCTGTGGACGTCGCGGCAATTCCGCTGGGTGGAACTCGACGACGGTTATGCGACGGGCAGCTCGATCATGCCGCAGAAGAAGAACCCGGACATCGCGGAACTGACGCGCGGCAAGGCGGGGCGCCTGATCGGCAATCTGACGGGCCTGCTCGCGACGCTGAAGTCGCTGCCGCTCGCGTACAACCGCGATCTCGCGGAAGACAAGATCGCCGCGTTCGATTCGATCGACACGCTCGAACTCGTGCTGCCGGCGATGGCGGGGATGATCCGCACGATGCGCGTGAACGTCGACGAGATGCGTCGCCAGGCGCCGCTCGGCTTCACGCTCGCGACCGAGGTCGCGGACTGGCTTGCGTTGACGGGCGTGCCGTTCAGCGAGGCGCATGAGATCACCGGCGCGCTCGTGCGGGCGTGCGAACGCGACGGCATCGAGCTCGCGGACGCGAGTGCGGAACAGTTGCAGGCCGTCGACCCGCGCCTCGCGCCGGCGGTGCGCGCGCATCTGACGCTCGACGCGGCCGTCGCCGCGCGCGGCGGTGCGGGCGGCACGTCGCCCGCGCGCGTGCGCGAGCAGATCGGCCGCTTGAGTCACGCAATCGAACGCCAGGCCGCATGGGCGGCCGACTACCGGGGGCCGTCATGCTGAGCGCATCCGATTCGCACCGTCTCGACGGCGCACCAGGGCCGGCTGACGCCGCGGCAGACGACACCGTAGGCCTCGTGCGCGTGCGCCGGCGCTACTGGGGCCGTTATGTCGCGTCGATCGCGATCATTGCCGCGCTCGCCTACGTGGTCGCCGCGTTCGCGCGCGGACAGATCGAGTGGCGCGTCGTCGGCCAGTTCCTGACCGCGCGCTCGATCCTGACGGGGCTCGGCAACACGATCGTGATGACCGTCCTCGCGATGACGCTCGGCATCGTGCTCGGCGTCGTCACCGCGGTGATGCGGCTGTCGTCGAACCCGGTGCTCGGCGCGATCGCGCAGGGCTACATCTGGCTGTTCCGCGGCACGCCGGTGATCCTGCAACTGCTGCTGTGGTTCAACCTCGCACTGGTGTTCCCGACGCTCGGTATCCCGGGTATCGCCGAGTTCCGGACCGTCGACGTGATGACGCCGTTCCTCGCGGCTGTGCTCGGGCTCGGCATCAACCAGGGCGCGTATACGTCGGAAGTCGTGCGCGCGGGGCTGCTGTCGGTCGACACCGGCCAGTACGAGGCCGCGAAATCGATCGGCATGCCGCGCCTGCAGGCGCTGCGCCGGATCATCCTGCCGCAGGCGATGCGCGTGATCGTGCCGCCGATCGGCAACGAGCTGATCGGCATGGTCAAGCTGACGTCGCTCGCGAGTGTCGTGCAGTACGCGGAGATGCTGCACAACGCGCAGAACATCTACTACGCGAACGCCCGCGTGATCGAGTTGCTGATCGTCGCGGGCATCTGGTATCTCGCGGTCGTCACCGTGCTGTCGCTCGCGCAGGCACGCGTCGAACGGCGCTTTGCACGCGGCGCGGGTCGCGCGGCGGGCCGCGCATGAACGGCACGACCCTCAACCATCGGGAGAACGTCATGACGAACGCGGTCGTTCGCGCAGTCGACGTGCGCAAGTCGTACGGCGATTTCCAGGCACTGCACGGCATCACGCTCGACGTCGCGCAAGGTGAAGTGCTGTGCATCATCGGGCCGTCGGGCTCGGGCAAGAGCACGTTCCTGCGCTGCATCAACCAGCTCGAGACGATCAGCGCGGGCGCGCTGTGGGTCAACGGCGAACTGGCCGGCTACCGGCGCACCGGCAACCGGCTCCACGAGTTGTCGGAGCGCCAGGTCGCGCGCCAGCGGCTGGCGACGAGCATGGTGTTCCAGCGCTTCAACCTGTTCCCGCACAAGACCGCGCTCGAAAACGTGATCGAGGGCCCCGTGCAGGTGCTCAAGCGCCGCCGCGCGCAAGCGGAGGAGGAAGCGCATGCGCTGCTCGCGCGGGTCGGGCTCGCGCACAAATGCGACGCGTTTCCGGTCGAGCTGTCGGGCGGCCAGCAGCAGCGCGTCGCGATCGCGCGGGCGCTCGCGATGCATCCGCAACTGATCCTGTTCGACGAGCCGACGTCGGCGCTCGATCCCGAGCTCGTCGGTGAGGTGCTGGCTGTAATGCGCGATCTCGCGAAGAGCGGCATGACGATGATCGTCGTCACGCACGAGCTCGGCTTCGCGCGCGAGGTGGCCGACCGCGTCGTGTTCATGGACGGCGGCCGGATCGTCGAGAGCGGGCCGCCTGACCAGGTGCTGTCCGCGCCGACGCACGCGCGCACGCGCGATTTCATCTCGGCCGTGATTGCGTAAACGGGCCGGGCGCCCCGTATCGCCGCGCCCGATCGATGGAGCCGTCAACCAGACCGGCGCAGCACCCCATTACTTCACCACGACAAGGCGACACCCATGAAAGCATCCGTCCTGACCCGCACGCTGGCCGCCGTCGCATTCGGCGCGCTCGCGCTTCATGCCTCCTTCGCAGTCGCGCAGGCGGCGAGCGCGAAACGCACGCTGAACGTCGCGATCGTGCCGAACTATCCGCCGTTCGAATACAAGGACCCGGCGACCGACAAGCTCGCGGGCTTCGACGTCGATCTCGGCGAAGCGCTCGCCGCGAAGATGGGCGCGAAAGTGAACTGGGTCGAGACGAGTTTCGACCAGATGATGAGCGCGGTCGCGACGCAACGCGTCGACATGATCCTGTCCGGCATGACCGACCTGCCGACGCGCCGCGACGCGGTGACGTTCGTCGACTACATCGAGACGGGGCCGCAGTTCTACACGCTGAAGACGCGCGCCGGCGAGTTCGCGCAGATGAGCGCGCTGTGCGGCAAGCGCGTCGGGTCGAGCCGGCGCACGTCGTTCCCGGACAACACGACCGCGTGGAGCGCGGAGAACTGCGTGAAGGCCGGCAAGCCGGCAATCGTCGTGGTCGGCACCGACGGTTCGTCGGATGCGCGCATGCAGTTGCGCCAGAACCGCATCGACGCGGCCGTGCAGGGCGGCGAGACGCTGCCCTACCAGAACAGCCTCGAGCAGAACGCATACGCGCCGGTCGGCAAGCCGTTCCTGTCGCAATACACGGGCATCGGCGTCGCGAAGAGCAACACCGCGCTCAGCAGCGCGCTGACGACGGCGCTCAACCAGATGATCGCGGACGGCTCGTACCACAAGCTGCTCGCGAAGTGGGGGCTGCAGGAACACGCGGTGGCGAAGGCGATGATCAACGGCACGCACTGAGCGCGCGATGACGGACCTGGCTCCCCGCTGGCCGGACGCGAAGCGCGCATGCGTCGCGCTCGCGTTCGATCTCGACGGCCCGACCGGCGACGCGATGCTGAACGGGTCGATCTGGCGCAACCCCGCGTATTTCACGCTCGGCAGCTACGGGCCGTGGCGCGCGCTCGGCCGGTTGCTCGACATGCTCGCGGCGTTCGATCTGCCCGCGACGTTCTTCGTGCCTGCGTGGGTCGCGCGGACGTGGCCCGCGCAATGCGCGGCGATCGTCGAGCGCGGCCACGAGATCGGCTACCACGGCTATCGGCACGAAGCGTTCTGGACGCTCGAGCCCGAGCGGCAGCGCGAGATCATGGCGCAGTCGGCCGAGATCCTCGCACGTACGCTCGGCGTGCGGCCGGTCGGCTTTCGCACGCCATCCGGCGACTGGAGCGCGGCGACGGTGGCCGTGCTGCGCGAAGCCGGCGTGCGTTATTCGAGCTCGATGCGCGGCGACGACCGGCCGTACCTGCTGCACGGCGAGGACGGCGAGCCGCCGCTCGTCGAGATACCCGGCCGTTGGGAGACCGACGACTACGCGTCGCTTGCGTATCACCGCAACCCCGATTACCCGGCCGGGCTCGACCGGATCGCGGGCTACGACGCGACGCTCGACAACTGGATACGCGAATTCGACGGCGTGGTGCGGGACGGGCTGTGCCTGACGACGCTGCTGCATCCGAAGGTCTGCGGCAAGCCCGGCCGCATCGCGCTGCTCGAGGCGTGGCTTGGCCACATGCGCGCGCAGGACGGCGTATGGTTCGCGCGCTGCCGCGAAGTGGCCGACTGGTGGCTTGCGCAGCACGCACGAGACACGCAACCCACGCAACGGAGCGGCCAGTGACGACACTGCCTTCATGGCCGGGCGGCGCGCGATGCGCGGTCGCGATCACGGTCGACTTCAACGACATTCACGGTATCCAGACCCGCGAGCCGCGCATCGTCGGCCGCGAGAAATCGCTGTCGGTCTGGCGTTACGGCGCGACGCGCGGCGTCGACCGGCTGCTCGCGGCATTCGACGCGTTCGGCGTCCCGGCGAGCTGGTTCGTCCCGGGCATCGTCGCCGAAACGCATGCGGACGCGGTGCGCGCGATCGCCGCGGCGGGCCACGAGCTCGGCGTGAGCGGCTATCGCTGCGAAGACTTCGACGTGTTGCCGCTCGCCGCGCAGGTCGATGCGTGCCGCGCCGGGCGAGCGGCGCTCGCCGACACGATCGGGCGCGACGTGGAAGGCTTCCGCTCGTTCACCGGCAACTGGGCCGACGGTTTCGCGGATTGCCTGGTCGCGGAAGGCTTCACGTGGTCGTCGTCGTGGCGCGGCGACGATCTGCCGTATGTGCATCCACGCGGCGACGGCGGCGCGGACGGCGCGCGGCTCGTCGAGCTGCCGCTGCACTACGAACTCGAAGACGCGCCGTACTTCGAGTTCAACCTGTCGCCGCCCGTGCCGGCCGGGCAACCGCGCATCGCGGCATACCGCGACGTGCTCGACAACTGGCGGCGCGACGTCGACGGGTTTCGGCGCTTCGGGCTGTGCTGCGTGCTGCGCCTGCATCCCGAGATCATCGGCACCGCAGGGCGGATCGACTTGCTGCGCGCATTGCTCGCGCATTTGCGTGACGCGGGCGACGTATGGTTCGCGACAGGGCGCGACATCGCGCGCTGGTGGCGTGCACAGGCGCCCGTCAATGCCCCGGGACATCCGGTCGACGTGTTCGCGCGTTGCGTGGCAGAGGAGTCGGCGCGATGACGATGGATACGGAAACGCGCGCAACGCGGCTTGCGACATTCGTCGCGCAGACGGCCGCCGATGCATTGCCGGACGACGTCGTCGCGAAAGCCAAGCGTCATGTACTCGATACGTTCGGTGCGGCGCTGGCGGGCGCGTCGGCCGTCGAGACGCGTAGCGCCCGTGCGCTGACCGGCGCCGTCGCGCAGGGCGGCGCATCGCTGTGGGGTACGCGACGCGCCGCAGGCGCGCGCGATGCGGCGTTCGTCAACGGGATTGCCGCGCACGCGCTCGAACTCGACGATTCCGGCGGCTGCGATCATTCGGGCGCGGTCGTGCTGCCGGCCGTGCTCGCCGCGCTGTCGTGCGCGGGGCGCCCGGTGACGGGCCGCGAATGCGTGGCGGCGATCGTACTCGGCTACGACGTCGGCCGGCGCGTGCTCGAGGCAGCGGGCGGCTATTCGGTGCATAACGGCGCGGGCTGGCACTCGACGCTCAGTTGCGGCGTGTTCGGTGCGGCGGCCGCGAGCGCGCGCGTGCTCGGGCTCGACGCCGCGCGCACGCGCGACGCGCTGGGCCATGCGGCGAGTTTCGCGGGCGGCCTGTGGGGTTTCATCCACGACGGATCGCAGACGAAACGACTGCACGCCGGGCGTGCGGCGGAGGGCGGCGTGCTCGCGGCGCTGCTCTCGCGTGAAGGCGTGAGCGGCCCCGCGCACGTGTTCGACGACGTGTGGGGCGGTTTTTTCAACACCTTCGCCGCGCAATCGCATGCGCCCGATGCGTTGACCGACGGCCTCGGTGCGCACTGGAAGCTGATGCGCTGTTCGATCAAGCCGCACGCATCGTGCCGCAGCGCACATGCGGCCGTCGACGCGGCGCTGCAGCTCGCGGACGGCCGCACGTTCACGGCGGGCGAGATCGAACGGGTGGTCGTGCGGGCGAGCGGGTTCGTCGCCCGCATGTGCGGCGGTCGCGACCTGTCGACGCTGTCGTCCGCGCAGATGAGCCTGCCGTACGCGGTGGCGGCGGCGCTTGCATTCGGCGACACGGGGATCGGCGTGTATCGCGCGGACCGGCGCAACGATCCGCGCGTGACCGCGCTGCTCGCGCGCATCGCGGTCGACGTCGATCCGGCGCTCGGCGATCTCGACGAGCCGACGGTGATCCTGCATCGCCTGGATGGCGGACGGGAATTGTGTCACGTGCCGATCGCGCTCGGCGACCCACGCAATCCGCTGTCGGACGCGGCGCTACTGGCGAAATATCGTGCGCTGGCGGGCACGGCGCTCGACGGCGCACGTGCCGATGCGCTGAGCGACGTGTGTCTGTCGCTGGAGCGGCTGGCGGACGCGCGCGTGATGAATGACTGGCTTGCGGGTGATGCGGAGGCTGTCGAGGCGATTGTTTGAAGCGGAAAGCCCGGTCAGCATTGGTTTGCGGCGCGCGGGGCGTCCAAAGTCAAACCAAATGCGATTGTTTCCGGGTGATCCGGCCAGGTCCGCTGAAAACCGTCCAAGCCCCGTCTGACAATGGTTTGCGGAATACGGGTGGTCTGCCGCCTTCCACGGAAATCCTCCACGAGCCGCGACTTTTTAGTGATTTTTAGTGTTCGTGGTGTTGGGTAGGTTTTGCTTGGGATGCACGGGCCGATCGGGTGACGATATCGATGGAGGGCGATCATGGGTGCACTGACCGTAACCAGTTTCAGCAGCGCCTGTTGATCGATTGCAATGTCCTCGCGCCGGGTCCAACGGGCAGGCTGACGCGTCGACAGGGATTTTGAAGTAACGACAGCTTCAACCCGGCTGTAAAGTATTGCAAGGGAAGTGGAAGTTAGTTTATAAACACAAACGATTCGTATTTCCCTCCCACCTGCAGCCATTGATGTTGAAGGGGTCGTGACATGACCGTCACGCAGTCCGCCGTGCATCAGCATGTCCATGTTCGTTATCGTGACCATCAAGGCTGGCTGCAAAGCTGGCTACGTCGGCGGTTGGGAGATGCCGCCGACGCTGCTGATCTTGTCCACGACACATTTCTGCGCCTGATTCTCAAACCAGCACTCAAGGATTTCGGTAGCGAGGCTGTAGCGCGGGCTTATCCGCGTGCGATTGCGCAGGGGATGTGCATCTGGCGCTGATCGACGTCGGTCTCGTTTGCTGACGCATGTCGGTGATCCTTCCAGCGGCCGGTTCGGAGGACGATGTTCGAGCTGATCGCCCAGGCCTCGATCTGCGGCGGTAGGCGCGGATCCCGTTTGCGAAGTGTGTCGCGTAAAGCAATTGTCGCTTTGAATATTTCGTTAAACGAATTAATTGATGAATTGAGTCGTCATCGGGATGGCTACGTCGGCGTCGACACGCGGGTCGCGGGAATCACGGTGGTTGACTGATTCGAGAAAAAAATTATCCGGATTCGGTTCGCGTTTCTGGTCCTCATCCGGTTAACAGAGGAAAGGGGATCATTCGCGATGGGTTCATGCGCTGAATGGCGGCGTGTTGATCCAGCGTGAAGTTGGTGACGATGGCGCCCGCTGCCATCCCGGAGCGCCCGCCTGACACGCGGGAGCGCGGCCGTTGTCCGGTAAGCCGCGTAGACGTTGATCGGATAGCTGAAAGGCATCTTTTTTCCTGGCATTGCGACTTCAAAGGATCAAGACCTCATCAGACGAGCGCGATTGTCTTGTCCGCGGAGATCGGCATGTAAGGAATGCCATCAGCACCACCAAAACGATACTGAGAGATGACGGCCCGCAATGCGCCACGGAGCAAAGCGGTCGTCGACGACGAAAGCTCGGGCGTTCGCCGCACCACAGGTGCGTGATTGCCCGTTTTCACACGAGGGAAATGTATGAATCTTTCCGAAGGCATCGATCCATCCGGCCTGCGGCCGGTTTCGAAGTCGCTCGCTATCTATGAATTGCGCGACGACGAGGTGGCCCGACTTGCCGACATTTCGCAGGAGTTGATCGCTCAATACGACAGTGTCGAGAGTGTCGCGTTTGCCAACGATTGCATGCTGGCCGCGCAGGAATTGCCGCGCTCGCTGCGTTCTCTGGCGCATCGCTATCGACAACTGGAACTGCCGTGCAGTGTGCTTCTGTTGCGCGGAATGCCGGTGGACGACACCCGCATCGGCCCGTCGCCGTTGCACTGGGACGCGCCATGGCGCAACCCGCGATCTCTGAATGAAGAAGTCATGCAATGCCTGATGACGTCGCTGCTGGGTGACATGTTCGGTTGGCGCACGCAGGAAAACGGTCGCTTCCTGCGTCACATCGTGCCGATCAGGAAGGACCATGCCGAGCAACTCGGCGGCGGCAGCAGTGTGACGCTCGTGTGGCACAACGAGGAGGCGTTTCACGAGCATCGAGCCGACTTCCTTTCGATTCTTTGCTACCGCAACGACGAGCGGGCAGAAACGATTTTCTGCGGGATTGAGGAAATCGGGATTCCAGACGACATGTGGCGGGTATTGAGCGCCCAACGCTTCATGATTCTTCCGGACAAGTCGCACCTGCCCGAGCAGAACGTCAGCGAACACTGGCGACTTGACGATCATGTATTCGCGCACATCCGCCGCATGCACGAGAACCCGGAGCCGGTGTCGGCCCTGTCCGGGCTGCGCGCGAAGCCGTGGTTGCGTGTGGACGAGGCATTCATGGCGGCACTGCCTGGCGACGAGGAGGCGGAGTGTGCGTTGCGCTGGCTGATCGACGCCTGCTATACGCATCGCACGAGCGTTGTGATGCATCCAGGCGACATGGTCTGGGTTGATAACAAGCGCGCCGTCCACGGACGCACCATCTACAGCCCCAACTATGGACCGCGCCAGCGCTGGTTGCGGCGTGTCAATGTCCACGTCAACCTGCGCGAGACGTTGCCGTTCCGGCAGGCCCCTTCGATGCGCGAAATCCTGTGAGACACGAATGAATACGATGACATTAGCGATGCCCGGTGCGACCAAACCCGACGCGGACGTACGACCGCGGCTTGCGACGCAACCGTCAAGGCTGCTTGTGCTTGGCAAGCACGTGATCGACGAACTCGACTACGACCCATCGATGGTGCTCGAGGCGGTCGAGGGTGCATACCTTGGCCTTGCTTCCGGCGAATCGGAGAATCCGCGCAAGCTGATGAGCCAGCCGGCCGACAAGCATTCGGTTGCGTATTCGATGCTTGGCCGAGACGGTGGGCGTAAAACTGTCGGATTCAAGACGTCGTATAAATACGATCCCGAACACAACCGCGAACTACAGAAGTACTACACGACATTGCTGCTGTTCGACGACGAAACCGGTATGCCCGTTGCACTGATGGACGGCAGCCTGGTCGGGTCGCTGCGTACGCCGGCCGTGTCGGCCTTGATCGCGCGTGTTGCCGCGCCGGATGCCAGAACGGCACTTGTCGTCGGCACCGGAACGCAGGGGCGTATGGCGGCGCCGTTCCTGCTAACCGCCCTGCCGGACATCGAGCGGGTGATCGTACACGGCCACTATGAATCGGGAATCGATGCCGTGCGCAGCACGCTGAAGCGCTTTCACCCTGACCGTGACATCGAGGTGTCGACGGATCTCGCCGCGTCGGCGAGGGAGGCGGACATCGTGCTTGGTGTGGCCGGCGCCGGCGTATCGGAGACGGTGCGTCACGCGGCGCTGAAGCCGGGCGCGCTTGCACTTCTGGTCGGATACGGGATTCACGCCGACGCGCTGCATCGTGCCGACTACCGGATCGCGACAAGCGAGGCACAGATGCTGGTGACCGGCGCCGATCTCGTCGACGAATCCGGCAAGCTTCCTGCTGTCGATGCGGAGCTTCCGGACATACTGCTCGGTCGTAAGCCGGCACGGCGCAATGATGGCGACATCGTCTACGCGTTCAACAGCGGAATGATCGTGACCGACATTGCGCTTGGGCGCGTGTTGGCCGACGCGGCTCGGGTGAAAGGGCTCGGCGAGGAAGTCGAACTATGGTGAGCGACATCCCCCGACTGCCCGCGTTGTGGGACCCTGCATTGCGCGATTTCCTGGACGGGCATCAGGCAATGATCCGCGATCTGGCGGACGGCTTCGACGCGCCGGTCCATTTCCTGTTTCCAGAGCGATTCGTCCGCAATGTCGCGGCGTTCCAGCGCGTGCTCGACGCATATCGGGTTCCGGGGCGGGTGTACTACGCGAAGAAGGCGAACAAGGCGCGCTGCTTTGCGCACATGGCGGCAGACGCAGGGATCGGCGTCGACGTCGCGAGTGCGGGCGAGTTCGCCGACGCGCTGGCCGCGGGTGTGTGCGGAGCCGACATTGGCGTATCCGGTCCCGCAAAGGCGAGTGCGCTGTTACGGCTCGCAATCCTGCACGATGCGTTGATTGCCGTCGACAGTATCGATGAACTCGATCGTCTGGCCGCGATTGCGCAGCAATCGAATCGAGTCGCACGTGTTCTGCTGCGCATGGCGCCAGGTGTGCAAAATGAGAGTCGATTCGGGTTGAGTGCCGAAGCGCTCAGTCTGGCGCTGTCGGCGTGTGTCGCGATGCGGTCGTCGATCACCCTTGAAGGGTTCTCGTTTCATCTGTCCGGTTACAGTGCAACGGCCCGCTGCAATCAGGCGGGGATCGCGCTGCGCGCGTGCATTGCCGCTCGAGCGCTCGGTCTTGCGCCACACACGATCAACATCGGCGGTGGCTTTGCGATGTCGTACGCCAGCGAGGGTGACTGGCTCGCATTCCAGGGCGCACACCGCGCCGGCGATTACCATGCAAACAAGGTATTCGACGGCTTCTATCCGTATTACTCGGCGTGCGGCGGCGCGCAGATGCTTGATGCAATCCTGACCGGCATCCCTGATGCAGAATCAACGTCGCTCGCCGAACTGGTACGTGAGCACGGCTTGCAAGTCATGCTGGAACCGGGGCGCGCGCTGCTGGATCAGGCGGGATTCACGGTTTTTGCCGTGCAAGGCGTGAAGGATTGCGGCGACTATGGCATAGCGACCGTCAACGGCACGAGCTTCAGTGTGTCCGAGCAATGGTTTGCCAGCGAATTCCTCCCCGATCCAGAGCTGCTGACGCACGTGCACGAGTCGTCGCAATCTCTGCGTGCGGCAGGCCCTTATCGCGCGTGCGTCGGCGGCGCGAGCTGCCTCGATTCCGACATGCTGACCTGGCGCAAGATCGCGTTCGAGCAACGCCCCGAACCTGGCGATCTCCTGATCTACCCAAACACGGCCGGCTATCAGATGGATTCCAACGAGTCTCCATTTCACGAATTGCCGCTCCCGCCAAAGCTTGTATTAACGCTCGATGGCGCGCGGCCGCGTTGGCGCGTCGATCGCCATTTCCAGATCTCCGGAGCCTGACAATGAATGTACGTTTTCTCGGTGAACAAGCCACGATTACCATGCCCGCGATCGTGTCGAAAGTATCGGATCTTATCGGCCGCACGCCGCTGTTCGAATTGATTCGCGGCGCCAACGGAGCGCGCATCCTGCTCAAGCTGGAATCGACGAATCCGACCGGCAGCGCAAAGATTCGGATGGCAAGGCAGATGCTCGACGAAGCGGAGCAGGACGGAAGCCTGCGGCCGGCCGGGCGCGTGATCGAATCGACCTCCGGCAACACAGGTATGGGCCTGGCGCTATTGTCGGCTGAGCGCGGTTACCGATTTACCGCAGTCGTGGACTGCCACGCGTCGAAAGACAAGCTGCGCGCGATGCAGGCGTTCGGCGCGGAACTCGTCTACGTGAGCGATGGTGAAGCACTCGCGACGGTGGACCGGGAGGCGCTTGCCGAGCGAATGGCAGCCGACGACCCGGACAGCATCTGGACCGAGCAGCACAACAATCCGGCGAATGGCAACGGCTATCGCGAGCTGGCACGCGAGTTGCGCGAGATTCTCGGAGATCGAATCGACTTCCTGGTCGGTTCGGTCGGCACCGGCGGCTCGCTTTTCGGCACTGCGCGCGAACTGCTCGCGACGGGCGCCGCGCCACGTGTCATCGGTGTCGAACCGGTCGGCTCGATCGCATTCGGCGGCGAAGGTGGATCCTATTATCAGTCCGGCACCGGGACGCCACCTGGAGCCGAAATTGGTGCATTGGTCGACTACGCGCTACTCGACGAAGGGGTCAAGGTGACGGACGCGGCCGCATTCAATACCGCCCGCTACATCGCACGCAAGAGATCGCTGCTCGTCGGCGGCTCGGCAGGCGGCGTTATCTGGCATGCACTGAAGATGCTCGATTCGTTGCCGGCCGATTCGACGCTTGTCATCCTGGTATGCGACGGCGGCGAGAAGTATCTCGACACGGTGTTTAACGACGAGTGGATGCGCGAGCGAAATCTGCTCGACGATTCCATCGCCCGCGAACTCGAACCCATATTCTCCCGCGCCGTATGAAACTTCATCGACAAGTCTGGCTCGATGTCAGGAAAATCGGCTTGCTCGCTGCCCCTCTTGTTCTCACGCAGCTGGCCCAGGTGGCGCTGACGACGACCGACATTGTAATGATGGGAATGCTTGGACCGCGCGAGATTGCCGCCGGTGGTCTCGCTTTGACGATCTTCAATCAGTTTCGGACGATGGGGACCGGGCTCGTGACGGGGACCGGCAATCTGGTCGCGTTCGCCAACGGCCAGCAAGCTCATGCGGAAATCTTGCGGCTGGGGCGCGCCGGTTTTGCGCTATCGACGCTTGCGGCACTGGTGTTTTCGCTACTGATGCTGTGTATCGAAATGCCGCTCGTCTGGCTCGGGCAAGATCCCGATGTTGCAAGGCAAGCCTCGTTCTATCTTGCGGCTGCCGCACCCGGTATATTGCCGTGCCTGTGGTTCCAGGCGCTTCGGCAATATACCGTCGGCTTGCGCAAGCCAGGGCCGCTACTGGTGATCACGGTCGTTTCGATCGTTGTCAACGCAGCGCTCGACTACGCATTGATGTTCGGCCGGTTCGGCTTCCCCAAGCTCGGTTTGATTGGCATTGCCTGCGCAACCAGCAGCGTGTACCTGCTCTCTTTCATTGCGTTTCTCATGATCGCAAGGCGCCGGCCGGAACTGGCCGAGAACCTGTCGCTTGCTGTCTGGCGCACGGACGCTGAAGCATTGGCGAGAACGTGGCGAATGGGGCTTCCGATCGCGGCCACGTATGGGTCGGAAGCGGCGTTCTTCACTGTCCTTACGCTCGTGATCGGAACGCTCGGTACCGATGCGCTCGCCGCCCAGACGATCGTCAATCAGGTGATTTACATCGTATTCATGATTTCGGTCGGTTTGTCTCATGCATCATCGATCAGCATCAGCCACGCGTGCGCGCAGCACGACTATCGCGGCGCCCGCCGGCTCGGTTATACCGGACTCGGGCTTGGCGTCGGGGCCATGCTGATCGTTGCGCTGCCGTATCTCGTCACACCGACCCGCGTGCTTGCGCCATTCCTCGACAACAGCGTTGCCGCGAGTGCGGAAGTCCTGCGACTCGCAGGAGGACTGCTGACGATCGCGGCGCTGCTGCAGATCTTTGATTGCAGCCAGAACATCGGTGTCGGCATTTTGCGGGGCCTCGGCGACGTGACAAGCTCGTTCCGTATCTCGATCGTCGGGTACTGGATGATCGGTCTGCCTGTCGCATGGGCGGCCGGTGTGCTGCTGGGGTATGGCATCTACGGAATCTGGAGCGGACTCGCGATCGGGCTTGCCGCAACGGCGTCGATGCTGCTTCACAAGTTCGAGGGCCGCCTTCGAGTGCTGACGAAGCATGCTCGCACGGGGCATTCGTGAACAAGCTGAACGGTCCCGATGTACAAGCAGGTGACGGATCGATACGCGAATGCGCGTAGTACCGCACAGTATCGAACGCATCGATTGCCGAGCTGCGCCGAACGTGCTCAAGCGTCGGTGCCCGGCGGTGATGGCCCAACACCATCACCGCCGACCGTAGGGCGTTTGTCGCTGCTGCGCGTGCCGCGCCTGCTGCCCGGCTACGTACGGGAATGCGTCGCGAGACGAACTCCGGACTTCTGGATGGATGGCGAGCGGGTCGTTGAGCGCTTGCCGGCCCGTACGCCCTGTCCACCAAAGACGACAAGGCAGCTTTATTGCAACCGCTACCGGTATGCAGCAAAGACGTCGTCATGCTCTCGGTGACGTAGCCACTTACGAGATGTGCAAGTCATTACAGTGATCGCCAGCGGTCGCTCGAATGGATTGCCGATTAAATACGTCGATTGCCTGTCAGTTTTGACAGTCTGCCGGGATATACAAGAACAAGGAAATATGGCTGTATCAAAATATTGGGATTCCCTTCAACATCGTTGTCCTCGCTTGACCATCTCGATGATTGATTGTCACTGATTCCGATGATGTGAATAATTGATGGCACTATGTGAATGAATGAAATTGAAGCCCGGGTGAGTTGGAAATTTTTTCGAGTTCGTCAGGCTGCAGGTTTGTCGAAGTGGCGCGCATCATCAACTTTTTTGAAATTTTGTGCGTCCTTGTGGCGAATCGTTGGTATGGAGTGCTTGGTTTGTTTGTAATACGGAAGAAAGCTTCATTACATATTTTTTTCGATGAGTAATGTTCCTGCCATCTGTACTCCGATATACTTGCGCAATGTCAAATTTAAAGCGTGGAATCCAGATGCGGGGGTTAATCGGGGAGGTGTCCTGGTGACCGCCGATTCGGATGTTGGAACTGAATGAATAAAATATGACGTGGCGCAAGTGGGTGAAATCGATCTGTCATTGGGTCTCGTGCGCAACACTTTAATAACTAACAGCTTAATATTGCAGATGTTAACAGTCTGAGGGGTCGAGTGTTGGTCTGCATTCGCTGTTAAATTATTCATTCCAAAAACCTGTTTATGAATGGCGATCGATTTTACGATGCCATTGCTCACTGTCGCGGTGATGGCGCGTCGAGTGAAAATTGTGGTTGATCAGTGGCCCGTTATGGTTTTGACACTTCAGGAAATCGAAAGTCGATTGCCAGGGCATACCAATGCATACGAATCTTGTCTTTTCAATAAGGGCCCGGCAAATTGGAGACATTTTCTCGCATCATCGGCGAGATTCTTCGCCCCAACGGCTTGACCGACGGGATCGATCAACTCGCGGAAAAAATTGGGCGGGTGATTCCGTTCGACAAGTGTTTGATTTTGCATGTCGGAAGCGGCGATACAGCTTCTCATGGTCTGATCTATCGCTACGGTGTGGCGAATGACGTTGTCGGAACCCGGCGAGGCTTGACTCTGTTTGGTGCCACGATTGACATTGACCAATATTTGAGTTGCTTCACGCTGTTTGACCGTCAGGACCATACATTTCATTGGCACGATCTCGATGCCGGATTGCCGCAGTGTGAAGTGTTTGTCAATGACCTTGCGTTATATATGCGGGGAAAGGGCATTGTCGCCTGTATCGGAGCGCCACCAGGCGATTCGACGGCGACCCGGACTGTTCTGCAGTTGAAGTGTGAAGACGCGACATTGCACTCGGCACTTCTTCTGACCTTCATTGCGATGCATTTACATACCGCGTTGATTCAAAAGATCGCGGGACAGAGCAATAGGAATGCGGAACTACGTGCGGCGGATCTTGACCGGAAACCCTGCGAAGACTCGAAGGGAATTCAGTTTACGAGAAAGGAATCCGACGTAATTAAATGGGTAGTCGAAGGCAAGACCGCCTGGGAAATTGGTCGGATACTTTCCATGTCGGAAAGGACGGTCAAGTTCCATTTGACCAACGTGTACGAAAAGCTGCGTGTTTCGAACAGGGCACAAGCCGTGGCGAAAGTCAGCCGTCTGGGATTGATCTAGAGGAGTTCAGGAATGTCTTTCAAGGAAAAGGTCAAGGCGTTTGTCGCGCGTCACGGATTTACGTACAAAGCATACATTCTGTCGATTCTCTTTTTGCCACCTGCGGCGGTTTACATCGCGTGGAAGCGTCCAGGCCTGCCGCCTTTCGGCCGCGTTTTGCTCTGCGTCACCGGTGTACTTGCGCCCCCATTGGTCGGCGTGGCCACAGCGTTGATCCTGAAAAGCGCGTTTGATCTGGTCCGGACGGTCGTTTCCATTTAGTTCGTCTGCTTGTGTCCGGATACGTTCCCAGGTTCCTGAGCCGTGTTTTAGCCCGCTTCACCATTCGCTCCATAGACTCCAATGAATGCCCGACTGCCAACCGTACATTTGTTCGATTGTGTTCGGGCAATAGCGGAAATACATGAACCTTCACGCAACATTCCCTATAACTACACGTCGTTTTCCGATCGCGAGATCGTGATCCGCCTGCTCGGTGCAGAGGCGTGGTCGGTGCTCGACGCACTGCGCGCCGAGCGTCACACGGGCCGCTCCGCGCGGCTGCTTTGTGAAGTGCTGGGCGACATCTGGGCCGTGCGCCGCAATCCGTACCTGCAGGACGATCTGCTTGATAACCGAAAGCGTCGTGCGTTCTTGATCGGCACGCTGCACGACCGGCTGACCGAGATCGCAAGGCGTCGCCGTGTGCGTGTGGATGGCCAGTATGGTGGCGCGGGCCGCGAGCGCGCGTTGCGCGTCGAGATGCTCGAAGCCGCCGCGCGGCGTGCGGTGAGCGAGTTCGCCGACGAATTCGAGAAGATGGCCGACCTGCGCCGCCGCGCGACCAAGGCGCTCGGCCGCTGCACGCAAAAGGACAACATCCGCTTCGACGGGCTGTCGCGCGTGTCGCACGTGACCGACGCGACCGACTGGCGCGTCGAATACCCGTTCGTCGTGCTGACGCCCGATTCCGAAGCCGAGATCGCCGGACTGATCAAGGCCTGCTTCGAACTCGGCCTGACCGTGATCCCGCGCGGCGGCGGCACCGGCTACACGGGCGGCGCGGTGCCGCTCACGCCGTTCTCCGCGGTGATCAACACCGAGAAGCTCGAACAGCTCGGCGCGGTCGAGCTGACCGAGCTGCCGGGCGTCGCGCACAAGGTGGCGACGATCTTCTCCGGCGCGGGCGTCGTCACGCGCCGCGTGACCGAGGCGGCCGAGGCGGCCGGCTACGTGTTCGCGGTCGATCCGACGTCGCTCGACGCGTCGTGCATCGGCGGCAACGTCGCGATGAACGCGGGCGGCAAGAAGGCCGTGTTGTGGGGCACCGCGCTCGACAACCTGGCCTGGTGGCGGATGGTCGACCCGGACGGCAACTGGCTCGAAGTCACGCGCCACGAGCACAACCAGGGCAAGATCCACGACATTCCGGTCGCGCGCTTCGAGCTGAAGTGGTTCGACGGCGCGTACGCGCCGGGCGAGAAGCTGCTGCGCACCGAGATGCTCGAGATCGAGGGCCGCCGGTTCCGCAAGGAAGGGCTCGGCAAGGACGTGACCGACAAGTTCCTCGCCGGCCTGCCGGGCGTGCAGAAGGAAGGCTGCGACGGGCTCATCACGTCCGCGCGCTGGGTGCTGCACAAGATGCCCGCGCACACGCGCACCGTCTGCCTCGAATTCTTCGGCCAGGCGCGCGAGGCGATCCCGAGCATCGTCGAAATCAAGGACTACCTGTTCGAGACGTCGAAGCGGGGCGGCGCGATCCTCGCGGGCCTCGAGCACCTCGACGAGCGCTACCTGCGCGCGGTCGGCTATGCGACCAAGAGCAAGCGCAATGCCTTCCCGAAGATGGTGCTGATCGGCGACATCGTCGGCGACGATGCCGACGCAGTGGCGCAAGCGACGTCCGAAGTGATCCGGATGGCGAACGGCAAGAGCGGCGAAGGCTTCGTCGCGGTCAGCGCGGAGGCGCGCAAGCGCTTCTGGCTCGACCGCAGCCGCACGGCCGCGATCGCGAAGCACACCAACGCGTTCAAGATCAACGAAGACGTCGTCATCCCGCTGAACCGGATGGGCGAGTACACCGACGGCATCGAGCGGATCAACATCGAGCTGTCGCTGAAGAACAAGCTGCAGCTCGTCGACGCGCTCGAAGCATTCTTCCGCGCCGGCAACCTGCCGCTCGGCAAGACCGACGACGCGAACGAGATCCCGAGCGCCGAGCTGCTCGAGGATCGCGTGCAGCAGGCGCTGGAGCTGTTCAAGCGCGTGCGTGCGCGCTGGGAATTCGTGCGCGACCGGCTCGACCAGCCGCTGCGCGAGGCGCAGCACTACCTCGTGCAGCTCGGCTACGAGGCGCTGGCCGAGAAGTTCGCGGATCGCGCGGACGAGCAGCCGGGCGCGACCGTGTTCCACATCACGCAGGACCGCACGGTCCGCATCTCGTGGAAACAGGAGATCCGCGCGGAGCTGCGCGCGATCTTCAACGGCGGCGCGTTCAAGCAGATCCTCGACGAGGCGCAGGCGATCCACAAGCAGGTGCTGCGCGGCCGCGTGTTCGTCGCGCTGCACATGCACGCGGGCGACGGCAACGTCCACACCAACCTGCCGGTCAACTCCGACAACTACGAGATGCTGCAGGACGCGCACGCGGCAGTCGCGCGCATCATGAAGCTCGCGCGCTCGCTCGACGGCGTGATCTCCGGCGAGCACGGGATCGGCATCACGAAGCTCGAGTTCCTGACCGACGACGAGATTGCCGAATTCCGCGCGTACAAGCAGCGCGTCGACCCGAACGGCCGTTTCAACAAGGGCAAGCTGCTCGACGGCGCCGATCTGCGCAACGCGTACACGCCCAGCTTCGGGCTGATGGGCTACGAGTCGCTGATCATGCAGCAGTCCGACATCGGCGCGATCGCCGATTCGGTGAAGGACTGCCTGCGCTGCGGCAAGTGCAAGCCGGTGTGCGCGACCCACGTGCCGCGCGCGAACCTGCTGTACAGCCCGCGCAACAAGATCCTCGCGACGTCGCTGCTGGTCGAGGCGTTCCTGTATGAAGAGCAGACGCGCCGCGGTGTATCGATCAAGCACTGGGACGAGTTCAACGACGTGGCCGACCACTGCACGGTGTGCCACAAGTGCGCGACGCCGTGCCCGGTGAAGATCGACTTCGGCGACGTCACGATGAACATGCGCAACCTGTTGCGCAAGATGGGCAAGAAGAAGTTCAACCCGGGCCAGGCCGCGGGCATGTTCTTCCTGAACGCGACCAATCCGCAGACGATCAACGCCGCGCGCGGCGTGATGATGGGCGTCGGCTACAAGGTGCAGCGCTTCGCGAACGACATGCTGAAGAAGGTCGTGACGAAGCAGACGCAGCACCCGCCCGCGACGACCGGCAAGCCGCCCGTCGTCGAGCAGGTGATCCACTTCGTCAACAAGAAGATGCCGGGCAACCTGCCGAAGAAGACGGCGCGCGCGCTGCTCGACATCGAGGACAACAAGATCGTGCCGATCATCCGCAACCCGAAGTCGACGACCGTCGATTCGGAAGCGGTGTTCTACTTCCCGGGCTGCGGCTCCGAGCGCCTGTTCTCGCAGGTCGGTCTCGCGACGCAGGCGATGCTGTGGGAAGCCGGCGTGCAGACGGTGCTGCCGCCGGGCTACCTGTGCTGCGGTTATCCGCAGCGCGGCGCGGGGCAGTACGACAAGGCGGAGAAGATCGTCACCGATAACCGCGTGCTGTTCCACCGGGTCGCGAACACGCTGAACTACCTCGACATCAAGACGGTGGTCGTGTCGTGCGGCACCTGCTACGACCAGCTCGCCGGGTATGAATTCGACAAGATCTTCCCGGGCTGCCGGATCATCGACATCCACGAGTTCCTGCTCGAGAAGGGGATGAAGCTCGACGGCGTGACGGGCACGCGCTACATGTATCACGACCCGTGCCACACGCCGATCAAGACGATGGACCCGGTCAAGCTCGTCAACGAGCTGATGGGCACGGAGAAGGACGGTTACAAGATCGAGAAGAACGACCGTTGCTGCGGCGAATCGGGCACGCTCGCGGTCACGCGCCCGGACGTGTCGACGCAGGTCCGCTTCCGCAAGGAAGAGGAGATCCGCAAGGGCGCCGCGAAGCTGCGCGGCATCCCGGTCGTGGCCGACGGCGCGAGCGCACCGGCGCCGGCCGCCGCGGCCGCGAACGGCCCGGACGTGAAGATCCTGACGAGCTGCCCGTCGTGCCTGCAGGGCCTGTCGCGCTACAACGAGGATGCGAACATCGAGGCCGACTACATCGTGGTCGAGATCGCGCGCCAGGTGCTCGGCGAGAACTGGATGGCCGATTATGTCGCACGTGCGAACCATGGCGGGATCGAGCGCGTGATGCTATGAGCGGAGGACCTCGTCAAAGAAATGCAGACGTGGCCGGCTTCCGGGATCGAGCCTATGCGCCGGCGGTCAACGTCGCAACAACATGATCCTGAAGCTCGCGTTCTCGTGCATGGATAAAGAAGTGATCGCCGTCGAACCGATGAAGTGCGAATGGCCCGTCGCTGTAGCGACGCCATTCGCGCAGCGCATCGATATCGACATGCGGATCGCGCAGGCCGCCGAACACGGTCAGCCCGCACGGCAACGTGAAAGGCGTATCGGGCCAATATCCTTCGGCGAGTGCCAGATCGGCTCGTAGCGCTCGCAGGAAGTGCCGAAGCCAGTCGGGCTCCGACAGCAGGGCGTCCGGCGTTCCGCCCATCGTCTTCAGCCAACGGATAAGGTCCGGTTCGGGCAATCGATGAATCGATAACAGACGAGGTGCGACATGCGGTGCACGGTGTGCGGCACAGAACGCGTGGATTGGCTCAGGAAGCCCTCGGCGGCCGAGCTCCCTCAACCATTCGATACCCACGACACTGCCGAAACTGTAGCCGAAGGTGCTGAATGGTTTGTCAAGGAGCCCGCTCGCAGCCTTTGCCAGTGCATCTACCATTGCGTCCAGCGATGCAGGCGGTGCTTCCGCGAAGCGTGTTTGGCGTCCCGGCGGTTCGACCGCAACGACTTCAATCCAGCTGGGCAGGTCAAGCGCCCAGCGTCGATAGAGCAGCGAGCCCGCTCCGGCGTACGGGAAGCAGAACAGCCGATGAGTCGCGGCGGGTTGCGGGCGATGCAGGATGAACCAGGGTGTGATCTTGACTGGCATGCCGATTCAGAACGGAAGTCGTGATGAGTCTCGGCCGCGATCCGACCCGGCGCGGCGCTCCGATGCCGGCACAGCGTAATCGGAAGGGCGGGTGACGTGTGCCGTCCGACGGTACAGGTTGACGATCCAACCCGGTCGTGATGGCTCACGAAATCCGGAAGGGACACCCCTTCCCGGCATTGGCGCCACCCCTGGGTGCTGCCCCAACGAACAGGTTTTTCCGTACACACAAGTTGGTATTCTGCGCTGCGCGATCGTCCCTGCGCCTTGCTGTCGCGGGCCGCCAACTTCGTATATCGAGACCATGAACGCCGTAATACTCGAAGCCGTTGAGAAGTCGTACCTGATGGGTTCCGTCAACGTGACCGCGCTGCACGACGTCACGCTTGACATCCGCGATGGAAAACTGACTGTCATCGCCGGTGCGTCCGGCAGCGGGAAGTCGACGTTGCTGAATCTCGTCGGTTGTGTAGACCGACCGGATCGCGGCCGCATCGTCGTTGCAGGCGAGGAGGTCGGCCGCTTGTCGGACGACGCACTGTCCGACTTTCGAGCTCGCCGGCTCGGCTTCGTCTTCCAGAACTTCAATCTGCTGCCGGTGCTCACCGCACACGAGAACGTCGAATATCCGCTGCTTCTCGCGGGTTCGCGACTGACCGAGTCCGAGCGCGCGCTTCGCGTGCGGGACATGCTCGATGCAGTCGGCCTTGCGGACAAGGCGCATCACCGGCCAGGGCAGATGTCTGGCGGTCAGCGACAGCGGGTCGCGATCGCCCGCGCACTCGTCGGGTCGCCGAACCTCGTATTGGCAGACGAGCCGACCGCCAACCTGGACAGCAAGACCGGACAGCAGATCATCGCGCTGATGCGGCGACTGCAACGGGAGCGGCGCGTGTCGTTCGTGATTTCGTCGCATGATCCGCAGGTGCTCGCGGCTGGTGATGACGTAGTCCACATTGCCGACGGCAGCGTGTCCACGGTGACACGCACCGATGCACAGGAGGTGTTCGCATGAAGACATTCTCGCTCGCGCTGCGCAACCTGCTGCGCAACCGTCGCCGTTCGATCACGACATTGCTCGCGATGATCGTCGGCGCCCACGCGGTGCTGCTGTTCGGTGGCTATACGCGCAACATCACGTATGGCCTGCAAACCGATTATGTGAAGTACGGCGGCCACATGCAGATCGAACGCAAGGGGTTCTATGAGTTCGGGAGCGGGAATCCTTCCGAGTACGGGATCGAAAACTACGAGGCGATCATCGATGCGGTGAAAGCCGACCCGGTACTGGCACCCATGGTGCTCGTCGCGACACCCACGCTGCAGTTGCAGGGTATTGCGGGCAACTTCGATGCCGGGTTGTCGCGCACCGCACTCGCGCTCGGCGTGCGTGTCGACGACCAGAATCGGATGCGCGACTGGAACGACTATCACTTTCCGGTGACGATTCCACCGATGGCGCTCACCGGAACGGCAGGCGATGCAGCCGTGATCGGTACGGGCCTTGCTCGCGTACTCGAACTGTGCGGACCGCTCAAGGTACCCGACTGCAAGCCGCCCAAGAAAGCCGCAGACACGGCGAAGTCCTCGCCGCTTCCGACCGACATCGCGGCGCTTGCCGACGGGTTGCGCGACGCGCCGTCTGCGGCGACGGACGGGCGTCGGATCGAACTGCTTGCGGCGACCGCGCGCGGTGCGCCGAACGTCGCGGAATTGCAGGTCGTGAAGGCAGAACGGCAGGGGATCAAGGAATACGACGACATGTACGTGGGCTTGCATCTTGCGCAAGCGCAACGGCTCGTCTACGGCAACGAGCGGCCGAAGGCCACGGCGATCGTCGTGCAATTGCGCCACACCGCGGATTTGCCCGCCGCGAAGGCCCGACTTGAGACGCTGCTCAATACCAGATTCACCGGTACGGACACGGAAGTGGTCGATTACACGGTGCTGAATCCGTTCTACGGCCAGGCGCTTGCGATGTTCACGACACTGTTCGGTTTTGTCGCGCTGCTGATCGCTGCGATCGTGCTATTCACTGTCGGCAACACAATGAGCACCGCGGTGTTCGAGCGCACGGTCGAAATCGGCACGCTGCGCGCGATGGGATTGCGCCGGACCGGCGTGCGTCGCCTTTTCCTGTGCGAAGGGTTGCTGCTCGGCGTGATCGGCGCGGTGCTCGGCGTCGTCAGCGCCGCGATGCTCGCCGGTGTCATCAACGTCAGCGGTCTTACGTGGACACCACCGGGCCGCTCGCCGGTGCCGCTGATCATTCGCGTGTGGGGCGAGAACGATCTGATCGTCGGTACCGCGATCGGCCTGCTGCTGGTGTCGATGCTTTCCGCGTTGCTGCCCGCCCGCCGCGCGTCCCGAATGGAGATCGTCGATGCGCTCCGCTACGCGTGATCGAACGACCGGATCTTGCGCGACTGAAATGATTGCGAAATCGATTCGTCGGCGGTTTGTCATGTTAGCCTTCGCCGGGAGCTGCGCGGCATTGCTCGGTGCGTGTGGCGCACCCACCGAGCAGTCGGTTCCTGCGGGGCTGAATCTATCGCTGACGCAATCGACTGCGGCAGGCGCATACGTCGTGACGCTCGAGCCGCCCACGACGCCGCCGCCACTGAACCGGATCCATGCATGGACCGTCACCGTGAACCGTGCGTCGGGCGAGCCCGTGCGCGGTGCGCGCATCGACGTGAGCGGCGGGATGCCTCAGCACGGGCACGGTCTGCCGACGCGCCCTCGAGTCGTCCCGGATGACGGTAATGGCGTGTATCGGCTGCAGGGGATGAAGTTCAGCATGCCCGGGTGGTGGACGATCACGCTGAAGGTACGGGAGGCGCAGGGTGGCGGCGACGTGACGTTCAACGTCGTGTTGCTGCCAGCGGTGGCGTCATGACGATCGAAACGGGCGCCATGCCTGTTTACTGGATGAATCCATTCACGGAGAAGCTTCAATGCGAAGAGTCATGCTGTACTGGATGATGTTGCTGCTCGCGCCGTTTGCATCGGGTATCGCGAGTATTGCCCATGCGGGGCCGGCGAACGAAGCATCGGCACCCGCCGCGGCCGCGCCCGTTGCCGCGCGCGCCGACCGGCTGCCTGCCTATCAGCCGCGATTCGGACGCACGCGCCCGATCGTCGCCGTCGTTGGCGAGAACTACTATACCGAGCTGACCGACTACGTCGTCCCGTATGGGATCGTCGCCGAATCGGGCGCCGCGGATCTCGTTGCACTTGCAACGAAATCGGGCCCCATCCGGATGTTCCCGGCACCGATGAACGTCATTCCGGACGAAACCACCGCGCAGTTCGACCAGCGCGTGCCCGAAGGCGCGGACTATGTGATCGTGCCGGCCGTGCATCGTGACAGTGATCCGGCGCTGCTTGCATGGGTAGCCGAGCAGGCGAAGAAGGGGGCGACGATCATCGGCGTGTGCGACGGCGTCTGGGTCGTCGCACGCGCGGGTCTGCTGGAAGGCCGCCGCGCAACGGGGCACTGGTACTCGATGAATGACCTGCGCAAGAAATTTCCCGATACGCGCTGGGTCGACGGCAAGCGCTACGTTGCCGATGGCAAGGTCGTCACGACGACCGGCGTCACCGCGACGATTCCGGTGTCGCTTGCGCTCGTCGAAGCGCTCGCCGGTCGCGAACGGGCGCTGCAGGTCGCCGAGCGACTCGGACGCCCCGCGTGGTCATCCGAGATCGCGAGCGATCGCTTCAACCTCGGATTGCCGGCGATGGCGACGATCGCGACCAACTACGTGTCGTTCTGGTCACACGAGGATTTCGGCATTCCGATCGCGCCGGGTGTCGACGAAATTGCGCTCGTGCTCGAAGCCGACGCGTACTCGACCACGTTCCGCTCGACTGCCTACACGGTTGCCGCGAACCGCGAACCGGTGCGCACCCGGCGTGGACTGACAATCGTTCCCGACCGCGTTGCCGGCGTCGACGCGCCGACGCGTATGTTGTCCGCACCGATTACGCGCTACCCGTTGCATGCGCTCGACGCGTCGCTGAAGGCGATCTCGTCGGAATTCGGCAAGCGCACGGCCGCATGGGTTGCACTGCAGATGCAATATCCGGGCTACTGAGCAGCGCACCGCAGCTTCGACTTATTCGTCCCCAGTCGTGCCGGTTTTCCACCCGTTCCGGGTGGAGAGCCGCGCTCGTCCCTGTCATTCCGTATTTGCTCCGGAGATTCCGATGCAGACGCATTCGATGGCGCGCCTGTGCGCTGCCGTGATCCTGGCACTTGCCTGCAGTGCCGCAAAAGCCGCGCCAGATCCTCAACGCATCCTCGCCGCGAGCGATGCCGTGCGCAACCCGAGCGAACCGTTCACGCTGAACGTCACGCTGACGCAGTACACCGACGGCAAGCAAACGGATTCGAACGCACTGACCGCCTATTCGCGGATCAATCCGGCGAGCGGTCAGTTTCGCAGCCTGATCCGGTTCGCTGCGCCGGCACGCGATGCGAACAAGCTGATGCTCAAGAGCGGCAACGACCTGTGGTTTTTCGATCCCGCGAGCAAAGCGACGATCCGCATTTCGCCGCAGCAACGGTTGCTCGGGCAGGCGTCGAACGGAGACGTGGTCACGGTCAATTTCGCGCAGGGCTATCGCGCGCAGATCGAGGCCGAGGAGGACGTGCAGGACGGTGAGCGCCAGACGCGCCATGCATACCGGTTGAAGCTCGTTCAGAGCGTGTCGGACATGACCTACCACTCGATCGAAATGTGGATCGACGCGGCGGACTCGCGTCCGGTGAAGGCACGTTTCTTCAGCGAAAGCGGCAAGCTCCTCAAGACCGCGTTCTATCGACGTTATCAGCAACAGCTCGGCGCGCTGCGGCCAACCGAGATCGTTATCATCGACGGGCTCAATCCGAATCTCGTGACCGTGATGCGATATGCGGACTACGTCGCGCGCGAGATTCCGGACGCCTGGTTCCAGTCCGATTTCATGGCACGTTTCCAACCGGAATGATGAAGCGAATCAGCATCGTCTGCATTGCGTTGGCCGGCGCGGCAAGCGCGTGCCATGCGAGTGACGCGGAAGAGGCGGGCCTGGCGCTCGCCGACGCGACACCGGTGCAGACGGTTGACGACGGCAAGTATCAGTTCAGCATCGAACCAGGCCTGCGCTTCGCGACCTTGCGGCCAGGCGGCACGCGGGTGGCCACGCGCCTGTCGTTCGACCTGACTGCGCGCCATGCGTTCTCGAGCGGCTGGGGCATCAATTTCGCCGATCGACTCGACCTGAACGGTCCACTACGCTTCGATGTTGATTCCGGTGCGATCAATACCCTGAAGGAACTGTACGTGGACGGTCGTATGGGTGGCGGCAAGACACTGGTGCAGGCCGGCCGCGTCAACGTGAGGCTCGGTGTCGCCACCGGCTACAACCCGACCGACTTCTTTCGCGACAACGCAGTCCGCTCCGTGACATCGGTGGATCCCGCGAGCCTGCGAGAGAACCGGCTCGGCACCGTGATGTTGCGCGGTCAACAATTGTGGGCAGACGGTTCCATCAGCGCGCTTGTCGCGCCGCGCATCGCGGATCACGCAACCGATGCGTCGTTCTCGCCGGACTTCGGCGCAACGAATCAACGCACGCGCTGGATGCTTCAGTTCAGCCAGCACGTGATATCGGATCTGTCACCGCAGATCGTGATCTATGACGACGGAAAGCCGGGCAGTTCGCCGCAATTCGGCGTCAACCTGGTCCATCTCGTGAACAATGCGTGCGTCGGATACGCGGAATGGTCCGGAGGGCGGGGGCCGTCGACGCTCGCTCGCTCGCTGGGACGCCCGTATAGCGATGTCGCGTTTCGCTGGAAGCTCGCAACGGGCGTGACTTGCACGACTTCTCGCAACCTGTCCGTCACGCTGGAGTATGACCGGGATGGCGCAGCACTCGATCGTGCAGGCTGGCAGGCGCTGCGCAACGGCCCCCCGGCCAGCTACGCCGCGTACCGGGCGCTGGCGGCCGCGCAGCAAGACCCCGTCACGCGTGACGGGCTGTTCGCGATGGTCAGATGGCAGGACGCATGGTTCCAGCGTCTCGATCTGTCCGGTTTCGTCAGGTTGAACCTCGCGGATCGCAGCAGGCTCACCTGGCTCGAAGCGCGCTATCGCTTCGCCCGTACAGACGTCGCACTGCAATGGCAGATCAATGCGGGTGCGTCCTCAACCGAATTCGGCGCACTGCCGCAGTCGAATCTTTGGCAGCTGCTCGTCAAGCACTACTTATGACATGGAGCACGTGCGCATGGTTCGCGCGACGCGTGGCGCCACACACATCGAGGAGCAATTCATGAAAAGCTACATTACGTCGGGTAACGGACTGCCGCAATGGCCATCGCCGATCAGTCATGCGGTCGTCGCAAACGACACCTGCTACCTGAGCGGTCAACTTTCATTGGACGCCGATGGTTGCTATGTACCCGGTACACCCGCGGAAGAGGCCAGACGCGCGTTCGCGAACCTGTTCAGCGCACTTGATGCGGCGGGCTTCGCCCCTCGGGATCTGGTATTCGTCGACATCGCGTTCGTCGACATCGGTGCGCTTGCGCAGGTGAACGAGGTATACGCGGACCTGTTCCCCGCCGATCGTCGGCCCGCGCGAACCGTATACCAGGCGGCCGCGTTGCCATTCGGCGGCCAGGTGAAGGTGATGGGCGTAGCCGTTCGCGACGCCTCTCGTTGACGTGCGACGGGAGGCGGCCGGTCAGCGCTCGACGATGGGGCCGGAGAAGGCGCCGAGCAGGGCGACGAGCTGTCGTTGTTCTTCGTCCGACAACGCGATTTTCTTCAGTTCGCTATGCCCGATCGCAGCCGCCGGCGCGTCCGCGTAGTGCCGCATCACTGCTTCAAGGGACGCGAATTGTCCCGCATGCATATACGGGGGTCGCAGTGCGACGTTACGCAGGCTCGGCGTTTTGAACGCGGCAAGCATCTGCGGGTCGTCGGTCGAGATGAACTGCAGCTCCTCGCACTGCTCGGGCCTGGCGTCGCTGAACGGTCCCATGCAATTGAATTCGTCGCGCAGAACCTTGTCGACCGCCGCCGCGCGGCCGGTATCGGAGGCCACTCCGCTGCGCGGCGGTACGCCGATGTTGTGGAACTGACGATCGCTCAGCATCGGCCCGGTGTGGCACGTCACGCATTGACCCTTGCTCATGAATAAGCGCAGCCCCGCCTTTTCGACCGCGCTGAGCACCGCGAGCTTGCCCGGGTCGCCAGTCAGGACACCCTCGACGTAAGTATCGAAGTTCGACGGCCCGTACTGCAGTGTCGCTTCGTACGCGGCGATCGCCTTGCCGAGATTCGCGAACACGCGCGACACGTCGGTGCGCGTGCGTTCGTCGAGTGCTCGCCACGCCGCCTTTTCGATGTCGGTGCCAAGCGGACCCGCGTCGCGCGGCAAGGCGCTCAGGTTGGGTAATGGTCCGAACAACGACTCGTATTCGCCCCGATAGTGCTCGGCCAGCACATGTGCGGCGCGCAGCCGGGTGCCCGCGTGTTCGTTGTGATCCTCGATCGGCCCGATCGCTTGCGACCACACACTGTCCTTGCGGCCGTCCCAGAATAGCCATGGAGAGCCGGCCACGCCGACAACGGGCATCGTGCGGCGTACGCCGGTGCCCAGGCCGATCGCGAGGGGTCGCCCGTCCTCGAACTGGCGGTCGACGGCGTGGCAGCTGGCGCAGGCGATTGCACCGTTGCGGCTGAACCGCGGGTCGGCGAACAGCCGTTTGCCGAGCTGCGCCGCGTTCACGGACGTCGCGACCCGATTCGAAGGATCGGCTTTTGCGGGCGTGCCGGACGGCACGCGCATCGATTTGAGCAGGGCCAGCTCGTCGGTGCTCCAGCGATCCGACGTATCGGCCATTTCGGTCGCCGCGTCGGACGTGTGGGCGGGCCATGCACTCCAGACAAGCGTCGCGGCGACAACCGCGGCGGTCGCAAGCCCGTAATGCGTGCGGGACGGCCGGCGCACGCGCCGGCCCGGGTCACGCGATCGCATCGATCGTGCGCGGCGCCGGCAGCAGCGCGTGCGTGTTGCCGGACATCAACCACTTGCGTTGCACCGGCGCGACCGCCGCCAGCGGACCATTGGGGGCCAGAAACTGTTCCATCACCTTGCGATGGCCCCCCGAATTGCGAAAGACCGGCCAGTCGGTGCCGAACAGGATCTTGTGATTGATGTTCATGCGGAACAGCTCCGCGAGGGCGGTCGGCCAACCCTGAGGATGCTGGGAACCGAGAAACGCGCTGATGTCGAGATACACATTCGGTCGATACGCGCACTGTCGCACGCACGCGTCGACGTGATGTACGGCGCCGTGCGCGAGGATGAAGTTCACGTCGGGAAAATCGAACGCCGCGCGGTCGAGCAGATCGGGGTGCGAGTACGCGAATTCGAGCGTCGGGCTGGTTGGACCCACGTGCAGCAGAACCGGCAGTCGGTGTGCGCGACAGATTTCATACAGCGGGTAGAGGATCTTGTCGCTAGGGCTGTAGCCGCAGGGCGGATAGAGTTTCAGTCCGGAGAAGCCGTACTCGACCACGCCTTTCTCGAACAATGCGACAGCGTCGGCACCCCAACGCGGATCGACTCCGCCGAACACGTGGAAGCGCTCGCCGTGGCGCTGCAGAATCGCATGATGCTCGGCGTACATCTCGGCGATCGTCAGGTCGCTCTTCATCACGTACGTGAAGTCGGGCAGCAGCAGGACGGCCTGTTCGATACCGGCCGACGCCATGTCGGCTGCCAGCGCGTCGCCGAAGTGGTCCTGGCTCTGCGCGAGGTAGGTATCCAGGAGTTCCGAGCGGGATTTCCGAACACCGTTTGCGACGAGCCGCACATGAACGTTGGCACACAAGCCCTCGAGGAACGCGCTCGGGATAAAGCGCGTCGACGCGATGTGGCAGTGCGAGTCGATGATCGGGCCGCTGTAGATCGGATCACTCATACCGATGCTTTGGCCGCGACGGCACGGTCGGCCTCGCGGCCGCCGAGCATGCCGAGTGCACGTTCCTTGAGGTCTCCCACGCGCTGCATCATGAAGTGGCCCGCATGAATCTTCCCGTCCGCGCGCGCGTAATCCGGCAAGGTGCCCCAGGTCTGGAAGCCGTAATGCTCCCAGACCCGATGCGCGGGCGTGCCGTCGCGCACATCGAGCGTTACCAGTTCGACGTTGTCCAGATCGCATTGCAGTGCAATTTCAACGAATGCGGCGGGCAGCACACCGCCGCCTCGATAGGCATCGTGGATCATGCCTTTCGCGAGATCGGTGATGTGGCGATTGTTCGGGTTCAGGTTGCGGCGCAACGTGCACAGGCCGATCAGCTGTGCCGTGCTGGCGAAGATCGTCAGCAGACGTACCTTCTCCGCGGCGAGATTCGAGCGCAACTCATCGAGGTAGCGGATCGCTTCCGCATCCGTGATCGTTTCGGCGAAACCGATGATCGGTGCGCTCTCGCTCGTGCGTCGCATCAGCTCGATGACCTGCGCACCCAGTGCATCGTCGACGGTGTTCGCCCAACGATACGTGACATGCGTGACGTCGGCCTTCGGCAACACGATCGGGTACTGTGCGCCGTCGGCAAGCTGGGTACGGATGGAGTCTTTCATGGGTGTCCCTGGATCACATGGTTTCGAGGGCCACGGCGCTTTCGGCGCGTGGCGACGTCGGGGTGTCGCAAAGGTCGTCGAGCACTGCCTGGAGGCCATGATCGACGAGCCATTGATCGTCGTAAATCGTGTCCAGATACTTGGTGCCACTGTCCGGGAGCACCAACACGATGTTGGCCGGGCCTTGCAAGGTCGCGATGTAGCGGCGCGCGGCCTGCGCGATCGCGCCGGATGAGCCGCCGAGCAACAACCCTTCGTCGAGCGCGAGACGGCGGCAACCGACGAATGCATCGCGATCTTCGATGCGCATCGTGTCGTCGATGAGATGAATCAGGATGTTGCCGGGCTGGAAACTGAGGCCCGCGCCATTCTGCAGATGCGGTCGGTATGTGCCGCCGAACACGACCGAGCCGTCGGGTTCGACGCCGATTACGCGGGTCGACGGATCACGCTCCTTCACATAGCGCGCGATTCCGCTCAGATGGCTACCGGTACTGGCCGACACGATCACGGCGTCGAGTCGATCGGCCAATTGAGAAACGATCTCCGGTCCGGTGGAGTAGTAATGGGCGTCGATGGCGGCCGGATTGTTGTACTGATCGAGGTTGACGCAGTTCGGCACGTTCGCGGCGATCGCTTTCGCGACTGCAATTCGCTTCTTCTGAAAGCTGCCGGTCTCGTCCGGTTGTTCGACCATCTCCACCTCTCCACCGAATGCCCGCACGAGGTTCGCATTCGTCTTCGGTGTCTTCGGGTCGAGCACGCAAATGAAGCGATATCCGCGTGTTGCGCAAAGCATGGCGAGCGCATGCCCCATGTTGCCGGACGTCGATTCGACGATCGACCAGCCCGGTTTGAGGCCATGATCGCGCTCTGCCTGGCGCAGAAGCTGGAGGGCGCTCCGGTCCTTGACGCTATTGCCGGGGTTGTAGCACTCGAGCTTCCCATACACGCGGATTCGCCGGTGCTCGTTCGACAGGCTCTTCAGATAAAGCAGCGGCGTATCGCCGATCAGTTCGACAAGACTGTTTGCGTACATTCGAAATCTCCGACCAGCTGGTTGACGGTGGCTTGTGCGTCGTTCGCGAGTGGCGCGACGCGATCGGACGCGTGTGATCTGAATTGCTGCCACAGCGCGACTTTAGTGACCGAGGCCCGGGGTCTGTAACTGTCCGAACGGGCATCGGGCAGGGCTACAGTCACAGTTCGCCCGACTCCATGTCGGCGTACCCGGCATCCGCGAAGAATCGCAGTCTCGGATGCGGAAGTGCGTCGGGCGCGAGAATCGGGTTGTCGACGAACGTGCCGACGAGTCGCGCCAGGAGCGCCGCGTTCTGGTGAACCATGTGATGACTGCCGCCCAGCATTTCGATCTGGATCGGACGAAGCAGCGCAGAGGCAATGGCCCGCGCGCGCGTCGCGCAGGTCATTTCGTCGTATTCCCCGGTAACGAGCATGGCGGGGATATCCGCGATCGAACCGTCGCGCTCGGCTTCGATTCGATGCGCGCGGAAGTTCAGCAACTGCTGGCTGTAATCGATCATGTTCGTCGCTGACATGAAGGGCGCGTGCAGCCAGTGGCGCGTCGACGAATCGGACAGCGCGAACATCGATGCATGCCCGTCTCCACGAGCATCGCTTCGTTCCCGCTTCTCCAACAGCGCCATCATCGATTTCGCCATACTGTCCGCAGCCTTCGGCATACGGGCGACGAGCGAACACATCGTGTTGAGATTGTTTTCGTAGGCGCTGTCCGCGCCGTCGTAGTCCTGCGCGCCGGCAAACGACGGTGCGATCAGGCTCATCGATGCGATGCGGCCGGGCAGCGCTCGCGCCAACGCAAGCGCATATCGTGCCCCTCCGCACCAGCTCGCGACGTGAATCGCGTCGATCCGCTCGACGTCGAGCAACTCGGCGACGCTACGTGCATAGCGGCCAGGAGCATCGGGATCGGAATAATACGCACGTGTCAGTCCTGCTTCGGCAGGCGTGTCATCTGCTTCGTCCACCAGGTAGATGGAAAAATGCGGCGCCAATTCAGCAGCGAAATCATGCCAGACGTCGTGCGGGATGCCGAAGGCATTGATGAGCAGCAAGGCCCGGGAACCCCTTCCACAATTCAGATAGACATGCCCGTTTCCGGTCGCGATGCGTCGCGCGGAAGGCAGGTCGACAACCCGGGGCGCGACGCGTCGCTCATGCGCTGCGGCGTGAGCGGCGACGCGCGAGGCGATCCGATCGCGCCAGTCGAAGTTGTCGCAGCACAGCCGGTGCACCCGGACGTCGGTCGGGTGCTCGCGCGCGTCGTCGCGGCATCCAAGCGTATGCGCGGCGTGCCGCAGGTTCGTATCGAGCAGGTCGAGCACTGCGTCCGGGCCGTCTTGAGCGGAACGGGTTCGCGTCGGAACCTGCGCGAATCCGGCGACGCTCGCGGAGAGCGCGTGCCACGTGATGCGCAGGTCGCCGTACACGACGTGAAGGCCGGCCGTCGCTTCGGCCGCAAGCCAGGCCAGCACGGCTTCGGCCGTCAACAGGTGAGCCGCGCCGGCTGATTCGCCGGGCAATGCCAGTGGCTCGTGCTGAAAGTAGGTATCGGCGCGTCGGCGCACCTCGAACACGGTATCGGCTACCGCATCGGCGAGCGTATCGAGCGGCGGTAACGACAGGGTACTCGCGTCGTCGATGATAGCCGTGCCGTTCGCGAGCGCGTCGCCGAGCACGACGATGCATGCGTCGGTCATGGACGCCGCGTCGACGTCGAGCGCGGCCGGGATCGTCCGCGGCAAGGACGCGAATTCGCGCGTACGCCGGAGTTCGGGATCGTCGATAACGATAGCGATCCGCCGCGTGTCGGGGGCGCTCAGCGTATCGCGCAGTCTCGCAACGCGCGCGTTTGTCTTCGGGGCCACCGCGGTGTGGGCGGCTGATGCCGCGTCGCCGGTGCCGAACGCGACGCGCATTGCGTCGAGATCGCCGGCAAGCAGCAAATGGATGCTGCCGTAGCCGCCGGCGGAAGATGCCGTACGCGCGTCGAGTGGTTGACCGTTCAACGGAAATCGATCGTTCATCGCCGTCTCGCTACGCTTTCACGGACAACAGCATTTCGACGAGATCAACCGCGTCGCCGATGGTTTCGAGATTCGCGACCTGTTCCGTATGCGATGCAAAGCTGACGCCAAGGCGATCCTCCGTCAGCGCCATCAGGGACAGCAGCGAAATTGAATCGAGCATCAGATCCGACGTCAGCGACGTTTCTCGAGTCAGCATGTCCGGCGCGATATCGAGCGCGGCAATCTGTGGAATCAGTTCGGTAAGCGTAGCGAATACATTCGCGTGGTCGTCCATCGGATGCTCCAAGTGCCGTAGGGGTTCCGCTTTATAGCGTCAAGCCGCCGCACTGCCTACCTGCACTGACGTACAGGATTGGCGTACAGGTGAAACACTCGCCCGAACGGACAGGTTTCAGCCTTGAAAGCCGCCATTACATTGCCGGTTACCTTACCGACAGGGAACGACCATGACCCTCGCAAACGAAGCCGTGCTGATGGACAAAGCGACTTTCTCGCGCACGCTGCGCGAAACGCTGGACGAACAACTGACCCTCGATCATCCGATCTTCGCGGAGTTGTTTACGCCGCAGAAGAACTGGCGGCTGCTGAAGATCATCACGCTCGAGGGATACCAGATCACCCGGTACTTTCTCGAATACATCGAGAATCTTTACTTCCGTTGCCCGTTTCCCGACCACAAGCGCCGGCTGCTGTACAACCTGTTCGAGGAGGAGACGGGACGTTTCTCGAAGACGAAGAACCATGTCGAGCTCATGGAGGACTTCATTCGGGCGCAACGGATCAGTGACGAGGAGCGCGATGCGTGGGTACCGTCTGCCGCGACCCGTGAGTTGATCGAGTATCGGCTCGAGAACTGCAAGGGGGCGGGCACCTACCATATCGGTGCTGCCGCGGTGATGATCGCCAGCGAAGGGCAGAGTCTGGAAACCCGTGCAGGCGAAGCACGCCACGCCATTCTGGCGAAGTGCTACGGACTGACCGAGGAAGACACGCGCTTCTTCTCGGTTCACCAGAAGGAAGACGTCGCGCACGTCGCCGAGGGCATCTCGCTCGTGACGGATCTGTGCACGACCGTGGAGATGCAGCAGGAAGCCCTGTTCTCGGTGCGCCACACGTGCAAGCTGTTCTGGAACATGTATGAAAGCGCGGCACAAAAGTACTACGCGTCCGCGGAGGGCGTCGCGCACGCGTGACGGGAAAACACCGATGATGACCTTCGATGATCTCGTCGCCCGTCTGCGCGACAGCAGTCATACCTTGACCTTTGTCGACGACAAGGGCGCCGAAACTGTCCGGACTTTTCACGAACTGTTCGAGGACGTGCTCGCTGCGGTGGAGCGCGGCAAGGCGATCGGCCTCGTGCCAGGCGCACGCGTCGGCATCGCGGCACCGAACGGCTACCCATGGATCGTGTGGGACCTAGCGTGCATGGAACTCGGCTGCGTATCGGTCGCTTTCCCGAACGATCGTCTGCCCGGCACGTGCGACGCATTGATCGAGCGCTACCGACTGAGCGTACTTGCGGTGGATGCGCGGTGGCTCGATTCCGCCGAGCCGATCGCCGGCCGGGTCATCGATATCGACCCGGCCGACGCGCGCGGTTCGGCCACGCGTATCGAGCCGGTGCTCGTCGAGCATCGGCCGGATACGCATTCGCTCGTGTTCAGCTCCGGCACGACCGGCAAGAACAAGGGGCTCGTGATGAGCCGGCGCGGTACCGCGCACCTGCTCGATCTGTATCGCGACGCGTTCGGCGTTGCGCCCGGCGAGCGCTTCCTGACGTTTCTGCCATTCGCGAATTATCAGCAGCGGATGACGTATTACTTCTGCCTGTATCACGGTGTCGATCTCGTTTCCGTGCCGTTCCACGGACTCTTTCCGGGTCTCAAGCGGCATCGCCCGACGTTCGTGATCGCACCACCGGTGCTGTACGAGACACTGCACACCGTGGCGCGAGCGGCCGCCGGTCCTGCCGGCGACCCCTCGACGCTCTCGGAGCGTCTGATCGCGCTGACGGGCGGCAACATCCGTTACATGATCACGGGGATGGCGCCGATCAAGCGCGCCGCACTGGATTTCTTCTGGGACTGCGGGATCGAGTTGTACGAGGCGTTCGGCATCACCGAGGCAGGTATGGTTGCCTGGAACAAGCCCGGACGCGTGCGAGTCGGCACGGTCGGTCAACCGGCGGAGCCCGGCAGCGTGTCGTTGTCGGAAGACGGGGAAGTGATCGTGACGCGTAGCGCACTGCTCTCGCTGGGCTATTTCGATGCACCGGAAGAAGACATCCGCGCGACGTTCGTCGCACCGAACGCGGTGGCGACGGGCGACATCGCCGAGTTCGACAGCGATGGCTTCCTGCGCGTTGTCGGTCGCAAGAAAGACGCAATCATCACGAGCAACGGCGAGAAGTTCCATCCCGAGCCCATCGAGGCGCTGTTGTATCGCGATCCGCGTGTCGAGGTGGCAGTCGTGATGGCCGGCTCGCACGCGGGGCTGTGCGTCGTCATCGCCACGCGCCGGCCGGACGATGCCGAAGTAACGGACGCGTTGCGCGAGCTCGTCCGGGCAGTCAATGGCACGCTTCCTGCGCAGCGGCAATTGACGAAGGTCATTTTCACCGACCGCGAATTCGACGTCGAAGGCGGCCTGCGCACCCGTAACCTCAAGCTCAATCGCCGCGCGATCGCGGACGCGTTCCTGCGCGACGCATGAGATCACGCTCTTGCGCGAGCCTCCGCGTCTGCGCGGCGGCTCGCGCCGACCTCATCCTGGACACACCATGACGACGCATCCCAACTCGAATCCGAACGTGTTTCAGATGGATGTCGAACCGACGTCCATCATCGAGACGCTCGCGCACCACACCGAGCGGGACCCTGATCGCATCGCGCTGACGATCTTGCGCGACGGCGAAGCGATCGAAAGCGAAAGCACTTTCGGCGATCTGTATGCGGGCACGATGCGCGTCGCGCGCGGCCTCGCGCACTTGACCGAACCAGGGGCTCGCGTGCTGTTGCTGCTGCCGACCAGCGCCGAGTTCGTCTGCACGTTCTACGGGTGCCTTGCATCGGGCCGCGTCGCCGTACCGGCCTATCATCCGCAGCAGGTACGCAAGGTCGCGCAATGGTTGAAGCTGCAGGCCATTGCCGACAATTGCGGCGCAACGCTGATCGTCGCGCCGGCGACATCGATCGACACGCTCGCGACCTTGCGCGAATCGCAGCAATTGTTTTCCAGCTGCAAGCTCGTCACGTACGAAGCGCTCGTCGATGCAGGGATGCCGGACGTGCCGGGGCTGCCGCACGTGCCTGATGCGGGCGATCTGGCGTTCCTGCAGTACACGTCCGGGTCGACCGGCACACCGAAGGGCGTGATGATCACGCACGGCAACATCATCGACAACCAACGCGCGATCGCGACGTTGATGCAGCATGACCGCGACACGCGCATGTTGTCGTGGCTGCCGCTGTATCACGACATGGGGCTGTCGATGCCGCTGCAGCTGGCGTCGATCGGGCTGTCGGTCGTACTGATGTCGCCCGTTGCGTTCGTCCAGCAGCCGGGACGATGGTTGCGTGCGATCTCGGCGCACCGGGCAACGACGTCCGGCGGGCCCAATTTCGCGTATGCGCTCGCGGCAGCTGCACTGAACGCAAGCGATGCCGGAGAGTCGCTCGATCTGTCGAGCTGGCGCGTTGCATTCTGCGGCGCCGAGCCGATTCATCGCCAGACGGTAACCGACTTTATCGACGCTGCACGCCCGCACGGTTTCGCGCCCGGGTCGTTCTACCCGTGCTACGGGATGGCCGAAGCGACCCTGATCGTATCGGGTGTCCGGTGCGGTGAAGGCGCCTGTTACCTGGACGTCGATAACGTGAAGCTCGCCGCGGGCGTCGTCGAGCCTGTCCAGCCCGACGACGCGAACGTAAAGAGTCTCGTTTCGTGCGGCGGCACGGCGCCCGGCACCGAGATCCGGATCGCGGGCGCCGACGGTCGCCCGGTTGCCGATCCGAACGGTGTCGGGGAGATCTGGGTCCGCGGCGGCGCGATCGGCGCCGGTTATTACGGCAACCCGGACGCGACGCAGTCGACGTTCGGTGCGCATTTCGATGCCGATCCGGATGCGCGTCCGTTCATGCGTACAGGCGATCTGGGCGCAATCGTCGACGGCCGCCTGTACGTGACCGGCCGCGTGAAGGACATGCTGATCGTCCGCGGGCGCAATCTGTATCCGCAGGATATCGAGGCGTGCGTGCAGGATGCGGTGCCGGCGTTGCGCCGCGGCTGCGGCGCCGCCGTGTCGGTGCTCGTGGATGGAGAAGAGAAGCTCGTGATCATCCAGGAGGTCGGCCGCACCGCGCGTCGCACGATGGACCTGGACGCAACGCTGCGGGCGATGGTGATGGCGGTTGGCGAGGACTTCGGCGTCACACCGCACGCAATCGTGCTGGTCGAGCCGGCGACCATCGAAAAGACGTCGAGCGGGAAGATCGCGCGCGCGCTGTGTCGTCGCGCGTATCTTCAAGGGGAACTGCGCGCCGTCGCGAACTGGACCGATGGAGCCTATGCGAGTGGCGGCGGTGCATCGCCGGACTCGACGGCCGCGCCGGTCGTCGCACCGGCGCCCCCGGACGTCGATTCAGGCGCGACGCTGATCGAGCGAGAGATCGCCGCCCGGATCGTACGGGTCGTCGCGGAACGACTGAAGATAGCCGAAACGCAGGTGTCTCGCACGGCCGCGTGGGTCGAGATGGGTTTCGATTCCATGAGCGCGCTGCAATTCTCGTTGAAGGTGCAACACGCGATCGGGCTGACGTTTGACGCAGCCGTGCTGTGGGATTGCGCGAATGTCGAGCAGCTCGCCGCGCATCTGGCCCGGATGCGCGGCGCCGCGGACGCGCTACGGTCGAGCGATGCGCCCGCACCGGCGCCGGCGCGTGCTTCGACCGATGAAGATGCGCAGGCGGCACGGTCCCCCGAGCAGCTCGCGGCGCTCACCGATGCGGACGCCGAAGCGCTGCTGCTGAAAGAGCTGCAGCGTTGAGCCGTACCCCGGTAGCGCCGTCCCGCGAACGTCTGGAGTTGTACACATGAATGAGTCAAATCAGGCGCCCTCGGCGTCCCTCACGCCCGTGAAGCAAGCGTTGCTGAAGATCGACGCGTTGCGACGCGAGCTGGCCGACGCGCGTGAGGCGATGAACGAGCCGATAGCGATCGTCGGCATGGGCTGCCGTCTTCCCGGCGGCGCGGATTCCGCCGACGCGCTCTGGTCCATGCTCGCGGAAGGGACCGACGCCGTGGGCCCGGTGCCGGCCGATCGCTGGACGGATGCCGTCTACGATCCTCGACCGGGCCGCCGCGACACGAGCTACAGTCGGCACGGCGGTTTCATCGGCGACGTCGATCGTTTCGACGCGGCGTTCTTCGGCGTGTCGGACCGCGAAGCGCCGCATATCGATCCGCAGCAGCGTCTGCTGCTCGAATGCACGTGGCGAGCGCTCGAGGACGCCGGCTTTTCACGAGAAACGATCGCGCCGTACCGAGCCGGCGTGTTTGTCGGCTCGTCGGTCGACGACTATGCACGGGTAAGCGAAGGCGTGCCCGACGATGCGCTCAGCTACGCGCAAACCTCACTGGGCACCGCGCGCCCCTTCGCGGCCGGCCGCATTTCCTACCTGTTCGGTTTTCACGGCCCGGCGCTGCATCTCGACACCGCCTGTTCGTCGTCGCTCGTCGCCGTCCATCTGGCCTGCCACAGCCTGCGCACCCGCGAGTCCGACGTCGCATTCGCCGGCGGCGTGAACCTGATGCTGTCGCCGGAGATGACGATCGCGCTGAGCGAGCTTCAGGCACTCTCGCCAAGCGGGCGCTGCCGGACGTTCGACGCGGCCGCCGACGGCTACGTGCGCGGCGAGGGCTGCGGTGTCGTCGCGCTGATGCGCCTGTCCGACGCTCGCGAGCAGGGCAGATCGATCCGTGCGGTGATCCGCGGCTCCGCGGTCAATCACGACGGTCGCAGCAACGGGATGACCGCGCCGAACGGCCGCGCGCAACGGGACGTGATCCGCGAGGCGCTCGAGCGCGCCGGCGTGTCGCCGGCTGACGTCGACTACGTCGAAGCACACGGCACGGGTACGCCGCTAGGCGATCCGATCGAGCTTCGTGCGCTCGAGGATGTGTATTGCCGCGGGTCGAGTCGCACCCGGGATTTGTACGTCGGCAGCATCAAGACGAATATCGGTCACCTCGAGTCGGCGGCTGCGGTCGCCGGCTTGATGAAGGTCATTTGCGCGCTGCAGAAGGGTGAACTGCCGCGACACCTGCATTTCGACACGCCAACCGCGCACGTCGACTGGCAGACCAATGGCATTCGCGTCGCGTCCGAACATGCGGCATGGCCGTCGTCACGATCGGGTCGAAGGGTCGCGGCGATCAGTTCGTTCGGCATGAGCGGCACGAACGCACACCTGATCGTCGAAGCGTGGCAGGGCGAGCACACGTCCCATTCGGACGCGAGCGCCGCTCTCTCCGGGCACGCGCGCTTCGACATCTGGCCGTTGTCCGCACACACGGCGCCGATGCTGAAGCAGGCGATCGGAGACTGCGCGGCGCATTTGCGCGCCGACGCATCGCTTGCACCGGATGCCGTCGCGAGCGCGCTGCGCATCGGGCGCGACAGCCATCGGCACCGTGTCGCGATCGTCGCGGATTCGCGCGATGCGCTGCTCGACGCACTTTCGGCAGCGGAGCGGGCCACTTCCATGCGACCCGTGCCGCCCGGGGGCGTCCGCGACCGGCTCGCGTTCCTGTTCACCGGGCAGGGCGCGCAGCGTGCGGGCATGGCTCGGCAACTGTATCGGGACTTTGGGCCGTTTCGCGACGTATTCGACGCATGCGACGCACACGTCGAAGCGCAAGGAGAGCTGTCGCTCGTCGACGTGTTGTGGGGCGATCACCAGGACAGGATCCACGAAACGCGCCATACGCAGCCTGCGATGTTCGCGCTCGAGGTTGCCCTTGCGCGCTTGTGGATGCACTGGGGCGTCGTGCCTGACGTCGTGATGGGCCACAGCATCGGCGAGTACGCGGCTGCATGTATCGCCGGCGTGTTTTCGATCGAGGACGGCTGTCGTCTCGTGACGGCGCGTGGTCGGTTGATGGATACGCTCACCGCGCCTGGTCGGGCTCTCGCGGTGTTCGCGAACGTGAGTCAGGTCGCCGACGCCGTGCGCGACTTCCCGGGACGTGTCGCGATCGCCGCGGACAACGCACCGGAGAGCGTGCTGGTGTCTGGCGATCCGGACGCAATCGAATCGCTCGAACGGCTGTTTGCCGCGCGCGGAATTGCGACGAAGGCGCTAGCGGCGTCGCGCGCATTCCATTCGCCGCTGATGGAGCCGATGCTTGCCGAATTCGGCGCAATCGCTGCGACAGTGCAGTATCGGGCGCCTGCCATTCCGATCGTATCCAATGTAACCGGCCGTTTCGAAACCGAACGTTTGTGCGATCCGGCGTACTGGGTCGAGCACGTTCGTGCAACGGTTGCCTTCCGCGCGGGTGTCGACACGTTGCTCGATGACAAGGTCACGACGGTCGTCGAGATCGGGCCCGGCAAGACGCTGTCGGGCCTCGTCACCGCATGCGTCGGGGCCCGGGCCGGCAATGGCGATGTTCTCGCGTTGCCGTCGATCCACGGCGACGGGCGTGAGGCCGAGCAGTTGTTGCGTGCATTGGCGCATGTCTATATGGGTGGCCGTCGCATCGACTGGCACGCATACGAGCGTTCCCGAGCCGTGACGTCCTCGGCGAATCCCGCTCGCCGCGGCGTGCTGCCGCCGTACCCGCTCGAAGCCAGCCGGTATTGGGTTGGTTCCCGGGAGCCGGCGCAGCGGGCGAGACTGCTGGCGAACGCGCTCGCGGCAGGCAAGCAGGCAGGTAACGGCGTGCTCGGGCGCCCCCTCCCGATACCCGCATCGGACGATCGTCGTTACGAGAGCGACGTGTCCGATCAACATCTGCCGTTCCTGAGCGGGCATGTTCTGCATGGAGAACTCGTTTTTCCGGCGGCAGGATTCGCCGAGGCGATGCTCGATGCCGCATCGCGGCGGAATGCCATCGCACCGGACCCCGCGACCAACCGCTGGCAAGTCGCGAGCGCGGTGTCGTTCGACAACGCGCTCATGCTGGAATCGGGGAAAGTGGTCACGTTCGGCACGGTCGTGCACGGAAACGGTGCCGCGCATACGAGCGACGAAGGGGCGCGGATCGAGATTCACGCGTGTCACGACACGGCGGCTCCCGAACCTGAATGGATCTTGCAATGCGCGGGGCGGATCGGATCGATGCACGGTGTACCCGAGGCGCCGCGGCTTGACGACTGGCGCGCGCAATGCCGTGACGCCGTGTCCGTCGACGGGTTCTATGGGCGATTGCATGCCACCGGGCTCGAATATGGTGGGGCGTTTCGTTCGATTCGCGCGCTGTCGCGCGGCGGCGATGCTGCGCTGGCCCGAATCGAGATTGGAGCGGACTGCACCGACGATACCGAGCGCTTCGTCCATCCGGCGCTGCTCGACAATGCGTTTCAGGCCGTCGCCGGCGCGCTGTGGGAGGCGGAGCTGAACACCGCGTTCGTACCGATCGGTATCGAACGGATCGCGTGCATGCCGATGCGGGGCGTGAGGACCATGTGGTGCGCGGTGCGCGCACGGGTGCAGCGGAGTCTCGCTACGGCCGATCTCTGGCTGTATGACGACGACGGTCGCTGTATCGCCATCGTCTCCGAACTGCGGTTGCTCGCGGTCGACCCGCGCCGATTCAAGCGTGCCGCACAGTCAGCTGCAGTGCACCGGCACGTATGGCGGCCGCTGGTAACCACACACGAAGCGGCCGGCGCTCACGTGGATGTTGTGCTGATCGGCAACGATCCGGCGTCGGACGCGGTGCTGTCGCAAGCGTGCGAAGCGGCCGGAGGAGCCTGTGCAGTCGCGAATATGCAGGCCGACGACATGTTCGACGGCGAGGCCGGCGCACAGCGCATTCGTCTTGCATTGAGCGACGCGCTTGCATGCGTGGACGCACGGCGAACCGTACTGCTCTATACGTGGCCGTCGTCCGACAGTGCAACCGCGGACGACGAACTGGCTCGAGTCGGCGCCGCTTACCGTCGCTTCGCCAGCGTTTGGCGCGAAGTGCAGAATGCCCATTGGCCGGCAGGCGCACCCGCCTTATGCATCGTGACACAGGCGGCACAGCGCGTACCCGGTGTCGACCGCCGCGTGTCTCCTTTTCAGGCAGCCGCATGGGGCCTCGCGCGCAGCCTCATGCACGAAAGCGGTGAAATTCCGGTGTTTGCGGTCGATTTGCCGGGGCCGGATTCCGCGTCTTGCGCGAGCGCGCTTGCTGCGCTGGCGGGCGCCGCGGTGGCTGGCGAGACGCAGTTTGTGTCGCGGGGCGATGTCGTGTATGTCCCGCGGCTCGTCAAACGCGACGTCGGCGCGGCGCAACCACTCGCGCGCGGCGCTTATCTGGTGACGGGCGGGCGAGGTGCGATCGGCACGCAAGTGATCGAGCGGCTGATCCGGAATGGCGTACCGAAGATCGTGTCCGCAAGCCGCCAGTTGCCTGGGGACAGCGAGCGCGCACGGCTTGCATCCATCGCCGACTCGCACGGTTCGATCATCGAGTTTGTGGCCGCGGATGTCGCCGCGGCGGCTGACGTGGACGCGCTCGTCCATGCGCTCGAAGCCGACGCGAAGCATCCGCTCGTCGGTGTCCTGCATGCGGCGGGCACGCTCGACGACGGCTTGCTCGCAACCCAGCCGATGTCCGACGTGATGAGGGTACTTGCACCGAAAATCGCCGGAACGTTGAACCTGCATCGCGCGACCGCGCATCTGTCGCTGCGACACTTCGTGTCGTTCTCGTCGATCGTGGCCTGTATCGGCTCTCCCGGGCAATGTGCATACGCAGCGGCAAATGCCTACGTGGACGCGCTGACGGCCTCGCGCAATGACGACGGCCTGCCCGGGCACACCATGAACTGGGGCCTGTGGGGAGGCAACGGGATGGTCGATCAACTGGACGCGCACCAGTTGCGCCGTATCGCATCGTTCGGCCTCAACCCGCTCGAGCCGGACGTCGCACTGAGCATGTTCGATGCGCTGATCGCCGAACCGGACGGGCAGACGCAGATCTGGAGCGTCGAGGTCGATACGCTGATCAAACGTAGCCCGAGTCGGGCAATGGCGGCGTTGTTGTCGGAACTTGCAACACCGTCGAGTCCGACGAGCCGCACATCCGGTGCCGGCCCGCGATTGCGCGAGCGCCTGGACGGCTTGTCCGCCGACGAACGCATGCATCTGCTGCGCGAACACATGACCGACGCAATCGCGACGACATTACACACGTCCAGCGTACGAATCGCGCCTGATATCCCGTTGATCGAGCTTGGGCTCGATTCGCTGATGGCCGCGGAATTCCGCAATGCGTTGCGCACCGAACTGGGTGTCGATGTTCCGTTCGGGCGGTTGCTGGAAGGCGCGACCATCGACGACGTCGTGCGCACCATCGTGGCGATGCTCGATCGCGATGCGTTGCAGGCACCCGGGGTGACACAGCCATCGCGCGCGGCAGACCGGATTGACGTGGTGTCGCGCGAAGCGACGTTCGGCCTGGAAATGGAAGGAGGGGAGCTGTGAGCTCGATCGAATTCATCAATGAACTGGCCGGGCGGGGAATCGAGCTCTGGGCCCAGGATGGCAAGCTGCAGTACAAGGCGCCGAAGGGCGCCGTCACGCCGTCGCTCGTCGACGAGTTGAGGACCCATAAAGCGACGCTCGTCGCGCTGCTTGAACAGTTTGCCGGCACCGCAGGCACCTATCCGCTTTCCTTTGCGCAAAAGTCGCTATGGTCGCTGCATCAGCTCAATCCCGAAAGCGCGGCGTACAACGTCACGTACGCGACCCGGATCGACGACGATGTCGAGGTGGCGACACTGCGTCGCTGTGTCGACTATCTGATCGCCCGTCACCCGATTTTGCGCACCGCGTACCGTGTGATCGATGGCGAGCCGCGACAGCAGGTCGGTTCGGACGCGCGCGCGCAGTTCACTGTCGATCGCGTGTTTGCGGCGGACGAAGCCGCCATCCGTCGGTGGATCGACGATGAGTCGAACCGCCCGTTCGACCTGACGCAGTCGCCGATCCGGCTCAAGCTGCTCCTGAACGAACATGACGGTGCAAACGCGATTCGCGTCGTTCTGCTGTTGAACGTACACCATATTGCTGCCGATTTCTGGTCGCTCGAAATCCTGCTCGGCGAGCTTCGCGCGCTGTACCGGCTCGCGCGCGCGGGCGAGCCGCTGAAGCTGCCGCGTCTATCGTTGCAGTACAAGGATTGCGTCGAGCACGAGCGCTCGCGGCTCGACGGGAGCGACGGCGAGCATCTCGCCGCGTTCTGGCGCCGGGAACTGGCCTACGGATTTCCGGTGCTGAATCTTGCGACCGACAGGTTGCGTCCACCGCGCAAGACGGAGCACGGTCGCGTATACGACTGGCCGCTCGGTGCGACGCTGTCGCACCAGGTACGCGACACGGCCAAGCTGCTGCGCGTGACACCGTACATGCTGCTGCTCGCGGTCTACCAATTGCATCTGCACCTCCATACCGGACAGGAGCGGTTGATGATCGGCGCACCGACTTCCGGGCGCAACGTGCCGGGCAGTGAAAGCGTGGTCGGTCATTTCGTGAACACCGTCGTGCTCGCATGCGAGGTGCAGCCGGACGATTCGTTCGACGATCTGCTGCGACGCACGCGCGAGATGATGCTACGCGTGCTCGATCATCAAGACTACCCGTTCCCGATGCTGGTCGACGCGCTGCGTCCGGCGCGCGATCCGAGCCGATCGCCGATCTACCAGGTGATGTACAACTGGAACCAGGCACGCGGCGATTTCGCCGCGCAAAACGCTGCCGACATGCCGTTCTATCGGGAGCGCCTTGCCGCGTCGAGCACGGGTACGCGCGGCGCGACGCACGACCTGACACTCAACGTCCAGGATCTCGGCGACGAATATTCGACCGCGTGGACGTTCAATACGGATCTGTTCGACGACACGACGATCGATCGGTTCGCGAACCAGTACAAACACCTCGTCGAGCAGGTGGTGGTAGACGCGACGCGACACCTCAACCAGTACAGACTCGCGGCTGAACCGGCCGACGATGCGCAAAGCCGTATCACCGCTGCGCACGCGTTCGCGCGCCAGGCGACGGTCGCCGATTTCGATACGCTGCGGGATACATCGCGCGGTGCATGGGAATTCGACGACCGGACGATCTCCTACGGTGACGTGTACCGCGCGGTACGTGCTGTGCGTGCGCAATTCGACGCGCTCGGGATCGGTGTCGGCACGTGCGTGGCACTTCGCCTGGAAAGCGTCGCCGAGCGTGCAGTCGTGCTGCTTGCGATCCGTGCCGTCGGCGCTCGCTACATCGTATCGGGCGACACCACCGACGGAAATGCCGACGCGGTGTGTCGGGGGCACGGTGACGAGTGGTCCGGCTGGAACATTGATGCTATCGACGTGGTGCGTGTACATCACGCCACCGCGCCGGACGATCGCATTGCCGCGAACGAGGCCGCGGCGGTCGAACCGCTGCTCGATTACGTCGGCCAATTGCTGCATCTGGACGCCGATACGACTGCGCTGGTCCTGCATGGTACTCAGGACGTGCTCGCGGCGGCGACGCTCGCTCAAGTCTTGCTTGCGGGCGGCATGGCACGCTTGTCCGAGCGGGCTTCGATCGGTGCGCTCGCCTCCGACGACCCCGTATACACGGAAATCGCGCGTGCCGAGCTCGACCATTTGCTCGCAGACGGCCCCGCGTTGATCATGCCGTCTCTTCTGTTACGGCACGCCGACGCCGCCGGCGTCGTGCGGGCACGCGCGCTTGTCGCATACGGTGAGCATCCGCATGCGTTGACAGCGCTCGTCAACACGGATCGTGCCCCGGCGGCGGCAAGCTTCATGCCGCTGCGCTGCGCGGAACTCTTTCCAGCGATGTGCGCGTTCGTTGCGGCGCGAAATGGCTGGCGGCTTCTGGCGCCATCGTACCCGGGACGCGTCGCGCTCGTGCTCGGATCGTCCCGAAGCTTCGCCGACGATCGACAGGCCGGGGAACTGCATTTCCTTGACGGCACGTCGGCCCGCACGTCGGACGCGCCGATCCCGCTCGAGACCGCATACCGGGACAGGGCGCTCATATCGACTGGCGTTGCAGTCGTGCGCCGCGACGGCGATGTGCTGTGTGCCGACCCTTCGTTGCGCGTCGCTCGTCACCGGCCCGTACCGATCGAGATCGGCACGGTCGAGCAGACCATCTCGGCCGTTCCCGGTGTCGCCATCGCAGTATGTGCGTGCGTCGTCCGGGACACGCAGGAAATGCTGGTCGCCTACGTCGTCGCGGACGGCGGCGACCTGGACGCGTGTGTACTCGAGAATGCCGTTCGTTCGGCATTGAAGCAGGTTTTACCCGACTCGATGCACCCGGACGCGATCATGGTGCTCGATCGCCTGCCGCTCGACGCATGGGGTGCACTCGACGCGGATCGGCTCCCGCTGCCAAGCGCAAGCGAGACGGCCGTACGTATTGCGTCGACCGACACCGAACGCAAACTCGCCGCTATCTGGGCCGATGTTCTCGGCCAACCGTCCGTCGGCGTCGACCACGATTTTTTCGAACTGGGCGGTGATTCAATTCTCGCCGCAGTCATCGTATCTCGGGCGGCGCTCGACGGGATGTATCTGAAGCCGCAGGACATCTTCCAGCATACGACCGTGGCCAGCCTGTCGACGGTGGTGCGCGAGACGCCGGGCCTCGATGTCGATCAGGGGGCGGTGCACGGCGAGGCAGCACTCGGTCCCGCGGCACAGTGGTTCGTCGAGCGAGTCGACGTCGACCGTTCGCACTTCAACCAGGCGTTGCTCGTTCCGCTCGGCGAAGCGCCCGACGCGAACATCATGGCCGAGGCGATCCGTGTCGTCGCGCGCCATCACGACGTGCTGCGTTCACGCTTCGTTATGCGCGACGACGGAATGCTTCACCTGTTTGCGGGTGACGACGGGGCAGACGAGGCCGATTTCTCGGTCGTCCGATGTGTCGATCCGGACGGCCGGCATTGCGAACGCGCGTGGCGCGACGCGATCGACGCGGCACAGGGCAGTCTCGACATCGAAAGCGGCAGACTGATGGCAATCAGGTGGCTCGAGAGCACCAGCGTGTCGAGCAGCCGGCTACTGATCGTCGTCCATCACATGGCGATCGACGGCGTATCGTGGAGCATCCTGCTGCAGGATCTGGCGGATTGCTATCTGCGCTTGCGCGACCGCATGGCGGCGGCGTTGCCGCTGAAGACGAGTTCCGTGAAGGCGTGGGTCGACCAGTGGATCGCGCTTGCGCGGAGCGACGCGCTCGATGACGATCGCAACTATTGGCGGAGTGTGAACGCACAGGTGCGCGACGTGTTGAGCGGGCCGAAGCGGGTGGCGCTGATGCGCCACGGGCTTGCCCCGATCGTTCAGCATGCCTATCAGGAGTCGTCGCTCAGTTGTGCGATTACGCTCGACGCCGATCTGACTCACGCGTTTCGAACCACTGCACCGCGCGCCTATGGAACCGACGCGAATGACCTGCTCATTGCAGCACTCCACGCGGGTTTTCGTGCGTGGAGCGGTTGCGATGCGTTGCTGCTGGACGTCGAGGGGCACGGTCGGGACGCGCTCGGTGAATCGATCGACCTGAGCCGCAGCGTCGGCTGGTTCACGTCGATCTACCCGGTGCTGGTTGACGTGCCGGCTGTCGCGTCGGACCCGTCGGCGCTCATCAAGTCGGTCAAGGCTCGACTGCGCGAGGTACCCCGGAAGGGCGCGAGCTACGGCGTGCTGCGCTATCTCGACCCGACGCCCCGGGCCGGCGACGACTCGCTCGTTGCGTTTCCGCAGGCGCCGATCCTGTTCACCTATCTCGGTCAACTGGAGCAATTGTCAGGGCCGTCGTCGCTTTATGGCGGGCCGCCCGAACCCGCGCCGGGCATTCGAAGCCCGCGCCAGCGGCGCACGCACCTGTTGGACATCGTTGCGTACGTCTCGCGCGGCAGACTGACCGTGGAGTCCAGCTTCTTCGGGGTGCCGGGCGTCGACGAAAGCATCGGCTGCCTCATGTGTCGCGTCGAAGAAGCGCTGACGATGCTCATTCGCCATTGCAGCGCGGACGGGGTCGGCGGATTGACACCTGACGACGTTCCGCAACTCGATGTCGACCAGCACGCGCTGGACGCCCTGCTGGATGAAATCGACGCACTCGAGCGCTGAACGAGGCGACGCGCCGTACGGCGCGTTCGTCGTGCATGACCGTACCAGGAATTCAGGATGACCCGAAACGTCGACACCATTTACTATCTCACGCCTCTTCAGCGAGGCATGCTCCACCATTCACGACTCGATCCGGCATCCGGCATCTACGTCGAGCAATTTTCCTGCGTGCTGGAGGGTTCGCTCGACATCGAGCGATTCCGGGGCGCGTGGGAAACTGTCGTGCACCGCCATGACACGCTCAAGACGTTGTTCATCCGCCTGCATGAGGAGAAGCCGTTGCAGGCTGTCCGGCATACGGTCGGATTGCCGTTCGATGTGATCGACTGGCGTGACCATGCGGCTGATGAACAAGCGAGTCGCTTCGATCTTCTGCTGGCAAGCGATCGCACGCGAGGCTTCGATTTTGGCGTGGCCCCGCTGATGCGCGTCACGCTGATCGTGCTCGATAACGAGCGATATCGATTCCTCTGGACCTATCATCACGCCATCCTCGACGGTTGGTCGATGCCATTGCTGCTCGGTGAGGTTTTTCAGCGCTATGCACGCCCGGACGTGCCGCTGCCCCCCGTTACCAAGGACTTTCGCGACTATGTCGCATGGTTGCGTACGCACGACAGTGCTCGTTCGCTCGATTATTGGCGCGACATGCTGCGCGGCTATCGCACCCCGGCAGGATTCGCACCGTCGGTCGTCCCTTCGGCGGCAACACGTCCCGCGGTCGACGTGGAGGCACGTCGCACGCTCGCGGTATCGACCGGCACGATGCCGAAAGAGTGGATGGAGGCTGCTGCCCGCGCGTGCCGCCGCGATCGGGTGACGCTCAATACGCTCTGCCAGGGCGCGTGGGCGGCGCTCCTCGCGCGTTATGCCGGCTGCGACGACATCGTGAGCGGAATCGTCGTATCGGGGCGTACGGCAGATGTGGACGGCATCGAGCGGATGGCTGGCTTGTTCATCAACACGCTGCCGTGGCGTGCAAGACTCGATGGCGAGCTCGATACGGCGACATGGTTGCGAGGCTTGCAGGCGGACACGCAAGCACTGGAGCAGCATGCGCAGAGCGCCCTCGCGGATGTGCTGAATTGCAGCGAGGTGTCACGCCAGAAATCGCTCTTCGATACGCTGTACGTGTTCGAAAACTACCCGGGAAGGGACGCGTTCGATCGGCTCGCGGCGAGTTGCGGGCTGCGGATCGACGACCCGCGTGCGGTCGAGGAAACGAGTTATGCGCTGGCGCTTATCGTATTGCCGACGGATACGCTGACGTTTCAATTGACGTATGACACGGCGCGATTCGACACCGCGTTCATTGAACGCGTTGCCGAGCAATACCGTCGGCTGCTCCAGGTCCTGATCGACGCTACACCTCGTCAAGTTCGCGATCTCGTACTCGACGTGCCGTCGTCGATCAATGCAGGGCCGACCCGGGAGAAGCCTGCGCAATCGGCGATCGGCGACGCGACGTTGTACGCACATATCGCCCGACACGCAGCTCGAATGCCGGATCGAACCGCGTTCTCGTCGCTGGATGACCGTCAGTCGCCGGGCGATGCGCGCGGTGTCACGTACGGCGTGCTCGCGGATCGCGTGCAGCGCGCCGTCTATCAATGGCGGAATTTCGGCTATCGGCCGGGCGAACGCGTCCTGGTCGCGTGCGATGACCCTGTCTCCGGGCTGGTGCTACTGCTGTCCGGACTGATGTACGGCGTTGATTGCGTGATCGCCGACCCTGATCTGCCATCGTCCGCGTTCGACGCCGTGACCGACCTCGGCTGGTGTCCGGAGCCGCTGCGAAGCTGTGTGACCACCGTCCAGCATACGCCGTTGACGGGTGTCGTCTGCTACGTGTTCGACGAGCGGGACCCGATGTATGGTCAGAGCGACGGCACGATGGAAGACCATGCAGATCCGGCGCAGGGGGCCTGTTCGTTGCTGCGGCGCGACGCCTCCGGTGACTGGCGGGTCCTGCGTTACACGCATGCTCAACTCGTCGAAGCGGCGCGCGTGTTCTCGGCGACGTTTCCCGCAGGTGCGTCGCAGGATGTCGCCTTGGGTGAAGGGCTGTTGTCGCACACGGCGTTGTGGACGGTACTGGGGGCACTGAGTGCAGGATTGTCGCTACGCCAGATTGCGAGCGCCGGTGATCCGGCGTTTCTGCAGCGGGCGGCTTCCGCGGATACGCGCTGGCACAGCGTCGTCTTGAGTCCGGAGGCGACGCGCCACATCGCGATCGCATCCACCGACCGGTCGGGAGACGGGATTCGCGCGGACTGGGTGATAGCCGATGCGCGCTCGTTGACGCGACAGGGTGCGGTCAGGCTCGCCGAACTCGCGCCGCACGCGCAGCGCATCCGACGTCTGTGCTGGCCGGCGTGGTCGATTCCGCATGCTGTCCTGTCGGCCGACGTGTCCGACGGATTCGAAACGGGTGCGGTATCTGCCGGCAGCACGGTATTCGTGGCGGACACGCATCTGAACCCGGCGGGCGTGGACGCACTCGGCAAGCTTGTCGTAACGGGACATTCCGTGCCGGACCTGATGTTGCGCAACGGCAAGGCGGACCGGGACAACCTGATCGTCACGCGCAACGGTGCGTGTCTGCACACCACGCTGGACGCGTGGCACACGGGACGTGGCTGCCATACGCAACTGCCCGACACCGGCGCTTTCACGGAACTGATGACGGTAGGCTGGCTCGATCTGGAAGTCGACGTCGCGCGCATCGCGGGCATCGACGAGGTCGCGCTCGTGGAGCGGATCTCCGATGGCGGCGACTGGGAGCACGTACTTTTCCACTGCAGCGCTGCCATCGGCGCGGCGGATATCGCGCGCCGGCTCGTCGGCCGGCGCGGCGTGCCGGAACTGTCTCCCGGCGCGATCCTCGCCCTTGCGGGGCTGCCGCGCTCCCCGAACGGCGCCATCGACCGTGTGAGGTTGCTTGCCGGTGACGTCGAGATCCGCAGGGATGACTGTCATGTGGCGCCTCGGGACGTGGTCGAAACGGCGATTCACGAGATCTGGCGCATCCTGCTGAAGCAGCAGCGGATCGGCATTCACGACAATTACTTCGATCTCGGTGGGGACTCGCTTCAGGCAACCGTGATGCTGTATCAGATCAACGAGCGGCTGCAGCACCAGATCGACATGGACACGCTGCTCGCCGCGCCGACTATTGCCGGCTTGGCCGCCAGTATCGCGAATGGCAGTACGCGTCGCGATATGCCGCCCGTCGATTTGCGTGGAGAAGCGCGGCTCGATCCGGCGATCGAGACACGGCAGCCGTATTCCCGGCGACCGTATCGCACCGTGCTGCTCACCGGCGCGACGGGATTCCTGGGCGTGCACCTGCTCCACACGCTGCTCGCGACGACCGACGCTCGCGTGATGTGCGTTGTCCGTGCCGACGATCCGGTCGCCGGCGTACGGCGCATCGAGGTCGCGATGCAGTCGCATGGCTTGTGGGAAGCGCGGCACGGGCATCGGATCATTGCCGTGCCGGGTGATCTGGGTGAACCGAACCTGGGTTTGTCGACGGCAGCATTCGAGGCGCTCGCAAGTGAAATCGATGCGATCTATCACAATGGGGCGCTGGTCAACTTCGTCTATCCCTACGCGACGCTGAAGCAGGTCAACGTGCTGGCAACGCAGGACATCATCAGACTGGCGAGCCTGCAGCGGGTGACGCCGATTCACTATGTGTCGACAGTCGGTACGCTCGATCGCTATTCGGATGCCTTGCCGGAAGCGCTTGCAGTGCCGTTCCACGAACAACTGACGAGCGGCTATGAACAGAGCAAATGGGTCGCCGAGCAACTTCTCGTTCAGGCGCACGCACGCGGCGTTCCCGTCACCGTGTATCGTCCGGCGCGGATCGTGGGACATTCGGAGAGCGGACGAATGAACTTGGACGATCTGTTTTGCCGGTTGATCAAGGGAATCATATTGTTCGGAAAGGCACCTCGAGACGTCGGGTTCGACAACATCCTCCCTGTCGACGTCGTCAGCCGGATCATCGTGAGCGCGTCGCTCGAGCCGACTGCCGCGGGGCAGGGGGTGCACGTGATCAATCCGCGCTGGAACTCGCTGGATGCACTTGTCGACTTTATCGAGGACGAAGGCTTCGCGATCGAGCGGATGGGCTATGACGCGTGGCTTGCCGCACTGGCGGAGCATGTACGACGCGACCCGTCGCACCCGCTGTCGATGTTGATTCCGGTGCTGAAGAAACTGAACCCTGCCGCGGATCCGACGGTCGGGCGCATTTTGCCGATTGACGTAACGCAGCTGAAGCGGCTCGCCGGCGGCGTGCTGGCATCGAGTCTGCGGCCGACGAACGACTGGTTGCGCACCTTCTTCGACTACTTTTACGAATCAGGCTTTCTCGAACGGGCACACGCGAAGCTGGCCTCGGCGTGAGGCATTCGGGCGTGCCGGCAGCTTGCGCCGGCGCGTCTTTTTTAAGGAGCGACGCCTGCAACCGGCGATCGTGGGCCTCCGGCAAGCAGGTCGGGACGGGCCCATCTTCGGGCCCGTCTTCGGGCTATGTCTGCGTCACCGGACCATGCCGGAAGTGCCTGGCGAGCGGGGAGCAATCCATTCACGCGGTGGGACTAAGAGAACCGCACCGCCAACATGTCTGATGAATAGAGTCGATCGATGCGCCCGAACTCACGGAATCTCCAACCGCAAAATATTGCGTTAACCAGTTGAATTGGTTTATAAATGGTAATGATTCGCATTTTCTTTCTCGTCTCTCGCTTTTAAAGCCGAAGGGGTTGTTCCATGTCCGTCGCCCAACTCGCCGTGTATCACGATGTGCAGGCTCTTTATCGCGACCACCATGACTGGTTGCAGGGCTGGCTGCGCAGGCGACTGGGTAATGCTTTCGATGCGGCGGACCTTGCCCAGGACGCATTTCTTCGTCTGATCCTCAAGTCGGTGCCGAAGCGCTTCGACAGTGATGCCGAGGCGCGGGCCTACCTGCGCGCGATGGCGCAGGGCATGTGTATCGACCTGTTCCGCCGCCGACAGGTCGAGCAGGCGTGGCTCGACGCGCTCGCCGCGCAGCCGGAGCCCTGTGAGCCTTCGCCCGAATCCCGTGCGATCGTCATCGAGACGCTGATGGAAATCGGCGCGCTCATCAGTCGGCTGTCGGACAAAGCGAGGGACGCGTTCGTCATGGCGCAGATTCATGGTCTGTCCACTCGCGAGATCGCCGACGAACTCGGTGTATCGGCTCGAATGGTGCAGAAGTATCTCGCGCAGGCGATGCTGCAGCTGGCCCTGGTCGACGCCGGCATCAATCACTGACCGATGGCCGCCTCGTCGTCTTCCTCCACCGTGGAGCCCGGTGCCCAGGCCGATTTCGAAAGCCTCGAGCAAGCCGCCAACTGGTTTGCGCTGCTGCATGCCGATGGCGGGAGCAGCGAGCATCGCGGCGCCTGGGCGGCGTGGCTGGCAGAGCGGCCGGAACATCGGCGAGCGTGGGCACATGTCGAAGCGGTCAGCCGTCGATTCGCGCCGCTGAGGAGCGAGAGCCAGGGCGAGCGCGATGCTGCCGCGGCAGCCGTGCACGTTTCCGCGACACGTTCGGCGAGTCGGCGCCACGTGCTGGGCTGTCTCGCGGCGCTGGCCGGGACCGGTCTCGCCGGCTGGCTCGCATGGCGTTTCACGCCGCTGCCGGCCCGTGTCATTGCATGGCGGTCGGATTACCGCACCGGCGTTGGCGAGCGACGGGATGTGCAGCTCGCCGACGGCACGCGAGTGTGGTTGAACACGAACAGTGCATTCGACGCTCACTACGACGATACCAAGCGAGTCCTGACGCTGACGATGGGCGAAATGCTCATCGATACGGCCAGGGACAGTCAGGGGCGTGCGTTCTTCGTCGACACGCCGAATGGCCGGATGCAGGCGTTGGGTACCCGGTTCACCGTGCGGCAATCCGGAGCGCGCACGCTGCTGGCCGTATTCGACGGCCGGGTCGAGATTCGCAACCTGGCCGGGCACGTCGAAATCGTGCCGGCCGGTCAGCAGCGGCAATTCACGGCGGATGCGATCTACGCGCCGGAACGAGCCGATCCCGCACGCGAAACGTGGTCGCGCGGCGTGATCCTGGCTGACGACGTCACGCTCGACGCGCTGATCACCGAACTGGATCGCTATCAGCACGGGCACATCGGCGTCGATCCGTCGGTGGCGGGCATTCGCGTCGTCGGCCGTTTCCCTGCCGACAACCCCGGCCAGATGCTCGCGATGCTGGAACGCGACCTGCCGATCCGCGTACGTCGCACGTTGCCGTGGTGGGTCACGATCGAAGCCCGGTGACGGGTGCGATGCCGGCCCAAGTCCGGGCTTCGGAGCTTATCTTGCCCTGCAGCAAAAAAACGCCGGTTCCGGTTCGCGTTTCCGGGCGTCATCCGATTAACAGATGAAAGAGGACCATTCGGAGATCAATCAGTGCTCTGAATGCCGACCCGGCGCCATGAGGCGGGGCATCCGCCCCGGCCGGACGGTGCCTGCTTCCGCCCGGAAACAGGCACCGTCGCGATGGCGACAGTCGCAGCCAGCATGGCGCCGCCCGAACGACCGGGCGCGGCCGCTATCAAGCCAAGGTATCCGGCTCTGTTAGACGCGCGATGGACCTCCCCTTGGTCACTTCATTCTCAAGGAATGCCGTCCATGCATTGCCCGTCGTTTTCGTCGAGTCCCGATTTTTCGTTGCCCGTGCGCAGCGGCGCACGGATGCGCACCGCGCACCGTCCCGCTGCGCACGCCGTGCGCTGTGCCGTTGTCGGCATCGCGCTCGCCGGGAGCGGCGCGTGGCAAGTGGCGTCCGCCCAGTCTGCCGCCGGCGCGGCGGCGCCAGCGGCCACCCGGCGTTACGACGTTCCGGCCGGCCCGCTGTCCGCGTCGCTGAACCGTCTTGCCGATCAGGCCAACGTGATGCTCAGCGTGCCCGGCGACTTGACGGCCGGGAAGACCAGCGCGGGCGTCCATGGCACGTACTCGGTACAGGGCGCATTCCAGGCATTGCTGAGCGGCACGGGCCTGGAGCCGGTGCATCAGTCCGACGGCAGCTTCTCGCTGCGTCCGGCTTCCGCCGCGGCTGCAGGTGCCGAAGCCGCCGTGCTGCCGGCCGTGAAGGTCCTTGGCAAGCGGATCGATGACGCGGTTCCCGAGGTTTATGCGGGCGGTCAGGTGGCACAGGGCGCGAAAGTCGGCCTTCTCGGCAATCGCGACTATATGGACACGCCGTTCAGCCTCTCGAGCTATACGGAAAAGCTGATCCGCGACCAGCAGTCGACCAGCGTTGCAGATCTGCTGACCGCGACGGATCCATCGGTCCGTGCGGCGATCGACAGCACCAACCGCTACGACGCGATTACGATTCGCGGGTTGCGTGTCGAGAACGGCGAGATCGCGCTCAATGGCCTGTACGGGCTCGTGCCGGCCTATCGCGTCGGCGCGGATCCGGTCGAACGCGTCGAAATCCTCAAGGGGCCGGGTGCATTGCTGAACGGGATGATGCCGCAGGGCAGCGTCGGCGGCAGCGTGAACGTCGTGACGAAGCGTGCCGACGACACGCCGCTCAACCGCCTGACCGCCGAATACGCGTCGAGCTCGGTGTTCGGCGGTCATGCCGACATCGGCAGGCGCTTCGGCCAGAACGGCGAGTTCGGTGTACGCGTCAACGCGGCCCACCGCGAAGGCGACACGCCGATCGACGAACAATCGCGGCGCAACACGTCGCTGTCGGTCGGACTGGATTACCGTGGCCGTCGCCTGCGCGTGTCCGGCGACGTGATCTACCAGGAGGACTTCATGCGGGCACCGGTGCGCGGCTACACACCGATCGCTGGCATCGCGGTGCCGGAGGTGCCGAATTCGCGGACCAATCTCGCGCAGACGTTTTCCTATTCGAATTCCCACAGCCTGACGGCGCTCGGGCGCGCCGAGTACGATCTGTCGTCGAACGTGACGCTGTTCGGCGCGGTCGGCATGAACCGCTTTGGCTTCGACAAGATAGAAGACCCGGGCGCGACAATCATCAATGCGCGGGGCGACGCGAGGTCCACGTCGAGATACCAGTCGGGCGCATCGCATGCGCTGTCGGCCGAGGCCGGGGCGCGGACGCGTTTCAAGACGGGCCCGATCGATCACCAGCTCGTCGTGAGCGGCAGCTACCTTCAGCAGACGACGTGGTTCGGTCAGACCGCCTACGGCAGCTACGCGACGAACATCTACATGCCGACCCGCCTCACCGGGCCGGGTGCGCCGGCCTCGGTGTCGCCCGAAGCGAAGGACAGCGCGCAGATCCTGCGCAGCATCGGCGTGGCCGATACGCTGTCCGCCGCCGGCGGGCTCGTGCAGCTCACGGTCGGCGTACGTCGCCAGCAGGTGAGCAGCCGCAACTTCGACACGTCCGGCGCGGAAACGTCGCATTACGACCAGGGTGCGACGACGCCGTCCGTCGCGCTCGTCGTCCGGCCGCTCGACCAGCTGTCGTTCTATGCGAATTACATCGAAGCGCTGACACCCGGTTCGGCACCGCCGCCCGACGCGGCGAACCCGAACCAGGTGTTCGCGCCGTTCAAGTCGAAGCAATACGAAGTCGGCACCAAGCTCGATCTCGGCAGGTTCGGCGCAACGCTCGGGCTGTTCCAGATCGACGTGCCGAGCGGGATCGTCGACCCGGTCAGCAAGCTGTTCAGTCTCAACGGGCTGCAGCGCAATCGCGGTCTCGAACTGACCGGCTTCGGCGAAGTGACGCGCGGCGTGCGCCTGCTGGGCGGCGTCACGTGGCTCGATGCGCGGCTGCGCCGCACGCAGGGCGGCGTGTACGACGGCAATCATGCGGTCGGCGCGCCGTCGCTGCAGGCCACGCTCGGCGCGGAATGGGATACGCCGTTCGTGCCGGGCGTCACGCTGACGAGCCGGATGATCTACACGGGCAAGGCTTACGTGAGCCAGGACAACACGCAGCACGTGCCGAGCTGGACGCGCTTCGATCTCGGCGGTCGCTACACGACGAAGGTCGCCGGCCGCGACGTGACGCTGCGCGCGAACGTGACGAACCTGTTCAACCGCGACTACTGGCAGGCGAACCCGACCGGATATCTGTTCACGGGGGCGCCGCGCACGTTCTGGCTGTCGGTGTCGAGCGACCTGTGATGGACTCCGTCAATCCGGCCGCATTCGCGAGCGGGCTGGCCGCCACCGCGACGATGCTGCCGCGCAAGTTCGCGTGCCGGCTGGGCGCGCTGGTGAAACAGGCCGGAGCGACACGATCGTGAACGAACGGCCCGTGGCGGCAAAGCGCCTGCGCGTTCCACGGCCGGGTTCGGCATCCGGGGGGCAGGCACGTGTCGGCGTGATCGCGCTCGTGCTGATCGCCGGCATCGGTGCGATCGCGCTGGCGAGCCTGTGTGCCGGCAACCTCGTGCTCAGCCCTGCCGCCGCGCTCGATGCGCTGAGCGGCGGCGACACGCCCGCCGCACAGATCGTGGGCGCGCTGCGTCTGCCTCGCCTGATCGCGGCGCTGATGGTCGGTGCGAGCCTCGCGGTGTCCGGCGCGCTGATGCAGGGCATCACGCGTAATCCGCTTGCCGACCCGACGTTGACGGGTGTCGTCAGCGGCGCCGCGCTCGCGGTCGTCGCAGCGACCGTACTGGTGCCGGACCGGACCGCAGGCATGCTGCCGTTCGTGGCGCTGGCCGGCGGCGGCATCGCGGCAACGCTTACGTTCGCGCTGGCGTGGCGCGCACGGCTGTCGCCGTTGCGTCTCTCTCTGGCCGGAACGACGATTGCCGCACTCGGCAGCGCGGGTGTCATTTCGTTGATGATCGTGGCGGGGCCGCAGGCCGGGCCGTTGTTCTACTGGCTGGCTGGCGGCTTCGCGGGTGTCGGCTGGCAGCAGGTCGCGATGGTCGCGCCGTGGACCGTCGCGGGTCTCGTTGCCGCCCTTGCCGGCGCACGCGTGCTCGACACGCTTGCGCTCGGCGACGAAGCCGCGCAAAGCGTCGGCCTCGACCTGTTGCGCTGGCGTTTGATTCTCGGCGGCATTGCGGTCGCCTTGTCTGCGTCGGTCGTTTCGATCGCGGGGCCGGTCGGCTTCGTCGGTCTGTGCGTGCCGCATCTCGCACGCGTCGCAATCGGTGGCGGCTATCGGCGAACGTTGGCCGTGACGGCGCTTGGCGGCGCATGGCTCGTGTCGGCAGCGGATCTCGTCGCCCGCACGGTCGCGGCACCACGCGAACTGCCGGTCGGCTTCGTGACCGCGCTGGTCGCGACCCCGCTGTTGATCGCGATGATTCGCCGCGGCGAAGGTGTATCGACATGACGGGCGTCCCGATCCGGCCGATTCGTACGACGCGCATACAGGGTATCGCGCGGTGGCGGACGTTTGCGCACGGCGCAGGGTGGGCGGCGATCCTGATGCTCACGGTCGTTTTGTCGGTGTGTTTCGGCGCGGCCGACTTTTCGTTGACGTCGGCGGTGCAGGCGCTGATCCATCGTGACGGCGCGCGCGACGTCGCCTTCGTGATGTGGGAGCTGCGCATGCCGCGCGTGCTGCTTGCGCTGATGATCGGCGCGCAACTGGCAGCGAGCGGCCTCGTGCTGCAGACTGCGCTGCGCAATCCGCTCGCGGAGCCCGGCGTGATCGGTGTGTCGTCCGGCGCGACGCTCGGCGTGATGTTGCTGCTGCTCGTCGCGAACTTCGCGGGTTCGCTCGACGGCAGCCGGCTCGACGCGTACGACATCACGTGGATGCCGCTTGTCGCGCAGGTGGGCGGCATCGGTGCGGCGCTGGGCGTCTACGCGCTTGCATGGCGCGACGGCACGGCGCCGTTTCGGCTGATCCTGATGGGCGTCGCCGTCAGCGCGGCGATGTATGCGGTCGCGATGACGATACTCGCGGGCTGGGGTTCGAGCCGCATCGAGGTACTGCTGACGTGGCTCGCCGGCAACCTGTATGCGCGCGGCTGGCAACACGTGCTGCTGCTCGCGCCGTGGACCGCGGCGACGATTGCGTTGCTGCCGGTCGTTTTGCCGGCGGTGCAGGTGCTGTCGCTCGGCGACGACGCGGCGGCGAGTGTCGGCCTGAACGTCGAACGCTGGCGCCTCGTCGCGATCGCCTATGCAGGCTTCGCGGCCGCCTGCGCGGTTGCGATCGCCGGTCCGGTCGCGTTCGTTGGCCTGATCGCGCCGCATCTCGCGCGGCTGGCCGCGGGCGGTTGGCTCGCGCGGCAGGCGCCGTTCGCGCTCCTTTGCGGTGCGTTGATCGTGGCGCTTGCGGATCTGACCGGCCGCGTCGTCGTCGCGCCGGCCGAAATTCCCGTGGGAGCGGTCACGGCGCTGTTCGGCGCGCCGCTCTTTCTTTATCTGCTGTCCCGCTCGTCACGATGACACTCGTTGCTCGCGATCTCTCGCTCGGATATGGCCCGCGCCGCATCGTCGACACGCTGTCGCTGTCGATCGAGCCCGGCCGGATCACGATGTTGCTCGGTCCGAACGGCTCGGGCAAAAGCACGCTGCTGCGCGCACTGGCTGGCCTGCTCGCGCCGCGCGACGGCGATGCGTTGCTCGATGACGTGCCGCTGCGGCAGTGGCCGCGTCGCAAGCTCGCGCGACGCATCGCGTTCCTGGCCCAGACTCAAGACATTCCGTCCGGCCTGACGGTGCAGGCACTCGTCCGCCACGGACGGTTCGTGCACCGGAACTGGCTGCGCGGAGAAACGGACGACGACCGGGCCGCAGTCGAATGGGCGCTGGAAATGACCGGGCTGGCCGCGATGCAGGATCGTTCGCTCGTCGCACTGTCGGGTGGCGAGCGTCAGCGCGTATGGATTGCGATGGCGCTCGCGCAGCGCGCGGACATTCTGCTGCTCGACGAACCGACGACCTATCTCGACCTCGGCCATCAGCTCGACGTGATGCAGACGCTGCGGCGGCTCAACGAGGAATTCGGGCTGACGCTCGTGATGTCGCTGCACGACCTGAACCAGGCGATGCGCTTTGCGGATCGGGCGATCGTGATGCGCGACGGGCGGATCGTTGCCGACGGCGCGCCGGTTGACGTGCTGACATCGGCGTTCGTTGCAGACGTATTCCATGTGCGCAGCGAGCGGTTGCATGGTGCGAGCGACGGCGTGCCTGTCTGTCATCCGCTCGGCTATGCCGCACCCGGCAGCGGAGACGGCGATGCGGATTCGCCCGTTCGCGACGCGGTGTCGTCAATCGGAGAGGCCAGCGATGATTGATCGCAAGCGCCGTACGCTGTCGTTCGCGTTGCCGGCTTCGCTTGCATCGGTGCTCGCGCGGCCCGTTCGCGCGGCGGTGCCGAGGGCTCCGTACAGTGTCGTCGACGATCGCGGCGCGACGCTGCGCTTCGATACTGCGCCGCGCCGGCTCGCGGCGATTTCGTACTTCGGCGCCGATACCGCACTGGCGCTCGGCGTGCAGCCGATCGCGTCGACGTTTCTCGTGCGCGACCGGCGGCCCGCGTATCTGCTGGACAGAATGGATCGCGTGATCGACCTGGGGCAGCGCGCGAGTCCGAATCTGGAATTGCTGGCGAGCGCGCATGCGGATCTGATCGTTGCGATCCGGCGCTATACCGAAGCGAACGCGGCGCGGCTTCAGCAGATCGCGCCGTATCTTGCGCTCGATATCGAGGTTGGCGACGACAGCGACCGCAGTATCGCGCTCGTCGGGGCAGCGCTGGGTCGTGCCGAGGCTGCTGCCGCGCTCAACCGGCGTTTCGCCGATGTGCTGGCGGGGTTCCGTGCGCGTGCGGCATCACGTGCTGCGCCGCGCTACCTGTTCGTCTGGGGGGCGGGGGTTGCGCCGTGGGCGTTCTACGACGAGAACATGACCTGCTCGCTACTGAATGCGCTGGGTGGCGTCAACATCGCCGGACGCAATCCGTTGCCATCGCAACGCGACAATACGGCGTTCCAGATGAGCCTCGAGACGTTGTTGCTCGCGAAGCCTGACACGATTTTCGTCTACGACGACAGTGGCCGGCGCGGCTTCGAGAGGAACCCGGTTTGGCAGCACCTGGTTTCGACGCGCAGGGTGAGGATCGTGAGCGTGGGCGATCACTGGATCGAATCGTTCGGACCGATTGCACGGCATGCAGTGCTGGCTGAAGCGGCCGCGTTCCTGCATCCGGACTTGTTCGCGGCCCCGGACTTGCGGGAAATCGCGTCACCCTATTTGAGACGTGCGGATTGATGCGCTGTCCTGGGGCGTAACGGCCGCGACGAGATCTTGCAGGTGCGTTTGCGAGTACGGGCTCGACACGGTCTGACAACGACCGAGATGCCGGGTGGGGCGATCCGGATTTCTCGCGCTCCGGATGCGCTGAGGCAATGCGCTGCAGCGGAGCGTGGGGGGGACGCAGCGATCCGTCAATACTCGCTTGTCGAGTGTGCGGTCGCCGGTTGATCGGATCGGCGGCATGCTGACGGACGTTGCAGCGACGGGCCGCGGTGAAGCGGCGAGCGGTTCGGGTTCTGCATGGAAGCCGAGTGACTTTCGCCAGCGTTCGCGCGGCGCCGCTTCGTGACTTCCGCATTTATCGTGTCCGCGCCCGGACAATGGAAATAGAATCCCAAGGACCGGAACGAACAGCCTTGCCGGTATTGGCTCGCGGCGCGCGGTTCGTCCAAAGTTAAACTAAATGTGATCACTCCCCGCCGCAAAATTTTGCACAATGGCGGCAGCGCGGCCTTTCGCCGCGATTTGACCCCGGCCACCGATCACCGACCATCATTACCGAGCCCAATGTGCCGCCGCCCACCACCATGGACCACCCCAAACGCATCCTGATCGTCGAGGACGACGCCGACATCGCCGACGTGCTGAGCCTGCACCTGCGCGACGAGCGCTACGAGGTCGTGCACAGCGCGGACGGCACGGAAGGGCTGCGCCTGCTCGAACAGGGCGGCTGGGACGCGCTGATTCTCGACCTGATGCTGCCGGGCGTCGACGGCCTGGAAATCTGCCGGCGCGCGCGCGCGATGACGCGCTACACGCCGATCATCATCACGAGCGCGCGATCGAGCGAGGTACACCGGATCCTCGGCCTCGAGCTCGGCGCCGACGACTATCTGGCGAAGCCGTTCTCGGTGCTCGAGCTCGTCGCGCGCGTGAAGGCGCTGCTGCGGCGCGTCGACGCGCTCGCGCGCGATTCGCGGATCGACGCGGGCACGCTCGACATCGCCGGGCTGTCGATCGACCCGATCGCGCGCGAGGCGAGCGTCGACGGCGCGCGCATCGACCTCACGCCGCGCGAGTTCGACCTGCTGTACTTCTTCGCGCGGCACCCGGGCAAGGTGTTCTCGCGGATGGACCTGCTCAATGCCGTGTGGGGCTATCAGCACGAAGGCTACGAACACACGGTCAACACCCACATCAACCGGCTGCGCGCGAAGATCGAGGCCGATCCGGCCGAGCCCGTGCGCATCCTCACCGTGTGGGGACGCGGTTACAAGCTCGCCGCACCGGGCCAGCGGGACGGATGATGAAACTCACGCTCACCCAGCGGCTGTCGCTCGTGTTTTCGATCCTGCTGCTCGCGTGCTCCGGCGCATCCGCGTGGCTGCAGATCCGTGCGAACGACATGCGCGAGAAGGAAGTCGTGCAGGCGCTGTCGCGCGACCTGGCCGCCAACATCGCCAACAGCGCGCCGCTGATGGACGCGAACGGGCTGCGCCCCGACGCCGTGCGCACGCTGTTCAGCCAGCTGATGGGCGTGAATCCGAGCGTCGAGGTGTACCTGCTCGACAACGCGGGGCGGATCAAGGGCGACGATGCGCCGCCCGGCCACGTGAAGCGCGACCGCGTCGATCTCGCGCCCGTGCAGCGCTTCATCGCGGGCCAGCCGCTGCCGATCCTCGGCGACGATCCGCGCAGCCCCGACGCGCGCAAGGTGTTCAGCGCCGCGCCGCTGCAGCGCGCGGGGCAGCCGCCGTCGGGCTACATCTACGTGGTGCTGCTCGGCGAGGCGCATGACCGGCTGGCCGCGCGCGTCGACGCCGGCAACGTGCTGCGCACGACGTTGTGGTCGATGGCGGTCGTCGCGCTGCTCGGCCTGCTCGCGGGCCTCACCGCGTTCAGTTTCATCACGCGCCCGCTGCGTCGGCTGACGGACGCGCTGCGCCGCTTCGACGCGAACGGCGCGCCCGATACGCAACCGCCGATGCCGCGCTCGCTGCCGGGCCAGCGCGGCGACGACATCGCGGTGCTCGAATCCGCGTTTGCGCAGATGGCCGACCGGATCGGCGACCAGTGGCGCGCGCTGACGCGCCAGGACCAGCAAAGGCGCGAACTGATCACGAACATCTCGCATGACCTGCGTACGCCGCTCACGTCGCTGCACGGCTATCTGGAGACGCTGTCGCTGAAGTCCGACTCGCTCGCCGAGCCCGAACGCCGGCGCTACCTGTCGATCGCGCTCGCGCAGAGCGCGAAGGTCGGCCGCCTCGCGCAGGCGCTGTTCGAGCTCGCGCGGCTCGAATCGGGCGGCGTGCAGGCCGAGCGCGAGCCGTTCTCGCTCGTCGATCTCGTGCAGGACGTGTTCCAGAAATTCGAGCTGACTGCGCAGGCGCGCGGCGTCGCGCTGCATGCGCGGATCCCGCCGCGCGTGCCGGTCGTGTGGGCCGATCTCGGGATGATCGAGCGCGTGCTGACCAACCTGCTCGACAACGCGCTGCGGCACACGCCGTCGCACGGCGAAGTCGAGGTCGCGCTGGAGCCGCAGGGCGACTGCGTGCTCGTGAGGGTGTCGGATACCGGGGAAGGGATTCCAGTGGCGCGCCGCGAAGGGCTGTTCCAGCGGCCGCAGCGGCCGATGAGCGGCGGCGCGGTGACGAGCGGCGGGCTCGGCCTGTTGATCGTGCACCGGATGCTGGCGCTCAACGGCAGCGGCATCCGGCTCGTCGACCGGGCCGGGCGCGGCGCGGTATTCGAGTTTGCGCTGGCGGTCGCGGCGCCGGCGGCCGGCGACGTGCGCTGAAGCCGATCGGGTCGGCCACTCGCCGCGCTGCGTTTACCCGCCGCGCTTGCGCCGCACGTCGCTCGGCGTCGTGCCGGTCCAGCGCTTGAACGCGTGACGGAACCCGACCGCATCGCTGAAGCCGAGCGTCAGCGCGATGTCTTCGGTGCTGAGCGTGGTCGTGCTGAGGTAATCGATCGCGAGCGCCTTGCGCACGCTCGTCAGCAGTTCGCTGTACGACGTGCCTTCGGCTTCGAGCTTGCGGCGCAGCGTGCGCGACGTGATGCAGAGGATGTCCGCGATCGCGTCGATGTCCGGGAAGTGTCCCGGCGTGCGCGTGAGCTCCTGGTAGACGCGTCGCGTGATGCCCGGCTGGCTGCGCAGTTCGTCGAGCAATTGCGCGCAGTGCGACGACACCTGCGCGGCGGTGATCGGATTCGCGAGCTGCGGCGCGCGCGTGAGCCACGCGGCCGGGTAGCTGAGCACATGATGCGGCTGATCGAACGCGATCGGGCATTCGAGTGCGTCGGCCAGCGATCCCGCGTGCGCCGGCTGCGGCTGCGCGAACTGCGCGCGCGCCGGCACGCACCACGCACCCATTACGTCCTTGATGATCGTCACGTGCAACGCGAACTGCATGTCGATCAGGAAACGGTACAGCGGCACGTCGAGATCGGGCAGCGCGACTTCGTGCCGGTCCGGAAACAGCCATGACGCGGTATCGCCCTGTACGACCCAGCGGATCGGGAGCATGCCGTTCGCGAGCCGGTGATATTTGACGGCCGAATCGAACGCGTGCGCGAGCGATGCCGAGCACAGCATCGCGTAACCGTACATCCCGTAGCTCGACGCATGCAGCAGGCGGCCGACGCGCACGCCGAGATCGGTGCCGTCGTACCGGCCGATCGCATTGCGCGCGGCCGTCAGGAACTGCAGCGGCGACGTGAGCGTAAACGGGTCCGCGACGGCGGCCGGCGTGAGGCCGGTGCCGTCGAGCACCGCGGCCGGGTCGAGGCCGGCTTGCGCCGCCACGTCGACCAGCACGGCCAGCTTGGCCGGCGAGAAACGCTGCTCGCGCAACGTGTGGATGGGCGTGGCGTCCGGCAGGCGGGCTGCGCGGGCGGCCGTCGGGTTCAAGAGCGCACTGCGCGGCATGGCTGGATCCTGCGTCCGAATCGATATCGTTTACGGCACGCAATTCTGATCGGGATCGGTCCCATGCGCCACAGGGTTCACCCTGATACGCGCGCCGGCGCCGCCTGGCGAGGCCGGCCCGACGGCCAGCCTAAGCCGGTTTCGACCGGTTTCAACCGGCCTGGAATACGCCGGCCTGCCACGCGAACGGTTTCGCGAGCCGGTTCCACGTGTTGATCTGCGCGACGATCAACGTGAGCGTCGCGAGTTCGTCGCGATCGAAATGCGCACGCGTCGCGTCGACGAGTTCGTCGCCGATCGCGTTTTCGCTGATCAGCGTCAGCGCTTCGGCCCAGCGCAGCGCGGCCTGTTCCTTCGGGCTGTAGAGATCGGGCGTTTCGTGCCACACGGGCAGCAAGTGGTAGCGCAGCGGATCCTCGCCCGCGTGGATGCCTTCCTTGATATGACGGTCGAGACAGTACGCGCAGCCGTTCAACTGCGAGACGCGTGCACGTACCAGCTCGACGAGCCTGAAATCGTGGCCGGTGTTGTTCGCGTATTCCTCGACATTGAGCACGACGTCGAGCAGCCGGGCGGGAAGTTGTCCAAACGAGATGCGTTCTGGCATGGCGACTGACCTTTGTGAGAGCGGGATACGATCGTTGGGTGGATGGGTGGCGTTGTTTGTTCCGGTTCGGCGTGCTGCCGCGATCGGCGGCATATCGAAAGTAATCCTGATTAACGGGTGGCAGGATCAACCGGTGTGTCCAGACAACATCGCACGCATGATCCGTCGTGCGGATGCGTGTGTGTCGGCTTCATCCGCGGTGGTGCGCGGCAGGTTCGGCCACGGTGAACCGGAAGCGAAGCGATCGTATCAGGCGCGACCGTCGGCAGGAATCGCCGGAATCCGTATGTTGTTCATGTTGATGGGCCGATAGTCGATACGCCGGAGCGGTCAGCCGCGATTGTCCGGATCGGTGCGCAGGATCGCGTCGGCGAACTCGACGAATCCGCTGCCGCCCGGGCCCTGTGTGATCCATCGCGGCACGAAGTTGCCTAGACAAGCGCATGCGCGCGTGTCCGTTTCGATCATCTTTTCGGCCGCCCGGATCATTTTCAAAGTGCGTCGCGCGGGCGATAGTCGCCAGTCAGGCGACGGCCCGCGCCCTTCGGCGTGCAGGCCGCCGTGCGAACGGCGCGCTCCGCGCGTGCCGTCCCCCGAGGAGTGAGACATGACGAAGAGACACTGGACCGGGTCGTATGGCTCGATCCCCGCCGAGATCGACGCCGATCTCCATCCTTCCGTAAGCGCGCTGCTGGACGACGCAATGCGCCGCTTCGCCGATCGTCCGGCATTCCATGCGTTCGGCCGCACGCTCAGCTATGCCGACGTCGACCGCCTGTCGACCGCGCTGGCTGCGTATCTGCAGCAGGTCGTCGGTGTCCGCAAGGGCGATCGCGTGGCCGTGATGCTGCCCAACGTGCTCGCGTTTCCGGTCGTGTTCGTCGCCGTCGCGAAGATTGGCGCGATCCAGGTCAACGTGAACCCGCACTACACCGCGCGCGAACTCGAGCATCAGCTCAACGACGCGGGCGTCGAGGTCGCCGTCGTATGCGGCGGGTCGATGGGCACGTTCGCCGACGTGGTCGGCGGTACGGGCGTGCGTACCGTGCTGAGCGTGGGGCGCGGCGATCTCGGCGTCGTCGATGCGCCGGCCGGCGCATGCGACGCGCTGCCGCCCGGTTCGATCGCGCTCGCGGACGCCATTGCAGCAGGCGAATCGCTCGCGTGCGAGCCGGTCGCGCTGGGCGGCGCGGATCTGCTGCTGTTGCAGTACACGGGCGGCACGACCGGATTGTCGAAGGGCGCGGCGCTGTCGCACCGCAACCTCGTCGCGAACATCGAACAGTTCGCTGCGATCGTGCCGGCTGCACGGGAGCCGGGCGAAGAGGTCGTCGTCACGGCGATCCCGCTGTATCACATCTTCGCGCTGACGGTGAACTTCCTGTCCTACTTCGCGATCGGCGCGCAAAACTGGCTCGTCGCGAATCCGCGCGACATGGACGGGTTCATCGACGTGCTGAAGGCCGCGCGGCCGACGATATTCGTCGGTGTGAACACGCTGTACGCGGGGCTCGCGGGCCATCCGCGGCTGAAGGAAGTCGACTGGTCGCGGCTGAAGCTGTCGGCCGGCGGCGGCGCGGCGGTGATCGACGTGATCTCGTCGCGCTGGAAGGCGGTGACGGGCAATTTCATCCGCGAGGGCTACGGGCTGTCGGAAACGTCACCGGTCGTGTCGTTCAACCCGCAGTCGATCGATGCGTTCACGGGCACCACCGGCCTGCCGCTGCCGTCGACCGACGTGAAGCTGCTGGACGACCAGGATCGCGAGGCGGCAATTGGCGAAGCGGGCGAGATTTGCGTGAAGGGGCCGCAGGTGATGACCGGCTACTGGCAGAAGCCGGACGCGAACGCGGCCGCGTTCACGGCGGACGGTTATTTCCGCACCGGCGACGTTGGCGTGTTCGACGCAGCCGGTTTCCTGCGGATCGTCGACCGCAAGAAGGACATGATCATCGTGTCGGGCTTCAACGTGTACCCGAACGAGGTGGAAGCCGTCGCGACCGCGCTGCCGGGCGTGGCCGAATGCGCGTGCATCGGCGTGCCGGACGCGCGCACCGGCGAGGCCGTCAAGCTGTTCGTGGTGCTGGCGCAGGATGCCGACGTGACGGAGGAACAACTCGTCGCGCATTGCCGCGCGAGCCTCGCGGCGTACAAGGTGCCGAAGATCGTTCGTTTCGTCGACCGGCTGCCGAAGTCGACGGTCGGCAAGATCCTGCGCCGGGAACTCAGCCGCACCGACTGATGGCGCCGACGCGCCGCGCGGCCGCGGCTGCGCGGCCCGGCGTGCCGAAGGCCCCGAAGCTTCCGCGAGGGCCGCTCAAGTACAATGCGAGCGGTTCGATCGACGGGGACGCGATGACCGGCTCAGATTCACTTTCCGCCCAGCCCGGGCGTGCGCTGCCGTCGCCGAGCGCGACGGTGCCGATCTCGCTCGTCAACGGTTTCCTCGCGAGCGCCGGCGCGCAGCGCGACGTGGTCGAGCGCTACCTGCGCGGGGCCGGCATCCCGCTCGAGCTGCTCGGCGAGCCGCATGCGCGCGTGACGGAGGAGCAGTTCTCGACGCTGTACCGCACGCTCGCAATCGACCTCGACGACGAGATGCCCGGCATCTTCTCGCGCCCGCTGCGCGGCGGCACGCTGAAGTACCTGTGCCTGAGCCTGCTCGATGCGCGCAACCTCGAAACGACGCTGCATCGTTTCGGGCAATTCTTCCATATCCTGCTCGACGATTTCTTCGTCGAATCGAAGCGCGACGGCCTCGTCGCGCAAGTGCTGTTGCGTCCGAACGAGGCCATCGGCCCGATCGGCGCGCTCGGCCAGGAACTGATGCTCAAGCTCGTGCACGGCGTGTGTTCCTGGCTGATCGGGCAGAAGATCCCGCTGCTGCAGATCGAGTTCGCGTGCCCGCGGCCGCGCCATGCGGTCGACCATCTGTACTTCTTCACCGGCTCCGTGCAGTTCGACTGCGAGCGCACGCTGATGCGCTTCAGCGCCGACTACCTCGACGCGCCGATCCGGCAGAGCAAGCGCAACCTGCGCAAGTTTCTGGCGCGCGCGCCCGGCGACTGGATTTTCGAATCGTTCAGCGAACAGCTCGTGTGCCATCGCGTGCGGCAGTACCTGTCGGCGGCGTTGCCCGACCTGCCGGCGATCGACCAGGCGGCCGAGCACCTGCATTGCTCGGTGCGCACGCTGAGCCGCCACCTTGCCGCCGAAGGGACGACGTTCCAGGTGCTCAAGGACGAACTGCGGCGCGACATCGCGATCCAGCGGCTGACCGATACGCCCGATACGATCGCGGCGATCGGCGCCGACATCGGCTTCGACGACCCGAGCGCGTTTCATCGCGCGTTCCGGCACTGGACGGGGAGTACGCCGGGGACGTATCGGCGGCAGGCGTAGCGTTTTTTTCAAACCGCTCCCATAACCGGCTCCTTTCGTTCGCTCCCATGGCCGGCTCCCATAGGCGATTCCCATAACCGGCTCCCGTAGTCGCCGCCGGCGTGCCGCGCCGCTTTGGCCCCATAGGCCGGCACACCGATTGTTGGCCGTTTTCGTCGAAACCGGCTCCGGCCAAACCCTTATCCGGCCTGCCGTTTCCGGCAACACCCGCTTATCGCGTGGCCGATTTTGTCACTATGTGGGCCGGATATGACAACGGGAATCGACCGTCCCGGCATTACGATGGGTCACGTCGTCGCCTGGGTCGACCGGTTTGCCGCATCGATCCAGCAGCGCGCCCCATTCACCGCCTGATTTGGAACATCGACCATGAGCTATAACGCCCCCGTCAAGGACATGCTGTTCGTGCTGAAGGAACTCGCGGGCATCGACGCCGTTGCGCAGTTGCCGGGCTTCGAGGATGCGGGTTACGACACGGCGCAGGCCGTGCTCGACGAGTCCGCGAAATTCTGCGGCGAGGTGCTGGCGCCGCTGAACGTCGAAGGCGACCGCAACCCGAGCAGCTGGAAGGACGGTGTCGTGACCGCGACGCCGGGCTTCGCGGAAGCGTTCCGCCAGTTCGTCGAAGGCGGCTGGCAAGGGCTGCAGCACCCGGCCGAGTACGATGGCCAGGGCCTGCCGAAGCTGATCGCGACGCCGTGCATCGAGATGCTGAACGCGTCGAACCTGTCGTTCGCACTGTGTCCGCTGCTGACCGACGGCGCGATCGAAGCGCTGCTGACGGCCGGCACCGACGAGCAGAAGCAGCGCTACGTGCCGAAGCTGATCTCGGGCGAATGGACCGGCACGATGAACCTGACCGAGCCGCAGGCCGGCTCCGATCTGGCGCTGGTGCGCTCGCGCGCCGAGCCGCAGGGCGACGGCACGTACAAGGTGTTCGGCACGAAGATCTTCATCACGTGGGGCGAGCACGACATGGCGGACAACATCGTCCACCTGGTGCTGGCCCGCACGCCGAACGCGCCGGAAGGCGTGAAGGGCATCTCGCTGTTCATCGTGCCGAAGTTCATGGTCAATGAGGACGGTTCGCTGGGCGCGCGCAACGACGTGCACTGCGTGTCGATCGAGCACAAGCTCGGGATCAAGGCGAGCCCGACGGCGGTGCTGCAATACGGCGACCACGGCGGCGCGATCGGCTACCTGATCGGCGAGGAGAACCGCGGCCTCGAATACATGTTCATCATGATGAACGCGGCGCGTTTCGGCGTCGGGATGCAGGGGATCGGCGTGGCCGACCGCGCGTACCAGAAGGCGGCGGAATTCGCGAAGGAACGCGTGCAGAGCCGCCCGGTGGACGGGTCGGCCAAGCAATCGGTGACGATCATCCATCACCCGGACGTGCGCCGGATGCTCGGCACGATGCGCGCGCTGACCGAAGGCGCGCGGGCGCTGGCGTACGTGGCAGCCGCGCACAGCGACGTTGCCCACCGCCATTCGGACGAGGCGACGCGGGGCCGTCATCAGGCAATCTACGAGTATCTGGTGCCGGTCGTGAAGGGCTGGAGCACGGAGATGGTGAATGACGTGGCGAGCCTGGGCGTGCAGGTGCACGGCGGGATGGGCTTCATCGAGGAGACGGGCGCGGCGCAGTACTACCGCGATGCGCGGATCCTGGCGATCTACGAAGGGACGACGGCGATCCAGGCGAACGACCTGGTCGGCCGCAAGACGATGCGCGACGGCGGCGCGGTGGCGAAGGCGCTGATCGCGGAGATCGACGCGACGGTGGCGGCGCTGGGCAAGCTGGACGGCGCGGCGGCGGCATCGATGAAGGCGCAGCTGGAGAAGGGCGCGCGTGCGCTGTCGTCGGTGGTGGACTACGTGGTGGCGAACGTGAAGCAGGACCCGAACGCGGTGTTCGCGGGCAGCGTGCCGTACCTGAAGCTGGCGGGCGTGGTGCTGTGCGGGTGGCAGATGGCGCGTGCGCTGGTGGCGGCGCAGGCGAACCGCGCGAGCGACCCGGCGTTCTTCGATGCGAAGATCGCGATTGCGCAATGCTATGCGGAACACGTTCTGGTGCAGGCAGGCGGGCTCGAAGCGTCGATCGTCGGCGCGAAGGGCAACGAGAGCGTGCTCGCGTTGACGGAAGACCAGTTCTGACCGGTTGACGGTCGGGACGCTGGAGGAGACAGGATTTTGACCACACAGGACTTGCTCGCGCAATACGGCCCGCGCGAATCGATGGAATACGACGTCGTGATCGTCGGCGGCGGCCCCGCCGGGTTGTCGGCGGCGATCCGGCTCAAGCAGCTGGCCGCCGAGAAAGGCACCGAGATCGGCGTGTGCGTGCTCGAGAAGGGTTCCGAGATCGGTGCGCACATCCTGTCGGGTGCGGTGATGGACCCGCGCGCGATCACCGAGCTGTTCCCCGACTGGAAGGAGCAGGGCGCGCCGCTCAGCGTCGAGGTGACGGAAGACCGTTTCCTGTTCCTGTCCGAGAAGAGCGCGGTGACCACGCCGAACTGGGCGCTGCCCGAGAACTTCAAGAACCACGGCAACTACGTGATCTCGCTGGGCAACGTCACCCGCTGGCTCGGCCAGCAGGCGGAAGCGCTGGGCGTCGAGATATTCCCGGGCTTCCCGGCCGCCGAGATCCTCTATAACGACGACGGCTCCGTGAAGGGTGTCGCGACCGGCAACATGGGCGTGGGCAAGGACGGCGAGCCGACCGAGAACTTCCAGCTCGGCATGGAGCTGCACGCGAAGTACACGCTGTTCGCCGAAGGCTGCCGCGGCCACCTCGGCCGCCAGCTGATCTCGACGTTCAAGCTCGACGCGAACGCCGAGCCGCAGGCGTACGGGATCGGCATCAAGGAACTGTGGGAAATCGATCCCGCGAAGCACAAGCCGGGCCTCGTGATCCACACGGCCGGCTGGCCGCTGAAGTCCGATACCTACGGCGGCTCGTTCCTGTATCACATGGACAACAACCAGGTCGTGGTCGGCTTCGTGGTGGGCCTTGGCTACACGAACCCGTACCTGTCGCCGTTCGAGGAATTCCAGCGCTACAAGACGCACCCGTCGATCCGCGCGTTCCTGGAAGGCGGCAAGCGCGTATCGTACGGCGCGCGTGCGATCACGGCGGGCGGTCTGCTGTCGCTGCCGAAGACGGTGTTCCCGGGCGGCGCGCTGATCGGCGACGATGCAGGCTTCCTGAACGCATCGCGGATCAAGGGCAGCCACGCGGCGATCAAGACCGGCATGCTGGCTGCCGACGCCGCGTTCGACGCGCTGCAGGCCGGCCGTCAGTCGGACGAACTGAACGCATACCCGGACGCCTTCAAGCAGTCGTGGCTGCACACGGAGCTGTACCGCGCGCGCAACTTCAAGCAGTGGATGGCCAAGGGGCTGTACCTGGGCACGCTGATGGTGGGGATCGAGCAGAAGGTGATGGGCGGCAACGTGCCGTGGACGCTGCATCACCAGCATGCCGATCATGAAATGCTGAAACCGGCGTCGCAGTGCGAGCCGATCGAGTATCCGAAGCCGGACGGCAAGCTGACGTTCGACCGGCTGTCGTCGGTGTTCATCTCGAACACGAACCACGAGGAGAACCAGCCGGCGCACCTGACGCTGAAGGATGCGAGCGTGCCGGTGAACGTGAACCTGCGCACGTACGCGGGGCCGGAGGCACGCTTCTGCCCGGCGGCGGTGTACGAGTTCATGAAGAACGACGACGGCAGCGATCGGCTGGTGATCAACGCGCAGAACTGCGTGCACTGCAAGACCTGCGACATCAAGGACCCGACGCAGAACATCGTGTGGGTCACGCCGGAAGGCGGCGGCGGGCCGAATTACCCGAACATGTAACGTATCAACGCGCCTGCGTGCGCGAACGAACCGGAGCAGACGATGAGCAATGCAGCGAAAGAAGTCGTGGTGGTGAGCGGTGTCCGTACCGCGATCGGTGATTTCGGCGGCAGCCTGAAGGATTTCTCGCCGACCGACCTCGGTGCGAAGGTCGTGCGCGAAGTGTTGTCGCGCGCGAACGTGCCGGGCGACGCGGTCGGGCATGTCGTGTTCGGCCACGTCGTGAACACGGAACCGAAGGACATGTATCTCGCGCGCGTCGCGGCGATCGACGGCGGCGTCGCGCAGCACGCGCCGGCGCTGACCGTGAACCGCCTGTGCGGCTCGGGCCTGCAGGCGATCGTGTCGGCCGCGCAGACGATCATGCTCGGCGATGCCGACGTCGCGATCGGCGGCGGGGCGGAGAGCATGAGCCGCGCGCCGTACACCGTGCCGGCCGCGCGCTTCGGCCAGCGCATGGGCGACGGCAAGCTCGTCGACATGATGCTCGGCGCGCTGCACGACCCGTTCCAGACGATCCACATGGGCGTGACGGCCGAGAACGTCGCACGCAAGTACGACATCTCGCGCGACGCGCAGGATGCACTCGCGCTCGAATCGCATCGTCGCGCGGCGCGCGCGATCGCTGAAGGGCGCTTCAAGGATCAGATCCTGCCGATCGCGATCCGCTCGAAGAAGGGCGAGGTGGCGTTCGATACCGACGAGCACGTGCGTCACGACGCGAGCGCGGACGATTTCACGAAGCTGCGCCCGGTGTTCGCGAAGGAGAACGGTACCGTGACGGCCGGCAATGCGTCGGGCATCAACGATGCGGCCGCGGCCGTGCTGATGATGAGCGCGGACGCCGCGCGTGCGCAGGGTGTGAAGCCGCTCGCACGTCTGGTTGCCTATGCGCATGCGGGCGTCGATCCGGCCTACATGGGTATCGGCCCGGTGCCGGCCACGCAGAAGGCGCTCGAACGCGCGGGCCTGAAGATTTCCGATCTCGACGTGATCGAGGCGAACGAGGCGTTCGCCGCGCAGGCCTGCGCGGTCACGCAGGAGCTCGGCCTCGATCCCGCGAAGGTCAACCCGAACGGGTCGGGCATCTCGCTCGGCCACCCGATCGGTGCGACCGGTGCGCTGATCACGGTCAAGGCGCTGTACGAGCTGAAGCGCATCGGCGGGCGTTACGCGCTCGTGACGATGTGTATCGGCGGCGGCCAGGGGATTGCTGCGATCTTCGAGAACATCTGATAATCGAACGCTCAGCACCCGAACACACAGGAACTTTCATGGCCATCGAAATCGTCGGCGTCGTGGGCGCCGGAACCATGGGCAACGGCATTGCGCAAACCGCCGCCGTTGCGGGACTCAACGTCGTGATGATCGACGTCAGCGATGCGGCGCTCGACAAGGGCATCGCGACGCTGAAGGGCAGCCTCGAGCGGCTCGTGTCGAAGGACAAGCTCGACGCGGCCACACGTGACGCGGCGCTGGCGCGCATCACGACGTCGACCGACTACGCGAAGCTCGCGTCGGCCGACATCGTGATCGAAGCCGCGACCGAGAACGTCGATCTGAAGGGCCGCATCCTGAAACAGATCGAGGCCGTCGCGCGGCCGGACGCGATCATCGCGACCAACACGTCGTCGATCTCGATCACCGCGCTCGCGGCGCCGCTCGCCGATCCGTCGCGCTTCGTCGGCATGCACTTCTTCAACCCGGTGCCGCTGATGCCGCTCGTCGAGATCATCCGCGGGCTGCAGACGAGCGAGGCGACCGCGTCGGCCGTGCGTGCGCTCACCGAGCGTTTCGACAAGTCGCCGATCGGCGTGCGCAATTCGCCGGGTTTCGTCGTGAACCGGATCCTCGTGCCGATGATCAACGAGGCGTTCTTCGTGCTGGCCGAGGGCATCGCGTCGGCCGAGGAGATCGACGCGGGGATGAAGCTCGGCGCGAACCACCCGATCGGGCCGCTCGCGCTGGCCGATCTCGTGGGCCTCGACGTGTGCCTCGCGGTGATGGACGTGTTCGTGAAGGACTTCGGCGATCCGAAGTATCGTGCGTGCCCGCTGCTGCGCGAGATGGTGTCGGCAGGGCGGTTGGGGCGGAAGACGGGGCGTGGGGTGTATGACTACGCTTGACGCGTAGCGAGGTCGTTGAATCGGATCGCGAGTCGGGCCGGATGGCATGGTTCATCCGGCCCGACTCGCGTTTGCATTTTTCCGTCCGGGTCGTCCGTTGCGCGGGCGGGGGCATGGGATCGAAGCCTGCGTTGCCATCAAGGGGCCTTCAAGCCGGGCAACACCATGACACATTGCGCTCGATAGGGTGCCCGTTGCTCCTCTACCGATTTGTCCGCCTCTTTGCTAATGTGTCTTCGATTCAGCCCACACCCGGATGTCCAAGGCATATATGGAAATCAAGTGGATCGAGGATTTCATCGCTCTCGCCCAATACCAAAGCTTCTCCCGAGCAGCGGAGTTTCGTAACGTAACGCAGTCGGGTTTTAGTCGCCGAATCCAGTCGCTCGAGCAGTGGATCGGCGCCGAACTGATCGATCGCAGCAGCTTCCCGCCTGTGCTGACACCGGCCGGACAACTATTTCGCGAGACGGCTGAAGACGTGCTCAGCCGACTGTTCGACACACGCGCAATCATTCGCACCGAGCAACGAATCGCCGGCAAGAGCCTGCAGATTGCTGCCGGCCACACGATCGCACTCAGTTTCCTGCCGGGCTGGCTCAAAGCTCTGGCGCCCCATTTCGGCGAGGTGCGGGCGCGCGTTATTCCAACGAACGTCCACGACTCGATCCTGATGCTCGTCAACGGAAACTGCGAGCTTATGTTTGCCTATCATCATCCCGAGCTGCCGTTGCATCTCGACCCGGGCAGATACGAGCACGTGACCGTCGGTATCGATACGCTGATGCCGGCATGCAAGCCCAACCGGCGGTCGGCACCCGCTTTTCGCCTGCCGGGGACGAAGCAGAATCCGCTGCCGCTTATTTCGTATACGGAAACCAGCTACTTCGGACGTTGTCTTGCGCTGCTGCTCGCTCGGGCACCCGATACGCCAGCGTTGCAGCTGCACTACGAGTCCGATATGGCCGAAGTGCTGAAGAAGCTCGTGCTGGAGGGCGAGGGTGTAGCGTGGTTGCCCAAGAGCTCGATCGCCGCCGAGCTGGAGACCGGCGACCTCGTGCCTGCCGGCCCGGCAGCGTGGTATCTCGAAGTCGAGCTGCGCGTCTATCGCGACGCCTCCAATCGCAGCGAATTTCTGGATACGCTTTGGCAACACCTTCGTGCTGCATCGCCCCGACTCGGTTAGGGTTTTCCCATATTATGCGGATCTCGCATACCGTCATGATGCACTAGCATCGTGGTTTTATTGACGCTCCCTACCATTCGTTCCAACGGCAAATGTGACGCCCGGTCAGCGTCATTTGGGCCCATTCCTAGCGCTCGGCAGCCTTCGGCAGTCCGGCGCCACCCAAGGACGAATGGACATGAAGAATCGCCTCACTCTCAGCATCGCTGTCGGCATGATCCTCGGTGTCATTGCCGGCTACGCGTGTCACCAGAGCATCGCCGACCCGGGCACGCTCAAAACGGTCGCCGGCTATTTCGCGATCGTGACGGACATCTTTCTGCGGCTGATCAAGATGATCATTGCGCCGCTGGTCTTCGCCACACTCGTCTCCGGTTTGGCCGGGATGGACAGTGGTGAAGACGTCGGCCGTATCGGTCTTCGCTCGGTCGGCTGGTTCATCTGCGCATCGCTGATTTCGTTGGGCCTTGGGCTCATCATGGCCAATGCGCTGGAACCGGGAGCCGGTCTTCATCTTACGGACACCGCCGGCGAGGTAAACACGGGGCTGAATACGGCTGCGTTAAACGCGCGGGACGTGATCACGCACGCATTCCCGACCAGCCTGCTCGATGCGATGGCCCGCAACGACATTCTGCAGATTCTCGTATTTTCGGTGTTCCTGGGCATCGCGCTGAGTGCGCTGAAGAAAGATCCACGGGTCGGCATTGTTATCCAGGCAATCGACGGTCTGGTGCCGGTGATGTTGCGTCTTACGAACTACGTGATGCGTGCGGCGCCGCTCGGCGTGTTCGGCGCGATTGCTTCCGCGGTCACGCTTCGCGGCCTGGATGTGATTTATACGTATGGCAAGCTGATCGGCTCGTTCTATCTCGGGTTGCTCATCCTTTGGGTGATCCTGGTGGGTATCGGTTATGCATTTCTTGGGCGACGTGTCGGCAGTCTGCTGAAAGCGGTGCGTGAACCCGCATTGATCGCCTTCTCCACCGCGAGCAGCGAGGCCGCCTATCCACGCCTGACCGAACAACTGGAGAAGTTCGGCGTCGACAAGAAGGTGGTCGGGTTCACGCTTCCGTTGGGTTACGCGTTCAACCTCGATGGCTCGATGATGTATCAGGCGTTCGCAGCGATCTTCATCGCACAAGCCTTCGGCGTGCACATGCCGTTATCGCAGCAGATCTACATGTTGTTGATTCTCATGCTGAGCAGCAAGGGCATGGCAAGCGTGCCGCGCGGATCCGTCGTCGTCGTCGCTGCCGTGGCCCCGATGTTTCACCTGCCGGTTGCGGGCGTCGCAATGGTCCTCGCGATCGATCAGATTCTCGATATGGGACGCACGATGACAAACGTCATCGGCAACAGCGTCGCGACGGCAGTGATTGCGAAGTGGGAAGGCAAGCGGTCGGCAAAGTCGAGTAACGCCGGATTCGACCAACCGGAGCTGAACGCATGAAACGTCCTGAATCCATGAGTGCTCGGCGGAAATTCGGCGTTGTCGGTGGTCTTGGGCCGCTTGGAAGCGCTGACGTCTTCTTCAAGATGGTGAAGGCGACCCCTGCGTCGTCCGACGACGAGCATGTCGATCTGATCTTCGAGCAACGGCCATTCAGCGGCTCGGGATCGAGCAGCGCGGCGACAACGGGGCGCAAGCTTTACGTTTTCGACATGATCCGTGAATTCGAGAAACGCGGTGTGACGACCGTCGTGCTCCCATGTTTTCTCAGCCACACGTTTATCGATGAATTGAAGGCGAACACGCGGTTGCCGATCGTCAATATCGTCGAGGCGCTTCGCTGTTACGTGCAGCGAAAGTTCCCGGACGCTACCCGCATTGGCGTGATGGCGTCGGACTATGTGCGCGGCAAGAAACTGTTCGAGACGTACTTTCCTTCACCGCGGTTCGAAATCATCTATCCGCGGGCGCATGGCGATAACGATCCGGTGACCGACGCGATTTATGGGCCACTCGGGATCAAGCGCGGCAACCTCCGCGGGCGGCCGGTCGAACTACTGCGCGCTGCGAGCGAGGATCTGGCAGATCAGGGGGCGCAGGTCATTGTCCCGGCTCTGACGGAAATCGCACTTGTAGCCGACGCGCTCGGCCCGCAGCGGGTGCCGCTGATTGATTCCAACCTGGCATATGCGCAGTACGCCGTCTCGGCGCCAGGCGGTTCGCGCGCGCCGACGTTCAAGGTCGGTGTCGTTGGTGGTGTCGGGCCGGCGGCGACAGTCGACTTTTTGAACAAGGTCGTTCGAAACACACCGGCGTCGCGCGATCAGGACCACATCAAGCTGCTTGTCGAGCAGAATCCGCAAATTCCAGACCGGACGGAAAACCTCGTCGGCACCGGTACGGACCCGACGATTTCGTTGTATGCGACATGCAAGAAGCTCGAGGACGGAGACGCAGACATCATTGCGATTCCATGCAACACCGCCCATGCGTTTGTCGAGCGGATTCAACCTTGTCTCGGCATCCCGATCGTCAACATGCTGACGGTCACTGTCGCTTACCTTCGCGAAACCTACCCTGCGTTGCGACAGGTCGGTGTGCTGGCAACGTCCGGCACGATCGAAAGCGGCGTTTATAAGAAGGCGCTTGAGGCGCACGGACTCACACAGGTAGCGCCAGAACCAGCGCTGCAGGCACGCGTGATGGAAGCGATCTACGGCAAGAACGGCGTCAAGGCAGGTTTCTCGACGGGGCGATGCGAAGAAGACATCAACGCCGCTGTCGACGGATTGATCGCCGACGGTGTCGACGTGATTGTCCTCGGATGTACCGAGCTTCCGATTCTGCTGGCGAGCGGGGAGTACGTCGCACGAAACGGCGCACGGGTCACACTGGTCGATCCGACGGAAGTACTGGCGCGCAGATGCATAGCCTATGCGACCAACGCCGGCGATTGAACCGTAGACGTCCCCCAACCATTCAGCCATCCGGTGCGCATGCAGTCGCATGTGGCGCCGGACCCTCGCGTCGGCTTATATCCCATGATCACCAATGCGTTTGCGCCGGTAATCGCCGACAGTCTTTTCAAAGGCGTCGCTCAACTGCGTGCAGGTTGTCTCACATTGGCATCGGAATGTGTCGACGGGATCACCGCGAATCGAGAAAGACTGCAGTCGATCGCCGAGCATTCGATCGGAATCGTGACAGCACTCAATCCGTATAGCGGCTACACAAATGCCACCAACCTGGCGCGGCGAGCGTTGGAATCTGGCAGAGGCGTCGCCGAGATCGTGATCGAAAGAGGCTAGCTGACATGCGCGCAGCTCGACGAAATCGGAACGACTGAGGCACCCTTACCTGCGTTTTGCGAAGACGGAGGTACGGATATTCAAGGCAGACACGTTGAAGAGCATTTTTGCGGATGACCTGATGCACGAGACTGAGTCTGCCTTCCAACAGGGCGGCATCCCGTACAGCTACAACTGGTACTCGGCAGTGAAGGATGATTTACTACACGCTATTCAAGGCGTGAATGAAGCGTTGATGGAGCTTGTGCCGCAGTTCAAGGCCGATTTGCTGGCGAGTCGTGGACAAGTGTCAACGGTGAGTGCCGTAGGTGCCAAGAACACCAACTAACCGCCCTGGGAGTTGGGTCACAAACTGACCCGCAAATACGCAATGTACGCATGGCGATCCCACATGACGTTTCAACGCGACCGTCACTTATTGCTCATCATAGCGGTGACTGCGTGGTGCACTGGATGCACACGCAACAGGCATCGTTCCAGATGGCGGCACTGCGACAACCAGTCGCTACTGGCGCCGGAGGCGGGCAGACCGTCAACATTGCTCCCACCATTCGCGGCGTCTCGAACAACACCTACGGCCGTGCGCTTTTCGGTTTGCAGATCTTGCCCTGGATCGTGATGGGCGGCGGCAACGCGTCCGGGCGGCCCATGATGTCTGGGATTTTCTGGGACCGTCGGACGGCAACGCGCCGGTGACGGTGTTTTTGGGCGTCATGGTGACCACGGTATGGGGGCTCGCGCGGTGGATTTTCACTGGTGGCGCAACGAAGGTCGTCGAGCTGCAGTTGATGGATCAGTTCGGCCATCGGCGCGAAAATGTCACGGAGCGTAGGGGCAAGAGCGTGGGCGTCGCCATGTGCATTGGGGGAGGGGCATTTTTGATAGACTGCATCGCGACAAGCGGCACGGGTCAACGCAATCCCCTGATGCACTTGACTTCCGATATAGCGCCGGTAGTATCCGGCGACGGTTATCGGATCCTATTCGACTACGCCAACAGCGGGTTTGCGAACTGGGCGGTCCTCGCATTCGGCCCGTGCCTTGTGGCGGTCGGCATCGTGGTTGTCCGGTTTCGTAACGATCTGCCGGTACAGGCGCCTGCCTTCATGCGCAAGGTCTTCCCGTTCGTCTGGCTGGGTTTCGCGATAATGTGGACAGCCATTGCGTTCGGAAGCACGTATGGCACGACACATTGTCTCAGGAGCGCAATCGCCGCCGGTGAGGTTCGCATGGTGGAAGGCGAGGTAAGCGCCTTTGAACCCATGCCTTATGCCGGGCACGCGATGGAGCGATTTTGTGTCGGGCAGGCATGCTTTCCATGCTCCGACTATGTGATGACGGGAGGCTTCAATAACACCGCATCGCATGGCGGGCCGATCCGCGCCGGCTTGCCGGTCAGGGTCAATTATGTTGACGACGTCATCGTCAAGCTCGAAGTTGCAACTGAAAAATAAGCGATCACGCGTTCGAATTTCGACCTTATGAAAATAAAAACAGGCCTTTTCGGGGTGTTGCTGTCCATCGCGACCGCAACGGCATATGGATTGGGCGTGCAGAGCGCGCCTGCGGAGCCGGCGGCTTCCGCGCCAGCGGCAAATCCGGTCATTAACCTGACGCCGGCGCAGATCAGCGAACGCGCGCGTGCCTACATTGTGCATATCGGGGTGGATCCCGACTCGGAAAACGGGCAGATCATGATCGCCTGGTTCACCCGGATCGTGCAGAACCCGGACTATATGGCGCGACTGCGCAGCATGCGCGGCAGATCCGCCGTGGGCGAGGACATGATGCTGCCTCCGGCGGAGCGGCTGCAGTTCCTTCGGCTGCTGAAGGACATCGCGGGCGAGTCGAAGAACGGTTGCGAGATGTCGAAACTGACCGGCGGCGATCTGGCGACGCTGGCGAAGACGTCGTCACCGAAGATGCTGCGGAGCACGTTCGAATTGCTGGACCTCGTTGGCGAGCGGCATGGCGCATCGTCCGACGACGATGAGCATTACACCGTAGCCGAATTGCTCGAGGTCAACGCGCGCATGGATGCGATCGACGTGCCGCCATGGCTTGCGAAGCAAGACAAGCCGAACACGTGTGCGCTGGTCAAGTTTGCGGTCGACACGCTCGACAAGCTTCCCGAGCCGGAACAGCGGCGGGCGACCTATGAACTCTTCAAGTTGATCGCAGACGGGAAATCGGCGAGCGAAACCGTCCTTGCCGATCCCGGTGCGTATCTGGATGAAGTATTCGACGAGCGGCGCTTGCCGGACGCCATTCGCAGCCAGTTGCCGCCCGATGGCAGCCGGCCGTTGCCGTATGCCCGCCTGATCGTGGACGGGGAATGGGTGAACAAGACGACGCCGAAGGATTCGGGCCCGTATGTCGACACCTATGTCAATCGACGCAACAACGGCGTGGTCGTCGAGCTGATGACGACGAAAGACGCGTCGGGGAACACCAACTGGTCGTCGTTCGATATGGGGTACGGGCTGGCGGATCTGTTGAACCAGAACGTTCGCGCGCCCCGGTACGCATCGATGCTCCGTACGCTGAAGGAAACGTCGGCGATCGCATTGGCGAACGAACCGCTGACGGAGGGCAAGCGTGTCGAGATCGGGGTGCCCCAACCGTCGAGCCACGGCCAACTGACCCGACGATGCGACATCGGCAAGACCGAGCCCGCGTCGACGATCTTCGGTACGTTGACCGGCAATGCCGTCAATCTCGACTGTAGCGAGGTACGCAAGGACGGGACGACGGTTCGCGTGCGCTCCGTATGGCTGGCCGACTACCGGATCGAATTGAGCAAGACGATCGACGACGAGGACGGCCGAACCGACGTCATCATCAAGAACGTCACGATCGTGACGCCATGAGGCCGGTGGGCAAACCTCGGCCGCGCGTTCCGGCGGTGCGGCGTATCGACTGCGTCGGGCCCGCGCTGAAATGGTCAATCGGAGCCGCAGGGCTGATGGCGGGGCTGACCATCGGGTTCGGCAGCGCCGCTGCGCCTCGGCCCGGGCCGCTGCCTGTCGCGATGCCGGCAACGCAACGCGCCGTGTCCGTTTCCGTCCACGACGACACGACGCCATGCGTACTGGCGCTGAACGCGCGGTTCGACAGCCTCCTGCTGAAGAACAAACCAGCGCAGGTTCGCAGCCTTTGCCGACAGGAAGCCGAGGCCGGCAACCTGACGGCCCGCGCGCTCTACGGGCAGATGGTGCTGCATGGCTACGCGGCCCGTCCCGACCTGAAACGCGGGATGACGATCCTCGAATCGGCGGCGAGCGACGGTTCGACGCTGGCCAAGCGCGCACTCGGCTATGTCTACTACGATGGCGTCGCGCTGCCGCGGAACCATGCGACGGCATACGCATGGTTCGTGTCGGCGGCGCGCGACGGCGATACGGCATCGGCCAACCAGCTCGGCGGGATGAATGCGGACGGCGATGGGCAACCGGCCGACAATGCGGCCGCCTACCGGTACTTCGTGAAGGCCGCCGAGGGCGGGTCGGCTGCGGGCGCGGCGAACGCGGGGAAATTCGCGCTGGCCGGGCGCGGGGTGGCGCGCGACCCGGTGGTCGCGGCGGCGTGGCTGTCGCGCGCCGCGGCGGGCGGTCAGGCGGACGGGCAGTTCGCGCTCGGCCTGATGCTGATCCGGGGCGACGGCGTGCCGCGCGATGTCGAGCAGGGGACAACGTGGCTGCGCGCCGCGGCGGACCAGAACCACACCGAAGCGCAGGCGGTGCTGGGTAACCTCTATCTCGCGGGCATCGGCGTGCCGCGCGACGCGCAGCGCGGCTTCGGCCTGATTTCGGCCGCGGCGCGTGCCGGCTCGACCTACGCGCAGCGCAGGCTCGGCGAGCTGTATGGAAGCGGGACGGGCGTGCCGCGCGACGACGCGAAGGCGCGCGACTGGTACCGCAAGGCGGCGCTCGCCGGCGATACGCGGGCGCGTTACGCATTGGCGAACCTCTATCTGTTCGGCCGTGGCGGTCCGGTCGACAAAGAGGCCGCGTTGGGATGGATGCAGGGCGCGGCCGACGATGGGCTGGCGGTCGCGCAGAACGATCTCGGCGCAATGCTGCACAACGGCCTGGGGACGCAGCCGGATCCCGTCGCCGCCAAACCGTGGTTCGAAAAAGCCGACGCGCAGGGCAATGGCGCCGCGGCGGCCAATCTCGCGCGTTACGCGGCACGCGGCGACGGTGAGCCGGTCGATCTGCGCAAGGCTTTTCGGCTGGCCACGCGCGGTGCGGATCGTGGTGACGAAGCGTCCGCCCTGATGGCCGCCAACATGGCATGGCGCGGAGAAGGCACGAGCGTCGACCGGACGCAGGCGATGCAGTGGTTCCGGTTTGCCGCGGACCACGGCAACCTCGAGGCGGCGCGATGGGTCGGCTATCAGTACCTGACGGGTACCGTCGGCGTGCCGCGCGACGAGCAGACGGGCTTGCGCTACCTGAAGCAGGCCGCCGACGCGGGCGATCCGGCTGCCGGCGTATCGGCCGGGTTCTACTTGAGCGAGCACCACACGTCGTTCGCGGGCAGGACGGGGCTTCAATGGCTGGAGGACCTCGCGAGCCGCAAGGTGCCTGCCGCGTATTCGGCGCTGGGCACGGTGTATTGGCGTGGGCAGTCGGGCGGTCCGCAGCCGGCGATCGCATTCGACTGGTTCTCGCGCGGGGCGAAGCTGGGTGACGCCGCATCGCAGGCGATGCTATGCACGATGTATCTGGATGGAAATGGCACGCCGCGCCGTCCGGCCGAGGCTGCGCGCTGGTGCCGCACGGCCGCCGGCAGCAATGTCGGTGCGATGCGTGTCCTTGCGTCGGCCGATAGCGGCCTCGTTGCCGCGGACGAGCGTGCGTACTGGCAATGGAAACTCGCGGATCGCGGCGAGCCGGCGTACCAGTCGTCACTTGGCGATGCGTACGATCTGGGCGACGGCGTCCCGGTGGACTTCGATGCGGCGACGTACTGGTTTCGCCGGGCGGCCGAGCAGGGGAACGTGTCGGCGCAAGGTTCGCTCGCGTGGCATCTGTCGACCGGGCTCGGCGGTCGCACCGACGACTACGAAGCGTTCGCGTGGGCACTGCGTGCCGCGCCGACGAGCACCGAGGCGAAGCGGATGGTGGGCATCGCCTACCTGCACGGCCGCGGCGTCGCGCGTGATCCGAAGGAAGCGTCCACGTGGCTCACCAGTGCGGCTGCTGCCGGATCGCAGTGGGCGGAAAGCGATTTTGCGCTGATGTACGAAACGGGCGACGGCGTGCCCCGGGACGAAACGGTCGCAATGGACTGGCATCGCCGCGCGGCGCGACGTGGCTCGGCGGTATCCGAGATCGCGCTTGCGCTGCGCAGCCTCGCGCCGGCAATGGACACCGGGCTTTCGGCCGGCGAGAAACGCTGGCTGGTGCCAGCCGATCCGGCGGCCACGCTATGGAGCGATTCGCCCGTCAGCGCGGCCGCGGCTGCCAACCGCCAGTGGGACGGGCTGTCGAGCCTGAACGAGGCGCTGCTCGGGGATCCGTTCATGCAGTATGCGGTCGGCATGCGGTTCCTGACCGGCAACGGTCTGCCAAGAGACAGGGCCCTCGGTGCAGCGTGGGTCGCGCGTTCGCGTGCGAGTTTCGATGCGCAGCCCGGTCTGGAGAGGTATGGCGCTGCTGCGGCACTCGTCGAGGCGCGAATCGCTCAGCGGCTTGATGACGGGGAAAAACAGCGTGCCGCCGATATTGCCGGGAATCTGATCTCGACGTTACCGTGAACGTGGCTGGCTACAGTGAACCGGATGCAGACTTCGGCGATCCGAAGTATCGTGCGTGCCCGCTGCTGCGCGAGAGGCTGTCGGCGTGCGATTCAAGCCTGGGTAGCCGTTGCCGCGATCTGAAATCGAGCACGGTCCTTGCCCTCGATCCAAGCCGGCGGCCGCCCTCGACCACTCCACGTGGCGCCGGATTCTGGATCACGGTACTTTGCAGGCGGTCGTTGCCGCGTCTGCACGCGCGTGGCGCCATAGATCTCCTGTGACGTGATATCGAACTCGCCGACCATGCCTTTGATCTCGACGAGTGCGGTAGTTCGGGCGTTCGCTTTGGCCGCGTCAATTTGAGCATCGAGAGCTTCGCGTTGCGCGAGGAGTGCTTGATACGTCGACATCGGTTTCTCCTGTGAGAAATTCGAAACAGGCATCGCTTGCGTGGCCACTCTTGCATGAACCCGAATATCAAGTATTCGAATATCAAGTCGCAATCCCGACAAGCTCACACGGCTGGCCGTGTGCTTCGGGTCGAGAATACGTATCTTGTGTCGATCCGACTTCGACGTACACGCCGAACCGTCACCACGGCCATGTTGTTTTCCAGTGCGGTCACGAACCGTCTTCCTCTTCCCACTGCACCAGAAGCTCGGCCGGAATCGCCTTGACGACCTCGGCATAGCGTTTGCCGACGAACTGCTCGGCGCGTTTGAGTAACACCGGAATCGGGCTGCTCGGTTCGTGATTCTCGAACCACGTCCGTGCGGCGCGAATCGTCGCAAGCGCGGAGTCGCGATCGGACGGCACGGAGTTCATTAGGGGCGGGGCACAGTCAGGATCGCTCGCCGATACGGGATGCACAGGTGCGGTCGGCATTACCGTGTCGTCTTGCGATGATGTGTCGGCCATCGCGGTCGGGGCGGGAAACGTATCGGGCGGTTCGGCCGAATCGGCGTGCGTGGACGAGCCCAGCCTGTCGAGTAGTCGCGCCAGCGTCGAAAGGTCTGGCTGGAACGATTCGAGATGATCGTCGCACCACGCGTTGATCGTGGCGAGATCGGCGATCGTATCGTCGATGCCTTCGATCGTTGCCGGTTGCAGCATACGCAGATCCTGCAACTGCTGGACGACGGAATCGGGCGAGAGCGCATCGGCCGGACGCGGATGCGCGAACGCGCGCTCGACGTCGCGCACCTGCAGGCGGGTAGCGGTCGACTTCATCAGCACGATTTCTCGCACATCGACCAGCAACCCGTCGGGATCCGACAGCGCTTGCAACGCGTTCATCCGCATTTCCAGCGCCGCGTCGCGATCGCTGTCGGCGCTCGTCTGTGGATGGATATCATCCGGAAACGCTTGCACCCAGGCAGCCAGTAGCGCGATGCCGTCGGCCAGGCCCGTCACACCACCGAGACATGTGCGGCAACGCGTATACAACACGGCGACACGCAAATCCTTCGTGCGCATCATGAGCCGCCGACAATCCCGTTCGATCTCGCTCCAGTTGAGCGGATCGGGCACGCCCACGAACGCGCCGTACTGTACGTCCTGTTTGGGGGCGACACGGGAAAACAGCACGACGAAATCGTGGTCGTATTCGAGATCCGGGCCGCAGGGCGCATCGTCGCTCACGGGCGCGAGCCAGTCGAAAGGCGGCACATTCGTGACGGTGATCGGGCCCTGTCTGCCGGGCGCCGAGGCTTGCCTCTTGCTCATGGTCAGTTCCTGGTATCGGTGACACGGCGATCGATAGGCCGCACGTAACGTTCGGGCTCGAATCGCATGCCGACAATGGGCTTGCGCGGGTCCGGGCGCCCCAGCCATCCGGACCATCCGATGCGCTGCCGGCCGCCCATGACCGCCGGCGGCGCACTCTTCGGCTTGATCCGCAACTCAAGCTCCCATTCCAGCTCGTAACCGACGAACGCGCGCACCCACTCGACGAGCCGTGGCAGATCCTCGCCCTGCGGCGTGAAGCGCAGATAGGCGTCGAGATCGACCGGGCCGATCACGATGCGAAAGCGGTGCTGGCGATCGGGTGCGACGCGGCCGAGCATCGCGCCTTGCCCCATCGTTGCCACCTTCCCCGGGCGGCCCATGCGGCCGAGGTCGGCGGGGTCGATCTCGATCCAGTGAAACACGTTCTCCTGGATCGCAACGGGCACGCCGAAGTAGCGTTCGAGCGTGGCACGCAGACCGTCCGGATTGCGTGCTTCGCGCACGAGGTGCGCGGTGGCGGCGAGACGTGCGTGCGAGGGCAGCGGGCGCCGGCTGATTTCGCCGATGTCGTGCCCGACGAGGCTCGCGACGTAGAACGAAAACCGCTCGTTGTCCTTCCGGTCGAGCCCGGCGGTCGACTGGGACGACGCCCACGCGCGATAGAGGAGCGTGAAGAAGCGGTGATGGAAGAGATCGAAAAAATCGATCGTCGTCGTATCTCGCCGGCTGTCCTCGCGATCCTTCGCGATCTCGGTCACGTGGATCGGCAGCGGGCCATTGGGGCCAAGCATCCCGAGGCCGAACAGCCGCACCTTCAGTCGCCCGTCGGCTTCGTGCGCGTTGGCAACTTCGCGCGGCGCGAACGCAAGGCTCGGCTGCTGGCCGAGCCGGAACGGTTCCGAACGAGGCCGACGTGCGGTGCCGATCGGATCGATCGCCGGATTCGCGCCGATGCGTCGCAATAGCGACAGGAAACCGAAACGCCAGGGCTCGGCCTGCAAGTGTTCGAGCAGCTCTGGCGACAGCGTGCTGTCTCGCAGCAGCGCCGGCAGCGTCGCGCGTTTCATCACAGGACTCCGCGTGCGCCCGTGCGCACCGGCCAGCGGGCAATGCGCCCGCGCTGCATCGAATGCAGTTCGGTCTGCGTGAAGCTGTTGATCGATACGTGCCGTGCGAGCCAGTGCTCGAGGATCGTGCCGAACAGATAGGGGCTTACGCCAGAGAAGCCGGTCTCGTCGACCGTCAGCAAGCACTCGACACCGCGCCCGAACGTCATCGGGCCGGTCCCCGGCAGCTTGCGCGTCACCGGACGCGTCTTGACGCCGACCAGGCTTTCGACTTGCCGGTTTTGCGCGGAGTCGCCTTCCGCGAGGTACAGACGCAGCAGATCGCGTAGCCCCTGGCCGCCTTCGCGGTGATCGAGATCGTCGAGCGGCAGGTAATTGAAGTTGAGTTGGCGGATCAGGCGCCACGCCATGTCCCGCTCGGCATACGGCGGTAGCGGCGGACTCGGCGGCCGGATAAGACCGATGCTTTCTACCGGCGCGGACTCCGCGGTCTCCAGATCGCGCACGCCGTCGCGCGGCACGAGCGTGGCCAGATCCCGGTTGGTCAGGAGCGCGTCGACCGACAGGAAGCGGAGGTTTTCGGCGTAAGGGGCCTCGTTCTGGTCGACGAGCGAGAGAAACACCTCGGTGCCGACGTAAGGTGTGCGTGTGCCATAACGACGCGAGGAATGGGACACGAGGCGCTGCTCACGCCGCATCGAGAAATAACGTCCGTGATTGCCTTCGTCGTTGTTCAGTGTCTGGTAGAGCGGACGGAATTCAAGTTCGTCGGATGTCAGGGCCACCTGCCCGTACACGGTCTCCACCGAAAATACCTCGTAGTCGAGCGGCGCCAGTCGAGCCGGCACGAGGTGAAACTCGGTTTCGCGCGGTGAGATCTCGATCCGATCGGTATGCTTGCTGAAGAGATTGATGACCGGCGTGCAGAACAGCGCGAAGCGTGACGCATCGACGAGGTTTGCGAGCTCGGCCGGCGGGCGGTCGAGCAGCACGACGATCTCGATCTCGCGGCTGTCAGTGCGTGCAAAGCCTTCGGCAAGGCCAGTCAACGCAAAGAACCAGAACCGCGCGGGACACGCGAAGTACTCGTGCAACAGGTTGTGCCCGTGGAACTTCGCCCAGGTGAGCGGCAACAGGTGTTGACCGGCGCGCAAACCTTCGTGCTCCACTGCGCCTTGCGTGACGGCGGCGAGCGAGCGGCCCGGCTGGCCGAACTCTCCGGGTGCGCCGATCACGGACGCGATGGCGCCGGCGTGCAGCAGTTCGAACAGGTGAGAGGCCACTTGCTCATCGCCGGCCAGATAAACGGGGAGCCGATCGAGGCCCTTCAGATCGGCGATCCGCACGTCGCCGGTCGTCGCCAACCGCAACCGCAAGGCGCCGCGTACTTGTGTATCGGGCGGGACGTATCTCGCGAGTCCCGGGATGTCCGGCGGCACGCCCGTCAGGCGCGCGTCGGTGATCGTGAGCGGCCACAGGGTGACGTCCTGCCCGCTCGTGAACCGGCACGCCGTTCTCTCTCCGTCGGGAACCCGGGCGGTGAACGACGTGCCGCGCGCGATACGATACCCTTTGACGAGGTTGCCCTCCGCCCGGCCGGGATACAGGCGAGCGACGGCAATCGACGGTGTGGGCGCAACGTAATTCGGGTAGATGACCTCGAGCAGCCGCTCGGTAAAGCGCGGAAATTCGGCGTCGAGCTTGATCTGCATGCGCGCGGCCATGAAGCTGAATGACTCGATCAGGCGTTCGACGTAGGGGTCGGCCACTTCGCCTGCCTGCATGCCGAGCCGACGTGCGATCTTCGGGTGTGCATGCGCGAATTCGGCTGCCAGCTCGCGCATGTAGATGAGTTCCTGGTTGTAGTAGTCGAGCAGTCGCGGGTCCATCGGATAGGTCTCGTCGTTGTCGTTGTGCCGCGTTGCGCCTAGCTGGTGCGCATGCCGGTGATGCGAATCTCGCTCGTTTCGAGATCCAGCGAACTCTGCACCATGAATTCGAGCGGGTACGGGTCCATATGAATCAGTCCGCGAACCTCGAACGCCAGGACATGGTGATGCTCGCCGCCGTCGTCGGCATGACGAGGCGATACCACCAGCGAATCCGGAATCAGACGCGGCTCGAAATCGGTAATGGCCTGCCGGATCATGCGTTCGACGCTGTTCCACTGACGTGACGCGATAAAGGCCCCCGCGACCGGCGGCACGCCGAAGTTGACGGTCGAAGCCGCCGCGTGCGGATGGTGCGCGCGATCGATCTGATCCTCGATGCTGGTCGTGTTCAGCAGATAGGCGAGGTCGCGCTGCACGATGTCACGCATCTGTTTGCGCGTCACCGTATATTCCTCCGGGGCTTCGACGTGGCGATGCGGTGCGTCGTCGCGCAGCCGGTCGAGCAGGGTCGGCATCAGGTGCGCGTTGGCTCGGCGGGGTGTGCGGACCGCCAGCGTATCCGGGGCGTGCGACGGTCTTTTGCGATCAGTCATCGACTCGCTCCCTTCCGGCGGCGCCGTCGATGCCATGCGTGCCGAATTCCGCATTCGGCAATTCGAACAGACTGAAGTCGTCTTGGTTGGTGATCCAGGTCTTTCGGCCGAAACCTATGACACCGGTTCGCCCGTGCGCCTGCCAAACGGTCTTGTGCCCGAGGCGCACAGCGTCGTCACCGGTCTCCGAACCCGGATATCGGGAAGGCATGAAACCGTGGACGATGCTTTGGTCGACGAGCGTGAGCGTGCACGGCGCCCAAACCAGGTCGACCAGTTTTGTTGGACGCGACACGCGCCACGCTACGAGATCGGCGATCGGCACCCAGCGGTAGTGCCCGGCCGTGACGACCTCGCAGACCGGGCCGAAACGTGAATCGCTGTCGACGATCCAGTCTGCAGGTCCCTGCGGAATACGTACGGCAACGGTCGGCGCGGCGTCGAGTGCTGCCTCACGCGCATCGTCGGCTTGCTCGCTTTGTTCGCAGGCAGCCAGGCGCAGCGCATTCAGCAGACCCTCGACCCACGCGGTCGGCTCGAACACGAAGCCCGGGCGTACGTGTCCGTCGACGACCTGCTTGCGCCAGCTTTCGGCACGGATCAGGTCGCGATAGACCTGTGCGGTTTCCACTTGGCCGGGTTCGAGCTTCGCCCACGTCTGCAACTGCTGGATCGCTCGCGGCCATTCACCCGTTACGCACATCAACTGGAACAGCGCCCACCGATGGGATGCCGTGGTTGGCTGCGCGCGCAAGTGCGTCGAGATGCGCTCGATCTGTTCGCTGAGCGGAGCGTCACTCAAGCATTTGGCTTGGGGTGAGCCGGAGGTCTCGCGGTGAATCATCCTTCGTCCCTGCGTTCGGGGGCGGACAGCGGACTGTCTACCGACAGCGCGTGGTGTTCGCGCCGAGTGAGCGGGGGCGGCAGCGCCGACCCCTGCCGCGCGGCCGCCGCGTGAAATTCCGGAGGGGCAAACAGTCGCAGGATCTCCGGCACGGGTTCATCGTCCAGGATGTGCCCGGCGTGCCGATCGAGTTGCTCGAACACATCTTCCAGCTTGGGGTTGCCGCGCAATAGCACTTCGATCGAATCGCATTCGTCGCGTACGCCAGGATCGACTTGCGGATCTGGCACGGGCGCGTGCGATGTCGGTTGATCCCCCAGTGGCATCAGATCCGCCGCAACCGACGCGTGGGGATCGGTCAGCGCGCGCCAGTACTGCGCGTGCAACGTCTCGACCAACGAGTCGCTACCGTCGGCGTTGGCCGGGGTGCGCACATGTGCATCGGCACTGTCCATGCCTCCGATACCGAGATCGACCAGTACGTCATCGTTGCTGCGCGGATGGTCGACCACTTCGTAATCCGGAAGATCGTGATATTCCACGTAGGGCTTCTGCTGTTCCCGGTTTCCGTCAAGCACAGGCTCGTCGTGCGAAATATCCGGTTGGCGACGCCACGGCTGACGAAAGAAACGCATCTGGGTGTCCGGTGACAAGAATTTCGCATTCTAACCACGAGTCCAGGTGGTTCGTCCATCGTCATGTGGATTATCGATTCGTCGATATTGGTTCGGAATATTTTTGAGATTTATGATGAAGTGTTAAATACGGTAACAGTTAGCGTGGAAATGATTTGAAAATCATGCTGATACGTATTTGTGAAAAAATGCAAATAACAGGATTAGTGAAAATATCTCAAAATAACAAGGACTTGTATTTTCTTGATCTGGATCGGTTGGCGTGATGTTGCTCGTGAAAATATGCGTGATCGGGGCGTGGTCGATGCGGGGTATACCAGGGGTGCCGTAATTTGATTTCGGTAATTTTGGTGAGTGGAATGGATTGACTGTAATTGAATTTCATGCCGATAATGCCGCTCCGATTCGATTTGGCCGATTGAATCGGGTCGAAGAGAGAGCGATGTATCGAGTATTTCCAGCGGCATCGGGCGAAGCATCTGCGTAGCACTCCTGATGGAGCCGGAATGATGCTCGTGGCATCACGACCAACAACAAAGAACATCATGACCATTTCGCGCCAAGCATTGTTCGGTAAGCTCGGGGTTCAGCTTTACCGGGGTATCGAGTCGGCAACGAATTTCTGCAAGTTGCGCGGGAATCCGTTCGTCGAACTCGTCCACTGGCTGCATCAACTGCTGCAGCAGCCGGACGGCGACCTTCAGCGGATCGTTCGCCACGCCGGGATCGATCGCAATACGCTCGAGCGTGACTTCGCGCGGGCACTGTCTGCGTTGCCTGCTGGTGCAAGTTCGATCAGCGATTTTTCGTCGCACGTCGAATCGGCAATCGAGCGCGCGTGGGTGCTTGCGACGCTCGAATACGGTGACCGCCGCGTGCGCGGTGCGTGGTTGATCGCGGCACTCGTGTCCACGTCTGACTTGCGGCGCGGGTTGCTTGCCGTCTCCCCCGCGTTCGGCAAGATCCCTGTCGACGGCCTCGCTGACGTGCTTCCGGCCTGGATCGCGGGTTCGCCGGAAGCGGCCGATGAACCGTACGACCGCAGCGAATGGCTGCCCGCCACGCCGGGCGAAGCATCCGGCGCGATGCCGGGCGCGCCGAAGGGCGGTTCGCTCGAGCAGTACTGCACGGACCTGACGGCGCGGGCTCGCGCTGGCGAAATCGATCCGGTCATCGGCCGCGAGCTCGAGATCCGCACGATGATCGACGTGTTGCTGCGCCGGCGGCAGAACAACCCGCTGGTGACCGGCGAAGCCGGCGTCGGCAAGACGGCCGTGGTCGAAGGCCTCGCACGCGCGATCGCATCGGGCAACGTGCCGCCGAAGCTGGCCGACGTGCGGCTGCTTGGTCTCGATGTCGGGGCGCTGCTTGCCGGTGCCAGCATGAAGGGGGAGTTCGAGGCCCGCTTGAAGAGCCTGCTCGACGCGGCAGCGAAATCGGCTGCCCCGGTGATCCTGTTCATCGACGAAATCCATACGCTGATCGGCGCGGGCGGCCAGGCGGGCACGGGCGACGCTGCCAACCTCCTGAAGCCGGCGCTCGCGCGCGGCACGATCCGGACGATCGGCGCGACGACCTGGGCCGAATACAAGCGGCATATCGAAAAGGATCCCGCGTTGACCCGGCGTTTCCAGGTGCTGCAGGTCGCGGAGCCATCCGAAGCTGCTGCCACCGACATGGTGCGGGGCCTCGCGGAAACGTTTTCGGCACATCACGGTGTCGTGGTGCGTGACGAGGCGATCCGGGGTGCAGTGACGTTGTCGCACCGCTACATTCCGGCACGCCAGTTGCCGGACAAGGCGATCAGCCTGCTCGATACCGCTTGTGCGCGGGTCGCGCTGTCACAACATGCCACGCCGCGCGAGCTCGACGACGCGCGTCAACGGCTCGCGGCCGCGCGTGCCGAGGAGACGCTACTGGTGCAGGAAGCCCGGATCGGGCTCGAGGCGGACAAAAGGCTGGCCGCCGTGCGTGCGCGTATCGACCGGCTGACGTCGGACGCGAACGCGGTCGAGACCCGGTGGCGTGAACAGGCGGCGGCCGCGCAAGCGTTGCGCGTCGCCCGCGAAGGGTTCGCCGGGGAGCAGGACGACTCGCCGATGCCGGTGGAACGGTTGCGCAAGCTCGAGCATGCGCTGGCCAACCTCCAGGGCGAGGCACCGCTCGTGTTTCCGGAAGTCGACGAGGCGATCGTCGCGGAGATCGTTTCGGATTGGACCGGTATCCCGGTAGGTCGCATGGTCACGGACGAGGTGGCCGCGGTGCGCCGACTGCCCGAAACGCTGGCGGCGCGCGTGATCGGCCAGACCGATGCGCTGCGCGTGATCGGCGAGCGCGTGCAGACCGCGCGGGCCGGCCTGACCGACCCGAAGAAGCCGCTCGGCGTGTTCCTGCTTGCGGGGCCGTCGGGCGTGGGCAAGACGGAATCGGCGCTGGCGCTGGCCGAGGCGCTGTACGGCGGCGAACAGAACCTGATCACGATCAACATGAGCGAGTATCAGGAAGCACACACCGTGTCGGGCCTGAAGGGGGCCCCGCCCGGCTACGTCGGTTATGGCGAAGGCGGGGTCCTGACCGAAGCGGTGCGTCGCCGTCCGTACGCGGTCGTGCTGCTCGACGAGGTTGAAAAGGCTCATCGCGACGTGCACGAAATGTTCTTCCAGGTGTTCGACAAGGGCTACATGGAGGACGGCGACGGCCGCCACATCGATTTCCGCAACACGACCATCCTGCTGACCAGCAACGTCGGTGCCGATCTGACCGCGAGCCTGTGCGCGGATCCAGTGTTGTCGCCCGATATGGACGGGTTGCGGGGCGCGCTCACTCCCGAATTGCTGAAAGCCTTCCCGGCGGCCTTTCTCGGGCGGGTAACGGTCGTACCGTACCGGCCGCTGGCCGATGCCGCGCTCGCCCGCATCGTCCGCCTGCATCTCGGACGCGTGGTGAAGCGCATGGCCGACAACCATCAAATCGCGCTCACCTACGACGATGCGGTGGTCGACTACATCGTCGGCCGCTGTCTCGTACAGGAGACCGGTGCGCGCATCCTCATCGGCTTCATCGAACAGCACGTACTGCCGCGCCTGTCGGCCCTCTGGCTCGACGCGTTCACGTCGAAGGCCGCGCTTGAAGGTATCGCAATCGGCGTCGCCGATCCAGCTGCTGCGCCTGTGCAGGCGTTGACGTTCGATGCATTGCCATCCCGTTTGGACGAAGCGCTTTGCTGAGCGCCGTCCACTTACCACCGTTCAGGAGAACCTGTTCATGTCCGCTTCCAGCAGTTCGCAGAAATTCATCGCGCGCAATCGTGCGCCGCGTGTGCAGATCGAGTACGACGTCGAGGTCTACGGCTCGGAGAAAAAGGTCGAGCTGCCGTTCGTGATGGGCGTGCTGGCCGACCTGTCCGGCAAGCATCCGGTTGAGCCGCTGCCGGCGGTATCGGATCGGCGGTTCCTCGACATCGATATCGACAATTTCGACGAGCGCATGAAGGCAATCCGTCCGCGCGTCGCGTTTGCCGTGCCAAACACGCTGACGGGTGAAGGCCAGATGATGGTCGACATGAATTTCGAGAGCATCGAGGACTTCTCGCCGGCCGCTGTCGCCCGAGAGGTCGAGCCGTTGCGCCGGCTGCTCGAAGCACGTACGCAGCTCGCGAACCTGCAGACCTACATGGACGGCAAGTCGGGCGCCGAGGCGCTCGTTACCCAGTTGCTGCAGGACCCGGCGTTGCTCAAGTCGCTGGCCGCCGCGCCGAAGCCCGTGCGCCACGAAGGCGAGGCGGACGACCAGAACGAAACGAACTGACCGACGAAACGATCGAGGATGACCACCATGGCGAAACAGCACGCACAGGCCGATCAAGCTCAGACGGCTACCCAGTCCGACTTTACGCAGCTGCTCGAACGGGAGTTCCGCCCGAAGACCGAGCAGGCACGCGAAGCGGTCGAATTTGCGGTCCAGACGCTCGCCGAGCAGGCGCTGACGCAATCGACCACGATCAGCGACGATGCGTACAAGAGCATTGCCGCGATCATCGCGCAGATCGACCACAAGCTCTCCGAACAGATCAACCTGATTCTCCACCACGACGACTATCAGGCGCTGGAGTCGGCGTGGCGCGGTTTGCATCACCTTGTGTCTAACACGGAGACGGACGAGCACCTCAAGATTCGCGCGCTCGATGTCTCGAAGAACGAACTGCATCGCACGATGCGCCGATACAAGGGCATCGCGTGGGACCAGAGCCCGCTCTTCAAGCAGATCTACGAGCAGGAATACGGCCAGCTCGGCGGCGAGCCGTACGGCTGCCTGGTCGCCGACTACTATTTTGACCATACGCCGCCCGACGTCGACCTGCTGGGTTCGATCGCAAAGGTCTCCGCGGCCGCGCATACGCCGTTCGTCACGGGCGCAGCACCGTCGGTGCTGCAGATGGAGTCGTGGCAGGAGCTCGCGAACCCGCGCGACCTGACGAAGATCTTCACGCAGAACCTCGAATACGCGGCATGGAATTCGCTGCGGAACACCGAGGATGCGCGCTACGTCGGGCTCGCAATGCCGCGCTTCCTCGCGCGCCTGCCGTATGGCGCGAAGACCAATCCGGTCGACGAGTTCGATTTCGAGGAAGACACGAACGGCTCGGATCACAGCCGCTACGGGTGGGCGAACGCGGCGTATGCAATGGGCGTCAACATCAACCGCTCGTTCAAGCAGTATGGCTGGTGCTCGCTGATTCGCGGCGTCGAATCGGGCGGCACGGTCGAGAACCTGCCGTGCCACACGTTCCCGACCGACGACGGCGGGGTCGACATGAAGTGTCCGACCGAGATCGCGATCTCGGACCGCCGGGAGGCCGAACTGTCGAAGAACGGCTTCATTCCGCTCGTGCATCGCAAGAACACCGATCACGCGACCTTCATCGGTGCGCAGTCGCTGCAAAAGCCGGCCGAATATCACGACGCGGATGCGACTGCCAACGCGAACCTGTCGGCACGCTTGCCGTATCTGTTCGCATGCTCGCGCTTCGCGCATTACCTGAAATGCATCGTGCGCGACAAGATCGGCGCGTTCAAGGAGCGTGAGGACATGCAGCGCTGGCTCAACGAATGGGTCATGCACTATGTCGACGCGGATCCGGCCAACTCGTCGCAAGACACCAAGGCGCGCCGTCCGCTCGCAGCAGCCGAAGTCCTCGTCGAAGAAGTCGAGGGCAATCCCGGCTACTACCAGGCGAAATTCTTCCTGCGTCCGCATTTCCAGCTCGAGGGGTTGACGGTTTCGCTGCGGCTCGTCACCAAGCTGCCGTCGATCAAGGAAGCGGCCTGATAGAGAAGCTTGGCCCTCTCGGGTCGGGCATCGGACCTCTTTCTCTCGTGGCGCTCGACCTGTTTTCACTCACTCAAGGAGCATTGGCATGGCACAAGACATTTTCCTGAAGATCGACGGCATCAACGGCGAATCGCTCGACGACAAGCACAAGGACGAGATCGAAGTCCTGAACTGGGACTGGGAGATCCTGCAGGAATCGACGATGCACGCGGGCAGCGGCGGCGGTGCCGGCAAGGCGACGGTCAAGGATCTGACGTTCGAACACAACATCGATCGCGCGAGCCCGAACCTGATGAAGTATGCGCTGACCGGCAAGCATATCGACCAGGCGACGCTCGTGATGCGCAAGGCCGGTGGCAACCCGCTCGAGTACCTGAAGCTCACGATGAGCGACGTGATCGTTACGCGCGTGAAGCCGTCGGGCAGCAAGATGGACGCCGAGAAGAGCCGCGAAACGGTGTCGCTGTCGTTCGCGAAGGTGAAGCAGGAGTACGTCGTGCAGAACGCGCAGGGCGGCAGCGGCGGTGCGGTGACGGCCGGCTTCGACATCAAGGGCAACAAGGAAGCGTAAGCCCGCGAGATGCCGCGCGTCGGAAGAAGTTTGCTTTCTCCGCGCGGCGCATCCCGCGGTCCATCAAGGTGAAATCTGCATGCGTTCGATCCTGACTGTCGCCCCGCTCGCCAGCGTCGTGCTGCTTTCCGCCTGTGCGGGTGGCGAGTCCAAACCGAAGGAAGCGATCCGGCTTGAAATGACTGTCGACGCAAAGGCCGACGTCAATCCCGACGACCGCGGACGGGCCGCGCCGATTGTCGTGCGCGTCTACGAACTGAAGAACGACAACGCCTTCAAGGCGGCGGACTTCTTCACGCTGCAGAGCCAGGACAAGACGGTATTGGGCGACGACATCATGAAGCGCGATGAAGTACAACTGCGGCCCGGCGAGCATCGGGCCATTGTCCGGCGTCCGGATCCGGAAACGACCGCCATCGGAGTGATCGCGGCTTATCGCGACTTGCCGAATACCGTGTGGCGGACGGTGTACACGATGCCGGTCCCACCCGACAAGGCGTGGTACCGCTTCTCCACGCCGAAGCTGAAACTGAAGATCGATCTCGACGCAAAGGCCGTCAGGATCGAGGAAACCAAGAAATGAATCACGCTGCGCAACGAAACGGACGGTACGTATGAGCTGGTATGCCAAGGTCGCCTGGCAGGAAGGGTTGTTTTTCCGTCCGCAACTGTTCCAGCAACAGGATCGTTATCTGGAGAAGTACGCGCACATGCGCGCGGCGCCGCTGTCGCCGTTCTTTTTCGGTTTTGCGCACTACGCACTCGATCTGGAATCGCTCGCGCTCGGCAAGGTGATCGTCAAATCCGCCGCCGGCGTGTTCGCCGATGGCTCGCCGTTCGACGCGCCGGGCAACACGCCGCTGCCGCCTCCGTTGACGATCCGACCGGAACATCTCGATCAGGTGATCTATCTGGCGGTACCGGTCCGACTGCCGAACTGCGAAGAGACGACGTTCGAGAACACCTCGGATTCGCTGGCGCGTTACCTCGTGTTCGATACCGAGTTGCGCGACACGAATTCGATCGGCCTCGCACCCGAGTCCGTGCAGCTTTCGAATCTGCGATTGCGCCTGCTGCCCGAGAAAGAGCTCGGTGATGCGTGGATCGGCCTCGCGCTCACCAGCGTGAAGACGATACGCGCGGATGGCAGCATCGAGCTCGACAACACGCTCGTGCCGCCTGTTTCGGGTTATGGGGCAAGCGACCTGCTGACCAGCTGGGTCAGTAAGATTCACGATCTCGCGCGGTTGCGTGCGAATGCGTTGGCACAACGACTGGCGGGCACCGACGACACCACCGCGAGTGCGGCAACGGTCACGGATTACCTGTTGCTGCAGATCCTGAACCGGTACGAGCCGCTGCTGCAGCACATGCTGCGCGTGCCGACTACGTCGCCCGCGGACGTCTATGCGCTGCTGATCGGCATGGCGGGCGAACTGTCGACCCATCTGCGCACGGATACGCGCCGGCCGCTCGATACACATCCGCCGTATCAGCATACGACGCCGCACCTGTGCCTGAAGCCGATCGTCGACGACACGCATCGACTGCTCAACGCTGTGTTGGTGCGGAGTGCACAAAGCATTGCGCTCGAGGATCGGGGGCACGGTATGCGCAATGCGGTGATCGATCCGGTCGACATGCGGGGGTTTACTGCACTGGTCCTGGCCGTACACGCGGCGATGCCGCCCGATGTGCTGAAGCAGCAGTTTCTCGCGCAGGCGAAGGCGGGGCCTTCGGAGAAGCTGCCGAGCCTCGTGCGCAGTCACCTGCCGGGTATCAGCCTGCAGGCGCTTCCGGTGCCGCCGCGGCAGATTCCGTTCAATGCGGGATACATCTACTACGAGTTGACCCAGGGTGGACCGATGTGGGAGGAAGTCGTGCGCCACGGTGGCGTTGCGCTGCACGTGGCGGGGGATTTTCCGTCGTTGAAGCTGGAGCTTTGGGGCGTGCGCGCGTAGGGGCGACGGGTTTGGGACGACGGGACCGCTGTGAGCGGTCGGTGGTTCGATTGAATCAACGGAGGTGTCGAGATGGCTCTATTTGACGTACCACGAACACTCTCGGTTTCGGGCGCGGCCCTGCCGATGTATGGCGATCACCCGATCCTTACGCCGGTGAAGCTCACCGGCAGGGAAACGATCGGTGAGCTGTTCGAGTACATACTCGAGTTGAAAACGCCGGATGCGCTCGCGTTCTCGCAGAGCATTGCGGCCAACATCCAGCTCGACAAGATGATCGGCACCGAAATAACGGTTTTAATCCAAATCGACGGCAAGGGGCACTTCATTCGCGGCCTTGTTGGCGATGCAGGGTTGGCCAACATCGGAGCAGGAACGCGCGAAATCACCGGAATCGTGAGTCGCGCTGAAATTTTGCGCGAGGACGGTCGTTCGATCGTTTACGCGCTTACGCTGCGGCCGTGGCTCTGGCACGCAACCAAGAATTGCGATTGCCGCATCTTTCAGGATATGTCGGTGATCGAGATTACGGATGCGGTGCTATCGGCTTATCCGTTTCCCGTCGACAAGCGGCTTACCACGCCACGCCCGAACAAGGCGTGGCCAAAGCGCGATATTCAGCGGCAGCACCGCGAAAGCGATTGGACGTTCCTGCAGCGGATCTGGGAAGAATGGGGCATCTTCTATTTCTTCGAGCATAGCGAAGGCAAGCATCGGCTTGTGCTCGTCGATTCGCTGGGCGCGCTTCAGCCTCTCGGCGACGCGTATGCGACGATTCTCTACCAGGCACCGAGCGCCCGGCGCATCGACGAAGAGCACATTCACGATCTGTCGGTGTCGCATGCGCTGACGACAGGCGCCGTGACCAGCGTCGACTATGACTACACGTGGCCGCGGGCGGATCTGCGGATCGAGCGCGAGGACCCTCGCGACACGGGGCTCGCCCATCAGGAACATTACACGTGGGGCGACCATGCGCAGCCCCAGGCGGGAGCGGCGGGTCTGTCCGGCGACCACAACGATCCGCGCACCGAGGCGGAATACCTGACGATCGTGCAGATGCAGGCTTACCGATGCCAGGGGCTCAGGGCATCGGGCAAAGGCAATCTGCGCGGTGTCGTGACCGGGCAAACATTCGTGCTGTCGCACTACCCGCAGACCGCGGCCAATCGCGAGTATGCGGTCATTGCCAGTACGCTGACGATCGAGGAGATCGGGGAGGCGTCGGGTTCCGGTCAGCGCTACCGTTGCGAAGCGCACTTTACGTTGCAGCCGTCCAATGAACCTTTCCGGTTGCTTCGCACGATCGAGAAGCCGCGCGTTGCCGGCGTCGAGTATGCGGTGGTGACGTGCCCGGAGAATCAGGAAATCTGGACCGACGCATACGGTCGCGTAAAACTCCAGTTCCTGTGGGACCGCCTCGGAAAGAACGATGAGCGTTCGAGCTGCTGGGTACGTGTTGCCGGGGCATGGCACGGCGATCAGTTCGGCGGGATATTCCTGCCGCGCCGCGGGCATGAGGTCGAAGTCGCGTTCGTCAACGGCGATCCGGACTTGCCGATCATCGTCGGAAGTGCGACGAACGCATTCAACATGCCACCGTTCGCGCTACCGGAAAACCACGCGCTGGCCGGTTTCCGCAGCCGCGAAGTCGAGGGTCGGCGGGCGAACACCCTGGCTTTCGACGATACCAACGGAAAGATCCAGGCGCATCTGTCGAGTGATGAAGGCAGCTCGCAGTTGAATCTGGGTTACATCACGCGTATCGCCGGCAATGCCGGTAGGCAGGACGAGCGTGGTCGGGGAGCCGAGTTGCGCACCGATGGGGACGGTGTGTTCCGTGCGGCGACGGGCATGCTGCTCACGACAGAAGGGCGTCCCAACGCGCATGGCCATGCTAAAGCCATGTCGGAAACGCTTCGACGGCTCGAAGATGCACAGGGTCTTCACGCCGCCATGAGCCGCGCCGCCCAGGAAGTTGAAGCACAGGAGGCTAACGGGCATCAGTCCGATCTGGCGAAGACGATCGAGGCGCAGAACGGACAGATCCGTGGCGTCGCGAATGATGAAAATCCGTTTCCGGAATTCTCCGAGCCCCATTTGCTTATCGCCGGCAAAGCCGGTGTTGAAGTCACGACGCCCGCAACGGTTCACGTGGCGGCGCAGCAAGTTGCAGTAACGAGCGAAGGGCACGTCGGCATCGCGACCGGTCGCAGCTTCTTTGCCAGCGTGCGAGACACGATCAGCCTGTTTGCTCAACGAGCGGCCGTCAGGATCTCGGCCGCCATGGGCGACATCATTCTTCATGCGGTGACCAACTCGATCAGGCTCGAGTCTGCCAAGTCGATCCAGTTGCTAACCAAGGTCATCCGGATCACGGGCGTTGAAAAGCTGGAACTGCAAGGCGGCAAGACCCGCATGGTGCTGGACGACAGTGGTGCGCAGATCTTTACGCCTGGAAAGTTTGTTGCGTTCGCCTCCACTCACTCGCTACCGGGGCCGAGTGATACGCCCGTCAACCTTCCGCCGAAGAGCATCTGCATTGAATGCCTGCTCAAGGCTGCACGGGGTGGTTCTGCGTTGGTCCTGCGGCAAGCAACTTCATCTTCTTCATGATCGAGAAGGGGAATGCAGTGACAAATCGATGGCGTGTTGTTGGGGCGAGCGTGCTGGCGGTGCTCAGTCTGTTGGTGGCCGCATGCGCAGGAGGACAGCCGGCAGGGACGGAAGAAGCAGTCGAGGTGCCCAAACAAGTCAAACTTCTGTCTGGAGATAGCAAGGCGTTGAATTACACGCAATGGTACATCCACATGTTTTCGATCACTGGTCCAGGTGGGAGTGGGATTGGTGGCGGGGGGGGAATGTACTGCCGATTAAGGCGAATGGCAGGCCATCAGAAGGTGGTGGGAAGTGTTGCACCAGTTTTCCGGTCGAATGGCAACCGGATTTGAAATTGACGGTGCGCTGGATGGTGACGAAGAAGCGGCCGGATGGAAAGAAATGGGGCTACTGGTACAAGGCGGAAAACGTGCGGATTGCACCGTATGTCAGCGGGAATACGGGCGACGCGTGGGGCATTTTCCTACCCGGAGATCGGGTTCGCATCATGTTGACCGATGGTAATCAAGATGGTGGAAACAACCCGAACAACCGTCCGTCAGATAACGATCCATATATCGCACAGGGCATGCTCGATGAAGAGTGGAATCGGCGTTATCCGCCGGCTCATGATTGAGAAGGGGGATGCAGTGAAAAATCGATGGCATGTTGTTGTGACCAGTTTTCTGCCCGTACTCTGTTTGTTGCTGGCTGCGTGCGCTGGCGGGCAGTCGACCGAGACGGAAGTATCAGTCGATGTGCCTAAAAGAGTCAGGTTGATGTCGGGAGACACCAAGGCGTTGAACTACACGCCGTGGTACATCCACACGTTTTCGATCACCGGTCCACGTGGGAGTGGGATTGGTGGCGGAGGGCCGAATGTGTTGCCGGTGAAGGCGGATGGTAGGCCGTCTGGAGGTGGGGCAGCCGTCTGTTGCACCAGCCTGCCAGTCGAATGGCAACCGGATCTGAGGCTGACGGTGCGCTGGCTGGTGGAGAAGAAGCGACCGGATGGAAAGAAATGGGGCTACTGGTACAAGGCGGAAAACGTTCGAATTGCACCGTATGTCAGCGGGAATACGGGCGACGCGTGGGGAATTTTCCTACCCGGAGATCGGGTTCGCATAATGTTGACCGATGGTAATCGAGATGGTGGAAACAACCCGAACAACCGTCCGTCAGATAACGATCCATATATCGCACAGGGCATGCTCGATGAAGAGTGGAATCGGCGTTATCCGCCGGCTCATGATTGAGAGGGCGGATGCAATGACGAATCGATGGCGTGTTGTTGGGATGAGCGTTCTGGCGGCATTCAGTTTGTTGCTGGCTGCGTGCGCAGGAGGGCAGTCGACAGAGACGGAAGTATCAGTGGATGTGCCTAAAAGAGTCAGGTTGATGTCGGGGGATACCAAGGCGTTGAACTACACGCCGTGGTACATCCACACGTTTTCGATCACCGGTCCACGTGGGAGCCGTATTGGTGGCGGAGGACCCAATGTGATGCCAATCCGGCCAGATGGCAGGCCATCTGGAGGAGGGGCCGCGGTTTGTTGCACCAGCTTGCCCGCGGAGTGGCAACCGGATCTGAGGCTGACGGTACGCTGGCTGGTAGACAAGAAGCAGGACGGGAAAACGCCTGGGTACTGGTACAAGGCGGAAAACGTGCGAATTGCACCGTATGTCAGCGGGAATACGGGCGACGCGTGGGGAATTTTCCTACTCGGAGATCGGGTTCGCATAATGTTGACCGATGGCAATCGAGATGGCGGGAACAATCCGAACAACCGCCCAGCGGATAACGATCCGTATATCGCACAGGGCGTACTGGACGATGAATGGAACCGACGGTACAGGAAGGGAGGAGTGCAGTGACGATTCGATGGCCTGAAGCAATGCCGGATGGTGGACGGCTGCCGCTATCTCAAAGTGAAGACGCGTTTGAGCTGGGTACTCTGCGGATCCATGACGAAACCCGGTCGTGTCAGCAGACGTTACAGATCAGTCTGTTCTTTGACGGCACGAACAATAATGATGCTGCCGATAACCCGCTGCGAGATTCGATCAATCGCACCCATACCAACGTCGCGCGTCTTTTTAATGTCGCACGCGAAGATGTAAATAATGGAGTTTATAAGTTTTATATTTCAGGTGTTGGAACACCCCTACCCGAAATTGGCGAAGAGACCTATCTGCAGATGGGAAAGGCGATGGCGGATGGTTTCAACCCCCGCTGCGTATTGGGCTACATTCGCGTGTTGAATGCCGTGTATTACGCCATTGCGCCCGACAAGACCCTGCCTCTGATCTCTCGTGACAAAGCAGAGAAGTTATGCAAAGCAGCGGGAAACGGCGACATGAGCGGGTTCGACGAACCGCTCCAGACGATGGGCGTAACCCACAAGCTTGCGGTCGATGACAATCACCCGCCCGGAACGATCAGAAAGATCTGGATCAACGTGATCGGATTTTCTCGCGGGGCCGCAGGCGCGCGGGCATTCGTCCACAAGCTGGTGAACAGCTGGGCACCAGGTGGAAATCTCTCGAAGAAGTTTGCCGGCAAGTATGCGCTGACATATCAAGTGAACTTCATGGGCTTGTTCGATACCGTTGCGTCCGTTGGCCCGCCAGATTCGACCCGCGCAGCCGTCAATATCGGCTCGTTCGACGGGCACTTCGCCTTTGCCAACAACGGCGCCATGCGTATTCCCGATTCTGTTCGCTATTGTGTCCACGCGTTTTCGATCCACGAGCAGCGCATGAGCTTTCCGGTCGATTCGATCCGCGAGGTAGGCGGCGGCTACCCGGGTGACGTACGTCATGAAATCGCCTACCCAGGTGTGCATTCGGATGTCGGCGGTGGCTATGCGCCGAACGAACAGGGCAAGGGGCGTGATCCCGACAAGGGCGACGGCGGCAAGCTCAGCCAGATTCCGCTGCACGACATGTACATTCACGCGCTCAAATATGGCGTGCCGATGATGAAGGGCGACGAGATTCTGTCCAGGGGGGACTTGGCTGCAGATTTTGATCTGTTTCCTACAACAATCGAAGCATTCAACGGCTGGTTGAAAACCGCCGGACCGATCGGTCGCATGGAGGACGCGATCCGTCGCGGCATGACCGAGATGCTGGCGTGGCGGACCTTGCGCGCACAGTACGGTACGACGGATTACGTGACCGACCGGGAGTTCTTCCTCAAGGCGAAGGAAGACGGCATGACGCCTTACAAGGTCGAAGAGGCGCTGGAGAAAGCGAAGAAATCCGATCCGCAACTGAAGGCCCTCAATGCAAAGTTGGCGCGGCTTCAGCAGCAGAAGATCCAGACAACGGATAACCATCGGTATCCGGCGAACATGCCCAGGATCATGGAGCTGAACGAGCAGATCGCGGCAACGAAGCTTGAGATCGATCGCCGCACCGAAGCGCTGTGCGGTGAAGTGGCTCATCCAAAGGCTAACCCGGATGCCGAGAATGCCGCGCCGGCACGTCCTGGTGAAGGCGTATGGGATGTCACGACCAATGACCAGACCGACCTGCGCCAGGGCGCGGAGGAAATGCGCCTGCTGCTCGGTTACCTGCATCCCGATGAGCGGGAGACGAAGTGGAAGGTAACCGTGACCGAGCACAGGGTCAATGCGCCGCCTAACGCATACCCGGACGCGGTTAGAACCACAACGACACTTTCGGTGGAACATGAGCAGCCCGGTCATGACACGCCCAAGGTCACGCTCGCCGAGAGCGGCGTCCTGCTCGCTACCACCTGGAGCACGCTTTTCGGCAACTTCAGTCGGTCAAATGATCTCGTGGCAGCGCCCGCGCGTGGCGTCGTCGGCTTCCTGAAGAAACACGCATCGATGGATGCGGCCAATCGTCTTGATAAGGACGTCATCACACTGCTCGATGACTATGTCCACGACAGCCGCATCTGGTTCCGCGTGCCTTGGTTCCACGAATACGCGCCGGGTGGTTATGGCTGGCCTCGTGTTTTTTTTGAAGGCGGGAAAAAGCGGATTGCTTATCTCGGAATGACTTCGGAATCCGAATTGCTTGCAGTAGGAAGCGTCGGCAAGGCGGCGTGGGCGTAGAGGTAGTGGAGAGAGTCAATCTTATGCAGCAACCATCCTCGACATTCGGTTTGATCGACGGCGCAGCCAGTCCGGCCAGGCTTCAACCCCTGCTCGAGCAGTCCGGCACTCAGTTCGTTTCACTCTATGAGGGGTTGCCTGAGGCGCAACTGGGTCCGGCGTCGCTTTTTCTAGCGCGGATTGATGACCCGGACGCTGCTTGGGTGACTGAGCTGGATCGGATCGATCTTCATTCTCCGTGTCTTACGCTCGTCTGGAGTGGTGTTGAGCTTCGGGATTTGGCCACACATCTGCGTGCGTTCCTGTTTGCGGGAATCGGAGACGGTGCGACCGCGATGGTACGGTTTTTCGACCCCCGTAACACCGGCGCGGTGCTCGATATGTGGGGCGACCAGATCCGGGACGTGTTCATGGCGCCGATCGAGCGGCTCAAGTATCGCGGGCGTCACGAGCAGTGGCAGGCGGTCGAGAACGATTCGCTGAACACGGGCCGAATCTCCCGGTCGGTGATGATCGAACTCGACCAGAAGGATATTGACAGGCTAATGGCGCATACCGAACCCGACGAACTGATGGCGTCGCTGATCGACCTGGGACACATCGATGAAACGCGGTCCTACAGAAGCCGGTTCCTTGAATTCGAACCACGGTACAGGCGAGCGCTGGAATGGGGATTCGTCGAACCCAGGGACCGGCTTGGCTATTGCGACTACTCCTACCGCTACGGCGCCGATTTCGATCAGCACAGATACATCCGGGACGCGTTGGTGGCTCGTCGCCGGACAGGCGGGACATTCGACACGATGCTGGACCGGATGCCAGGATGGGTATGGGACGAATTGAAACGCGGGAGCAAAGCGTGGTCGCGCGCGCAATCGTGACAAGTCATTGACGCGGAAAACCAACATGGCACAGAAAATTATCGTGGTCGGTGATATGACCTCACACGGTGGCCGGGTCATTACCGGCTCGGAAACCCACACCATCGGTGATCGGCCGATCGCTCGGCTGGATGACCTGGTCGACTGCCCCGAAAAATATCCGGAAGGCCGTCTGCACGGCGTCAACCGGATCATCGACGCGCATCCGACGTTCACCATCGGCAACAGGCGAGTGGCGATGCACGGTCATCGCACGGAATGCGGTTGCACGTTGATCGGGAGCGTCACGGCGGACGCGGGAGGCTAAGCATGGCAACAATGCATCTATCAGTCGACGAGACCCGGGAACAGACTTCAGCCAGCGATAACGGCGAGTCGTCCCAGATCAGCGTCAAGACTGCCTTCAGCGATGAGGCTGAATCCGCAAAGGCGGTTCCCGAAGTCCCGTCGGAGCCGTTCGAGCAACGGCTGGCCGCCGTGCGTTCGGCTCCGAACCCGCTGCTGGAAGCGTCTCGTGTGTTGCTTCGCGCGCAGGCCGATATGCCGGACCAATTGGCGTCGAACCGAACCATCGCGAGATTGAGGTCGCTACTCGAGCAGGAATTGCGCGTGTTCCAGAAGCTGTGCGAGCAAGCCAATATTCGTCGCGATCACATCATCGGCGCGCGGTATTGCTTGTGTACAGCACTCGATGAGGCCGCGATGCAGACCGAGTGGGGTAAAGGAGGGGCTTCAGGCATGGAGTGGATCCGGACGGGTATGGCCACGGTCTTCCATGAAGATCGACACGGCGGAGTCAAGGTCTACCTTCTGATTGGCCGTCTGCTGGAGGACGCTCATGAGCATCTGAACCTGCTGGAAGTGATCTACCGGATTCTCAGTCTAGGCTTCGAAGGACGCTATCGGGACACGGCAGATGGCAAGCGCAAGCACGATGCGATTCGCCAGCGACTCTACAACGAGATCGCGTCGCAACGCGAACCCGTGCCGGTGACGCTGTCCCCCCACTGGCAATCGGACGCAAAAGGCAAACGTCCGTCGTTCTACGACTTTCCGGTTTGGATCACCGTCACTTTTCTGTCGGTGATTCTTCTAGGGATCTTCGGCTGGTTCAAATACGACCTGATGAGCCGCAGTGCGGTTGTGCAGACGCAGATCGCTGAAATTGGCCGGATGACGCCACCACCCGCACCGCCGCAATTGCATTTGAAGCAACTGCTCAAGGATGAGATCGCGGCAGGCACGGTCAGCGTCGACGAAGATGCGCGTCACAGTGCGGTGACGTTCCGCGGCGACGCGATGTTCCTACCCGGCGGCGTCACGATCAAGAGTGCGATGGCGCCGCTCGTCGCGAAGATCGCGGGCGAGATCGTGAAGGTGCCAGGCAAGGTCACCGTGCTGGGTTACACGGACAACCTGCCAATCCGTAGTCGTCAGTTCCCGTCGAACGAGGCGCTGTCGGAGGAGCGGGCGACCCAGGTCATGCAGATGCTGCAAGCCGCTGGTGTGCCGGCCAACCGCCTCGAGGTGGTCGGCAAGGGCGATGCCGATCCGATTGGCGACAACCGTACCGCCCAGGGGCGTGCGCAGAACCGGCGCGTCGAGATTGTCGTCGCGCAATAGGCCAGATCCGTATCCGGAATAGAACATGAAGAAGTTTTTGTCGTTTCTCGCATCGCGTCAGTTTCTTGCGTTTCTCGCGCTGATCGTCGTTGTGCTGGTGATCTGGTTCGTCGGACCGTACTTCGCGTTCGGCGGCCTCAAACCGCTGGCCGGGGCCGGCATGCGCGTGCTGCTGATCGCCATCCTGCTCGCGGGCGTGTTGCTCTGGCTTGCAGGCAAGTCGACGAGCATTGTGTTTGTTGCGCTGCTGTGTTTGTTGATCTGGTATGCGGCGCCGCTGCTGTCGTTCGGCCATGCTTCACCGTTCGAGCCGGCGTCGATGCGACTTGTCGCTATCGCTCTGGTATTGGCCGTCTTCGTCGTCTTCTGGGCGGTCCGAATCTGGCGGAAGATGCAAGAGGATGAGGCGTTCCTGAAGAAGGTGCTTCATTTCGGCGGCAAGAAGAAGGAGTCGCCCGCCGCACCGCGGTTGAAAAAGGTCGAGGCGATCGTCAGCAGCGCACTGGCGCGGCTGAAGTCAATGCGCACGGGGGCACGCGGGCCGGGCAAGCTGTTCCAGGGCAAGCGTTACCTGTATGAACTTCCCTGGTACATCACACTTGGTTCGCGTGGGGCGGGCAAGACGAGCGCGCTGCTCAACGGTGGTCTGGCATTTCCAATTGCGGAGCAAATGCAGCGTGCCGCCGGAACCCGGGCGGGTGACGTCGCTGCAGTGAACTGGTGGCTTACCAACAACGCGGTGTTGATCGACACTGCGGGCTATTACACGCGCCACGGCACCTCGCCGGAAGCGGCAGACGAAGTCCTTGCCCCTCCATTGGTCCGATCGGCATCGGCTCCGTCAACTGACGAAAAAGCAGACGGAGCAGGCGACGAAGGAAAATCCGACGTCTCAGCCGATACCCAGGCGGCGGCCGCAAAGTCGAGTGCCAATATCGTCTCGATCCGTGCCGACGCGGGCGAGCGACGCGAAGACCTCGATCGCGCGGAATGGCTGGGTTTTCTCGGCATGCTGCGGCGGCACCGGCCTCGCGCGCCCATCAATGGTGCGTTGCTTGCTGTCGACCTTGACCTTCTGGCGGGCGTCGACGAACAGCAACGTATCGCCGAGGCGTCGGCGCTGCGCGCGCGACTCGCCGAATTGCGCAAGGAGCTTGGCATCCGTTTCCCGGTCTACGTGCTTGTCACGAAAATGGACCGTCTGACGGGGTTTGCCGAGTATTTCGGCGGACTGACTGCGGAGAGCCGCGCGCAAGCGTGGGGTTTCACGTTGCCTTACAGCAAGGAAATCGTCGCCAAGGAAGGCCTGCGCGCGCGCTGCCGTGAGGAACTGATGCAGCTCGCGGGGCGGCTGTCCGGCATGGTTTACACGCGGCTGCAGGATGAGGACGAAACCATCAAGCGCCGACAGCTCGTTGCGTTGCCGGAAGCGTTCTCCGCACTGATCGTTCCGCTCGTCGACCTGATCGACCGCGTGTTTCTCGATTCCCGATACGACGACACCCGGCTTCATTCGACGCTGCGTGGCGTCTATTTCACGAGCGCGCAGCAAGACGGGAACCTCGTTATCGCGGAACGCGACACGGTCGTGCAACGTCTTGCGCCGCAACACGGGCAGGGCGGCGGCGCCGACACGCATGATGGCAACCGGAGCTTTTTCCTGCACGACGTCCTGACCCGCGTCGTGTTTCCGGAAGCGCATCTCGTCAGTCCCAACCTGCGCTGGGAGTACCGGTACCGGCTGCTGCGCGTGATCGGACATGCACTCGCGTTGCTGCTGTTCGTCTGGCTCGCGTTCGGTTTGCGCGTGAGCTTTGGCAGCAACAGCGAGTATCTCGACGCCGTCGGCCGAAAGGTCCAGGTGTTGGCGGCTCGCGTGACGCAGCTTTACAAGGCGCCCAAGCCGGAGGCCGTACCCGATGTGCTGACCGAAGCGCACTATTTGCCGACGTATCCGAATCTGGACTTATCCGATCCCGGCAGCACGTGGCGCTACGGTCTCTATACCCCACCGGACATCGTGACGGAGAGCGGTCGCACCTACGACGCGCTGGAGGACAACCTGCTGGTGCCGCAGATCGTGCGCCGGATGGAAGACGTGATGTCCCGGGCAATTGCCAACAAGGATCCGAAGGCTGCCTACGATGCGCTGCGCGTCTACTTGATGCTTTACGACAACGCGAAATTCAATGCTGGCGACGTCAAGGCATGGGTACTCGACGATTGGGCGAAGAATGACAGCGCGGCAATTTTCGGTGGCCGTGCTTCGATGATCGATCACGTGCAGCAGCTGTTTTCCGGCGACCGCGTCGTGAAGTCGCCGTTGATCCGCAACGATGCGCTGATCCAGCAGGCTCGCTCGTTCCTCGACGGCAGCAACGCGACCGATCGCCTGTATCAGCGCGCAAAGGCGGCGATGCAGCGGGAGGCACCGGATGAGTTCACGCTGTTGCGTGCCGTCGGACCGCAAGCCGGCACCGTGTTCACGCGCGCGCGCGACCAGCCGCTCTCGCGCGGCGTGCCGGGTCTCTTCACGTTCGACGGGTACCGAAACCTGTTCGACAAGCGGCTTCCGGAATTCGTCCAGATCGCGCGCGACGACGATGCGTGGGTGATGGGTCGCTCGTATCTCGGCGAGGCTCAAAAAAAAACGGCTGAGATCGTGAGCAATGCGACCGGGGGGGACGATGCGCTGACGGATGCGGTCCGTCGCGAGTACCTGGTGGAGTACGCGCGGCAGTGGGACGCTTTTCTCGGCGACATCCGAACGGTGAGCGGCACGAGCCTCGCGTTCAACCTTCAGGTGTTGCGCAGCTTCGCCGCCCCCGACTCGCCGCTCGCGAGACTTGCCCGCGCGGCCGTGCATGAAACGACCCTCACGGCTGCGGCGACCGGATCGGACGGTTCGTTTCTTCAGAAGGCGGCCGACCAGCTCAACCAGAAGGCCGACAAGGTGCTCGGCATCCGCGCTTCGGAACGTGTCGAACGCGAGCTCGTCGATAGCCAGTTCGCTGCGCTGCGCGAGGTCGTGACGGGCAATGCCGACTCGCAGGCCGACTCCCGGGCGACGGCCGCGCAAGCCGGCACGACGGGGCTCGACGGCGTGACCAATCTGTTGAACGATTACTACACGGCGCTTACGGTTTCCGACAATGCATTGTCGAACAACAGCATGCCGCCGGCGACCGATACCGGTGCGAAGCTCAAGATGACGGCCAACACGATGCCTGCGCCTTTCCGGGCAGTGCTGTTGCAACTCGCTGCGGACGGCTCCCGCGAAGTCAATCAGGGGATCGGCCAACTGCTGTCCCGGCAGATGCAGGCAGTCGTCGGCGACGCGTGTCGGCTCTCCATCGAGGGCAGCTATCCGTTTTCGCCCGACAGCAAGCGTGACGTCAGCATCGACGACTTCACCCGTGTATTCGCGCAAGGAGGCGTGATCGACGATTTCTTCACGAAGACGCTTGCGCCGTTCGTCGATACGTCCGCGAAACCGTGGCGTTACCGGACGCTGCCCGGCGCGACCGAGCCTGTCCAGGGGCCCGACCTGGAGCCGTTCGAGCATGCGAAGGCGATTCGCGACGTCTTCTTCAATGACCCGGGCCACAAGCAGCTTACGTGGAAGGCGGACATCCGTATTCCCGAACTGGATCCCACGATCACGAGCCTGTCGCTCGACATCGACGGCCAGAGTTCGCTCTATCGACATGGCCCGGTGGCACCTTTCACGGTGTCGTGGCCGGGGCCGCGCGGTGGTGTTCACACGGAAATCACGGCCAGTCCGCGCATTCGTCCGGATACGTCGACGATCGTGGCCGACGGACCGTGGGCGCTGATGCGGTTGTTCCGGAGAGGGCAGGTTGTCGAGACGGCCACGCCGGGACGTACCCGCGTTGCATTCGACTTCGATGGTCGCAAGGCGGTGCTCGACATTGCGAGCACGGGAAGTGTCGCGAATCCGTTGACGAGCGATGTGTTGAAGACATTCCGCTGCCCGACCTCGATGCCGGTATTCAATTTGTCCGATAGTGGACCGCCTCCGGGGTTGCCGCGCGGCGCGATGCCGACGAACCCGGCAGGTGTCTTCCAATGAGCCGCGAGGAGCCTGCGAAGTGACGACTTCGACTTCCGATTCGAGGAACCAGACCGGGTTACCGGTGTCTCCATCGCTTGCCGCGCGACTGAGGGCTGCCGAACTAGCGGTGAATCCGTTGCTTGAATCCGCACACGTGTTGTTGCGCGCGCTGGCCAGCACACCCGCCTCACTGGATCCTGAAGCTGTCGTGTATCGACGGCAATGGCTGGAACACGAGCTCAGGCTGTTCACGCGTGTCTGCAACGAGCTGAAGCTTCGATCCGGACACGTGGTCCGCGCGAGTTATTGCCTGTGCACCGCGCTCGATGAAGCAGCGATGAAGACGCGTTGGGGAAAGGGCGAGGCAGCAGGGGTGGACTGGCAGTCAAACAGCCTGGCGCTTGCGTTGGGCCACGATCGGCAGGGCGGTGATCGGGTGTTTCGATTGATCGACGAGGCGATGGAGAGCCCACGCGAGCACCTCGACCTGATCGAGTTGTTTCAGAACATCCTCGATCTCGGATTCCAGGGGCGCTACCGCTTCGCGAGCGAAGGTGCGACGCGCTTGTTGAACATCCGCGAGCGGGTGCATGGCGTCGTGATGACGGGCGGACTCGGGTTCGTTCGCGACATTGAACCGATTCGGCTGCCCCGACAAACCGCGGTTGATCCGTGGGTGCGCCCTGTGACAGCGCGGCGACCGCGCCGGTGGATTCTCGTCGGCCTGATCGTTGCGTTGTTGCTGGCGGCGATCGGATATGCCGCTGTCGGCCATTGGGCGGGCGGCTCGCAACCCGCTTCGGCGACGGCCTCTCTCGATGCGCTGACGGCACAGCTCGGATCAAGCTTGCGCGATGAAATTGCAGCGGGGAATGTCGATTTGCATCGCGATGTCGCGACGAACACGCTGACGCTCAGATTCAACGGCATGTATGGGTCCGGCGACGTGATGGTGGCACCGTGGTGGGCTTCGATGATGGCTTCAATCGGTCGGACGATTACCGCGTCGGCACCATCGGCGCACGTCCGCGTCGCCGGCTACACCGATGCGATACCGGCGGATACGACGCGTCAGGGTGGCAATCAGGTGCTGTCCGAAGCCCGTGCCCGGCAGGTCGCGCAGATTCTCGTGGCGTCCGGTGTGCCACAGGAACGCATCAGCGTAGCAGGACAGAGCGATGCCGATCCTCTGGCCGACAACGGCTCGAAGGAAGGGCGCGCGAGAAACCGTCGCGTCGAAGTGACCGTATCGAATTGATGCAGGAAACCGAACATGTTTGGCGCGAGGCTCGATAAACCGCAACGCCATGGGTGACCGCCATTCGTCGTAAGGCTTCAATGGGTGCGGCACCGGGCACCATCGAGGCGCCCGGTGCCGATCCGACGCACGCGCCGATCAGGTCTGGATCGTGTTCATCACGTTGGCCGGCGTGATGAGATCGAACACCACGGTTTCGGGAATCGCGGTGGCGCGGGTGCCGGTCAGGCAGACCCTCGCCGCACTGCTGATCGACCTCGGACGATACGACCACGCGATCGACACGCTTCACGCGTCGCTCGGCGGCGACGACCCGAATCGCAACCTGTACATGAATTTCAAAGGCAACGGTTGGGCGTATTTCGGGCTGACGCAGGCGTATGAACGCAAGGGGATCGAGAACCTGACGCCCGACCAACGGAGGGACTACGACAGCGCACGGAAGCGGCTCGCCGAATACTGCCCCACCGGGCAGTGACGCATGCGCGTTGTCGCTCGACCGGATGTAGGCGGGTCGTGCCGGCCGGTTGAATTGTTTCGCAAATCGATTTTAATATTCAAATAATTAAGCCAACCAACACCGAATTATTTCGTATTGATTAAATTGACGTTACAATATGTAATGTTATATCTTGATTGCCCAAAAACAATCGAGAGAAAACAAAGTGGCAATAAACGACGTGCTTCAAAAAAGCCGCCGCTGGTCGGCCATCGTCGCGTGGTCGGTATTCGCCGGACTGGTCGGCACCGCGTCGGCCAATACCGAACCGCCGCAGCCGACGCAACCCAAGCAGGCGCGCATGCCTCGCGTGCCGCAGAATCTGCCCGTGTCGCCCGAGCAGGCGCAGTACAACCTGCCGCTCAGCGAGCAGGATCGCGCGGCGCTGACCAGGCCTTCGCAGCTCAAGCAGCCGGCCACGCGCAGCAAGCGCAGCACGTCGGGCGTCGATTGCCGCGACATTTCGGTGATGACCCAGTATCGCGGCGCGGCACTCGCCGATTACATCGCGAATCTTCCTGATTACGAATGCCATTACGGCCTGTTCTCGGTTGATAAAGCGCAGGCCACACAGATATTCAATGCCGAAAACGTGCACGCTGTCGCGAGTCGTTTCGTGCAGGAAATCTATCAATACGACGCGAGCAATTTGATCCTGGTCAATTTGCTGATTTATCTGCGTGCCGCTTATTACCAATATGATGTATCGGGCATCGCGAACCCGATTCCGAATCTCGCGGTGTCGCTGCGCCCGTATATCAAGCAAAGCCTGGAGGGCGATGCGCTCTATCGCGACAATTCACGTGCGCCGAGCACCGCGAACGAGCTGATGAAGCTCATCACGAACATGCGGGACGAAGCGTACTACCTGCCGACGCTGAAGAACCGCATCGCGTCCTACACCGTGAGCGCGGCGAATCCGCAGGCGGCGGCGCCGCTGCTGCAGCGCAGTGCGGCAGGCGGCTTCACCGGCTTGCTCACGGTGTTCTTCTACGCGCACCAGCGCAGCGGCGCGCAGCCGATGCTCGACAGCGACGCGACGCTTCCGGAGACGCTCAACCGCTTCGTCACCGCGAACCGCGCGAGCCTGTCGAACACGAGCGCCGCCTATCAGCTGGCCGACGCGGCGCGCGAAACGTTTCGTTTCCTCCGCTATCCGACGCAGAAGCCGCGCGTGAAGAAAATGATCCAGGACCTGCTCGCGTCGACGAGCATGACGGGCGCGGACAGCGATCTCTGGCTCGCGGCGGCGGAAGCGGTCGACTACGGCGATCCGGGCAACTGCGCGGACTACGGCACCTGCGACTACAAGAAGCGGCTGGCCGACGCGGTGCTCTCGAATCGCTACGCATGCAATGCGGGCGTGCGCATTCTCGCGCAGGACATGACGATGCCGCAGCTGCAGTCGGTCTGCACGGCGGTCGCGCGGCAGGACGACTACTTCCACCGGATGATGAAGACCGGGCGCAAGCCGGTCGCGGGCGATCGCAACGACACGATCGAGCTCGTCATTTTCGATGACTACGCGAACTATCGAAAATACGCGTCGGTGATCTACGGCATCAGCACCGACAACGGCGGGATGTATCTCGAGGGCGATCCGTCCGCGCCCGGCAACCAGGCGCGCTTCATCGCGCACGAGGCATCGTGGCTGCGGCCCGAGTTCAAGGTGTGGAACCTCGAGCACGAGTTCACGCACTATCTCGACGGCCGCTACGACATGGCGGGCGACTTCTCGGTGAGCACCGCGAAGCCGACCGTGTGGTGGATCGAAGGCGTCGCCGAGTATCTGTCGAGAAAGAACGACAACCAGGAGTCGATCGACGCGGTGCGCACGGGCGCGTACCGGTTCTCGGACGTGCTCGGCACGCGTTACTCGTCGAGTGACTACGTCACGCGCGCGTACCGGTGGGGCTACATGGCGACGCGCTTCATGTTCGAGCGCCATCGCGCGGACGTCGACACGATCGTGTCGCGCTTCCGGGTGGGCGATTACGACGGCTACGCAAACCATGTCGCGTACATCGGCAATCGCTACGACACCGAGTTCGCTGACTGGGCGCGCAGCGCGACGTCGGCGGGCGAGCCGCCGGTGCCGGCGACGCGCTGACCGGCACGGGCCGGCGCCGCGTGATCGGGCGCCGGCCACCGTGGCGCCCGACGCACCCGAGCAGGGAGCAGGGAGCAGGGAGCAGGGAGCAGGGAGCAGGGAGCAGGGAGCAGGGAGCGGCCCTCGAACGGAAGTTCGAGGGCCGCGTCGCGTCGACATGACGCGACGCCACCGCGCTAGCGATCCGTGCCGATGTCGGCAACGTAGTTTGCGATACTGAAGAATCGATAGTCGCTCAGCAGGTCCGGCGCCGGGAACCCCTCCGGATGAATCCGCCCGTAAATCGGGCTATCGGGGCGCAGGCCGGCCAGCGTCAACGCGAGCGTGAATTCGTTGAACGGCGCCATGAACTGACGCGACACGAAATGCATGCCCCAGTTGAACACCGACGGAAGCTGCTCGGTGCGCAACCACGTGTCCGGCCCGCCCGGCGCACGCGCGCAAAGATTCTCCGCCCACGGGCTATGTCCTTCCACGATCAGAAAGCCATGCTTCGCGTGGCGCTTCCAGCGGGTCAGGAAATCGATGAGATCCGCAGCCGCCACGTAACCGGGAACAAGGCCTTCCGCGTCGCTATACGCCACCTTGAACGCATGCTTGATCTGGTCGAGCGTGATCGGCAACTCGGCCTGATCCGATACCGTCAGGGCGCCCGCATAGTACTGATCGATCACCGCGCGCAGGCGTGCTCGGTCGACGGTGCGGAGATGATGCTCGAGGATCGCTTCGGCGTCGTCCTTGCGCCGGATGCTCAACCGGCGGTTGTGGACCAGGAACATGAAGGTATGCAGCAGGTCGCTCAGCCGCGCCGGGCGCACGCTGCCGTCCGGCTGCGCGACGGTCAGGCCGCTTTCGGCGACGGCTTCGTCGTAGCGGTCGGGCTGGGAAATGTCGGCGGCGATCACGCGCACCTGCACGCCGGGGATGTCCTTCAGCGCAGACAGCGTGGCGGCGGCGCGGCCGCGCGCGGATTCGTTGTAGTCCGCGCCGATCACGAGCAGCGGATGGGTCGCGAGGTGCCGGCCGCGCCGCGTCGACGTGATGACGTATTCCGCCAGGCGCTTCAGTGCGCTGCCGTCGCCGCAGCCCATGTCGGCGATGCCGGCCGGCTGACGGTCCAGCAGCGTGTCGTCGAACAGCGTGCGCAGGATTTTCGTCGTGATTTCCTGCGACGCCGGCCCGGACCCGGCGCCGCTCGACGCATACACGTTCATCACGCGATCGATGTGGCCGTCGCTATCGATATCGAGCGGATCGGGGTTGCGGAACAGGAGTTCGTCGAGCAGCGCATACGAGCGCAGATAGGACGCGGGCAACCCCGCGTAAGGGGCGGCAATCGGCCGGTGAATCCGGCCCGACTCGGTGAGGCGCACCTTTTCGCGATCGATTTCCGCCATGCCGAACTTGCACATCAGCGCCCATGCCGCGTGCAGCACGACAGGATCAGCCTGTGTCCACGCGCCGACCGCGACCCCGTCGGGCTGCGCGTCGAGCTTGCCGAGGATGCCGGGCGCCGACTGCGCGTACTGGCCATCCGGCTGCCTGTCGAACACCGGCATATCGAGCGCGACCCAGGTCGGGCCGAGCAGCAGGCCGTCCATCGCCGTGCGCAGCTGTCCGTTCACCTGGCGCTCCAGATCGGTGGCCGGGAGCGGAAGCTCCGGCCAACCCGCCACGCAGATCCGCGCGAGCTGCGCATACAGCACGCTGTCGTTGGCCGCCACGCGCGTTCGATGACACAGTGCGTGCAGATGCTGGAGTACCGACGTGGCATTCGCCAGTTGCTCGAACAGCGGCCGGGTGCGCTCGACGCACGCGACGACATATTCACCGGCCGGGGTGAGCGCATATTCGGCGTCTTCGTCGCCGCGATCGAGGGTCAGCCAGCCGGCCAGGCTCAACAGGTTGAGGGCGCCCCACAGCACCCCAAGGTTACGGGTCGGATCGGGCTGGCGGGATTCCGCGAACGCGCGCATCGCGCGGGGCGCGCCGGCCCGCAGGCCGCGGAACGCGCCGGCAAACACCAGGCGCGCCAGCGTCGGCACCAGCACGATGCCGTTCGCCCAGTTGCAACTGCGCGTATAGGCCATCACGCGCTGAGCGTCGTGTCGGCCGATGCGCAGCGTGGCCGCATGCGTGTGTTGCTCGAGCTTGACCGGCAGTTCCATGTCGAGCACCTCGACGCCGATCGCGGTACCGGCCGACAGGCCGAGCAAGGTGCGCGTTTCGTCGGGATAGGCGTGGAGATAGTGTTCGAGTTGTCGGGCCAGCGCGGCGGTGGAATCACCAAGGTCGAATCGGGCGTGCATGTTTGACGGTCTCACAGGATCGAAGGTTGGGCTGCAATGGGTGAAGATGCATCCGGATCGGCGTGCGCGACGACAACCGCCGGCGCGGCGCCGTGCGTCCGGGGCGCGAGATGGGCGGCCAGCGCGCGAATGGACGGGTAGTCCCAGACCGCGGACGGATCGACGGTCACGCGGAACGCCTCGCTGAATACGAGCGTCATTTCGACGGCGAGGATCGAGTCGAAGCCGATCTCGGCGAAGGTCGACTCGCGCGTCAAGCGAAGCTTGCGGTGCTTGAGGCGTTCGCCCAGCCACGCGATGAGCCATTGTTCGACGGCATGAACCTGCTGCCGATCGAGCAGGCTCGCCGGCTCGCTCATGATCGGGGTTTCGGCCGAACCGGCGTCTTCGCCGGCTGGCGCGTCGGGCGCATGGGAGACCGAGCGCGCGTCGGCATGGGCGTCCAGCAACGGATCGACGCGTTGGCTTGCACCCGGGATCGTTTGCTCGATCGCGCCGATCTCGAACCCGGTGCGCGCTGCCCAGTCGTTCAACTCCACCGAGGTGGACAGCGCAGAGCGCAGGCCGACCTGCCGTTGCGCGGCCTCGATCGCGCGTTCGTACTGGCTCTGCACCCAGCGCAGCGCGCCGTCGCCGATGCGCTGCTGCGCCGCCGCGCGTTCGATCACCGCCAGCAGCAAGCCCCATTGCGCGACCGTGCCGAGCCAGTAATTGACCCAGACGGCGGCATGCGCGGCACCGCCGAGTTTCGACGCATTGGCGAGCCCGTCTTGCGCGAGCTGTGCGCCCAGCTCGCGCAGCTCCGTGGCCAGCACGCCGGTGCCCAGCGCATGCTCCAGATAGCGCAGCAGATCGTCGCTCCCGTTGAGCAGGCGGCTGCCCAGGTGAACCAGCAGCGTTTCGGTCGGCCCCTCGAAGATGCGGGTCAGGCGCGCGTCGCGGAAGATCTGCGGCGCGAGGTTGGTCTCGATATAACCGCGGCCGCCCAGGAACTGCATCATCTCGTCGGCGGATTGCGACAGCAGCTCGGAGCCGAGAATCTTCGAGATCAGCAGGCAGTCTTCAGGCAGCGCGACGCCGAGGTCCAGCTCGGTGGCGAGGTGCTCGACCAGCGCGTTGAGCCCGTCGATGCGGTCCCGCAGCTCGCCCAGGCGCAGGCGGCTGAGCGGGTTGTCCAGCAGGAGGCCGGTGCCGACCTGGCGCCGCGCCCCGTAACGATGCATCAGCTGCGCACAGCGTTTCATTCCGCCCACGCAGACGGCCGCGATGCCGAGGCGCGCAATGTTCATCGCGTGCTGCGCCACGAACATCCCCTGGCCGATGTCGCCGAGCCGGTATGCGTCGCTGATGCGTGCCCGATCCAGATGCAGCGAATTCTGGATCATGCCGCGCACGCCCATCGTCAGCTCCTCGGCGCCGATCCGCACGCCTGGCGTGCCGGGGCGCACCGCCAAGCCGACCATTCCGGTGCCATCGGCCTGCTTCGCGAACACGTTGATGATCCCCGCCCATGCGGATGAGCCGCTCCAGCTCTTGTTCCCCGTGACCAGCCAGTCGCCGGACTCGATGCGCTGCGCGCGGGACGCGATCGCGCGCACATGCGAGCCCGCGGCCGGCTCCGTGATCGCGAAGGCGGCGAGCATCCGGCCGCTCGCGAGGCTCGGCAGCAATTCCTCGCGCAATGGCGGCTGCGCATGCTGCATGATCGGCAGGATCCCGAGCGTGTTGTTCAAGGTGACGAAGAAAGCCAGCGTCGAATCGATCGCGGCCAGTTGCGCCAACACGCGCGACATGTCGCGCTGGCCGAGGCCGAGGCCGCCATGCGAACGGTCGATCGGCATGCCGAGCAGGCCCCGGTTTCCGAAATCGAGCACGATGTGCGGCGGAATGGTGCGGCGCTCGTCGATGGTGCGCGAATCGATCCGCGTGCGGGCGTAGTGCCTGAGCCAGTCGTTCAGTTCGTCGACGGTGGCGCTGGCATCGCGCCGGCGATCGTTGGCCGCCGGTTTGTCGGCAACCGCTGCCGGGCGCGCGGGCTGATGGTGATCGGGCGCGGGCGTCTCGACGCCGCTCTCGACGTCCCACTGTGCGAGGATCGTCAGCGCGCCGTCGTGCAGCTGCGTGCGGCACGTGCTGCGGCGCACCTTGCCGCTCGACGTTTTCGGCACGCTGCCGGGCGATACCAGCACGATCGCGCTCGGGCCGATGTCGAGGCGGTTCCAGATCGCCTGGCGAATCGCGTCGATGAAGCTGTCGAGATTGCCCTTGCGCTGCGTGCGCTCGACTTCCGCCACGACGATCAGGCGCTCCGCGTCGACCTGGTCGTCCATGAAGGCCGCGCAACCGTTCGGCACGAGTTCCGGCACGCCGACGATCAGCGCGTACTCGATGTCTTCCGAGTAGTAGTTGCGGCCGGCGAGAATCACCATGTCCTTGAGCCGGCCGGTGACATACAGTTCGTTATCCAGAATGAAGCCGAGATCGCCGGTGCGCATGAATGCCTGATCCCGGTCGCCGGCCAGCGTGTGCCGGAAGGTTGAATGCGTCTGCTCGTCCAGACGCCAGTAGCCGGCGGCGATGCTCGGGCCGGCCACGCAGATTTCGCCGATGGTCCGATCGTCGCAACGCGCATTGGTCTCCAGGTCGCGCACGATCACCTGTTGTTCGCCGTCGGTGCGGCCCACGCCGACCAGGACCCGCTCGCCCGGGCGGTCCAGCGGCTGCGTCGATACGCCCTGGAATTCGCTGCGCAACACCACGGATTGCCGCTGGAGCGCGGCCTGATCGACGCACAGCGTGCGGATCGGATGCCGCTCCGTGCGGCCGGCGACGTACAGCGTGCCCTCCGCCAGCCCGTAGCACGGCAGGAAACCGTCGGCGGCGAAGCCCGCGGCGGCGAAGCGCTGCGCAAAATCCGTCAAGGTGCTGGCGCGTACCGACTCGGCGCCGTTGTAGGCGACCCGCAGGCACGACAGGTCGAGTGTCGCCAGCTGTTCGTCGGAGATCCGCCGGCAGCACATCCGGTACGCGAAATCCGGCGCGCCCGTCAGGTCCGCGCGGTACTGGCTGATCGCACGCAACCACAGGTACGGATGCTGGATGAAGCGTTCCGGGGCCATCAGTACGCTCCGGAAGCCGCCATAGAGCGACGTCAGGATCACGCTGATCAGGCCCATGTCGTGGTAGGGCGGCAGCCAGCTGACGATCGTGCTTGCCTCGTCATAGGCGAGCCATTCGCGCATCAGCCCCAGGTTGTGCATCAGGTTGCCGTGCGACACCATCACGCCCTTGGGGCTGCCGGTGGTTCCCGACGTGTATTGCAGAAAGGCGATGTGGGAGGGCTGCACGCCGGCGGGGGAATTCACCGGATCCAGCGCCTGCGCGCCGCCGACGTCGAGCAGCGTGCTGCCCGATGCATCGGTATCGGCGAGCCAGGTCGTGCAGCGCGCATGGTCATCGGCCGAGCACAGAATCGTGTTGGCGCCCGCGTTCTCGACGATGCCGGCGATCCGCACCATGTGCTGCCGGTTGCGCGGCGGGTAGGCGGGCACCGCGATCGCGCCCGCATACAGGCACCCCATGAAGGCGCTGACGTAATCGAGCCCCGGCCGGCACAGCAGCAGCACGCGGTCGCCGATCTCGACCGCGTTCTGCCGCAGCAGCGCGGCGACCTGGCGGGCGCGTGCGTCGAGCGCCGCGAAGGTCATCGATTCGGCCTGTTCCTGTTCGGGCGGCCCGCTCAGGAACACGTAGGCGGTTTTGTCGCCGAGGGTGGCGGCGCGGTTCTGAAGCAATTCGCTGAGCGTGGTCGGCAAGGTCGCAGTGGTCATAATGTCGTCGGAAGAGGAATGAAAACAGCGAGCAGCGGCCTGACGCCGGGCGGCGCCCATGCGTTGCTGCGGCGGGAATCCGAAGGAGGCTATTCGGCGCGATGGAACAGATCGATCATGTGCATCATGCTTTTGAGATGCAGGAAATGCGGCACCACCTTTTCGCTTCTTGCCGCGTAACGGGCAGTCCAATGGTGGGCCAGTTCCTGCGTGGCGGCTGTGTTGCCACGCACCGCGCGCGCGTCGGCCTCGCGTGCATCGAGGCACGCGCGCGCATGCCGCGCGGCCGATCGGGCAGGCGCGCCGGCGAGGATGCCGTGGTGCCCCAACGCAAGCCGCGGCGCGTGCAGCTGCTCGATGACGCCCAGCGAGTGCCGATACGCAAACAGGTCCTGAAAGACCAGCGGCAGCCAGTGGCTGGCGCCGTGAAATTCGCCGAGCGCATCCGACACGAAACCGATGTCCAGCTGCGGGCAGTAGTAGCCGAACTGGCAACGGCTGTGGCCCGGCAGTGCGATCGTGCGAATCTGCATCCCGCCGCCGATGTCGAGCTGCGTGCCCGGATTGACCGGGTAGAACGGCAGGTCGGACAGCTCGGTGAAGTCGACACCGACGGCGGGTTCCCACGACCGTGACGCGTGCGCGTCGAGCTGACGGATGGTGCGGCAGGCCGACGGGCTCTGGAACGCATCGAACGCGTCGGGCGAGCCGGATACATGAAGCCACGGCATGCGCGACTTGAGCGTCATCAGCAGGCTGCAATGGTCATAGTGCGAGTGGGTGATCAGCCAGTAGCGCAAATGCCGGATGCCGCCGAAGTCCCGCAGCAGATCGTGAAGCTGCTGCCACACGAGTTCCGTCATGCCGCTCAGGCCGCCCTCGATCAGCGTCGCGGCCTCGTCGTTGACGATCACGTACAGCGGCACGTCAGCCGTGCCGACGAGGGCCAGCCGCGGCTCGATCCACCCCGGGGAAGCGTTCAGCATGTCGTTCAGCTCCGGTAAAGCGCACAGGCCCAGGTCGCGCCCGCGCCGTAGGTCACGAAGAGGTTGAGCTGCCCGTCCGGCATGCGGCCTTGCTCGCGCGCGATGGCGAGCGCGACCGGAAACGCCGCGCTTGCCATATTGCCCAGCTGATCGACGGAGATCATGCAGCGCTCGCGGGGCAGACCGAGCCGCTCGATGACCGCGTCGAGGATGCGCAGGTTCGGCTGATGCGGCACGACCAGGCCGATATCGCCGATCGTCAGCCGGTGCTTGTCGAGCATCTGCCGGCACGCGTCGACGATGCGTCGCGTGGCGTCTTCGAACATGGGCCCGCCCTTCATCCGGAAGTAATGCCGGCCGGCCGCGATGTCGTCTTCGTCGATGAAGTGCGGGCGTCGCGCGCCGGGCGCTTCGGTGCTGAGCAGGTCGAACTGGGTGCCGTCGGCGCCGAGCGTCAGGTCGATCAGCCCGTGCGCCGGGTGGTCCGTCGCTTGCAGCAGCAGCGCGGCGGCACCGTCGCTCAGCAGGATCGACAGATTGCGGCCGGCATTGCTGGTGTCGATCCGCCGCGACAGCGCCTCGGCGCAGATCAGCAGCACGTTGCGATACAGGCCGCTCGCGAGGAAATGGCGCGCGATCTCGACCCCGTAGAGCCCGCCGCTGCATTGCGCGCGGATATCGAAGCACGGGATCTCCCGCAATCCGAGCCGGGGCTGGATGTAGCACGCCTGCGACGGATCGTGATGATCCGGCGACAGCGTATTGATGATCAGCAGATCGACGTCGTGCGCGGTGACGCCCGCGTCGGCCATCGCCCGCTCCGCGGCCGGGCACGCGAGATCCGCCAGATCCTGATCGGGGGCGAGATAGCGTCGCGCGACGACGCCGGTTCGTTCGCGAATGAACACGTCGCTGGTGTCGATCATGCCGGCGACTTCGTCGTTGCCGACGATCCGTTCCGGCAGTGCGTGGCCCATCCCGGCGATAACGAGTCTGGTCGTCATGCCCGCACCTCCTGCTCCGTGACGGCGGCGACGGTTTCGCCCGCATCGGTCACGACGGTTTCGCCCCAGCGCCACAATTGCGCGCCGAAGCCCCAGCCGGCGCCTGCGCCGGCAATCACGACCAACGATCCCGGCCGGATCACGCCTTCGCGGATCGACTCGAACAACGCAAACGGCACGGCGGCCGACACGAGGCACGCACAATCGGCCACGCGAATCACGTATTGGTCGGGCTTGAGCCCGAGCCGCTGGGCCCATGCGCGCACGAGCAGCGCCGACGGCTGATGGAACACCATCGCATCGACGTCGGCGATGCCCGTTCCGCTCCGCTGCAACAGCCGCTCGACAATATCGGGAATGGCCACCGGCATGAAGCGCGAGATCGCCTCCTGCGCTTCGGGCTTGAGCGTGAAATACACGCCGAACGGGTTGTCGGCGTCGGTTGCCGCGTCATCGTCTGCCGCGGCCCGGGCGTTGCGCCACTGCATCGTCACGAGGTCGTAGTGCGTTGCATCGCTGCGATACGCGGCATCCAGCCAGTCGGCACCGCCGGGATCGGCCGGCTCGGCGACGAGCACGGCCGCGGCCGCGCCATCGCCGAAGTTCGTCGACGATTTGCTGGTGTAGTCGACCACCGCCGACATGCGCTCCGACGAGCACACCAGCGCGCGTTTTACCCGCCCCTGCTTGATGAGGTTGGTGGCGAGCTGCAGTTGCAGCACGAAGCTCGCGCATTCCATCTCGACATCGGCGTCGAGCGCGCGCGTGGCGCCGAGCCGGTCGCGCAGCGCGCGCGACAGCCGCGGCGCGAAACGGCGCCGGCCGTCGGCGAGCGACACGAACGGCGACGTCATGTTGAACAGCACCAGATCGAGTTCGGCGGCCTCCACGCCGGCACGGGCGAGTGCGTCGCGGGCCGTGCGCTCGGCCAGCGCAAGCTCGGATTCACCGGCATCGGGATCGATCATGTAGCGCGATTCGATGCCCCAGAATTGCCACCATTCCGACGGAATGGGCTCGACGTCCGCGAACACGGGATCGTCGTTGGGGACCTGGCGTGCCGGCAGGCGGCACGCGAGACTTGCGATTCGGACGTTGTGCACCATCAGACCTCCATCGTGCTGCAGGCGATGCGCGGCCTGAACGGATCCAGCGTCATGGCGACCACCGACCGTTCATCCTCACGCAACGACATCGAATGTGCGACGCGGGACGCGAGCCACGCGGGCAGCTGGAACGGGTTCGGGATATCCGTCGAACCGGCGACGACATCGACGTGGAAATCGCGACCCACGCCGGTGGCGATCGACGGCCATCCGCTCAACCACGATTCGCAAAACAGCGTGGCGGCGCGATGGTCGATGCGGCTCTGCACCGCGTCGACCATTGCGCGCACCGCGCTGGCCGCATTGGCCGGTTCGGCGTCGAAGCGACCGGTTGCGTGATCGAAGCGGCTCTCGAAGCGGGCCAGCGACAGGAGGCCGTTCACGCGCCGGGCGGGCAGCGCGTCGAGCGTCGCGAACGGGGGCGAATCGAGGTCCGCGTAGCGGCTGGCATCAATGCGGTCCTGGCCGGCAGGCGTCAGGACGATCGCCCCCGCGCCGTCGGCGAAGCCGCTCGTGGCCACTTGTTCGACGTCCGCGAGCGCCTCCGCGCGAACGACGAGCGCGCGTCGATAGCCGAGCTGTTTGCAATGGCTTTGCGCGAGATCGAGTGCGAGCGTCCAGTCCGCGTCGAGCAGATCGAACACGGCCGCATGTCGCGCACGCAGGTCGCGCTGCACCGAGTGCGCCAGCCGCGGCCCGGCGATCGTCGGCGCGTCCGCCATCCGGCTGGGAGAAATCGACAGGCTGACGATCAGATCCAGTTCCGACGGCAGGCAACCGGCTTGCTGCAGCGCCTGCCTGGCCGCCTTGATCGCGTAATCGTTGGCGCAGGATTGCGCGGTGATCGCGGGGTCCGGAATGGCCACCGCGGCGCCGAGAATTTTCATAGGGCGTGCTCGTTGAGGACTGCGTGATTCAGGGGATGCGTCACGCCATGACCCGCCTGCCGGAGCACGGCGCGCCGCAATTTGCCCGATTCGTTGCGTGGCAAACCGCCGGCGTGATAGGTCACGCGATGCGGACATTTGTACGGCGCAATCACGTTCTTGACGTGCTGCTGCAGCTGCGCCGTCAACGCGTCCGAGCCGTCGACGCCCGGTCGCAGCACCACATGCGCGCAGATGAGCGTGCCGCCCCATTCGTCGATCTGTCCGACGACGCCGCATTCGGCGATATCGGGATGGCGCAGCAGCGCCTGCTCCACTTCGCCGGGAGACACCGTGTAGCCGGAGCTGATGATCATGTCGTCGGCGCGCGCCTGATAGAACAGATAACCGTCCTCGTCCAGGTAGGCGCTGTCGCCCGTCAGGTTCCAGCCGTGCTTCACGTAGTCGCGTTGCCGCGCGTCATTCAGGTAGCGGCACCCGGTCGGCCCCTGCACGGCCAGGTAGCCGATTTCGTAGGGCGGCAGGCATTGGCCGTGCTCATCCAGGACGGCAAGGCGGTAACCGGGCACGGCCTTGCCGATTGCGCCGTCCTTCGCGCCGGTGTCGCCGGTCGACGCGAAGATATGCAGCATCTCGGTCGACCCGATTCCGTCGATCAGGTGCAGGCCGGTGCGCTCCCGCCATGCGTCGCGCGTCCAGGACGGGAGCGCTTCACCCGCCGACACGCATTTGCGCAGGGACGACAGGTCATGCGTGTCGAGATGGTCGAGCATCGCCCGATAGGCTGCCGGCGCCGTAAACAGGATGCTGACCCGATGCCGGTCGATGGCGGCCAGCAGCCGCTCCGGGCTCGCTTTCGGCAACAGCACGACGCTTGCGCCGACACTGATCGGAAACAGCAGCAGCGCGCCGAGGCCGAACGTGAACGCGAGCGGTGGCGACCCGCAGAAGACGTCATCGGCCGTGGGCCGGAGCACGTGCTGCGGAAAGCAGTGGCAGGCCGCCATCACGTCGCGATGAAAATGGACGGTGGCCTTCGGTTCCCCGGTCGTCCCCGACGTGAACGCGATGAGGCAAGGATCGTCCGCGCGCGTGTCGGCCGCCGCGAATGCCGCTGAATAGCCGCCGAGCCAGTGCGCGTGCGGATGCGTGTCGTCCGTTTCGTAGTACCGAACGTCGCCGCGCCACTGAATGCGCGCCATCGCCGTGTCGAGCTCGGTCGACAGCCCGGCTTCGCAGATGACGTGCGTGACCCGGGCTCGCCCGATGATGGTCGACAGTTCGCCGGCGCGCAGCTTCGGCATCGTCGCGACGGCCACGCCGCCGGCCTTGACCACGCCAAACCACGCGGCGGCCAGCATCGGGTGATTGGCGCCGTGCAATAGCACCCGGTTGCCGGCCACCAGGCCCGCATCGCGGACCAGCATGTTGGCGATCCGGTTGGCGGCATCGCGCAACTCGCGATACGACCACGTGATGCCCGACTCGGTCCTGATCGCAACGCGATCGCCCCAGCCCCGTTCCTCGACTGCGGTATCCAGCAGCGCGGCGGCGCAATTGAGAAACGGCGGAAACTGCAGCCCCGGCAACTCGAAGACAAACGCCGGCCAATCTTCGGCAGGGGGCAGGTTCGCGCGGCAAAAGTCGTCCATCGTCAGCGCTCGCAAGAGTGTGAGTTCGAAGTCCGCGATAGCGGTGCGGCGCCGCCGGGCCCTATGATCGGGCCCGTCCCGCGCAACCTGAATCGCGATGCCAAAGAGGCGTGGTCGGGGCGGCAGGCACCTGTCGCCGCGCGACGCACGGAGAGCCCGGTCAATCACATGATGGCTTGCCGGTTTTTATGGATTTATTCCGTCTCATTTGATTTTCAAAATAAACAATAATCGATCGATTTAATGCGGATTGCTTGGGGTTGGAAATTCGTCGATCGATTTGGTGGGTTTAAAAACGTGCCGTAAGCTTAGCGGAAGTAAAATTGAAAAGTAAATGGCAAGATTGATGGATGGCTGGAATTATTGATTGAAATCGATTCCATTAAGCATCGGCATTTGATTGAGTTAATCGATTTCGGTTAATCATCTCGCGATTTGTTGACTCCGGTGGAATCTGGCTGCCGGAGCGCTGAATAAAGCGTCGCGACGTTCACCGGGGCGAAACGAGCGTTGCGTCACGAAGCGGATTGCTTCGCGCGAAAGACGAAAGACCCGCGCTCCCGGGAGCAGCGGGTTATTGAGTCGGTTTGGATGGGGAATCAGGGGGGCGGGCGCCGGGGTCTCGGGTTGCGCCCATACGGATTTGCGTAATTGTATTAACGAATATTTTGTTTCAAGTGCGAAATCGGAATGCCGCGGTTCGGGGATTCGATCACATCCTAGCTGTCGAGCACCGATAAATCTTCCGGCAATGTCCGCTTGAACATCGAGAGAATCCTGCGCGCCGCCTTCGGCGGCAGTTCGATCGCATGCCGCACCGCCGCAGCGATCAACACCATCGTCAATTCCGAGAATGCGGCCAACTGCGCGTCGGGTACCGCCGGTGCGAGATCCCGCAACGCACCGGTCAATAGCCCGGCCAGAAACACGCCGTCCGCCCGGTCGAGTTCCTGCAGCGCGCGGTCGGCTTGCGTGGCCCGCCAGATGTCCCGCATCAGCGGCTCGTCGACGAACATCTGGTAGTAGCTGTCGGTGATGCGGCACAGCGTGCCGTGCAGATCCTCGATCCGCTTCATCTTCGCCAGATCGCGCCGCACGCAGTCGTGCCCGACTGCGTTGTAGCGTTCCGCGAGCGTGCCGATCACGGCTGCCTTGTCCGGAAAGTACTGATACAGCGAACCGAACGAGATGCCCGTGCGCTCGACGATGTCGCTCATCCGGAACGCGTCGCAGCCTTTCTCGATCATGACTTCCGACGCGCACGCGAGGATGCGTTCGAACCGCTCGCGGCTGCGCTGCTGCGTCGGTACGAGCCGCGCGCGCGCCGGCGCGTCCGCTGCCACCGCTTCAGGCTCGTCGTTCTGCCCCGATTTTTGTCGGCCCATGCCGCCTCCAGAAAAACTTGACGTTGCTAATGCGAGAGTCTATCGTGTTTTTGAAACGCGAGACATTCTCGTATTTTGACCCAAGGAGACGCACATGTCGGCACTTCCCATCCTCATCGTCGGCGGTTCGGGCAAGACGGGCGCCCGCGTCGATGCGCGGCTGCGCGCACGCGGCATCGCTACCCGGCCCGTGTCGCGCACGTCGGCCGTCCGCTTCGACTGGACGGCGCCCGCGACCTGGCCCGCCGCGCTCGACGGCGTGTCGGCCGCGTACGTGACCTACCAGCCCGACCTCGCCGTCGACGGCGCGGTGGACGCGATCGCCGCATTCGCGCGGCTCGCGCGCGACAGCGGCGTCGAACGTGTGGTGCTGCTGTCGGGGCGCGGCGAGCCACGCGCGCAGGCGGCCGAGGCCGCGCTGCAGGCGTCGGGCGTGGGCTGGGGCGTGGTGCGCGCGAGCTGGTTCAACCAGAACTTCTCCGAGGGCTACCTGATCGACGGCGTGCTGGCCGGCGAGGTCGCGCTGCCGGCCGGTGCGGTGCGCGAGCCGTTCGTCGATGCGGACGACATCGCGGACGTGGCCGTGGCCGCGCTCACCGATGCGCGGTTCGCGAACCGGGTGATCGAGGTGACGGGCCCGCGCGCGCTGACGTTCGCCGAAGCGGTCGGCGAAATCGCGCGGGCTGCCGGCCGGCCAATCGCTTATCGCGAGATTCCGCCGGACGCGTTCGTCGCGGCGCTGCGCGAGGTTGGCGTGCCGGAGCCGTTCGTCGCACTGCTCGACGAACTGTTCGGCGTGGTGCTCGACGGGCGCAACAGCGCGGTGATGCACGGCATCGAGGAGACGCTCGGGCGGCCCGCGCGCGATTTCTCCGACTATGCGCGTGCGACGGCCGCGACCGGCGTGTGGAGCGCATGACCATGATCGCGCTCGTGACTTCCGCGTTGCTGTGGGGTTCGGCCATCGGCTGCGGGCTGATGGCCGGCGTGTACTTCGCGTTCTCGACGTTCGTGATGACGTCGCTCGCACGGATCGCGCCGCATGCCGGCGTGGCCGCGATGAATGCGATCAACGTCGACATCGTGCGCTCGCCGTTCATGCCGCTGTTCCTCGGCACGACGCTGATGGCGCTCGCGCTGGTCGTGATCGCGCTGTTCGATCGCGACCAGCCGGGCGCGATGGCGGCGGTCGCGGGCGGCGTGCTCTACGTGTTCGGCATGTTCGCGGTGACGATGGCCGTCAACGTGCCGCTCAACGATGCGCTGGCCGCGGCCGATCCGCTCACGACGCATGGCGCGGCGCTGTGGACGCGCTATGTGCACGACTGGACGATGTGGAATCACGTGCGCACGGTGGCGTCGGCGGCCGCGTGCGTGTTTTTCATCGCGGGGATCGCGGCGCGGTAGCGCCGCCGTCGTGCCGAACACCCACTACGCATAAAACGCCGACGGCGACACGCCGAAATGCCGCTTGAACATCGCGGAGAACGCGCTCTGGCTACTGTAACCGTGATCCATCGCGACGGTCAGCACTTTCTCGCCGTGCGCCAGACGCTTGAGCGCGAGCAGCAGCCGCGCCTGCTCGCGCCAGCGGCGGAAGCTGAGCCCCGTCTCGCGGCGGAATGCGCGATGCAGCGTGCGCACCGACAGGCCGAGCACATCGGCCCACTCGGCGATCGTGCGCAGGTCGTCGGGCGCGGCGACGAGCGTGTCGCAGATCGTCCGCAGGCGCGCGTCGTGCGGCCAGGGCAGGTACAGCGGCAACAGCGGCGCGACCGTCACCTCGGCGAGCAGCAGGTGCATCAGGTGATCGTGGCGCGAGCCCGGCGCGTAGTCGAGCGGTACGTCGACCGCGGCGAGGATCAGCTCGCGCAGCAGCGGATGCACTTCCACGACGCAGCTCCGCGCGGGCAGGTGTTCGACTGCGCCGGGCTCGACGAACACGGTGCGCATCTGCACGTCGCCGCTCATCTGCACCGTATGGTCGAGGCCCGCTTCGAGCCACACGCCGCGCGTCGGCGGCACGACCCACGACGCGCCTTCGGATTGCACGTGCATCACGCCCTCGATCGCATAGAGCAGTTGCGCGCGACGATGGCGGTGCGGCTCGATGCACGTGCCGTGCGCGTACGTCGCTGCCATCGCCGACACGGGCATCGGCGTCGATTCGTAGCGCAGGTGCGCGAAGGGCGGGGTGGACTCGATTGTCCGATTGGCGATAAGTCCTGACATTTTGGCGTGAGACAGGCAGTTGGGCGGGCGGGCACGATGGCGTTCCGATGCACGCCAGACCCCTGTCACGATATTAATCCGTCAAACGCGATGAACAAGTCTCCTTTTCTGTTTCCCTTCTGCGCAATCGCGCTGTGGGCCGGCAACGTCGTTGTGTCGAAGCTGTCGGCATCGACGATCGACCCGTCGGCGATCACGTTCTACCGGCTGCTGCTCGCCGTCGCGCTGATGAGCGTGTTCACGTTGCGCCCCGCGTGGCGCAATCGCGCGGCGCTCGTCGCGCACCTGCCGAAGCTCGCGGTGCTCGGCTTTCTCGCGATGGCGCTGTTTCAGAGCCTGTCCTACGAGGCCGCGAAAACGACAAGCGCGACCAACATGGCGATCATCACCGCGCTCGTGCCGCTGATGACGATGGCGCTCAGCTCGCTGCTGCTCGGCGATCCGCCGGGCGCGGGCATGGTGGGCGGCGGCATGCTGTCGCTCGCGGGCGTCGTGTACCTGATCGCCGAAGGGCACCCGACCGCGATCGCCGCGCGCGGCGTGCATGCGGGCGACCTGCTGATGCTGGCCGCATCGGCCGCGTATGCGCTCTACGGCGTGCTGCTCAAGCGCTGGCGCATTGGTGCGCTGCCGGCGTGGCAGTCGACCTACGTGCAGGCGCTCGCCGCGCTCGTGTTCATGGTGCCGATGTTGCTGCGGCTGCCCGCGCAAGCCGCGTGGCCGACACGCGCGAGCGTGCCGCTGATCCTGTACGCCGGCGTGCTGGCGTCGGTGGTGCTGCCCTATCTGTGGATGCAGGGCGTGCGGCTGCTCGGCCCGAGCCGCTGCGCGATGTTCATGAACCTGCTGCCCGTGATGACGGCCGGCGGCGCGATCGTGCTGCTCGGCGAATCGCTGCGGCTTTATCACCTGATCGGCGGCGGCGTCGCGCTGCTCGGCGTGGCGCTCGCGCAGCGGTTCCCGTTTCAGGCGGGTGCGTCGCAGGGCGCTCGGCAATGAGCGGCGATCGCGACGTGCAGGACCTGATTGCCGCGCTGCCGGACGGGCGCGCACCCGTTGCCGTGTCGTCGCTCGCGCGTCAGCTCGAACGGATCGCGGTGGCGCTCGAAGCGATGGCGCACACCGGGCGGCCGGCGGCCGTCGATTTCGAGGCGGTCGTCGCGTTTCGCTGGCGCGGCTTCGGCGGCGGTCATCACGCGGCGCCGCTCGAGCCGATCCCGTCACCCGCGCTCGTCGCGTTCGACGCGCTGCGCAACGTCGGCCGGCAGGCGGCGATCGTTGAACGGAACACGCGGCAGTTCGTGCGCGGGTTCGCGGCCAATCACGTGCTGCTGACCGGCGCGCGCGGCACCGGCAAGTCGTCGATCGTGAAGGCGTGCCTGCATGCGTTCGCGGCGCACGGGTTGCGGCTGATCGAGGTCAGCAAGGAAGGGCTGAACGACCTGCCGGCGATCGTCGAGCTGGTGCGCGCGCGGCCCGAGCGCTATATCGTGTTTTGCGACGACCTGTCGTTCGAGGCGGGCGAGACCGGCTACAAAGGGCTGAAGACCGTGCTCGACGGATCGGTCGCGAGCGACCTGTCGAACGTGCTGGTGTACGCGACGTCCAATCGCCGCCACCTGATGCCCGAGCACGCGAGCGACAACGCGAACGTGTCCCGTGCGGAGAATGGCGAGCTGCATCCCGGCGATGCGGTCGAGGAGCGGATCTCGCTGTCGGAGCGCTTCGGGATCTGGGTCACGTTCTACGGCTTCACGCAGGACGAATACCTGGCCGTCGTCGACAGCCGTCTCGGCGCGGCAGGTTTCGACGCCGAGCAGATCCGTGCGGCGCGCGAGCCCGCGCTGCAGTGGGCGCTCGAACGCGGCGCGCGCTCGGGCCGCATCGCCGTGCAGTTCGCGCGCGATTACGCGGGGCGGTTTGTCGACGACGACGACGCGGACGAACGCGAACCCGTGCGGCGGACGGGCTGAGCGCCGCGCTACCGGCGCCGCTCGGACAACGCACGGAACGCGACGTCAGGCACGACGCAACACATCGACCTGATGCTGCCCCGGGCCGGGTCAGAGATCGCTGGCGACCCGGGCGACGAACGCGGCGATGGCCGTATCGTTGCGGGCGACGAAGATCCACTGCCCGACGGGCGTCGCGACGATCAGGCCCGCGTCGCGCAGCAGTGCGATGTGGGCCGAGACGGTCGATTGCGATAAGCCGCTGCGCGCCACGATCGACGCGAGCGGTACGCCGTGGCACGAATGAAGGCGCGCCGCGCTTGGGAATGTGTCCGGTGAGTCCGGCGCCTTCAACCAGCGCAGCACGTCCCGTCGAAACGGATGCGCGAGCGCCTTATGAATGAGGTTGAGATCAGTCATCGCGCACACCGGATCAGCGCCGCCCCATGCAGCGATGCACGAGCGCGGCGGCGAGCCCGGCCGCGATGCCGAACGCGACCACGCCATGCCAGCCGAAGCGGGCCATCAGCGCGCCGCTGACGGTTGCGCCGAGCGCGCCGCCGACGAAGGTCGCGGTCATGTAGAGGCTGTTGATGCGGCCCTGCGCCTTCGGATCGGCGGCAAATGCGCGCGTCTGGTTCGCGACCAGCCCGGCCTGCACGCCGATGTCGAGCACCACCACGCCGATCACGAGCAGCGCGAGCGAGCGGCCGGCGCCGGCCAGGATCAGGTAGGAGACCGTCACGATCGCGATGCCCAGGCCGATCACGCGCCGCGTGCCGATCCGGTCCGACGCCCGGCCGCCGATCGTGGCGGCCAGCGCGCCCGCCGCGCCGATCAGGCCGAAGCCGCCGGCCCACGCGCTGCCGAGGTGCCAGGGCCCGTCGGCGAGCAGCGCCGCGAGATTGACCCAGAACGCATTGAACGCGGCCCACAGCAGCGCCTGCACGATCATCGATTCGCGAATCGGGCGATGCGCGCGTGCCAGCGTCCACAGCGACGCGAGCAGCCGGCCATAGGACAGCGTGGTGCTCGGCACGCCACGCGGCAGCAGCCACGCGGCGGCGATGCCCACCGGCACCATCGCGGCGGCCTCGACGCCATACACCGCGCGCCAGCCGTAGTGCGCGGCGATCAGGCCACTGACCGCGCGGCCGAGCAGGATGCCGACCATGATGCCGGTGACCACCGTGCCGACATTGCGTCCGCGTTCGGTGGGCGCCGACATCACGGCCGCGAACGGCACCAGTTGCTGGGGCACGCAGCTGACCACCCCGAGCCCGAACGCGGTACCGACCAGCGCCCACACACCCGGCGCGAACGACGACGCCACCGCGAACGCGAAGGCCAGCGCGATCTGGCCCAGCACCAGCTTGCGCCGATCGTAGCGGTCGCCGAGCGGCAGCAGCAGCGCCAGCCCGGTCGCGAAGCCGAGCAGCGCCGCGCCGGCCACCAGGTCGACCGTCGCCGGGTCGGCCTGCAGGTTCTGCGCGATCAGCGGCAGGATCGGTTGCGTGCAGTAGATGTTGGTCACCACCGCGCCGGCGATGGCGGCCATCGCGACGATCTTGCCGCGCGAGGCGGTGGCGGGCGGCGCGGCAGCCGCGACGGGCGGCATGCCGGATGCAAGGGGCAATTCGTTCATGGCGGGTTCCTTTCGTGGCGATCCGTTTTTGCCGGCAGCGGATGCGGTCGGCGGGATGATCTGGAAGCAGCCTACCGCCTTGCACTGGGAAAGATAATCCAGCAGAATTTGGAATCATCTTTCCAAAATTCGAGAGGCACCATGAACCGCCTCGAGTCGATGTCCCTGCTGGTGGCGGTGATCGATGCCGGCAGCATGTCGGCCGCCGCGCGCCAGCTCGGCATTCCGCTGGCGACCGTGAGCCGCAAGATCTCGGACCTCGAGACCTACCTGAATACGCGGCTGCTGCATCGCACGACCCGGCAGCTGTCGTTGACCGAGGCCGGCGAGTCCTATGTGGCCGGTTGCCGGCGCATCCTCGACGACATCGCGGAAACCGAGCGCGCCGCCACCGGCGAATACGCGGCGCCGCGCGGCGAGTTGATCGTTACCGCGCCGATCGTGTTCGGGCGCCTGCATATCGTGCCGGTGGTGGCCGCGTTCCTCGCCCACTATCCGGAGATCGACGTGCGTCTGGTGCTGACGGACCGCGTGACCCATCTGATGGAAGAGCAGATCGACGTCGCGCTGCGGATCGGCGAGTTGCCCGACAGCACCTTCATGGCGACCCGTGTCGGCAGCGTGCGCCGCGTGATCTGCGCGAGTCCCGCCTACCTCGCGGCACATGGCGCACCCGAAGCGCCCGGCGATCTGGCGCGGCATCAATGCATTACGTTCGAGGTGCTGGCGTCGCGTCGCGCGTGGGTGTTCGACGGCGAGAAGGGCGAACTGACGGTGCCCGTCCACTCACGCTTCGCCGTGAATACGGCCGAAGCGGCCATCGATGCCGCCGTGCTCGGCGTGGGGCTGATCCGCGTGCTGTCGTACCAGGTCGCTCAGGCACTGCGCGATCGCATGCTGGACGTGGTGCTCGATGCGTTCGAGTCGCAACCGCTGCCGGTCAGCCTCGTGCACAAGGGGCAGGCGCCGATGCCGCTGAAGCTGCGCGCGTTTCTCGATTTCGTCGCGCCGCGGCTGCGTGAGCGTATTGCGGGGCTCACGACCGGCTGATGGCCTGATTCGGGACCGCGCACCGGCTAGGGTTTGTTGTCACGATCGGTGTGCCCGAAAGCCTGTCTCCCCGTCTGCGCGCGCAGGACACGCTCCATTGCCGAGCGCAGCTTGTCGCTCGGCACCGGCTTGTGCAGCAGCATGAAGCCGCCGTGCTTCGACCGGCCGGGCCGGCGCGCCGTCGTGTCGCCGGTGATCAGCATCGCCGGAATGGCCGTGTTGTATTCGTCGCGCAGCCGCGAGATCGCACCGATTCCGTTCTCGTCGCCGTGCAGGTGCAGATCGCAGATCAGCAAGGTCGGGCGTACGTCGTCCGACGCCAGGCGTGCGATCGCCTCGCTTGCCGACGCGGTCGCGACCACCCGGTAGCCCCATTGCGCGAGCAGGATCGACATCCCGGTGCGGATGGCCGATTCGTCGTCGATCACGACCACGAGGTGGGCGGCGGCCGCGGCCGCGTCGACGGCGATCTCGTCCGCGACGACGCCGGGCGGTTGGGCGGTCGCGGGCATTCGCGCCACCTGCAGTTCGAAGCACGAGCCCCGCCCGGGCGCGGAGCGCAGCATCAGCGGGCAATCAAGCAGCTCGGCCAGGCGCCGCACGATTGCCAGCCCGAGGCCCATGCCCTGTTCGTGCCCGCGGCCGTGATGGGTCAACTGATAGTAGTCGTCGAACACGCGGTCCTGCTGATCGGCCGGGATGCCGCGCCCGGTATCGATGACTTGCACGCGCACGTGCGTGCGGGTGCGCCGGCAGCCGACGACGATGCGTCCGGTGTCGGTATAGCGCACCGCGTTCGACAGCAGGTTGCGCACGATGCGCTCGAGCAATACCGGATCGGAGTCGATGACGACGGTGCTGCGCACGTACGTCAGTTGCAACCCCTTCGCATGCGCGTCGACGGCCACGTCGCTGCACACGCGCTCCAGCATCGTGTCGATCGCGAACGGTCGGCGATGCACGGGTACGACGCCCGCGTCGAGCCGCGAGATGTCCAGGATCGCGGTGAACAGTTCGTCCATCGCATTGACGGACTGGTTGATGCGTTCGACGAGCAGCGCACCGTCGGCGGGCATCTGAACGTGCCGCAACGCGCCGACGAACAGGCTGAGTGCATGGACGGGCTGGCGGAGGTCGTGGCTCGCGGCCGCGAGAAAGCGCGATTTGACGTGCGAGGCCTCGGTGGCGAGATCCTTCTGCAGACGGAAGTTTTCGGCGAGCTGTGCGGCGCGCAGGCGCTCGCGTTCGGCGATCCGCTGCGCGTCGATCAGCTGGAGCTGCATTTCGATCTGGTCGCGGAATTCCTCGACGAGCCGGATGTACCGTTCCGAATACGCATTTTCCTTGCAGTCGAGCACGCAAATCGTGCCGAACGTCGTGCGGTCGGGCCAGTGGATCGGCAGGCCGAGATACGAGACCATGTTGACGCGCAGGTCCGGGTTGTCGTGCCATTGCGCCGATTGCCGCGCATCGGGCACGACCAGCGAGCGGTCGCTCTCGATCACCGCCTCGCAATAGAGCCCCGAGCCGGACAGCTCGGCCGATTCGCCCTGATAGAACGGATTGGTTTCGTTGCGGCTGGCCACCACCACCTGGATGTCCTTGCCGACGTGGCGCATGATCAGCCCGGCCGGCACGCCGACGATATCCGCCATCAGATCGACGAGGCGTTGCCATCGCTCGATCACGTCCGCGGCGAGATCGAACGGGCCGTCAGGGTCGGTCGGCGCATCGGGCGATGCGTGACCGTCCGTGGGGCGAGACGTGGAGGCCATCTGCGATCCCGCTGGCGATGAGGATGAAGAAAATCTAGGCGATTCGCGTCGGGTTGGCAATTCGCGCGGTACACCTCCCGCGCCAACGGGCCGGTTCGATCGGCACTCCGCAGGCAGGCGATCAGATCAGTCCGGCCTTCCTGCCGGCGGCGGCCGCCTGGGTCCGGTTGATCACGTTCAGTGCCTTGAAGATCGCGGTGATATGCGCCTTGACGGTCTTTTCGGACAAGCCGAGCTTGTCCGCGATGACCTTGTTCGGCACGCCTTCCGCAAGATAGCGGAGTACTTCGATCTGGCGTTGCGTCAACGTCGAGTCGCGTAACGCGGGTGGCGGGCTCGTCGCGCCGTCCGGGTGCGGCGCGGCCTGCTCGTCGAGCAGGAGCGGCGGTACGTAACGTTCACCGTTGAGCGCGATCCGGATGGCGGACAGCAGCGTGCGCGGGCCGGCGGACTTCGGGACGTAGCCCATTGCGCCCTGCGCGAACGCGTTGCGCACCGCGCTCAGATCCTCCGACGAAGACAGCACGATGACGGGCAGCCCCGGGCGCATCCGCGCGAACACGGCGAGCGCTTCGAGCCCGTTCATGCCGTGCAGTTTCAGGTCGAGCACGATGGCGTCGAGGTCGGTGTGCTGGTCGAGCATCCGCACCGCGTCATCCGCATTGCCCGCCTGAACGACGACCGTGTTGCTGTCCTCCTGACGGAGCAGCATTTCCACGCCGTCCCGCAGGATCGCGTGATCGTCGACGATCAGAATTTTCATTGGGGTGATGAAAGGTGGGACGGCCGATGCTGATTCGGTCTGAGCGAACCGGATTGTACAAGACGAAAGTCTTAATACTAAAGTCTCATTTGTCCTCTATTTATCCTGCATTTGTCTTGCGCCTAACGTCGCGTTTACATTCGACGGGATATCGCCGAGACTCAATCGTGACGGTTTGCAATGCAGGCTGTTTCGGAGGCGCTGCGCGAGGCACCGCGCGCAGCGCCGCGACGCGGTCTGCGACGCCTGAAGCCGCGCCCGAATTGAATCGCAGCCCCATGCATGCGCGCGCTGCGAATCGTGCGGGAATGTCCGGTTTCGATATTTCGTACTGCCAGAAGAACATAACGATCTGTAATAAGAATTTTATCGGCACGTATTTTGACGACGACTCATTGACCCTGGCCGCGCATTAATCGAGGTGAACGATGAAGCTTGTCAACGACAGTGACGCAATGTGGGAATTGAACATGTCGTATCTGTGCCTGGCGCAGCGGCTGTTGCAGTCGGATCGCGCGATCGGCATGTTCCGTCTGGGTGTGAGCGCCGACGTCGCCGCCGCGCTGGCGGCGTTGTCGGTGAAGCACATGAACGATCTCGCGTCGACGGGACAGCTCATCTGCGCGTTGCGGCCGAGCCGGCACGGCGTGATATCGGCGCTGACCCGCGCGACGCCGCCGGTCGACATCGTGCGTCTCCATACCGCGCTGGCGCTGGCGGGTCTCGCGCTGCCCGACGAGGCCGCATCATGAACGATCCTGTCAGGCGGCACGACCTCGTGGACGATGCGCAACGCACGATGCAGGCGGTGGCGCTGATCAGGCTCGGCGCGCGGCTCCAGATGCTGGAAATCGAGTGCGCGCTGCCGTACGATCGTCTCGCGCGTCTTTACCGGGAGGTGCGCGGTGTCGCGGCGCCGAAAGGGATGCTGCCGTCGTCGACGGACTGGTACATGACATGGCTCGCGAATCTTCACGCATCGCTGTTCCATGGCATCTACCGTTTCCTGCGCAACGACGCGGGCTGCTCCCGGCTCGAGGCACTCGTCAAGAGCTACACGCTATACGCCGAGCACGGCGGCGCAGACATTGCGCTGCCGCTCGATCTGACGCGGGCCTGGATGCTCGTGCGCTTCATCGACGGCGGGGTGCTCGACCTCGCGCCATGCGCGCGTTGCGGCGCGTCGTTCGTCACGTATCGCTACGCGTTGCGGCGCCATACGGTCTGTGTTGCGTGCCGGCTGCCGGCACGCGCCGGCAAGCGTGCGGTCGACGCGCCGCCGCGTGTCGACCCCGTCGCGCCCTGCGCGACGCGGCAAGACGCACGCGCGACGATCATGTCCCGCTGCAAGGGCGGCACGGTCGCGACGCGCGGGTGCGGGGCGGGCGGTTGGCGGGGAGAACGCGATGCCGGTTAGCGGAGCGGACGAGGCTGCGTGCGTCGCACGTTCGTTGCGAACCGGGCCGGCATCGTGAACCCCGGCGGTTTTTCGATCCGGCAGCGGATGCGTGCCGGCTTCGCGCTTGTGGTGGCGCTGACGGCGGTGGCGTGCGGGACGAACGTCTGGGAAAGCTACCGGCAGTACCGCCAGGGGAGCCTCGACCTGCGCGACTTCGAACAGGTCGAGCGCGCGATGATCGCGTTGAACCTGATCTCGGCTGAACGCTGGCCGGCCAATTCGCTGCTCGCGCATCGGCGGCGCGACGCGGCGGCCGACGTGACGGCCGTGAACGCCGCACGGGTGCGCTCCGACCAGGCGCTCGACGCGCTTCGAACGCATCTCGCGCAGGCGAGCGTGCTCGACGCGCCCGAACGCGGGATCGCGCTGCATGCGATCGAAGCGATCCGCGCCGAGCTGGCCGGCGCGCGGCAAGAGGTCGACACGCTCGCCGCGCAGCCACCGGACGCGCGCATGGTGTGGCAAGTACAGTCCGCGCAGGACCGGATGTTCGCGGCCGCCGACGATCTCGCGACCCTGGCGCACGACGTGATGGCGGGCACCGCGATGCGCCACCCCGATACGGCGAACGCGCTGATGCTCGCGCACCTGCTCGGCGACCTGCGCGAATACACCGGGCGTCTCGGCTCGCTGTTCGTCGCATCGCTGATGCGGAACGCGCCACTCGACGACGAGCGGATCGCGCGCATTCTCCAGATGCGCGGGCGCATCGTGCAGCTACGTGCGTTGATTGCCGGCGCGATCCCGCCGCAGCTCGCCGACGCAACGCTCGCGAACGACTTCGCACGGCTGAACGATACGATGGAGGGCAGCCTCCTGCCGCTTGTCTCGGCGACGATCCGCGCAGGCCGGACGGGCAGCTATGCGATGAATGCCGAGGACTTCACGCAGCGGATCATGCGCGACCTCCGACCGGCGGAACAACTGCGCGATCGCGTGATGGACGTCACGCGGGCGCGCGCAGTCGAGCTGCGCGATGCGGCTCGTTTCAGAATGGCCTTGTCCGCCGCCGAAGCGGCGTGCTGCATCGCGATACTGTTCCTGCTCGTACGCGGCACGCAGCGGACGCTGTCGAAACCGCTCGACGCGTTGAGCCGGGGCATCGTCGCGCTGAGCCAGGGCGACGTATCGCCGATCGTCGCGGTGCCGGGCACGGGTCCGGAGATCGCGCGGTTGAACGACGCGCTGGACCGGCTGCGCGGCGCGTACGTCCGCCGCGAGGTGCTCGAGCGGCAGCGCAACGACATGCTGACGTTGTTCTCGCACGACATGCGTGCGCCGCTCACGTCGGTCGTCGTGCTCGTGGGCGCGCCGGCGGCGTGCCCGCTCGACTGCACGTTGCGCGAACGCCTTCACGAGATCGGCAGGCTGACGCGTCATACGCTGGCGATGGCGGACGGCTTCGCACAAGTGTCGCGGGCCGAGGCGGGCGAGTACGCATTGGAGCTCGTCAATGTCTCGGACCTGATGAACCAGGCGCGGGACGAAGTCTGGTCGCGCGCGAGCGAAAAGGAGATCGACGTCGACGACGTGCCGTATTGCGACGATGCGCTCGTGCACGGCGATCCGGTGCTGCTGTCGCGCGCGCTGGTCAAGTTGCTGGGGAACGCCGTCGAATACAGCGCATCGCATACCCGCATCGAGTGCAGCGTCGAGCTGGCCGAGGATCGCGCGTCGGTGCGCTGCGTGATCCGCGATCACGGTTACGGGATCGCGGCCGAGGATCAGGCGAGACTGTTCGAGCGCTACCGGCGCTTTCGCCTGAAAGGGCAACCCGACGCGAAGGGCGTCGGGCTCGGGATGGCGTTCGCCAAGGCGGTCGTGGAGCGCCATCGCGGCGAGATCCACGTGCACAGCGCCGCGTGGCAGGGTACGACGGTGACGGTCACGTTGCCGGCGGCGGGCATGTGCGGTCCGGCGGAGGCCATGCATTCGATGGAGGCCGAGGCCGTGCGCGAGTGACGCGCGGCTTCCCTGCCAGCCGGGAAGCGCCGGCTGTCGGCAGGATCGCGCAGCCGGGTTGCCCGCACCGCGTCGTCAGTACCCCGCGTCGTTGCTGCCCTGATCGGTGACGATCGCCACCCCCGAACTCGTGCCGAGCCGGGTCGCGCCGGCTTCGAGCATCGCGAGCGCGGCCGCGCGGTCGCGCACGCCGCCGGACGCCTTCACGCCGAGATCCGGGCCGACCGTGCGGCGCATCAGCGCGACATCCGCGAGCGTCGCGCCGCCGTGGCCGAACCCCGTCGACGTCTTCACGAACGCGACGCCGAGATCGCGGCACATCTCGCACACGCGCACCTTCTCGTCGTCGCTCAGCAGCCCCGTCTCGAGGATCACCTTGAGCGGCACCGCGCCGCACGCGTGGTGCACGGCTTCGATGTCGGCCTTCACGTCGTCGGCGCGGCCGCTTTTCAGCGCGCCGAGGTTGATCACCATGTCGATCTCGCCGGCGCCCGCCGCGATCGCGGCCGACGCCTCGAATGCCTTCGCGGCCGACAGCCCGGCGCCGAGCGGAAAGCCGACCACCGCGCACACGAGCACGCCGGTGCCGGTCAGCTCGCGCGCGGCGAGCGGCACGTTCGCCGAATTCACGCAGACCGAGTAAAAGCGATGCGCGGCCGCCTGGCGGCAGAGTTCGCGGATCTGCGCGTCGCTCGCGTCGGGCGCGAGCAGCGTGTGATCGATGGTTTGGGCGAGCTGGGCGTTGGAAAGCGGCATGTTTCAGGACTCCACGGATCGTATGCCGGAAAGGCACACGGAAAGTTGATGTTTTCACATCGGTTTGTTACAAATACGACATTCCGGCCGGCTCCGCACGCCCGGCACGACAAGCGGCAGGTGCGACGGGTACGCAGGATACAGGCATGGAAACGAAGAAGGGCGAACGGATCAAGACGCTGATGAACGTGCTGCAAGGGCAGAACGCGATTCATCTGAGGGAAGTGGCCGAGCTGTTCGGCGTGTCCGAGATGACGATCCGTCGCGATCTCGCGGACAACCCGCACGGCCTCAGCCTGATCGGCGGTTACGTGACGCGCCATTTCGCCGCGCAGCGCAGCGACATCGGCGAATACCTGATCAGCGCCGAGAACAACCGGCAGACCGAGGAAAAACGCCGCATCGGCAAGCTTGCCGCGCAGTTCGTGACCACCGGCGACACGATCTTCGTCGACTGCGGCTCGACCACGCCGTTCATCGTCGACTTCATTCCGGATGACCTCGAATTCACGGCCGTCTGCAACGCGCTGAACGTGTTCGCGAAGCTGCAGCAGAAGCCGCATTGCAACGTAATCCTGTGCGGCGGCGCGTATCACCGCCAGAACATGGTGTTCGAATCGGTCGCCGAAACGGGGATCCTCGACTCGGTGCGCGTGTCGAAGGCGTTCATCTCGGCGGCCGGCGTGAGCGACCGCTGCGGCGTCACGTGCTTCAACTTCCACGAAGTCGACGCGAAGAAGAAGGTGATGGCGCGCGCGCAGAACCGCTTCCTGCTGGTCGACCACACGAAGTTCGACGAAGTGCGCGCGGCCTATTTTGCCGAACTGACCGACTTCAACTACGTGATCTCCGACGGACAGCTGAGCCGCCGCTACGAAACGACGATCCGCGAACACGGAATCGCGCTCGTGACCTGACGCAACGCGGCCGCGCATCGCGTTATGCATCGCGTGCTTCCGCCGCGCTCAGGTAGCCGGTGACGACTTCGAAGCGGCGCGTCGCGCCCGGCGCGAGCGACGCGACATGGCCCTTGCGGCGTTCGGCTTCATAACCCTCCGGCTCGCAGGTCGACGGCAGCGCGAATGCAGCGACCTGCTGGTCCGCGTTGTGCAGGATCCAGCGCGTCGCGTGCGGGAACTGTTCGGGGCGGTAGGCGGTATGGAATGCGCCGCCGTCCGGATGCACGAGCCGAAAATGCGCGACGCCGTCCGCGTCCGTTTCCACGTCATTCATGAAGAACACGATCTCGGGGTCGTACAGCGCGGGCGTATCGAGCGTCGCGAGCCGTTCCGGTTCGCGCGCGAGCGTGGCCGTGTAGTCGCGCCACGCGGCGGTCGGCTTCACGTGCGCGGGCACGCTGTCACGCAGCCGCACCCCGCCGCGCGGGAGCGACTGCACGAACCGGCCGCCCGGCACGTACGCGTAGTTCAGGTGCGCCATGTACATCAGGTCCATCGGCGCGCCGCCGAGATTCGTCACGTCCATCGCGATCGTTATCTGCGCGTCGTGCTCGGCGAGCCGCACCGACGGACGCGCGACGTAGTGGCTGCCGAAGCCCTGCACGTATTCGTATTCGCCGGTCACTTCGACCGTCGCGCCATGCGCATCCGCGCCGACAACCAGGCTCGCGCGGTCCATCGGCGCGCACGGCATCTCGCCGTGCAGCGCGTGCGTGTCGTCGGGCCCCGGGCAACCGTTGCGCAGCAGCCCGCTGTGGAACATGAAGCAGCCGTAGGTATCGATGATCGACGCCGTGCGCTTCGGCTGCCGGAACATGTGTTTCATCGTCAGGTCGCGACCGTCGAATGCGGCGGCCCAGATCATCTGGCCGAGATAGGGCAGCACGACGAGGTGGCCGCGGCGGTTCTCGAGCTTCAGCGCCTCGACGCCGGACGGATAGGCGAACGCGGTGACCGTGACGCCGTCGGTGCGGTACAGCGTGCGCGGTGCTTCGCGGAAGTCGTCGCGTCGCAGTTCGATCTCGCCTCGCATGCTTACGCTCCCGACGTGTTGCGCGTCGCGGCATAGCGCGCGCGGGCGGTGCCGTCGGCCGTCGCGTCGGGTATCGCGGCTGCCTGGTGGCGCAGGCAGTAGAAGCCGTAGTAGACGATCACGACGAAGCACGCGAGCGGCACGACGAACGCGAGCTGCATGTTGCCGCCAGTATGGTCGGAGATCAGCCCCTGGATCAGCGGCACGACCGCGCCGCCTACGATGCTCATCACGAGGATCGAGCCGCCGTATTCGGTGTCCTTGCCGAGGCCGTCGATCGTGAGGCCATAGATCGTCGGCCAGCACGGGCCGAGGAACACGCTCACGCACACGGCCGCATAGACGGCGGTGATGTTGTGCACGCTGATCGTGTACGCGAGCAGCGCGATGCACAGGATGCCGTAGACGATCAGCACCTTGGCCGGCCCGACGCGCTTCATCACGAGCGTCGCGATCAGCTTGCCGACGAAGAACGCGAAGAAGGTCGCGAGCAGGTAGTGCGATGCGCCGCGCTCGGTGAGGCCGCCGATCTGCATCGCGAGCCGGATCGTGAAGCTCCATACGCCGACTTGCGCACCGACATACAGGAATTGCGCGACGACGCCCGCGACGAAGCGCCGGTTACCGAACAGCCGTGCGAGCGTGCCGCGCGCGTCGATCCGGTGCGTGGCCGCGCCCGGCCCGTTGCCCTTGCAGGCCGGATACGGCGTGAGCGCGAACACGATGAACACCGCGACGAGCACGACGATCAGCCACTTGTACGGCTCGAGCGTGGCCTGGATCATCGCGAGCTGGTGCACGTGCGCGTCGGCCGCCGACATCGCCGCGAGCTGCGCATGCGACGCGTCGCCTTCCTTGAAGATCAGGACGCTGCCCATGACTACGCCGGCCATCGCACCGAACGGATAGAACGTCTGCGAGATGTTCAGCCGCCGCGTGCTGGTGTCGCGCGGGCCCATCAGCGTCGAATACGAGTTCGATGCCGTTTCGAGAAACGACAGGCCTGCCGCAATCACGAACAGCGCGACGAGGAACATCCCGTACTTCGCCATCGACGCGGCCGGGAAGAACAGCAGGCAGCCGGTCGTGTAGAGCAGCAGGCCGACCAGGATCGTCGTCTTGTAGCTGAACTTCTTCACGACGGTCGCGGCCGGAATCGCGAGGAAGAAGTAGCCGAGATAGAACGCGGACTGCACGAACGCCGACTCGAAGTCGGACAGGAAGAACGATTTCTTGAACTGCGCGATCAGCACGTCATTCAGGTTCGCGGCGGTGCCCCACAGCGCGAACAGGCAGCACAGCAGCGTGAAGGCGAAAAGCGGCGTGCGATTCAGGTAATAGCCGTCGGGTGTGTGTTCGATTCTGGTTCGGCTCACGGGTGTCTCCTTCCCGGGTTGTCTCGTCGATCAAGGCGCCGTTCAGAGGCCGGCGTCGCGGAGGAAGCGTTCGAACGTCGCGGTGTCGGCATACGACTTCTGCGTGCCGAGGCCGGTGACCGAATGCGCGGCATACGCGGACGCGTAGCGCATCGCGTCGACGGCATCGCGCGACGCGGCGTAGCAGCGCGCGAAGCAGCCGATATACGCGTCGCCGGCGCCTGTCGTGTCGCGCGCGTCGACCGGCACGCCCGGCACGTGCCGTACGCCATCGCGCGACGCGAGCAGCGAGCCCTTGTCGCCGAGCGTGACGAGCACGTGCTTCAGCCCGCGCGCGACCAGCGCTTCGGCGGCGCGTGCCGCGGTGTCGTGCGAATCGACCGGCATGCCCGACACGATCGCCAGCTCGGTTTCGTTCGGCACGAAGAATTCGACCGAGCGGATGCGCTCGAAATCGAGGTCGGCCACCGCGGGCGCGGGATTCAGCAGCACGGGGATGCCATGCCGCGCGCCGAACGCGATCGCGTGATAGACGGTGTCGAGTTCGATCTCGAGCTGCAGCACGATCAGCGCGCATTCGGCGAGCGTCGGCGCGGCCGCGTCGATGTCGGCCGGCGTCAGGTGGCGGTTCGCGCCCTTGACGATCAGGATGCTGTTGCTCGAATCGGGTTCGACGAAGATCGGCGCGACGCCGCTCGGCACGCCGGCGACCTTGCGCACGTGCGTGGTGTCGATGCCTTCGCGCTCGAAGTTGCGGATCGTGTTGTCGGCGAACACGTCGTCGCCGACCTTCGTGACCATCACGACGCGCGCGCCGAGGCGCGCGGCCGCGACCGCCTGGTTCGCGCCCTTGCCGCCGCAGCCGAGCTCGAAGTTCGGCGCTTCGAGGGTTTCGCCCCGGGCGGGCATGCGCTCGACATAGGTCACGAGGTCGACCATGTTGCTGCCGATGACGGCGATTGTCTCCATCTGCGTCTCTTCCTTGGTATGGGGTGCGGCCGCACGCGTGATCGGCGGCGGCTTGCAACAATTGATAATAAAATCACATTGAATGTAAAAATGCAATCATCTGATGTTTTTGAAGTCACGGATTGAGAGGGGAATTAGGGGCGGATCTTGCCCGGAAAGTGGTGTGGGCTGCTGGCCGGCCGAGGCGATGGATCCCGGCCGGTTTGCCGTCGTCGAGCGGGGTTTCGCCCCGCGACGCCTCTCGCGAAAAAACCGGACGCTTTGGTAAACGACGCGATCAGCCGTCAAGGACTTCGACCGCGCACGCGCATACCCTCGATCTGGCCAATCAGAGGGGACGACGATGAAGGAAATCCGAGTGGGGCGTGGCCGCGCCGCGCGAGCGCTGGTTCGAGCCGTGGTGGCCGCGTCGGTCGGCGCGGCATGCGTCGTCGCGCACGCTGCCGATCCGGCAGCGCGCGTGCACGAGCTCACGACGACCCGTTGCGCGGCGTGCCATGGCATCGACGGAAACAGCAGCGCCGACATTTATCCGCGACTCGCGGGACAGTATCCGCAATATCTGTACAAACAGCTCACGCAGTTCAAGGGCGGGCCGGGCATCACACCGCTTCGCCATAGCGCGGTCATGCAGGCGATGGTCGAGGATCTCAGCGACGAGGACATGAGAGCGCTGGGCGACTACTACAGCGCGCAAAAGCCCACGCAGGGCGAGAGCCAGCATCGGGAACTGGTGGACGCGGGGAAGGCGATCTATACGCACGGCGGCGCAGGTGGCGCGCCCGCCTGCCTATCCTGTCACCGCGAGGCCGGCGGCGGTATCCCGCCGGATTTCCCGCGTATCACGGGGCAGCACGAGTCCTACGTGAACGAGCAACTGCATGCGTGGAAGAGCGGCGCGCGCGGCGGCAAGGGCAAGCTGATGAGCCTGATCGTGCCGCTGCTGAGCAATGACGAGATCGCGCAGGTTTCTGCATACGTCGCGTCCCTCAAGCAATGATTGGCGCTCAGAGGTAATCCCTGATCAGCATCGTGACCCAGCGCCAGGCGCCACCGCAGCCGGCGGCCCGGCAGCGCGCAACGGTATCCGCCACCAGGCGGTGATTGGCGTCGCTCACCGGGCGTGAGTTGTGCAGGTAGTACGCCACGCTGTCCCGCAGGGGATCGATCCCGTCGTCGGGGATATCCATCCACAGGCCGTTTTCGGTATTGAAGCGGGCCGACAGCGGATCGAAATTGAAGCTGCCGAGATAATATCGATGGCCGTCGATGAGAATCAGCTTCGCGTGCATCATGCGGTTTTTCCGGTCGTCATACTCGCGTACCTCGATCCCGGCGTTCACCAGGCCGGCCAGATCGTCGGCATAGGCGCGGCCGACTGCAGGGAATTCCTGCGTGGTGCTCGCCAGCGACGCGCTCACGACGGTCACGCGGACGCCTTCGCGCCGCTTGCGTTCAAGTGCCGCGCGCAGCTCCGGCACCAGGATCAGGTAGGGGGTGACGATCAGGATCTCGTGCTGCGCCGTATCGAACTCGTGGAGCATGTCCTGCAGCGTGCCCGGCGAGCGCTTGTCGGGCCAGTCGTGGACATATCGCAAGCGATCGCAGGCGATCGGCGTCCAGCCCGGGTCGAAATCCGCGCCCGAAGCGGGCGGAGCGCCGGGACCGTCAGCCGTATCGGAAGCGGCCGGGTCCGCCGTCAGCGCTGCATCGTCGAGCGGCGCCAGCAGCTGTTCGCGCCAATAGCGGATGCGCGCCGGGTCCAGCGTCGCGTAACCCTGCGAGACGCGATAGGGGCTGGCGATGTCGAGGAATTTTTCCGGCTCGGGGCGAACCGCTGCCGAGCTGTTCCAGAACAGGTCGAAATGCTGGCGCATCGCGTGCAGCGCAGAGGCGTCCTGGCTGGCGTCGCCCGCCACCATCAGGTCGCGTTCACTGAGCCAGTTGCGGAAGCTCGGATCCCAGATCGAGGTACTGCCGATCACGGCTGTGTCGCCAACCAGGAACAGCTTGTCGTGCATGCGATGCGCAAGCTCGACGAGATGCGATCGCGGATGGAAGATCCGCAGTTCGATGCCGGGCGCCACCTCGTGCAGGGCGGCGATGAGCTCGTCCTCGAAGGGGAAGTGCGGCTCGGGGCCGATGCCGTCGATCAGCAGCTTGACCGGCACGCCGCGGCGCGCGGCGGCGACCAGATGATGCAGCATCTGGCCGCCGGTCTCATCGATTTCGAAGATGTACGCGAGGACGCGGATCTGCTCGGCGGGCGTGGCATGGTCGACCAGCGCGATCCGCGACTGCATCAGTTGGCCGTCGTCGAGATTGGCGATCAGGTCGACGCATTGCGCGTGGCCGTGCAGGGAAAAGGCAAGCAAACATGCCGGGATGAGCGCCAGGCCTCTTCTTGTAGCGGTCATGATGCGGTGAACGGGTTCGATGTGTTTCGCGGATTGGAATGGTCGCAGTGTCTCGTCATTCCGCTACCGTTCAATCGTGCTGATGGTGGTGCGGTCAGGTGGACGGTTTCGCGCCGGCTGTTGCACGGGTTCGCATGCGCTTACGCGTACGCATCGATCAGCACGTCGAGATTGCGTTGTGCGAGCGGCGTGAGCGGCGCGAATTCCGCCGATCGAAACAGCGGATGCTGCCCGCGCAGATGTTCGAGCGCCTGCTTGCGGCCCGCGCGGAACGCCGCCGACGGCGCATCGGGATCCTGCGCCCACTCCCGCGCGATCGCGCGGTCGTACTCGCGCAGCCGGTCGGGCGCGGCGGCAAGGATCGCGAGATCCGCGTCGAGAAAAAGCCACCCGGCACGCTGCAAGTCCGGATCGGACGCGAACGTATCGGGCAACCGGTGCGACTTCGTCGCGAGCACGAGATCGTGTGCAACGGACACATGCGATGCGTGCGCATGCAACCAGGTTTCGCTGCAGCGCTCGTTCGTGACCTGCACGAGCCATTGCGCGCTGCGCGCTTCGTTGTCCGCGTAGTCCGGCAGCGTCGTCGCGTAGACGAAATCGTGCGCCCATACGGCGAGCTCGATGGCTGGCCATAGCGGGTCGGCGCGATACGGCGCGAGATGCGCGAACAGTTCGGCCAGGTGCGCGAGCGTGTGGTAGAAGCGCTGCGGCTCGCGATACGCGCGCTCGACGAGCGGCCAGACAGCGGCCGTGCCGAAGCAGGCGTCGCAGGATGCGCGCAGCGTGCGGGCGAGGTCGGGGGCGAGGTCGTTCATGTCGGCGATCGGCTCGGGCAGGCGATGCGCGCAGCATAGCAAACGCGGCGGTGCGCGCGGCTTCTACACATTGACGACGCCGCGTCCGAGTTCGATCACGCGACCCCCGACACCGATTTCGCCGTTGGTGCTGACCGACAGCCGCAGCAGACAAGGCCGGCCAACGGCCTCGCCCTGTTCGACCTGAAAGGCGGCAGGCAGCGCGTGGTTGCCCGCAAGCAGCCAGCCGCCGAGATTCGCACACGCCGACCCGGTGCCCGGGTCCTCCGAAATGCCGGCGCCTTGCTTCACGAAGAAGTAGCGGGACACCACCGTCCCCGGGCGCTCGGCGTCGAACGCGAACACATACGCCGTTTTACGGCCGAGACTGCTTTGCGGCCAGATGTCGAGGTGTGCGCTGTCGGGTCGCGCGCGCCGCACGGCCGCGGGGTCCTTGAGCGCGACCAGCAGCTGATCGGCGCCGGTATCCACCCAGATCGGCGGCGCGAGCAGATCGTCTTTCGTCAGCCCCAGCAGTGCCGCCGTTTGGGCATCCGACAACTCGCAGGGTGTCGTTTTCGGCATGCCGGAGTGCGGCGCGATGAACGTCCACACGTCGTCGCGTGCATCGACGTCGACCACCCCGGCCTTGAATTCGAGTGAGAGCGCGTCACCGGCATTCAGCAGGTCGCGCACGACATGCGCGGTGCCGAGTGTCGGATGGCCCGCAAAAGCCATTTCATACCCCGGTGTGAAGATGCGGACCCGCGCATGCGCGCGCTCCGACGGCAACACGAAGGTCGTTTCGGACAGGTTGAACTGCACGGCGAGCGCCTGCATGGTCGCGTCGTCCATGCCGCGCGCGTCTTCGAACACGCAAAGCGGGTTGCCGCCAAACGTCGATTCGGCGAATACATTCAGCAGGCGGTAGGCATACGGGGTCATTGGAATCTCGCGTGGGGGTGACGATTGTCGGACAGGGTGGCATGGTGGCGGGCTGCGTGCACCGGCAGCCATGCGGAGTCGCGCGGGTCAGCCCTTCCCGTCGGGCGGCGCGAGCATTGCCTGCATGTCGGGATGCTTCAGGACTTTCTTGTATTCCGCCGGACTCAGTGCGTCGATCAACACGCGCCCGCTGACGTCCGCCTTGATGTATTCGACCGCGAGCAGCGCAATGACCGGATTGGTCGTCAGGGTTGCCTGATCGGGCGAATGGTCGCCGAATTCCGCCACCACCGCCTCCGTGTCGTCCGCCACCGCAACGGCGAGCCGGCGTCCGGAAAGCCGGAGCCTCGCGCTGGCGCCGCATTTGGCCATATCGTAGTGACGCGGCCCGTTGAGCATGCGGTTGCCGTAGATCGCCACGTGCGTGTCGACGCCCCTTGCCGCGGCGGCTTCGAGCAGCGGCCCCAGGTCGTCGATCTCTTCGTCCCAGACGCCCGCGAAAATCTGCGTTTTCGCATTGACGATGACGCGCGCGAATGCGCTGGTGATCGCCGCCCGCCCGCTCAACGACCAGACCAGCCCGGGCTCCTGCTGTACCGGCAGCCGATCGAGCGCGCCGGCGGCCAGCTCCAGATCCGCATTGAAGCGCGTACGCAGTTCTTCCAGCAACGACCGGTGAGGCACGGCGGCATAACGAACAGGCTCCGACCGGTTGATGAGCACCGCGCCGCGTGCTTCCAGGCGAGTCAAGGTTTCGTAGATTTTCGATGGCGGCATGCCGGCGCGCCGGCCGACTTCCGCGCCTGTCAGCGCGGCTTGTCCAACGAGGGCCGCGTATGCCTGCGCCTCGTACTGGGTAAATCCAAGCCGGATCAACGACGTGATCAGCTCCGCGTTTTCGTTCATGTGTATGGGCTCCGGCTCCCATGGCGACCTGCATGGGATTCCTTGATTAACTACCGCAGTAGTATACAATCGTCCACACTTACTACCCAAGTAGTAGGTTGTGTCCATGAACCTTATCGGAGGGATCTTAACGATGCGTCAAAAGATCAGCACCGGCTCCCCGTGGGAGCCCAAGGTTGGCTACTCGCGTGCAGTCGTCGTCGACAACACCATCTACATTTCGGGGACGGCCGGCAAAGGAGACGACGTGTACGCGCAGACACGCGATGCGCTGGCGACGATCGAGAAAGTTCTGGCGGACAGCGGATTCTCGTTGTCCGACGTGGTCCAGAGCCGCCTCGTGGTCGCGGACTTCGACAATTGGGAGGCCGCGGCCCGTGCGCATGGAGAGATCTACGGCGATATCCGGCCGGCGTTTTCGCTGGTGCATGCGCTTCCCTTCGTCGATCCGGAGATCCTGGTCGAAGTCGAGGCGATCGCGGTCAGGACCGGAGCATGACGGTCGTCGGCCAGAGCCCGTATCTGTCCCGCGCCGCGATCGCGGCGCTTGCGCTGGCGGCGGGCGTGGCGATCGCCAACGGTTATGCGCTGCAGCCGTCGCTGTCGGTCATCGCGAGCGACTTCGGCGTGCCCGCATCGCGGATGACGGCCCTCGCCTCCGTGACGATGCTCGGTTATCTGGTCGGTCTTGCACTGCTGGTCCCGCTGGCTGACCGGTTCAGTCCGCGCACGCTTGTTTCGGCGCAAATGGGCATGCTCGCGTTATTGCTTGCATGCGCGTCGTGGTCGTCCGGGCCGCTCACGCTCGGCATTGCCTTGTTCCTGGTCGGTGCGGCGACGACGGTCGCGGCGCAGTGCAGCACCGTCGTCGGAAAACACGCGGAGCCGCACCGACGTGGCGCGGCGATGGGCGTCGTATCCGCGGGCATTTCCGCCGGCATCCTGCTGAGTCGCTTCGTCGGGGGCGTGTTGTCGCAATGGTGCGGGTGGCGCGGCGCGTTGCTTGCGCTGGCCGGATGCGTTGCGCTGGCTGCCGTTGGCGGTGCATCGCTTATGCCGGGCGGCCGACCTCAGGGGCGGCCGCCCGGCTATGCGACCACGATCGTTGCCATTCCACGTCTGCTGCGCGACAGCGTTCAACTGAGGCGCCGTACCTGCGCCGGCATGCTGTGGTTCTTCGCGTTCAATCTGGTATGGGTGGGGCTGGCGATCCGTCTGGCCGAGCCGCCCTATGGCATGAGTGCGGCGGCGATCGGCGCGTACAGTCTCGCCGGCGTGCTTGGCCTTGGCGTCACGCGTGTCGCCGGAAAATTCACCGACCGATTCGGCGATCGTGCCGTCATCCGTTGCGGGCTCGTCATGGCGGCGCTTTCGGCGTTGCTGCTTGGCGTTGCGCTCGGAAGTCCCGGGTGGATGGGTGTCGGGTTGGCGACATTCGACGCAGGTTGTTTTGCTGCTCAGGTTGCGAACCAGTCACGTGTCGTCGCGATTCAACCGGCGCGGGCCGGTGCGTTGAGTGCCGCCTATCTCACGCTCTATTACGCGGCCGGCGCCGTCGGCGCCGTGGCCGCGGGGATGCTCAACGAGCGGGTCGGGTGGGGCGCGATGATGATCGTCACGGCTGTTGCGATCACGGCGGCCGGGTTAGTCGGACCCGCACCCGCGCGCGTGGATGCGTCGGGTGAGCCGACGTCCGCCGGTTGAATGCGCATGAGATGCGCTCTCGTATTCGATCGGAATTTCATTTTTCATGCGTTATCTGGTGTCTCCGATTTGTCGATGGCGATCCGGCGCGCGAATTAAAAATTCCGCGACGCTGACGGATTTTTTGCATTGGAGCAGACTGTCGTTTTCGCGCTCTCGCCATTTTCGATCGCGTGCGAACACGGCCACACCCGAATTCGCAACAACGACGCCGTGCCCCGGCAACCCGGATTGGGTTCAGTGTCGTCCAGAGCGCTCGACGGTGCAGGCGTCAGGAGGAAGACATGGAATCCGGCAGAAGCGTCCCGAATACCGGTGGCTTGCTTGCGAGTGGACAGTCGGATGCCGGGTCGCCGCAGGCCGTCCTGGATACAATCGTACGCGGCGTGGAAGGCTTCCGGATCCCTGCCGAAACGGATTGGCACACGGCGAAGCAATATCTTGTGGACGACGACCGACAGTGGAAATTCTCGGCTGTCCTGGTGGCGATCGTCGCGCGGCGCGAGCCGACGATCCTGCTGACCAAGCGTTCGTCGGGGCTCAGCGAATATTCGTCCCATGTGAGTTTCCCCGGCGGGCGTCCGGCTGAATCCGACGGCAACATTGGCGCGACCGCGCTGCGCGAAGCGTTCGAGGAAATTCGCCTCGAGCCCGGCGCGATCCGGGTGGTCGGGTGCCTGCCGATTCATAAAACCAGAAAGCGCAATCACGCCATTTTTCCGGTGATCGGCATCGTGCCGGAAACGGCCGAATGGGAAGCGTCCCCGGCCGAAGTCGAGGCGATCTTCGAGTTTCCGTTCGCCACGCTGCTGAATCCCGCTCTGCCGCGGCAATACAGTGAAGGCGAACGCACCGGCGCCTGGTACTGGGCCGATCAGACGCAGGACATCTGGGGCGTGACTGCGGTCATCCTGAAGTCGCTTGCGGGTCTGGTTCTCGATGCCGCGCGATGACAGCGTGCGGCACAGGTCGCGGCCAGGTTCGCGCGCCTCTCAATGCGACGACACGAAAACCGCATCCTCGAATGCCTCCGGAATCGCGAAGCTCTCGCGCATGCGCTGTGTCTCCTTCGCCGGCGTCAAGCCGAACAGACGCTTGAATTCCCGGCTGAACTGCGACGGGCTCGTGTAACCGACCGCGTAGCCGGCCGCTTCCGCCGTCAGGTCCTGGCGCACCATCAGCAGCCGCGCCTGATGCAGGCGCGTCGACTTCAGGTACTGCATCGGCGACACCTGCGTGATCGCCTTGAAGTGGCTGTGAAAGCTCGGCACGCTCATGCCGGCTTCGTCGGCCAGTTGCGGCACGTCGAGCGGCTGCGCGTAATCGGCATGGATCACGCGCAGTGACCGGCCGATCCGGCCGAACTGCCCGCGCATCGCCAGCGCGCTGCGCATCGCGCTGCCCTGCGCGCCGGTCAGCACGCGGAAATACAGTTCGCGAAGCAATGCCGGGCCGAGCACCGCGGCTTCGAGCGGCCGCTGCATTGCCTCGACGAAACGCAGCACCGATGCGTGCATCGCTTCATCCATCGGCGTCGACATCATGCTCCTCGGCGCCTGCACGCGTTCCGCCACGCCTTCGCGGTCGATCTGCGCCGCGAGTTCGGCGGCCATCGTGAAATCGAGGTGCAGGTACAGCGCGAGAAGCGGGCGCTCGGGCGTTGCGTCGGTCTCCATGCTGAACGGCACGGGTACGGACACCGCCAGATAGTGGTGCTCGTCGTACAGATAGCGCTCGCCGCCGAAGTAGCCGCGCTTGCATCCCTGGCAGACGATCACGATGCCGGGGTCGTACAGGACCGGCGTGCGCGACAGCGCGCGGTTCGAGCGCAGGATGCGGACGCTCGGCAGCGCCGTCAGGTTGTAGCCTTCGTCGGGCGCCAGCGCGCGCAGCAGCGTGACCAGGCGCTTCCGGTTGCGCGGCGACAGCGACGGAGGCTGGGTGGAGGTAAGTGCGGCGCTCATAGTTTTGTGCAAGAAAATCAGCGGAATCTGGCTTATTCGACGTTGTTCGTCAGACTAGTATGCATGCTTCAATCGACATTCGGGAGAAGCGAAATGGCATCCGGCAACATCATGCTCATCACCGGCGTCAGCAGTGGTTTCGGCCGCGCGCTCGCCCAGGAGGCGCTGGCGGCAGGCCACACGGTGGTCGGTACCGTGAGAAGCGCGCAGGCGGCGCAGGATTTCGAATCGCTGTCCGCGCAGGCGGCTGTCGCGCGCGTGCTCGACGTGACCGACTTCGAGCGCATCGACGGCGTGGTCGCGGAAATCGAGGCGAACGTCGGGCCCGTCGACGTGCTGGTGAACAACGCCGGTTACGGTCACGAAGGCGTCATGGAAGAAGCGCCGCTCGCGGAGATGCGCCGCCAGTTCGACGTGAACGTATTCGGTGCGGTCGCGATGATGAAGGCCGTCGTGCCGTTCATGCGCGTGCGTCGGCGCGGCCGCATCCTGAACATCACGTCGATGGGCGGCCACATCACGATGCCGGGAATCGCTTACTACTGCGGCAGCAAATTCGCGCTGGAAGGCATCTCCGACACACTCGGCCAGGAGCTCGAGCCGTTCGGCATTGCCGTGACGGCCGTGGCGCCCGGTTCGTTCCGCACCGACTGGGCCGGCCGCTCGATGGCGCGCACGCCACGCACGATCGCGGACTACGACGCGATCTTCGATCCGATCCGCAAGGCACGCGAGGAGAAGAGCGGCAAGCAGCTGGGCGATCCCGCGAAGGCCGCGCGCGCGATGCTCGCGGCGATCGCGGCGGAACATCCGCCCGCGCACCTGTTGCTCGGCACCGATGCGCTGCGGCTCGTGCGGAACAAACTGGCGGCGCTGGAAGAGGAAATCCGTGCATGGGAGGCCGTGACGGTGTCGACGGATGGTTGATCATCGACAGGCGGGGCGTGCGGGCAATGTTGATGCAATGCAGCACGCGATTCAAAAGCGGCCCGGCCCCCGTTTCTGTCCGTCCCGCTTCCTGGGAGCAGTTCATTGAACCGGCTTTTCGCTTTCCGGTTTGACATCGACGTGCACGAACTTCGCTCTGCGGCCGCGCCGTCGAGGTCGCCGAAATACTGACGCCAACTGTCGATCGTTCGCTGATCCCGTGCCTTGACGCGGCCTAGGCGACCGGCAGCTTATCCGCGTTACGCGAGACTCCGTCAATTTTCGTCAGATTGTGTCGAAAAGCGGCATGGATGCTCGTCGGGCGCCGAATTACCCCCGCAAATTTGATATGCTCGCTGTCACAAATCGGTAGTGTGACCGTGCTGTGACGCGAGTCGCAAAGCCGAATTCAATACGTTGACAACAATATTGAGAGAACGGCTGTGTCGATAAGCGAAACAATAAGCAGCTTCGCGTCGGGGGTGGTCGACTGGAACCGTCGGCCCGTGGCCTTGAATTTCGGCAAGGCGCAAGGCGCATTGGGGCACTTGCTTGCGTTGCAGCATGCGCACGTGCACGAAGGGCTGATGACCGGCATTCACGGGCATCTGACTTGTGTATCGCCCCGCCACAATCTGTCGCCGCGGCTGTTCCTCGGCATCCCCGTCTCAATCCGGCTCGTTACCGACCGGGGCCAGTTGCACTTCGTCAACGCCATCATCCAGGACGTGCAGATCGGCCAGAGCGACGGCGAGCTGTGCGTGTACCAGCTTACGGTGTGCGACGCGCTGTCGTTGATGGACAAGCGCACGAATTCCCGCGTATTCCGCCAGAGCAGCGTCGTCGACATCCTCGCGACGCTGTTCAACGAATGGCGTCAGCGCAGCCCGGCGCTGGCCGCCGCTTTCGAATTCGACCTGTCCGGCTTGAGCCGTGACCGGTATCCGGCACGCGAACTGACTCGGCAGGTCAACGAATCGGATGCGAAATTCGTGCGCCGCCTGCTGCGACGCGAGGGCATCACGGTGTTCGTCAAAGCCGGCCGGGGCAAGGGCACGGGCAACAGCGACGATGACACGCCCGTGCATACGCTCGTGTGCTGTGACGATCCGATGTCGCTGCCCGAAGCGCCGGCCGGCACGGTACGGCTGCATCCGCGCGATGCCGCTACCGAGGAGCGCGACACCGTCACGCTGTTCGCACTGCATCAGCGCTTGACGCCGGGGCAGGTGGGTCGTCCGTCGTGGGACTACAAGAAGGCGCGTATCGACGAGTCGATGGTCGCGACGAGCGTTAATCAGGGCGAGGCCGGCAACGATCTGGCGCAGCTGCTGACCGACGTCGCGATCGACATCCCGCACGCGGGCGACTCGTGGAGCGATCACGAGCGTCTCACGCGTGCCCGGATGCTCGCGCATCAGTTCGAAGCCGAGCGTTACGACGGCGTGAGCAGCGTGCGCGACCTGGCCGTCGGCGCATGGATCACGCTGACTGGCGACCCGGAATGGGATATGCAGCCCGCCGATCAGCGGCAGTTCGTGATTGCGTCGATCGACCATGACATCTGGAACAATCTGCCGAAGGGGTTGACCGAGCGCGTACAGGCGCTGTTTGCCGCGAGCCGGCACCTCGCCTATCCGTCGCCGTCCCGGCAGCCGGCGGCGGCGACAACCGAATCCGATACACGCTACGAGAATCACTTCACCTGCGTGCGGCGCGGCGTACCGCTTGCGCCGGCGTACGACCCAAAGGTCGATCTGCCGCCCGTGCACCTGTTGACCGGCACGATCGTCGGTCAGCAGGGTGAGGAAGTGTTCTGCGATGCCGACGGCCGCGTGCGCGTGCGGATCCACGGTCTCGATCCGGCGGACCATGCGCATGCGCAGGGCGCGGGCACGAACGACAACGCCGGCGACAGCGCGCCAATCCGTGTCGGGGCGAGTCTCGCGGGCGGCAGCTTTGGCGCGCTCTTTCTGCCGCGTGTCGGTATGGAAGTCCTGATCGGCAGCCTCGGCGGCGATCCGGACCGGCTGGTCATCATCAATGTGCTGAGCAACGGCGTGAACCCACCGGCGGCCTTCACGCACGTCGGCAATCTTCCCGGCAACCGCTACGTGTCGGGGATCAAGACCAAGGAAATCAAGGGGCGCCGGTATAACCAGCTGCGTCTCGACGATACGCCGGGTCAGATTTCCAGTCAGTTGGCGAGTGAGCATGCGCATTCTCAACTGAATCTGGGGTACCTGACGCAGCCTCGTCAGGACGGCCGAGGTCAGGACCGTGGAGAGGGCGCGGAATTGCGTACCGACGCGGCCGCCGCGCTGCGGGCCGCGCAGGGCATTCTTCTTACGACCTACGCACGCTCGCAGGCGAGCGGCGGTCAGCTCGATCGTGACGAGTTGCTGCGACTGCTCGGTGAATGCACCGAGTTGTTCAAGTCGCTGGGCGACTACGCAGGTCAGCATGGCGGTCAGGCAACCGATACGGCGGGCCAGCAGGCGGTCGCCGCTGCGTTCAAGGGCTGGACGCCCGGCAGCGGTGCATCGGATTCCGGAACCGGCACGGCGGCCGGGTCGCAAGCGCTGATGGCGTTCGGCGCGCAAGCCGGCTCGGTCGCGATCACCCCGAAGACCCACGTGACGTACGCCGGCGAGAACATCGACCAGGTCGCGCAGCAACATGTCCAGCTGACCAGCGGTCAGCGCATCACGCTGCACGGCGGCCGCGGCGTCGCGATGTTCGCGCACAGCGACGGCGTGTCGGCGATCGCGAATCAGGGCAAGGTGACGCTGCAGAGCCAGAACGACGACACGCAGATCGATTCCGCGAAGAACATTCAGTTCACGGCGGCCGGCGGCAAGCTCGCCGGCATGGCGAGCGACGAGGTGGTTTTCACGACGTCCGGCGGTGCCTACCTGAAACTGCATGGCAGCGATATCGAACTGGGCTGCCCCGGCACGTTCACGGTGAAGTCGGCCGGGCACGCGTGGCAAGGGCCGGCGAGCTTGAGCACGGACATGCCGAAGTTCGATCATGCACCGCTCGGGCGCGTGCCGAAGCTCGTGCGGGCGACCGATGGGCAGGCCGTAGAGGGCATGCAGGCGGAGATCACGAAAGCGTCGGGCGAAGTGGTGAAGGGGCAATCCGACGCTGCGGGCAAGCTTGCTCCCATCCAGAGCAACCAGTTCGAACCCTTCGTCGTGAATTTCTTCAAGAACAAGATCTGACCCGGGGATAAAAATAATCATGGCAGACACAGCCGATACCGCGCCGGCTAGTCCGGTTGCATCTGAAAACAATCCGTCGGCGCAGGCCGCGACGAACGACGGTGGCGGTCTCGATCCGCGTACGCCTTCAGGCGGGGCGTCGGGGGGCGGGGACGATTCGCAGAATCGCTATCTGGTCGCCAACGGCAACGGCGTGATGACGCTCAGTCAATCCGACTACATGTGCGTGATGCAGATGCCGTTGCCGGGCATCGTGATTTTCGTGCATGGGGTGAATTCGGAGGGCGAGTGGTTCGAGCCGGGCGAAGAGGGGTTGTGCGCCGGTTTGAACCAGCGGCTCGGACGCCTGGACGATCAGCTCACGCATTGCGGGCCGAAGGGCGGTCAGATGGGACCGATGCGTTATATGAAGAGCCTGACGGATGATGGGTTCATCAACCCGAAGCTCACGTCGAAAAGCTATCTTCAACCGGACGAAAACACCTACTCGCCCGTCATTCATTTCCGTTGGGGCTACAAAGCAAACGCAGAAGAACTGAAACGCTACGGCGAATCGATCTTCCTGAACGAACAGAACTACTGGGGTGGCGGACCTTTCGCGAATGGATGCGGCAGTTTGCCGGATCTGTGGAATGCCGGTGTCGATCCGCGGATCTTCGGCTTCATCAATGTGCAGGGGCTCAATCCGACCCAGCGTCCGCTCTTCGAGACGCCACCGCGCATGTACAACGTGATGGGGGCGTTGCGTCTCGCAAAACTCATCGGTTCTATCCGCAAGGCACAGAAGGACGTGCCAATCACGGTGGTGTGCCATAGCCAGGGCAACATGGTCGGCATTGCAGCCGCGTTCCTCGGGGACCGGCTGTCGGAGACTGCGGGCGTGAGATGCGTGGCCGACACTTATGTCCTGGCCAACCCGCCATACAGCGTCCTTGGCTCCATCGAGGGCGACAACTCGCCTTTCATGGAAGACTGGACCGACCGCAACGACAAGGACTCGCAAGGCAACCGTGGGCGGGTGGAATCGAAGGCGCGGGTCAAGGCCCTGAAAGCATTCTTCGAACTGATCGCGCAGAGCAAGGATGCCGAGGATCAGCGCGATCCGTTCGACTACCGGATGTCGATGGCAAACATGAAGTCGGGAGAAGACGGCAAGCCCGCCTACGATCCCGACAACGACCGGAAGCAGTATGGGGTTCAGAACCATACTTACGGCCGCGTGACGCTGTATTCATGCCCGCACGACCAGGTGATTTCCGCTGCCCCTGTCCAGGGTATGGGCTGGCGCGGACTGCATCCGGACGAGGTCGCGCTTGTCAAGGGTTCGAGCCTTTTCACGCAACGCGTGTTTGCAACCAATTTCCAGGTCGGTCAGGCGGAGCCGGTGACCTACGACACGTGGAAGCACGATTGGCGTTATGGCAAGGGCTCAACGAAACTGTTCTTTTACCCGACGTCGCCCCCGGCAAAATACAACCTGGTCAAAGCACTGCGGGGCAACCCGCACTGGTACGGTAAGGTCGGTACTATCGCGGCGGCCCCCGTGCTGTACATCGTAACGATGGCGACATCGGCGCTGGGCGTGATGCGCGTCAATGCCGAGCCGCCGCAGAAATGCGGCAGCACGCAGGAAAGCTGGCACGTGATCTGCGATGCGCCTGGCCTGCCGGAACCGTTTTTCCCGCAGGCGATCCGCTATGGGGCGGTCGTGCAGGTGAAGGACGGCAACGCGGTAAGCGATTTCAACGAGGACAACGATCCGGTGGCGGCCGCGCGTAACAAGAAGAAGACGACCATCAACAAGGCCGATCCGTACGACGCTTACAAACCCCACAACGACGAACATGCCGCCGAGATGGCCCCCCATGGCGATGCAGACAGCGAGGCGTCGCAGCGTTATGAGGATCATGCAATCGCGCGCATGGAGGCGCGGTACAAGAACAAATCCGATTGGGTCAAGGACGGTGTGGTCGTTGGTGAAGCTAGTCCCAATGCACAAATGCCCGACGGGTATCAGGAGTGGCGGAACGAGCAGATCGTGCACATCCTCGATGCAGCAGTGAATAACCCAACGAACCATTCGACGATCATGACCAACCCGATGCATGCCAGATTGGCGCTGGCCTATGATGTTGCGATTGGCATTTGTCGAATCTCGCCAGAACAGCTGAACGATTTCAGGGTTGAAGCAGACTGGCGGTTCGGGAAGCAATTGGAGAGAGACAATCCGAATCAAATCTATTCAGCGTACTTCGAGAAAGGAAAAATGAAGGGGATGTTTTTGCAAGAATGGGTGCTCAACGACCCCGAGGCGAAGCTTCCTGGCTCGATAGACGACAAACGACAGGGTGGTACATTGCTCGGTATCGGGAGAGCCGTATGAGATCGCTATTCGTCTCCCGGTCACGACGGCTTGCACTGGTATTCGTTGCAGTTCTTCTTGCGATGGGTATCGTGGCAATCGAAACGTTCGGTCACGGTCCGCAGACACGAAGCATGGGAGAGGAAATGACACGCTGGATAGGGTTGCCTGCCCTGGTTGGGGTTGCTGCTTTTGCATTCGCTACGGCATGGTCATCATCGACCGCGGAGGCCGCGCAGCCGATCTCGACTCCGACACCATCGACGCCAGCCCAACAGAAACCATTTGTCGCGCAAGTTGTTGGTCTGGAGTGGCTCAATCCCTTGCAGCGTCGTGACTATCCGACAGAATGGCAGCTGTTATGGACCATGGGGCTTGTCAAGCCGAATCAGAACGATGACATGGTCAGAACAGACCCTCAAAGCTTTCTATCAGTTAAGCCGGTCGCTATCGTAGCGGACGGAAACAACGGAAGGGAGCGCTTCGATGGATACTACGAGAAGTATATCGACACGCTTCTGGGTCTGTTTGCTACGAAATACGTGATGAATAGTCACTATTTCTATACGGTCCAGTCACATGATCCGCGTCTTTGGCGAGAGCTGGCAGGCATTCGCGTCGAGTTCGCGATACCTCCGCGCCTGGCGCCGAAAGAGGCAAAGGATTATTTGGCATACCAGATCAAAGACTATTTTGAAATTGGCAATAAGTCCGCAAAGGATCTGTGGAGCAAGGATTTGCCTGCCGACATTCAGATCCACGTCGGCGGTGCCAATGCCGGTTTCACGTCACTGAACGCCGCACTCGACTATCTGCAGGCGCACCCGCAGGAAAGTGTGTGGGTGATGAACTGGGACGCGCCAAGCTTCCCGCCCAAAGACGAGCAGATGAACGAGAACCTCACCGTGCTGTTTCTGGCGGGCCCCGATCTGAAGACCGAGCGTGAGCCGCTCGCATGGATCGGCAAGACTGCGACGGGCAAGGTGAGCGACTACGAGGCGAAGGCCGGTACCACGCGTGCCGTCCAGGCATGGAAGGCGACGATCGCAAAGGCTGCCCATAACGCGAACGTCGACCCTGCAAGCATCCAGTTCGTCGTGCACGATGCGGGCAAGGGCAGCGACGCGGCATCGGCGCGTCTGGCCTCGCTGTCGCAGACGCTCACGGAAACGCTGCCGGAATTCGACTATACGAAGCAGGTCTTCAACACGCCGGCGCTGCTTGGCGACATGGGGGCAGGTACGGCGCTGACGAACGTCGCACTCGCAATTGGCCGGGTCAATCATTTCGGCGGCAATGCCCTGGTTGCGGGCACAACGGACGCGGCTCATCCGACTGCCGTTGTCGTGCTGCCGCCGTCGAAGCTTACGCCGATCAACCCGAACGGAGACTGGTTCCGCGCACGCGGCGAAGACAACGCCTATCTCCCGTGGTGGGGGCGTCGTCATGACACGAACTACGGCGTCCAGGGGTACTCGTACTAAGGAGAAACCATGCGCGGCATCATTCGTGTAGGAGACGTGCATAGCCATGGCGGTCGTGTGGAGACGGGTGCCGCGAACAGTGAAGTCATGGGACGCGCGGTCGCCCGCCAGGGCGATCGCTGCACGTGCCCGCTGCACGGCGAAGTTGTGATCATCGACGGTGAAGCTGGTTTCGACGTTGAGGGTGCACCCGCGTCGTTCGACGGTCACAAAACGTCGTGCGGTGCGGTGCTCATTTCGTCAGTGCCAACGTCCGGACTTTCCTAGGCCGGGCGTGCGGATGTATCCCGATTTCCCGGAGTATCGCAATCGCTTCGTTCGATCCGCGCCTCTCCGCTAATGGGCGAAGGCATGGGGGGATCCGCACGACACTCGCAATCGCCGGACAATCGTGTGCAACGAAATATGGTCGTGAACGTGCCGGCGGCGGACGATGCTCGGCGCGACTGCGCGATCAAGCCGTTCCCGGGCGCGTTGCCAAGCAGGCCAGTGTTCCGCGAATAAAAATCTCGGATGCAAACGACTGCCTGATAACACGCCGGCGCTGCTCGGCGACATGGGGGCCGGTACGGCGCTGACGAACGTCGCACTTGCGATCGGCCGGGTCAATCATTTCGGCGGTAATGCCTTGGTTGCGGGCACAACGGACGCTGCTCATCCGACTGCCGTTGTCGTGATGCCGCCGTCGAAGCTCACGCCGATCAACCCGACCGGCGACTGGTTCCGCGCACGCGGCGAAGACAACGCCTATCTCCCGTGGTGGGGGCGTCGTCACGACACGAATTACGGGATCCAGGGTTACTCGTACTGAGGGGCATCCGTGCGCGGCATCATCCGGGCGCCCCTGCGCCGGACGTGACCGTGCATCCCGATTTCCCGGAACACCGCAGCACGGCTTCGTTCGATCCGTACCTATTTGAACGAACAAAGTGCAGAGATATCGGCACAGCACTCGACCAAGTGCAAAAAGATGTGCCCCATGTGCCAGTACTCGACCGCCGGAACGCCTTGATGGACCAGCGCTCAAGTGCAGGAAGACGGTACCCGCCGGGGGCAAGAACTTGCGTCCCGTCTCAGCATCGTGGCTTCACAATAATGTCCGATAATGACTCCCGGCCGTACGCCGTGTTCGTCCACCTCACAGGAGTCAATCGCGATGCCATACGTCACTACGCAGGATAACGTCGAGATCTTCTACAAGGACTGGGGCCCGAAGGACGCACAGCCCATCGTCTTCCACCATGGCTGGCCGTTGTCTTCCGACGACTGGGATGCGCAGATGCTTTTCTTCGTACAGAAGGGCTATCGCGTGATCGCGCACGACCGGCGCGGCCACGGCCGGTCGGCGCAGGTCTCGGACGGCCATGACATGGATCATTACGCAGTGGACGCGTTCGCGGTCGTCGAGGCCCTCGACCTGCGCAATGCGGTGCATATCGGTCATTCGACCGGCGGCGGCGAAGTGGCCCGCTACGTCGCGAAGCACGGCCAGCCGGCCGGGCGCGTCGCGAAGGCGGTGCTGGTCAGCGCGGTGCCGCCGCTGATGCTGAAAACCGAATCGAACCCCGAAGGCTTGCCGATCGAGGTGTTCGACGGCTTCCGGAAAGCGCTCGCCGACAATCGCGCGCAGTTCTTCCTCGACGTGCCGAGCGGCCCCTTCTACGGTTTCAACCGGGCCGGCGCGACGGTGCATCAGGGCGTCATCCGGAACTGGTGGCGGCAGGGGATGGAGGGTAGCGCCAAAGCGCATTACGAAGGCATCAAGGCCTTTTCGGAAACGGACCAGACCGACGATCTGAAGTCGATCACCGTCCCGACGCTCGTGCTGCATGGCGAAGACGACCAGATCGTGCCGATCGCGGACGCCGCGCTGAAGTCGATCAAGCTGCTGAAGAACGGCACGCTCAAAACGTACCCGGGTTATTCGCACGGCATGCTGACGGTCAACGCTGACGTCCTCAACGCCGACCTGCTGGCTTTCGTGCAGGCGTAACGGTGTCGGCAGGCGATCCGGCTGCGCCGTTGGAAACGGCGGCCGGATCACCTGCCGCATCCCCCCGTACTCACCGCGTTGATTGCCACGGACCGCCGGGCGCGATGACGGCCGGACCGGTTGCGGCATCTCGCAGCCGGCGCATGACTTCCAGCACTTCGTGCCGATCACATTCATGCCGCCGACTTTATCAATCGAAAGAAATGCTGCGTTGCGGGTGTGAGTGTGTCATGGCACTCCGCTTTTGAGCTGCTACAAACAATTGGGCTGGATTGAAAAACGTAAATCCAGCCCCTATCGTCAAATACCGATAGTTTTCCGGTGATTTTATGATTATCGAATGGCGAAGCGAGTGGCCGGTGAGCCATTCGCGCAATTATTGCCGTAGATAAACAAATTTCTATTTTCGGAATATGCCGAGTAAATCAGAGGGTAAACTTCCTTGGCGCCGAATGAATAGGCGCCGTCACCAATGGTCACCAGCAGGTTGCCGGTGGCGTCGGTTTCGATCTTGTCGATCTTGCCAGCCTTGCAAAGTGCCTGCGCAGAAGCGTACGAGGAGGCGAACATCAGAGCTGAAAAAAGCACAGTCGCAATCTTTTTCATGTTTTTCCTAGGGTAATGAATGGAGTAATGCGGGTTTGTGTCGCATGATCATGCCCGGGACTACATGTCTGCTTTTCCAGATCGCTGATTCTCAAATATCGAGAAGTCCGCGATGGCCTGGCCATGCCGAAACTCACAACTAATTAATGTTTGCAAAAAGATTTTATGCGCTCCGTCATCTTGTCTATTTTGAATCGCGATGCTGCGGAGCACAACGCATACTATTGATCGGAATCGGCGGATTCCAATCAAAATTATTTATCGGTAATTCAGCGTGATAATTCCCGTATGAATTTTTCCTGTAAATTTTCCGTGATGCTGTTTTTATTTATTGATTGCTGTCGGAATTTGAATAATCGGCAATGACTATTGATTCGATAGTTGATCGTGTTGTGAACTGGCAGGCCAGGCGCACGGGATTGACGCCAGAAATGTTGACGGTCAAGTGCAGCGGTACCGGCCGGATTCCATGTCTTGCCGTGCACCCAGGCGTCCCCGACGTCATTCGGCGTCGCCTCATCGGTCGCGAACGTCGAGCGCCGCCCGGCGGCATCGATCGAACGACTGCCGGATTCACCGCCAAAGCCGCACGTTTCAGCCCAACCCGTTGAAGCGGACGCCCGGATACGTCAGCCGCGGCATCCGGCTTTCGAGGAACGCGTGCAGTTCGCGCACCTGCGCGGCCTTGCCGGAGTCTTCCGGCCAGACGAGGTAGTACGCGTCGCCGGTGCTGACGGCCGTCTTGAACGGCAACACCAGTTGCTTTTCATCGATGGCCTTGGCGCACAGCGCCAGGTCGCCGATCGAAATGCCGTGGCCCGCAATGGCCGCCGCGATGCCCTGTTCGAGCATGTCGAACACCTGCCCGCGCGTGATGTCCACTTCCAGGTCGTGGCCGCTCGCCTTGAGCCAGCGGCGCCAGTCGCGGCGATCGGGCGACGGGTGGATCAGCTCGCACGCGGCCGGATTCGCGCGTGCGACTGTCGCGGTTGCACGCGAGCACACCGGAATCAGCCATTCGTCGAACAGCTTCACGCTGTGCGTGTCCTCGCCGAACCTGCCTGCGCCGAGCAGGATCGCGCAATCGTAGGATTCGCTGAAGAAATCGACGGTATCGACATCCATCCACACGCTCGCGATCTGCACCTCGAACGCGGGCCGCGTTTCGCGAAAGGCGGCGAGCGCGTCGAGCAGCCAGCGCATGGTGAGCGTGGAGGGCGCCTTGAGCCGCAGCACGTCGCGTTGCGACCGGAACAGCATGCACGCTTCCTCGATTTGCCGGAAACCGCGCCTGAGGCCCGACGCGAAGATGTGCGCTTCCGTCGTCACGGTCATTCTGGGACCGCGCCGGACGAACAGCTTCCGGCCGAAGTAGGCCTCGAGTGTCCTGACGTGCTTGCTGACCGCGCTTTGCGTCAGGCTCAGTTCGTCGGCGGCCAGCGTAAACGAGCCGGTGCGCGCGGCGCTTTCGAACGCGCGCAACGCATAGACGGGAGGGAGCGGTTTGGCCTTCATGGGTTTTGAGTGTGAATAAAACTCATGTCATGCGACAGGATTTTCCGTTTTTCAGCGGCGAATGGGCACGCAATACTACGAAAAACCGCGAAATTTACCGCACGGGATGTCCATGATGCCATCGCGACGAGCCGGTGCGTCAAACCATCAAACAACTTTTTGTCATGTCACTTCACTACCCGCTGCTGTTCGCCTATCTTGCCGCGATCGTGTTGCTGATCGCGACGCCCGGCCCGGTCGTCATGCTCGTGGTCGGCACGGTTGCGCGGCGTGGCTTCCGCCAGGGCGTGCTGACCGCGGTGGGCGCGAATGCCGCGAGCCTCGTGATGATCGCGGGAGCGATGCTGATGGTGTTCGGCGTCGTGCTCGTCAGCGATCGCCTGCTTAAGGGGTTGCATGTGCTCGGCTGCATGTTCATCGCGGTGCTGGCAATCCGGACGCTGCTTGGCGAATGGCGCGCGGGCCGCACACGCGCCGGCGATGGCGATGCGCAACGCGAACCGGTAGCGCGGGTGCGGCGTTTGCCCGGCGTCGTGCGCGGTTTTCTGGTCGGCATCGCGAACCCGAAGGATCTGCTGTTCTTCGTCGCGTTCTTTCCGCAGTTCGTCGGCATCACGCCGGATTCGCGCGTGAGCCTGGCCATCCTCGCCGCGTTGTGGATCGCGGTCGATTTCACGATCCTGACCGGCTACATGGCCGCGATCAACCATCCGCTGATCCATCGGAAGCAGCGCTGGATCACCGCGTCGTCGGCGGGCGCATTGCTCGTGATCGCGCTTGCCGGGCTCGGCGGCGCGATCTCGGGTGGGGCGTAGCGAGCCGGCGATTTGCGTTACGCTTCGTTTGCCCTGATCTTCCTATCGAGCTCGTCATGTCCAGCACCGACCAGACTTTCTCCGAACACCTTTTTTCCTATGGCACGCTGCAACTCGAACAGGTGCAGCTCGCAACCTTCGGCCGCAAGCTCGACGGCCATGAGGACGCGATGCCCGGTTACGCGATGACGATGCTGAAGATCGACGACCCGGAGGTGGTCGCGACGAGCGGGAAGACGCATCATCCCGTGGTGGCCTATACCGGCCGACCAGGCGACCGCGTAACGGGCACCGTGTTCGCGATCACGCGCGAAGAGCTACAGCACGCGGACGACTACGAAGTCGACGCGTATCGTCGCGATCGCGTCGTGCTCGAGTCGGGCGTCGCGGCATGGGTGTACGTGGACGCCAGTTCGCCGCGCCCGGACTGAAGCCGGTTCGCGGGCGGGATCGCTGTTGCCGGGTTTTCGCCCGTCAGTCGTTGCGCAGGAACACGACGTAGCCGCGGAACCACGGAGTCGTCGAGAGGCAGGGCGGCGGGTCCCACTCGCCGCCGCATTCGTTGTTGCCCGTCGGCGCATGGCACTTGACGGAAACGGATCAGGCCGACGATCTGAAGTCGATCACCGTCCCGACGCTCGTGCTGCACGGCGAAGACGACCGGATCGTACCGATCGCGGACGCCGCGCTGAAGTCGATCAAGCTGCCGAAGAACGGCACGCGGATTATTGGCACGGCATGCTGACGGTCAACGCCGACCTGCTGACTGTCGTGCAGGCGTAACGGTGTCGGCGCATGCACGCTTCCTCGATCTGCCGGAAACCGCGCCTGAGGTCCGACGCGCAGAGGTGCGCTTCCGCCGTCACAATCATTCTGGGACCGCGCAGGACGAACAGCTTCCGGCCGGAGCAGGCCTCGAGCGTCATGACATGCTTTCTGACCGCGCTTTGTGTCAGGCCCAGTTCGTCGGCGGCAAGCGTAAACGAGCCGGTGCGCGCGGTCTTACGACGTCGCGCGATCTATGTCGCATTTACGAATGATGTGCACGAAATAGACTGTTTGATGAGCACCGGGAAAGATTCGGCAAGTTCGGTTGAAAGTCGACGCCCCGACTACGCTCAGGATTGCAGTTCGGGTTGATTGGTTCGAGTCCGATCACGCAGTGCCGGCGCCGTCGGATTGAGCTTTTCATACAGGGGATATGCATGTGCGCCGACGCGGGAACAGGCGGCCGGGTATCAAGCGCGGCTACGTGCCGATGCTCGGTTGCCGTTGCACCATCATATCGATGGAGCAATTTAATTTCGTAGTGCAGATCATCCGACGGGTGTGTCACTCTTCGGACGATCTTTTTGCACGAACGCTCCGCAGCCGTCATCAGGCCGTGACGGGCGAACGCGCATGCGAGGGGAACCATGGATAAGTCATTCAACGTATTCGTTTCGACCGTAGCTGTCTTCGTGATTTGCACCACATCTCTCGTCTCGTCGCCGTCCGTTGCCTTCACGTCGGGAGGCGCGTGGCAAGCACACATGTCGCGCAAATCGCAGATGCTTCCGGTCGTGACCGTCGCGCCAACGGCGAACGGCGGCGATCAGACCGACGCGCTGCAGGCAGCGTTCGATGCGTTGCAGCCGGGTCAGCGCCTGGTGCTTGCGCCGGGAAGTTATTCCGTAAGCCGGTCGTTGACAGTCGCGAAGGCGGACGTCGTGATATCGGGCTATGGTGCAACGCTGGTCGCCACGAATCCGGGCGACCAGACCATCGTGATGAGTGGCAGCGGTTCGACACTCGTCGGCGTGACGTTGATCGGCACGGGCACGACACGGCTCGTGACGCGCGAGTCGACCAAAGTCGAGGTGACGGGCACGGGCGTTCAAGTGCTCGATGTGAAAATTCAAGGCGGTGCCAGCGCCGGGATCTTCGTATATGGCGGCACCAATGTCGCGATCGTGAACAACACCGTGCGGTCGACGCTGGCCGACGGCATCCATACGACCTACGGTTCGACCAACGTGCTCGTGCAGGGGAACACCGTGACTGGCACCGGCGACGACCTGATCGCCGTCGTCAGCTACCAGGCCGACGGCCGCATCAGCAGCAACGTGCTGATCGACCGTAACTCGGTGTCGGGCAATTACTGGGGGCGCGGCATCGCGGTGGTCGGCGGGCAGGCCGTGACGATCTCGGACAATACCGTCGACGGCGTGCAGAAAGCGTCGGGCATCCTGGTTGCACAGGAGGCCAGCTGGAACACGTATAACGCGACGAACGTCGTCGTCAGCAACAACACCGTGTCGAACATCCAGAACTCGAACGTGAACAATGGACTGCAGCCGACGCAACTGGCCGCGATTCGACTGAGCGCGTGGCCGGGAACCGTGTCGTCGGTTGACGTGAAAGACAACCGAGTGTCGAACTCAGGTTATTCGGGATTCCAGGCGGAGGGGAATATCTGCCAGTTCAGCGTCACCGGCAATGTGTTCTCATCAATCGCCGGTGCGGTAGTGTCGTTGCTGCAGAGCGGATGCACCCCGAGCCAGGTCGTCGCAACGGGTAACACGCTGGGCGGAGTCGCGCTGGTGTCGCCGGTCGGTGCTTCCACGTCCGCGACGATCTGGGCGGGTGGCGCGTTGACTACAACGCTGCCGACGGTGCGCTGGAGTCTGATGCAGACGAAGTGACCCTGACCCGGGAAATGGTCCGGTTCAAAAGCAGAGAGCTTGTCGCTCGTGTTCATGACTGGCAGCCAGGTTTCCTGTTCCACGTCTGCGGGCGTCCGGGCGGTTGGGAACGTCTGCCAGTTTCTTGTTTCCGTCGATGGGTTCGCGTCGATAACAGGCGCGCCGGTCTCGGTGCTGTCGCAAGGTTGCACACCGAGCTCGGCCGATTTCCGGGTGCAGGCAGGCCATGGGCGCGAGCCCGAGTCTGTGCACGGCACCATGCCGGCGATCAGGTCAAATGAGGCCGGCCTTCCGCCCCGCGACCGCGGCCTGCGTGCGATTGAGCACGTTCAGTGCCTTGAAGATTGATGTGATATGCGCCTTGACGGTTTTTTCCGAGAGGCCCAACTTGTCCGCGATGACCTTGTTGGGTACGCCAGCGGCCACGTAGCGAAGTACTTCGATCTGGCGCTGCGTCAACAGCATGTCCATGGGCGCCGATGACTGCGCTCGAACGATGTCGGTGTGTCGCGAAACAAGTTCGTCCAGAACGATCGGCGGAACATAGCGTTCTCCTTCCAGCACCATTTTCATGGCCGTCATCAACGTGTGCAGGCTGGACGTTTTTGTCACATAACCCAGTGCACCATGCGCGAACGCGTTCCGGACGTCCTGCGGGTTCTCAGACGCCGAAAAAATGACGATTGGCAACGCGGGGCGGATCTTCGCGAACTCGGTGATCGCCGCCTGACCGTCCATCCCTTTCAGTGTCAGGTCCAGCAACACGGCATCCAGATCGACGTGCTGATCGAGCATCCGCATGGCTTCATCGGCGCTGCTTGCTTGTACGACGACCGTGTCGTCGCCGCCCAGCTGAAGCAGCTTTGCAACACCATCCCGCAAGACAGGATGGTCGTCGACGATCAATATTTTCACGAGGTTGGATCGAGCGTTAAGAGACTACGATGGGGATCGTCGTTAGGCATCCCGATTGCGTTGCGATGCCATGTCCTAAGACTTTAGTCCAATTTGCATGTCGTGGGACCTGAGGCTTTGATTCAGTTTCGTTTGGGTCGGGCGTACGCCGAACGTTGGATTTACAGTTACATCGAAATTCGCAAGACTAGATCGCGACGGTATGTAATGTGATGGAGGTGTCGATTTGACCAGGACCGCCGTCCGGCGAACGCATTACATGGATGCGTGTCGAGAACGGCCGCTCGGTGTTTCTGTTGATCGACAGAACATTGCCGGGCAATGAGCCTGGCCGACCGGCGCATTAATCCTTTTCATGCTTCAATCGAGATGAATGGCGCTTGCTATCGAGCGACGTGACGCAATTCAAGAACCGGGCATGTTTCGCTTGGGTATCGTGGGTGACGTTGCGAGCGTACTGGAACATGAGATAGAAGAGCGGCACGCTCTAGTCATCCGCACTGTCCGATCCGGTTGCGATGAGGTTGCCGATTGCCGCTCTCAGCTTGCCGTGTGAAATCGGTTTGTGAAGTAAAACAATTCCGCTTGCGTGCGCATCGGTCAATCGGTCGGCGGCCGTATCGCCACTAATCAGCATGGCTGGAATGTTCTGGTTGTATTCCATGCGGACTCTTTCGATCACGGTGATGCCGTTCTCGCCGCCACGCAGGCGGAAATCGCAGACCAGCAGGTCAGGCCGCCTGGCGCAAGTCGAGAGGCTCGCGATGGTCTCGTCTCCCGAGCCGGCCGCAACGACTGCGTATCCCCACATCTTCAGTAGTTTCGACATCGCGTCACGTATGGGTTGTTCATCATCGACGACCACCACGAGCCCAGCCGTGGATGACGCGTCGTGACCTTCACCGACGGGGATCTCGAGCGGCATTGGCACACGGTCCGAGCGTTCGATCGCAATCTCGAAGCATGACCCGCGACCAGGCTCCGAGCGCACGGCCGGCTTGCATCCAAGGAGGTCGGCCAGGCGTCGAACGATTGCCAGACCGAGCCCGAGTCCTTGTTCGCGATCTCGCTCGGAATTGCCGATCTGGTAATACTCCTGGAACACGAGGTCGAGCAAGTCGTGCGGGATGCCGCGCCCCGTGTCCCATACCTGAACGGCGACATGTGTGCCGCGGAGCCGGCATCCCACGACGACTTTTCCGGCGTCGGTATAGCGCACCGCATTGGACACCAGGTTGCGCACGATCCGCTCGACCAGTATCGGATCCGAATACACGACTGCGTGAGTGGGAACACGGGAAAGCGCGAGCCCCTTAGCCGAGGCATCGCTCGCGTAGTCGCGACAGATTCGAGCGAGAACCGCGTCGATCGCGAATGACTGGTATTGCACCTCCACGACACCCGCATCGAGCTTGGAAATGTCGAGCAGGGCGGCGAAGAGCTTGTCGAGGGCCGCGGTGGAAAATTCGATCTGCTCGACGAGGAGTTTTCCGTCCGGGTTCATCGGGATGCCACGAAGTGCGCCGACCAACAGTCCGAGGGCGTGCGACGGCTGGCGCAGGTCGTGACTGGCTGCTGCGAGAAAGCGGGACTTCGCGAGATTGGCCTCTTCCGCGATCTGTTTCTGGTTTCTCAGGTCATCCGCCAGTTTGACAACGACATCGTTTTGAGCCTGAAGATCGACAGCCAGCTTTTCCGCCGCATATCTCAATCTGATGTTCTGCGTTGCCGTCCGGTTGGCGAGGATGCCGAGGTAGCCGATCACGCAGACAAACAGCGACATCATGGGCGCGGTTGCCTGTTGCACATGGTTCTGCGAGAGGGCGGCGGCGGCGACATAAGGCAGGGTCGCAGGCAAAAGAAACGCCAGGAACGCAGGGAAATATGCACTGAAGACCGGGACGGAACCTGCTACGACGCCAAGCGTGGCGGTAACCGCGAGATACTGGATTTCGAAGCTGCCGGCGGTGACCAGTCGAATTGATGACCATCCCCATCCCATTCCCGCAGCGAGACTGAAGGCAGTGAACCACGTGGCCCAATATGGCCACCTGCTGACGGATGATGCCGATTTCTTGTACAGGCGGGAAAGTATGATGTGACCACCCGAACATACCCCGATGTATAGAACCCACGCGGGACCGATTACAAGATCGAGTTGCCCGAGGCGGTGAAGCGAAACGGCGAGCACCACCGCAAGCAGCGTGCCTCCGGTGACACTGAGCTCGACAATGCCGAACACGATCTTGAGTTGTTCGGATGCAATTGTGTCGTTGAATTGTGTCGTCGTATTCATTAATCGTTCTCGCCAATCCGGATTCGATACGAATATGCAGCTTCGGAAGATCATCGACGCACGCGGCCACTTTTAGCCGGGACTCGATCTGACAGGGAGTCGGGCCGACAAAGAACGAGTCATCAATGGGGGATGCGTTTCTCCTTGGCGAGTTCGGGCGAATCGAGGACAGCCCGCATCGGCGTCTTGTCATAAAACCAGCGCCCCTGATGCTCTCGTTCATTGTTGTACTGGTCGAGCCACGCATCAAGGTCTGTCTCGGATTTGTATTTCTGTACTTTCCGATTCGCGTGCGTGATCGCCGTTGCCGGGTTTCCGCCCGTCAGTCGTTGCGCAGGAACACGACGTAGCCGCGGAACCACGGATTCGTCGCGAGGTAAGACGGTGCGTCCCACTCGCCGCCCTGGATCACGCCGATGCGAAACGGCAGTTGGAGCCGCGCGACGCGCGGCAGGTAGGCGGCATAGTCGGGGATCGTGCTGCGCCCTTGGTAGGTCTGCACGATGACCTCGTCGACGATGCCCCTGAGCGGGTTGACCTGGTCGGTATCGATGCGGCTGCTCCAGTCGAGCAGCCCGGTGATGCTCAGCCGGCAATCGGCGGGCAAGGTCGCGCGCAGCGTCCGCAGGAATTCGAGGTAATCCTGCAGATGGCGCGTACGCGCATCGAAGTCGATCTGGATGCCGGTGATCGTGCGGCCCGATGCGCGCCAGCGCTGGAGCTGCGCGAGCATGATCTCCGTGACGCGCGGCGTCCAGCGCAGCGTATGCGCACGATAGACGAGCCAGACGCGCGCGTTCGGCGCGGGCGGCAGTGCGACGCCCTGCGCGATGACGCGCACCTGCGACTCGTCGCGCGGCGACGCTTCGATCTGCCCTTGCAGCACGTAGAGGGTGCGTGCGCCATGCACGACCGCCTGCGGCTTCACGCCCGCCCACAGCCAGAACGCGTCGTACCGTGACGCATCGACCGTGCCGGCCAGCGCAACGCGTCCGGCCAGCAGCAGCGCGATGCACACGATACGCGTCATGCCGCGCTTACCAGTAGTAGCGGAGCTTCTGCGCCCACGGGCTGCCCGGATAGGTGGCCTTCAGCGTGTCGTACCAGCGCTTGCGGGTGTTCTTCGGCACGTCCTTGCCGCCGCATTCGTTGCTGCCCGTCGGCGCATAGCACTTGATCGCGCGGTAGAACGCATACGCGCGGTCGTTCGGGTTCGCCTGCGCATCGGCCATCACCGTCACGTAGCTCGACATCCGCTCGTACGGTTTGCCCGTGAACTGCGATGGCGAGGCGCCGAGCGTCGGCGGGATGCGCGTGGTGCTCGCCGACGACGCGTTGCGCATCCACGGCGGCACCGGATCGTTTTCGAGGCCGAACGCGGGCGGATGCAGGCGCACGAAATCGGCGAGACAGTTCAAGCCTTTCGCATCGCCGGGATTCTGCTGGAGCGCGGTAGCGATGTCGTGCGCGGACAGGCACGCGTAGCCGTCCTCGTTCTTGGCGCCGGGCGCGGTGAACGGCTTCAGCGGATCGGCAGGCGTGCCGGACACCAGCGCGGCATCGGCGATGAACTCTGCGTAGTGCGAGCGCGTGAGCTCCTTGTACAGCAGCGTGTACAGCGCGGTGTCGCGCAGCGCGCCGCCGGTCGCCTGGTTCTGTGCCTGCGCGCGCAGCAGGTCCGCGTTGGCCGAACGCTGCAGCAGGACCGCACGGATCGCGGCGTTTTGCACGAGCGAATCGTCGGCGAACACGTCGTTGACGAGGCCGGCCTGTTCCAGGTTGATCGCGAGCGCGAGTTCCAGCGCCTCGCGCTGGAAGCGGAATTTCGCGAGCGGGATCAGGTCGCGCCACAGCTGGCGGGCCTTGTCGGTCTGGCCGCTATCCTCCAGCGCGAACGCGCGCAGCGCCTGCTGGCTCAGGCCGAAGTAGTCGAGCGGCGCGGCAGGTGTCTGCGGCAGCAATTCGAGGGCCGCGTCGGGCTTGTGCCCGATCTGGACATACCAGGTCGCGAGCAGATAGTCGTGGAGCGCGGGCGCGCTCGCGAAGCGCGGCTTCTGCGCCTGCAACTCGTCGAGCGTCAGCGGCTTGTCGCGGCTCGTGTCGCTGCTGTTCGACATGCGCATGCGCAGCGGGTCGACGGTCGCGAGCACGGTCGGCGACTGGATCTGGCGCGCGTCGAGTTCCGACCCGAACAGCAGCTTGCTGTCGAGTTCGTTCGCCAGTTGCATCAGCGGCACGTTCGAGGTCTTCGGTGACCAGTGCGCGAGTGCATTGCCGTACAGGTCGGCCTGCTGCGTGACGTTCCCGCCGAGCCACGCGACGCGTCGCAGCAGCCCCGTCGCGGACACCGCATAACGCCCTTGCGGATACACCTTCAGGTAGGTGCGAAACACCGTGTTCGCCGCGTCGAGCGAGACCTTCGCCACGCGCGCGCGCGACGGCGTCGGGTTGTCGTTGTCGAACACATTGGCCTGCGCGGCGTTCAACTGCGCGCGTCCGGCCATATAGAGGCCGGTTTCCTTCAGCCACGGGTTCGCGCTGTGCGATGCGTTCGCGAATGCCTTGGTCGCGGTGGTGAAGTCGGCGCGGTAGAACGCGTTCGTGCCGTCGAGGTAGGCGGCGAACTGCTGACCGAGCGGCGACTTGACCGCGGGCCGCGTCCACGCGGCGCTCGCGCCGCCCGCGGGGCAGGTCTTGTGCGCGATGTCGGCGCGTGCCGTGCTCAAGCGTGTGGCTTCGTCGGCGGGGATGCCACCGGCGGCGTCCAGCGCGTCGTTGAACGCGTCGGTGCCGGCGGTCATGCTGCGGCAGATGCTGCCTTCGCCGTCGGCGTATTGATTCGACGGCGCATCGGTATCCGACGCGGCGCCGGTCTTGTCGGGCTGCTTCTGGCCGATGTCGATCCACCCGGAAAAGTCCATCGGGAACGGTACGATGATCTGGTTGATCCGGTCTTTCGCCGGGATGGTCTTCGGGTCCGGGAACACCTGCGCGACCTTGCCGCTATCGACCATCAGCAGCATCGCGTTGACGCGCGTGTCGTTGGCCGGGCTCAGCATCGGCACGTTGCCGCACGAGTAGGTGTTTTGCCGGAGCGTGGCCGGCACGTTGCAGCTGTCGTCCGAGCTGGCGTGTGCGCCGGGAATCCAGAGCAGGCTGGCCGCCAGCGCGGCGAACAGGTTGCGGTGCTGAAACGGGTTTCTGGGCATTTTTCTTATGCTGGTTGGGGCCGCGATGGCCGGGTCTCTCAGGGGGCGCCGTGCCCCGGCGCGTATCGTACCTTACGGGCGGCGCGTTGCCGTCGTGCGGCGGCCCGGCTTGCGCATCACGCGCACACGCTGCTTGCGACGCCCGCTTCATCCGCGTCGTCGATCGCCGCGCGCAAGTCGTCGATCGCCACCATCAGTTCGCGGACCTGCCGCAACGACGGATATTGATGCAGCACCGCATGCCATTGCGGCAGCGTCAGCAGCGCGTGCCAGATGACGCCGAGGCCGCCCGGATCGGCGTCCGGCTGCTGCGCGAGTGCGCTCGCGTATTCGAGGCTTGCGGACGCCGACAGCAGCTGCATCCGGCTCGCGGCACCCAGCAAGCGCGGCGTTGCGTCGGCGGACGCGTCGCAGCAATAGAGCACTTCCTGGTGCAGCGCCGTGTCGTCGGTCGTCAACGCGCGGAGCGACGCGCCGTGCACGCGCACCGTGCCCTGGTGCGCCTCGAACGAATAGACCGTGTCCGGGGCGGCCTGCGCGAGCAGGTTCAGGCCGCGCAGCAGGCGCGGCAGATCGGTCGTCGCGGCATCCGCGGACGCTTTCGCCTCGACGAGGAAGCGAACGTTCCAGATGGGCGCTGCTTCGTCGCCGCGCGGGCGTTCGAGCAGGATCGCGTCCCATTCGGTTTTTGCGCGGTCGTGCCGGCCCGGTATCGACGATGGCACGCGCATCGACGTGACCACGCGGTACGTGCGCCGCTCGTCCACCGCGTCGAGCCTGCGGGCCAGTGCCTCGAGCACCTGCGCCGCCAGCGCTTCGACGGCCGCGCCGCGCTGCTGCGAAGCCGCGCCCTGCGCGACGGCGATCGTGCTGCCTTCCAGCGGACCCTGGCGAACCCATAACGCGCGGTATCGGCGGACGTGTTCGTCCGATGCCAGTGCGTCGACGCGCAGCATGCGTTCGAGCGCGGGGCTGTCTTTCAGCTTGACGATGTCCTGCTCGAAAGCGGCGTCGGTCGCCATGTCGGGCAGCGCGAGCAACGCCTGCAGCGTTGCATGAAGATCGGCCCACGACGCGGAAGTGGCGGCCGCATGCAGTCGCGCGAGCCCGTCGCGTTGCCACGCCTGCGCGCTGCGCTCGAGCTTGGCCGGGTGCGCAATCGCGTTGACGGCCGAGTGCAGCGCGCGCCGGTCCTGATCGGCATGCGCGGACAGCGACGCGTATTCGCGCACGCTCGGCGCATCGTGCCGCAGCACCGCGGCCTGAAACGCGGGATCGCCGGATCGCGTATCCACGGCGTCGCGGATCATCCGCGCGAGCGCATCGACGAAGCGCTGCTGCAATTCCGCGCCGGGAGGCTGGCCGTCGCCGCGCAGGCGGCGCGCTTCCTCGATCGTAGTCGCCAGGACGGTGGCCGGGTTCGTGGCATCGGTCAGCGACGACGCGCTGTCGAGCGGCGGCAGGCGGTAACGCCGCGCGACGGTGCGCAGCGTTTCGTCGAGCAAGGCGGGAAGCGGTGTCAGCGACATGTCGGTTATCGGGGTGAGCGCGGTTCGCATGCCCGGGGTTCGGGCCGGGTCGCGCGATGATGTGCAACGTTATCACGACGGATCGGGTCGAGCCGATGGCGATGGGGTTGCGGCGGAGCGGGACGCGATCGCACGCAACATCAGTCGCGCGCAAAGTCCTTGGTCAATGTCTCGATCGTCAGGTTTTCGTCTCGCGGCATGCCGACGCCGGCGTCGAACGGGTAGCGCATCAACTCGCCGGTTCGCGCGTAACCGCGGCGCAAATAGAAGTCGATCAGTTCGTGACGCACCGACAGGACGACCATGACAGCCTTCCCGATGTTCCAGCGCCGGCGGGCGAATTGCTCGGCCTCGTTCAGCAATGCTTTCCCGAGTCCGTGGTCCTGCATGGCCGGCGATACGGCCAGCGTACCGATGTAGGCCGCGTCTCCGGTTGCCTTGACTTCGATGCAGCCGGCAATGCGTCCTTCCACCTCCGCGACCAGCAATACGGAATCCGGTGCCTGCAACGTATCGACGAGCTGGGACGACGTAATCCGCGGGCCTTCGATGATCGCCGCTTCGTGCGTCCATCCGGCCGCGGTTGTCGTCGGGCGGTACGCTGCGTTGACCAGTTGAACGAGTGCGTCGACGTCGTGTTCGTTCGCTGCTCGGTAGCGGGCGGGGCCCTTGATCGCGCCGGTCGTTTCACCCATTGAATCACTCCGTTTTCGTTGCCGCGGTTCGTCCTGAACGTCACGTCAGCCAAGGATATATGAACCGCCGAACGAAGCCGGCATCCGTCAGGCGCGGCCGACCACACGGCAATCCATATTTCGCATCGTGCTGAAGCGTTCGCGCCCGGCCGCCGACATAATCCGCTCATACGACCCGAAGTGAAGCGGGCCGATCCCAACCTCGCCACGGACCGCTAACGCGAGCGACCCGACATGCAGCCAGCCGTGCCCCGCGGCCATCCCGCCGTCGCCGATCTGCTCCTGCTCCTGACGCTCTCGACGTTATGGGGTGCGTCCTACACGTTTATCCGGATCGGCGTCGCAACGATTCCGCCGCTGACGCTGATCGCCGCGAGGACCTTGATCGCGGGCTCGGTGCTGCTGCTGTGGATGCGCATCCGGCGCATTCCGATGCCGCGCGACCTCGCGGTCTGGCGTCGCTTCGTCGTGCAGGCGCTGTTGAACAGCGTCGTTCCGTTCACGCTGATCGCGTGGGCCGAGCGTTCGGTTGAAGCCGGTCTCGCGACGATCCTCAATTCCGCGTCGCCCGTGCTCGCGTTCGTCGGCACCTGGCTGATCACCCGCCACGAACCGCTGACGTCGCGGAAGCTGTTCGGCGTCGTCGCGGGGCTGGTCGGTATCTCGCTGGTGGTCGGCGTCAGCGCGTTCGACGGACTCGGCCGGCAACTCGTCCCGCAACTGGCGATCGTCGCGGCGACCGTCTGCTACGCGGGCGCGGCCATCTACGGGCGGTCGTTCAACGGGTTGTCGCCGGCGGCGCCGGCTGCCGGCTCGCTCATGGTTGGCGCGATCGTGCTGGTGCCCGCCAGCATCGTCGTCGACCGACCGTGGACGCTTCATCCGTCGTGGCAATCGCTGCTGGCGCTGGCGGCGCTCGCGGTCTTCTCGACGGCGCTGGCGTTCGCCATCTACTTCCGGCTGGTCCAGACGCTCGGCTCGGTCGGCACGACGGCGCAAGCCTATCTGCGGGTTCCGATCGGCGTCGGCATCAGCATCGTGCTGCTCGGCGAGTCGCTGTCGGTGTCGGCGTGGCTGGGGCTCGGATGTGTGGTCGCGGGCGTGGCCGCGATGACGCTGCCGTCACGCAAGGCCGGGCAGCAACGCACCTGACGACCGCAACGAAGCGGGCCGCGCGTCCATCGCACCGCGGCAAGCGGCAGGCCGGGCCTGTCCGCGTGCCGCGCGCGCATCACGCCGTCAACGTCACCGACAGACTGCCGAGCTCGCCGAAGCGGACCGTCAGCGCATCGCCGAGCGGCACGTCGATCGCGCCCGCGTACGAGCCCGTCGTGACGATCTGACCGGCGCGCACGGCATCGCCGCGCGACGCGAGGAAATTGACGAGCCATACCAGCGGTTTCAGCGGATCGCCGTCCGGATGGCGGCCGTCGATCGCGCGGTTCAGCGCGCCTTCGAACGACAGCGCCAGCGTCGCGAGCGGCACGTTGAGCCCGTCGTGCACGACCGGGCCGACGCACAGCCCCTGGTTGAACTGGCCGTCGGCCAGCAGCTCGAATTTCGATGCGCGCGCCGGCTCCGCATAGCGGCAGCCGAGCACCTCGAGCACGATGCGCACTTCACGGATCGCGTCGCGCACGTCCTGCTCGTCGTACGGCTGCTCGCGTGCGGGCAGGTCGCGATCGAGCACGAAGGCGATTTCCGGTTCGATCCGCACGATCGGCCCGCCGACGACGCGGTACGGCGCATCGGCTTCGCGGATCGTCGACGCGAAGATCGGCGCGAGGATCACGCGATCGGGCGGCGGCAGCGCGCATTTCCATCCGCCGACGGGTTCGCCGAGCAGGTCGGCAACGCGCTGCTGGATCGCGAGCGCGGTGTCGACGTCCTCGGGATGCAGTGCATCGGGCAACAGCGGGCCGGGCTGGCCGGCATGGCGGGCGGCGACGAGATGCTGGGCGGCGCCGTCCACGCGTTCGGTAGTCGTTGTCATGTCGGTTGAGCGAGTTGAAGGTGAGCCGGCAAAAAAGGGCCGGACGAAAGTCGCACAGTCGATGATAGCGCCTTCGGCACGGTCGCAGTGTGGCGGCCGCTCGCCGGGCAGGCGTGTAACCCGGGGGGGCAGGCGCGAGGTGCGGACGCGTACGACGCGTCGCTTTGCCACATGGCCGGGCCCCGCACGGCTTGACCGCCGTCAACATTCGAACCCGCCATCCGCCGATGATGGTGACATGGCCGCGCGCGACAGGGCGCGCGGCAGTTCACCCCAGCGAGGTTCGCATGTACGAGAAGATCATGGTAGCCGTCGACGGCAGCGCTTCGTCGAGACAAGCGCTTGCCGAGGCATTGAAGGTGGCACTGGCGGGCGACGCGCACGTCAGCGTCGTGTATGTGGTCGACAAGTCGGTGCTGTTCACTTACGCGGGTCGCATCGACCCGCATGCGCTCGTCGAGGAAATCCGCGGCGACGGGTTCAAGGTTTTGCGCGAGGCCGAGCAGATCATCGCGCTGGCCGGTGCGAAGGGCGAAGCCGAACTCGTCGAGACCGAGAGCATCGGCGAGGACATCGCGGAACGCCTGCAGCGCTACGTGAAGGAGCGCGGGATCGATCTCGCGGTGGTCGGCACACACGGGCGGCGCGGCATCCGCCGCGTGCTGCTCGGCAGCGTCGCCGAGCGCTTCGTGCGCGGCTCGAAGTGCCCGGTGTTGCTGATTCGCGGCGATGACGCCGACGTGTCGGCCGCCGCTGCTGCTGCGTAACGCGGCGCGCGATGATACGCCGTCAGTACCGGATCGTCGTCGCGGCGATTGCCGTGTTCGTGTCGCTCGCGGGGATGATGGCCGTCGTGACCGGGCTGCTGTTCGATGCAACGATGGCGCTGCGCGGCGGCGCCATCGCGTTGGTCGTCGGCGTGGCCGGCTTCGTCGTGATGCTCAATCCGGGCGCGAAAGGCGAGGAATGACGCGCGCGTGCACGGCCGGTTTCTTTCGGCCGACGTTGCCGGAAGCGGCCGGCAACCGCTTTGCGAAAGATCGGCGATAGCCGCCGCCACGCCGGCGTCATTGCTTCGCGCAGCCATGCCGCGCGGTTGTTCCGTTTACTCGCTTGCCGTACCCGGCGCTTTCGCGCCGTCCTGCCCGACCTGTATCTCCAGCCGCTTCAGCGCTTCCGCCAGCTCCGCGTTCTTCGGCTGAATCTTCGCCGCCTGCGCGAACGCATTGCGCGCTTCATCCTGGCGGCCCAGTTTCCACAGCACTTCGCCCTTGTGCGTCAGGCCGGTTGCATAGGCTTCGCGCGCGTCGCTGTCGTCGTCGCTGTTCTTCGCGAAGATCGCGATCGAGCGGTCGAACCACGTGAGCGCTTCGTCGTTGCGACCGAGGCGATACAGCGCCCAACCCTTGCTGTCCAGCGCATACGCATCGTCCGGGGATTCCGCGAGATGCGCATCGATCATCGCGAGCCCGCGATCGACGGCGATACCCGCGTCGGCGAGGCGATAACCGATGTCGTTCCGGCGCTCGTCGGGGATGTCGCCGAGGTCGAGCACGGCGGCGACGCGGCCCGCATCGCGGTCGGCGATCGCGAGTGCCAGCAGCTTGGTGACGATCTGCTGCCGCAGTTCGGTGCTGATCCGGTCGCCGTTGGCGACCAGGCTGCCGAGGTATTGCGTGTACAGGTCCGGCGCACCCGGATCGCTCTGGCTGTTCGCGATGGCCGCACCCGGGCCTGCGCACCAGTCGGTGTCGGCTGAACCGGCGAGTATCCCCGTGTAGAGATTGATGTTCCGCGGCGTGCGCGATTGCGCGTAGTAGCTGTAGCCGTTGGCATCCGAGTAGCCGCACGCGAGATATTCGCGGTCGACGTCCAGCACATACGGAAAGCCACGGAGCGGCGCCTTGCCGGATGAATCTTCCAGCCGGAACGATTCGCCCATGTCGCCTTCGCCGATGATCGGGTTGAACACCCATTGTTTCTCCGGATGCGATTTCGGCAACCGGATCTTGACGGTGCGCCCGGCGGCGTTGGTCGTGCCGAAGATCACGCTGTCGTGCTGGTCCGGCTTGACGGGCAGGCCCGCGATGACCTGTCCGGGCAGGAACAGCCGGTAGCGCGCATTCGGCAGCGGCTGGTGCGTGACGGGGTCGCGCAGCACGAACTGGTGTACGTAGGCGCCTTTCCCGAACGACGCGGTCGGCGCGACGTAGGTGCGAGCGTGGGCAGCGGGCAGCGCGGCGCAGCCAAGCGCGGCGGCAACGAGCGTGGCGAGAAGACGTGATGTCATGGATTTTCGGTTCTTATAAGTGAAGGTGTTATTGACCGACGGCCGGAAATGCGTCGAACGACAGGCGCCGCCGTCGGCACACGGCGGCTGCGGCCAGCGAATCCTGCTGCGGATCGCCGGGTCGTCCAATGCAGTTCAATGCGGATTCCGTTCACCACCGCGCGTGGGACGAGGCAGATAGACGGATGATGCGGGAATGCAGCGAGCAGCATAACAGGCCGTGCGATGAAGTCCCGTCCCATTGGGTTTCGTCGTTGCGGACGAGAGAACGATATCGTGATCTGTCGATCCGCTCGGCGATCTGTTCGACCGTGGGGAGAAGGGTGGAACGATTGAAACTCGATCGTTCTTTATGGCGCCGACCGCCTCGGGCATCCGCGGGTATGCAGCGCGCTCGTGAAGCAGTGGCGCGAATGTCGGTTCGACGAAGCCGCCGTTGTGCAGCGGCGTTGCGGTGCCCGGCAGCCCTCCCACGACGTATCCGGCCGCACGCGCTTCTGTCAAACTGGCGCCCATGAAACCGCGCCTCGCTTCACCGCCTTCTCCCGATTCCGCGCCTGCGCCCGCAGGCTTTCCCGACGCCGACGAACTGGCCGCGCTGCGCGCGTGGTACGCGGGCATGACCGTGCGCCAGGCCGTCGAGCGCTACCTGCCCGATCGTCTCGGCGAAGGGCGGTCGGCGCGCGGCGTGATCGGCGGCATCCGCCGCCGCCTCGTGCGCGTCGCGCGGCAGGCCGGTCGGCCGGATCTTGCGGAGCAGCTCGGACATCCCGACGGTGAGCGTTTACGGGAGGCGAAAGCGGCTAACGAAGCGATCGGCCTGCTGCGCCATGCGCGCGCGCCGGCGCCGCAGATCAGTGACGACGTCGGCCTGTGGCTGCCCGCGCGCGCGGTCGCCGCGCTGCGTGCGCACGGGATCGCGACGCTGGCCGATCTCACGGTGCGGATTCCGCGCCGACGCCAGTGGTGGAGCGCGATCGCGGGTCTCGGCGTGGCCAGCGCGCGCCACATCGAGGCGTTTTTCGCCGCGCATCCGGACCTGACTGAACGAGCGCGCGCGCTGATCGCCGCGACGCCGCGCAGCAGCATCGTGCCGTGGGAGCAGTTGAAGCTGCCGCACGAGGTCGACGGCTCGGCCGGCACGTTCCGCGCGCCGCGCGCGACCAGCACGCTCGACGCGGACAACGATTACGCGGCCGTGCACGCATGGCTGTCGCTGCACGAATCGGCCGCGACGCGGCGTGCTTACCGCAAGGAAGCCGAGCGGCTGATCCTGTGGGCGATCGTCGAGCGCGGCCGCGCGCTGTCGTCGCTGACGACCGAGGATGCGGTCGCGTATCGCGGGTTCCTGCGGCGCCCGACGCCGCACGAGCGCTGGGTCGGGCCCGTGCGGCCGCGCAGTGCGCCCGACTGGCGGCCGTTCTCGGGCGCGCTGTCCGCGCGTTCGGCGGCGTACACGCTGTCGGTGCTCGGCGCGCTGTTCCGCTGGCTGATCGAGCAGCGCTACCTGCTCGCGAATCCGTTCGCGGGCGTCAAGGTGCGCGACACGCGCAGCGCGAACGCACTCGACACGTCGCATGCGTTCACCGAAGGCGAGTGGCTGCTCGTCCGCACGATCGCCGACGGGCTCGAGTTCCGCAAGGAGGCGTCGTCCGGCTGGACGCCGGCCGCCGCGCAGCGGCTGCGCTTCATCCTCGATCTCGGTTATGCGACCGGGCTGCGCGCGAGCGAACTGGTCGGCGCGACGCTCGGCGACATCGAGACGGACGCGCACGGCGATGCGTGGCTGAAGGTGATCGGCAAGGGACGCAAGGCCGCGCGCGTCGCGCTGCCGCCGCTGGCGCGTACAGCCCTCGATCGTCACCTGGTCGCGCGCCGGTTGCCGGTCACGCCGGCGCGCTGGCGGCCCGATACGCCGCTGATTCCGAGTCTCGCGGAAGACGGCGCGGCCGCGATCACGAGCGTGCGGCTGTGGAAGGTGATGCAGCGCTTCTTCGCGCAGACGGCCGACGCCGTCGATGCCGACAACCCGGCACTCGCACAGAAGTTGCGGCAGGCGAGCCCGCACTGGATGCGTCATACGCATGCGACGCACGCGCTCGCGCGTGGGGCCGAGTTGACGACGGTGCGCGACAACCTGCGGCATGCGTCGATCTCGACGACATCGATTTATCTGCATGGCGACGATGTGAAGCGCGCGCGGCAGATGTCGAGCGCGTTTGCGGCGGACAAGTAAGTAAGCGGACGGCGCGGACGCGTCACGTCCGCGTCATATTTTGTGAAGCGCCGTCGGGCGATTCATCGGGCCGCGATGTAACTGTCAGGTGTGTCAGGAGATTGTTGGCCGGAAAGGACGCCCGTACCTGAATGCGTTTTCGGTCGACGCATCGACGACGTGCGGCAACGTACCCGCCGATACAACGGAACGGTCCGGCACACACGGCGGTCATACTTTTTTTCACCAGGAGCAACGGATGGCATCGAGCCGGGGTACGGTCGATTTCATCGTCGAGCAGATGACGGCGGCCGGTACGGTATCGGCCCGCAAGATGTTCGGCGAATACGGCATCTATTGCGACGGCAAGATGGTCGCGCTCGTCTGCGACGACCGGCTGTTCGTCAAGCCGACGCCCGAAGGCCGCGCGTTTCTCGGCACCTGCGACGAAGGCCCGCCGTATCCGAGCGCGAAGCCGCACCTCGTGATCGCCGGCGATCGCTGGGACGACCGCGAATGGCTGTCGGCGCTGATCCGGATCACGGCCGCGCAGTTGCCGGTGCCGGTGAAGCGGAGCCGTTAGCGGCCATGAACCCCGCGTAACCACGCGTAACGTCGTGCCGGGCGCAGGCGTATTCTGTGAATCGTGCGCGCGACCATCGCGCCCCCGGCGGGAGCACAAGAATGAAGACATCCGGACATCCGCGCGGCACGTGGCGTGCCCGTCGCGTCTGGCACGCGCTCGTCGCGGCCGTGTGTGTCGGCTGGAGCGTGCTGTCGTTCGGCGCGGAGGGCGGCAACGGCGCGGCGGCGCTGCTCGACCGTTACCACAGCCTCGGCGCGCAACTGAAGGACAACGCGTTTCGCCGGCCGCTCTACCTCGAATCGTCGGAGTCGTCGTCGTCGCTGAAGGGCGACATCTACGCGGTGGTCGACTATCCGTTCGCGGTCGTGAACAGCCAGCTCAACGATCCCGCGCAAGGCCCCGCGAACTGGTGCGCGGTGCTGATCCTGCACCTGAACACGAAGTACTGTCATGCATCGAGCGGCGGCAATGGCCCCGTGCTTGACGTGAACGTCGGTCGCAAGATCCAGCAGAAGCTGTCGGATACCTATCGCCTGCAGTTCCGCTATCGCGTGGCGGCCGCAACGGCCGACTACTTCCAGGTCGACCTGACCGCCGACAGCGGCCCGATGGGCACGAAGGATTACCGGATCGCGCTGGAGGCCGTGCCGGTCGGCGCATCGCGCACGTTCCTGCATCTCACGTATTCGTACGGCTTCGGCACGGTCGGCCGGATGGCGATGAAGACCTACCTCGCGACGGTCGGCAGCGAGAAGGTCGGCTTCACGCCCGCCAGCGATGCATCGGTCGCGAAGCCGCAATACATCGGCGGCGTGCGCGGGCTGCTGGAGCGCAACACGATGCGCTACTACCTCGCGATCGACACGTATCTCGCGACGCTCGACAAGCCGCTCGACCAGCGCCTCGCGCGCTGGTTCGACGCAACGGAGCAGTATCCGCTGCAACTGCACGAAGTGGAGCGCAGCGCGTATCTGCAGATGAAAGCGCAGGAGGTTCAGCGGCAGCAGGCGGCGCGGTAGGCGGCGCCTGCTGCCGGGTTGCCGCTCAGTTCGACGCGCCGCCGACCGTGCGGATGCTGTGCCATTGCCCCTGTTCGACGCGGAACAGCGTGTAGGGCGGCTTGATCAGGTCGCCGCGCTCGTCGAACGAGATCTTCCCGGTCACGCCCGTGACCGACACGCCGGGCAGGCTCGCGACGATCTTGCCGCGATCGACCGAATCGGCCTTGCGGACCGCCGCGATCATCGCGAGTGCCGCGTCGTACGCGAACGGCGCATACAGCTCGACGTCCTGGTTGAAGCGTGCCTTGTAGCGCTGCGCGAACGCGATGGCCGACGGCAGCTTGTCGAGCGCCGGGCCCGGTTCGAGATCCTGCGTGCCTTCGCCCGAGTTGCCGGCAATCTTCAGGAATGCGTTGCTTTTCAGCGCGCCGGCGCCGAACAGCTGCGCGCGGATGCCGAGCGAGCGCATCTGCTTGACGAGCATCGCACCCTGTTCGTCGAGCCCGCCGAAGAACAGCAGGTCGACGTTGCTGCTCTTCATCGTCGTCAGAATGGCGCGGAAATCGACGGCCTTGTCGTTCGTGTATTCGCGGTCGACGACGCTGCCGTGCGCGTCCTTCACGCCTTTCTCGAACGCGTCGGCAAGGCCCTGGCCGAACGCGGTGCGATCGTCGATGATGCCGATCCGCTTCGCCTTCAGCTGCTCGACCGCGAAGCGGCCGGCCACCACGCCGCCGACGCCGTCGTGTCCCATCGTGCGGAACACGTTCTTGAAGCCCTGCATCGTCAGTTGCGGATTGGTCGAGCCGGGCGTGATCATCGCGACGTTCGCCTGCCGGTAGACGGCCGACGCGGGGATGCTGCAGCCCGAGTTGTAGTGGCCGATCACGCCGACCACGCCGTCGTCGACGAGTTTCTGCGCGACCTGGATCGCGATGCGCGGATCGGCCTGGTCGTCCTGCACGTCGAGCACGAAGCGCACGGGCTTGCCGCCGACGGTCGGATGCTTCGCGTTCTCCTCGTCGAGCGCGAGCTGTGCACCGTATTGCAGATCCTTGCCGACACGCGCGACGGGCCCCGTCAGCGGACCGGCAAAGCCGATCTTGATGGTTTCCGGGTCCGCGGCCTGCGCGGATGCGGCGACCGTGCCGATCGAGCAGACGGCCAGCCATACCAGCCAGTTACGACGATTCATGTTGCCTCTCCTTGCAGTGGTTGAAATCGCGGCGCGCGTCAGAATCGCGCGGCCCGGTAAGGCGTGAGGTCCAGCGGCGGTGCGCGCTGGGCGACGAGGTCGGCGACGATCCGCCCGGTGATGCCGGCGAGCGTCACGCCGAGGTGCTGATGCCCGAACGCGTGGATCACGCGTGCGCTGTTGCGGGCGCGGCCGATGACGGGCACGCCGTCCGGCAGCGTCGGCCGGAAGCCGAGCCAGCTGCGCGTCGGCGCGCCGAGCGATGGCAGTGCCTCGCGCGCCGAACGCGTGAGCAGTGCGACGAGCGACGGGTTCATCGGCGCGTCGAAGCCGCCGAGTTCCACGGTGCCGGCCGCGCGCAGCCCTTCGTCGAGCGGCGTCATGTAGAAGCCGCGCTCGGCCCAACCGACCGGCCGCGTGACGATTTGTTCGTGCGCGGCGAACTGCACGTGATAACCGCGTTCGGTATCGAGCGGCACCGCATCGCCGCAGGCGGCCGCGAATGCGCGCGAGCGCGCGCCCGCGGCAATCACGACCTGATCGAAGGCACGCACCACACCGTCCGCATGGACGTTCACGCCGTCACCGGCGGGCTCGATTCGTTCGACGCACGCGCGTTCGAGCGTCGCACCGCCGGTAGCCAGATGCGTGAACAGTTCGCCGAGAAAACCGTGCGGGTCGGAGAAATGCCAGCTGCCGACGAACAGCACGCCGCGCGCGAAGATCGGCGCGAGCGCGGGCTCGAGCCGGCGGATCGCGTTCGCGTCGAGCAGCTCGAACGGCACGCCGAGCCGGCGCCGAAGCGCGAGCGACGGCTGTGCGGCATCGAACGACGCCTGCCGCGCATACAGGTACAGGCACTCGCGTGGCCGCACGAACGCCGCGAGCCGCGTGGTCGAGAGCAGCGGCGCATAACCGTCGGCGGCGCGCGACAGCAGCGCGGCCAGCGCGCTTGCGCTGCGCTGGTGGCGCTCGGGTGTCGATGCGAGCAGGAAGCGCGCGAGCCACGGTGCACCACGCAACAGGTATGGCCAGCGGATGCGCAGCGGGCTGTCGGCGGCGAACAGGAAGTGCGGGAGGTCGCGGAACACGGACGGGCCGTTCACGGGCACACAGCCGTACGGCGCGAACGTCGCGGCGTTGCCGAACGACGCGCCGTGGCCGACGCCGTCCGGATCGAACAGCGTCACGCGATGCCCGTCGCGCTGCAGCCATGCCGCCGCGCCGAGCCCGATGAAGCCTGCACCCACGATGGCGACGTTCGCCATGACGCATCCCCTCCGGCACACATGATTCACACAAAGTTGAGATTAAGAATCACACAGTAATTTTTTGTGTGCAATCAAAATGAGATTGTGTGGCGCTAGTGTTTACCCGATTCCAACCGGCTGATTCAGCAGACTTTTCTGCTGGCGTTTGACGGGGAGGGGATGTCATATACAATCGCTGGGCAGGTCAAAATGGCAGACAAACGCTTTTTGTGTGGTCACAGGCGACAAATGGCATCAGACAAACTTTCCGGCGAGCGCGATGGCGGTGCGCCGGCACCGGCGAAGCGGCCGACTTATGTCGAGGTATCGAGCTCGATCGAGGCGGAAATCCGCAACGGCATGTATCCGCCGGGCAGCCGCCTGCCGCCGCAGCGCCAGCTCGCGACCGAGCTCGGCATCAACGTGTCGACCGTGTCCCGCGCGTACAAGGAACTGCAGCTGCGCGGCCTCGTGATCGGCAGCAAGCGCCGCGGCTCGCTCGTCACCGGCGGCGCGATGCCGAGCATCGAGCCGGCCCGTGCGTCGCTCGCGGCGGGCAACGGCGTGATCGACCTGACCGTGAACCGCCCGGCGACCGGCGAGTTTCTCGCGAGCCTCGCGCAGACCTTCGGCACGCTGCCGAACGACCCGCGTTTCGCCGCCTTGCAGGAATACCAGCCGCCGCAGGGGCCCGAGTGGGCACGCGCGGCCGGCGCGCAGTGGCTGGCCGCCCCCGGCTTCGCGCCGTCGCGCGACCAGGTGGTCGTCACGAGCGGCGCGCAGCACGGGCTGTACGCGGTGCTGAACAGCCTGATCGGCACCGACGGCGTGATCGTTGCCGATCGCCTCACGTACTACGGGCTCAAGGCGCTCGCGCCGGTATTCCAGTTCGAGATCGTCAGCGCGCCGGCCGACGACGATGGCCTGCTGCCCGACGAGATCGAGCGGATCTGCCAGCGCATGCCGGTCAAGGCGATCTTCGTCGTGCCGAACCTGCAGAACCCGACCGTGACGACGATGAGCCTCGCGCGCCGGATGGCGCTCGTCGACGTCGCGCGGCGCCATCACGTGACGATCATCGAGGACGATGTGTACGGGCCGCTCGTGCGCGACCGGTTGCCGGCGATCGCGGGGCTGTGCCCCGAGCTGACGTTCCATATCGGCGCGACGTCGAAGATTCTGGCGCCCGGGCTGCGCCTCGGCTACCTGAGCTGCCCGCGCGACAGCGTTGCGCTGTGCGCGGAAGCGGTGCGCACGACCGCATGGATGCCGGCGCCCACGTCGATGCTGATCGCGACGGTCTGGATCGAGGACGGCACCGCCGAGCGGATCATGGCCGCGCAACTCGCGGAGATCCGCGCACGCGTCGATCTCGCTCGGGAACTGCTGCCGGCCGGGCAACTGAAGTCCGACCCTGCATGCATGTTCGTATGGTTGCGGCTGCCGCCGCCGTGGCGGGCCGACGACTTCGCGGCGAACGCGAAGGCGCGCGGCGTGATCGTGATGCCGTCGTCGACGTTCGCGGTCGATCGTGCGGAAATCGAGCACGGCGTACGCATCAACCTCGCGTGCCCGGCCACGCGCGACGAACTCGTCAACGGGCTGCGGATTCTGTCCGGCACGCTGAAGGACCGGCCGCGCGCGCTGTTCGGTTCGATCTGACGCCGTCGCTCAGTCGAGCAAACCCGCGACGACGTCGACGATCCGCTGCAGCAGCGCTTCGTCGTAAGACAGCCACGGCACCGCGCGCAGCGGCGACGGCGGCGGCTCGATCGCGGCATCGACAGGCTCGCCGTCACGCGTCACGCGGCCGGTCGCGCAATGCACCGACCACGCGCCGACGCGCACATGACGTTCGTCGATCGTCATCCTGCCTTGCGCAATCGGCTCGGCGAACACGAGCGACAGCACGTGCTTGCGATGCCGCGCCATCACGCCCAGCGGCAGATCGGACAGCCGGTTCAGCCGCTGCCAGCGTTCCGCTTCGATGTCGCGTTGGCGAACCGGGTCGACCGCTTGCGCGGAGGCTGCCGCGCGCGTCGCGTCGTCGTCGAGTGCGAACGCGGCCACGCTGACGAGCAGGTCGACCGCGCGCGCCACTTCCGAGAACACGACACGATCGATCTCGCCGATCGGCAGCGGCACCCAGCGCCGTCCTTGCCGGCGTTCGACATGCAGCCGGCGCGACGTGCCGTGGCTTTCGGAGCCGGGATAGAGCCGCGCATCGACGAGGAAGGTCGCGCGCACGTCGCCGAACTCGCGCACGAGCCCGTCGTCGTACGCGCGGATCGACCAGCCTTCGCGGCGCGCGACGCCGAGCAGCGGCCGGCTCGACAGCACATGACCTTCGAACATCGCGGAATCGCTGGACGAGGCGTCGTTTTCCGCCGGCACGTAGTACTCGCGGAATGCCTGCCTGACCGGCTGCCGAAGTGCGCGGCCGACGATCGCGCGCTGCCACGCGAGCCGCTCGTCCGCGTCGGCCAGCAACGGGTGCCACAGGCGGATGTCGCTGTCGTCGGCGATGTCGCACGCGTGCCCGGCCGCGTCGCGCAGCACGACCTTGCCTTTCACGATGTCCGGCATGAACGACTGCGTCGATCCATCGCCGGCGCGTGCGTGCCAGATCATGCGCGCGGAGAACGCGGCGCCGGCCGGCGCATCGACGAGCCGCTCGCGCCATTCGGCATGACCGAGTGTCATCGGCTGCCAGAAGCCCGCTTCCATGCACGCGGCGAGCATCGCGAGCTGCTTCTTGTCGGGTTTCGCGTCGAGCGTCATGCGCAGCGCGGTGTGCGGTCGCTCGCCAAGCGCGCGTTCGGCTGGTTTCAGGTTGCGCGCGAGCTTCTTCTGCACGCCGGCATGACGCACGACGGCCAGCGCATCGCGCAGCGCGCGCACGCTCTCGGGGGTGGGAATCGTTTCGACCGCGTGGCCGAGCGCGATCGCGAGCGACTGCGACGGCGCCGTCTTCGCGGCCGTCGGCGCGACGCATACGCCCGTCAGCAGCGGCCCGATCAGCGGGCGCAACCACGCTTCGTCGCGGTACGCGGCCACGCGCGCGGCGCGTGCGACGACCTGCGCGTCGTCGGTCGTGAATGCGCGATCGGCCTGATACGGCACGGTGCCCGCATGCAGCGCCGCGACCTGCCGCGCGGCCTCGGTCAGCGCGTCGCGCGCGAATTCGACGTAAGCGGCATCTTCCGCGAGCGTGACGGCCGGATCGCTGAAGTCGATCCACAGCCGCTTCGGCGCGAAATAACCGTCGTGCGTCGCGGCCAGCGCGAGCAGCGCGGCCGGCCCGAGCTCGGGCAGCACGTCGAGTTCGCGCACGCGAAACGGCGAATCGGCCAGCGCTTGTGCATACGTGTCGCGTCGTGCCGAGAAGTCGCGGCGGCCGGCGAACCAGTCGAGCGCATAGGCGCCGTATGCGGATGCGGCGCGCAGGCCGCCTTCCTCCGGTTCACCCGCGATGCGGACGAGTTCGGCCTGCAGCGCGGGCGACGGCGGCGCGTCGAGACAGGGCAGCTCCTCCAGCGCACGTTGCCACGCGCCGGGCGGGATGTCGCGGAACAGCTCGAGCGCGGCATCGGCGTCGACGAGTGGCACGAGACCGAGCGCATCGATCTGCCCACGCAGCCAGCGCGCGAATTCGGCGCGCGGATCGTTGTATGCGCAATCAGGCGGCACGATTTCGCGCTCGGTACGGCGCAGCGCCGGCCAGACCGCGCCGAGCGTGTGCGCGTCGAGCGCCGACAGGTCGATCGGCGCGCCGGTGAAGCGCGGATGGTCGGCAGTGCCGGTCAGCCGCGCGACGAGCAGGGCGACGAGCGCGCGGTCAGTCATGCGGGGTCTCCCGATTCGCGCCGCGTCCGGCCGCTTCGTTCGGGCTCCATTTCTGTACTTTTCGGGCGGCGTGGATTGCGCCGCCGCGGGCGAATGCCTGTTCGATCGTGTGCTGCATGGTCTGACTCCGGCAATGAAAACCGTGCGATCGCACAGTATTGCATCCCGATCAGAACAGTCTGGAGAAAGGCTGTCGGCCGCCCGGCCATTTCATAAGACGTACAGTTCTCCCGCCATCCGCGATCCGCGCCAAACTGTACTCTTGTTCGCATGATCGATGTGTATACTCCTCGCCAACTGTTCTGCTTTTAAGATTCATCCATCAAGTGCACAGTGCCGCAGATCCTGTTGTTCCGGACCCCTGGCGGCGCATCTTCAAGAGAGAGCCAGTGCGATGGAAAAGGCAAAACCGGAGGGAAAGATCAGGAATCACGATGGCCCGGTCGGCGGGCGGAACACGTGCGACCCGGACGCACATGGCATGGCGGCGCGGCTGCGCATGCCGGCGGGAGGCGCACGATGAAACTCTATGAAAAACTCGCGGACGACATCGAGCGCCTGATCCGCCAGGGCGTGTACCGCCACGGCGACCGGATTCCGTCGGTGCGGCAGGCGAGCCAGCAACACCGGATCAGCATCACGACCGTGCTGCACGCGTATCTGCTGCTCGAAAGCCGCGGGCTGCTGGAAAGCCGGCCGCAGTCGGGCTATTTCGTGAACCTGCGCCGCGACGACAGTCATGCGCCGGTGCGCGAGTTGCGGCCGTCGAAGCCGATCGCGATCTCGTCGTCCGTGGACGTGAGCCGGCTCGTGCTGTCGACGCTGCGCTCGATCGGCACGGACGACGCGGTGCCGCTCGGCTCGCCGTATCCGGACCCGAGCCTGTTCCCGTTCGAGAAGCTGAACCGCTACGCGTACGCGGCCGGCCGCGACAAGGCGCTGTGGGGCGTGACGGACGGGCTGCCGCCCGGCCATCCGCGACTGATCCGGCAGATCGCGCGCCGCTACCTGGAAAACGGGATGTCGGTGGACCCGAACGAGATCATCGTGACGGTCGGCGCGACGGAGGCGATCAACCTGTGTTTGCAGGCGGTCGCGAAACCGGGCGATACGATCGCGGTGGAGTCGCCGACGTTCTACGCGATGCTGCACGCGATCGAGCGGATGGGAATGAAGGCGATCGAGGTCGCGACGCATCCGGAATACGGAATCGACATTGCCGCGCTGGCCGCGATCGCGAAGTCGCAGCCGATCGCCGCGTGCATGGTGATGCCGAACTTCCAGAACCCGCTCGGCTTTCAGATGCCCGACGAGCGCAAGCGCGAACTGGTGGAGTTCGCAACGAAGGCCGGCATGCCGCTGATCGAGAATGGTGTGTATAACGAACTGTATTTCGGCGATACGCATCCGAGTTCGCTGAAGTCGTACGACCGCAGCGGGATCGTGCTGCATTGCGCGTCGTTCTCGAAGAGCCTGACGGCCGCGTACCGGATTGGCTGGGCGTTGCCGGGCCGTTATCGCGATCAGGTCGAGAAGCTGAAATTCCTGAACACGCTCGCGACGCCATCGCTACCGCAGCTCGCGATCGCGGAGTTTCTCGAACGGGACGGTTACGAGCATCACCTGCGGCGCTTGCGCAAGGCGTATGCACAGCAGGCGAACCTGATGCGTGCGATGGTGTCGCGGTTCTTTCCGGAGGGCACGCGTATTTCGAGCCCCGCGGGCGGGTACGTGCTGTGGGTCGAACTGCCCGCGCAGGTCGATGCGATGCGGTTGTACCAGCTTGCGCTGGAGCAGGGAATCACGATCGGCCCCGGCTACATGTTCTCGATCACGGACAGCTACCGGAACTTCATCCGGTTGAACTACAGCAGCCCGTGGTCGCCGGAGATCGAGCAGGCGGTGATCGCGGTCGGGAAGCTGGCTGCGGCGTGCATGAAGTGACGGGGGGTGTTGTCGCTTGTGGGGTAATGACGAAGCCGGCTTTGGGCCGGCTTTGTTTTTGGGTTGTTGCGGGGTTCGGGGAGCGGGATGCGAATTGTTCGCGTTCGGCCAGTTTGGGACATTCGATGCAACCGCGCATCCGTCCGCTCGCTGTTCGGAAGAGGCCGGTCCGGACGGTAGCGCATCGTTTGTATGTTGGCCAATCGCGACATGCCAACAAGCATTACGGAGAGCTATCACCATCACACCACCGCCCGCATACAGCGCACGCTTAGGCTAAAATTTACCGCTACAGAATGTTTGATAAGTCACGAGTGCTACTGGGGGCTTGCTCGTTGCCAATTTCCGCGACCAACGACGTTCGAATTACTAGATAAAAATGCCTGGACTATACGCAAATCGCAATCACCATAGAGACTTTTTCCGAAATGCATTGCTCGATTCGGCACGTTCGGCGAGCAACGTCTACATTGCTGTAGCCTTCTTTACAGAAGTCTCCGTCGTTGAAGAATTGGTCGCATCAGGTTGTAACGTTCGACTGATCGTTAGGTTGGGTTTTCCGACCAACCCATACGCGCTTGAACGATTGATGGCTAACCCTCGCGTGCAGATGCGATACTTCACCGGTCATAGTTTTCATCCGAAGCTATATATTTTTGGAGACGAGATTGCGTTCGTTGGCTCAGCGAACCTCACCGGATCGGCTATTCTGACTAATCAAGAAATCGTAGTGGGTATTGGCCGAGACGACGACAGATTCACAGAGCTCGTCTACATCTTCTCCGAGTACTGGCAAGAATCGAGGGTGTTGCATGACGATGATTTGAAGAGCTACAAACAGCTTTTCAACAAATTCCAACAACATCAGGCGGCAGCGGAGCAGCTAGGGCAGAAAATCCTTAATCAACTCGGCGATTTCTCGCCGACGAACATCACTCGCGAGACCCCAAAATTAACGAGCCAAGGGATGTATCTTGAGGATTTTCGCAAGACATACCAGGAGAGTCTATCTGCATTCAATGTTGTCCGCGATGCGTACGAGGCTACAGGTTATAGGAAAGCCGACGATAGTCTCATCCCCTTGCGCCTTGAAATAGATTCCTTCATCAGTTTCGTCCGTGAACGCAAAGCGCAAGGTGACGCTTGGCGGCAGGCTCCGCTTCGTTCAGTATCTGAGCAAGCCAAAATGATCGGTGATCTAGTCCGAGAGTGGCGAGAGACGCCGTGGGAGTATTTTGAGCGTACCGTAGTACATGAGACTTATCCGCGACTTATGAAGGTGTTCGAATCGCCTGATTCGCTCAAGAATACGCCACCGGAAAAACTGTTCGACGCGCTCTGTACCTTACATTCGTTTCACGACAGATTCAGATTCTTTGAAGGCGGAATGTCAACCTGGAAGTCGACATTCGTCACGGTCAATGACGCTAAAAAGGTTTATGACTCTCTTTCCTATCTTGTATTTGGTTCCGATAGGGTCGAGCAACGGATGGCCAATTTGATTTTCAATCCACAATACAAACTCTCCGAGTTCGGCCGAGCAAATGTCCAAGAGCTAATCGGTTGGTGTAACCGGGAGCAACTTCCGGTCATCAACGGGAGAACAACCAAGGTTCTTCGATTTTTGGGCTCGGAAGTCGCTCAACTGTGAAGGTCAAATTTCGATCGTTTGAAGTAAGTGGGACAGCGGACGGTGAACGACTCTGGCCCAATGACCCAAACGGATCGCGACCACCCAGCCGCGACCCGCCGCCGGCGCGGCGGCGGTCCTCCCCGAAACGTCGCGTCAGCGCGAAGCCCCGCCGTCGCGGGGCAACGATCCTCGACAGCCGACGGCGTTCAGGCTGCTGCCGCCTTCTGAATCGAGTCGTGCTGATCGCCACCCAGGATATCGACAAGACTGGTCAACATCCGCGCCAGTTCACCCGTCATCAGCGTGACATCCGAATCGAAGCGTTCATCGTCGTTCTGCGCGGTGGGATCCGCCGCCTCCTTGATCACGTCGAGCGGCGTGACACGCTTGATCGTCAGCGACGGTGTCAGCACGAAGGAGATTCGGTCATCCCAGGTCATCGCGAGGCGCATGCATTGTTTGCCGGCCTCGATGTGCCGGCGCATGTCGTTCGCTTCCAGCGCGTGGCCGACGTATCGCACCGTGGCGCCGCCTTCGCCGGTCGAGCGCAACTCGGCGTCCTGGTCCACGGTGAATCCGCCCGGCGCCTCGCCGGACAGCAGCCAGTCCGTCATCGCGGCGACCGGCGAAAGCGCCACATGAACGCCGGCGAGCGGCAACTGATCGATCGATTTGACGAGCAGGCCGCGAACGTCGTCGGCAAGCGCCTGTGCAGCCGCATCGATGACGAGCCAGCCGTTCACCGTATCGATCCACACGCGGGTATCGCGGCGAATGGTGAACGCGCGCGGCAGCAGTTCATCGGTCACCTGCTCCTTGAGTTCGCGCAGCTGTTTTCGCCCGACCTTGAAGCCCTGTTGCTCCTCGACTTCAAGCGCCCGGGCCTTGGTCACCTGATTGACGACCGACGCCGGGAGCAGCTTCTTTTCGGCACGAAACACCAGCAGCATCTGCCGGTTGATCGAATACACCAGCGCGCCGTCGTCACGCGGCGACGCCCATCCGTGGCGCTGCATCTCGACGCTGCTGCCCGGCTGAAACGCGTGGGGCGCCAGCCATTTTTCCATCTGATCGGGGGTAACGGCCCAAGGGGCCGGAAGACGATGAAGCTGAAGATTCTTGAACCACATAGGGGTACGGGCAAAGCGCACCATTCTATATGACGGTGATGCTTCGTGGCCATGAAGTGCCGTTCGGCTCGTCGCAGCCAGCGACACCTGAACGTCCGCAACTTACTCGAGACACGCCGTTCCATCGGCATTATTTGCCGTCAACCCGGCACCTGACCCGGTACGGAGGAATACAACAGCCGACGCGTAGACCTTCGCTTGAAGAAGTCGACGCCGAATGCGACGGTTGGACGATTGATTCGTGTGCCGCGGGTTCGGCCACTTGGAGACGTCCGGCATCGTCGTTTGGATCGCCAACAATCACTGAGCAAGGAATGTAAGCCGGCTTCTGACATTTATTGACCGTCGGTCTGCTCAATCCGGGAGTAGGATTTGAGTCGCGGAAACGCGCGCCGCGCGTTTGTACGGATGGAATTCGTGAGGTCATTTTGATCGGTTAGAAGGAACCACCGGCATGAGAAGAATCGCATTGCTTTGGAAAGTTGTCAGGGGCGATCTGCGTGTTCTCGGATACGCACTGCGTCATCCCGACCGCCCAGGATGGTTGATGCCCGCTGTCGCTTTGGTCGCGTTGTACGCGATCGATCCTTTCAATTTCGCGGTCCCATTCGTCGGGATTGTGGACGACGGCGTGCTGGTTCCGATCGCGTTGCATTTGATGATCCGCTGTCTCCCGACCCAGCTGCAACATCTACGCCGCAGATGAGCTCCCGTCCGTCGGTCAATCGCATCGCGCGATTGCAAGGTTCCACCACAGCACGGATGTGGAGTCGGCTGCTGCTTGCGGCCGCCTTCGCAGTCGGCAGTCACGCAATATGCGCGGGCGAGCTGGTTTCCGTGAAGAGCCGGAATGAAACCCAGAACATCTACATCAATTCCCCATCGACCCCACCAGCATGGGTCATCGTGCTCTTCGCGGGAAGCGATGGCGTCGTTGCTCTTTCAGAAAATGGACCGACCAACGAACGGGGAAATTTCCTGGTGCGAACCGCACCTTACTGGGCGACCGTAGGTGATGCCGCGGTTGTTTTCGACGCGCCATCGGACCAGGCGAAAGGGATGGATGACGAATTCCGACTGAGCGGGGCGGCAAGTCAGGACGTTGTCGCCGTCGTTACGGAACTGAAAAAACGTTACCCGGCCGCCAAAGTTGCACTGGTTGGTACGAGCCGTGGAACGATTACGGTGGGTAACGTGCTGTTACGCAATCCCGACCTCGCGGATGCTTTCGTGCTCACTTCGCCGGTGTCGGTAGCAGTTCACGGCAAGCCGGGATTGTCTGATGTCGCCTGGCCGCGAAACAAGGCGCGTGTATTGGTGCTATCGAATGAACATGACGTTTGTGCCGCGTCGCCATTCTGGGCAGCCAAGCGTATGGCAGCTGACAACAATTTTGATTTCGTTGCTGTATCGAGCACCATGGGCGGAGGTAACAAGCACGCCGAATGTGGTGGGCAGGCTCCGCACGGGTACCTGGGAATCGAATCGACGGCGCTAGCCGCCATCAACGAATGGCTTAACGGGCGCAGTACCGAATCGCGGCCGTAGCGGCAGCGCAGTCCGGCATTCAAACACGATAGACGAGCGCTTGGGAAAGCGGTGGGAGTCTACCGGTGTACGGCACGCGGGTGGCGTGCGCCTCCTTAACCACGCACCGCATGGCAGCCCGCTCGGACGCGTCCAGCTGCAGTTTCCAGGTTCATGGCAACTGATCGCGCGCCAATGAAGTCGCCCAGCGTTTCGACCACCGATCCAACGGAAGGAGTAATTCAAACAAGCTCCTTCCCATGGACGTCGGCTGGTAGCCCTCGGCACCAAGCTCGACGAGTTGCGACTCGCGGAGCTCCTTGAGACGCGAGTTGAGGACGCCAGGAGAAACGGACTCACACTGACCTTGCAATTCTCGAAACGTGCATGGTCCGTGATGGCACAACTCCCACAATATTCTCATGGTCCAGTTGCGCCCAAGAAGATCGAACAGCGCCATAACGGGCTGGCCTGTGCGGGAGCCACGCACCGGATTGCCCGGGAGAGGTGTGTCGGCCACGTCTTTTGCTCCAAAGATGCTATCAAATCAGTAGCGCATGTCAGGAAAATTCGCTACATTCTCTTTGCTACGAAAAGAGTAGCACATGTCGAGGTCGTTGCTACTCCCGTCCCCAGCATCCGGTACCTGAACTCATGACCAAAGCGCGCGCCGTGCCCATGCCTAGCGACAGTGTGCTTGTGCCGCTCTACGCGGGTGCGGACCTGCTGGATGCTTTTGCAATTCGATTGCCGGCGGAAGCTAGCGACAATCTCGAGGTGCTGGCACGTACCGCGTTCGAGCACCAAGCGGGATGGATTCGTGCGCTCACGTATGTCCGCGATGTGGTGATGGCGACAGTCGGCGTCAAATCGTCTCGCGCCGTTGGTCTTGCCGGAGCGGCGCGCGGACCGGTTATCGGCTACTTGCCGGTGCTGTCAAGGAGCGCGACGGAGTTGATCGTTGGCGCGGATGACCGGCATCTGGACTTTCGCGTCACCATCCAACTGCTCGCCGATGCGGAAAATGGGCGCGAGCTGCTCGCGGGCACAGTGGTGCACTGCCATAACAGACTGGGACGTATCTATCTTGCGAGCATTGCGCCGTTTCATCGCGTTATTGTGCGGGCGAATCTGGAGCGAGCAGTAAGGGAAATGACGACTTGAGTACGCGTTGGCGGCAGGGCGGGAGGAAACATGACCGAGCACGATGCAGAACTCCACGGTTGCTGGCGGCTGATCTCTTTCAATGTCGAGCTTCAGGATTCAAACGAGCGCACTCAACCTTGGGGCGCAGACCCGAACGGGTACCTTATCTTCAGCACTGATGGGCGGATGATGGTCTTGGTTACCGCAAAGACGCGGGAGCCAGGAAACACGGATGAGAAGATGGTGGCACTCTTCCGTACCGTGATGGCCTATACAGGACGGTATCGGATAGATGACGACAGGTTCATTACAAAGATTGACTCGTCCTGGAATGAAGCCTGGAACGGCAGTGAGCAGGAACGCTTCTACAAGCTTGATGGAGAAACGCTTGAGGTCGGCACGGCCTGGATGCCGAATCCGTTAGTGTGCGGAAATCCAATCGGACGGGCTATTCTCAGCTTTAGGCGTGAGTAATTTTCGCGGCGCCGAGTTCGCAATCTTTGAGCCAGTAATGGACCACCGGGGAGGTATCCGGCGCAGTTCGACCATTATGAGCAATTCATGACTCGCGCCCGTATTGGTGCTTAAGTGCCAGCGTGACGCTCGGAGCTTGTTCTGCGATCTGCCTTGCCCGGTTGTTTTCATCGCTGTGCTTGCAGTACAGAAAAATGAGTATCCTGTCGCCCGTGCGGCCCCGACGAGTGGCGCACTCGAAGGCGTGAACCTCCCAATCATGGTGCCTTTGCACGGGCCAAACATCGGCGCCAGGCGGCGTGTTGCACCGTGCGGATTCGAGGCACCTGCGCGGGTGCGGCCCGTGCGATGATGCGCCCTGACTAACGTGAGAGATGGAATGACGACTACCTTCGACGAGGCGACAACGGCGGCGATCGCCGCGTTTGCCCAATTGGATTTCTACACGGCCGTGCAAGCGATGCGCGCCGAGGCCGATTACGACCACGAACGAGACCAATGGATCTCGCGCTATATCGACGAGCACGGCGGTGGCGCGGACGATGCAGCATACGATGCCTTGCACGCGCAGGCCCAGGCAACCCCGGAATACGCGCAGTTCATCGATGCGGTCCGCCAGGAAATCCTGGAATACTTCGGCGTGACCGACGATCAACTGGACGGGATGGTCCTGCTGCGCAATGACGACAGCGATGAGCTTTGGGCGGAAGTCAACCGGCAGCGGAGCGCGCTGGGAACCGGTGAAGTGCGCGGAGATCTTTGACCATTGCTTGCCATTGGGGTCTCAAGTCGTGCTGGATGCAACGGCTCGAGCGGCAGGAACGGGTCGTTAGCCGACAAACACCCTCGAAAATCCCCCAAGAGCCTCATTCTTTCCGCCCGCATCAACCACGCCGCTCCAGATACTCGCAAAGAAAATCAATAAACACGCGCACCTTCGCCGACAGGTTCAGCCGCTCCGGATAGACCGCATAGATATCCGACGGCGGTAACGACCAGTCCGCGAGCACTCTCGTCAGCGCGCCCGAATCGATGAACGGCTGCGCGTCCCACTCGGACCGCACCAGCACGCCGTGCCCGTCGATCGCCCAGCGCAGCGTCGCTTCGCCGTCGTTGCTGCTCATCACGCCATGCACCTTGACGAGTTCGTGGCGCTTGCCCTTCGTGAAGTGCCACGTGCCATACGCGGTGTCGTTCTCGCGCAGCACGATGCAGCGGTGGCCGCGCAGGTCGCCGGGCACCTTGGGGACGCCGTGCGCCTTCAGGTAGCCCGGCGCCGCGCAGACGAAGCGCCGGTTCGCCGCGAGCTTGCGTCCCACCACGCGCTGGTCGGGCAGTTCGCCGAACCGGATGCCCACGTCGTACGCGAGTTCGGCGAGGCTCATCGGGCGGTCGGTGAGCTCCAGCTGGATCTCGACCTCCGGATGGCGTTCGCGAAACGCGGACAGCGCGGGCACGATGTGGCGGCGCCCGAAGCCGAAGGTTGCGTTGACCTTCAGCAAGCCCTGCGGCTGGTTGCGGCTGCTCGACACCGTGCGCTCGAGTTCGTGCACCTGCTCCAGCAGCTTCGAGCCCGTCGCGAGATACACCTCGCCCTCGTTGGTCATCGCCAGCCGCCGCGTCGTGCGGTTCAGCAGCTTCACGCCGAGGCGCCGTTCGATCTGGTTGAGCCGCGCACTGACGGCGGGCGGCGTCACGCCGAGATCGCGCGCCAGCGCCGACAGGCTGCCGTGCGTGACGAGCCGCGCGAAGAACTCCAGGTCTGCGATCGGATCCATCTTAAAGTTTCATTTAATAATGGGTTAAGCCACGACGCATTTTAAGGCGTCACCCTCCAAATTACACTTGCCGAAACGTCCGGACCAGGGCGTTTTCGCAAGAAAACCGGAGGAACGATGGGACAGACGCTTTACCGGAAGATCGTGGCGAGCCACACGGTGTTCCCGGTCGACGAGCAGCATGTCGTGCTCTACGCCGACCTGCACATCATGAACGAGTACACGAGCCCGCAGGCGTTCGCGGGGCTCGCGGAAAAGAACCTGCCGGTGCGCTGTCCGGAAAAGCAGATGGGCATCGTCGATCATGTGATCCCGACGCATCCGGTGCCAGTCGACAAGCGCACGATCGTGATCGACGCGGCGGCCAGCCAGGCGGCCAATTTCACGCGCAACTGCCGCAAGCACGGCATTCACCTGTTCGACGTGCAGGACACCGAGCAGGGCATCGAGCATGTGGTCGCGCCCGAGATCGGCCTGATCCGGCCCGGCATGGTCGTGCTGTGCGGCGACAGCCACACGACGACCTACGGTGCGCTGGGTGCGCTCGGCTTCGGCATCGGCACGTCGGAAGTCGAGCATGTGCTCGCCACGCAGACGCTGGTGTACCGCGTCGCACGCGACATGCGCATCCGCGTCGACGGCGCGCTGCCCGCCGGCACCACGTCGAAGGATCTCGTTCTCTACATCATCTCGAAGATCGGCGCGCAGGGTGCGCGCGGTTTCGTCGTCGAGTACGACGGGCCGGCGATCGCCGCGCTGAGCGCCGAAGCGCGCATGACCCTGTGCAACATGACGGTGGAAGCCGGTGCGCGCGGTGCGCTCATCGCGCCCGACGAGACGACGGTCGCGTATGTGCGCGACCGGATCCGCGATCTGCCCGCCGATCAAATTGCGGAGGCTGCCGCGCAGTGGACGCAACTGAAATCCGACGCCGATGCTCGGTTCGACATCACGCATCGCTTCGATGCGGCGGACGTCGCACCGTTCGTGACCTGGGGCACGAGCCCCGACCAGGCGATCGCGATTACCGCGCGTATTCCGACGCTGTCGGCCGAGCCGCTCGAACGCGACAACGCACGCAAGGCGCTCGACTACATGGGGCTCGATGCGGGGCAGGCGATCGATGGCCTGGCGGTCGATCACGTGTTCATCGGCTCGTGCACGAATGCGCGCATCGAGGATTTGCGCGTCGTCGCGGACGTCGTGCGTGGCCGCACGGTCGCGCCGTCGGTGCGCGCGATGGTCGTGCCGGGGTCGATCGCGGTGCGCGAGCAGGCCGAACGCGAAGGCATCGCGGGCACGCTGATCGACGCGGGCTTCGAATGGCGCCAGCCCGGCTGCTCGATGTGCCTCGCGATGAACGACGACATCCTGCAACCCGGCCAACGCTGCGCATCGACGACGAACCGCAATTTCGAAGGGCGTCAGGGCCGCGGCGCCCGCACCCACCTGATGAGTCCGGCGATGGCCGCCGCCGCCGCGCTGGCCGGACGCATCGTCGACGTACGCAAGGAGTTCGACCATGCCTGAGCACGCATTCGTCACCGGCATCGCCGCGCCGCTGCCGCTGAACAATCTCGATACCGACCAGATCATGCCGAAGCAGTTTCTGTTCGGCATCGACAAGTCGGGGCTCGCGCGCGGCGTGATGTATGACCTCCGCCACGACGGCGCGGGTGTGCCGCGGCCGGATTTCGTGCTGAATCGCCCCGAGTATCAAGGTGCGCGCATCCTCGTTGCGGGCGCCAATTTCGGTTGCGGCTCCAGCCGCGAACACGCGGTATGGGGCTTGCAGCAGGCGGGCTTCGACGCGGTGATCGCGCCGAGCTTCGGCGAGATCTTCTACTTCAACGCGCTGAACAACCGGCTGTTGCTGGTGATGCTCGATCCCGCCGTCGTGTCGACGCTCGTCGAACAGGCCGGCAACCCGGCGACGAGCACGCTGACGATCGATGTGCTGCGCCAGGTCGTCACGACGGTGGACGGAAGCGAATACCCGTTCGATCTGCCCGAGCGGCAGAAGCGCATGTTCGTCGAGGGGCTGGACATGATCGGCATGACGCTCGCCGACAGCAACGCGATCGATGCGTTCGAGGCGCGCCATTACGCGGCGCATCGGTGGATGAAGATCGATCTGCCGAAGCAGCAGCGCGCAGTGTGACAGAGGCGCCTGAGAGCGCCCGCAGCACGGGGCCGGACGCGTGCCACGCGGTTCCGGCCGGCCCTGCCGAAGTGCGATCGGAATACAAAACTGGAGACATGAAATGGAAGCTTCCCCCGTGCAGACGAGCGTGCCGCCGCACACGCGACTATCGTCGCTGTTCAACCTGAAGATTGGCGGGATGCCGCTGCCGATGTTTGTCGCGCTCGCGCTCGTCACGATCCTGGCGGCCATCACCAAACGGCTGCCGAACGACATGATCGGCGGCTGCGCGGTGCTGATGCTGTCCGGGCTGCTGCTCGGCGAGATCGGCCGCCGGATTCCGGTGTTCCGCCATATCGGCGGCCCCGCGATTCTGTGCCTGTTCGTGCCGTCGGCGCTGCTCGGTTACCGGCTGATGGACGATGCGACGCTGAAGGCGATCACGGTGACGATGAAGACGGCCAATCTTCAGTACCTCTACATTGCGTGCCTGGTCGCCGGGAGCATGCTCGGGATGAACCGGAAGATCCTGATTCAGGGTTTCCTCAAGATGTTCGTACCGTTGCTCGTCGGCACCGTGGCCGCGATCGCGGCGGGGATCGCCGTCGGCCTCGCGTTCGGCTACGATCCGCAGCACACGTTCTTCTATATCGTGATGCCGATCCTCGGCGGCGGTATCGGCGAAGGCATCCTGCCGCTGTCGATCGGTTATTCGGAGATCACCGGTGCCGCGCAAGGGCATCTGATCGCGATGATGGTGCCGGCCGCGCTGATCGGCAACGTCGTCGCGATCCTCGCGAGCGGCCTGCTGAAGCGCTTCGGCGAAAAGCATCGCGCGTACAGCGGCGACGGCCTGCTGGTGAAGACCGGCGAGGACCGCGAATTGCTCGCCGCGCAAAAGGCCGAGGCCGAGCTGGACCTGCGGCTGATGGGGTTCGGCCTGCTGCTCGCGTGCACGCTGTTCATCCTCGGCGGGCTGCTGGCGCCGCTCACCGGCATTCCGGGCCCGGTGCTGATGATCGTCGCGGCGGCATTGCTGAAGGTGTGCCGCGCGATTCCCGAGTCGATGGAAATTGGCGCGTACCAGATGTACAAGTTCATGTCGACGAACCTGACGTTCGCGATCCTCGTCGGGCTCGGCACGTTGTTCGTGTCGTGGGACAAGCTCGTCGGCGCATTCTCGCCCGGGTACTTCGTGATCTGCGCGTCGATCGTGGTCGCGATGGTCGTGTCGGGCTTTTTCGTCGGCGCCGCGCTGAAGATGTATCCGGTGGAATCCGCGATCATCACCGCGTGCCATAGCGGGCTGGGTGGCACCGGCGACGTGGCGATCCTGTCGTCGTCGAACCGGATGGGGCTGATGCCGTTCGCGCAGATCTCGACGCGCATCGGCGGCGCCGCGATGGTTGTGTTCGCGACGATCATGATGAAGTGGCTGCATTGAAGCCGGCAGCCGTGCGATCTGCGTTATCCGCCCGTCACCGGCGGGAAAAACGCCACCTCGCTGTCCTCCCGCACGACGAACCCGCCCGTCACCATCTCGAGATTGACGGCCGCGCGCACGGGCCGGTCCGTCCGCAGCGCTTCGGCGCTGCGCGCGTCGCGTGCGGCCAACGTGCTGCGCAGCGCGTCGACGGTGAGTTCCCGCGCGTCGATCTCGACGACTTCCTCGTCGAGATCGAGTTGTTCGCGAATGCTTGCAAAGTATTTGATCGTCAGTTTCATCGCGGTGTCTGGAACAAGATCGACGGAATCGGAATCGGAAAACGCGCAACGGGCGCGGTCAGCCCCAGCGCCGCATGGCCTGATCGTCGTGCGTCTTCGCCTCGACCCAGCCGGATTCGCCGTCGTGGCGGATCTCCTTCTTCCAGAACGGCGCGTGGGTCTTCAGGAAGTCCATCAGGAATTCGCAGGCATCGAACGCGGACGTGCGATGCGCGGCGGCCACCACCACCAGCACGACCGCCTGGCCGAGCGGAATGCGCCCGACACGGTGCACGATCTTGACCGCTTCGAGCCGCCAGCGCGCGTTGGCTTCCTCGACGATGCTCCACAGGGCCTGTTCGGTCATCGTCGGGTAGTGCTCGATCTCGAGCGCGACGACGTCGTCGACGTCGCCTTCGTTGCGCACGACGCCGAGGAAATTCACGACCGCGCCGACATTCGGATTGCGAACGATCGGCGCGAGCTCGGCGCCCGCATCGATCGGCACGTACTGCACGCGCACTTCGAAGCCGGCGGCAATCGCCGGCGGCGGCTCGGTGTGCGGGGCGGCCGGGTCGGCCGGATGCGGGTGGCCGCCGGCGCGCAGCGGATCGTCCGGCAGCCCGGCGCGGGATTCGGTGAAGGTCGTCATGACAGGTTCTCCTGTAGGCGATGCGTCGTGCGGCGCGCGGCGGCCCGTCAGCCGCCGACGAGCGACATGCGCACGGTCGGATAGGTCTTGCCCGGCGCGCGGGCCGGCCGTGCGGCCCGGCGCTCGGAATAACGATCGTCGCGCTGCGTCCAGCGCTCGCGCACCGCGGCGGCGAGCGTGTCGACCGATGCCGCGTCGTCGAGCCACGGCCGCAGGTCGATGCCTTGCGTCGCGAACAGGCACGTATAGAGTTGGCCGTCCGCCGACACGCGTGCGCGCGAGCAGGTGCCGCAGAATGGATGCGACACGCTCGCGATGAAGCCGACCTCGCCCGCGCCGTCGAGGTGCCGGCAACGTATGGCGGTCGCGTCGTGCCCCGGTTCGCCGACGAGTACGAGCGGATAGTGTTCGTCGATCAGCGCGCGCATCCGCGCGGCCGGCACGACCTTGTCGCCGGACCAGAAGCTCGCGCCGCCGACGTCCATGTATTCGATGAAGCGCACGGCCACGCCCGTATGCCGGAAGTGCCGCACGAGCGGCAGGATCTGATCGTCGTTCGCGCCACGCTCGATCACCGCGTTGACCTTGACCGGCGCGAGCCCGGCTGCCTGCGCGGCTTCGATGCCGGCCAGCACGCGCGACACGGGCACGTCGGCGTCGCTCATCCGGCGGAACACCGCGTCGTCGAGCGCATCGAGGCTCACGGTCACGCGCGACAGGCCCGCGTCGTGCAGCGTGCGCGCCTTCGCGGCGAGCAGCGAGCCGTTGGTCGTCAGCGCGATTTCGACGGGTTTGCCGTCGACGGTCGTCAACGCGGCAAGCCGTTCGATCAGCGCTTCGAGGTTGCGGCGCAGCAGTGGTTCGCCGCCCGTGATGCGGATTTTCTCGACCCCGAGCGACGTGAACGCGCGTGCGATCTTTTCCAGTTGCGCGAACGACAGCCGCTCGGACGACGGCATGAACGCATAACCCGCGCCGAAACTTTCGCGCGGCATGCAGTAGCCGCAGCGGAAGTTGCATTGATCGATCACGGACAGGCGCAGGTCGCGCAGCGGGCGGCCGAGCGTGTCGGACGTGCGGGGGAAGGCGCCGGGCGATGCGTCGCCGGATGAGGCGGCGGCGTCCGGCGCGGCGGAAACGATGGCATTCACGATCGGTTCGTCGGCCTGCATGAAGTAAGCGGAGGGGCGTCGCCGATCGGCCGTGCGGGTGCCGACGTGTCGGCGCACAGGTCGTGACGGGCCTCATCGTGAGGATAGTCCGCGGGACTTTTCCGGCAGGGACACAATCGCGCCCGAATTGCAGGAATACAGTTCGCCGTGCGGCATGCGCGGCGAAGGCGTCGCAGCGGGCGGGTGTCCGGCGTCGCGCTCATGCGAGCCAGTGCGCGAATTCGTAATACGGAACCGCGTCGCCGCGCGCGATGCGCTGCCCGGCCGGCAGCCGGGCGAGCCCGCTCGCCAGCACGAGCGACTGCAGCGTGCCGGCGCCTTGCTGCCGCAACGTGTCGAGTACGGGCACGCCGCCGGGGCCGACGGCACAGCGCACGCGCACGAAACGCTCGCGCTGCGCATCCGGCTCGAAGTCGATGTCGATCGGCAGCGACGGCACGATCGGCACGCGCGCTTCACGCCCCTGCAGGCAACGGATCAGCGGCGCGACGAACAGCGCGAACGCCGTCATCGCGGCGCCCGGATTGCCGGGTAGCAGCACTACCGGCCGCGCGTCGAGCCGCGCGAGCGCGACTGGCTTGCCGGGTTTCATGCGCACGCCGGCGACGACGAACGACGCACCGAGCGCGGCCAGCGCGGGGCGCAGCAGATCCTTGTCGCCGACCGATGCGCCGCCGACGCAGATCACCAGGTCGCAGCACGCGTGCAGATCGCGCAGCGCACGATCGACGGCGCTTGCCGTGTCGGCCGCATGCAGGCGCATCGCGACGCTCGCGCCGGTGCCCGCTACCAGCGCGGCGAGCATCGGCGCATTGCTGTTGTAGATCTGCTGCGGCGCACGCGGCTGGCCGCACGCGACGAGCTCGTCGCCGGTCGTCAGGATGCCTACGCGCAGCGCCGGGCGCACGTCGATGCGCGCGAACCCTTGCGCGGCGGCCACACCGACGTGCATCGCACCCAGTCGCACGCCGGCCGGTATGAGCAGGTCGCCGGCGCGCACTTCCTCGCCCCGGCGGCGGATGTGCGAGCCGCTGCGCTGCGGTGCGTCGAACGCGACCCAGCCGTCCTGTTCACGTGCGTGCTCCTGCATCACGACGGTGTCCGCGCCGGGCGGAATCATGCTGCCGGTGAAGATGCGCGCGGCCGTGCGTGCGGCCAGCGGCGCCGGTAGGTCGCCCGCATAACAGCGCTGCGCGACGTGCAGCGGCTCGCCGTGCGCGAGGTCCGCGTGACGCACGGCGTAGCCGTCCATCGCGCTCTGGTCGGCCGGCGGCTGGTCGAGCACGGCGGACAGCGGCGTGGCCAGCACGTGGCCGGCCGCGTCCTCGACCGGTACGGAGACGACCGCGTCGAGCGGCGCGAACGCGCCGGCGAAATGCTGCTGCGCGGTATCGAAATCGATCAGTTGTTTCATGAAGTGAGGGCCGGATGCGTTTGCGCGAGCGCCGGTTGGTCGGGATGAGCGGCGTCGGGTGATACGTATTCGACGAAGCCGTCGTTGCGGCAGAAGCCGAGCAGCCGCACGCCGGCTTCGCGGGCGACGCCGATCGCGAGCGACGTCGGCGCCGAGATCGTCGCGATCATCGGGATGCCGACCCGCGCGGCCTTGCGCACCAGTTCGTAGCTTGCGCGGCTCGACAGGAACACGAAGCCCGCGTGCAGGTCGGCGCGGCGCCGTGCGAGCGCGCCGATCAGCTTGTCGAGCGCGTTGTGGCGGCCGACGTCCTCGAACACGTCGAGTACGGCGCCGTCGCGGTCGCACCAGGCGGCCGCGTGAATGCCGCCCGTCTCGCGCATCAGCGTCTGGCGGGCCGGCAACGCGCGTGCGGCGCGTGCGATCGCGTCGGCGCCGATGCCGGCAGTCGCGCCGGCTGCAGCGATGCGCGGCGGGTGCAGGTCAAGCTGCGCGATGCTTTCGATTCCGCATACGCCGCAGCCGGTGCGCCCGGCCAGTGCGCGCCGGTGCGCCTTCAGCGCCATGAATGCCTGCTGCGACACGGTGAGCCGCACTTCGGCGCTACCGGGCCGGCATTCGCTGTCGATGTCGAATATGTCCGACGCGCGCTCGACGATGCCTTCGCTCAGCGCGAAGCCGAGACCGAACACGTCGAGGTCGATCGGCGTCGCCATCATCACCGTGTGCGAGATGCCGTTGAACACGAGTGCAACCGGCGTTTCGTCGACGACGCGATCGACGGTGTCGCGCGCTTCGCCGGCACGATGACGCGTGACATCGCACGCGGTGCTGCCGGTCGGATCGTCTCGGTGGGTCATGCGGTTTTCTCCAGGGGGGGCGGGCGGATGCCGAGGGGCACGCCGCTGCCGCGATCAGGCGTTGCATAACATGTTAAGCGTGGTGAACCGCGCGCCGGATGCACAGCGGCGCAACGCGGAAAGCAGTACAGCTTGCGGCGCTCGGCACCGGTTGTGCCGTTTCCGTGCACACATCTTTGCCGGGACGGAAAGCACAGTTTCAGGACGCGTTCGCGCGATTGCGAGTATCGTGGCAATCGCGATATCGTCATTCACGCTTCGATGCCATGCGAGTGACCGTTTGTGTTCGCATGTGTTGTCGCCAAGCCGTCGCGCGATTTCCTGCTTCGGGCGGACGTTCTCACAACCACGAGCAAATTACGGTCATGGAAATCTTCGATGCGTTCCATCTCGCACGATTGCAATTCGCGTTCACGGTGTCGTTCCACATCGTGTTTCCCGCGATCAGCATCGGCATGGCGAGCTTCCTGGCGGTGCTGGAATGGCGCTATCTCGTCACCGGCGATGCCGCCTACAAATCCATGTTCCAGTTCTGGTCGAAGATCTTCGCGATCGGCTTCGGGATGGGCGTGGTGTCCGGCGTCGTGATGGCGTACGAGTTCGGCACGAACTGGGCCGGCTTCTCGCGCGTCGCGGGCAACATCACGGGCCCGCTGCTCACGTATGAAGTGTTGACCGCGTTCTTCCTCGAAGCCGGTTTCCTCGGCGTGATGCTGTTCGGCTGGCAACGCGTCAGCCCGCGCGCGCACTTCTTCGCGACGCTGATGGTTGCCGTCGGCACGCTGATCTCGACGTTCTGGATCCTCGCGTCGAACAGCTTCATGCAGACGCCGCAGGGCTACAAGATCGAGAACGGCCTCGTCGTGCCGGTCGACTGGTTCAAGATCATCTTCAACCCGTCGTTCCCGTTCCGTCTCGCGCACATGACGATCGCGGCGTTCATCGTCGCGGGCTTCATCGTCGCCGCATGCGGCGCGTGGCATCTGCTGAAGGGGCGCCGCGACGAGCCGGTGAAGCGCAGCTTCTCGATGGCGCTGTGGATGCTGCTGCTGCTCGCGCCGGTCCAGATCTTCGTCGGCGATGCGCACGGGTTGAACACGCGCGAATACCAGCCGGCGAAGATCGCGGCGATCGAGGGGCTGTGGGAGACCGAGAAGGGCGGCACCGCGCTGAACCTCGTCGGGCTGCCCGACATGCAGGCCGAAACCACGCGTTATGCGATCCAGGTGCCGCATCTCGGCAGCCTGATCCTCACGCACAGCTGGGATGGCGAGATTCGCGGGCTGAAGGAATTCCCGCCGCAGGACCGCCCGTATTCGCCGATCATCTTCTGGACCTTCCGGATCATGGCCGGCCTCGGGATGCTGATGCTGCTCACCGCGCTGCTCGGGCTGCTGCTGAGAAAGGGCGGGCGCCTGTATGAAGCGCGCTGGTTCCAGTGGTTCGTGGTGGGCATGGGGCCGTCGGGCATCGTCGCGCTGCTGGCCGGCTGGATCACGACCGAGGTCGGGCGGCAGCCGTGGACCGTGTACGGCGTGCTGCGCACCATCGATTCGGTCGCGCCGCTCAGCGCGCAGCAGGTCGGCGTGTCGCTGCTGATTTTCGTGGTCGTGTATTTCCTGGTATTCGGATCGGGCATCTACTACATGATGAAACTGATGAGGCGCGGGCCGGCCGCACAGGCCGGGTACATCGAGCTCCACCGGCATCCGGGGCTGCGCAACCGCGCGCTGTCCACGTCGCTGGATACCACGGAGGCGGAGTAATCATGCAAATCGATCTTCCTGTCGTGTGGGCCGCGATCATCGGCCTCGGCGTGTTCATCTACGTGATGCTGGACGGCTTCGATCTCGGCATCGGCCTGCTGTTTCCGTTCTTCGACGCGAAGGCCGAGCGCCAGGTGATGCTCGACACCGTCGCGCCGGTGTGGGACGGCAACGAGACGTTCCTGGTGCTCGGCGGCGCGGGTCTCTATGGCGCGTTCCCGGTCGTGTATTCGACGCTGCTGCCCGCGAATTACCTGCCGCTGGTGCTGATGCTGGTCGGGCTGATCTTTCGCGGTGCGGCGTTCGAACTGCGCGCGAAGGCGACCCGCACGCAACACATGTGGGATCTCGCGTTCATCGGCGGCTCCGCGCTCGCGGCGTTCTGCCAGGGCATCGTGCTCGGTTCGCTGCTGCAGGGCATCCGCATCGAGAACAACCAGTTCGCGGGCGGGCCGTTCGACTGGTTGTCGCCGTTCAGCCTGCTGTGCGGGATCGGCGTGCTCGTCACGTATGCGACGCTCGGCTGCGGCTGGCTGATCCTGAAGGTCGACGGCGAACTGCAACGCAAGATGCGGCAGCTGATGAAGCCGCTCACGGGCGTGCTGCTCGCCGTGATGGCCGTCGTGAGCCTGTGGACCGTGATCGGGCTGCCGGCCGTCGCGCACCGCTGGTTCGGCAGCGGCAACCTCGGCTGGTTCCTGCCGGTGCCGATCCTCGTCGTCGCGTGCGTGTGGGGCATCTTCCGCACGGTGAAGCGCGAGCACGAGGCCACGCCGTTCCTGCTGACGCTCGCGCTCGTGTTCCTCGGCTACACGGGGCTCGTGATCAGCATCTGGCCGAACATCGTGCCGCCGTCGCTGACGATCTGGGACGCATCGTCGAGCCATTCGAGCCAGCTGTTCGCGCTGGTCGGCACCGTGATCGTGCTGCCGATCATCCTCGTGTACAACGCGATGCAGTACCGCGTGTTTCGCGGCAAGGTGCGCGAGGGCGATATCGGTTATCACTGAACGGCGCGATGTGACGGGCGCGGCGTGAGCGGGCGTATCATCACGCGCAGCGCGGCGCCCGGCACGGCATCCACCCGAAAGCGGCCCGCCACGCGCGGGCCGTTGCGCATCGGGCGGGTCGCGCAGCGTTATTTCCTGGCCGTCGAGAAAACACCATGATCGTCCGACCGCGACAAAACTGGCTCAGGATGCTGTTCGTCTGGAACGGCTCCGTGCTGCAATCGATCATTCCGCAACTCGTGTTCATGGCGATCGTCAGCACGCTGGCGGTCTTCACGAACGGGCGCATCTTCGGCGAGAAGATTCCGCTCAACACCGCGCCGTTTACGCTGTTCGGGCTCGCGCTAGCGATCTTCCTCGCGTTTCGCAACAACGCGAGCTTCGAGCGCTTCAAGGAGGCGCGGCATCTGTGGGGCAACCTGCTGATCGCGGCGCGCACGGTGACGTCGCAACTGAATCGCTACCTGCCCGACAGCGTCGATGATGCCGAGCGCAACCGCCTCGCCGACCTGCTGATCGCATTCACCTATGCGCTGAAGCATCAGTTGCGCCATACCGATCCGGCGCAAGACCTGCAACGGATTCTCGGCGCGGAGCGCACCGGTGCGCTCGCGCGCAAATGCTTCAAGCCCGTCGCGATCCTCGACGAGCTGCGCGGCGGCATCGTCCGCGCGCTGGGACGCGCGCCCGGCAGCGACACGACCTGCTGGATGTTCGACACGCAGCTCGACGAACTGGGCAAGGCGGTGGGTGGTTGCGAGCGCATCCTGTCGACGCCGATCCCGTTCTCGTACAGCGTGCTGCTGCATCGTACCGTGTATGCGTACTGCGTGCTGCTGCCGTTCGGCCTCGTCGATTCGACGGAGTTCTTCACGCCGCTGATCTGCGTGTTCATCTCGTACACGCTGATCGCGCTCGAAGCGATCGCGAACGAGGTCGCCGAGCCGTTCGGCCTTGCGCCGAATGCACTCGCGCTCGATGCGATGGCGCGGACGATCGAGCGGTCGGTGCTCGAACTGGGCGACCGCCCGATGCCGGAGGAATTCGTGCCGGCGTCGACGTACCAGATCACGTGAGCGGGCGCGCGAAACGGGCCAGCAAGCGGGCCGCGTCGGGCGCTAGAATGGCGCTTGCCTGTTCTCCGGACCTGACGCGATGACCCTCGTCGACACGTATCTCGCCGGCCTGCGCGCCGCGCTGCCCGACGCCGACAATGCGTCGCTCGCCGTCGCCACGGGTGCGACGCCGGCGCAGGTCGATGCGCTGCGCGCGGCGTATCCGCAGTGCCCGGCCAGCCTGCTCGAACTGCTCGGCAAGCTCGACGGCACTTACTGGCGCGATTACGGCGGCACGACGATCAACGTGCTCGTGCTGGGCTCCGACGTCTACGAATACCCTTATTACCTGCTGTCCGCCGCGCAGATGCTCGAAGAAGGCGCGAAGTACCGCGACAGCATCGCGGACATCTACGGCGACGATGCGAACGACGACGGCGAACTCGTCGATTCGCGCATCGACATCGCGCTGCCGATGAGCCGGCGCCTGTGCTTCTCGCATTGCATGAACAACGGCGGCACGTCGCAGCTCTACATCGATTTCGAGCCGGCACCGGGCGGCAAGGTCGGGCAGGTCGTGCGCTTCCTGCACGATCCCGACAGCTACGCGGTGATCGCCGATGACTTCGACGGCTACCTGCGCGAGCTGATCGACGGCGGTTATGCGTTTGTCATCGATTTCGACGAAGAATAGCGAAGGGCGGGGCGGTTGCCCCATTTCGACCATTCAGCGCGACCGGGCGGACGACGTTCGCCGGTTGCCGATTCAGGAGCGTGCACGATGCGAATCTACGTGACGAACGTGTTCGTCGACGACCAGGACAAGGCGTTGGCGTTCTATACCGACACGCTCGGGTTCCAGCTCAAGTACAACGTGCCGGTCGGCGAATTTCGCTGGCTGACCGTCGTGTCGAAGGATCAGCCCGACGGCACGCAGTTGCTGCTCGAACCGAGCAATCATCGCGCGGTGGGGCCGTACAAGCAGGCGCTGTACGAGGACGGGATACCCGCCGCGTCGTTCCAGGTCGACGACCTCGACGCCGAGCTCGTGCGGCTGAAGGCGCTCGGCGTTCACTTCACGCTGGAACCGACGGACGCGGGGCCCGTGCGTGTCGCCGTGATCGACGATACGTGCGGGAACCTGATTCAGCTGATGCAGATGAAGTAACGCGTCGCACGGACCGTTCAGGGCGCCGCTACCGGCGGTGCGTTATGCATCCAGCTGCGCTCCTGCATGCGGCTCTGGATCCGCCACCCGCATTCGGTCCGCACCAGCAGGTCGCGATACCACAGCCCGACGAAGCACACGCGATCGTCGCCCGTTTCATCGGCCGAGACCATCATCACCTGGCCGGCCGTTCGCGCGGTCGCGGCGTCGCCGTCGACGATCAGCAGCGACGTCGAGATCGTGTGCTGCGTGCCGCGCATCGCCGACGTGACCTGTTGCAGATAAGCCGCGATCTCCGCGCGGTTGCCGACCGGGCCGCCGAACGCCGCGTAATCGAGCATCGCGTTGCTCGCGAAGAGCCGCTCGAATTCGCGCCAGTCGTGGCGGTCGACCGCGTGGCAGTAGCGTGTCAGCAGATCCTGGATCTCGATCCGGTCGATCGTTTCCTGTGGCGTCATGATGTTGCGGGTAAGTGTGGATGACGGGGAAACGATAGCGGGCGCACGCGGGGGCGGCATCGGCGGAGTGGACTAAGGGCCTGTCCGCAATCGGCGGTGGTCCGTTAGCGGTCGGGGGCTTCGGTGCGATAGGCGACGCTTGTGTAGACTCGTGCTCGTCCAACGGAGCAAACCCCATGCAACTTCTCGATCACGTGTCCATCGGCGTTCCGGATATCGAGCAGGCACGCCCCTTCTACGATGCCGTCATGGCTGCGCTTGGCGCGAACAAGGTCTATGACCGACCCACCGCGCTCGGCTACGGCGAACGTTGCAATGCCGACGACACCGCATCGACTTATCTGGCTGTCTATCTGGATCCTGCCGAAGTCGGGACGAGCAAGCGGCACTGGTGCTTCAAGGCCGTTTCCCGTGAGCAAGTGGGTGCATTTTTCGAGGCCGGCCTGTCCACCGGCGGCCAGTCCGACGGCGATCCCGGATTGAGGCCGCACTACCACGGCGACTACTACGCGGCCTTCCTCGTCGATCCTGCGGGAAACCGGATCGAGGCGGTGTGTCATGCCGCACCGCCCGCGCCGCTCACTCGAAATACGTGAGCCCCAGCGCGCCCTTCACCTCCGCGAGCGTCGCTCCCGCCACGTCCCGCGCGTGCATCGTGCCGCGCTTCAGGATCGCCATCACCTCGCCCTTGTCGGCCTCGAACTCGCGTCGCCGCGCGCGGATCGGCTCGATCAGCGCCTGCAGTCGCTCGTTCAGCACGCGCTTGACCACGCTGTCGCCGAGCCCGCCGCGCCGATAGTGCGCCTTCAGTTCGTCGACCTTCTGTACGTCCGGTTCGAACGCATCGAGGAACGTGAACACGACGTTGCCCTCTACCTGACCGGGGTCGCTCACGCGCAGGTGGTTCGGGTCCGTGTACATGTCCTTCACGGCCTGCGTGATCTCGTCCGGCGTCGAGCCGAGCGTGATCGCGTTGCCGAGCGACTTGCTCATCTTTGCCTTGCCGTCGATGCCCGGCAGCCGCGTGACCGATGACAGCACGGCCTCGCATTCGACCAGCACGGGCTGCTCGACGGTCGCGTTGAAGCGGCGCACGAGTTCGTTGGTCTGCTCGATCATCGGCAACTGGTCGTCGCCGACGGGCACATGCGTGGCCTTGAACGCGGTGATGTCGGCCGCCTGGCTCACCGGGTAGGTCAGGAAGCCGGCCGGGATGTCGCGCTCGAACCCGCGCAGGCGGATCTCTTCCTTGATGGTCGGATTGCGTTCGAGGCGCGCGACCGTGACGAGGTTGAGCAGGTATTGCGACAGCTCGGCGAGTTCGGGCACCTGCGACTGCACGACGATGGTCGAGATCGCGGGATCGATGCCGACGGCGAGATAGTCGAGCGCGACCTCGATCACGTTCTCGGTCACGCGCTGGCGGCGGCCCATGTTGTCGGTCAGCGCCTGCGTATCGGCGAGCAGCAGGAATTGCCGCGCCTCGTGCTGCATCTGCACGCGTGCGCGCAGCGAGCCGATGTAGTGGCCGAGGTGCAGCGGGCCGGTCGTGCGGTCGCCGGTGAGGATGGTCGGTCGGTTCGGATGGGTCATGGTGGTGGTTGGTTCCGGGTTGTCGAAGCCGCCAGCCATGATGTCAGCGCAGAAACGCGAATGCCGCCATCGCTGGCGGCATCACGTTTGGGACATGCAAAAGGAAACGGGCCGCCTGGGTCAGGCGCGCCACCAGCAATGCAGGTTCGGCAGGGCGGGTTTCGTTTTCATCGCGGCAGTATAGCGTATGGCGCGGCGTCGGGCCGGCCGAGCGCGTCAGCGGATCACCGATTCCATCGCGAGGTATGCGGTTTCGGCGGACGGCCACAGCAGGTACAGCAGGCCGGCCATCAGCAGCAGCGCGCTCGCGCGCACCAGCGGCGTGCGGTCCTTGTCGCGCGGGATGCGGACGGGTTGCTTGAATCTTTTCATGCTTGCAGGCGCGTCATGCGCCACTCCAACGGTTACTGCAACGGGTCGAGTGAAACGACGCCGGGGTGTTGCGGGGTTCAACGGGGGCGACCGCAGGGTTGGCCGGTCGCGGGGCATTAAAAAGGGGACGGTTGAACGTCCCGTCGCTGCCGTCCATGCCGAGGCGACGGGCATCCTACCAGTTCGGCGGTCCGGGCACAGTCAAGAATTGTCGGGGTGGGCGCGGCCGCGCTACCCATCTGCTCAAAACGCGCGTCGCTCGGCGCGTCGCCGCGCAACGCCAACGTCGGCGCCGACTGACTTCACAGACCCGTAGCACGGTTCGTCCCTGCAGCGGTCCTGCCGAAATTTCCGGCAAGGCCGTCGCGCATCCATTTCCCGGAGAACACCATGCGATATCCATTGCGGCACGCCGACCACGGCGCCCCGGCGCTGCGTCCATCCGAACCCGATCCGCACGCACCGGCGCCGCGGGCGGACATCGACGAGGGATGAGCCATGAGCAACGAAGCCCTCGACCCCCTGCTGCGGCAGTTCGCGGAGAAGCGATTGGGACGGCCTCTCGAGCCGGGCGAAGAACAGGCACTGCTGGAGCGGTTGCCGGGCAGGCACGGGAGCCCGCCGGCACCGGTCGCCGGCACGGCCGCGCAGGCGAGCGCCGCGAACCCGCCATTGCCGCGGTTGAAAACCCGGCAGGAGGCGCGCGAGCAGGTCAAGCATTTTCTGCAGCTCAACCAGCAGAAGGCATACGAGAAGATGCGCGGCATCCTGCAGACGATCGACGCGCAGAACGAGACGACCCTCGGCATGCTGGCGTCGGAACAGCAGAAAGTGTCCGGCGTACTCGACGCGCACGCGCCGCCGGGCGACGCGCAGGCATCCGGCGCGGCCGACCTCCAGGACAGCACCCGCGAGGCGCTGGTGTTGATCGGCGAACAGCTGACGGGCCTCATCCGGCAGGAAATCGACGCATGCTTCCGGCAATACGTCGATGCGTTCGCCGAACGGCTTGCCATACGTCTCGACGCGATAGACGACCGGCTGCAAAGCATCGGCGCCGGTCCGGCCGAACCATCTGAACCGACTGCGCCGACCGCGCCGGATGCTGTCGCCACCGCTGCCGTTCACGATACCTCGGGCCCAGCGTCCATGGAGTAGCACGCGGGTCATGCGGCCGAATGCGAAACCGGCCGGCCCCGATGTGCGACCTCTCAACTACGTGAACCAAGGAGCAACAAATGGCTGATACGTGTCAAGTGTGCCAGGTCAATCCCGCGATTACCGATGCGGTCACACAGGTCAACGTCAAGGTGGTCGCGGAAGCGCCGGCAATGGCGATGGGCTCGCTGTACCAGGCCCAGAGCCATTCGCTCAGCATCCTGTTCGAGAACGCGGTGCAGCAGCAGTCGCAGGCCGCGATCCAGTCGCAGACGTCGACGAACGTGGGGACGATGCAGCTCTATACGATCGGGCCGGAAAGCGCGGGGGCGGCCGCCACGGAAATCGGCTCGAGCGGGATCATCTCCCTGCTGGCCGACGTGATCGCGATCGGGAAGGCGATGCACACCTAAGGCGCCGTCGCAACGCCGTGGTCGAGCGGCGGCGCAAGCGGCACGAGCCGCCCATGCCGCCGCCGGGCCGCGAATCCGCAGCACGGCCGCCGGCACCTGAACAGCGGTGCCGCACGGTGTTCCGGAGCAACCGACAGGACGGACAGAGCCGATTCGATGCGGCGCCCGTTCGCAAACCAGGAGAAATACGATGGCAGATGACGCAAACGCAAACGCGAAGGACCCGAAAGACCCCTGCAACTGCAAGACGTGCGCGGTCAATGCCGCGATCACCGACGCGGTCACGCAGACCAACGTCAAGGTGGTGGGTGAAGCGCCCGCGATGGCGACGGGCTCGCTGTACCAGGCCCAGAGCCATTCGCTCAGCGTGCTGTTCGAGAACGCCGTGCAGCAGCAGTCGCAGTCCGCCGTGCAGCTGCCGACCTCGACGAACGTGGGCACGATGCAGCTCTACACGCTCGGGCCGGCGAGCGCCGGTGCCGCCGCGACAGAAATCGGCTCGAACGGCGTGCTTTCCGTGCTGGCTGACGTGCTCGCGCTCGGCAAGGCGCTTGCCTGACGCGTAACCCGGCGTCTACGCCGGGCGGCGGCCTCGATTCCGGTGGCTGCCGCCCGGCGCCCGACGTCGTGTCGACGCCCGCGACGGCGAGCGCCCGCGGCGCATCGACGGTGCCGTGCGGCGTGCGTCGCAGACCGACCCACTCATGCTTTCGCCGCGACTGCGCCGCAGCGGCGACCCAACCAGGAGCAACGACATGCCGGAACAGGTTTCCGCCGCGATGACCGATGCAGTCACGCAAGCCAACGTCAAGGTGGTGGGCGAAGCACCCGCCGTGGCGTTGGGCACGCTCATGCAGTCGAACAGCCATGCGTCCGCGATCCTGCTTCACAACGCGGTGCAGATGCAGGCGAACCAGGCGGCGTCCAACCTCGCCGCCACGACCGTCGGCATCATGCAGCTCTATGCCGGCTCGCCGGTGGCGGCGGCCAGTGCGGCGCGGTCGGCGAACGACAATTTTGCGTCGCAACTGGCCGCCGTCGCGCAGTTGATGAACGCCATCAGCCACTGGCGCGGCTGACCTGCACCGCGCGCCGCGCAACCCGGCGCGCGCAACCTCCCCGCGCCGCGGCACGACGCACGTGCTTGCCGGCGCGTCAATTGGCGTCGACGATGTACCGGAGCTGCTCCAGTTTCTCGATCGTCACACCATGATCGTGAAGCCGGATCAGGCCGTCGCGCTGCATCTTCTGCAGGCTGCTGTTCAGTCGCGGCCGGCTGACGTTGAGCATCGCGGCGAGGATGCTCTGGCTCTCCGGCAGTGCCACCTCGAGATCGTTCCCTTGCATTCGGTTCAGCAGATGGCGCGCGAGCCTTGCTTCGAGCCGGTACAGGCACGCCGACTCGACGAAGTCGCTCAACTGGTGGATGTGCCGGCACAGCTGCTCGTGGATGCGCTCCATGAAATCCGCGTTGGCCAGCAGCGGTGCGAAGTACTGGCGATGCAGCAGCGAAACGCGGCAGTCGGGGCTCAACTGGGCGGTGAAACTGCGCCGGTGTGCGCGAATCAGCGTGTTTTCGCCGATGAGTTCGCCCGGCATCGAGTGGCCGAGAATGATTTCGCGTCCGCCGGGTTCGTGCAGCGTGTTGTAGACGCGGCCACGGTGCACGAACGCGACGAAATCGCCCGGATCGCCCTTGAAGAACAACAGGCGATTGCCGTGTTCGGGCCAGGGGGTGACATGTCGCTCGATGTGAGCCAGCAGGCTTTCCGGGAGATCGGTAAGTATCGGTATATTGCGCAGCGTTTGAACGTTAGCAAGGGCAGGCATGTTTTCCGTGCGAGGTTGTTTGACGATGCGGCCACCTAGCGAAAAACGCTGCCTTTGGCACTGCGTGAAAAATGAATAATGAAGATAGCCGGATAATCGGCAAGCAGTCCGGATAGGGCGGCATTTCGGCGGCAGTCGTTCTTGTTCCTCGCAATACCTTTATTCACGCCCGCCGGCCCGCCTGAAACGACGGACGGGGCTATACCGGGCGATTGGAATTTCTGTTCATAATAATCAAGAAAATTTACGAAACCGATTATCGTGGTAATGGTGTTACGCGGGTAACAGCGTCATTCGAGGCATCGAATCGATTCTGTGTTTTCCATAAAAAAGGAAGGCACGGGATGACAACCTCGAACCAGCACGCTGCCCCGACGCCTGAGTCACCGGCGCAGCAGCTCGATCGCACGTGGCGGGAAATGCAGGGGAAATTGCGGCGCCGCGCGCGCCTGTTGTGCAAGGGCGATATTTACCGTGCCGACGAACTGCTTTCGGATACCGCACTCAAGGTCCACATTTACCTGCAGCGCTCGCCCGAGCGTGTTCAGAACCTGTCCGGCTTTCTTTTTCTGGCGCTGAACCACGCGTTCCTCGATGGCGCGCGCCGGCGTGTCCGCGAAAGCGGCAGGCTCGAATTCGACCCGGACTGGGACGACGATCACACCGTCGAGCTGGCTGGCCACGCGCCGTCGATGGAGCAGCAACTGTTGCTCCGTCAGTTGCTGCTGCGTCTCGAGCAGGCGCTGTGCACGCTCCCGCCTCAGCAGCAGATGCTGTTCACGCTGAAGTTCGAGGAGGACCGCCCCTATCTGCACATCGCCGCGACGCTCGGGATCAACGAGCCGCTTGCCAGAAAGCGCGTCGAGCTGCTGCGCAAGAAATTGCGCGAGGAACTCGCGTGAGCGCGTTCACGAACGCGGGCACGCAGCGTTCCTAACGGCATGCGCGGCGTCGATGGCCTGCCGGCCCGCCGTTCCTTCCATCGCATGCCGGAGCCGAGATCCGAGGAGGCCTCGTGGCAGACAAAGTCAATGAGCAGGTTACCGACGCGCTGACGCAGACCAATGTCAACGTCGTCGCGGGATCCCCGGCCCAGGCGCTGGGCATGCTTTACCAGATGTTCAGCCAGGCCGTCGGCATCTCGGCGCAGAACATGACGCAGCAGCAGGCGGCGCTGAACCAGATTTCGAACGCGGTCGTGTCGAAGGCGGTGGCCATGATCCTGTCCGTCGAAGCGTCGCCGAAGCCCGCCGCGGGCGGCGCGGCGCACGCGCCGACGGCCGGGCCGCAGACAGGTTCCGCGCATTAGCGCGCGATGATTCTCGGGATACCTGAACCATGAACATGAAAGGCCTGTTGGGCGGACGCGACGACGGCGCGCCGCAGACGCCGGGCGATGCCGCTGACGCCGCCGACACCGCAGCCGAAGCCAAGACGCGGGCCGAAGCCACGACGCCGGCCGAGGTGGCGCCGCTCCCCGCGGCATCGAAGCCCGGCGCGCGCACGTGGCCGGTCAACCGGCTGCGCAGGCTCACCGATGCGCTGAAGGCACCGAACCAGGTCGCGGATGCGGCCGGGTCCGGCGGCTCGGCACTGAAGACCGTGCAGGCGATCAACGCGGAGGCTGCGTCCTACGCGACGACGCAGATCGCCGTCGGCCCGAACATGATGATCACGCAGGCAGGTGGTCTGGTCGCGCAGGCGGCGGCCAACTACTTCGAGGCGTCGACGTCGCTGGCGATCGCGGGCAAGAGCGTGCTGATGAAGGATCTGGCGCAGAAGACCATCGACGAGGACGAGCTCGGGATGGCGATGGATGCGGTGGGCCTGCTGTTGACGGACCTGTTCGTCGCGACCGCGGCGCTCGTCGCGGGTGCCGCGGAGGCGATCGAAGGGGAGGCCGCGAGCATCGCGCTCGACAGGATCGACGACAGCCTGCAGAAGTATCAGGGGCTGCTGGACAAGAAGGGAGCGTAGCGCGTACAGCGACAAAGAATCAATCGACACGACCCGCCGGGCTATCGGGCCCGACGCGGGATGTGAGCGGCGGGACCGATGCACGTCCGATTTCCCGAACGCATCGCGGCCCGGCCAGGCACCAGCAGTCCCATCGAGTCATGCGAGGAACCCATGCCCTACATCATTCAGAACGTACAAGGTCCCGCGCCGCTGGCGGTTGGCGAGCGCTTCTGGGGAGATGCGACGGAAATCGATTTCGGCGCGATGACGAGCTGCATCGCGCTCGTCGAGCAGACGCCGGGCCAGCCGGCGTCGGTGCGCGCAATCCACCTGTCGATCGTCAGCGGCGACGGCACGCCGGTCTACGATCCGGCGTCGAACGTGGCCGGACAGGTCGACACGATCATGCAACAGAACGGCGACCTGCGCGCGTGCCTCGGGCGTATCGACCTCTGGCAGGCCAGCGAGTCGCCGGAGTTGCAGGATTTCTTTGCCGGGCTGATGCAGAGCCTCGACATGACGACTTGGGTGCAGTTGCCGGACGGCAACCTGCGGGTGCGGCTCACCGGCGGCGTGATCCAGTATCGGCAGGGCACCGGCGCGTGGACCGACGTGTAGCCGGCACGACCCGTTGAAGCCGGCGCCCGCCACGCGAGCGGGCGCCGGTGCCATACCGGTTGATGGTTTCGAATCTCCGCTCGATCGCGTCGAAACATCCATTCTTCGAAACCGAAGCGCATGGGTCGAACCGTTCTCGGCCATCGCGCTGTCAACGCGATTCGAAGCGGCGCGCCGTCTTGCGCCGCTCGCCGTCCACGCCACGGCCAGCTTTTTGCTCGTCAACACCAACAAAAAACATCATTTCGCCGCTGGCGGTGTGTCAGCAGAATGTCTCCATTCCTACTCACGCGACAGCACGAGCGTCGCAGCGAGCCGCACTTCCGAAGGAGACAGCCGTGGCAGTCGAAACAACCTCAATCGATACGCTCGTCGTCGGCGCCGGGCAGGCCGGCGTGGCCATGAGCGAGCACCTGGGCAAGCTGGGCGTGCCCCATCTCGTGCTGGAGCGCAACCGCATCGCCGAACGCTGGCGCACCGGGCGCTGGGATTCGCTGGTCGCGAACGGCCCCGCGTGGCACGACCGCTTCCCGGGGCTCGAATTCGACGGCCTCGATCCCGATGCGTTCGCGTCGAAAGACCAGGTCGCCGACTACTTCGAAGCGTATGCGCGCAAATTCAATGCGCCGATCCGCACCGGCGTCGACGTGAAGAACGTCGTGCGCAACACGGGCAAGCCGGGTTTCGTCGTCGAAACGTCGGACGGCACGATCGAGGCGAACCGCGTGGTCGTCGCGACTGGGCCGTTCCAGCGCCCGGTCATTCCGCCGATCGCGCCGGACGACGCGCGTCTCGTGCAGATCCACTCCGCCGACTATCGCAACCCGGGCCAGCTTCCGGAGGGCGCGGTGCTGGTGGTCGGTGCGGGTTCGTCGGGCGTGCAGATCGCCGACGAATTGCAGCGTGCGGGTCGGTCGGTCTACCTGTCGGTCGGGCCGCACGATCGCCCGCCGCGCGCCTATCGCGGCCGCGACTTCTGCTGGTGGCTCGGCGTGCTCGGCGAATGGGACAAGGAAGTCGCGACGCCCGGCCGCGAACACGTGACGATCGCGGTGAGCGGTGCGCGCGGCGGCCATACGGTCGATTTCCGCAAGCTGGCGGACCAGGGCGTGACGCTCGTCGGGCTGACGAAGTCGTTCGACGGCGGCGTGGCCGTGTTCGAACGCGATCTCGCGATCAATCTGGCGCGCGGCGACGAGAACTACCTGTCGCTGCTCGACGCGGCCGACGCCTATGCGGCACGCAACGGCCTTGACCTGCCGGAAGAACCCGAAGCCCGCCGCATCCTGCCGAACCCCGACTGCGTCGCGCATCCGATCCTCGCGCTCGACCTGGCCGGCGCCGGCATCACGTCGATCGTCTGGGCGACCGGTTATGCGGTCGACTACGGCTGGCTGAACGTCGACGCGTTCGCAGCGAATGGCAAGCCGCAACACCAGCGCGGCGTGTCGAAGGAGCCGGGCATCTATTTCCTCGGGCTGCCGTGGCTGTCGCGGCGCGGCTCCAGCTTCATCTGGGGCGTGTGGCACGACGCGAAACACATCGCCGATCACATCGTGACGCAGCGCAAGTACCTCGCTTATCACGACGCGTCGCAGCACCGCGCGGCCGCGCCGTCGGCACCGGCCGACGCACGCCCGCTCGCCGAAGCGGCGAACTGACCCGAACCCGCCGCGCCGCGTCTGCTTCCGGCCCGGCGGGTGTTTCCACCGACGATCGAAGGACCTCGATGAGCCAGCCTACCCATACCCGTATCCGCATGTTCAACACGAAGGATACCTACCCGAACCAGACGCTCGACAACGACCTGTGCCAGGCCGTGCGGGCCGGCAATACCGTCTACGTGCGCGGCCAGGTCGGCACCGATTTCGACGGCAAGCTGATCGGCCTCGGCGATCCGCGCGCGCAGGCCGAGCAGGCGATGAAGAACGTCAAGCAGTTGCTGGAGGAAGCCGGCAGCGACATCACGCACATCGTGAAGACGACGACCTACCTGATCGACCCGCGTTATCGCGAACCCGTGTACCAGGAAGTCGGCAAGTGGCTGAAGGGCGTCTATCCGATCTCGACGGGGCTCGTCGTGTCCGCGCTCGGCCAGCCGCAGTGGCTGATGGAGATCGACGTGATCGCGGTGATTCCGGACCACTGGCAGCCGAACCGCGCATAGGAGGCGACATGACTTTCTCCATCGTCGGGCGCTGCCCGGAGACGGGCCAGCTCGGGATCGCGATCAGCTCGTCGAGCATCGCGGTGGGCGCGCGCTGCCCGTGGGTGCGCGCGGGCGTGGGCGCCGTCGCGACGCAGAACATCACGCTGCCGGCGCTCGGCCCGCAGACCCTCGACCTGATCGAGCACGAACAGCTCGCGCCCGCCGCGGCGCTCGACCGCGCGCTCAGCGCGAACGGCTGGAGCCAGTACCGGCAGGTCACGGTGATCGACGGGCAAGGGCAGACGGCATGCTTCACCGGCAAGGAAGCGCTCGGCACGCATCACGCGGTGCAGGGTGAGCAATGCGTGGCGGCCGGCAACCTGCTGGCCGCGACGGCCGTGATCGATGCGATGGTGGCGGCGTTCGAACAGGCGCCCGGCCTGCTCGCCGAGCGCCTGCTGGCCGCGATGCATGCGGCCATGGCGGCCGGCGGCGAGGCGGGGCCGGTTCATTCTGCCGCGTTGAAGGTGGCCGGCGACCTGACCTGGCCGGTGGTCGACCTGCGTGTCGACTGGGCCGATGCCGACCCGATCGGGCAGCTCGACGCGCTGTGGCGCGCGTATCGCCCGCAGATGCAGGACTACCAGACGCGCGCGCTGAACCCGACCGCCGCGCCGAGCTACGGAGTGCCGGGCGATGAGTGACGTATCGAGCCGTGCGTTGCTCGAACGGCTGATCGGTTTCGCGACGGTCAGCCGCGATTCGAATCTCGAGATGATCGGCTTCATCCGCGATTATCTCGACGGCTTCGGCGTAGCGAGCGAACTGTTCTACAACGCGGAACGCACGAAGGCCAGCCTGTACGCGACGATCGGGCCGCGCGATCGCGGCGGCATCGCGTTGTCGGGCCATACGGACGTAGTGCCGGTCGACGGGCAGGCGTGGACGGTCGAGCCTTTCCGGCTGACCGAACGCGACGGCCGCCTGTATGGTCGCGGCACCGCCGACATGAAGGGCTTCATCGCTTCGGTGCTCGCGGCCGTGCCGAAGTTCGTCGCACGGCCGCTGAGCGTGCCCGTGCATCTCGCGTTCTCGTACGACGAGGAAGTCGGTTGTCTCGGCGTGCGGCCGATGCTCGATGCACTGGCCGCGCGCGAGCACCGGCCGCGCCTGTGCCTGATCGGCGAGCCGACCGAACTGAAACCGGTGCTCGGTCACAAGGGCAAGCTCGCGATGCGCTGCCACGTGAAGGGCGCCGCGTGCCACTCGGCGTATGCGCCGTCGGGCGTCAACGCGATCGACTATGCGGCGAAGCTGATCGGCCGGCTCGGCGAGATCGGCACGGCGCTCGCACGGCCCGAACGGCACGACACGCGTTTCGATCCGCCGTTCTCGACCGTGCAGACGGGCCTGATCAAGGGCGGCCGCGCGCTGAACATCGTGCCGGCCGAATGCGAGTTCGATTTCGAGGTGCGCGCGCTGCCGGATTTCGATGCGCACGACGTGCCGAGGAAGCTGCAGGACTATGCGGAATCCGAACTGTTGCCGAGGATGCGCGCGGTGCAGCCCGATACCGACATTCGGCTGCAGCCGCTGGGCGCGTATCCCGGGCTCGCCACCGCGCCGGACAGCGAGGCCGCGCGCCTGCTCGCGATGCTGAGCGGTTCCGACGCGTTCGGCACGGTCGCGTTCGGCACCGAGGGCGGGCTGTTCGGGCAGGCCGGCATTCCGACCGTGGTGTGCGGGCCGGGCAGCATGGACCAGGGGCACAAGCCGGACGAGTTCATCACGCTCGAACAGCTGCACGGATGCGACGCGATGCTGGACCGTCTGGCCGCGCATCTTGCGTCGGCCGCCTGAACCCGCAGCCGACACGCACGCGCCCGTCTTGCGGCGCGTGCGCTTTCTCCTTCGTTATCGCGCGGTTTCCGCGATGATCTGCGCGAGCCGCTCGCGGCAGAAATCGACGAACGACTGCGCCTGCTTGGTCAGTTGGCCGCGCTTCAGGCGTGCGCTCACGAGCCCCGACGGGCTCACCGTTTCGCTGAGGCCGATCGTCACGACACGCTGACCGTCGTACGTGTATTCCGAATGCGGGCGCGTGACGAGCAGCGAGAAGCCGAACCCCTGGCCCACCATCCCGCGCACCATCTCGATCGACGGCGAACCGAACACGATGTTCGGCGTCAGCCCGAGTTCGTGAAACAGGCTGACGAAATACGTGCGGCTCGGCTGGACGTCGAGCAGGATCATCGGCTCGACGCAGAGGTCGCGCAGCGACACGTGCGTCTGGCCCGCGAACCGATGGTTCTCCGGCAGCAGCACGTACGGTTGCTGCGGCGGCATCAGCGGCTCGGTTTCGATCGTGCCGTCGAGATCGTGGTCGTACATCAACGCGAGATCGAAGGTGCCGGACGTCAGGCCCTGCACGAGCTCCTGCTGGTCGCCGTCGCGCAGCCGGATGTTCACGCCTGGATAGCGCTCGCGAAAACCCGCGATCAGTTGCGGCAGATAGAGCGGCGCGACCGTCTCGAAGCAGCCGATGTCGATCTGCCCGGTGATCACGTCGTTGTCGGCGAGCGCGTTCTGCTCGAATTCGTGCGCGATGCGCAGCAGCTCCTGCGCTTTCCGGTAGAACCGCGTGCCGCTCGGCGTCAGCGACACGCCCTGCGCGTGATGGCGAATGAACAGCTTCACGCCGAAGCTTTCCTCCAGCCCCTTGATCGCGCTGGAGATCGACGGCTGCGCGATGAAGAGCTGGCGCGACGCCTCGGCGACGCTGCCGGATTCCACCGTCGTCACGAAGTATTTCAGTTGCCGCAAAGTGTAGTGAGCCACAGGCACCTCTGATACACGGCCCCCCGGCGTGTCGCGGCGGGGCGCATTCTGTCCGTTGTTTCGCGTAGCACCTTACCTGAAGAAGCCCGAAGCCGGAATTTCCGCTACAGAGCTTTTTCGTATGTCTCGGAAATATTTTTAGTATTTTCCGGTCCCGGCGCGCGTGGCGCACCATCGTTTCCAACCTGGATCACGACGAGGCTGCGCACGTGCCGGCGGGACATGTCATCCGTCCCCGCATCCCGTGTATTGCCCGTTCGTTCGACACCGCCGCACGTGCACGCGGTGCGTCGTCGCTCGCGTATCCGGACCCGATTGCAGGCGCGTGCATCGTCGCGCGCAGGTTGAAACGGCAAGCGCGCATCGCCGCGCAGGACAGGAGACATCACCATGACGAACGTGGACCGCAACGCGTCCCCGATGATAGAGAAGCACACGATCGGCTACGTGCCGCCCGCGGATCGCCACGGCAAGGTGCGCGACCTGTTCACGCTCTGGTTCGGCGGCAACATCGCGCCGCTGCCGATCGTGACCGGCGCGCTCGGCGTGCAGATGTTCCACCTGAACCTGATGTGGGGCATCGTCGCGATCGTCGTCGGCCAGGCGGTCGGCGGCGTGCTGATGGCGCTGCATTCCGCGCAGGGGCCGCAGATGGGCATTCCGCAGATGATCCAGAGTCGCGCGCAGTTCGGCTCGTGGGGCGCGCTGCTCGTGACGGTGATCGCGGCCGTGATGTATGTTGGCTTCTTCGCGTCGAACATCGTGCTGGCCGGCAAGTCGGTGCACGGCATCGCGCCGTCGGTGCCGGTGTCGGTGGGCATCGTGATCGGCGCGGTGGGATCGGGCTTGATCGGCATCGTCGGCTACCGGTTCATCCACATCCTGAACCGCATCGGCACATGGGTGCTCGGCATCGGCATCGTCGTCGGCTTCTGGATGATCCTGACGCACGTGACGACCGACGATTTCCTGACGCGCGGCGGCTTCGACTTCGCGGGCTGGCTCGCGACGGTGTCGCTGTCGGCGTTGTGGCAGATCGCGTTCGCGCCGTACGTGTCGGACTATTCACGTTATCTGCCGGAGGATGTCGGCGTCGCGTCGACGTTCTGGGCAACCTATCTCGGCTGCACGATCGGCTCGACGCTCGCGTTCATCTTCGGCGCGGTGGCGGTGCTCGCGGTGCCGGCCGGCATGGACACGATGGATGCGGTCAAGCAGGCGACGGGCCCGCTCGGCCCGCTGATGCTCGTGCTGTTCCTGCTGAGCGTGATCAGCCACAACGCGCTGAACCTGTACGGCGCGGTGCTCGCGGTGATCACGTCGGTGCAGACGTTCGCGTACAAGTGGATTCCGACCGCGAAGGCGCGCGCGGTGGTGTCGGTCGTGATCTTCGTTGCGTGCTGCTACGCGGCGATCGGCGCGTCGACGAACTTCGTCGGCAACCTCGTCGATCTCGTGCTCGCGCTGCTGGTCGTGCTGGTGCCGTGGACGGCGATCAACCTGATCGACTTCTACGTGATCCACAAGGGCAAGTACGACATCAAGTCGATCTTCATGGTGGACGGCGGGATCTACGGCCGCTTCAATCCGCAGGCACTGCTCGCGTATGCGATCGGCATCCTCGTGCAGATTCCGTTCATGAACACGCCGATGTATGCGGGCCCGATTCCCGCGCATCTCGGCGGCGCGGACCTGTCGTGGGTGGTGGGGCTGGTGCTGACGTCACCGCTGTACTACTGGCTCGCGACGCGCGACAGCGCGTACCGGCGCCGGCAGACCGGCGCGCAGCTGCCGCCGACGGCGGCCCGCTGAAGCGGGTTTTTCGAGGCGACTGAAGGGGGTGGCCGCCGCATCGGTTGCGATGCGGCGGCCCGTGCATCACACGAATCACGCGAGCGCGGAGCGCGCCACCCGCACCGGCACCGACTTGTACGACGGCGTGCCGCTTTCCTTGTCGATGTAGTCGAGCGGCACCAGCACGTTCGCTTCCGGATAGTACGCACCGACCGACCCCGGCGCGATGTCGTACTCGATCGCGGTGATCTTCTCGAGACGCAGCGTCCGGCCCGACGCGGTGATTGTCTCGATGTCGACGAGGTCGCCGTGTTCGAGGCCGTACTTCGCGAGATCCGCCGGGTTCATGAACAGCACGTCGCGCCGCCCGAACACGCCGCGATAACGATCGTCGAGCCCGTAGATCGTCGTGTTGTACTGGTCGTGGCTGCGCAGCGTGATCAGCCGCAGCACCTGCTCGCCGCCGAGCACGTCCGCATCTTCCGCGACGCCCTTGTAGATCGAGAACATCGCCTTGCCGGTCGGCGTGGGCCATACGCGCTCGGTGGGCGGCAGCGGCAGGCGGAAGCCGCCCGGCGTGCGGATGCGCGCGTTGAACGCCTCGAAGCCGGACACCGTGCGGTCGATCAGGTCGCGGATGCGGTCGTAGTCGGCGATCAGGTCGAGCCACGCGACCTTGCTCGCCGGCAGCGTCGCATGCGCGATCCCCGCGACGATCGCGGGCTCCGAGCGCAACTGGTCGGACGCCGGCTTGAGCTTGCCGGCCGACGCGTGGACCATCGACATCGAATCCTCGACGGTGATCGACTGCCGGCCGCTCTCTTGCATGTCGAGCTCGGTGCGGCCGAGCACCGGCAGGATGAAGGTTTCCTTCCCGACCAGCAGGTGCGAGCGGTTCAGCTTCGTGCCGAGGTGCACGCTCAGGTCGAGCTTCGCCATCGCCGGGAACGACAGCTCGGGATCGGGCAGCGCGACCGCGAAGTTGCCGCCGAGGCACAGCAGCGCCTTCGCGCTGCCGTCGATCATCGCCTGCATTGCCTGCACGGCGTCGTGCCCGTGATGGGCGGGCGGCGTGAACCCGCACACGTCCTCGATCTTTTTCAGGAACTCGGCCGACGGTTTCTCGGTGATGCCGACCGTGCGGTTGCCCTGCACGTTCGAATGGCCGCGCAGCGGGCAGACGCCGGCGCCGGGCTTGCCGATGTTGCCGCGCATCAGCAGCAGGTCGGCGATCAGGCGCACGGTTGCGGTGCCCTTGTTGTGCTGCGTGACGCCCATCCCGTACGTGATGATCGTCGCGTTCGACTTCGCATACGCGAGCGCGACCTGTTCGAGCTGCGCCTGGCTGAGGCCGCTCGCGCGTTCGATGTCGTTCCACGACGTGGCCTGCAGGTCGGCCGAGAACGCGTCGAAGCCGTCGGTGTGCTGCGCGATGAAGTCGCGGTCGAGCACGTCGCCGCGCTCGGCTTCGAGCTGCAGCAGTGCCTTCATGATGCCCTTCAGCGCGGCCGCGTCGCCGCCGGCGTCGACCTGGTAGTACGTCGATGCGATCCGCGTCGAGCCGAACGACGCCATCTCGATCATGTCCTGCGGATCCGCGAAGCGTTCGAGCGCACGCTCGCGCAGCGGATTGAACACGATGATCGGCACGTTGCGCCGCGAGCACTCGTGCAGCGTGCCCATCATCCGCGGATGGTTCGTGCCGGGGTTGTGGCCGATCGAGATGATCAGCTCGCACCGGTCGAAATCCTCCAGCGACACGGTGCCCTTGCCGATGCCGATCGATTGCGGCAGGCCGACGCTGGTCGGCTCGTGGCACATGTTCGAGCAGTCGGGGAAGTTGTTGGTGCCGAGCTCGCGTGCAAACAGCTGGTACAGGTACGCGGCTTCGTTCGACGCGCGGCCCGACGTATAGAACTCGACCTGTTCGGGCGGCAACGCGCGCAGCACTTCACCGATGCGCGCGAACGCGTCGCCCCATTCGATCGTGCGGAACGTGTCGGTCGCGCGATCGTAGACGAGCGGATGCGTGAGCCGGCCCATGTTCTCCAGTTCGTAGTCCGACATGCGCAGCAGCGACGACACGGTGTTCGCCGCGAAGAATTCGGGCGTCACGCGCTTGGTCGTCGCTTCCCACGTGACGGCCTTCGCACCGTTTTCGCAGAACTGGAACGTCGACTTGTGTTCCTTGTCGGGCCATGCGCAGCCGGGGCAGTCGAAGCCGTCGGGCTGGTTGGTCCGCATCAGCACGATCGGCGCCTCGATGGTTTCCATCTGCGTGCGCACGGCATCGGCTGTCGCGCGAAGCGCGCCCCAACCGCCGGCGGGCCCATCGTACTTCCTGATGCCTGGCACTTCGCGTCGATTTGTCATATGAGTCTCCGTGAGCCGGGCCCGGTGCGGGCGGCTCGGGTTGCGCCGTGTCGCGGCGTGGGGCGGCTCCGTCGGGTGGACGGAGCCGGTCATGCGTGCCCCGGGCTGCAGGGCAGGCGGGGTTTCAGTGCGCGTCCTTCTTCGCGCTGGACGACTTCCTGGCCGACGATTTCGCCGCGGGCGGCGGCGCGTCGGCCGGCGCTTCGCCGGCCTTCGCTTCGCCTGATGCCTTGGCGGCCGCCTTGCCGTTCGGCTTCGCCTTGCCGTCGGCGTCTTTCTTCGCGTCCTTCGTATCCTTCGCTTCAGGCGCGGCGAGCTTGTCGAACGTCACTTCGTCGCTGTCCTTGTCGTAGTCGACCGCGACGCGATCGCCGGACTTCAGCCGGTCGGCGAGGATCTCCTTCGCGAGCTGGGTCTCGATGGTCTGGCGGATCTGGCGCTTCAGTTCGCGCGCGCCGAACTCCGGCTGGTAGCCCGCTTCGGTCAGGTGATCGACGAGCGCATCGCCCATCACGAGGGTGATGTCCTGCGCCGCGGCCGTGCGCACCACGCGGTCGAGCTGGATCTGCACGATCGCGCGGATGTTCTCCTTCGACAGCGCGTGGAAGACGATCACCTCGTCGATCCGGTTCAGGAACTCGGGCCGGAAATGGCCCTTCAGCACCTGCATCAGTTCCTCGCGGATCGCCTTGTCGGTCTTGCGCGCGGCTTCCGGCTGCGTCAGGTTGTCCATGATGATCGCGGCGCCGAGGTTGCTCGTCGCGATGATGATCGTGTTGCTGAAGTCGACCACGCGCCCCTTGCCGTCGGTCAGGCGGCCGTCGTCGAACACTTGCAGCAGCACGTTGTAGACGTCGGGGTGCGCCTTCTCGATCTCGTCGAGCAGGATCACGCTGTACGGTCGGCGCCGCACGCGTTCGGTGAGCTGGCCGCCTTCGTCGTAGCCGACGTAGCCGGGCGGCGCGCCGATCAGCCGCGCGACCGCGTGCCGTTCCATGTATTCGGACATGTCGATGCGGATGATCGCCTGCTCGTCGCCGAACACGGTCTCGGCCAGTGCCTTCGCGAGCTCGGTCTTGCCGACGCCCGTCGGCCCGAGGAACAGGAACGTCGCGATCGGCCGGTGCGTCTGGCCGAGCCCCGCGCGCGACAGCCGCACGGCGTCGCTGACGGCGACCACCGCGTCGCTCTGGCCGACCACGCGCTCACGCAGTTGCTCTTCCATCTTCAGCAGCTTCTGACGCTCTTCCTGCGTGAGTTCGGACACGGGGATGCCGGTCAGCCGCGACACGACCTCGGCGACCGATTCGACGGTGACCTCGAGCGTTTCGGAGCCGGTCTTGCGCTGCCACGCTTCCATCATCTCGTCGACCGTCTTCTGCTTCGCGTTGATCTGCTCCTCGAACTGCTTCGCTTCGTCGAAGCGCTTGCGCGACGTCGCGTAGTCCTGCTCGCGCTTCAGCTGTGCGATCTGCGCTTCGCCTTCCTGGATGGCGACCGGGCGCGACGTCGCGCCAATCCGCACGCGCGCGGCGGCCTGGTCGATCAGGTCGATCGCCTTGTCGGGCAGGAAGCGCGACGTGATGTAGCGGTCGGCGAACTCGGCGGCCGCGACGAACGCGTCATCGGCGAACGTCACCTGGTGGTGCGCCTCGAGGCTGTCGCGCAGCCCGCGCAGGATCACGATCGTCTGCTCGACGCTCGGCTCCGGCACGAACACCGGCTGGAAGCGCCGTTCGAGCGCCGCGTCCTTCTCGATGTACTTCTGGTATTCGTTGAGCGTCGTCGCGCCGATCAGGCTCAGCTCGCCGCGCGCGAGCGCGGGCTTCAGCACGTTCGCGATGTCGAGGCCGCCTTCGCCGCCGCCCTGGCCCGCGCCGACGATCGTGTGCAGCTCGTCGATGAACAGGATCAGCTCGTCCTGCTTCGCGGTCACTTCGTCGATCAGCTGCTTCGCGCGCTCCTCGAATTCGCCGCGATACTTGGCGCCGGCCACCATCGAGTTGATGTTGACTTCGACGAGCCGCTTGCCGCGCAGCACCTCGGGCACGTCGCCGTTGACGATCCGCTGCGCGAGTCCTTCGACGATCGCCGTCTTGCCGACGCCCGGCTCGCCGATCAGTACCGGGTTGTTCTTCTTGCGGCGCGCGAGCACCTCGATCGTGCTTTCGATTTCCTGCGCGCGGCCGAGCACCGGGTCGAGCTTGCCCTGGCGCGCGATCGCGGTGAGGTCGCGGCCGAACTTGTCGAGGTTCGGCGTGCCGGTCGGCGCATCGACGCGGCCATCCTCGGCGCCCTTGCCGACCACCTTCACGACCTTCTGGCGCAGCGCCTCGGGCGTCACGCCGTATTTCTTCAGCAGCGTGCCGGCGATGCTGTCCGGCACCGACGCGAGCCCGATCAGCAGGTGCTCGGGGCCGATGTACGAGTGGCCGAGATCGCGCGACGCCTGGAACGCGTATTGCACGGCCTTCTTCACGCGCGGCGAGATCGACAGCTTGTCGAGCGGCGCGTCGGCGGCGGCCGTGCCGGTGTGCGCATGTTCGTCGATATACGACTGGATGTCCTGCGGCGACAGCTTCAGTTCCTTCAGCAGCGCGGCGCACACGTCGGTGTCCGCGAGCGCGTAGAGCAGGTGTTCGGAGTCGAGCTCACTGCGGCGCAGCTCGTGTGCCTTCTCGGCCGCACGCTGCAGCAGTTCGAGCGTCTGTTCGCTGAACGCGTCGGTCGGGTCGACCGATTCGCGCGGCACCTCGGCGGCGAGCGGCGATTCGTCGCCGAGCTCGCCGAACAGCGACGACGGGCCGCCACCGCCGAGCAGCGAATCGAACGGGTTCAGCATGCTCTGATGCCGCATCAGCTGACGGAAGTGGTAATCGCAAATCGAGATCGTCTTGCGCTCGCCGTCCTGCATCACGGTTGCGCGCGCGACGGCCGGCCGGGCGTGGCAGATATCGCAAAGTGCGGGCATGGTGGTCTGGCTCCTGTCTGTGAAGGTGGGTCGAAGGGTGAAGTCCCGATGCGGTGCGGCGCTCGCGCGTCCCGACCGCGAATACGCGATGCGCGGCGCGGCGGCGCGCGTGCCGCACCCACGCTGTCGCGCAGCGCGCGCCGGCGTGGCGCACGGTCGCGGTTGGGGCAAAAGGCGCGAGTGCTGCGAGGAGCCCGCGGCATCGCTTCGACTGCGTTCAAAATAGCGAATCGGCGAGCACCATCCAAGACACAGTTCCGCGCCGGGCCGGCGGTGAATTGCACCCTCACATGCGTGCGGGAACGGGTGGCAAGGAGTACAGACAGGCGCGCACGCGGTGGCGCAGGCGCGTGCGGCATGCGCCGCATGCGAGGACTGGAGGCGGGGAAGGATGAAGCGCGAACGAATCGTGGTGCGACATCGGCGCGCAGCGCGCCGGTTGCCGGTAAACGCGCGGTGATGCGAGTGGGCCCGCGCGGCAGCGCTGCCGCAGCGTGAGTGCGCGCGAACCGGTCATGTTCGACCACGCGCGCTCCGCAGATGCGTGCGTTACGGCCGAAGGAAAGGGCAGGTTGCACGGTGCGGGCCGGACATGGCGCCGCCGTGGCGGACTGCGATCAGTCGGAGAGTTTCATCGCGAGCCGCTGCCGGCCGATCTGCTTCACGTCCGTTGCGAGTGCCGGATTCGGCAGACCATTGGCCCAGACGGAGAACGAATCCTCGATCAGGTTGCGCGTGTCGGGCGGCAACTCGGCCAGCATCAGCGACACGACGGTAAACAGCACGGCGGTGTCGCCGGCCTGGCCGCCCGCGTTCGCGTCGACCGTCTTCTTCAGGCTGTCGACCGACGCTTGCAGCGCCTGCAGTGCCTCATTCGACTCGCTCATCACATCCTCCATGCAAGATGGGCTCGATCGGCGACGAAGATGCGGCCCGCAGCGCGGCCGGTCGCGCGCGATGCCCGGCTGGCATCGCGCGCGGGCAACCGTTGTCAGGCCGCCGGATTGCCCTGCGGCGCCACGGCCACCGATGCTTCGCTCGTCAGCATCAGGAACGTGAACGTTTCGCGCAGGTACAGGCGGACGGCCTTGTCGTTATGGCTCGTGTAGCCGATCGATACGTCTTCCCCGAGGTGCAGCTCGTAGTCGCCGCCGCGCGTGGACAGCACGCAGCCGCCGCTGATCGCCGGCGCCCAGATGATCTCGCCGCTGACGATCCGCTTGATATGGCCGAGGACCGGGTAGCCCTGGTCGCGCGCTTCGCTGAGCGCCGTGTATGCGTCGGAGCCGAGCACCACCGAATACGGGCCGTCGACGCCGGCGAGCCGCAGCGCTTCCAGTGCATCGCTGATCGCGTCCGGATACGCGCCGACATCGGCCGGCAGCGTGAGCCTGCGGTTCGACGTGCCTTCGCGGATGCCGACGATGCCGGCAGCCTGATAGCCGTCGAAAATCGCGTTGTCTTCGGCGAACGCGAGCCGCTGCGCGGCGTCCTTCGCCGGTTGCCAGTCGGCGTCGCGCGCGCCGCGCTCGACGCTGTCGATCGCATCGCGGCTCAACTCGAACGGCACCGTCAGCTCGACGATCCTGCGGACTTCGCGCAGCCGTGCGCTCACCTGCTCGCGCGGCGCGGCAACTTCCACCAGGTGCCCGGTGCCGACGGCCGACAGCTCGGGGCCTTCGGGGCCGTCGACGTCGACGACGCGGCGGCCGGCCACCGATCGTTTGAAGGTGCGCGCCACTTCCTCCTCGATTTGTTCCCAGGCGGAGGCGGAGATCGGGGCGAGTTCGCGGTGCAGGTTATTCATAGGCTTGGGTTCCTTTCAGCGAGCCGATTTTCAGCGAGCCGTCGCGCTGCGGCGCGGACGACGAGGATGGCGGTTGCGCGGTGTCGGCGGCCGGTGCCGCACGGTCGGCGAGTGCTTCGAGCAGGTCGGCCGACGGTACGAAGAACAGCGAGCCGGTGACCGCGCGGCTGTAGTCGAGCAGGCGGTCGTAGTTGCCGGGCGGGCGGCCGACGAACATGTTCTCCAGCATCTGCTCGATCGGTGCCGGCGTGCGCGCATAGCCGATGAAATAGGTGCCGAATTCGCCGGCGCCCGGGCGCCCGAACGGCATGTTGTCGCGCAGGATCTTCACTTCCTGGCCGTTCTCGTCGAGCGTGGTCAGCGAGCTGTGCGAACACGACGGCTTCACGTCCGGCGCGAGCTCGATGTCCGACAGCTTGGTGCGGCCGATGATGCGCTCCTGCGTCTCGACCGCGAGCGCGTTCCAGCCGGCCATGTCGTGCAGGTACTTCTGCACGATCACGTAGCTGCCGCCCTCGAATGCCGCATCTTCGTCACCGATCACCGTGAAGTCGACCGCTTCGCGGCCTTCCGGGTTCTCGGTGCCGTCGACGAAGCCGATCATCGCGCGCTGGTCGAAATTGCGGAAGCCGTGCACCTCGTCGACGACCGTGACGGCTGCGCCGAGCGCACCGAGCAGTTGCGTCGCGAGTTCGAAGCACAGGTCCATCGCGTCGGCGCGAATGTGCAGCAGGATGTCGCCCGGCGTCGCGACCGCGACGCGCTGCCCGGCGCCAAATTCGCGGAACGGATGCAGCGACGCGGGGCGCGGGTTGCCGAACAGCGCATCCCACGCGTCGGCGCCGAAGCCGCACACGCAGGTCAGGTTGCCGCCCGGCACGCGCTTGCCGACCGAGCGCACCAGCGCGGCGATGTCGCCGCACCATGAACGGATCGTGTCGGCATGATCGGCGCCGGAATTGATCGTCGCCACGAGGAAGATCGCGCTGCGCGTGATCGGGCTGTGGACGGCCTGGGAGAGGGGGGGAGGGGTCTGCATCGCGGCCCGCCGGTCAGTCATGTCGAGGCGGGCGAGCCGCGGCTGCCGCGGCGCGCGAAGGCGAACGGTTGGACTGTGTCATGCGACTGTTCTCTTTGTGACATGCGGATGAAGGACATTGCGCGGGCCTCGCGCAACGGGCCGCAGCGGCGGCGGCCGGCCGCCCGGTGCATGACCTGCGTGCACCGCGTAACGTCGTCGAGCATGCAATCTAGCAGCTTCGGCGGGTCTTTGGAACACGTATCGGCAATCTGTCATTCGAATGGATCAAACAGGGCCGGATTTTGTGCGGCACCCGTGCAGCTGTACTCCTGGCGTGCGCCGCGCTGTGCTCTTGAGCACGCGTACCGTGTGCAGTAGATTAGGTCCCGCTGCGTCCGCCGACGAGGAGCGTCACCATGAATCTGCTGGAAGCGATGCGTGTTTATGTCGCGGTGGTCGAGCATGGCGGCCTGTCCGGCGCGGCGTCCGAACTGAAGCTCGGCGACGCGCAGGTGAGCGACCGGATCGACTGCCTCGAACGGTATCTCGGCTGTCGCCTGCTGTTGCGCCGCGCGCACGACGTCGCCTGCACGGACGCGGGCGTCGCGTTCCACGTGTGCTGCCGCCACACGTTGTCTGCGGTCGCGCAGGCGACCGGAGTGTCCGGCACGCCGGCGCCGGATGCGCACGACACCGCGCTCGACACGGCGGTTCCTCCGCCCGGCACCGCACATGCATCATCACATCGACTGTCGCCTTGAATACGTCTACCGTTTCCTGTTCGCCCGCCGAGCGCATCCGCCGCCGCTTCGGCCACTTCCTTCACGCGGCCGAACTGGCCGGGCTGATCGTGATCGGGCTCGCGACGGCGTTCGCGATGGTGCAGGAGGCATGGAAGGTCGTGCTCGCGGGCGAGGTGTCGCTGACCGATCTGCTCTTGATGTTTCTCTATCTCGAAGTGCTCGCGATGGACGTGCGCTATCTGCGGCTCGGCCGGCTGCCCGTGCGGTTTCCTCTGTTCATTGCGATGACGTCGCTCGCGCGAGACCTGATCCTGCGCGGCGCGACCGACAGCCCCGAGCGGATGCTGATGACGACCTTCGGCATCGTGCTGCTCGCGGTGGGCGTGCTGATCCTGAGCTTCGGCCAGCATCGCTTTCCGGCGGACGTCGACGATGTCGAGGACGATGCGCATGCGCGCAGATGACAAGCGGGCGGTATGCCGTGTATCCACGCAATGACGCAACAGGAGGGCGCTAGGTGAGCACGCATGCCGTCGACACGAAGCAGGCGATCGAATTGCAGCAAGTGGCCGCGCAGGCGTATGTCGCTTCAGCCCGTGCACGTGTTGCTGCGACGGGTATCTGAATCGAACACCGGGTTGTGGGCGTGCCGTGCGTCGTGCGGCGGTCGTGCAGCCCATCCACGTGAGAGAGGGTTCGAATGACCAAGCAACTGATCGTCGCCGTGTTCGGCAGCGTCGACACGGCCCGCCAGGCCGCGAACGATTTCGAGGCGTTGTCGGAGAAGAATGAAGGATTCCACATCGAAAACGGCGTCGTCGTGGAGAAGGACACGGCCGGCAAGCTCGCGGTGCTCGACGCCGAATCGCGGCCGTTCAAGGGCGGCGTGATCGGCGCGATCGCGGGCGGCCTGCTCGGCCTGCTTGTCGGGCCGCTTGGCGTGATCACCGGGATGGCGGCCGGCGCGGGCGCCGGCATCCTCGCGGAAGCCGCCGGCAACGCGCTGCTCGACGGCACGTTCGTCGAGACGGTGGCCGCACGGCTTTTGCCCGGCAGCGTCGCGATCATTCTCGAGGCGAAGGAAGCCACGCCGTTCTCCGTCGACAACATCGTGACGGGATTCGGCGGCAAGGTGTTCCGCCAGGCGCTCGACTGAGCGCCGCCGTCGAACCGATTCGGGAGAACAGCATGCGCATCGATCAATCGTACCGGCGCTTCGACATCGCGGCGACGCTGTCGCCGCTACCCGGCAACCGCGCGATTGTGACCGTCGACGTGACGACGGACGATCCGGCCCGCATCGCCGATCTCGGCACCGGCTATTTCCTGCAGGTCAGGAAGTGGGTCGAGTCGAACGACATCGAGCGGCTGACGGTGGTGTTCGACGAGTGCAAGGTCGCGGTCGACCATTACGCGGACAACGTCGACGACGCGTGAGGTCGCGCATCGCCGCACCGCGCATCGCGTCAGTTCAGCCGGTACGATTGCGCGCCCGTTCCCGCGAGCGTGCCGCCGTCGACGATCAGGTATTCGTTGCGGATCGGCTTGCCGTCGAACCAGCATGGCAGGATTTCCAGCGTGCCGGCCGCATAACGCGCCTGCGCGGACAGCGACGTGCCGGAGATGTGCGTCGTCATCCCGTTGAACGGTGTCGTGCGCCACGGATGATCGGGCGGCGCGGAATGCGTCATGGGCGGCAGCGGCGTGTTGCGCCGCAACGTTGATGACGTTCTACGCCGGTCATGGATCGCGTACAAGCGACAGTCGGTGTTTGCGTGCGCTGCGGGGTCGTCTGTACCTGTTCTTTTCGTGAAGGGCGCCGATAATGGGATCGTTACCTGACTCTGCGGGAGCGAAGCCATGTCCGGAAGCGACTCCGCGTCTTCACGCCCTGATCTCGCGCAGGGCATCGCGCTCGACGACATCGCCGACGGCGCCATGATCGAGGGCCATGTCGGCGACGCGGCGGTGCTGCTGGTGCGCCGCGCCGATGAACTGTTTGCCGTGGGCGCGAACTGCACGCACTACGGCGCGCCGCTGGCCGACGGCCTGCTGGTCGGCGACACGATCCGCTGCCCGTGGCACCACGCGGCGTTCTGCCTGCGCACGGGCGAGATGCTGCGCGCGCCGGCGCTCGACGGGCTGCCGTGCTGGCGCGTCGAACGCCGCGACGGCCGTGCCGTCGTGCTCGATGCGCGGCCGGCCGTACCGCCTGCGCTGAATGCGACGGGCTTGCCCGAATCGGTGGTGATCGTCGGTGGCGGCGCGGCTGCGATCGCGGCGGCCGTCACGCTGCGGCGGGAAGGTTATCCGCATCCCGTCACGCTGCTGAGTGCCGACAGCGATCCGCCGTACGACCGGCCGAACCTGTCGAAGGACTATCTCGCGGGCACGGCCGAGGCCGACTGGCTGCCGCTGCGCGCGCCGGAGTTCTATACCGACCAACGCATCGACGTGCGGTGCGGCACGCGTGTCGTGCGGATCGACCCCGCGCAGCATGCAGTTGAGCTGGCCGACGGTAGTCGCGTCGGATACGGCGCGCTGCTGCTCGCGACGGGTGCCGAGCCGAATCGGCTGACGGTGCCCGGCGCGGATCTGCCGCATGTGTGCGTCCTGCGCTCGCGCGCCGATTGCGATGCGCTGATCGGCAAGCTGAAGACGGCACGCCGCTGCGTCGTGGTCGGCGCGAGCTTCATCGGCCTCGAAGCGGCCGCCGCATTGCGCACACGCGGGCTCGACGTGCATGTCGTCGCGCCCGATGCGCAGCCGATGGCGCACGTGCTCGGCGCCGCGCTCGGCGACACGATCAAGGCGCTGCACGAGTCGCATGGCGTCGTGTTCCATCTCGGCGCGACCCCCGCGCAGATTGCACCGGACAGCGTGACGCTGTCGACCGGCGACGTGCTGCCGGCCGATGTCGTGGTGGTCGGCATCGGCGTGCACCCGAACGTTGCGCTCGCACAGGATGCGGGGCTTGCGGTCGAGCGCGGCGTGACGGTGGACCGTTTCCTGCAGACGAGCGTGCCCGGCATCTATGCGGCCGGCGATATCGCGCGCTGGCCCGATTCGCTGACGGGCCAGCGGATTCGCGTCGAGCACTGGGTCGTCGCCGAACGGCAGGGGATCGTCGCGGCGCGCAACATGCTCGGGCAGCAGCGGCCGTTCGATGCGGTGCCGTTCTTCTGGAGCCAGCATTACGACATGACAATCAACTACGTCGGGCATGCGGAGCAATGGGATCGCGTCGAGATCGATGGCGACCTCGGCGCGCACGACTGCTCGATCGCGTACTGGCGCGGCGACACGCGGCTCGCGGTCGTAACGGTGGGCCGCGATCTCGACAGCCTGGAGGCGGAAGCGGCATTCGAGCGGCAGATTGCAGCCGCGTGACGGCGGCCCGGTGACACGTACGAACCTCGAGGCACGATAAGCCCCGGAACTCGCGTACGTTTCTACTCGGCGTTGTCCAGGTGACTCGAATCGATCAACTCCAGGCGATAGCCGTGATTGTAGACAGCTCGAAGCCGAACACCGTTTTCGGGCCCGATTCGCAGCTTGGATCGCACGCGATAGACATGTGTATCGAGCGTACGGGAGATATTGTCGCTATGGCGCCCCCATATCGACTTGATCAGTGCTTCTCGTGGCACCGCGCGACCACAGTTCTGAAATAGCGCAACGGCAACGTTGAACTCTCGGGATGTCAGTTTGATTGCCTCGTCGTTCAGGAATACGGTTTCGGTCGCAAGATCCAGGCGATAACGACCAACGTTGATCGACGACGGCGTCGAGTTGGCTGGATAAGCCCGTCGCAGAAGGGCGCGAATTCTCGCGATCAATTCACGGTGGCGAATGGGTTTGACCATATAGTCGTCGGCACCTGCTTCAAGTGCAACGACAAGTTGGTCCTCGCGCACTCGACTCGTCAGGAACAACACGGGAAGCTCTCTGCCGATGCGCGCACGGATCCAGGCGAGGACTTCCAGTCCGGAAATATCCGGCAAGTTCCAGTCGAGCACGACCAGATCGACGGTATCCGTTTCGAGGAAACGGATGGCTTCTGCGCCGTTGGTGGCGCTACGTACATTGAACCCCTCGGCGATCAGTGTGTCGTGGAGAAGCGCTGCCTGTGCCGGCTCGTCATCAACGGCAAGAATTTTCATTGGCACTATTTTTTCGTGTTGCTCAACTCTGCGCATGCCAACGTGCTTGCATTGGCGTTGACCTATTCGTTAGATCAAAGCGAAAGGAAACCGGAATCTTCTGCTTGGGTACCGTGCTGCCGATGGCAGGATTGATCCCTGAAATAGATTGACATTTCCCCGTAGGGTTTTTGTCAACTTTTATGAACATGAGGGTTTTTGGGGAGGGAGTGACGATGTGTGACAAATGTTGTCAATCACACTTCATCATCGATATAGCATGCGTGGTATGGATGGTTTAGGCAGATGCGGATGCGCTTTGAATGTGTTTGTGACTTGATCGTTTTGTGAGGCGAAACGAGGCAGGGTTATTAACAGTTTTTGATATAGCGTATTTCACTGCGGTGGCCGGCTGAGGGTGAGCCGAATCGTGCGATTTTCACGCGTTGTTGAATCGAGCGAAATCCCCAGCGTTTGTGTCGATTGGGCTGCTTCAGGTTGGATATAAATAAAACGGGTTGTCGCGCCAATCGACATGGCAATCCCGGTGTTGTAGTGATCATGGTTTGTGTCGTGAACTAGGCATCGGTTTAGTTTTTTGCGGCGGCTCAAAATATTTCGACTCGGTGCGGTGCGTTGGTCGATCCCGACCGAGGTGAGATTTCCAGGTCTTGAGCCGAGAGTCGAGTGTTTTCAACAGGATCGACTCGCTTTCGTTTCATTTCCTTCCCTATGCGCAGATTCCGAATATCCGGAAGCTCGTCGACGGATGGTTTTCCGTCGCGGCTGCACGGGTGCGCTCCTTCTTTCCTGTTTTCGTCAGGCGGATTGGGTCTCGATGGCTTGGAGGATAGGCCAGAGGTCGAGTCGTGTCACAAAGGTTCGCAATGTGGGCCCGGGTGGCCAATAGACTCTTGGTGAGAGTCGCGGTTTTCGAAATTGAATCCGTCTGAAAATAATTTCGTTGTGGATTGCGACGCGAATGATTTTGTTCGAATCCGTTTTTAATTAAACAAAATTTAACAAACTGAACCGGGTCATGGCGTTCATGTGTGACCGGGCGAGTAAAGCGGGCGGGGAGTGAGCGATGAATAGGGCGTATCGTTCGATCTGGAATGAATCACTGGGAACCTGGGTTGCCGTATCGGAGCTGGCTTCCGCCCGAGGTAAGCCGAAGAAATCGAAAGTGGTTCAGGCCGCCGCTGTGGCGGTATTGGCGTTGGGCGCGCAAGTGCATGATGCTCACGCGCAGTACGTTGCAAATGCAAACTCCGCTACGACACAACTCGCGGCGATCGCTATCGGTAGCGCCGGGGGGGGAACTGCCTCGGCGGGTGCGCAATGGGCAATCGCGATTGGTGGTTACTCTACTGCCAGCAACGCATATGCAGTAGCGCTTGGCGGATATAGCCTTGCGTCCGCGAGTTCCGCTACTGCGCTCGGATGGGCGGCTAATGCTATTGCTACAGGTGCTACCGCAGTAGGAACGAGCGCCACTGCTAGCGGTACTTCCAGCGTCGCTCTCGGAAGCTCTTCCAGTGCTTCTGTTAGCAACGCCGTAGCCATAGGAGCGTCGTCGACAGCAAATGTCACGAATTCGGTCGCACTCGGCAGCAGTTCGGTGACGACCAGTGCACTGACAACTACGAGTGCCGGCACCACCACGGTCAATCCCACGCCGATCGGTGGTCTGACGTTCGGCAACTTCGCCGGTGCCGGCGCGGCAGGCGGCGTCGTCAGCGTCGGCCAGGTGAACTCGGAACGTCGTATCCAGAACGTCGCGGCAGGCCTCGTCAGCGCGACCAGCACCGACGCCATCAACGGCAGTCAGCTCTACTCGGTCGCAAGCACCACGACTTCGAGCATTACGAGCCTGTCGACCTCCGCGTCGACCGGGCTGTCGTCGGCTAACAGTTCGATTTCTTCGCTGTCCACGTCGACTTCGACGAGCATTAGCTCGTTGTCGACCGGCCTGAGCTCGACCAATAGCTCGGTGTCGTCGCTGTCGACCTCGACGTCAACCGGCTTGTCGTCGGCTAGCAGCGCAATCTCTTCGTTGTCCACGTCGACTTCGACGGGCATCAGTTCGCTGTCTACCGGCCTGAGTTCGACTAATAGCACGGTGTCGTCGCTGTCGACCTCGACGTCGACCGGCTTGTCGTCGGCCAACAGCTCAATCTCTTCGCTGTCGACCTCTACATCGACGGGCTTGTCGTCGGCGAATAGCTCGATCACGTCGTTGTCGACCTCGACGTCGACCGGGCTGTCGTCGGCCAATAGCTCGATTTCTTCGCTGTCCACGTCGACCTCGACCGGTCTGTCGTCGGCGAACAGCTCGATCACGTCGTTGTCGACTTCGACCTCGACCGGTCTGTCATCGGCTAACAGCTCGATTTCTTCGTTGTCTACGTCGACCTCGACGGGCATTAGCTCGTTGTCGACCGGCCTGAGCTCGACCAATAGCTTGGTGTCGTCGCTGTCGACTTCCACGTCGACAGGTTTGTCGTCGGCCAACAGCTCGATCTCTTCGCTGTCGACCTCCACATCGACGGGCTTGTCGTCGGCGAATAGCTCGATCACGTCGTTGTCGACCTCGACCTCGACGGGCCTGTCGTCCGCGAACAGCTCAATCACGTCGCTGTCGACGTCGACATCGACTGGCTTGTCGTCGGCTAACAGCTCGATTTCTTCGTTGTCTACGTCGACGTCGACGGGCATCAGCTCGTTGTCGACCGGCCTGAGCTCGACCGGTAGTTCGGTGGCGTCGCTGTCGACCTCGACGTCGACCGGTCTTTCGTCGGCCAACAGCTCGATCTCTTCGCTCTCGACTGGCTTGAGCTCGACCGATAGCACGGTGTCGTCACTGTCGACTTCCACGTCGACGGGTTTGTCATCAGCTAACAGCTCAATCACGTCACTGTCCACGTCGACCTCGACCGGTTTGTCGTCGGCCAATAGCTCGATTTCTTCGTTGTCCACCTCGACGTCGACGGGAATCAGCTCGCTGTCCACTGGCCTGAGCTCGACCGATAGCTCGGTGTCGTCGCTGTCGACGTCAACGTCGACCGGCCTGTCGTCGGCGAATAGCTCGATTTCCTCGTTGTCTACGTCGACCTCGACGGGCCTGTCGTCGACCAGTAGCTCGATCTCTTCTCTGTCGACGTCGACGTCGACGGGTATCAGCTCGCTGTCGACTGGCCTGAGCTCGACCGATAGCACGGTGTCGTCGCTGTCGACTTCGACATCGACCGGCCTGTCGTCGGCCAATAGCTCGATTTCCTCGCTGTCCACGTCGACTTCGACGGGCATTAGCTCGCTGTCGACTGGTCTGAGCTCGACCGATAGCTCGGTGTCGTCGCTGTCGACCTCGACGTCGACCGGCCTGTCGTCGGCTAACAGCTCGATTTCTTCGCTGTCCACGTCGACTTCGACGGGCATCAGCTCGCTGTCGACCGGCCTGAGCTCGACTAATAGCTCGGTGTCATCGCTGTCGACCTCGACGTCGACCGGCTTGTCGTCGGCCAATAGCTCAATTTCTTCGTTGTCCACGTCGACCTCGACGGGCATTAGTTCGCTGTCGACCGGCTTGAGCTCGACCGATAGCACGGTGTCGTCGCTGTCGACTTCGACATCGACGGGCCTGTCGTCGGCGAATAGCTCGATCACGTCGTTGTCGACTTCCACGTCGACAGGTCTTTCGTCGGCGAACAGCTCGATCTCTTCGCTGTCCACGTCGACCTCGACGGGTATCAACTCGCTGTCGACCGGCCTGAGCTCGACTAATAGCTCGGTGTCGTCGCTGTCGACCTCGACGTCGACCGGCCTGTCGTCGGCCAACAGCTCGATCTCCTCGTTGTCCACGTCGACTTCGACGGGCATCAGCTCGCTGTCGACCGGTCTGAGTTCGACGGACAGCACGGTGTCATCGCTGTCGACTTCGACGTCGACCGGCTTGTCATCGGCTAACAGCTCGATCACGTCGTTGTCGACCTCGACGTCGACCGGTCTGTCGTCGGCCAGCAGCTCGATCTCTTCGCTGTCCACGTCGACCTCCACGGGTATCAGCTCGCTGTCGACCGGCCTGAGCTCGACCGACAGCACGGTGTCGTCGCTGTCGACGTCGACGTCGACCGGTTTGTCGTCGGCTAACAGTTCGATTTCTTCGTTGTCTACGTCGACTTCGACGGGCTTGTCGTCCGTGAACAGCTCGATCACGTCGTTGTCGACCTCGACCTCGACAGGCTTGTCGTCGGCCAACAGCTCGATCTCTTCGCTGTCCACGTCGACCTCGACGGGTATCAGCTCGCTGTCGACCGGCCTGAGTTCGACCGATAGCTCGGTGTCGTCGCTGTCGACCTCGACCTCGACGGGCCTGTCGTCGGCCAATAGCTCGATCTCTTCGTTGTCCACGTCGACTTCGACGGGCATTAGCTCGCTGTCGACTGGCCTAAGCTTGACTAATAGCTCGGTGTCATCGCTGTCGACTTCGACGTCGACTGGCTTGTCGTCGGCCAATAGCTCGATTTCTTCGTTGTCTACGTCGACCTCGACGGGCCTGTCGTCCGCGAACAGTTCGATCACGTCGCTGTCGACCTCGACGTCGACCGGCTTGTCGTCGGCCAACAGCTCGATTTCCTCGTTGTCCACGTCGACTTCGACGGGCATTAGCTCGCTGTCGACTGGTCTGAGCTCGACCGATAGCTCGGTGTCGTCGCTGTCGACCTCGACGTCGACCGGCCTGTCGTCGGCTAACAGCTCGATTTCTTCGCTGTCCACGTCGACTTCGACGGGCATCAGCTCGCTGTCGACCGGCCTGAGCTCGACTAATAGCTCGGTGTCGTCGCTGTCGACGTCGACGTCGACTGGCTTGTCGTCGGCCAATAGCTCGATTTCTTCGCTGTCCACGTCGACCTCGACGGGGATTAGTTCGCTTTCTACCGGCCTGAGCTCGACCGATAGCACGGTGTCGTCGCTGTCGACTTCGACGTCGACCGGTCTGTCGTCGGCCAATAGGTCGATTTCTTCATTGTCTACGTCGACCTCGACGGGCCTGTCGTCCGCGAACAGTTCGATCACGTCGCTGTCGACCTCGACGTCGACCGGCTTGTCGTCGGCGAACAGCTCGATCTCTTCGTTGTCCACGTCGACTTCGACGGGCATTAGCTCGCTGTCGACTGGCCTGAGCTCGACTAATAGCTCGGTGTCATCGCTGTCGACGTCGACGTCGACTGGCTTGTCGTCGGCCAATAGCTCGATTTCTTCGCTGTCCACGTCGACCTCGACGGGGATTAGTTCGCTGTCTACCGGCCTGAGCTCGACCGATAGCACGGTGTCGTCGCTGTCGACTTCGACATCGACGGGCCTGTCGTCGGCGAATAGCTCGATCACGTCGTTGTCCACCTCGACCTCGACCGGCTTGTCGTCCGCGAACAGTTCGATTTCTTCGTTGTCTACGTCGACTTCGACGGGCTTGTCGTCTGCGAACAGCTCGATCACGTCGTTGTCGACTTCCACGTCGACAGGTCTCTCGTCGGCCAACAGTTCGATCTCTTCGCTGTCCACGTCGACCTCGACGGGTATCAGCTCGCTGTCGACTGGCCTGAGCTCGACTAATAGCTCGGTGTCGTCCCTGTCGACATCGACCTCGACGGGCCTTTCGTCGGCCAACAGCTCGATCTCTTCGCTGTCCACGTCAACCTCGACCGGCATCGGCTCCTTGTCCACGGGCCTCAGTTCGACCAACAGTTCGATCACGTCGCTGTCGACGTCGACCTCGACCGCGATCAACGCCGCGAAGACGCACTACTTCAGCGTCAACGATGGCGGTACGCAAACGGGGAACTACGCCAACAACGGCGCGACGGGCCTCAACTCGCTCGCGGTGGGCGTGAACGCGAGCGCGGCGGGCGCAAGCAGTGTCTCGGTCGGTAACGGCTCGAACGCACAGTCGGCCAGCGCGGTCGCGATCGGGCAGAATGCTTCGGCCACAGGCGGCAAGGCTGTGTCGATCGGCTCCGGCAACACCGCGAGCGGCGACGGCGCGGTCGCGATCGGCGACCCGAGCGTCGCGACGGGCACCGGCGCAGTCGCGATGGGTGCGAACGACACGGCGACCGGCACCGGCGCAGTGGCGCTCGGCAACACGAGCACGGCAACCGGCAACAGCGCGCTCGCATTCGGCAACTCGAGCCAGGCCACCGCGGACAACACGATCGCACTCGGCAACCAGGCCACGGCCAGCGCCATCGGCGCGCAGGCCTACGGCTCGGGCGCCACGGCCAGCGCCACCAACGCACTCGCGTTCGGTTCGAACGCCACCGCGAACGTCGCCAATTCGATCGCGCTCGGCGCGAACTCGGTCACAGGCAACGCGGTTGCGGTGTCGAGTGTCACGGTCGGCGGCGTCACGTATCCGGTCTTCGGCACCAGTCCGGTGGGCGTTTTGAGCGTCGGTGCGCCGGGCGCGGAACGCCAGATCACGAACGTCGCTGCCGGCCAGGTCTCGGCCACCAGCACGGACGCGATCAACGGCAGCCAGTTGAACGCGACGAACCAGGCGGTCAACAACCTGTCGACGTCGACCGCGTTGAACGTCGCATCGCTGTCGACCGGCATCAACTCGCTGTCGACGGGCCTGAGTTCGACCAACAGCAACGTGTCCTCGCTGTCCACCTCGACCTCGACCGCGATCAACGCGCTGTCGACGTCGACGGCGGCCGGCATCGGCTCGCTGTCCACCGGCCTGAGCACGACGAACAACAACGTGGCGTCGCTGTCGACTGGTGTGACGAACATCAACAACCAGTTGAGTCAGCTGTCCACGTTGATGACGACGAATACGACGAACGCTGCCGGCGTCGCGGCCGACATGAACGGCACCGGCTCCGACAAGCCGACCGTCACGGCGGGCTCGAACTCGGTGGCGATCGGTGCGAATTCGACGGACGGCGGGCGCCAGAACGTGGTGTCGGTCGGCAGCGATACGCAGCAGCGTCAGATCATCAACGTGGCGCCCGGTACGCAGGGCACCGACGCGGTCAACGTGAACCAGCTCAATGCGGTGCAGTCGACGTTGTCGACGGCGCTGTCAGGCCAGCAGGCGCAGATCAACACGCTCGGTTCGCAACTGCAGCAGACCGACCAGATGGCAAGGCAGGGCATTGCCGCGGCGACGGCGCTGACCATGATGCCGCAGGTCGAACCCGGCAAGACGATCAACTTCGCCGTTGGTGTCGCGCGCTTTGCCGGCGAATCGGGCATGGCGTTTGGCGCGAGCGCGCATGTGTCGACCAACGGCATTCTGAAGCTGGGTATCGGCATGTCGGGCAACAACAAGACTTACGGTGCCGGGTATGGGTATAGCTGGTGATGCGTGGCGGGCTCGGCGTCGAGCCCGCGAACGCGATTCCGGCGACCGCTCGGTTCAGGGCCGCGCCGCAATCTCGTCGAGATGCCACAGCAGATCCGCAGGATCGTCGTACACGCGCAGCGCGCCCGCACGCTCCAGTTCGTCGCTGCCGTATCCGCCCGACAGCAGCCCGACGCCGAGCGCGCGGCAGCGGCTGGCGGCGAGCATGTCCCAGATACTGTCGCCGACCACGACCGTGTGTTCGATCGGCACGTTCAGTTGCGCGGCCGCGGTCAGGAACAGGTCGGGGTCCGGCTTCGCGTACTTGACCTGATCGCGCGTGACCACGACGTTCTTCGCCGGATCGACGCCGAGCGCCTCGAGATTGACGGAGGCCGTTTCCATCCGCCCGCTGGTGGCGATCGCCCAACGAATGCCCGCGCTCGACAGCGCGGCCAGCAGTTCGCGCGCGCCCGGCAGCGGCCGAACCTGCGCGCGCAGCCGCTGGTACGCGGCCGCATGCAGCCGGGCGAGCCGTTCGACGCGCTCGGCGTCGATGTCGCCCGCCGTTTCGCGCAGCAGCTGGTTCAGGAAGAGGCCGCCGCTCATCCCGATCTTGCGGTGGATGCGCCATACCGACAGTTCGATGCCCTCGGCATCGAGCGCTTCCTTCCACCCGAGCACGTGCTGATAGACGCTGTCGACGAGCGTGCCGTCGAGATCGAACAGAAAAGACGTTTCAATGCGCATGTGAATCTCCTGGCCTGATTGGGTTCGAACGAACCGTCCGTGAAAATCCCGTCGACACATTATCGGCGCATGGCCATGTCATTGCGATGTCCCGTGGCCGCAACGCGCCGTGACGCGTCATGCGCCGCTGGTACAATCGCGGGCGATGCGCCGGGCCGGGTTTTCCGCGCCGTACGCGCCCCCAACCCTCGTCGATCCCAGGTATGGCAACACCGGACGCCATCAGTTCCGAGCATTCGTGGTGGGGCGTAGTGGCCCTGGCACTGACTGCCTTCATCTTCAATACCACCGAGTTCGTACCCGTCGCGCTGCTCAGCGCGATCGGCGACAGTCTGCACATGCAGCCGACCGACGTCGGCCTGATGCTGACGATCTACGCGTGGGCCGTCGCCGTCGTGTCCCTGCCGCTGACGCTGGTGACGCGTCACGTCGAGCGCCGCAAGCTGCTGATCGGGGCGCTGCTGGTGTTCATCGGCAGCCACCTCGTCACCGGCGTCGCGTGGAATTTTGCGGTGCTGATGGTCGGCCGGCTGGGCATCGCATGCGCGCATGCGGTGTTCTGGTCGATTTCCGTGCCGCTGGCCGTGCGGCTCGCGCCGAGCGACCGGAAAAGCCGCGCGCTCAGCATGCTGGCGATGGGCACGTCGATCGCGATGGTCGCCGGCATTCCGCTCGGGCGCGTGATCGGCGAGGCGTTCGGCTGGCGTGTCACGTTCCTGATCATCGCGGGCGCGGCAGGCGTTGCGCTTCTGCTGTTGCGCGCGACGCTGCCGGAACTCCCGAGCCAGGGCGCCGGATCGCTCAGCAGTGTCGGCGTCTTCCTGCGCAAGCCGGCGCTGGTGTCGCTCTACGCGATTACGGTGCTCGTCGTGTCCGCGCATTTCACGTCGTACACGTACATCGAGCCGTTCGTCCAGAGCGTCAACCACGCGAGCAGCAGCCGGATCACGTATGTGCTGATCCTGTTCGGCATTGCCGGCATGCCGGCCGCGATCTGCTTCAATCGCGTCTATCCGCACGAGCCGGACAAGTTCCTGCTGGCGTCGATCGTCGCGTTGTCGGGATGCCTGCTGATCCTGTTCCCGTGCGCGCTGAACATCGTCACGCTGTCCGTGCATACGCTGGTCTGGGGTGGCGCGATCGTCTGCTTTGGTCTCGCGATGCAGGCGTGGGTGCTGAAGCTGGCGCCCGAGGCGACCGACCTGGCCGTGTCGATCTTCTCGGGCCTCTACAACGTCGGCATCGGCGCCGGCGCGCTGCTCGGCAACCATATCGCGAGCGGCTTCGGGCTGCCGTGGGTCGGCACCTTCGGTGGCGTGGTCGGCGCGGTCGCGGTCGGGATCGCGTGGCTCGCGTTGCGCCTTCACGCGAAACGGGCGGTCGCGTAACCGACGCCCGGCTCCCGGGCGCGACGTCGGCGGCAGGGGCCCGACGTCGCGCCGGACACGTCATGCAATCGAATAACCGCCGTCGGCCACGAGCGCATGCCCCGACACATAGCTGGAATCGTCCGATGCGAGGAACGCGACGATCGTCGCCATTTCCTCGGCGGACCCCCACCGTCCGGCCGGCGTCGCCGCGGCAAAGGCCTGTTGCGCATCGTCCGACGGCCAGATGCCGCGGTGATGGAACGGCGTTTCGATCAGCCCGGGGCACAGTGCGTTGACGCGGATGCCTCGCTTGAACCACTCGATCGAGGCTGTCTTCGTCATCCCGATCACCGCGTGTTTGCTCGCGATATAGACCGACGCATTCTCGAAGCCGATGAGCCCGCCCATCGACGCGTTGTTGATGATGCTGCCCGAACCCTGGCGCAGCATGATTTCCGCCGCGTACTTCATCGAATTGAACACGCCGCGCACGTTCGGTTCGAACACCATGTCGAACCGTTCGGCATCCTGCTCGAGCAGCGGCCCGAACACCCCCTCCGTGCCGGCATTGTTGAATGCGATGTCGAGGCGTCCGTAAGTCGATGCCGTGAACGCGAAGAGCTTGCGGAGATCGTCTTCGTTCGCGACGTCCGCGGCGAAAGCCTTGGCTTCGCCGCCGGCGGCCGAGATGGCTTCGACCAGTTGATCCAGTTCCGTCTTGCGTCGTGCCGAGACGACGACCTTCGCGCCGCGCCGTGCGAGTTCGATCGCGGATGCGCGGCCAATGCCGGAACTGGCGCCCGTTACCAGTGCGATGCGGCCGTCGAGTTGAGTCGGTTGGGTGCTTGCGTTCATGATGAGATGCTCCAGAGGGGTTGACCATTCACGTCGAAACGACGTCTGAAGCACAGTGTGGTTGTTCGCCGGCCATAAAAAAATGGAACAATGACGCATTCAGAATTCCTGCTTTAGGAATAAAATCGCTTCTTCACGAGCGTCAACGGGGAGACTCATGCTCAACCGACTCGACATCCTGAAGATCTTTGCCGCGGCCGCCGCGGCGCCCACATTCCGCGAGGCGGCGACGCGTCTCGGCGTGTCGCCGCAGGTCGTCACGCGTGCGGTGCGCGAGCTGGAAGAGATGCTGGGCGAAACCCTGTTCCATCGGACGACCCGCAGTATCCGGATTACCGCCTTCGGGCAGTCGTTCGCACTTGAAGCGCAGGCGGCGCTTTCCGCCGTCGACGGGTTGTTCGGGGCCGCGAACGGTCAGGTCGATGAACCGGTCGGCGTCGTCAGGGTGACGGCCCCGTCAGGCATGGGGCGTCATTACGTCCAGCCGATCCTGACCGATCTGATGCAGCGGTACCCGGGTCTCGTGCCGGATCTGAGGCTGTCGGATGTGCCTTCGCCGGTGGTCGACGAACAGATCGACATCGGCGTGCGGGTCGGGGCGATCGGCGATAACCGCTTTGTCGCGCGGATGGTCGGGCCGTTGCCGATGTGGGTCGTGGGCGCGCCGTCGCTGATCAAACGGCTCGGTGAGCCGAAAAACCTCAATGCACTTGAAGCGATGCCGGTAACGTGCCTGATCGACCGCGCGAGTGGCCGGGCATGGCCGTGGATTTTTCGCGGGGAGCAACAATTCAAACCCGCGTCGCCGGCCTATCTGACGGACGACACCGAGGCGGAGGTCGACGCCGTGTGCGCGGGGTTGGGATTCGCCCAGTGCTCGGAATATCTCGTCCGGCCGTACATCAACAAGGGGCGTCTGGTGCGCTTGCTGTCCAACCTCGAACCCGAACCGTGGAAGCTGCACGTCTATCGACCGCGGCGTGGCCCGATGCCCCGTCGCATCCGGGTGGTGTACGACGAACTGGTAGCGAAGCTGGCGCAGGCAACGTGGCGGGGATAGTCGGTGCGAAGCAGGGTGAATCTCCGGTTTCGCCATAAACCCGCAATAGCCGCCCGGATTATTTCCATTTGGTCGGCCATATATCCAAAGATTGGGTTTTCCCTATCAATTATTTAAATTATTAACGATAAAACATTCCCGATCCGAAAAACCTTCATCTCCCAGTATTTGACCGCATGCTGCAAAGATTGAAACGGGGAAAGGAACGTCATTAATCTGCGTACGCGTGCGAAGCGGGCCGACGTGCGTCATTCACAACGATCGGGAGACGAAGATGAAGGGCAGAAATCATTTAGGAATATTGATGATGTGCTTCGTTGCAGCGGCGACAGGTTTGTCCGCATGCGGCGGAGACGATGTCGGTTCATCGCCGGGAACGAGCACCTCGGCAACCAGCACGACCTCCACCACCGGCACGACCTCGACGGCCGGCGGCAGCGGAACCACGGCCACGGCGCCGACGGCCATGCAGCAGATCGCGGTGAATCCGCCTCCGATGGGCTGGTCGTCGTGGAACAGCCTCGAGGAGAACGTCAGCTTCACGACGATCAAGGCCCAGGCCGACGGGCTGGCCGCGCTGAACGCGAACCTGGCGACGGGCAACAAGTACCAGTATGTGAATATCGACGAAGGCTGGTGGACGTCCAGGAAACGCGATGCCAACGGCAACTTCATCATCAACGTCGACATGAACGGCAACCCCACCAACCAATGGCCGGGCGGGATGAAGGCGATGGCCGACTACATTCACGGCAAGGGGTTGAAGGCCGGCATCTATATCGATTCGGGTCCGCAGGGCTGCGGAAACACGAACGGCACGCATTTCGTCGGCAGCGATTACGCGCACTACGACCACGATTTCCTGCAGTTCGCGCAATGGGGCTATGACTTCGTCAAGGTCGACTGGTGCGGCGGCAGGGTGGCCGGATACGATCCCCAGCAAGCCTATACGGCGATATCGCAGGCGATCCAGAAAGCCTATGCCGCCACCGGAAAGCTTCTCGTGCTGAACATGTGCGACTGGGGCACGCTCGGCGGCAGCGGATACCCGGACTACAACCTGGGGCCGTGGGATTGGGGCGCGGGCATCGCGACGTCGTGGCGGACGACGGGCGATATCTACGGGCCAGGGAGCGGGGTTCCGAAGTTTGGCTCCGTGCTCGGCAATTTCAACGGCAACTATCATCCCGAAGGCCAGCACACCGGTTACTACAACGATCCGGACATGATGGTGGCCGGCATGGGCATGACGGCGGCGAACGACCTCGCGCACGTGAATCTGTGGGCCATTGCCGGCGCGCCGATGATACTCGGGAACGACCTGTCGCAGACACTCGCGAGCGATACGGTGAGCCTCTTCACCAATCCCGAGCTGATCGCGATCGACCAGGACATGCTGGGCCTGCAGGGGTTGAAGGTCGCGGATGCCAACGGGCAGCAGGTCTGGGCGAAGCTGCTGGCCGGTGCAGGAAAACGCGCCGTCCTGCTGTTCAACAACGGGTCGGCGGCAAGCGACATGACCGTCACGTGGCAGCAACTGGGTTTCGCCGCGGGCGCCTCGGCCACCGTCCGCGATATCTGGGCACACAAGGATCTCGGCACGGCCACCGGTTCCTATACGGTCGCGGGCGTGCCCGCCGGCGGCACCGTGATGCTGGTGCTGGGCGGCACGGACCTTCCGTCGACGACGTTCCTGCCGAGTACGTTGTCGGGTGGTGCGACATATACGGACTGTGCTGCCTGCGTGAGCGGCAAGAAGGTCACCGGGCTCGGCACGGTGACGTTCAACAACGTGACCTCGCAAACGGCGGGCGGCTACATCCAGGTCGCGTACCAGAACACCGGAACGGAAACCGTCAAGGCTCGCCTCGGCGCGAACGGCGGAAACGGCACGACGCTCGCGTTTCCGCCCACGGGCAATACCGTCGGCACGGTGACGGTGTTCGCGAACCTCGTGTCCGGGCAGAACACGCTGACCTTGTCGAGCCTCGACAGCACGACGCCGGCACCGGAGGTCACGTCGGTCGCGGTGGTGGCCGGGCCGGTGAAAGTGCCGCCGCCGCCGCCGATGGCGTATGAGGCCGAAGCGGCCGGCAATACGCTCGGCGGTGCGGCACGCGTGTCGTCTTGCGGCGCGTGCTCGGGCGGACAGGACGTCGGTTATATCGGGAACGGTGACGGAACCAGCAACGGGACGTTGACGATCAACGGCATTTCGGTTGCGTCGGACGGCACATACAGCGTCGTGATCGCTTACGTGAACGGCGATTCGACGCCGCGCAGCGCGCAGCTCAGTTTCGACGGTGCGGCGCCCGTCTCCGTGTCGTTCCCGTCGACGGGCGGGTGGGGGAGCGTGTCGACGCTGACGGTGACGGGCACGTTCAAGCAGGGAGGCGCCAACACGCTGAAGTTTTCCAACCCGACGGGCTGGGCGCCCGATATCGACGGCATCGGCGCGCCGGCGAAGCAGTAGCGTGTGCGTGACGCGGCCACCCGGCCACGGGTGGTCGCGCCATGCGTCGGGCGACACGCGAAAAGCCGCTATATTGCGGCATCATCATGGCACCGCCGCACCCGCGAGCGGTGCCCGATGTCCGACTGGAGACCCTGCATGCCGATACCCCGGATTGAAACCCGCGACGCGATGGGAGACCCCGATGCGGTCTTTCTCAACCCGGACCACGTGCTGTGGATGTCGCGGCCGACCGCCGTGCAGCGGCGACCGGACGGCATGGCCATTCGCGTGGACGACCGCGTGAAGGGCGGCGCATTGCTGATGGCCGACAACCCGCCGGCCGCGCAGCTGCTGCAGGATCTCGGCCCGTTCGTGACGGTGACGCTGGCGAACCCGTCGTCCGACTATCCGGACGGTCTCGTGCATATCCGTGCGCACGCGATCGTCAAGATCGCGACGGACGACCACGACAAGCCGCTGGCCGAGCGGACGCTGGGCTGGGTCCACGTCCAGGACGGCTCCGCGTTCAAGGTGAAGGATTTCGCGGGCGTGGCCGCGCAATGGCAGGCGTCGATCGCGCCGGCCGGCCGCTGACAGTGCCTTCACACCTGCGCGACGATGCAGCGGCCCGGTGGCGTATCCGATACGCGATGCCTCGATCGGCCGCGTAACATCGCGCATTCAGACGAACCCGTGCGCGTTCCGGCGTTCGTCACGGAAGCACCCGTCGACGCTTTCGGTGCAGGCGTTCGCCACCGGCTTGCGGAGAATCCATCATGAACCTGTCCGTGTCCGATATCACGCCGGAGGAGCTCCGGCTGTTCGGCGACATCGTTGCCCGCCTGGAAGCGCTGGGGCCGCTCGTCGATGTGAGGACCGTCGTGCTGCCCGCGATCACGCAGTTGATCCGCGCGGATTTCGCCGCATCGTTCGATTGCGACGGACAAACCGGGCTCTGGCGCAACGGCTTCTCGTACAACCTCGATCCGTCGCAGATCGCACGGTATGAAGCGTGGTTCCAGCATATCGACCCGGTCACGCCGCAACTGCGTGCGCGCCGCGTGGCGACCTGCGTCGACGAGGTGATGAGCCGCCGCGATCTGGAGCGCACCGCGTTCTACAACGATTTCCTGAGCCGCGACGGCATGCACCACGGGATCAACGTCTATGCGTTCGACGGCGACACGCACGTCGGCGACCTGCGCATCTGGCGCGCGCAAGGGCGGCCCGAGTTCACGGAACGCGACAAGCTGCTGCTGAACGGCATCGAGCCGTTTTTCCGGCGCGCGCTGCTGAGGCGGCGTCATGCGTGCACCGGGCTGACCGAACGCGAGAGCGACGTCGCGCGGCTCGTCGCCGCCGGCTACACCGACAAGGACGTCGCGCGCACGCTCGGGATCGGGCTGTCGACGGTCCGCACGCATCTGCGGCGCGTGATGGCGAAGAAGGGCGTCGCCAACCGGGCGAGCCTGGCGGTCGCGATGGCGTGACCGGTCGCGCCGCGGGCGACCCGGGGTCATCCATTGTGATGATGGGCGTCAAAATCCGCGCGCCCTACCTTGTGACGATCCCCTGTTACGAGGCATGCCGACCATGACCCCCCTGGGTTCCCTGACGCTCACCGAAGCCCGGCACGCGATCCTGCGCCGGGAGTTTTCCTGTGTCGAATACGCGTATGCGTTCATCGAGCGGCACGCGCGCTGGCGTTACCTGAACGGTTTCACGTGCGTCGACGACGCGCGGCTGCTGGCCGAAGCCGCCCGCTGCGACCACGACCTCGCGACATCGGCCACCCCGCGCGTGCTGCTGGGCCTGCCGATCGCGATCAAGGACAACATCGACACCGCATGCCTGCCGACCGGCAACGGCACGCTGGCGCTGCACAACCGCCTGCCGCCGCAGCATGCGCCGGTCGTCGCGCGGCTGCTGGCCCACGGCGCGCTGATCGCGGGCAAGGCGAACCTGCACGAACTCGCGTTCGGCGTGTCCGGCAACAACCGCGTGACGGGCGCGGTGCGCAACCCGTACGATTTCGACCGGATCCCGGGCGGCAGCAGCAGCGGCTCGGGCGCGCTGGTCGGCGCGGGCGTGGTACCCGCCGCGCTCGGCACGGACACCGGTGGTTCGGTCCGCATTCCGGCGGCGCTGTGCGGCGTGGTCGGCTTTCGGCCTACGGTGGGGCGTTACCCGCCGGGCGGTGTCGCGCCGATTTCCCGCACGCGCGACACGGTCGGCCCGATTGCCCGGTCGGTGGAGGACATCGCGCTGCTCGACGCGATCCTGGCCGGCGACGCCGCGTCGATGTCGACCCCGATGCGCAGCATGGCGCGCCCGGTGCGTCTTGCGATTCCGCGCACGACGTTGTGGCGCGGCATCGCGCCGGATGTCGACGCGGTGGCGCATGCCGCGGTGGCGAAGCTGGAGCAGGCGGGATTCGAGTGCGTCGACATCGACCTGAATGCGTACCCGGGGTTCTTCGACGACGAGCCGGCCGTGATCGCGATGTACGAATTCCGTACGTCGATGCAGGCGTATCTGGTCGAGAACGGCTACGACCTGTCGGTCGACGACATCGTCGCGAACGTGGGGAGCCCGGACGTCGCGAGGATTGCCCGGCATATCACCGGCCCCGCCGGCATCAGCGAAAAGGCTTACCGCACTGCGCTCGACCGGCGTACGCGGTCGCGCGCCGCGTATCGGCAGTGCCTCGCCGACAGCGGTGCCGATGCGCTGGCCTTTCCGACCACGATCGCGACCGCCTGCCCGATCCCGTCGGGCGACACGATGATCCTCAACGGCGAGACCGTTTCCGTGTTTCGCACCTACACCAGGAATACCGAGCCGGGCAGCAACGCAGGGGTACCGGGCATGACCGTGCCGGCCGGCCTGACGGCGGCCGGTCTGCCGGTCGGCCTTGCGCTGGATGGCGCGGCCGGCACCGATCGCGAACTCATCGCGGTCGCGCTGCACGTCGAACGGGTGCTCGGGCGGCTGCCGGCGCCGCACGACGGCTATGGGGTGGAAGGCCGGCTGGCCGGTTACCCGGCCGCCGGCGGCGCACCGTGACGCGTGATCTGCCGGAACGCGTGGCCAGTCGATCGCGACGGGATGCGATCGTGGGGCGAGCCCGTGTCGCTTTCCGCCGTCGCTGACGATCGCGCGCGCCGCCAATCTTGTCGAGAACCGTGGCGATCCATCAGGAAAACCCTGATGCGGCTCGGCGAAGCGGCGTTTTCATGCCCCGGCCGGCACGGCGGCCGCCTCCGTTCCGGCCCTCCGGCGGGCCGCATCCCGGGTTGCCGCTCCCCCTGATCCAGCATGGCTTGCAGACCGTATTGCCTGTCACGGCGGGTATGGTGGTCAGCGATATTTGGCGAATCCCCCGTCATTTCAATACCTCTCAGGTATTGAAATGGCCGCCTAAAAGTATTGGACGCTCCGTTTGACCGGGACGTATAAATCGCCTCAAGAACTTCATCTCCACGGCGTGCCCCATGTCCTCCGTCACCATCGAACGCATCGAAACCCGTCTCGTCGACCTGCCGACGATCCGTCCGCACAAGCTGTCGGTCGCCACGATGCACGGCCAGACGCTGATGCTGGTGAAGGTGTTCTGCAGCGACGGCGTGACGGGTATCGGCGAAGGCACCACGATCGCCGGCATGGCGTACGGCCCGGAAAGCCCCGAGGCGATGAAGCTCGCGATCGACGCGTACCTCGCACCAGCGATCGTCGGCCACGACGCGACGCGCATCCAGACGCTGATGGCCTTCCTCGGCAAGCTCGCGAAGGTCAACCACTTCGCGAAGAGCGCGCTCGAAACCGCGCTGCTCGACGCGCACGGCAAGCGGCTCGGCGTGCCGGTCAGCGAACTGCTCGGCGGCCGCCGGCGCGACCGCCTGCCGGTCGCATGGACACTCGCTTCGGGCGACACGGCAACCGACATCGCCGAAGCGGAGCGGATGCTCGATCAGCGCCGCCACAACGTGTTCAAGCTGAAGATCGGCGCGAAGGCGCTCGCCGCGGATATCCGGCACGTGGCCGAGATCAAGAAAGCCGTCGGCGATCGCGCATCGGTGCGCGTCGACGTGAACATGGCGTGGAGCGAAACGCAGGCCGTGCGGGCGATTCCCGCGCTGGCCGATGCCGGCTGCGAACTGGTCGAACAACCGGTCGCGTCCGCCGCGGCCCTGGCGCGCCTGATGCGCCGCTTCCCGGTCGCGCTGATGGCCGATGAAATCCTGCAGGGCCCCGACAGCGCGTTCGACATCGCGAAGCAGCACGGCGCGGACGTGTTCGCGATCAAGATCGAACAGAGCGGCGGGCTCTTCGCCGCGCAGCGCGTGGCGGCGATCGCGGATGCGGCCGGCATCGAGCTGTACGGCGGCACGATGCTCGAAGGCGCGTTCAGCACGGTCGCGTCCGCGCACCTGTTCGCGAGTTTCGCGAATCTGCAGTGGGGCACCGAGCTGTTCGGGCCGCTGCTGATCACCGAAGAGATCCTGACGCAGCCGCTGGACTACAGCGAATTCGAACTGACCGTGCCGGACGGCCCCGGTCTCGGTATCGAACTCGACGAGGACAAGGTCAGGCGCTTTACCCGCGACGGGCTGACGAAAGTCGTCCGGTAGCGCGAGCCAGGCAAGCCCCGCCATTCCCCCATAACTACGTGGAGACACCATCATGAGCGTCAAAGTTTTCGAGACCAACGAAGTGCAGGACCTGCTGAAGGCCGCGTCGAATGCAGGCGGGAACGGCGGCAACGCGCGCACCCGGCAGATCGTGCAGCGGCTGCTCGGCGACCTGTTCAAGGCGATCGACGATCTCGACATCACGCCCGACGAAGTGTGGGCCGGCGTCAACTACCTGAACAAGCTCGGCCAGGACGGCGAAGCGGCGCTGCTCGCGGCCGGCCTCGGCCTCGAGAAGTATCTCGACATCCGGATGGACGCCGAGGACAAGGCCGTCGGCCTCGACGGCGGCACGCCGCGCACGATCGAAGGGCCGCTGTATGTGGCGGGCGCACCGGTGCGCGACGGCGTGTCGAAGATCGACCTCGACGCGGACGAAGGCGCGGGCCCGCTCGTGATCCACGGCACGGTGACCGGCGTCGACGGCAAGCCGGTGGCCGGCGCGCTGGTCGAATGCTGGCACGCGAACTCGAAAGGCTTCTATTCGCACTTCGACCCGACCGGCGCGCAGACCGAATTCAACCTGCGCGGCGCGGTGAAGACGGGCGCGGACGGCAAGTACGAATTCCGCACGCTGATGCCGGTCGGTTATGGCTGCCCGCCGCACGGCGCGACGCAGCAGCTGCTGAACGGCCTCGGCCGCCACGGCAACCGCCCGGCGCACGTGCACTTCTTCGTCGACAGCAACGATCACCGCAAGCTGACGACGCAGTTCAACATCGACGGCGATCCGCTGATCTGGGATGACTTCGCGTATGCGACGCGCGAGGAACTGATCCCGCCGGTGGTCGACAAGACCGGCGGCACGGCGCTCGGCATGAAGGCCGATGCGTACCAGGACATCGAGTTCAACTTCGTGCTGACGCCGCTGGTGCAGGGCAAGGACAACCAGATCGTCCACCGCCTGCGCGCTGCCGCGACGGCGTAACCGCCCACCGGCGCGGCGCGGATGCGCCGCCGCCGGCCGGGTTCCCGCGAGATTCAACCGATACCGATGCGAGCGTGCTTGCAGGACGCGGCACGCGCATGGGAGGAGCCAACATGTCCGCCACGATCGACCAAGCCAACGAACTGGATCGCCTGCTCGCCACTGCCGTGCAGGACGACAAGGAAGCCGGCGTATTCCGCTGCCGCCGCGACATCTTCACGAACCCGGAGCTGTACGAGCTCGAGATGAAGCACATCTTCGAGAGCAACTGGGTGTATCTGGCGCACGAAAGCCAGATTCCGGACAACAACGACTACTACACGACGTGGATCGGCCGTCAGCCGGTGGTCGTCACGCGCGACAAGACCGGCGAGCTGCATGCGGTCATCAATGCGTGCGCCCACAAGGGTGCGATGCTGTGCCGCCGCAAGCACGGCAACAAGGGCAGCTTCACGTGCCCGTTCCACGGCTGGACGTTCTCGAACACCGGCAAGCTGCTGAAGGTGAAGGACGAGAAGACGACCGAATACCCGGTGCAGTTCAACACCAACGGGTCGCACGACCTGAAGAAGGTCGCGCGCTTCCAGAACTATCGCGGCTTCCTGTTCGGCAGCCTCAACGCCGACGTGCTGCCGCTCGAGGACCACCTCGGCGAAGCGCGCGTAATCATCGACCAGATCGTCGACCAGGCGCCGAACGGGCTCGAAGTGCTGCGCGGCAACTCGTCCTACATCTACGAAGGCAACTGGAAGATGCAGATGGAGAACGGTTGCGACGGCTACCACGTCAGCACCGTGCACTGGAACTACGCGGCGACGATGGGCCGGCGCAAGGAAGACGGCACCAAGGCCGTCGACGCGAACAGCTGGAGCAAGTCGGTCGCGGGCGTGTACGGCTTCGACAACGGCCACATCCTGCTGTGGACGCAGACGATGAATCCGGAAGTGCGGCCGGTGTACCAGCATCGCGACGAGATCAAGGCGCGCGTCGGCGACGTGCAGGCCGACTTCATCGTCAACCAGACGCGCAACCTGTGCGTGTACCCGAACGTGTTCCTGATGGACCAGTTCAGCACGCAGATTCGCGTCGTGCGGCCGCTCGGTGTCGACAAGACCGAAGTCACGATCTTCTGCTTCGCGCCGAAGGGCGAGAGCGAAGCCGACCGCACGGTCCGCATTCGCCAGTACGAGGATTTCTTCAACGTGACGGGCATGGGCACTGCCGACGACCTGGAAGAGTTCCGCGCCTGCCAGGCCGGTTATGCGGGCATCACGGCGATGTGGAACGACATGTCGCGCGGTGCGCCGCTGTGGGTCGACGGCCCGGACGAGAACGCCCGGAAGATGGGGCTGAACCCGCGCATTTCGGGCGAGCGCAGCGAGGACGAAGGGCTGTTCGTGTGCCAGCACGAACACTGGATGCATGTGATGCGCGATGCGCTGAAGAAGGAACGCGGGGAGGTGGCGGCATGAACTTCGATTACCGGACTGTGTGCGCGGCGCTGTATCGCGAAGCGCGTCTGCTCGACGATCGCCAGTGGGACGACTGGCTGACCTGCTACACGGAAGACGTCACGTACTGGATGCCCGCGTGGGACGACGACGATCGGCCGACCGACGACCATCAGAGCCAGATTTCGCTGATGTATTACCCGGATCGCGGCGGCCTCGAGGATCGCGTGTTCCGCATCAAGACCGAGCGCAGCGGCGCGTCGACACCCGAGCCGCGCACCAGCCACAACGTGACGAACGTCGAGGTGCTGGCCGAACGCGAGAACGAAGTGGACGTGCGCTACAACTTTCACACGCTGAACCATCGTTACCGCGTGACCGACCACTTCTTCGGCACGATGTTCGTCACGTTGCGCAAGGCGGGCGACGCGCTGCTGATTTCGCACAAGAAGATCGTGCTGAAGAACGACTACATCCGGCAGGTGCTCGACGTCTACCACGTCTGACGCCCGTTGTTTTGTCATGAAAGGAAGTGGAGGTGATGCCATGTCCAGCTACAAGATTGCACTGAATTTCGAGGACGGGGTGACCCGCTTCATCGACTGCAAGGCCGGCGAGAAGGTCCTCGACGCCGCCTTCCGCGCGAAGATCAACCTGCCGATGGACTGTTCCGACGGCGTGTGCGGCACCTGCAAGTGCCGCGCCGAAAGCGGCGCTTACGATCTCGGCGACGACTACATCGACGACGCGCTCACCGAGGACGAGAAGGACGGCGGCCTCGTGCTGACGTGCCAGATGGTGCCGCAAAGCGATTGCGTGATCGCGGTGCCGACGTCGTCGGTCGCATGCAAGACCGGGCAAAGCGGCTTTGCCGCGACCGTGACGAAGATCGAGCAGCACAACGATGCGGCCGTCGTGCTCGAACTCGATGTCGGCGCGGCCGCGCCCGTGTTCCTGCCGGGCCAGTACGTGAACATCGACGTGCCCGCGAGCGGCCAGCACCGTTCCTATTCGTTCTCGTCGGCGCCGGCCGACGCGAAGGTCAGCTTCCTGATCAAGAAGATTCCCGGCGGCGTGATGAGCACGTGGCTCGAATCGGCGCAGCCCGGCGACACGCTGGAACTGCACGGGCCGCTCGGCAGCTTCTACCTGCGCGACGTGCAGCGCCCGCTGCTGTTGCTCGCCGGCGGCACGGGCCTCGCGCCGTTCCTGTCGATGCTCGAGGTGCTGGCGCGCACCGGCTCGCAGCAGAAGGTGCACCTGATCTACGGCGTGACGCGCGATCTCGATCTCGTGCTGGTCGACGCGATCGAAGCCTACGCGGCGAAACTGCCGAACTTCAGCTTTGCGACGGTCATCGCGGACGCGGCATCGAGCCACCCGCGCAAGGGCTGGGTCACGCAGCATATTCCGGCCGATGCGCTGAACGACGGCGACGTCGACGTGTATCTGTGCGGGCCGCCGCCGATGGTCGATGCGGTGCGCAAGTACTTCGACGACGAAGGCGTGAAGCCCAACAGCTTCCACTACGAGAAGTTCACCCCCAACGTCACGGCAAAGGCGGCATGACCATGCAACGATTCTCCGGCAAGGTCGTCGTCGTCACCGGCGCGGCACAGGGTATCGGCCGTGGCGTCGCGCTGCGCGCGGCGGCCGAAGGCGGCAAGGTGCTGTTCGTCGATCGCGCGGATTTCGTCGCCGAGGTGGCCGCCGAAGCGCCGCATGGCGAGACGGCCGGATTCGTCGCGGATCTCGAAACCTACGACGGTGCGCACGCGGCAATCGCGTGTGCCGTGCAGAGGTTCGGCGGCGTCGACATCCTGATCAACGGCGTCGGCGGCGCGATTCGCATGCGCCCGTTCGCCGAGTTCGAGCCGGCGCAGATCGACGCGGAAATCCGCCGTTCGCTGATGCCGACGCTCTATACCTGTCACGCGGTGCTGCCGCACCTGCTCGCACGCGGCGGCGGCACGATCGTCAACATCTCGTCGAACGCGACCCGCGGCATCCGCCGCGTGCCGTATTCGGCGGCGAAAGGCGGCGTCAATGCGCTGACGCAGGCGCTCGCGATGGAATACGCGGAGCACAACATTCGTGTCGTCGCGACCGCGCCGGGCGGCACCAGCGCGCCGCCGCGGCGCGTGCCGCGCAATGCGGCCGGCGACAGCGAGCAGGAACAGGCGTGGATGGGCGAAGCGGTGCGGCAGGTAACCGATTCGACATTCTTCAAGCGCTACGGCAGCCTCGACGAACAGATCGCGCCGATCCTGTTCCTCGCGTCCGACGAGGCGAGCTACATCACCGGCACGGTGCTGCCGGTCGCCGGCGGCGATACGGGTTGAGCGACTTGTCGTGAAGCTGCCTGCTGTTCATCGACAACCCATCGGCCGGTGCGAAGACGCCGGCTACGGAGACATCCATGCGTGATCGCAAAGCCATCGTTCCGGCGGGAATGGAGGCGGTGTACGAGAAAATCGGCTACGCGCCCGGCCTGAAGGTCGGCGATACGCTGTACGTATCCGGTCAGATCGGCCGCGACGCGGCGATGCAGCTCGTCGAAGGCCGCGAAGCGCAGATCGTGCAGGCGTTCGAGAATCTCGGGCGCGTGCTGGAGGCCGCCGGCGCGTCGTTCAACGACGTGGTCGACCTGACGACGTTCCATACCGACATGCGCGACCTGCCGTTGTTCATGCAGGTGCGCGACCGTTACCTCGCTGCGCACCCGAAACCGGCGTGGACGGCGGTCGGCGCGCACATGCTGGGCGGGTCGCCCGGTTATATCGTCGAGATCAAGGCGGTGGCGGTGTTGCCGGCATGATCGCCGGATTGCATGGCTGTCCGGCTTCCGCTCAGTTTCGCGAGGCCGGATCGGCGCGTTCCGCCGCTGGCAGGTACGCCATCCCGTGCTCGTCGTACAGGTCGTAGATGAGCTGCAGCATGCGTTCGATGTCGTCGGATTCGTCGAGCATGCGCATGCTCATGATGATCGGCGACACGAGCCTGGCGTCGTCCAGATCTAGGTATGACACGTCGTCGCGCTTGAGCCCGTACACGCTCTTCGGCACGATCGACACGCCTTCGCCCGCCGCGACGAGCCCGAGCGCGACCTGCAGTTCCCGCGTCTCCAGCACGCGCGCCGGCTTGAGCGCGCGATCGTGGAACGCCGCGAGTACCTGATCCGCATAGCTCGGGCGCGGCGCCTTCGGAAACACGATCAACGTTTCGTTGAGCAGGTCGTGCAGCGACAGCGCCGCATTCGCCGCGCATAGCCGGTGGCCGAGCGGCAGCGCCGCAATCATCGGTTCCTCGCGCAGCACGACGCGGCGCACGCTCGGATCGTTGAGGCGAATGCGCCCGAAGCCCACGTCGATACGGCCTTCCTTGAGTGCCTTGATCTGGTCCATCGTCGACATTTCGTGCAGGCTCAGTTCGACCTCGGCATGCCGCTCGCGATAGCGGCGAATGACTTTCGGCAGCATCCCGTACAGCGTCGAACCGACGAAGCCGACCGACAGGCTGCGTTCGATCTTGCCGACGCGGCGCGTCATCGATTCGAGCTCGGCCGTTTGCGCCAGCAACTGAACCGCATGCTGGAGGAAGAAGCGGCCGGTCTCGGTGAGCTTCAGCGGACGCGATTCGCGCTCGAACAGCATTGCGCCGAGCAGCTGTTCGAGTTGCTGGATCTGTCGGCTCAACGGCGGCTGCGCGATGTGCAGCCTTTGTGCCGCGCGCGTGAAGCTGCGTTCTTCGGCGACAGCAACGAAATAGCGCAGATGGCGTAGCTCCATGTTCCTTGCCGTCGAATGGAGAGAGGGGGATGTAGCCGAAGCCGCACACGTTGGATGGCCGCTGTGTGGCCGTGAGGTGGCCTTCTTGATTCTACGGTAGGTTCGACACGAGCGCGGCCGGTTTTTTGCAGGAAAATTAGTTCGGTTTGCAGATGGATTCATGTGGCATGGCACGCCATCCGTGCACCAAATATGGGCGACCAACCCGTTCATACCTCGCAGATATAAGCTGATACCCATTCGGTGTTGGACTGGTGAAATTGTGGTCGCTACTATCGTCGCAAACAGGTTGCAAACCCGAACGGAATCATGCAACAAGGAGACACCCCCCGATCACATTCCCCATCGGCCGGAAGCCCGCGGCGAGTCGAACGGCAGCGTCGACGCTCGACGCGCATGCCGTGTTGCTCCGGCCCGGTCGCGATTCTCAGAAAGAAACCCGCATTTCGCGCCCGCCGTACACCGGCGGGCGTAGCGTCGAATCAGTGGAAATAAATCCATCGATTCAGGATAGCTGATCAGTTATCCGAAGAAACGAGAATTATCCCTATCAACGTTTGGAGACGGAATGAGGTTTCAGCATCTCGTAGGCGGAGCTTTGCTCGGATTCACGACGGCAGGCTTTGCGCAAAGCAGCGTGACGTTGTATGGCGTGATCGATACGGGCGTCGAATACGTGTCGCACGCCAATGCCGAGGGGAAGGGTATTGTGCGCATGCCTTCGATCACCGGCGAGCTGCCGTCGCGCTGGGGGCTGCGCGGATCGGAGGATCTCGGCGGCGGCTACAAGGCCGTCTTCGCGCTCGAGAGCGGTTTCAATGTCGGCAGCGGCACGATGGGACAGGGCGGCAGGTTGTTCGGCAGGCAAAGCTGGGTCGGAATCGACAGCCCGTACGGCACGCTGTCGTTCGGCCGTCAGTACACGATGACGTATTACGCGGTGCTCGATTCCGACCTGCTCGGCCCGAACATCTACGGGCTGCCGTCCCTCGACGCGTACATCCCGAACGGCCGCGCCGATAACGCCGTTGCGTGGCGCGGCAAGTTCGGCGGGTGGACGGCCGGTGCGATGTACTCGTTCGGCCGCGATTCGGCCGGGACGGGAAACTCGCCGGGGCAGGGTACGTGTGCGGGCCCGACGCCCGGCGACATGACCGTGTGCCGGTTGTGGTCGGCGATGCTCAAATACGATTCGACGTCGTTTGGCGCGGCCGCGTCGTATGAGGAACAGCGCGGCGGCGGCGCGACCGCTGCCGCGAACTTCTTCGACGGCGTCAAGCCGATGCCGCTGACGTCGAGCGGCGACAAGGACGACCGCGCGCAGGTCAACGGCTACGTCAACGCGTTCGGCGTGAAGTTCGGCGGCGGCTGGATCGGTCGCTGGGTGGACACCGATTCGTCGGGCGGCCCGAATGTGCACTCGAACCTGTTCTATCTCACCGCGAACTACTACGTGACGCCCGCTTTCCTGGTCGATGGCGGCGTCTATCACGTCAACGTCTCGGGCCAGAATGCACGCGCGACGCTCGGCGCGTTGCGCGGCACCTACTTCCTGTCGAAGCAGACGGCCGCTTATCTGCAGGGCGCGTACCTCGCCAACAGCGCGCACGCCGCCTTCACGATCAGCGCCGGCGGTGGCGGCACGACGCCCGCACCGGGGCAAAACCAGGTCGGTGTGATGGCGGGTATCCGGCACATGTTCTGAGCGAGTCGCTTCGAACGACCACGGAGCGAATCGGTGCGCGCCGGTTCGCTTTCAAGCATGCAAATAACACGAAAGAAGACGGAGAGACGATATGAAATCGACGATCGGCGGCAACGACGGCCGCAGTGGATGGCGTTTGGGGGTGGTGGCTGTCGCATTCGTGCTCGGAAGCCTGGCGCTGTCAGGCTGTAACGATCACGACGTGGCGGCGTCCGGCGGCGCGACATCCGTTGCGCTGGCATGCAACGACACGATGAAAGCGCGCTTCGCGCCGGACGCGAACACCACCGTGATTGCCGTGAAGGCGTTCAAGGCTGGCGATCCGCTCGTGCTCGCTGCATCGGCGGCCACGTCCGCGACGCCGGTTGCCGGCAGCGATCTGTGTCTCGTCAAGCTGAACGTCGGCCCGGGCAATGCGGGGCCGGCGGGCGCGCCGTCGACGTCGGCGGGCATCGGCATGGAAATCTGGCTGCCCACGCCGTCGAACTGGAATCACCGGATCCACAATCTCGGCGGCGGCGGCTGGCAAGGCGGCGCCTATGACGACCCGACGCAGATCGCCAGCGCCGGCGGCGTGCCGGGCGCGGCGACGATCGCGGCCGCCGAGGGCGCGGTGGTCGGCACGACGGACACCGGCCATGCCGTCACGAACGGCTCGTTTGCGATGAATCCGGACGGGACCATCAACACGACGCTGTGGGGCGACTTCGCGCAGCGTAGCCTGCACGAGCTGGCGCTGAAGACGAAGGCACTGGTCGCCGCGTACTATGCGACGCCGCAGAAGTATGCGTACTGGGACGGCTGCTCGACGGGCGGCCGGCAGGGCTACAACGAGGTGCAGAACAATCCGTCCGACTACGACGGCTATCTGAACGGCGCGCCTGCGTTCAATTGGTCGAAGTTCATTACGAACGAGCTCTATCCGCAGGTCGTCGCGCAAAACGATCTGGGCGGCGTGACGCTGACCGACGCGCAACAGACGCTGCTGTCGGGGGCGGCCGTGAGCGCGTGCGATTCGGTCGGCGGCCAGCATCTGGGTTATCTGATGGATCCGGCCCAGTGTCGCTACGATCCGACTCAGGACGCGAACGTACTGTGCGCAGGCGTGAAGATCGGCGCCGTCACGGGGACGAATGCAACGGCCGCGTGCGTGACGGCCGCGCAAGCGACGTCGATGAACAAGACCTGGTACGGGATGACGCGCGACGGTTCGGTGCCGAGCCCGGCTGCCGACATCGGTACGGCAACGTCGCTGGCGAGCAATCAGCTGTGGTTCGGCCTGATGCGCGGGACCCTTACCGGCGCGCTGGCCGGATCGTCGCCGTTCAGCATCTCGACCGACCTCGTTGCGCTGGAACTGCAGGATCCGACGATCGCAGGGGCCAACTTCACGAACGCGACCGGAAACGGCGCGAACAGGTGGAAGGGCCTGAGCTATGCGGGTCTCGCGAACGCATACGATCAGGGGATCGCGCTGCAGCCGTCGTTCGGCAACATCAATACCGACAATCCGGATCTGTCGGGGCTCGTGAAGACCGGCGCGAAGGTGCTGCATTACCACGGTCTCGCCGATCCGCTGATCACGCCGTCCGGCAGCATCAACTACTACGAACGCGTGGCGAGCCGGATGGGCGGAATCCCGGCCGTGCAGCAGTTCGACCGGCTGTTCCTGGTTCCCGGCATGGGGCATTGCAGCGGTTACGGCGGCGTCAACGGCACGGCCGGCCCCGCGCAAACGGCGAATACGGTGCCGCTGCCGAACGCCGACAGGCAGGACCTGTATGTGAAGCTGGTCGACTGGGTCGAGCACGGCAGCGCGCCGACCAGCATCACGCTGACGTCGGCGGACGGCAGCGCGAGCCAGCCGGTGTGCATGTATCCGACGAAGGCCACGTACAACGGTTCGGGGTCGATCAAGGATGCGGCGAACTATTCGTGCCGGTAGAGGCAGGGACGGGATACGCGCGGCGGAGGAGGCCGCGCGTATCTGGTGTCGTGAAGGGGCGGCTACGACGCGTTGCCGGTGTCGCCGAGATCTATTTCGTATCCTGCGCGGCCGGCGGTGCGGTGAGGTCGACATAGGACCCGGCGGGCCACTGCTTCCCGTGCCACGTGACCGGCGCGGCCAGAAAGCACGACCTCAACGCGGGGCCGGCGGGGGTGAGGTCGAACATCGTATCGCCGCAAGGCAAGTCGTCGACGATCGTACCGGCGCTGACTTCAGCCCTGGCGCGGTCGCAACAGTTTTCCGGGATGAAGATCAGCCCGTCGATCGGCACGTTGCCCAGCATGACGGGGCGGGGGCCATGAATCGACTGCAGCGTGCGTTTTGCGCCCCAGCCGAAAAAGCCGCCGGCGCCGTCGTAGTGGGCCTGACTCCCGGGCGGGAAGGTGACGCCGAGCACCACCAGCGGTTTGGTCGTGACCTCGGGCCTGTCGGTATAGCCGTCGAGTGCGTATTCCCAGAGAGCCATGCCGCCGATCAACAATGCGGGCAGGCAGAAAAACAGCACGGTACACGCGAACCGTTTCAGCAGCGGCAGCCGGCGCAGGAACCACACGAATACCACCACCGTCAGCACGACCCAGACCGTCGACGAGAACGTAACCGCGGCCATCGCGATGCCGCCCAGTTCGCCCGCTTCGGCATGGCTGACCGACGGAAACAGCGCGGACAGCAGCGCCGGCAAGGCAAACTGGCCGAAGCGGGATCGGAGGCGTCGGAGTCGCATCGGTTGTCTCGTCAATGGGCGCGGAGGGACGTGATCGGCTTCTCGACAGGCACCACGCTGCCCGCGAGCGGCCGGAAGCGATTCGACCGGGCGGGCAGGCCGCGGGTGTCGATCGCCCGGTCGTCGAGGTATTTACGACGGGCTCGTCGATGAAGTCAAGCGGGATGAGGGGCCGCTGATCGGGTTGTGCTTCGCGACGAAGCCGGGTTGTAAATCCGGCTCCGTGTACGGCGTGCATGCCGCTGGCACGATCGTTGGCGTACGGCAAGCATGGCATGCAGTGCGGGATGCAGAATCTCGCGGTGCTGCTGACGGCGCTGTCGCGCATCCCGTCCGAACAGTTCGGCAAGGCCGTGTTCGGGCATTCTTCAGGCGAAAACGTTTGCGAAAACCAGCTGCCACGAACGTCGCCCGCGCGGGCCGATGCGAGGCCAGGCAAGGTTACTCAACATATCAATACAAAATATTACCGACGTCGCCACGTATCGTTCCCTACAATTCCCGGACCTGACACGTGCGCGTGACGTCCCGTGACGCCTCTGTTTCCCGGTCGTATCGAAGCATCGAGTCATCTCGCGCGTGCCCGGAATCGAACGCGTACGGGTCGGGTTCGCGTCGTACCGGCTCTCGACGGGCAGGCAATCGGACAACGAGCTATTGACAGGAGTGCGAAATGGTAACGCTGCAAGTCGTCCAGAGTCTCGATGCGCTCACGAACGCAATTGAAGTCGCGGTTGAGCGGGCCGACTGGAGCGAGGCCGTCCGGGCCGCCGAGACACGTTTGAGGTTCGTGGCTGCGCTTGCGCCCGATCAACCGGACGAGGTTCTTGCGGCGCTCAGGAGAATGCAGGAGATCGATGTCCGGATCTCCACCGCCGCACGCGAAACGTTGCTGGCGCTCGTCGCCGAGGGCCGGATGGCGTTGCACGAGACCGGGGTGGCGACGAGCGAGCTGAAGGCGCACCAGCGGTCGCTCGACGCAGGCGCTGCGGCATCGCGCTGTGTTTCTTCCCGCGCGGGTACGCGATTCGCTGCCCGGCCGGCCACGCGAGGCTGATATTCGTTTCCCAAGAGGTGACATGAGATTCAGAAAACGCACCAGTCATGTCGAGGCAACCCGGTGGTTCGTCGACGGCGACCATGACCGGGTGGAGCGCCATCAGGGCATGTGGGCGGTCGCGACGCCGGAAGGCTGGCGTGCGGTGATGCCGGGCGACTGGATCCTGCTCGACGAGTGCGGAAACTGCTGGCCGATGGACCACGGCCACTTCGAGCATTTCTACGAACCGGTGGCGGGGTGACTCGATTCCGGGCGGCCGGGACGCCCGCGCCTACCGGCTCTTGCGTGAAAACAGCAGCGAATCGGCGTCATTGAAGCGGATCCGCGTCGGCTCGCCATACCCGGCTTTCTCCGCGACCCGGATCGACGCGGCATTCGTCGGCGCGATCAGGCACACGCTGCGCTCGAACCGCTGCTGCCCGTCGAGCCATGCAAGCGCGGCCGCGAGCGCCTCGGTCGCGTAGCCCTTGCCGTGCGCCCACGTCGCGATCGCCCAGCCGGCTTCCGGCACGCCGCGAATCGACGGTTCGACGATCCGGTGGAAATCCGCGAAGCCGAGATCGCCGACATAGCGGCCTGACGCTTTCTCGCGAATCGCCCAGTAGCCGTAACCGAGCAGCGGCCACAGCCCGCGATACGCGAGCATGCGCATCCACGAGTCGCGCGGCGCGGACGGCTTGCCGTTGAAGATGTGCTCGACGACCTCCGGCTCGGCCCACATCGCGGCGAGCGCGTCGAAATCGCCGAGCGGATGGCCTTCGAGGACGAGGCGTGGCGTGTCGAGAACGGGCGGGGAAGAGACGGGCGGCATCGTGGTTTCCGGGGAGGCGTTGAATGGAACGGCTAGACCGTCAGCACGTCGATGCCGCGTTGCCGAAGGTCGTCGACCACGGCCGGATCGGCGCCCGTATCGGTGATCAGCATGTCGAGCTGCTCGACGCTCGCGATCACCGACAGGTTGCGCTTCATCAGCTTTGATGAATCGGCTACCGCGATCACCTGGCGCGAGATCTTCAGCATCTGCGCGTTGAGCTGCGCTTCGAGCAGGTGCGGCGTCATCAGGCCAATCTCGGGGTCGAGGCTGTCGACACCGAGGAACAGCCGGTCCGCGTACAGCCCTTGCAGCGCGACGACGGCCTGCGGACCCGACAGCGAATAGGAATTCGGCCGCAGCTGACCGCCCGGCATGATCAGGTTGATGTGCGGCGCGGCCGCGAGCAGCACGGCCACGTTCAGCGCATTCGTGATCACGTTCAGCGACTGCAGCTTCATCGCGAGGATCTGCTTCGCGATTTCCTCGGTCGTGCTGCCCGAGTCGAGCAGGATCGTTTCGCCGTCGCCGATCAACGCGGCAGCGGCCGTCGCGATCCGCACCTTCTCCGCGTGACGGAGCTTCTGCTTGACCGCGATCGGCACCTCATCGCTCTCGCGCAGCACGAGCGCGCCGCCGTGCGTGCGCAGCACCGCGCCGGCCGCCGCGAGCGCATTCAGGTCGCTGCGCACCGTGACGAGCGAAATGCCGAAACGCTCGGACAGCTCCTCGACGGTGACTTTCTCCCGTTCGCGCACCAGTTCGCAGATCAGGCGTCGACGTTCCTCGACAAGCAGCGGCGCGTGATCGACGGCGGGCGATGGAGGCACTCGGTGAGCGGGCATGTCCATTTCGGCAAGACAGGGAGCCGAAATGATATCAAAACCCCTGCCCGGGCTGGAGCGCACGCAATGCCGACGGGCCGAGCGGCCGGCCCGCCAGCCGGGCCGCATGCACGGCCGCGCCGACATGCGGGCCGAGCCGCGGCGCGGTGAGCACGGCGTGCGGCACGACGCGGGTGAGCGCGTCGCGCAGCGGATCGAGCACGAGTGCCCCCGCGTTGAACACGCCGCCCGAATACGACACGGGCAGCGGCTGGCCGGGCGGCCAGTCGAGCGCGCGCGCGACGCCGGCTGCGAGCCGCGCGAGTTCGTCGGCCGCACGTTCGATCAGCGCATGCGCGTGCGCGTCGCCCGCGCGCGCCGCATCGATCACGAGCCGCGACAACTGCGCGAAGCGGCTGCGCACGGCGCCCGAATTCACCGCCGCGCACAGGTCGAGGTCGTGTTCGAGCGAGAAGTGCGCACGCACGATGTCGAACAGCGGCCCGCGCGCGGCGCGGCCGTCGGCCATCCGCGAGAACGCGGCGAGTCCTTCGCGCGCGAGCCAATACGCCGAGCCCTCGTCGCCGAAGATCTCGCCCCAGCCGCCGCAGCGCGCGGTGCGGCCTTCGAGCTGCCCGTATGCGATCGACCCGGTGCCGGCGACGATGCTGATACCGTCGCCGCCGGCCAGCGTGCCGGCCCAGCTGCACACCATGTCGTTGCCGATCCGGTAGCGGCCGTGGTCGAACAACGGGGCGAGCAGGCCGTCGAGTTCGGGCAGCAGGCGGCTGTCCTCGCCATAGGCGGGCAAGCCGGCGAACGCATACGCGATCTCGTCGCGCGCGACGTCCGCCGCGGCCAGCACCGCGTGCACGCCGTCGGCGAGCAGCGCGCGCAGCGGGTCCATGCCGATTTCGAGGTAGTAGCTGGTGGTCGTCTCATGGCGCGCGAGGATACGACCTTGCTGGTCGATCACCATGAAGGCGGTTTTCGTGCCGCCGCCATCGATGCCGAGAAAGAGTGGAGTCATGTGGGCTGCTCCGCATACGGATGAATGGTGACGCCCGCCACGACGCGGTTGACGGTGCCGGATGCGCTCGGATTGTCGGGTGTGAGCCCGAGCCGCAGCGATGCGAGCAGCGCGAAGCACTGCGCGAGAATCAGCGCGACGGGCGCGAGCGCGAGATCGGGCAGGCCAGGCGGTAGCGGCACGGTCAGGTCGTCGTCGGACGGCGGCAATGTTGCGGTGCCGTCGGCCGGCGCGACGCCGACCGACAGTATGCCGGCCGCACGGTTTTCGCGCCGCAGTTCGCGCAGCAGGTCGAGATCGTAGCGGCGCGTATGCGGATTGCCGGACAGCAGCACGACGACGAGCGTGCGCTCGTCCAGGAACGTCTTCGGGCCGTGCCGGAAGCCGAGCGGCGATTCGGCCATCGCGACGATCAGCCCGTCGGTCAGCTCCAGCAGCTTCAGCGCGGCTTCGCGCGCGAGCCCGAGCAGGGCGCCGCTGCCGAGATAGACGACGCGCTCGGGCAACTGCCGCACGTGCGCGGCGATCCGCGATGCCTGCTCGCGCAGCAGCGTGCGCGCGGCGTCGGCCAGCGGTTCGACCGGCATGCCGGCCACGTCGAAGGCCCAGGCCGCGCCGAGCAGCATGCCGCTGAAACTGGACGTCATCGCGAACGCCTGGTCGTGCGTGGCCTCCGGCAGCAGCACGACGTGCGCGCGCGGATGCGTGCCGAGGTGCCGGTTCAGCATGCCGTCGGCCGCGCATGTGAACACGAGGTGGTGGCAATCGTCGACGAAGCGGTCCGCCAGCTCGACGGCCGCGACGCTTTCGGGGCTGTTGCCCGAGCGCGCGAACGAGACGAGCAGCGTCGGCACACCGGGCTGCAGCGTTTCGCCGGGGCACGCGACGATGTCGGTGGTGGCCACCGCTTCGACGCGGCCGCCGAAGCGGTGGCGCAGCGCGGGGACGAGGCACTGTCCGATGAAGGCCGAGCTGCCGGCGCCCGTCAGGACGATGCGCAGGCCGGGATCGGCGAGAAGCGGCACGAGAAATGCGTCGAGCTTCGCGCGTTGTGCGTCGACGACCGCGTGAACGTCGGGCCATACGTCGGGCTGCTGGGCGATTTCGCGCGCGGTGTGGGCGGCGTGGCGGCGGGCAAGGTCGGCGGGATCGAGATCGAGAAATTCCATGAGCAGTTCAGAGGAGAGTCGGTCACGCGGCACACGCGTGAAGATACGGACGGACGGCGGCGGCCGTGCCGTCTTGCAACAGGGCGCCGGCACGCAGGTCGAGCCGTCCTTCGCGGACGGCCTCGTACTGGCGCGGCAGATGCTGGCTGACCAGCGTGAGCGGTGGCGGCGACGCGTCGAGACGCGCGAGCAGGTCGGCACACGCGCGCTGCACGGCCGGATGGGTCCAGTAGTAGCGGATCCGGTCACTCAGGCTGTAAGCGAGGTCGAGATCGAGCTGTGTGCCGGCCGCGTAGTAGTCGCGCCAGTGCGCGGGTTCGTCGCGCATCACGCCGAGCACGGTCGCGATGAAGCCGTCGTCGCCGCCGAGCCATTCGCGCTCGATTGCGGCGAGCGCCCACAGCGTTTCGCGCATCGCGAAGGTCACGCCCGGTCCAACCTTCAGGATCGCGAAGTGATCGCGCGCGAGTTGCGCGAGATTGTCGGGCGTCTGGTAGTCGGTCGAATGCGCTTCGAACACGAGCGCGGGTTCGTCCTCGATGAACGCGCTCAGTGCGCGGGCCTTGCCGGCGTCGTAGTCGATGACCTGGTGATGATCGAACTCGACGCCGGGCTGCACGACCATCGCGATCACGCGCGACCACGCATCGTCGAGGCCCGCGCGCGCGAATGCATCGCGGTGCAGCGCCAGCGTCGCGCCGGCCGCGTCCGGCGCGGTGACGGCCAGCGCGTCGAGCGTCTCGTGCGCGCCGCCGGGCACCGGCACCTCCGTGCCGATCACGTAGACCGGCGCCTCGCCGCGCGGCGAGCCGGCCGCCCACGCGTGTTCGGCGGCGCGGCACAGGCGCACGGCGCGCGCCGCGATCTCGGCTTCGGGCAACGGCGACGGATCGTCCGCGCACGACATCGAGCAGTCGAGATGCAGCTTGCGGAAACCGGCTGCGACGTACTGCGCGACCATCGTCGCGGCCTTGTCCATCGCGTGCGCGGCCGGCAACCGGCGCCACGCGTTCGGGCCCAGGTGATCGCCGCCGAGCAGGATCGCGTCGGGGCTCACGCGTTCGCGCCTGGCGATGTCGAACACGTAGCGGCGGAAGTCGTGCGGCGTCATCCCCGTATAGCCGCCGTCCTGGTTGACCTGGTTGCAGGTCGCCTCGATCAGCGCGGGGCGATCGAGCGCCGCGCATTCGCGCAGCGCCGCGGCGATCGCGACCGGATGCGCGGAGCACACGGACGGGATGCCGATCGCGGGCGTGCCGCGCGATGCGTGCCGGGGCGACTGTTTGTGACGGCGAACGAGATCGAGCAGGTAGTTCATGCCGATTCCCCCGCTGCGTTGGCGGCCGTCGCGCTTTCCGGTTGCAGCGCGAGCAGCAGCGCGGCCAGCAGCGCCAGCGCAATGCCCGTCAGCTTGCTGCCGGTCGGCGCCGTGCCCGTGACGGCCATCGAGATCACCGACGTCAGCAACGGCGCGCCCGCATTGACGAGCGGCGACACGACGATCGCCTTGCCGAAGCGGAACGCGTAGACGAGCGTCAGCGCGCCGATCGCGTTCAGCACCTGGATGACGGCGGCGAGGCCCGGGCCGCTGATCCCGTAGTTGATCGTCCGGCCGAAGTCGGTCATCCACAGCGCGAACGGCACGCACAGCAGGCCGGTCAGCGCCATGTAGAAGAAGATCGATTCCGCATCCATCGACGCGTTCGCGATCTTGATGAAGTACGCCTGCAGTCCCCACGCGACGAGCACCAGCAGTGCGAGCGCGAACCACAGCCCGAATCTGGCGGGCCCCTGGCCCGACTGGAAATCGAACAGCGGCAGCGAGCAGAGCGCGAGCACGATCCCGGCCAGGCCGAGCTTGCCCGTGCGTTCGCGCAGCAGCAGGAACGACAGCGCGATCGTCAGCGCCGGCGACAGCGACACGATCGGGAACACGAGATACGGCGGCCCCGATTCGACCGCGCGAAACAGCAGCATCTGTCCGCCCGCGCCGAGCAGCCCGATGGCCAGCCCGAGCGTCAGCGAGCGGCTGTCGTGGCGCACGCGCCAGCCGGCGCGCCCCAGCGCGACCAGCGCCGGCGGAATCATCGTGAACGCCCACACCACGTAGATCAGCGTATCGGGGAAGCCCTGCTCGGCGGGCAAACCGGTGAATGCGCCCCACACGCCCCACAGCAGGGTCGTGACGAGCGCGTGGACAAGCCAGGTGTTTTGCATCGGTCGCGTCTTTCGAAGATGGTTCAGAACCGTCGAATGCTTTCGTTTTGTCGCGGCGCGAGCATAGCCGGAAGCAATCGACGGGCCGCTCCCGACGGTGTTTCACAAAGAAATGTCAGAGTAACTTGCCGGGAGCCGCCAATCTATGTTCTTTCGATATCTTTCGTTATTAGTGTAAACCACAAACGAAAGAAAACGAAAGATGAACTAGATTGCCGATCTGCACGATGCGGATGTGTCGGCGCACGGCCCTTCTTCACGAGGAACCTCGTATGAACGCTTGCTTTTCCTTTCGATTTCTTCGGTCCGCCCGGTTTGCCGCCCGGCCAGCCCGGTGCGTGCCGGCCGTCGGCGACGCCGGTGTGCCGCTTTGCCGCGAGGTGCGCCAATGACCACGCGGCGCGCGTTCGTGCAGTGGCTGGCCGCCGGCGCGGCGAGCCCGATCCTGGTCGGTATCGGCGTACGCGATGCCCACGGCGGCGAACCGCGGCGCGTCGCGCTGCGCGATGACCGGCTCGTGATCGAGTTCGACCCGGCGATGCGCTGCCGGCTGGCCGTCCGCCGCGGCGGCGGCACGCGCGCGCTGACCCGTTTCGATGCGAGCGAGACGCTCGAACAGTTGATCGGCCCGGCCCCGGCGCCCACGCCGGACGGCCCCGCGCCCGACACGCGGCCGGTGCGCACGATCGACCGCTTCGCGATCGTCGACGCCGCGCATGCGGAAGTCGCGACCGCGTTCGGCGCGGGGCGGCAGCTGCGGCTGGTCGGCCGCTCGGCGCACGGCTTCGAGAAGACGCTGCGCGTCACGTTGCTCGACGCGCGGCCGGGTGTCGCGCTGATCGACACGCAGTTTCGCAATGTCGGCGCGCAGGCGGCCGACATCCGCGCATGGAACGTCGGCGCGCACCGGTTGCTGCCGGCCGCCGCCGGTGCGGGCGGTTACTGGACCTATTCGGGCGCGAGCCATGCGGACCGGCGCGACTGGGTGCAGCCGGTGAAGGCCGGCTTCGACCAGCGCAATTTCATGGGCATGAACGCGTCGGACTACGGCGGCGGCACGCCCGTCGTCGACGTGTGGCGGCGCGACCAGGGCATCGCGCTCGGCCATCTCGACACCGTGCCGCGCCTCGTGTCGCTGCCGGTGAAGGCAGTGCGCAACGAAGTCGCGCTCGGCCTGCGCGGCGAGAAGACGGTGACGCTCGCGCCGGGCGCGACGCTCGACACGCCGACCGCGTTCGTGATGCTGCACGACGGCGACTATTTCGTCGCGCTCAATACCTACCGCCAGATGATGGGTGCGCAGGGGTTCCATTCGCCGCAGCCGCCGGCCAGCGCGTACGAGCCGATCTGGTGCGCGTGGGGCTACGAGCGCCAGTTCAGCCTCGACTACGTGCGCGCCACGTTGCCGAAGGTGCAGGCGCTCGGCTTCAAATGGGCCGTGCTCGACGACGGCTGGCAACGGCGGACCGGCGACTGGGTGCCCGACCGCGCGAAATTCCCGGCCGGCGAAACGGACATGAAGGCGCTCGTCGACGACATCCATGCGCGCGGGCAGAAGGCGCGGCTGTGGATCGCGCCGCTCGCGGTCGCACCGGGCAGCGACGAACTGCACGACAACACCGACATGCTGCTGCTCGACGCGGACGGCGCGCCGCAGGCGATCACGTGGTGGAACAGCTTTTATCTGTGCCCGGCCTACGAGAAGACCCAGGCGCACATCGCCGCGCTCGTGAAGAAGGTGATCGGCGAGTGGGGTTTCGACGGGATGAAGATCGACGGCCAGCACCTGAACGGCGTCGCGCCTTGCTACAACCCCGCGCACCAGCACGTGCGGCCGGAGGATTCGGTCGAGCATCTCGCGGATTTCTACCGCGTGTTCCATGACGCCGCGCATGCGCTCAAGCCGGACGCCGTCGTCGAAGTGTGTCCGTGCGGCACCGCGTACGCGTTCCACAACATGCGCTATATCGACCAGGCGCCCGCGTCCGATCCGCTGTCGAGCTGGCAGGTTCGCCACAAGGGCAAGACGCTGAAGGCGCTGATGGGCGCGTCGTCCGCGTATGCGGGCGACCACGTCGAACTGAGCGACGGCGGGCGCGATTTCGCGTCGGCGGTCGGCGTCGGCGCCGTCATCTCGACGAAGTTCACGTGGCCCGTCGATCCGAAGCCGAAGAACTCGTTCCTGCTGACACCCGAGCACGAGCAGGCGTGGCGGCACTGGGTCGGCGTGTACAACGCGCACCGGCTCGCCGAGGGCCGCTATCGCGGCGAGCTCTACGACATCGCGTTCGACAAGCCGGAGGCGCACGTCGTGGAAAAGGACGGCGTGCTGCATTACGCGTTCTACGCCGACCGCTGGAGCGGCTCCATCGCGCTGCGCGGCCTGCAGCCCGACCGCTTGTACCGGATCGTCGACTACGCGAACGGCAATCGCACGGTCGGCCACGTCGCACCCGGGCAGGCCGCGATCGCATTGCGCTTCGAGCATGCGGCGCTTCTGCGCGCCGAACCGCTCGACGCTTGAGCGTCATCTCGCATCACCCGGCATCATCTCGCGTCACCGAGCAACCCGGCAGTTCCGCAACCCGCAGTTCCATTCGTCATCCCGACCCCTCCACTGGAGAAGCATCGATGAAAAAAACCGTACGCAACCTTTCGTGTGTCGCGGCGCTCGCGCTGTGCGCATCGATCCTGCAGGCCTGCGGCGACGGGTCGTCCGACCCGCTGTCGTCCAAGGCCTTTGCCGCGACCCTTCCGGCCGCGCCGACACCCGCGCGTGCCGGCTCGCACTGGGCGCCCGTCGTATCCGACACGTGGCAATGGCAGCTCAGGGGCAAGCTCAACACGTCCTACGACGTGGCCATCTACGACATCGACCTGTTCGATACCGATCCGGCGACCATCGCGGCGCTCAAGCAGGCCGGGCGCAAGGTCGTCTGCTATTTCTCGGCGGGGAGTTCCGAGAACTGGCGGCCCGATTTCTCGAAGTTCAAGGAATCCGACCAGGGCAAGAAGCTCGACGACTGGGAGGGCGAGCGCTGGCTCGACATTCGTTCGAGCAACGTCCGGGACATCATGACGGCCCGCCTCGATCGCGCGGTGTCGAAGGGGTGCGACGGCGTCGAGCCCGACAACGTCGACGGTTATGCGAACGACACGGGTTTCCCGCTGCAGGACAGCGATCAGTATGCGTTCAACGTGTTCATCGCCAACGAGGCGCACAAGCGCAATCTGGCGGTCGGGCTGAAGAACGACGTCGACCAGCTCGTGGCGCTCGAGCCGTCGTTCGATTTCGCGGTGAACGAGGAATGCAACGAGCACAAGGAGTGCGGCGGCTACACGGTGTTCACATCGAAGAACAAGCCGGTGCTGAACGCCGAGTACGCGAGCAAGTACCGCACGCCGAGCGGGCAGCGCACGCTGTGCGATGCGGCGCGCGCCCTGAACATGCGCACGCTCGTGCTGGCGAAGAAGCTCGACGACAGCTACCGGTTCAGCTGCGAAGCATCCTGATCCGGTAGCGCCCGCCGCGACGGGCGAACCCGTGTGGCTGATGCTCGCTCGCGTACGCCGTGTGCCCCGGCGTGCGCGAGCGCGAGCGTCACGATGCCGTGAACCGGCGCGGCCCGAAACCGATGCGCAACGCACGGCCGACTTCCTTCTGAAGTTCATTCATATCGATTCGTAGTACTTATCCATAGACACGATGAAAAATTGCATGCTGATTGCAGGCGCCGCCGTTGCGGCTTCGCTTTCCGTCGCCGCACGGGCGGAGGGATCGGTCACGCTGTACGGCACGATCGATACCGGAATCGCCTATCTGAATCACGCGGAAGGCGGGCAGTCGCGTGTGTCGATGTCGTCGGGCGCGCTGTCGTCGAACGAATGGGGATTGACCGGCAGCGAGGATCTCGGTGGCGGGATGAACGCGATCTTCACGCTGGAAAACAACTTCGACGTCGCGAGCGGCCAGCTCGACGGCGGGCGGCTGTTCGGTTCGAAGGCGTTCGTCGGCATCGCGTCCGACACGTGGGGCAAGCTGACGCTCGGCAGGCAGAACGATCCCGTCACGGACCTCGTGCAGCCGATTACGGCCGACGCGTTCAGCGGGCTCTTCGCGCCGCCCGGCGACGTCGACAACTACGACAGCAGCGTGACGTTCAGCAACGCGGTCAAATGGACGGGCGCGGCATGGCACGGCGTGACGGTCGCGGCGATGGTCGCGCCGGGCGGCGTGGCCGGTGCGTCGGGATCGGGCCTCGTGTATTCCGGCGCGGTTGGTTATGCCGACGGTCCGCTGAGCGCGGCGGCCGGCTATCTGCACGTCGACAACGGTAATGCCATTCGTTCGACGCGCGGCGTGTCGTCGGCCGACTCGTTCTTCAAAAGCGCGGTCAGTCGCGCGTATGCGTCGGCCCGTTCGATCGGGATTGCGCGTGCCGGTGCGCAATATGCGATCGGCAACGTGACGGTCGGCGCGGCGTTCAGCTTCAGCGAATACCGTCCCGACGCGTCGTCGACGTTCGTGCATGCGGAGCGCTACAGGAACGGTTCCGCGTTCGCGCAATGGCAGGCGCAGCCGGCGCTGCTGGCCATCGTCGGCTACAACTTCACGTGGTCGGACGGCGATTCGTCCGCGCGTTATCACCAGGTCAACGTCGGTGTCGACTATCTGCTGAGCAAGCGCACCGACCTCTATACGACTGTCGGTTATCAACACGCGAACGGCTTCAACGGGAGCGGGCCGGCCCAGGCCGTGATCGGGTCGTACAACGTCGACGCCGGCACGAATTCGCAACTGCTCGCGATCGTCGGCATTCGACACCGGTTCTGAGCCTTCTGCCGGCCTGTGCGACGGCGAACGTGCGGATTTCCCGGACGCTCGCCCGCGCAACCCGCAACCCGCAGCCCGCGTCATCACGCCACCGCGGCTTCCCGATGAAACGGATAGTCCGTATACCCGCGCGCATCGCCGCCATAGAACGTCGTGCGGTCGTAGCGCGTCAGCGGTGCGCCGGTCCGGAGCCGTTCCGGCAGATCGGGGTTCGAGATGAACATGCGGCCGAAGGCGACGAGATCGGCGTGGCCATCCGCGAGGATCTGTTCCGCGTTGTCGCGCGTGAAGCCCCCGGCCGCGACGATCGTGCCGTGGAACGCCTGGCGCAGGTCCTTCGCCGACACGTCGTGTTCGCTTGCGTCCGCGTTTTCCTCGTTGCCGCGAATCCGCGGCTCGATCACGTGCAGATACGCGAGGCCGTAGTCGTTCAGGCGCCGCGCGACATAACCGAACGTCGCGTGCGGATCGCTGTCGGATACCGTGCCGTACGAACCGCTCGGCGACAGCCGCACCGCGACGCGCCCGGCGCCCCAGACGGACACCGTCGCATCGACGACCTCGAACAGGAAGCGCGCGCGATTCTCGATCGGGCCGCCGTAGGCATCGGTGCGGTCGTTCGCGCCGTCGAGCAGGAACTGGTCGAGCAGGTAGCCGTTCGCCGCGTGCAGTTCGACCCCGTCGAAACCGGCCGCCTTCGCGCGCTGCGCGCCGGCGCGAAACTGCTCGACGATGCCCGGGACCTCATGCAGCGCGAGCGGACGAGGCTCGACGAGCTCGGCTTCGGTGATCTCGCCGTGCACGTCGCGGATCGCCGCATGTTCGCGCGAGCGCCGCGCGGACGGCGCGATGGGCGTCACGCCACCCGTGTTGGCCGGATGTGCCTGACGGCCCGCATGCCAGAGCTGCAGGAAGATGCGCGCGCCTTTCGCGTGCACGGCGTCGACGACCCGCTTCCAGCCGGCGACCTGGGCATCGGTATAGATCCCCGGCGCATCCACGTACGCGATCGCGAGCGGCGAGATCGCGGTGGCCTCCGTGATCAGCAGGCCGCCGTCGGTCGCGCGCTGCGTGTAGTACTCGACGATCAGGTCGCCCGGCACGTTGCCCGGTTCGCTGCGCATGCGGGTCACCGGCGCATGCACGACGCGGTGGTTGAGTGTGATGGGGCCGAGCTTCAGCGGATTGAACAGCTTGTTCATGGTGTTCTCCTTGGAACAGGTGTTGGACGACTCGATGTTCGTCCCGAACGCCGCGCGCCAGAAGGCCGGCCGCGGCGATAAAACCCATTCCGCAGCGGAATGGCCGGCACCAACGCGGCCCGCAACGCTGCCGCACGCGATGACATCGGCTTCCCGCGCGATAATCGGAACTTCACGCGGCGCATGACGTGCGCGCCGCACTTCCGATCCGCCTCCATCAATCGACATGACGCTCGAATCCGATTGGCTCAGCCGCTTCATCGCGCTCGTCACGGTCACGGGAAAGCTCGAAATCCGCTGCGCGTTCGGCGCGCCGTGGGCGGTCACGTACGAGCGGTCGCCGGCGTGCGAGATTCCGTATCACGTCGTGCTGCGCGGCCGCGCGATCCTCGAGAATCCCGACGACGGCACGGTGCGCGAACTCGGTAGCGGCGACCTCGTGCTGCTGCCGCACAGCTCGCCGCACGTGCTGCACGACGGCAGTGGGCTGCCGCCGGTGCCGGCGATCAAGCGGCCCGGCGGTCACGTTTTCATCGGCGAGAACGCGGGCACGGGCGAGCGATTGGACATGCTGTGCGGACGCTTCGTGGTCGCGCCGCCGCACGACCGGCTGATCCGGCGCCACCTGCCGCCGGATCTGGTCGTGCGCGCGGCGACGGACAGCCGGGCCCCCGACGCGCTGGCCGCCGCCGCGCGGCTGACCGCCCTCGTGGAGCTGATGCGTGCGGAATCGCTCGAGCAGCAGCTCGGCGGCCTCGCGATCCTGAATGCGCTGTCGGCGGCGTTGTTCGCGCTCGCACTGCGCGCGGTCAGCGAATCGGGGCAGGCGCCGACCGGCCTGCTGGCGCTGGCCGGCCATCCGCGCCTCGCGCCCGCGATCGTCGCGATGCTCGACGATCCGGCGAGGCCGTGGACGCTGCCCGAGCTGGCCGCGCTGTGCAGCATGTCGCGCGCGACGTTCATGCGTCACTTCCAGTCGAAGCTCGGGCACTCGGCCGCCGACCTGCTGACGGACATCCGGATGAGCCTCGCCGCGAATGCGCTGCGTCAGCCGTCGGCCAGCGCGGAGGCCGTGTCGGCCGACGTCGGCTACCAGTCGGTCGCCGCGTTTCGCCGCGTCTTCACGCGCTGGGCGGGGATGACGCCCGGCGACTGGCGGCGTCAGTCGCTCGGTGACCGGCGCGATGCGGCGGCGCCGGATGATGGTGAGGCCGGCGACGCGGAGTAGGTCCGAATCGGGTGGTGTCCGTTCCGGGTGCGGTTGTCACGCCAGGGCCCGCCCGCCATCGATGAGCAACTCGATGCGAGCCCCATAACTGCTGTCGTCCGACGCGAGAAACAGCGCGGCAGCCGCCGGTTCGATCCAGGTTCGCGCGAGCGTCGTACTACAATTTGCGCGAACGACATGCCGACTGCCGGCATGATCGTGCCGCCCGGCACCCGCACACGGAGAAGCAGCGCATGGATCGACTCGCGGCAATGGAGACCTACGTCAGTGTCGTGGAAGCCGGTTCGTTCTCGGCGGCCGCGAAGCGGATGAATCTCGGCCAGCCGGCCATCTCGAAGTCGATCGCGCAGCTCGAGGAGCGGCTCGGCGTACGTCTGCTGCTGCGCTCGACGCGCGGGCTCACGACGACCGACGCCGGGCAGCGTTTCTACGAACACGCGAAGCTCGCGATCCGCGAGGCCGATCAGGCCGAGCACGTGGTGCGCGATGCGTCCGCGAGCCTGTCCGGCAAGCTGCGCGTGAGCGCGGCCGTGAGCTTCACGTGCCTGCATGTGCTGCCGTTGCTCGACACGTTCCTGAGCCGGCATCCCGATCTGGAGATCGATCTCGCACTCGACGACCGCAACATCGATCTGCTGGAAGAGGGCACCGACGTTGCGCTGCGAATGGGCGAGCTGGTCGATTCGTCGATGATCGCGCGCCGCATTGCGCGCAGCCCGCGGCTCGTCGTCGGCACGCCGGCGTATTTCGCGCGGGCGGGCATCCCGAAAGCGCCGGCCGATCTCGCCCGTCACCAGGCGATCGTGTATTCGCAGCGGGGCGGCGGCGAAACCTGGTCGTTCAACCGGAACGGTGCCGAAGTCGCGGTGGCGGTTTCCGGGCGCCTGCGCGTCAGCGCGGCCGAAGGAATGCGGACCGCCGTGATCGCCGGCATGGGGCTGGCGGTCGCGTCGCGCTGGATGTTCTCGCCCGAGCTCGCGTCCGGCGCCGTGCAGGCCGTGCTGACCGACTGGGAACTGCCGCCGATCGACCTGTGGGCCGTGTTTCCGGCCGGCCGGCTCGTGACGGCCCGCGCCCGCGCGTTCGTCGAATTCGTCGAACAGACGCTGGCGGACGGCGAGCCTGCATCGGCGCAATGAAGGCGGCCGGGTACGGCCGCCGTTTTCTCCGACCCGTGATCGCCGCTCAGAACGGCGCCTTGCCGATCGACGCGCCGCCGTCGACGTAGAGCGTCTGCCCCGTCATGAAGCCGGCATCGTCCGACAGCAGGAACGCGATCGCCGCCGCGATTTCGTCGGGCTTGCCGAAGCGCCCCATCGGGACGGCGGCGAGATAACGCTGCTCGCCTTCGCTGCCCGGTGCATTGTTGGCGCGAAACAGTTCCGTTTCCGTCGGCCCGGGCGCCACCGCATTGACGGTGATGCCCGTGTCCGCGAGTTCCAGTGCCCACGATCGCGAGAAGCTCACCAGCGCGGCTTTCGCCGCCGCATACGCGGTGCGCTGCACGATGCCGAGCACGGTCAGGCTGGAAAGGTTGACGACGCGCCCCCAGCCGCGCTCGCGCATGCCGGGCAGCAGTGCCTGCACGGTCTGGACGGCCGGATGCAGGTTCAGCGCGAGTACGTCGTCGAGGTCGCCGAGCGTCACGTCGCCGACGGACTGCGGGCGCACGAGGCCGACATTGTTCACGACACCGTCGATCGTGTGCCGTTGCACGAGTGCTTGCAGCACGGCGCTGGTCGCGCGGCTGTCGGCGAGATCGACGCGAACGAGTTCGCCCGGGAACTCCGCGTCGTCGCGCGCGAGGCCGATGACGCGATGCCCGGTGCGCACCAGCCGTTCGGCAAGCGCGCGTCCGATCCCCTTGGTCGCGCCGGTGACGAGAAAAGTGCGTGCGGTCATCAAGGACTCCAGATGAAACGGGAAAACGGAAGGCGCCGCCGTGCCACGTGCGGTGGCGCGGCGACACGCGCTCACGCGTGCACGGCTTTTTCGATGACGGGGAACATGTCCGACGGATCGGGGCGATGCGTGTAGTCGGGATTGACTTCCGAGTACAGCACGATGCCGTCCTGGCCGATCACGTAGCGTGCCGGCATCGGCAGCGTCCAGCCGGGATCGTTGTTGAATGCCGGCAGGTCGTTCTTCAGCATCGTGTACAGGTCGACCAGATAGTCGGGCAGGTTGAAGCGCAGGCCAAACGCGGCGCCCGTTTCGCCGTGTGCATCGACCAGCACGGGAAAGCCGAGATGATTCGTGCGGACGGACTTGCGGCTGTTGACGGCCGTTTGCGGCGAAATCGCGACCACGTTCGCGCCGAGCGCCTGGAGCTGCGGCAGCGCTTCGTTCAGCGCCTGCAGCTCGAGGTTGCAATACGGGCACCAGACGCCGCGATAGAACGTGACGACGAGAGGCCCCTTCGCGAGCAGGTCGACGGACGACACGTCGTTGCCGTCCTGGTCCTTCAGGCGGAACGTCGGCGCGCGATCACCGGCCTTGATCGCGCGGGCGGCCTGGCCGCTCGCGATCAGTTCGGCCGTCGCGCGTTCCATGATCGGGTGGATGTCGGGCGGCGCGTGGTACGGCGGCTTGCCCGCCTTGAAGTCGGCCTTGAATGCGTCGAGTTTGTCCTGGAGCGACATGGCGAATCTCCTGTGAATGAATGGAAGTCGGGTTGCGTGGCTGACGAGCGATCGGCTCGTCGTGGAATCCATCTTCGGCGAAGCGCTGTTGCGTCGGTAGCGGGCGCACGCGCATAACTTCCATTCCCGGCGGGAATGCCGGCGGCGGATCCTGCGTTGCGGCGATGATCGACGCAGGACGCCCGTCGCGGCAACGGGGCCGGGACGGGCGCGGTCGAAACAGGGATGGGAATCGGCATCGGGACGCATGCGGTCCCGATGCCGGCGATACCGCTTACTTCACGGGCGGGAAATCGACGACCGTGTCGTTGATGCGGTTGAACGTGTTGGTGAAGATCGTCAGCGCGATCGCGAGCGAGATTTCCGCGAGTTGCGCATCCGTGTAGCCGGCTTCGCGGATCGCCGCGAATTCGTCGTCGGTGATCGTGCCGCTGGTCCGTTGCAGGTTCAGCACGAAGCGGATCAGCGCGTCGCGCTTTGCGTCGCCGGTGTCCGGCTGGCGCGAGCGGATCGCGCGCAGCGCGTCGGCCGACAGGCCGGTCATCTTGCCGAGCAGGTTGTGCGCGGCGACGCAGTAGTCACACCCGGTGTCGGCGCTGACCAGCAGCTTGATCGTTTCGAGATCCTGCTTGCTCAGCGTGCCGCCGGCGAGCACGCCTTCGGCGTTGAGCACGGCCGCGAGCGCGTTCGGCGCGAGATGGCCGACGGCGGCGAACAGGTTGGGGACGGTGCCGCCGGCGACCTTGCGGACTTGTGCGTACACGTCGGCGGTTGCGCCGGTGGCGGATTCGATGGCGGGGATGGCGATGCGGCTCATGACTGGCTCCTTGACTGGAAAGTTGAGGCCCGTTCGTTCGGGGTGACTCCACTTTAGAAGCGCAGGCTGATCCTCGTAAGACGCAAAATCGCCAAAACGATGCTCAAAAGTATCAAGCTGATTCGCCGCGGCGTGCGACCTACTTCCGGCTTTTCAGGAAGGTCCGACCTTCGGGCGTGATCGACGCGCCGGAGCGGCCGTGTGCGGAATGATTGACGAAGCCCGCGTTGACGAGCTCCCGCGCGATCGACCAGCCGAGCGCCGGCGCATCGCGTCCGTAGCGAACATCGGCGAGGCGTTCGAGCGCCCAGATGGCGGAGGCTGACAGGTTCGGGGCGTTTGACGTGAAGTTGTCGCTCATCGCTTCCTCGTGGAATGGAGATTCGGGGATGGACGGCGCCATGCCGTGCCATCGCGTCGCGCGCGGGTCAGCGCGCTTGCAGCAGGGGCAGCAGCGCCTGAAGCGCCGCTTCCTCGTCGGGGCCGGTGGCCAGCACCTGCGCGGATGCGCCGCCATGCACCTGCAGCGACGCGATTGCCGTGCCGTCCTTCGCGTTGCCGCTTTGCCCGTTCGCGATCATCAGGATGTCGCTTTCGAAGCCGCGTGCGGCTTCGACGGTTGCGTTTCGTGCGGTGCCGCCGCGGTTGCGGTTCCACGCGGGGCCGATTTCAACGTACACAACGGTTGCCACGATGTCGGATAGCCTCTGGACGGGTCGTCGGGATCAGTGCGCGGCGCCGATCGGGTAACCGGGGCGTGCCATCTTGCTTGAACTTGCTGGCAATCTCGGTGAAATCGCTGGCAAGTCCGATGAACGGCAGGAAGTGGGGGATTATAATACGGCGGGCAATATATGTGTATTACATTATAATGCCGTGTGCGCCGACGCCGGCCTGCCGATCCGTCGGCACGTGCGTCGATGCCGCCGGGGCGACATGCCTGCTCGCCCGGCATTTTTTTCGATCGACTCAACTCCCCCGAATGGAAGCCGCAATGAACGCCCCCGCCTGCCCGCAATGCGCGATGGAAAACACTTACCCGGACGGCACGCTGACCGTGTGCGCCGACTGCGGCCATGAATGGTCGGTCGGCGCCGGTGCCGAAGCGGGCGACGAACCGGCGGGCGACGTCGTCAAGGACGCGAACGGCAACGTGCTGTCGGACGGCGATTCGGTCGTGCTGATCAAGGACTTGCGCGTGAAGGGTTCGTCGATCACGCTGAAGATGGGCACCAAGGTCAAGAGCATCCGGCTCGTCGGCGGCGATCACGAAGTCGACTGCAAGACCGACATGGGCGGTTTCATGCTGAAGGCCTGCTACCTGAAGAAGGTCTGAGCGCGCACGCTTCGCTCAATCGTTTGCATCTGGCTACCCGGGCATGGCAGAGGATCGCACTTCCTACGACGCGTTTGTCGAATTTCTGTCGACGCCACTGAACGACGACCGGCCTTTCGTGCTGGAGACGCGGCACGCGCTGTCGCTGCACTTCGATCATTTCGGCACGCAGAGCTTCATGTCGCTCGGGGATCCGATCCGGCTCGAACTCGGCTATACGCGCGTGATGATGGGCTTTCTGCTGCTGCAGCCCGCGCCCGCGCATATCTGCATGCTCGGGCTCGGCGGCGGGTCGCTGGCGAAGTACTGCTACCGGCACCTGCCCGGCGCGGCGATCGACGCGGTCGAGATCAACCCGGACGTGATCGCGCTGCGCGACGTGTTCAGGATTCCTGCCGACGATGCGCGATTTGCCGTGGTATGTGCCGACGGCGCGGATCATGTGAACCGCGCGGACATCCGGACGGACGTGATCCTGCACGACGCATTTGTCGCCGACGGCACGCCGGGCCGGTGTACCGGCGCGGCATTTCTCGACGCGTGCCGCGAGCGCCTGAGCGAAGCCGGCGTGCTGGCGATCAACCTGATGGACGACGATCCGGTGCTGCCGCGGCATCTCGAGCAGCTGCGATCGGTATTCGGTTCGTCGTATGCGCTGGTGCCGTGCGGCGACGACAACAACTTCGTCGCGTTCGCGTGGAAGGGCGACCAACGGCTGCCGTCGCTGCGCATCCTGCTCGAACGCGCGCTCGCGTGTGTGCAGGCTGGCGAACTCAAGCTGGCGGCCACCGCGAGACGCATGAAGGACGGGGAAGGTGTCGATCCGCGGCGGCTGGTGTGGCGTGCGCAGTCGCACGGGCGATGGGAAATCGGCGCATAAGCGGCGCCGGTGGTGCGGCCCGTGCGGCCGCATTTACTTCACGCGCTTGCCGAGCGCGCTTTTGGTCTTGTACGTCACGCCGTGCCGGTCGAGATACTCGCGGATCAACTGACGTACGACTTGCGACGGCGTGAGATCCTGCTCCGCGCAGAGCATCTCGAAGGCTTCTTTCTTCGCGGGGTCGATCAGGACGGTCAGGCGGGCGGTTTTCGTTTCCATTGCAGGGCGCGGGTGGTCGGTATGTTAATCAAATTATAATCGATCCGCCTGGCGGACTACCGCCGAAAGCGCCGCTCCGGCGCGCGATCAGCGTCTGCCGCGGCGCAACGCGAGCAGGTCGTCGATCACGGGCACGATCGCGAGCGTGACGAGCAGGGCGGCGAGCGGCACGGTCGACACGTAGCCGACATGCTTGAAGCCGATCGCGCCGGCCAGGCCGCCGACGAAGAACGACGCGAGCATCGCGCCGTGAATCCTCAGTTTCGAGCGGTTGGCAATGACCGCGTGCGCGTCGACGTCGACGGCCGACCGGTTCCAGTAGAACAGCTTCCCGAGCTCGATGCCGAGGTCGGTCACGATGCCCGTCATGTGCGTCGTGCGGATCTCCGCGCCCGACAGCTTGGTGATCGTCGCGTTCTGCAGCCCCATGATGAAGCACAGCAGCGTCACGGTCACCGGCACGAAGAACGTTTCCCACAGCGCGAGGTGGCTGCCGAGCAGTCCGAACAGGAGCAGCAGCGCGGCTTCGACCAGCAGCGGCAGCATGAACTGGCTCTGCAGGCCGCGGCGGCGCCCCCAGTTGACGAGGATCGCCGAGCAGCTGGCACCGATCAGGAACGACCCCAGCGAGCTGATGCCGGCCAGTGCGAGCCGCACGTCGCCGAGCGCCGTCTGGTCGGCGATCGCCGACACGATGCCGCTCATGTGCGACGTGTATTGCCTGACCGCGAGGAAACCGCCCGCATTGGCCGCGCCGGCCACGAACGCGAGCGAAAACCCGAGCTGGCGGTTCGCGGTCGCGCTGCGGTGTTTTCCCGTCAGGTTTCGAAAGTACTGCGCTGGCATAGGGGCTTCGCTCAATCGCCGCGGGTTGCGGGCACGGACGGGAAGACCGGCGCCGGACGGCCGCGCGGGCAAGCCGCTCGCACACGGCACCGGGTCTCTCGAATCATGTGACGAACATGATAATGCCATTATCATACTCTGTTGGCCCGATGGGGCTTTCAGTACAATGTGTGCGGCGCGGCCTGCCTGCGGCTTCGCTGCCGCACGGCCCGCCTTCGCGATGACTTCGACCCACCGTTTCATGACCCCGACCAAGTTCATTCTTCGCTACACGGCGATCCCGTTCACGGCCATCGTGGCCGTGGTGATCTGGACTGTCATACCATCGTCGAAAGAGATCGATGCGAGACAATATGCGGCGCTGTCGCGTGCGTACGCGAGTTTCCCGCTGCCGTTCCGGCGCGAGATCTCGGAAGCGATTGACCATGGCCGGATCAACGACCGGCGCTACCAGACGCTCGTGCGCGATTCGCTGGGCAACGGCGTCGCGCTGGACTGGCCGGCGTCGGGCGTGGGCAACCTCGCCGACGAACGGCAAAAACTGGCCGAACTGATTCAGGCCGATTCCGATCTTCAAGGGCAACACCAATGAAAACTCTGCTGGTTTCCGTGGCATTCGCGCTGATCATCGCGAGCCTGATCTTCGCGCTGTATTTCATGAATCACGATCGCGGGAAATCCAAGCGGATGGCGTGGTCGCTCGCGGCGCGCGTCGGGCTGTCGGTCACGCTGTTCCTGTCGCTGCTGATCGCGTACAAGCTCGGCTGGATCGAACCGACCGGGTTGCCGATCGGGCGTTGAGCAGGGTGCGCCCCGTTGCGTGCGGGGCGTTCTGGAAAATGGAAGTTTGATTCCGTAATCGGTGTGTTGTGATAAGAATACTTATCCCGATATGGCTGATTGGGTGCCGACGGACGTATTGCGAGGCGGGCAGGTCCTCGTCTATTGGAGGACGAGCGCGTGCCGATTGACCGCGCCAGAGATCGCGAGGGAACCCGCGGCGCGAGTCGCGCCGCCGGTGCGGAGCGCGGCAAAGTCGGCCGGCGGGCCTTCAGCGAAGCAATTCCTCGGCGCGTACCGTGCCGGACAGCGGCAACTCGGCGAGGCCGTCGCGTAACACATACGCGGTCACTTTGGCCGCGTTGTGCAACGACAGTTTCGTCATCAGGTTCTGGCGTGTGCGAGGAGCACTCGCCGTAGCCACTGACACAGAGCAAACTCCCCGACGTCCACGCGTGGCAAGCGCTTGTCAGGTGCGGTTCCGCTGGTACCGGAGTGTCAACGCGCAAAATCCGGGCTGCCATGGTGGAGCGGCGCCGGACGAATAGCGGGTATCTCCGCATGACCGTCACTCGACAGCTGAGCGCGCTAGAATGCGTCATGCTTACAGGACGACGGCCGTGCCCAAGATCCCAACCATCAGTGACGTCGCGAAATTGGCCGCAGTCTCCAAGGCAACGGTTTCCCGCTATCTCAATGGCACGCTGGTGCTGCCGGATTCGACGGCAACACGTGTGAACGATGCGATCGAGACCCTCAATTTCCGACAGAACAGTCTGGCCCGGCGCCTGAGTCTCGGCAGCAGCGAGACGATCGGGCTCGCGATGCCCGACGTCGCGAATCCGTTTTTCGCCGAACTTGCCGACGAGGTTGAAGAAGCCGTGCGCGAACGGGGATACGGGCTCTCCCTGTGCATCACCCGCAATCTGATCGAGCGGGAAGCTTACTATCTGAACTGGGTCGATACCCGTCATCTCGACGGTCTGATCCTGGTTTCGAACCGGCCGGATGATGGTCAACTGCGCAAGCTGATCGATGATCGGGCGAATATCGTCATCCTGGATGAGGATGTGCCAGGCACGAATGTGCCCAAGGTGTTTGTCGACAACGTCGAGGGTGGATACCTGGCGACGAAGCATTTGCTTGACGCGGGGCATCGCCGGATTGCACACGTGACTGGCCCTCAGTTCCTGTATACCGTCGGCGAACGCTTGAAAGGCTATCGCCGCGCGCTGAAAGAGGCCGGCGTTGCGTTCGATCCGTCGCTGGTGCGCTACGGTACGTACGAGCGCGCATTCGGACGAGCGGTCACGGCCGAATTGCTCGCGATCGACGATCCTCCGAGCGCAGTTTTCGCGGCAAGTGATTATCTCGCCATCGGCATTCTCGAAGCGCTGCGTGAGAGCGGGCGAGCCGTGCCGGAGGACATTTCGCTTGTCGGATTCGACGACATGGAATTCGCGAGTCTGTTGATGCCGCCTATCACAACGATGCGGCAACCGGCGCGTGAACTTGGACGGGCCGCAGTGGATGCACTGGTCGGCGCCCTGACGAGTGAATCCGACGATGTCGGCAGCCGGTCGGTTCAGCGCTTGCCCGTTCGTCTGATCGAGCGCGCGTCGGTGGCGCCGCCGAAAGCGATTTCGCGCCCCGCGAAACGCGCAAAGACCCGCTGAAAGAGCGATGCCTCGTCTTTGGGCGAGGCGACTGATCTTCCCCAGGTATTGACAGACAAAATTTCTCTATTTATCTTGGTTGTAAACCGGTTTACATCAAAAATGACCGCGTGCCGGATTGATCGGGGTTGACGGAGCGCGGAGGCCGTCGGATCAGGACATTTCCTTACTGGGTGAGGGCGATGAAAAGATTTCGGGGAATACGTGTTGCGGCGGTCTGGTTGTGCATCGCATCGATACCGTTCGGAGTGTGCGACACATTCGCGGCCGGACCCAGAAAAATCGCGTTGGTCCAGGTCAATCAGCAGGCCCTGTTCTTCACTCAAATGAACGCCGGTGCGCAAGCAGCCGCGCGGTCCGCGGGCGCCGACCTGATCGTCTTCAATTCGAATAACGATCCCGTTGCGCAGAACAACGCGATCGAAACCTATGTTCAGCAAAGGGTCGACGCGATTCTGGTGGCCGCGATCGACGTCAACGGCATCAAGCCCGCGATTCGCGAAGCCAGGCGGGCAGGCATTCCGGTCGTCGCGATCGATGCGATCGTCAATGGCGACAACGACGTCCAGGTCGGTGTCGACAATCGCAAGGTCGCCGAGGACATCGGTCGGTTCACAGCTTCCTATATCGCTGCCAGGCTCGGCGGCGGCGCGCAGATCGGCGTGCTCGGCGCATTCAACTCCTATGTGCAGAACCTGCGCGTGGACGGATTCAAGGCCGGCCTTGCCGGGGAACCGAAAGCAAAGGTCGTCGCGGCGGTGGACGGGCAGAACGTTCAGGACCGTGCGCAGGCCGCGGGCGAGAATCTGATCGCCGGAAGTCCGAACCTGCAACTCATCTATGCGACCGGAGAACCGGCATTGATCGGCGCACTTGCCGCGCTGGGGGCCCAGGATACCGGCGGTCGCGTGAAGATCGTCGGTTGGGACTTGAGTGCCCAGGCCGTCAAGGGGCTGGACGACGGGAGTGTCATCGCGGTCGTCCAGCAGGATCCGGAGGGCGAGGGGCGCGCGGCGGTCGACGCAGCCCTCAGGCTGATTCAGCACAAGCCGGTGAATCGGCTGATCGCGGTACCGGCGACCATCGTCACGAAGACCAATCTCGACAAGTTCAGGGTCGCCTATCGATAACGCCGCGTGACGGCCCCGGGCGCCGTCCTTGCGACTGGAGAACGGACATGAACGCGATTTCAATGCCGCCGCGTGTCAGGATGATCGGCATCGCCAAGCGATACGGCGCCGTGCGGTCCCTGCGCGGCGTCGACCTCGAGGTCCCGCCCGGCGCCGTGCTGGGTCTCGTCGGCGATAACGGCGCGGGAAAATCGACTGTTTCGAAGGTGTTGTCCGGCGCGGTCGTGCCGGACGCCGGCGACATCGAGATCGACGGACGGCGGGTAAGCTTTTCCGGGCCGGCCGACGCACGCAGGCATCGGGTCGAAATGGTGTATCAGGACTTGTCCCTGTGCGACACGCTCGACGTCGCCGGAAACCTGTTCCTCGGCCGAGAGCCGATGCGCCGGATTTGCGGCTTGCGCGTGCTCGATCTCGGCGCAATGCATGCGCAGGCCCGCGACATGCTCAAAGGACTCGGCATTCGCATTCCCGACACGCGCCTCAATGTCGAGCATCTGTCCGGCGGACAGCGTCAGGCGATTGCGATTGCGCGCGCCGTGTCGTTCGATCCGAAAGTGCTGATCATGGACGAGCCCACGGCGGCACTTGCCGTCGCGGAAGTCGAGGCGGTGCTCGAGCTGATTCGCACGGTCAGCGCGAAAGGCGTCAGCGTGATCCTGGTCACGCACCGGCTTCAGGATCTGTTCCGGGTATGTGATCGAATCAGCGTGATGTACGAGGGACGCAATGTTGCGAACCGCCTGATCGGCGAGACCAGTCTCGAGGAGGTCGTCGACCTGATCGTCGGGCAGCGGTTCAATGAACGCATCGCACACCAGTCGATGGAGAATTGAACATGGAAATGACGACTGCGCTCGTACCCGATCCGGCGCGATCGGCGTTCACGTACTGGCTCGGCCGCCATGCGAGCGTGGCGAGCATCGCGGCGTTCTTTCTCGTGTGCACGGCGGTGTTTGCCTTGTCCAGCGCCACGTTTCATCAGACGGGCAACCTGTTCAACATCGCACGCCAATGCGCGCCACTGCTGATCGTCGCCACGGCGATGACCGTCGTCATCACGACCGGCGGGATCGATTTGTCGGTCGGCTCGACGCTGGCTCTTGTCGGCGCGCTGTGCGCGATGGCATTGCAGGCCGGCATGCCGGAGCCGGTCGTCATCGGCGGCGGGCTCGTGCTGGGATGCGCGATCGGCCTGCTCAACGGGTATTTCGTCGCTTACGCGGGCATGCCGCCGTTCATCGTGACGCTCGGCACGCTGTCGATCGTGCGTGGTGCCGCGCTCGCCGTGACGCAGGGTTATTCGCTGCCGATCGAGCATGCACCGCTGTTTACCGGGCTTGGGCGACAATGGGTGCTCGGTATCCCGTTGCCGGTGCTGCTTGCGGTCGCGGTGGTGCTGGCCGGCTGGGCGGCGCTGCGATATACCCGATTTGGCCGGTACGTCACGGGGCTCGGGTGCAACGAGGAATCGGTGCGGCGCGCGGGTGTCGACGTGCGGCGTATCAAGCTGCGTGCTTACCTGCTGAGCGGCATGGCGGCCGCGCTGGCCGGCATGATCATCGCGGCGCGGCTGGGCAGCGGATCGTCCAATCAAGGCACGGGCTTCGAGCTGGACGTGATTACCGCGGTCGTGCTGGGCGGCACCAGTCTGTTCGGCGGTGTCGGCACGATCGTCGGAACCGTGCTTGGCGCGCTGACGATTGCGGTGCTGAATAACGGACTGATCCTTCTGCACGTGTCGCCGTTCTATACGCAAATTCTTCAGGGCTCCATCATGCTGCTCGCGATCTGGCTCAATACACGCGTCTTCATGCCGCGGCGTCGGCACGGGAGCGCCGCATGAGCCGCGTGACCGGCTCCGTGTACGATCCGTCACGGCTCATCGGAGTCGACAGCGGCCATGTGATGACGGTGCTCGGCCCGATTGCCGTCGACGAGATGGGCATCACGCTGATGCATGAACACATCCTGCTCGACGCATCCGGCAAATGGACGCCCGCGTGCGATTGCGCGGAGCGTCATCCGGGTGAAGAGAAGGTCCACATCGGCATCCTCGGCGCGCTGCGGATGAATCCGTTGATGAATCGGGATAACTGCCGACTCGAGGATCCCGACGTCGCGGTGGACGAACTGGCCAGGTTCAAGACACTCGGCGGCCGGACGGTGGTCGATCCCACCAACCTCGGCATCGGTCGTGATCCGGTCGCATTGCAGCAGATATCGCGACGCACCGGGCTCCATATCGTGATGTCGACAGGTTTTTATCTGGAATCCTCTCATCCTCGCTACGTACGGGAGCGAACGATCGGCGAGCTGGCCGCGCAACTGATCTTCGACGTTGGCGGCGCGGCGGAGCGTCCTGCGGTGATCGCCGGGCTGATCGGCGAGATCGGTGTATCGGCGGCCTTTACGCCCGACGAGGAAAAATCGTTGCGGGCAGCCGCCCGCGCCAGCGCCGCGACAGGCGTGCCGTTGTCGGTGCATCTCCCGGGATGGCACCGCCATGGTCATCGCGTGCTCGATATCGTCGAAGAGGAAGGGGCCGATCCATCGCATACGATTCTTTGCCACATGAATCCGAGCCATCTCGATCCCGATTACCAGCATGCACTGGCGGAGCGTGGAAGCTGGCTCGAATACGACATGATCGGTATGGACTACTACTATGCGGACGACGACGCGCAATGTCCGTCGGACGAGGAAAACGCCCGAGCCGTCAAGGCGCTGATCGATGCCGGCTACGGGAACCGCGTGCTGCTTTCGCAGGATGTCTTCCTCAAGATGATGCTGACTTGCTACGGCGGCTACGGATACGGCTACATCCTCGAGCATTTCGTCCCGCGGCTTCGTCGGCATGGCGTCACGGAGGCGCAACTCGATGCGCTTCTGGTCGGGAATCCCGCCGCCGTTTTTTCGCGGATACAGGAAACAGGCTGAACAGGCATGTCTCGCCAGGAAACGGCGCGGCGTTTGTAAACCGGTTTACTTCGCGAGAGCGAGGCAAACCGGACGTGACTCGTGTCACCGATCGACAGGGGGAGCCCATGAAGAAATCCGTACTTCTTGCCGGCGAGAGCTGGTCGAGTTCATCCGTGCACGTCAAAGGATTCGATCAGTTTTCGACCGTGACCTATCACAGTGGGGCAGTCGCTTTTCTGGCCTGCATGAGCGACAGCCAATATCGCGTCACCCACATGCCGAGCCATGAGGCGCAACAGGCGTTCCCGCTGGAGCTCGACGCACTGCGGCGATACGATGCGGTGATTCTGTCCGATATCGGTGCGAATACGCTGTTGTTGCACCCGAATACCTGGGCGAGAAGCGAGCGCATGCCCAATCGGCTGAAGTTGCTGCGGGATTACGTGGCTGGCGGCGGCGCGCTGATGATGATCGGAGGCTATCTGAGTTTTCAGGGCATCAATGCCAGCGCACGCTTTCGCAATAGTCCCGTCGAGGAAGTCCTCCCGGTGACCTGCTTGCCCTACGACGATCGCGTCGAGGTCCCCGAAGGGTTCGTGCCGCAGGTCAACGGACCGCATCCGCTGCTCGCCGGGCTGGGACATGCGTGGCCGCACCTGCTCGGCTACAACGAGGTGCAATCGAAGCCGGGGGCGACGGTGCTCGCGACCGTACCCGAGACAGGGCATCCGCTGCTCGTCGCGGGCGGCTACGGCAAGGGACGAACGGTGGCATGGACGAGTGACATGTCGCATCACTGGATGCCGTCGGAGTTCATGAACTGGGCCGGCTACGCGCAATTGTGGATCAACTGTCTCGACTGGTTGACGGACGCAACGGCCGCGCATTGACGAAGATGCGTCGCGTTTTCACAGTCTTTTAATTTCATGTTGACAATCCTGCGCACCATGACGTAATTTTTATAAACCGGTTTACTAGAAGTAAAAGTTTTTGCTGACGATGTAGTTCCTCGAGTAACGATCACCAGAATGGTGCAAGTCAGGGAGCAAGTCGCGATGTGGCAGATAATCCAGCCGGATGAACCAGCACGGGAAATCGTTCAGCGTCTGAAAGGCGGGGCGGTTTTTTCGCCGAAACAAATTTTCGATATCCATGGCGACCATGTCCTGGCTGTCGACTTTTTCTCCGGCGTCCAGTTGACATATCGCGACATCGATCGCATGTCATCGGTTGTTTGCAGCAAAATCAACATGTTGGGGGCGGTAGCGGGGGACCGGATTGTCCTGGCTTTCGGGAATACGCTGGAATTTGTGATCAGCTACTTCGCCGTTTTGAGGCAGGGCATGATTGCCGTGCCGGTTGATCCGGACTGGAGTCCGGAAAAAGTCGATCAGATTCTGGAGCAAACGGAAACACGAATCATATTGCACCAGGCGGGAATATCGATATCGAAAGCCGGATTGAATTCGGTGATGATCGAATATCGGAATCTGATTTTGAACGAACCGGCCGATGTGCTCGACGTAACACTCGAAGCGAATAATCCGGTTGCGATTCTGTATACGAGCGGAACGACCGGATCGTCCAAAGGCGCGGTCATCAAATGCGGGCATTTCATCGAGAACATCGTGGATTACGGCCTCGACCTGGGAGTGGGAGCCGGGACGCGATTCATCGTTTCGATGCCGATGAGCCATATCGACGGCTGGACGTACAGCACCTTGCAACCGTTTCTCTTCGGCGCAGGGGCGGTCATCACGCCGCCGTTCAATGCACGGGTCGCCGCCACATTTGACAGGGTCGTCGCAGATGGCGGCGGCAATGTTTTCGTCTGCGTGCCGGCGATGCTGTCCGGATTGCTGAGGATGAAGCCGCGGTATCGAAAAAATATCCACGGGCGGCTCGATTTCGTCATCTGCGGGTCATCCCGGCTCGACGAATCCCTGAAGGACGCGTTCGAGTCCGCCTTCGGTGCTCCCATCCTGGAGAACTACGGGTCGACGGAGGCGCTTCTCGTTGCGTACTACACGAAGGATGTGCCGTTTCGGTCCGGCTCGGTCGGGCGGATTCCCGCCAAGTGCACGGTAAGAATCGGCGACGACGGCGAGATCATGATTCGTAGTCCGTATATATTTGACGGATATTACAGAAACCCGGACCGGACGGCGGCTGCGTTCCGGGACGGCTGGTACCTGATCGGCGACATCGGTACGGTCGATGAAGACGGGTACCTGTTTCTCGGCGGGCGAAAGGGGGATGTCATCAATCGCGGCGGCATCAAGATCAATCCCCGCGATATCGACGACGTCATTGCGTCGCATCCGTGCGTCGTCGACTCGGCGACGATCGGCATCGAGAATGAACGCGCATCGCAGGACGTCTATTCGTTCGTGCAATTGTCGGGAGACGCCGGCGACCTCGACGAATATCTGATGGCCAGGCTGTCGCCCGAACTGCGGCCGCTGCGTGTCGTGCGTGTGCCGGCACTGCCGCGCAATCATCTGGGAAAGATCGTCCGCGCCGAATTGCTGGCCCTGAAGATCCGTTTCGAACACAACTGAGAGGAAGTGCCATGCAATCCATGGAACAGATTGTTCACCGGACGCTGGCCGGGATCATGAAGCAACCGGGCATACGCGGCGATCAGGACCTGACGCATGACCTGAGGGTCGATTCGCTGGCCTTCATCCAGATCGTGGCCGAGCTTGAGCAAGTCACGGGAATTCGGTTCGAAGACGAGGACCTCGTTCCGGAATTGTTCCGGACGGTCGACGACTTGACCCGGTATCTCGCCAATCGTCAACCTCAATAGAAGGAGCGGATCATGATTCGCGCGGCATTGTTCGATTTCGACGGCGTCGTCATCCATTCGGAGCCGGTCATCAAGGCAGCCTTCACGCTCAGCTACCAGGATACGATCGACGGGGGCGAACCACCCGTCAACGAGTACCTCAGTCATATGGGTGACTCGTTCGACAACATCATGAAAAAGATGGGACTGCCTTCGACGATGTATGACGCGTTCAGCCATTACAGCAACCGGCTGTCGAATCTCATCGAAGTCGTGCCCGGCATGGACGCACTCCTGCGCGATCTGAAGTCGCGGTCCGTGAAGCTTGCGCTCGTGACCGGGAAAGATCGCAAACGTACGCTGCATATCCTGCAGAAGATCGGACTGGGGAACGTATTCGATGCAATCGTATGCGGTGACGATGTAGCGAATCCGAAGCCCGATCCTGAACCGGTCCTCAAGGCCCTCCGGATGCTGGGCGAGGGGCATGCGGACGCGCTGATGATCGGCGATGCGGCCAACGACCTCCGAGCAGCGCATGGCGCGCAAGTCTCCAGTTGCGCGGTCACGTGGGGAACCGGCACCGTCGACGAGCTGCGAAACGAGCGCCCCGGCTACATGGTCCAGTCGCCGTCCGAGTTGCGCAATGTCCTGCAAGGTTTCGTCAACACGTTCGCATAAGGGGAATTCATGCCAGCCCTGATGCGAACGCAGACGGATTCGAGCGTTTATTTATCCGCGTCGATACGCGCGCAGCTCGAAGCGCAGCGCGGCGCCGGTGACGACGTGATCGATTTCACGATCGGCAACCCCGACTTTCCGCCGCCGCCCGAGATCGTCGATCACCTCGCCCGAAGCATTGCCGACCCGGGCAATCATCGCTATGCCGCGCACGAGTCCGCCGGCGAACGCGACTACCGGGAGGCAGTGGCCGGCATGTATCGCCGGCGTTTCGATGTGACGCTGGATGCGGCGCGCAATACGCTGGCGTTGCTCGGTTGCAAGGAGAGCGCACATTACCTGTGCATGGCGCTCGTCGAACCGGGCGATGTCGTGATGATTTGCGAGCCCGCGTATACGACGTACCGCGGCAATGCCGCGTTGTTCGGCGCGGAGATTCACGCGATTCAATGCCGTCCGGAGCACGGCTATCTGCCCGACTGGTCGGAGGTGCCGGCAAGCGTCCTTCGACGCACGAAGATCCTGTTCCTCAATTATCCGAATAATCCGACCGGTGCCGTCATGCCGCTCGATGCGTTCGAGAAAGCCGTCGCACTGGCGCATGAGTATGGGTTCGTGATCTGCAACGACAGCGCGTACGCGGAGCTCTACTACGATGCGCCGCCCCCCAGCGTACTGTCTGTACCTGGCGCGCTGGAGGTTGCGGTCGAAGTCGGCTCGCTGTCGAAGTCGTTCAATCTGTGCGGTTGGCGGCTCGGCTACATGGTCGGCCACCCGGGCGTCGTCGAACGGGTGCTTCGCCTGAAACAGTTCACGGACGCTGGTCCGTTCCCGGCGCTTCAGCAGGCCGGCGCGGCGGCACTTCGCCTGTCCGACACGTTCCATCGCGATTTGCGAGCCCGATACCGCGTGCGGCGCGACCGGGTCGTCGATGGGCTGCGCGCCTGCGGATACGACGTGTTCCCGCCACCTGCCGGCATGTTCGTGTGGGCGCGCACGCCCGATGCCGAGCGGTCGGACGAGCACGTGGCCCGGCTGTTGCGCGAACACCGGATCGCATGTAACCCCGGAGGGGTGTACGGCCTTTCGGGCACGTCGTTCGTTCGATTCGCGCTGAGCGTGAACGAAGCGCTCATCGAGGAAGCGATGCACCGGTTAGGCAAATCCTTCTGAATTCAAACCCGTTGCGAGGCACGCATGTCACTTCACGGAAACCAGGTTCTCGTCGTCACACCGTTCAAGCCGGACTACCAACTCGATGAGGCCAGCTTGTCCAGCCTTATCGACCATCTCGTCGCTCAGGACGTCGCGGGCATCATCGTACTGGGCACGACCGGTGAATTCTTCAGTCTGACCGACAGCGAAAAGCGTCGTGTCATCGATGTCGCGGCCGAGAGAATCGGCGACCGGAGCGCGTTGATCGTCGGCGTTGCGCATTCGGGTTCGGAGATCGCCGCCGACATGGCGGTGTACGCGAGGGAAAAGGGAGCGGCGGCCGTGCTTGCGCCTCCGCCGTATTACCATCAGCCGACCGCCGAGGGCATGATCGCGCATTTCTCCCGAATCGCGCAGCGCGGCGCGATCGACATGATGGTCTACGATGGCGGTGGCGGGACGGAAATTCCTGTCGAGGTCGTCGAGGCGGTCCTGAATGTCAGCCCGCATATGCGATATGTGAAACTGACCACGCCGAAGGTAACGAAAGTTCGGCAATACCATTCGCATTTCGATGGGCGGATCTCGGTTTTTGCCGGGGAGGATCTGTTGATCATGCCGGAACTCATCGAGGGTGCCGATGGCCTGACCACCGCGGCAGGCAATCTGAGGGCGTCGGTGCTGAACCGGATTTTCGCGCTCGTCCAGGCCGGCGAGATCGATCAGGCGCAGGCGTTGCACGACAGGCACATCGCGCCGCAAGCGCTCGTGACGGGATCCATTCGAAATGAATTCATCCAGTGCTTCAAGGTCGCGCTGAACCGGATGGGAATCATTGCCCACGATACGGTCCGCCCGCCGCTTCACGTGTTGCCGCGCTCGAGGATCGACAATCTGGTCGCGATGCTGAAGGTCCAGGGGCTGCTTTGATCGTGCCGACGAACGATTCGCAACGGGGAGGGCATCGATGAGGGGACTGGCCGGCAAGACGGCGGTGGTGACTGGTGCGGCGGCCGGAATCGGCCATGCGATCGCGACCCGCTTCGCGGAGGAGCAGTGCGCATTGTGGCTGCTTGACCGGAGCGAGGCTGTTTTCGCCGTCGCAAACGAACTTGAACGGCAAAGCGACGTGCGATGCCGGGCGATGCAGGTCGACATTCGCGATGAGCGTTCGGTGAGCGATACGTTCCGGGAAATAGGTGCGGCCACGCCGGCAATCGACGTGCTCGTCAACAACGCCGCACTCTTTGCCCGACAGGGTGTGGACGCGACGGTCGACGACTGGAACGCGCTCTGCAGCGTCAACGTGATCGGCACTTCGCTCGTCACCCGCTTTTGCCTGCCGCTCATGGTGGCGGCGGGCGGCGGAGCGGTGGTGAATCTCTCGTCGATCAGCGGGCTGGTTGGCCAAGCGCAATTCGCGGTCTACAACGCAACCAAGTTCGCGGTGCGAGGGTTGACGAAATGCTGGGCAATCGATTTCGCCAGGCACAATATTCGTGTCAACAGCGTGTGCCCGGGCTATATCGCATCGACGTCGGGTAACCGCTATATCGACGAACACGGGCTGGACGCGGGGATCATCGAGCGCCGGCTCGCGCAGCAGCATATCCTCGGCCGACTCGGGCGACCGGAGGAGGTCGCGGCGGCCGTGTGCTTTCTCGCGTCGCAAGATGCCTCCTTCATTACCGGAGCGGACCTTCTGGTCGATGGAGGTTATGTTGCGAAATGAACCGGTCGATCGCGCGTTGCAGCCGACATCGTCCGGCGTCACGCACTTTCTCGCGGCGCCCGCGGGCCGCTTCGTGACGGCGCTGGCCGCGACTTGTCTGTGGGGCAGCGCGTTTCCGGTCGTGAAGGTTGGATACGGCATGCTGGGCATTCAGCGCGGCGACACATTCCTGCAGATCGAGTTCGCTGGCTATCGATTCGTACTGGCGGCGTTGCTGCTGTTCGCGCTGATGGCCGTCGCGGGTGTCTCGCGGCCGCCGCCGCGCCGGGCAACGATCGTTGCGATCGTGCGCGTGGGAGCCGTGCAGACATTCCTGCAATACGTGTTCTTTTATGCGGGGATTGCGCTGAGCAGCGGTATGGAAGGCTCGATCATCGCCGGCACGCTCACGTTTTTTCAGCTGGGGCTCGCCCATCTGATGCATGCCGACGATCGCATGACTCCGACCAAGGCCGCGGCCGCCGTACTGGGGTTTGCCGGCATCGTGTTTTATCACGTGATGGCCAACGGCTACGCATTCACGATGGGACGAGGCGAGGCGTTGATGTTGCTGGCGATGTTCTTCGCGGCATTGGGAAACATGCTGAGCAAGCAGGCGGCGCCCGCGATCCTGCCCGTGCTGCCGCTCACCGCGATGCAGATGCTGGTCGGTGGTGTTGCGTTGATCGCGGTCGGCGCTGCGAACGTCGGTGTTGCGCCGTTCGACTTCTCGTTCGGGGCGGCGCTCATGCTTGCCTATCTGGCGTTCGTATCGGCCGCGAGTTTCCTGCTTTGGAACAGCCTGATGTCGTATAACAAGGCGGGGGCCGTATCGGTCTATCTCTTTCTCGTACCGATCTTTGGCGTGCTGTTGTCGTCGGCGTTGCTGGGAGAACCGTTGCGATGGTACGTGGTGCCGGCGCTCGTGCTGGTTGCGATCGGCATCACGATGACGCATGCGGGCACGGCGAGGCGCGCAGTCGTGCCGTCCGGTGCAGGGCGGAGCGACCGGCCATGACACGACGCCTGTTTTGCTTCCCGCACGCCGGCGGACAGGCCTCGAGCTTCGCCGGATGGACAGGCCTGGCGCCCGACGGGCTGGAAATCGTCCCGCTCGAATACCGCGGGCGTGGTGTGCGATATGGTGAAAGCGCCTACGCGAATTACGATCAGGCCGTGCGAGAGCTTGCTCATGTCATCTCCGCCGATCAGGCCGGCGGCATGCCCTACGGGTTGTTCGGACACAGCATGGGCGCGCTTCTGGCATTCGACGTCGCGAGCGCGCTTGCCCGGCGAGGAGAGGCTGCGCCGCGATGCGTGTTCGTGTCCGGCAGGAATCCGCCACACCGTGCATCCGATGCAGAGCAAGGCGAACTCGATGACGGGCGGTTGATGCATCTGCTGACGGAAGTCGGGGGTGTGCCCGATGCGCTCGTGTCGAATGGGCGCTTCCTGAAACATTATCTGGGTCGCTTTCGTGACGATCTCGTCATGCTTCGATCCCGTTCGACGATCGAATCCGGTGTGCGTCTCGATTGCAGAATCGTCGTCATGCATGGCGAGGACGACACCGCGGTGGCGGCCGCGTGGCTGCCTGAATGGGCGCGCTACAGTCGTGCCGGCCATGACGTTCTCGCGTTTCCCGGCGGGCATTTCTTTCTGCACGAGCATCCTCACCGCGTATTGCCAGCCGTGGCTGAAGCGCTGACGTGATCGTCCCGATTCCTGTCGATCGGTGACATTGGTCTTCGCGACGCCCGTCCGGCGACAACTTTTCTTGGCGGGCGGTCCATCCGGTAAACGTATCCACCCCCCCGGCGCGACCACGGGCGCCCTGAGCAGTGAATCCCTATTGCGGAACCAGTAACGGTTTGAGCCGTCGCTCTCCCACCTGAATTGAAAAAGCCGATCCCGTGAGATCGGCTTTCGGTGACTGTTTTCCCGGGCTGCTGGTACGTGTTGCTACCGAGCGTCGGGCGGATCAGCGGACCCAGTGGCAGGTGCGATGCAGATGATGCAAGTGGCAGACCTTGTGGGGGCTCGCCTGCGCCGCCTCGGGTGCCAGTGCCGCAAAGGCGGCAGCCGTAACCAGACCGACGAGCAGCAGTGCTTTCGCTCTTTTCATCGTGCTTCTCCAGAGATGTAGCAGTTGTTAGTGGTGACGATTCCGTCGCGGTAGACATCACGCTGAAGTCTGGCTCCTGCCTGACTCGCGCGACTTGGAATCCATGCTACTTGGCCCCGCGCGGCGAAAATTGAACGATTGTCACCCTTGGGGATTCTCGATGAACAGTGCGCGGCAAGCGTCATTTCCGCTCGGAGAGGGTGATGCAGCCCGGGATGTCGGCGGCCCGCGAATATCACGTCGGGAGGTCGAAAACGGCCCAGTGGGAATTAAGAACCACGAACACAAATCGTCGGCAAACCGAGTACAGGTGATTGCGGTGAGCGAAATAAGCGCGGAGCGAAATGCTATGATTGCCAGCCCCCTGATTGCCTGGCCGAGTTCGGTCTGGACATGATGGAACATTGAAGAGGACTACACAAGATTGAATCGACGTCGCTTTTTACTTGCCTCTTTCGCCACGGCCGCGGTTTCAAGTGGCGCATTTGCTGCTGCACCTGACGGCGAAACCTGGGGCAAATACTTTACCGAAGCCAACGCACAAGGCACGCTTGTCGTCGCCGACCTGAGAGGTGGAAAAGAAGTTGTCTTCGTGCACGACAGGGAGCGCGCTGCGCAACGCCTGTCGCCCGCGTCGACCTTCAAGATTCCCCACAGCCTGATTGCGCTCGACGCCGGTGTGTTGCGCGACGAGTTTCAGATCATTCCCTGGGACGGTGTAAAGCGTCCTATCGACGCGTGGAATCACGACCAGGACTTGCGTTCTGCCGTACGCAACTCGGCTGTCTGGGTGTTCGAGCGCTTTGCAAAGGAAATCGGTCGAGAAAATGAAGCCGCATACATGCGGAAGATTCCCTACGGGAATGCGCTTTCAAGTGGCGCGGAACCGTTCTGGGTCGACGGGGATCTTGCAATATCCGCTCAGGAACAGATCGCTTTCTTGCGCCGTCTCTACAACAACACCTTGCCGTTTCGCGTCGAACACCAGTTGATAGTCAAGGATGTCCTGATCAATGAGGCGGGTCGAGACTGGATTCTTCGTGCGAAATCCGGGTGGAGCGGCAAGATCGGCTGGTGGGTGGGGTGGGTTGAATGGCCTGACGGCCCGGTATTCTTCGCGCTCAACATCGATACGCCGAACCGGATGGAAGACTTGCCGAAGCGCGAGAAAATCGTCCGCCAGGTATTACGGTCTCTTGACGCATTACCGGGCTGAGGCTTGCCGACACGATTCAGCAAGGAACCGTAGCCGCCTATCCCTGCGTCCGGCGAAGCGCGCGGCTCATTTCCGCGATCGGCATCGCGGCAATCGAGTTCAGCAGGCGGATTTCCCCGGCGTCGGGGCGCGCTATATCCCGGACTTCATCGAGCGTCTGCGCGACGCTGCGATCGAGCGGTTCGAGAAAACGCCGAAGCTCGTTTTCGGCCGCCTTCTCCTTGAGCCCGAGCGCGTTGCCGAATGCGATCAGCGCATCCGTATCGATGTCGGAGAAGCGCGTCGCCGCACCGAGCGGCATCGTCAGTTCGCAGTGCGGCCAATGATCGCCGCGGTGGTCGGGCCGGTGCGTGGGCGCGTGATAAACGACCGTGCTGACGATGTCGTAGAACGGCGCAAGCCGGTAGCCGCGCGCGTCGACGAAGAACGACAGGTTTTTCAGGTGCGCGTCGGCATTGCCCACCACCACGTTGAAAATCGACCAGCGGAACACCGACAGGCGCGCCAGCGCACGCGTGCTGGTCTGCGCGATCGCGCGGCCGAGTTCCGCCGCGTTCGCGCGCTGGTACTTGAAGCCGCGATCGTAGTTGAGCAACTGCATCGCATCGATCGTGTGCAGGCGTCCGGCCGGCTCCGCCGCGGTATCGCGGTCGAAACGGTCGATCACGTAGCACGCGGACGGCGCGCGCAGAAAATGCACGTCCGGAACGTCGAGGCCCATCCGCTTCGCGAGCTTCATGCAGAAGAACTCGTTGATGGCCGAATGCGGGTAGCCGGCGGCGCGCATGTCCGGCTTCAGCAGATGCATCGACGGTTCGCTGCCGACCGGTTCGAACAGCGCGTAGTCCGGCGCGTCGCCGCGCAGGATCAGCAGCAGTTTCTGCTGCGCGCCGGCCGCCGACATGCGCTTGGGCGCGGTGGCCGTCAGCGCGCGCTCGGGCATCGCCTGGATGCGGCGTTCGAGCTCGTCGAGCGCAAGCGGCTGCATGCTGCCGGCCGCTTCCTGCTCGCCTTCGGCCAGCAAGGTGAGCGCGCCGGCCGATTCGCGCCCGAAGTATGCGAGCAGGCCCCACGCGTCGGCGGCATCGACCTTCGCCTCGCGCGCGAGCGACGTCCGAATGCCTTCCTCGGGCAGCAGGTTGTCGAAGAACCACTGGACCGGGCGATCGGTCGAGCTGTCGGTGAAGGTGCCGGCGCGCAGCGCGAAAGCCGGCGACAGCGGATACGCGCGCGGCGAGGCCAGCCACTGCGCGTCGTACGTGAACGACCAGACGCCTTTGTCGTCGGTCAGCGTGCCCATGCGCAGCCCGTTCGCGGATGCGATCAGCGTTCTAGTCGCCATGGCGGCTCCTGCGGCGTTGAGCGGCCTTGAGCGCGTTTTCCGCCGAAATCTCGATGGACGACTGCGCGAGCAGGTGCACGCCCAGTTCGCCGAGCAACTGCAGCACCTTGCCGATCTGCGCGGTCGGCTTTCCGGCTTCCACCTGGCTGATGAACTTCGGCGAGAGCCCCGTGGCGTTCGCGAGCTCGTCCCGCGTGAACCCCTGCTGGAGCCGCGCCGCGCGGATGAGGTTGGCGAGCGCGCCGATCGTGTTGACGGACAGGGTCTCCGGCATGACGTTCTCCGTGCTTCGTATCTGATCGGGAACAGTATTGCACAACTCGCGGGTGCAGGCGTCGATTCGTATCCGGACGGAAACGAAAACGACGAATGGGTGATGGATCGGCTGTTTCGTACCCGATCGGGAACCGGATGTGATGGAATCGGGGTCGACGGCGTTTTCGTATCCGGGCGGATACGCGTTTTGCGTGTCCCGAAGGGGACGGAGGCGGCGCGTGTCGACATGGTTAGAATGACCGCGGCGCATGCGCCATGCCGTGGCGCGACCCTTGCCTGACTGGAACCCATGACCGTACAAGAACTGGAAAAACGGATGCGAAGCCTGTTCGAGGACGACAGCCTCGAAGTCTTCGGCGACACCGGCTACAGCATTTCCTTCGTCGTGCCCGGCAAGGTCGGCGACGTCAAGGCCACGCTGCTGGCCCGCACGGATCCGGCCGGATGGGACGGCGAGGCGGTGCACGGGTTCTACCGGTGCGACGACGAGGACTGGGCGCTGTATCTGCGCTCGATCCCGCATGCGGTGTTCTGTATCGCGACCGTGCAATCGCTGCATGCGCTCCACCTGCAGCAGCATCTGGACGCATCGGCGGTTACGCCGGAGCAGCAGGCGATCTACGATGCCGAGGAGGCGCAACGCCAGCAGGAGGCCGAGGCGCGGCAACGGCGCGACACGCGGACCGAGCCGCTGGCGCCGCTCGGCGGACCGTTCCACAGCGATGGCGAACGCGTATGGGCCCGCGTCGGCAGTGGCCATCGGTATCGTGCGCTCAACAATTTCGATCTCGGCAGTTTTCGGCATCTGGTCGACAACTTTGCCGTCGATGCATCGGGGCTGCGCTACTACGCGAGCGGCGCCGCGTTCAGCTACGACGACGAAGGCGACGGGCTCGTCGCCGATGGCGATGCCGCGACGCTTGAATCGCTGGGCGGCGACTGGTATCGCGATTCGCGGCAGGCCTACTATTTCGGCACCGATATCTACGGTCTCGGCGAACGCTACCTGACCGTGGTCAAGGCCGATGTCGCCAGCCTGACGACTATCGGCGGTGCGTATGCGCGGGATGCGAAGCATCTATTCTGCGCCGGCGTGCGCAAGCGCGGCATCGACGATCCGGCCGGCGTGGTCGGCCTCGGCTACCGGTATGCGCGGCTCGGCGCGCAGATTCTTTACGACGGCAAGATCGTGACCAAGCCGGGGCACATCGACGTCGAGACCGCGCGCGGCGTCTTTCACGACGTGCTGATCGACGATGACGGCCACGTGCTGTGGGGGCAGAACTACCGCAAGCCGCTGCCCGGGATCGATGCCAAAAGCCTGCGGTTCCTGACGCGGTTCTTTGCGGTCGACGACCATCGCGTCTACTACCGGACCAACACGAATCTGGCCGTGTGCGAAGGCGTCGACCGCGCGAGCGTGGAGGTCGTATCGTCGATGGGTATCCGCGATCGGGACGGCCTGATCGACATCCGGTATCCGGAGGGCATCGTGCGCGTACCGGATCCGTCGACGGAAGCGTGATGGCCTCGCCCGGCGCGGTTCCGTGCCCAGCGCAACCGCCGTTGCCACGCGTATGCCCGAGCAGCGATCTTTATGACCGCAGCAGATAAACGTATCCGAATCGCTTCGTTGACGCAGTCCGGCACGCACTCGTAGATTCGCGTTTTGACCGAATCAGGGGCCGTGCCGTGACGACTTCCGCCATCCGCGACGCTGCAACGCTATCCGCCGGGCATCCGCCCGCCGCGCGGCCGGGCAGTGCGGCGCAGCGCTTCGACATCGTTCCGTTCGACGCGCCGCTCGGCGCGGAAGTGATCGGCCTCGACCTGTCGCAGCCGCTCGACGCCGATGGTTTCGCGCGCATCCATCGCGCGCATCTCGACCATCACGTGCTGGTGTTTCGCGACCAGCGCATCACGCCGGACGAACACATCGCGTTCAGCCGCCGCTTCGGCCCGCTACAGATCCACGTGCTGCACCAGTTCGCGCTCGGCGGGCATCCGGAGGTGCTGATCGTGTCGAACATCGTCGAGAACGGCAAGCCGATCGGGCTCGGCGACGCGGGCCATTTCTGGCACTCCGACCTGTCGTACAAGGAGAAACCGAGCCTCGGTTCGCTGCTGCACGCGCAGGAGCTGCCGGCGGAAGGCGGCGATACGCTGTTCGCGAACATGCATCTTGCATGGGACACGCTGCCGGCCCACTTGCGTCGTGCGATCGAAGGGCGGCGCGCCGAGCACACGTACCTCGCGCGTTATGCGGAACTGCAGGCACGCAGCCCGTGGCGGCCGAATCTGTCGCCCGAGCAGATCGCGCAGGTCGACGCGGTCGTTCATCCGATCGTGCGCACGCACCCGGAAACGGGCCGCCACGCGCTGTTCGTCAGCGAGCATTTCACGACGCGCATCGTCGGGCTGCCCGAAGACGAAAGCCGCGCGCTACTCGACGAATTGTTCGCGCACAGCGTGCGTGCCGAGCATCTGTATCGGCACCAGTGGCGCGCGCACGATCTGGTGTTCTGGGACAACCGTTCGCTGATGCATCTCGCCGCCGGCACGCCCGACCACCTGCGCCGCAAGCTGTACCGCACGACGATCGAGGGCGACGCGCCTTTCTGAGCCGCGTGCCGCGTCATTCTTCCGCCTCGGGTCACAGACGGGAGTGGACGGATTTTGGGCCAAACCGGTGAACAGGCGCGGGGCCTCGAACCGTGCCGCGAGTTGTTTTCGATAAAGCGAGGCCGGCGGCTTCTTGGTGGAGGTACGGGCCACGGATTCAGCTCCTGTCAGGTAGCGGCACGTCGACATAGTGCAGCGGCGGCTCGCTGCGTACCAGCGCGAAAAACTGTCCGGCGGCGGATATTCGATGACGTACTACGGATAGCGAAATAAAGAGATTTTGTCTTCTTCACGTCGTCATCTTGCTGTCAACTCCCCGCAAACTTTACAGAGCGCAAGACGCGACCAGGATCGACTCCGGACGGCTCGTCCATGCTCATCCGCCATTGGATAGCACTAGTTGTATAGATTTGTCGCTTTTTTTGACTGGTCATTTCTGAGTAACGTCGCCTGTGTATATTTGTCATTTGATTTGACTGGTCATTTTTGATGCCATTTAATCCATTGCCGAAATTGCCAATAATTACGGTGTCGGAAATTAAATGCTTTATATTTCGTATTTTGAATTGATGAGCTAAAAATTAATGATAATTATGAAAAGTAACGGAATGACGAAGAAAGGCGGGGATATGCTGATCCGCTATTGGCGCTGCTTCGTGCGCCGGGAAGCGGCGTCCGAGATAGAGTGATTTGCCATTCGTTATTCCGTCATCCTGCGCGATCACCTCCAGCAACGTTGCAATTCCGTAATTCGTATACGTTTGTGGATACCAGTCGAAGTACCGTAACTATAATTAATCGTGAGCCAGGCGAAGGGGCGATGCTTCGCCAACACGATACGTGGATCTCTATGAAGTTCTTTGCAGGCGCAAGATTGTCAGTATTCCTTATTGCAGTTGTTGGTACGCTCACGGGTTGCGGTGGTGGGGATGGCGGGGGAGGCCAGCCGCCGAATGTTTCAACCGTGCCGCCAGCAGTTGTCGGCGGCACGGGCAACAAGCCAACTCCGCCGGCGACGACAACCGATAACACGGACTGCAGTACTTCCAGTACAAAGGTGGCGACGGCACCGAGTTCGTCCACTGGGGGCCAAGGTGCGGCAGGCGTGATCGTAAGGCTGTCGCCATTCGAAACCGTCGCCCTTGCTGGGCGAGCGATGGCCGCCGTTACTCCGGAGCGACGGATCGCGGCGGTGATTGATCGAGTCGCCGCGGCGACGGGCAAGCAGGGCGCTGGCGGACGGATCTTTGCGGCTGTGGATGGGGCCGACCGCCCACATATCGAGCGAATGCTTTCGGCCTCGACTGCGCTGGTTGCGTTCGACCGGATCATCCCTGCCGCTAAGCTGGAAGCGCTTGTCAAAGCCTACGCTGCGGACCCGGATGTGGCCGGCGCGGAAGCGGACGATATGATGAACGTCCGTGCCGTACCAACGGATCCGGACTATGCCCAGCAATGGAATCTCTCGAGTCCCACCGTCGGCATCAACCTCCCGGCAGCCTGGGACATCACGACGGGAGCGCCCACAGTAGTGACCGCGGTCCTGGACACCGGATATGTGCCGCACGCGGATCTCGTCACGAATCTACTACCGGGTTATGACTTCCTCACGAGCATTGCGATAGGTAACAACGGGCACGCGCGCGGGCCCGATGCGATCGATCCGGGCAATTGGGTCACGCGTGAAGAAGCGGCCGACCGGTCGAGCCGGTTCTACAACTGCGATCCTCGGGCAAGTACCTGGCACGGGACGAAAGTCGCGGGATTGATTGGCGCCACGGCCAACAACGGTATGGGTATCGCAGGGGTCAATTGGTACGGCAAAATCTTGCCTGTCCGGGTGCTGGGGAAGTGTGGCGGCCCGACGAGCGATGTCATCGACGGACTTCGCTGGGCTGCTGGAATCGACGTGCCGGGCGCGCCTGCGAACCCTACGCCGGCCAAGGTGATCAATCTCAGTCTCGGCGGGAAAGGGCGGTGTGGTGACGAGATGCAACGCGCGATAGACGACGTGGTCGCACGAGGCACAACTGTTGTCGTGGCGGCCGGCAACGAGGGGAATCAATTCGGCCTGGACCGTCCTGCGAATTGCCGGGGTGTGATCGCGGTGGGTTCGACGGACAACACCGGTCGCCGTGCGTGGGACAGCAATTTCGGTGCAGACGTACTGCTGAGCGCGCCCGGCGCCAACGTCCTGTCGACCTCGAATACGGGTTCAACCAGTCCGCAGAAAGATACCTTTAGCGCGGACAGCGGCACAAGCATGGCGGCGCCACAGGTAACGGGTGTGGTCTCGCTAATGCTTACTGTCAATCCGACGCTCACGCCGCGCCGGATCGCCGAGATCCTCAAGCAGACAGCCCGACCTGCTGTCGGCGGGGCGGTGCAGTCGTGCCGCGCGCGCCCCGCCGGGGCCGGCATTCTGGACGCTGCCGCCGCGGTGGCAGCCGCCGCTCGACGTTGACCGGGGGGCTGGCGCGCATGGCGTGTCGATGGTCGTCGTCAGGGTTGCGGGGAGACATGATATCGGCGGAGATTGATATCTCGACCCGATCTCGCTGCACCGTTGACCAATCATGACGACGACCAACACGCCACGCGTCACGCAACAGGCTACCCGCTGGTTTAAGCGAGAGGCTATGTCCGTGTTTCAAGGGGCTGCTCCAAGTTCGGACGCGTATCGCGCACAGGGGCTGCACGCGGGGAAACGGACATTCTCGGCAACCGGGCGCGACGCGGCAAACAACGGTTCCCGCTTTGCTTATCGTGCCTGTTGCGCCGCGCCCGCTGCGCGCGCCGTCAGAACTTCACGCGTAGCCCGCTGACGACCGCGACCTGGCGGTTCGTCGACGATGCGCTGCCGATGTTCGAGATCGCCGCGACCGCGCGGTAGCCGCCGGCCGTTGCCGTGCTCGGGTCGCCGGCCGCGAGCTGGTAGATGCCGGACAGGTAGAGATCGGTGCGCTTCGACAACGCGTAGTCGAAACCGAGCGTGAACTGGTGCCAGCGCGGCTTCAGCGTCTGGCCGCCGGTGCCCGGCAGGCCGCTCGCGCGCCCGTCGGTGAACGTGTAGACGCCGATCAACGTGGCTGCCGGCGTGATCTGGTAGCGCGCGTTCACGTCGTAGTTGTTGAACTTGCGCGACGAGCCGTCGACGTAGTCGAGTTGCGTGTGGCTCCACGCGAAGCCGAGCGTCGCGCGGCCGAGCGCGTAGTTCGCGCCCAGGGCGCCGATCTGCTGCTTGAGCACGCCGCCGTTCAGCCCGTAGAAAAACGCGCCGCTGTAGTCGTTGCCGGTGGTCGAGGTCGCACCGCCCACCGCGCCGCTCGTATTCGACGTCGCATTCGGATGATTGAACCGCACGTAACCGCCGCCAAACGACAGCGGGCCGTTCACGTAGTTCGCCGACACGCCCCATGCGTTGTTGTTCGAGAACCCCGTGCCCGCGCCGCCGTTCGCCTGGTTGCTGAACGCATAGAGCAGGTCGGCCGTGAAGCCGGCGATCGTGTCGCTGCGGAACTTCACCGCGTTGTTCAGCCGGAAGCTCTGGTTCATGTTGTCGTTGTCGCCCACATGGGTGGCCGGCGACCAGAAGCCCGACCCCGAGTACTGCGCGACCAGATCGGTGATCGGCTCGTACTGGCGGCCGAGCGTCAGCGTGCCGATGCCGCTCTTGCTCAGGCCCACGTACGCGGAGCGGCCGAACAGGCGGCCGCCCTGGCCGAGCCCGCCGTCGCTCGGCCGGAACCCGCTTTCGAGCGTGAAGACCGCCTGCAACCCGCCGCCGAGATCTTCCGCGCCTTTCAGGCCCCAGCGGCTGCCGCTCAGCTTGCCGCTCGTCTGCTGGATGTTGCTGGCGCCGCCCTGGTTGTTCGTATAGGCGATACCGGCATCGACGACGCCGTACAACGTGACCGAACTCTGCGCCTGCGCGCTGACCGAACCGATCGAAACCAAACCCAGGACTACCGATTTCTTGATCATGACCATCCTCTGTTTTTATGGGTACGTCTGCGAGGATCACGATGCTATTGACGACGGGCACTCCGATGAACGGCCGATCCGTGGTTTGCAAATCGATGCGCGGCCGATTTGCAATGTGCAATGCCGCAAGCCCGGCATGTGCGTCGCCATCGCATCCGGCACGCATGCTGCGGCGAACGCATCGCACCGACGGCGAACGTCGACCGCCGGAAATGCGCGATCGCCGTCATATCGATCGGTGAAATCGTTCGATGTGCGCAATACATGCCGTTCGGTGCGCGATGCATTTACGCAACGACCCTCTGTGCGGCGCACGGCCGATGCGCTACGCGCACCCGCATATCGATTCCGCAAAACGTTGGTAGGGGCGGGCGATGCGTGACGGTAGAGTCGGGCATCCGGTCGCGGGCCGGCATGCACCGGGAACAGGAGGGCGCGCAAGCGCGCGTTCGTCCCGGCTGAACAACGAACACGGGAGCCGTTTGACATGAGTCGCGATGTGCTGTTTCTGCTGGAACCGGGCTTTGCCGATCCGAAGCATCCGGGGCAACGTTTCGTCTGTCCGCACGGACTGTCGATCGAAGGGCTGCTGGCGAGCGCGCCCGACCGCGCCGGCCGCCTCGACGTGAAGCGCGTCGGGTTCGAGCGGCCGCGGCATACGGTGATCGAAGCACTCGACGAGGCGCACCAGGGCCTGCCGGTGCTCGTGCTCGGCCGCGATCAGCCGGTGCCGAACGATGCGCAGACGCTCGGCGACGTGCGCTTCGTCACCGATGCGCGCCGCATCCTCGAACTGCTGGCCGAGCGCCATGGATTTCCGGTGCTGCATTGACGCGACGGTTCAACTTCTCATCTGATCGACAGGAGCATCCGATGTCGTCAATTTCGGCGGCACGCCGCCGCCTGCTGCTCGCCGGCGCCGCCGTCGTGTCGACTCCCGCGGCCATGCGGGCCGCGTTTGCCGCTCCGGCCATCAACGCCGATCTCGCCGGCACGACGTTGCGCGTCGCGACCTACAAGGGCGGCTGGCGCGCGCTGCTGCAGGCGGCCGGGCTCGGCGATACGCCATACCGGATCGACTGGCGCGAACTGAACAACGGCGTGCTGCACATCGAGGCGCTCAATGCGGATGCGCTCGATATCGGCTCGGGCAGCGAGATTCCGGCCGTGTTCGCCGCGCGTCAGAAAGCGAATGTCCGGTTCATCTCCCGTGCCCGCGAAGACCTGAACAACCAGGTCACGCTCGCGCGCAAGGACACGCCGATCCGCGGCATCGCGGACCTGAAGGGCAAGCGCGTCGGCTACGTGCGCGCGACGACGTCGCACTATTTCCTGTATCGCCAGCTTGCGGAGGCAGGCCTCAGCTTTGACGACATCCAGCCGATCAACCTGTCGCCCACCGACGGATTGTCCGCGTACGACCGCGGCGACATCGATGCATGGGCGATCTACGGCTACAACGGCCAGCTCGCGCGCAATCGCTACGGCGCGCGCGTGCTGAAGACGGGGAAGGGTTATCTGTCGGGTAATTTCCCGGTCTACGCGAATCCCCGCACGCTCGACGATGCGCGTCGTCGTGCGGCGACCGGCGACCTGTTGCTGCGGTTTCGGCGTGCGTATGCGTGGGCGAACGGGCATTTTCACGACTATGCGCTCGTGCAGAACCGCGAGACGCGCGTGCCGGTTGCCGATCTCGTCGCGATGTTCGAGCAGCGCAGCGAAGACTATGCGCTGCTGCCGGTGACGCCCGACGTGGTTGCGCAGCATCAGCAGGTCGCGGACGTGTTCGCCCGGATCGGCGTGCTGGACGGGCCGGCCAATGTCGCGCCGCTGTGGGATACGTCGTTCAACGCGCTGGTGGCGTCGGCGTGAGGTTATGTTGAGAGTGAGGCTGGCGAGGTCGAAATACCCGATCGAGCATCGACCGGACATCCAATCCGCAGACGCAATGCCGGTCAGCCCGACAGGCCTGTCTCCACGAGTCGAGTGGCAAGCGCACAATAATCGAATTCTAAATTTGTCTAGTCATCCTTGCGATTCGTCTAGGTCTGTTGCACCAAATTCGTGCCTGGATTCCCCGCAACGAGGCACGCCGGAGGCCTGTAATTAAGGGATTTCCCGCGTTTGCGTCGATTTTTATTGTCGACGCTTGTCCTGCCGTTTTTCTTCTTGCATGCTTGTATAGACAAATTCCTGAGGCGGCTTGCATGACCGAAGGGATGACGAACTTCAACGCAAGGAGAAATCTCGTGAACGGCAAGCGCATCAAGTGGGCAGTCAAGACGATCGGCGTCATCGCGGCCGCGGCGGCAACGCTCGCCGCGCCGGTGCAGGCGAAGGAGTGGAAGACGGTGACGGTGGCGCTCGAAGGCGGCTACGCACCGTGGAACCTCACGCTGCCGGGCGGCAAGCTCGGTGGCTTCGAGCCGGAACTGCTCGCGAATGTCTGCGGCCGGATCAAGGTCCAGTGCAACATGGTCGCGCAGGACTGGGACGGGATGATTCCCGGCCTGCAGGCCGGCAAGTTCGATGTCCTGATGGATGCGATCTCGATCACGCCGGAGCGCGAGAAGATCCTGCTGTTCTCGCGCCCCTATGCGGCCACGCCGGCGACGTTCGCCGTCACCGACACGAAGATCATCCCGAAGGCTGCACCCGGTGCACCGGCCGTCAAGCTGACCGGTGACGCGAACGCCGACAAGCCGACCGTCGACGCGCTGCGCAAGCAGCTGAAGGGCAAGACGATCGGCATCCAGTCGGGCACCGTCTATACGAAATTCATCAACGACAGCTTCAAGGACATCGCGTCGATCCGCGTGTACAAGACCTCGCCCGAGCGCGATCTCGACCTCGTGGCCGGGCGCATCGATGCGTCGTTCGACGACGTCACGTACTACGCGGCGAACATCGAGAAGAAGGAAAACGCGTCGATCGTGCTTGCGGGCCCGAAGCTCGGCGGGCCGATCTGGGGGCCGGGCGAAGGTCTTGCGTTCCGCAAGCAGGACGCTGACCTGAAGACGAAGTTCGATGCGGCGATCGGCGCGGCGCTCGCGGACGGCACCGTGAAGAAACTCGCCGACAAGTGGTTCAAGACCGACGTCACGCCGTAAGCGCACGTCCGGCAGCCGCCGCGTAAGCGATACGCAACGACACCGCGACGCGCGGCGGCGCGCATCCTGCCGATTCACTCAACGCTTGCCGGGAGGCACGCATGGCGATCCTTGAAATGCTGGGCTTCGGAACCGAAGGCTGGGGCGGTGTGCTGCTGCTCGCCGCGCTGATGACGGTCGCGCTGACGCTCGCCGCGCTTGCGGTCGGCGCCGTGATCGGCGCGGCGATCGCGGCCGCGAAACTGTCGCGCCACCGCAGCGCCCGCCTGCTCGGCGATCTCTACACAACGGTGTTTCGCGGCGTGCCCGAACTGCTCGTCATCTACCTGTTCTATTTCGGCGGCTCGACGCTCGTGACGACCATCGGCCAGTGGTTCGGCGCGGAAGGCTTCATCGGCGTGCCGCCGTTCGTGATCGGCGCGCTGGCGGTCGGGATGATTTCCGGCGCGTATCAGGCGGAGGTCTACCGCGCGGCCGTGCTGGCCGTGTCGAAGGGCGAACTCGAAGCGGCCCGCTCGATCGGCATGCCGCGCAGCATGGTGCTGCGCCGCATCCTGGTTCCGCAGGTGCTGCGCTTCGCGCTGCCCGGCATCGGCAACGTGTGGCAACTGAGCCTCAAGGACTCGGCGCTGATCTCGGTCACCGGGCTCGCCGAGCTGCTGCGCACGAGCCAGATCGCCGCGAACTCGACGCACCAGTACTTCGTGTTCTTCGTCGCGGGCGGCGCGCTTTACCTCGTGATGACGGGCCTGTCGAACCGCGTGTTCAATCGGGCGGAGGCGATCGTCGGCCGCTCGTTCCGCCGCAATTTCGCGCGCAACTGACGGAGAGCACGCATGTCCATCGATTTCGACTTCCTCATCGACACGCTGCGCCAGTTGCTCGCGGCCGTGCCGACCACGCTCGGCCTGTTCTTCGCGTCGCTCGTGCTCGGCGGCCTGCTGTCGCTCGTGATCGTCACGATGCGCGTGTCGCCGCACTGGCTGCCGAACCGCTTCGCACGCGCATACATCCTCGTGTTTCGCGGGTCGCCGCTGCTGATCCAGATGTTCCTCGTGTACTACGGGCTCGGCCAGTTCGGCGTGATTCGCGAGAGCTTCATGTGGCCGCTGCTGCGCGAACCGTATGTGTGCGCGGTGCTGTCGCTGGCGTTGTGTACCGCCGGCTACACGGCCGAGATTCTGCGCGGCGGACTGATGGCCGTGCCGGTCGGGCAGATCGAGGCCGGTTATTCGATCGGCCTGTCGGGCTTCGCGCTGCTGCGGCGCGTGATCGGCCCGATCGCGTTGCGTCAGTGCCTGCCTGCGTATTCGACCGAAGCCGTGCTGCTCGTCAAGTCGACCGCGCTGGCCAGCCTCGTCACGGTGTGGGAAGTGACGGGCGTCGCGCAGCAGATCATCCAGCAGACCTACCGGACGACCGAGGTGTTCGTGTGCGCGGCCCTCATCTACCTCGGCCTGAACTTCATCGTCGTGCGCGTGCTGGGCGCGCTCGAATGGCGGCTGTCGGGCCACCTGCGCGCGCCGAAGCCGGCCGGCAAGGCGGCCGCCGCCGCGCGCAACGCCCGGCGCGTCGCGTCCTGAGCGCATCCCTCTTTCCCGGAGAATCCGATGAACACCGCTGCTCCCGTTGCCCTGTCGGTCAGGAACATCCACAAGTCGTTCGGCGATCACCACGTGCTGAAGGGCATTTCGCTCGATGCGCACGAAGGCGACGTGATCTCGATCCTCGGCGCGAGCGGCTCGGGCAAGAGCACCTTCCTGCGCTGCCTGAACCTGCTCGAGACGCCCGACGACGGCACCGTCGCGCTTGCCGGCGAGGAACTGAAGATGAAGCGCGCGCGCGACGGCAAGCTGCAGCCGGGCGACCGGCGTCAGGTCGACCGGATCCGTTCGCAGCTCGGGATGGTGTTCCAGAACTTCAACCTGTGGTCGCACATGACGGTGCTCGACAACCTCGTCGAAGGGCCGCTGCGCGTGCAGAAGCGCAGCCGCGCGGAAGCGGTCGAGGAGGCCGAGGCGCTGCTCGCACGCGTCGGCCTCGCGGACAAGCGCGACTACTATCCGGCGCACCTGTCGGGCGGCCAGCAGCAGCGCGTCGCGATCGCCCGTGCGCTTGCGATGCATCCGAAGGTGATGCTGTTCGACGAACCGACGTCGGCGCTCGATCCGGAGCTGGTCGGCGAGGTGCTGCGCGTGATGCGCTCGCTCGCGGAGGAAGGGCGCACGATGCTGGTCGTCACGCACGAGATGGGTTTTGCGCGTCACGTGTCTAACCGCGTGATGTTCCTGCATCAGGGCGAGGTCGATTCGGACGGCACGCCGGGTGATCTGTTCGGCGGCCAGTGCTCGGAGCGCTTCCGGCAGTTCGTATCGAGCCATCACGACCGTTCCGCGAACTGAGGCCGTCATGACCGTATTCCGTTCGGCAAGGCCGCTCGACTGGCGGCAGATCGCGGCGGTGGCCGCGGGCGAACCGCTTGCACTCGCCGACGAAGCGCGCATGCGCGTCGTCGCGGCCCGCGAGCTCGTCGATGAAATCGTCGCGCGCGGCATCCGCGCGTATGGTGTCAACACGGGCGTCGGCGCGCTGTGCAACGTGATCGTGTCGCCGGCGCAGCAGAGCACGCTGTCGCGCAACATCCTGATGAGCCACGCGGTCGGCGTGGGCGCACCGCTCGGCGCGGCGGAAACGCGCGCGATCGTCGCGGCGGCAATCAACAACTACGCGCACGGTCATTCGGGCGTGCGCGCCGACGTCGTCGACCAGCTCGTCGCATTGCTGGAACACGATTGCCTGCCGGAGGTGCCCGCGCACGGCTCGGTCGGTTATCTGACGCATATGGCGCATGTCGCGCTCGTCTGCATCGGCCATGGCCACGCGCGCCACCGCGGCGAGCGGATTCGCGGCGACGAGGCATTGCGCCGCATCGGCCGCGCGCCGCTCGTGCTCGGCGCGAAGGAGGGGCTGAGCCTCGTCAACGGCACGCCGTGCGTGACGGGCCTGGCTGCGCTCGCGCTGGCCCGTGCCGAGCGGCTGCTCGACTGGGCCGACTGGGTCGCCGCGATGAGTTTCGAGAACCTCGGCGGGCAGCTCGCCGCATTCGATCCGGCGTCGCTTGCGTTGCGGATTTCGCCCGGCATCGGGCACGTCGGCGCGCGCTTGCGTGCGCTGCTCGCCGGCAGCGGCATGCTCGCGGCGGCAAGCGGTCGGCATACGCAGGATCCGCTCAGCCTGCGCACGATTCCGCATGTGCACGGCGCGGCGCGCGACGTGTTCGACGTGACGGCGGAGGTGGTCGATCGCGAACTGGCGTCGGTGACCGACAATCCGATCGTGGCCGGCACGCGCGACGCGCCGGCCGTCCATTCGCAAGCGCATGCGGTCGGCGCGGGCATCGCGCTGGCGATGGACAGTCTCGCGGCGGCGATGGCCCAGGTCGCGGCGATCGCCGAACGGCGTCTCGACCGGCTCGTCAATCCGCTCGTGAGCGGGCTGCCGGCATTCCTCGCGACGCCGGGCGGTACCTGTTCGGGCTTCATGATCGCGCAGTACACGGCGGTCGCGCTCGTCGCGCAGAACCAGCGGCTCGCGGGGCCGGCGAGCCTCGACGGCGGCATCACGTCGGGCCTGCAGGAAGACCATCTGTGCCATGCGACGCCGGCCGCGCTGAAGGCACTCGACATCATCGAGAACACGACGCGTGTGCTGGCGATCGAGCTGCTGGCCGCCGCGCAGGCCTACGATCTGCAGGCGGGCAGCGCGTCGCGGGCCGCCCCCACCGACACGTTGTGGCGGCATGTGCGCGAACGCGTGCCGGCGTACCGGGACGACCGGCCGCTCGCGGACGACATCGCGATCGCCGCCGGCATCGTCGCGGGTGTGCCGCCGCCCGTGATGTAACGACGGGAGACCGGCCGCCGTGACATCGCGGCGGCCAGCGGGCGATCCATCATTCATTCGATCGAGGGCGCATGAACGAAGCGGAACGACAACTCGCCGGCCGGCAGGCGAGCGCACCAGGCGACGACGTGCCGGCGCGTGCGTTGCCGGCCTACCAGCAGATCAAGCGCTACGTCGTCGAGCGGATCGCGAAAGGCGACTGGAAGCCCGGCGGCGCGATTCCGACCGAGGCCGAACTGGTCAAGGAGTTCGGCGTCGCGCGGATGACGGTGTCGCGCGCGCTGCGCGAGCTGACCGCCGAGCGCGTGCTGACCCGGATCCAGGGCGCCGGCACGTTCGTCGAACGGCGGCATTACGAATCGACGGTGCTGGAAATTCGCAACATCGCGGACGAGATCGCGGAGCGCGGCCATCGGCACAGCGCTCGCGTGTTGCTGATCGAAAGCAGCGACGATCAGGAGGCGGTCGAAGCGCTCGGGCTGCGTTCGGGGCCCGTGTTCCATTCGCGCATCGTGCATTACGAGGAAGAGGAGCCGATCCAGTTCGAGGATCGTTACGTCAATCCGGCGTTGTTTCCCGCGTATCTCGAACAGGACTTTACGGTCGAGACGCCGAATCACTACATGGTGCGGCTTGCGCCGATCCAGCGCGCGGAGTTCCGGATCTACGCGCAGAAACCCGACGCGCAGGTGCGCCGGCATCTCGTGATGGAAATCGGCGAGCCGTGTCTGTTATTGAGGCGCCGCACGTGGGTCGGCGAGCATGTCGCGACGTCGGTGCGCTTGTGGCATCCGGCGTCGCGGTTTCATCTGGCGGGGAAGGTGTGAGCGTGCGGGTCGCCACCCGGCGGTTCAATCCCGCGTAGCGATATGCGTTTCATCGTGCCGGTCTAGAGCGACCGCTCTGAATTCTCGCCGCACTGCCGCATAAAACGGTCATTTGCCGGTGGAGGTGCGCCGGGGCAAATCATTTCGTAGGCACTCGGCAAGATTCGTGGCGCTCCCGGGATAAGGCCGTCTGACAAGGGGCGCGGCGAGTTTTCCGTCGTTATTCCCGACCTGCCGGGGCCGCTTTTGCGCATCCGGCTCGCGATCTGCATTCAAGCGACGAATGTGTGCATCGCAACAATCCATTTCATTCACGGCAATCGTCCCGGTAAGGTGAACGCACGTTCGAATTTGCTCGAACGAAGCGAATCCACCACTCGACGATGCCATGAAAACGACTCCCGATCGACCTGCGGAAGCGTCACCCCCGCGCCCCGGCGTCCCGCCGGCAGGCGGCGGCAATGCGCGCGCGGCGGGCCTGAGCCTGCCGTCCCGGCTGGTGGGCCCGATCGTGCTCGGGACGCTGCTCAACGCGCTGAACTCGTCGATGATCGCGGTCGCGCTCGTCAGCATCCAGCAGGCGTTCAACCCGCAGGGGCATGAACGCATCGACACGATGTGGCTCGTGTCGGGCCTTTATCTCGCGACGGCCGTCGGCCAGCCGACGATGGGGCGGCTCGCCGACCGGTTCGGCGCGAAGCGGATCTTCTGCATCGGCCTCGCGATCGTCTTGATCGCATCCGCGCTCGCGCCGTTCGCACCGTCGCTCGGGTGGCTGATCGCATCGCGCGTCGCGCTCGGCATCGGCACGTCCGCCGCGTATCCGGCCGGCATGGCGATGATCCGCACGTGGTCGCAGCGGCACGCGAACGGCGCGACGCCGACGGGCGGCCTCGGTGCGATCTCGGTCGCAGCACAGGTGGCCGTCGCGTTCGGGCCGCCGCTCGGCGGCGCGCTCGTGCAGTTCGCCGGCTGGCGCGCGATCTTCTGGATCAACGTGCCGATCGTGCTGCTGGCCTTCGTGCTGGCGTGGCTGTGGATTCCGGCCGACGTCGTCCCGCGCGGCGCGCAGGAACGCCGCACGCTGCGGGGCACGCTGAAGGAGCTGGACCTGCCGGGCGTCGCGCTGTTCGTCCTGACGCTCGCGAGCCTGCTGCAGTTCCTGCAATCGGTATCGCACGAGCCCGACTGGCTGTTGCTGGTCGCGACGCTGGTTCTGTGCCCGATGCTGGTCGGGCGCGAGCGGCGGGCCGCGACACCGCTGATCGACATCCGCATGCTGAGCGACAACCGCGCACTCACGAGCACGTACCTGCGCTGCGTCGGCACCTACGCAGTGTTCTACGCGATCTTCTATGCGCTGCCGATGTGGCTGCAGGAAGCCAAGCACCTGTCCGCCGCCGATGCCGGCCTCGTGATGCTGCCGGTCGCCGGGATCGGCACCGTGGCGACGATGCTCGCGACCCGCCTCGCGCACCGTCACGGCTCGCGGCCCGTGCTGATCATCGGCTCCGCGATGCTGTGCGTCGGCAGCGTCGTGATGAGTTTCCTCACCAGCGCGATGCCGGTCTGGTCGATCGTGCTGCTGTCGATCGTGTTCGGCGTGCCGAACGGCTTCAACAATCTCGGCAACCAGGCGGCGCTCTACCAGAGCGCGCCGCACGACCGGATCGGCACGGCCTCGGGGCTGTACCGCACCGCGCAGTATGTCGGCGGCAGCCTGTCGTTTGCGCTCGTCGGGCTGGCGCTCGGCCATCCGGCGAGCGATCGCGGCCTGCGCGAGCTGGCCATTGTCCTGGCGGTCATCAGCGTGCTGCTGCTGCTCAACGCGGCATCGAGCCGGCACCTGGACGCCGCCGCTTCTTCCATCTCCCAACAGAAGTGAGGTTTTACATGTCCATTCCGACGCTCAATCGCACGGTCGCCCTGGTCGCGATCGATCTGCAGAACGGCATCGTGTCGCTGCCGGTCGTGCCGTACACCGGCGCGCAGGTCGTGGCGAAGACGGTCGAGCTCGCGACCGCGTTCCGCGCGCTGCAGCTTCCCGTCATCTACGTGCACACGAGCTACCAGCCGGACGGCGGCGTGGCGCTGAAGGTCAAGACGGATGCGCCGTCGGCGCCGCCGAATCTCGATCCCGAATGGAGCGCGTTCGCGCCGGCACTCGGCGTGGCGCCGTCCGACATCGTCGTGACGAAGCACCAGTGGGGCGCGTTCACCGGCACCGACCTTGACGTGCAACTGCGCCGGCGCGGCATCACGGACATCGTGCTGACCGGGATCGCAACCAACATCGGCGTCGAATCGACGGCGCGCCAGGCATACGAGAACAACTACAACGTCGTCGTCGTCAGCGATGCGGTCAGCACGTCGTCCACCGACGCGCAGACCTTCGCGCTGACGCAGATCTTCCCGAAGCTCGGGCAGGTGGCCGCGACGGCCGACGTGGAGGCGGCACTGGAGCAGGCGTTTTCGCGCTGAACGAAGCGGCGTGTTCGGCGTGCACCATTCATACAGAGCCATTTAACGAGGCATGACGATGATCAAGACCGATGCATGGGTTCTTTACGCAGGACCGGAACCGAGCAAGAAGCAGGCGCCCGTGGCGGGCGAGCTGCGTCGCGAAACCTTCGAATTCTCCGATCTGGAAGCCGACGAGGTGTTGGTCGAGCCGCTGTACGGATCGTGGGAAGCGAACCTCGACCATGCGCTGTCGCGCAATCCGGTCGACATCTGCCGGCAGCGCCGCGAGGACAAGATCGTGCTCGGCAACGGTGCGCTGGTGCGCATCGTCGAGCGCGGCCGCGGCGTGAAGACGCTGAAGGAAGGCGAGATCTGCATGGTGATGCCGTTCGGCAAGCGCGACGAATACGGGTTTGCCGAACTCGTCTACGCATACGACGCGCCGGGCACGATCGGCGTGATGGCGCAGCGGACCAAGATGCGTGCCGACAACCTCGTGGCGGTGCCGACGGACAGCCGGCATTCGCTGCTGCAATGGGCGACGTACGGCCGCTACTTCACCGCGTGGGACAACTGGAAGGTGGCGTCGGCGTGCTGGCGCTCGCAGTTGCCGGACGTCGATCCGGCCGACTACCTGGTGTTCGGCTGGGGCGGCGGCACGACGCTCGCCGAACTGCAGCTCGCGAAGCGCGAGGGCTTTCGCGTCGCGATGACGGCGAGCAACGACCGGCGCCTCGAAGAGCTCGCGAAGCTCGGCATCACGCCGGTCGATCGCCGCAAGTTCCCGAATCTCGCGTATGACGAGGAGCGCTACAAGACCGATCCCGAGTATCAGGCGAGCTATCGCGAGTCGGAGCGCGTGTTCGCGGAGACGATCGCGGAACTGAGCGGCGGCCGCGGCGTCGCGATCTTTCTCGACAACCTCGGCGGCGCGCTGTATCGCTCGACGATGCGCGTGGTCGGCCGCACCGGCATCGTCACGACGGTCGGCTGGAAGACCGGGATGCGCTTGTGGAACCTGCGCGCGACGGAGTGCATCAACCGCCGCCTGCACATCCACACGCATGCGTGGCGCTACGACGACAGCATCACGATCCGCGACTTCCAGGAAACGAGCGGCTGGATCGGCGAGGAGCCGACCGAAATCTTCGATTTCGACGAGGTGCCGAAGCTCGCGTCCGACTACCTGAACGGGAAGATCCAGACGTATTTCCCGATCTACCGGATCAACGCCGTCTGAGCGACAGGTCGCGCGCCGCGCCCGCATCTTCGCATGTTGATTAGTCATGCAGACGATGTCGGCGCGCGGCGCGCCGTGCAATCCATTTGACTGGAGAACGGCATGGCCACTGTGGAAATCGGGGACGTCGACGCCGGCGCGGCGCCGGACGCCTCCAAACGGGCGCCGCTCGACGGCATTCGCGTGATCGATGCCGCGACGCTGTTCGCGGGCCCGCTCTCGGCGACGATGCTCGCGGACTACGGCGCCGACGTGATCAAGGTCGAGCATCCGGACGGCGATCCGGCGCGCAAGTACGGCGCGCGTCGCGACGACGTGCCGTTGTGGTGGAAGGTGCTCGCGCGCAACAAGCGGGCGGTCACGCTGAATCTCGGCACGGCCGACGGCCAGCGGATCTTCCGCGAACTGGCGGCGCAGGCGGACGTGGTCGTCGAGAATTTCCGGCCCGGCACGCTCGAACGCTGGGGGCTCGGTTACGACGTGCTGTCCGCGATCAACCCGCGGCTCGTGCTCGTGCGGGTGACGGGCTTCGGCCAGTTTGGCCCGTATGCGAGCCGGCCGGGCTTCGGCACGCTGGCCGAGGCGATGAGCGGGCTCGCGTCGATCACCGGCGAGGCGGACGGGCCGCCGCTGCTGCCGTCGTTTCCGCTTGCCGACACGGTCGCGGGGCTGACCGCCGCGTTCGCGATCATGACCGCGCTGAAGGCGCGCGAGCACACCGGGCGCGGCCAGGTCGTTGATCTCGCGATCATCGAGACGATGCTCGCCGCGATGGGCGCGCAGGTCGCGAGCTACGACCAGACGGGCCGGGTGCCCGAGCGTACCGGCAATCGCTCGCCGAACAACTCGCCACGCGGTGTCTACCGCACGTCGGACGGCAAGTGGGTCGCGCTGTCGACGTCGGCGCACAGCATCGCCGAGCGCGTGATGCGCCTCGTCGGCCGCGCGGACCTGATCGACGAACCGTGGTTCGCGAACGGCGCCGAGCGCGCGCAGCATGCGGACGAGCTGGATGCGGCGGTCGGCGGCTGGATCGGGCAGCGCACGCGCGACGAGGTGATCGCCGAATTCGAGCGCGCGCAGGCGGCGGTCGCGCCGATCTACGACGTCGCCGACGTGCTGCGCGATCCGCAGTACGCGGCACTCGGCTCGGTCGTGTCGGTGCCCGACGCGGAGCTCGGCGCGTTCCGCACGCACAACGTGCCGTTCCGGCTGTCCGACACGCCCGGCGCGATCCGCTGGGGAGGACCTGCGCGCGGCACGCACAACGACGAAGTATTCGGCGCATTGGGACTGGAACGGCGCGAGATCGCCGATCTGACCGAACGAGGGGTTCTATGAAAACCAGCGCAACTTACCGCAGTTACCTTTACGTGCCCGCGCACAAGGCGCAGGTGGTGGAAAAGGCGTATGCAAGCGAAGCCGATGCCATCGTGCTCGACCTCGAGGATGCCGTGCCGGCCAGCCACAAGGCCGAGGCACGCCAGGCGGCCGCCGCGATTCTCGCGGAAGGCCCGCCGAAGCCGACCTACGTGCGGATCAACCCGATCGGCAGCCCGTGGTGTCGCGACGACGTCGAGGCGATTGCGCAGCCGGCACTGCAGGCGCTGCGCCTGCCGAAATGCGATCTGCCGCAGCATATCCAGGAGGTCGCGGGCTGGCTCGACACGCTCGGCTGCGACGCGGGCATCCAGATCCTGATCGAGTCGGCGTACGGCGTCGAGACGGCTTACCAGCTCGCGACCGCGTCGCCGCGGCTCGAACGGATCGGGCTCGGCGAAAGCGACCTGCGCGCGGACCTGCAGATCGGCGTCGACAACTTCACGCTCGAGGTGTGCCGTGCGCGCTGCGTGGTCGTGTCGCGCGCGGCGGGGCTGAACGGGCCGATCCAGACGGTCTATCACACGCTGCCCGATCTCGACGGGCTGAAGGAATCGACGCTGCGCGCGAAATCGATGGGGTTCCTCGGCCGCTTCGCGATTCATCCGTCGCAGCTCGCGGTGATCAACGAGGTGTTCACGCCGTCGGAGGACGAGATCCGCGCGGCCGAGCGCGTGCTCGAAGCGGTCGATTCGGCGGCCGGCAAGGCCTCGGCGTCGTCGGTGTTCGTGCTGCCGGACGGCCGCGTGGTCGCGCCGCCGCTGATCGCCAACGCACGCGTGACGCTCGCGCTCGCGAACAATCTTCGACTCAGTGGAGCACTGGCATGAGCACCCCCGAAACGCTTTCCGCTCCGGCGGCGGCCGCGACGAACCGGCCGTTGCCGCCCGACGGCATCGTCGGCGCGCTCGGCCGCTTTGCGGCGGAGGTGCGCGCCGAAGGGCTGGAACGCAGGCTGCGCGTCGAGGCCGCCGCGCGCGTGCTGGACGTGGTCGGCAACAGCCTGATCGCGCACGACGAACCGGTCGCGCAGTCGGTGCTGCAGGTCGCGCGGCGCTGGGGCGGCACCGGCCCGGCGAGCGTGATCGGCGCGCCCGACCGGTTGCCGGCCGCGAGCGCCGCGCTCGTCAACGGCACGCTCGCGCATGCGATGGATTTCGACGATTCGCACATGCGCTCGGTGCTGCATCCGAGCGCGTCCGTGATTCCGGCCGCGCTCGCCGCCGCGCAGGCGAGCGGCGCGTCGGGCGCGGCGCTGCTCGATGCGATCACGGTCGGCACCGAGGTGTGCATCCGGCTCGGTGTCGCCGCTTACAACGAGCGGCTCGGCAATTCGGTGTTCTTCGAGCGCGGCCAGCACGCGACGTCGATCTGCGGCACGGTCGGCGCGGCGGCGGCCGCGGCGATGCTGTTCGGGCTCGACGCCGCGCAGATCGCGGCGGCGCTCGGCATTGCCGCGAGCATGGGCGCGGGCCTGCTCGAAGCGAACCGCACCGGCGGCTCGGTAAAGCGGATCCACTGCGGCTGGGCGGCGCACGCGGGCGTGAGCGCGGCGGAACTGGCGGGCGCGGGCGTGACCGCGCCGCCGACCGCGCTCGAAGGCCGCTTCGGCTTCTTCCACGCGTGGTGCGGCGACCTCGCCGACGTCGACGCGGTGCTGCGCGGCCTCGGCGACGAATGGGAGACGAGCCGGATCATCTTCAAGCCCTATCCGTGCAACCACTTCACGCATCCGGGCATCGACGCGGCGCTGCAGCTGAAGGCGCAAGGCGTGACGGCGGACGACGTGGTGTCGGCCGAGCTGCGGGTCGCGACGTCGACGCTGCGCACGATCGGCGAGCCGGCCGAGCTGAAGGCGAATCCGCCGACCGGTTATGCGGCGGCGTTCTCGGGTCCGTACACGGTCGCGGCGGCGCTGCTCGGCGGCGGCGGGCTCGGCGTCTGGTTCGACGATTTCGACGATGCGCTTGCGCAGGACCCCGCACGGCGCGCGCTGGCCGCGAAGGTGCGCTGCGTGGCCGATCCGTGGTGCGACACGCGCTTTCCGAACTTCCTGCCGGCCGTGCTGCGCGTCGAGCTGCGCGACGGGCAGGTGCGCGAGGTGCGGATCGAGTCGAGCAAGGGTACGAATTCGCGGCCGCTGACCGAACAGGAACTCACCGCGAAATTCGTGCTGGCGGCAAGTTCGGCGCTCGGCATGGAGCGCGCGCTCGCGCTGCGCGACGCGGTACAGGCGCTCGCCGACGATGCGCCGCTCGACGGGCTTGCGGCGCTGACGTCAGGTACTGAAGGAGGACACCGATCTTGAATGCACCGCGCTGGAAAAAGCGGCCGCCCGGCTCGAACTGGGGCGATTTCGGTCCCGACGACCAGAAGGGGCGGCTGAACTGGCTGACGCCGGACAAGGTGCGGCAGGGCGTCGCCGAAGTCCGGGAAGGGCTGTCGTTCTCGCTGAGCCTGCCGCTCGACGTGCCGCGCGGCGGCGGGCTGAACGCGCGGCGCCGGCCGCCGGCGATCATGCCGGCGCTGCTCGGCGACAAGCCGTACTTCGGCTATCGGGCCGACGAACAGGTTGCGAACGCAACCGATGTGGTCTGCGACGACTCGTTCTGCATGCACTCGCAGTTCTCGACGCAATGGGACGGCCTGTCACACGTGGGCGGCGTGTTTGACGCGGACGACGACGGCGTGCCTGAAATCGTGTTCTACAACGGTTTCCGGATGGGCGAACATCTGCGGGCGCCGCAGGAAGGCGACGCGACGGGCGGCGCGCGCGCGCTCGGCATCGAGGTGATGGCGCAGACGGGCGTGCAGGGGCGCGGCGTGCTGATCGACCTGCGGCGTCATTTCGGCGATGCGCGCACGAAGGTCGGCTTCGCGCAGTTGATGCAGGTGATGGAGGCGGACCGCGTGCAGGTCGAGCGCGGCGACATCGTCTGCATTCACACCGGCTTCGCCGATCTGCTGCTGAACGACGACGGCGGATCGCCGGCGACGGTCGCGAGCGCGTGCGTGCTGGACAGCAGCGATGCGCGGCTGCTGCAATGGATCGACGAATCGGGGCTGGCCGCGCTCGTGGCCGACAACCATGCGATCGAGGAACGCCCGCAGAATGCGCAGCCGCTCCCGCGGCCGGGCGCGCTGATGCCGCTGCACGAGCTGTGCCTGTTCAAGCTCGGCATTCACCTCGGCGAGCTGTGGCACCTGACGCCGCTCGCGAACTGGCTGCATGCGCATGGCCGGAACCGGTTTCTGCTGACCGCGCCGCCGTTGCATATCCGCGGCCTGGTCGGCGCGCCGGCGAATCCTGTCGCGACCGTTTGAGCCTGCGGGCGGCGGCTGTGGCGGCGGCCGCCCGCATTTTTTTGCAACGTGACCGGGTTGCGAAAATCGCGAATTAAATGGCCGATTGGCACGGTATCCAGAAGAATCGACACGAAACGGACCCATTAATTTAAAAACTTAACCAATATCGTCCGATACCTAAAAATATAGATACGTCAAGATTGGACTATTCTTGTGCATTGCACTAAATATCTGGGGATTGCTCCGATTGCAGAATTTCGCAATTGTAATCGGAGGCGGTGATTAACCTGTTTAGTGGATGGTCGC